>CAWJGW010000010.1:0-115246 GCA_963842405.1 uncultured Isosphaeraceae bacterium | reverse complement strand
CCGCTCGTCGTCGACGGGCGTGTGATCCACCAGGTCGGACTCCCATTCCACTGGGCCTTCGCGGGCGAGACCGTCGGCGGCAACGCCAACGACCTGACCTCGCTCGTGGCCGACCAGAACACGAGCATGCACGAGGCCAAGGCGTTCACCTGCCAGGTCGAGGCCGGCCGACGGGCGGATGCCTGCGTCCGACGGTGTCATTGTGACCTGGCCGACGTGCCGACCGGTCCCCGATACGCCGGCCTCGGCCCAGCCGGAGGGGGAGTTCACTCATGGCCGTTAGGGAGCTGGAGCTATCGAATCTGCCCCAGGCCGTCGACCGGCCCGTCGCCCCGCTCTCGGCGCTCCTGGAGCGGATCATCTACCCGTTCCGGCGCGGGCATGCGAGCCGCGGCAGTCGACCGGTTCTACACGGACACCACCGTCTGCATCGGCTGCAAGGCCTGCGAGGTCGCCTGCAAGCAGTGGAACCAGATCGCCGCCGATGGACTCGAACTGGACCGGCAACAGCTACGACAATACCGAGGAGCTCTCGGCCACATCGTGGCGACATGTGAAATTCATCGAACAGTTCCCGGCGGCTGCAGGCCACGGGCACGACGGTAGCCCTCACTAGAGAGGTGACCCTCGAGAAGTTGCTGCACCCCGCGGCGACGACCCAGAGCTCACCCTCGACCTGTTGTTGAACCGGGTCGTGGCCGGCCGCTGGCTGATGATGAGCGACGTCTGCAAGCACTGCGTCGCGGCCCCCTGCCAGCATGCCTGTCCGACCGGCGCCATCATTTATAACGAGTTCGCCAACGTTTACATACAGAAGGATATCTGCAACGGCTGCTCTTACTGCGTCGCCTCCTGCCCGTTCGGCGTGATCACCCGGAGCGACCTCGACGGCCACTCGCACAAGTGCACGCTCTGCTACGATCGCCAGCGAGACGGATTGGTACCGGCCTGCGCCAAGGCCTGCCCGACGGCATCGATCCAGTTCGGTCCGATCGACGAGCTGCGCGAGCGGGCCCGCAGCCGGGTGGAGGAGCTCCACGCGCGAGGCGTCGCCGGAAGCCTACCTCTACGGCGACGAGCCCAGTGCGGCCTACTCCGAGCTGCACTCGTTCTATCTGCTCGTCGATCGTCCGTCCACTTACGGGCTGCCGGAAACGCCGACCAATCCCTGGCTGCACATGCGGGGGGATTACGTCCGCACTGTCGCGAGCGGACTGGCCACGATCGCGGCGTTCCTCGCGGTGCTGTTCTTCCGGGGGACCTGAGATGCCAGCGAGGACGGCCATACCAAATGAATGAGCCCGGCTATACGCAGCGTCAGGACGTGACGAAGTTGCCGAGCTGGCACGGGCTCGTCGCATGGGACCTCCTCTTCAACAATCTGGCCACCGGGCTTTCCTGGTGGCGGCGATCTGCGAGCTGGCGTCGCCCGCGATTGCTCGGTCCCGTGGCCAGGGCAGCGTATCCGTCGCCCTGCTGCTCTTGCTCACCGACCTGCATGATGCTGGTGCTCGACCTGGGCGACCCGCTGCGGTTCCACCACATGCTGCGAGTCTTCAAACCCAGTTCGCCGATGTCGCTGGGTACGTGGAGCCTCACGCTCTTTTCGCTGCCGCTGACTCTGATCGTGGCGATCGAAGCACGCGCAGGCCATCGACCTGCTGCCACCCGGACTCAGCTGCGCTGGAGGGTTCGTAAGTCGGCCGTGGTCGTTCGGTCTGCTGCCGGCCTTCGGCTCGCTCGCCTACAAGGGGGTGCTCTTCAGTACGAGCTCGCAGCCGGGCTGGAAGGACGCCCGATGGCTGGGCGGTTTCATGGCCAATTCTGCCCTCATGCTGGGCTGTGCAGAGCTGCTCGCCGTGTCGGTTCTGACCGGACATGCACGGGCCGCCGCCGCTCTCCGCACCGTCGCCCTCGTGCTGCTCTTACTCAACATCATCCCGGCGGGCCTATTGTTCTCGGAACTTCACAAGACACTCTTGCGAATCTACGGCGCCCGGCAACGTTTACCTCGTCCTTGGCGTTCGTCTTCGCCGGCGGAACGCTTATCCCGCTAGTCCTCCTGCTCCTCGGGGACGGCCGCTCCGTCGATCCTCGGGCGGTCGCGCTCATCCTGCTAGGAAGCCTGGCTTTTCGTTTCCTGTTCATCGAGATTCCTCATGCCTCTCATGAGAGTCGATCGGCTGAGAAAGCCGATCCGGGATCGGAATCGGCGAATCGGGAATCCGCATTCCCGTTCGCGACCACGAGGTCTTTAAAAAATCCAATCGATGCGAATCGACTGGCCGATGGAGGACAAGCGATGACAGACGCCGTACTGTGGCACCGCATCCAGTTCGCCTTTTCGATCACCTATCCACTACCTGTTCCCGCAGTTGACGATGGGGCTGGCCCTGCTCATCGTGATCCTCAAGATCCCTGCCCTCCGACGCGGCGACGAGCGGTACAACGAAGTCGCCCGCTTCTGGGGCACGGATCTTCGGCCTCAATTTCGCGATGGGGGTCGTGACGGGCATCCCGATGGAATTTCAGTTCGGCACCAACTGGGCGCGGTTCTCGCAGCTTTTGCCGGCGAGCGTCGTGGCTCAGACCCTGGCGATGGAGGGGGTCTTCGCGTTC
Source organism: uncultured Isosphaeraceae bacterium (assembly GCA_963842405.1). GTDB lineage: Bacteria > Planctomycetota > Planctomycetia > Isosphaerales > Isosphaeraceae > CAVZRC01. Next base: position 112,627 of record CAWJGW010000010.1, on the reverse strand, counting down.
ATCCTGGAGTCGACCTTTCTGGGGCTGTTTCTCTTCGGCGAGAACGTCGACTTGGTCCCAGGGGCCACCTGGCGGCCGCTATCGGCCCTGGTCCTGGGCTCGTGGCTCTCCGGGCTACTTCATCATCGTCGACCAATGCGTTCATGCAGCACCCGGTCGGATACCGGCTCGGCGACGGATGGCGTGCTGCATCTGGCGATTTCTTCGGAATTCGTTTTCAATCCCTGGGCGATCTGGCAGTATGCGCACAACATGACTGCGTCCGTGATCACGGCGTCCTTCGTCGTGTCCGCGGTGGGGGCCTACTGGTCGCTGATGGGGAAGCACTGCCGAGCATGCGGCGATCTGCCTGCGCATGGGCGTGATCGCGGGATCTGTGTCGTGCGTGCTGGTCGCGTTCCCGACCGGGGACGGCACGGGAAACTGCGTGGCGAAGCACCAGCCGGTGACGCTGGCGGCGATGGAAGGACTCTTCGACAGCGGACCGTACGCCGAGCTGGCCATCATCGGCCAGCCGGACGTCGCAGCGCCGACGGCTGGAGAACCCGATCGTGGTGCCGGGCATCCTCAGCTTCCTGGCCTACGGGATCTTCGGCAGCACGGTCCAGGGGCTCGAACGACTTCCCGCGAGAGCAGAGTGGCCGCACAACGTGGAGCTGCTCTACTACAGCTATCACATCATGGTCGGGCTGGGGACGCTCCTCACTGCTCACGATGGGGATCGCCGCGCCTCTCTGCTCTGGCGCGGAACCGGCTCGCGCGAGCGCGGCCGATGCTCTGGGTGCTGATGCTGGCGTTCCCGTTCCCCTACATCGCCACCACCGCCGGCTGGTGGACGGCCGAGCTGGGCCGGCAGCCGTGGGTGCGTCCACGGCCTGCATGCGCACGGCCGACGCCGAGCTCGCACAAGTCAATGACGGGCGACGTGATCTTCACCTCGCTGGGCTTTGCGGGCCTTTACTTGCTTCTGGGAATCCTCTTTGTCGTCCAGGTCCTCAAGGTGATAACCGCGGCCCGGCGGCCGCCCAGCTAGGACCGATGATGGAAACGGTCTGGTTCGCGATCGTCTCTGCGATGCTGGCCATTTATGTGGTGCTCGACGGCTTCGACTTCGGCGTCGGCATCCTGTCATCGCTTCGTCGCCCGGACCGACCAGGAGCGGCGGACCGTGCTGGCAGCCATCGGTCCGGTCTGGGACGGCAACGAAGTCTGGCTGATCGCCGCGGGCGGTGTCTTGTTCATGTCGTTTCCCCGGACGTATACGCCACCGCCTTCAGCGGCTTTTACCTGGCCCTGATGATCGTGCTCTGGCTGCTGATCCTGCGCGGCGTCGCGATCGAGTTCCGGTCGCACCAGGACAACCCCCTGTGGCGGGAGTTCTGGGACACGATTTTCTCGCTCGCATCCAGCGCTTCTGGCCGTGGTGTTTGGCACGCGCTCGGCAATGTGGTCCGCGGCGTGCCGCTGGCAAAGAGGGGCTCCGCGGCATGCCGCTGTTCACGAACTTCCTGGCTGGCCAGAGCCCGGCATCCTCGACTGGTACACGGTGCTCGTCGGGCTATTCACGCTGCTGCCCTGGCGGTTCACGGCGCGCTCTACCTCGTGTGGAGGACGACTGGGCCCGTGCATGAGCGCAGCCTGGCCTTTGCGCACGGGGCGTGGAAGGCTGTACTCGCGCTCTGGGCAGCCGCCACCGCCGCCACCGGGTGGATTCGACCCGAAGTTTTCATGAATCTGATCGCTCGCCCCTGGTCGCTTGTGTTCGTCGCCGTCGCGATCACCGGGGCATGGGGAACAATCTGGTTTCCAAGACGCGGACATGAACGTCGCGGCGTTCCTATCCTCTTCCATGTTCCTGCTTGGGATGTTGGCTGCGACGCTGGCCGGCCAATACCCATTCTGGCTACGGTCAAGCCTCGAACCCGCTGACAGCTTAACCGCCTCCAACGCCATCGCAGACCGCTACGGGATGAATGTGGCGCTCATCTGGTGCACCATTGGGCTCATACTGGTCGCAGGCTATTTCACCTACCTGTTCCGCTCGATGTTGGGCAAGGTCGAGGTCGACTCGGAAGGAGCCTATTGAAGCGACTGTCGCCTCTGGCCGCGTTCGCCAAGACTGGACGGATGGGGAAGCGGCTCGGTTTGAGCCCCCGGCGCTGGCAGAAGGGGATGGAAAAGCTCCGCGGCGATCGTTTGCTGGGCCGCTTGTTCGCGGCCAGCCGCGCAGAGCTGGGGGAAATCGGCGAACGCATCGTCGTGCCGCACCTGGCGAACCTGACGGGTTGTCCAATCCGTGACACGATCATGAATCGTCGATTGCATCGAAAAGCTGTTCGCTTCTACCGACAAAGTGCATGTCCCATGCCTCTTGCTTCCTTTGCTTCACCGGCGAATTCGGGATTCCAATCTTACCTCGCAGGAGCGAAAAGCCGATCCAAGCTCGCCTGGTCCGCGTCGTCGCGGCCTTGGGGATCGATGATCAAAGCAATACCGCCGGGACTTATCCACGTGATCCGATTACCCAGAGCGAAAACTAATCTGAGTTCAGGATGGCTGTCCAGAAGCCGGAAGTAAGCCTTACCCAGGACTCGCAGCCGCAACGTTGGCGTCGACGACGTGAATCCCTGATCAACCCAGGCGTCGCCGACCTTTTGGAGCCGTCGTCCGGCAACAGTCCGCGGTACTCTTGATGCATCGGCCCGCACCCAGTTTCAAATTCGCCAGCCCTTGTGCCAGATTGACGGCCTCCTTACCGCTGGTTGGTTGAGCGGGTGCGGTCGGATGGGACCCTGTCCTCGCAAATCCGGCGTTTTCTTTGCCGACTAGCGAAGGCTGGGACACCGCCGAGTTCCGCCGACCATCCCTCTGCTCCTCTCCGCCGCCCCTTGAGACGATGCTCGGTCCCGAAAACCCGCCACCGGTTGGGCCTGCTCCCCAAAAACTGGTCCAGCCAATAAGGGAGACTCCGTGTAGATTAGCCCACGGAGGGACCTATGAGAAGGCGATGGACCGCCGACGAGATTACGCGATTGCTCAAGGAAGCCGACCGAGACCTGGCCAAGAAACTGACAGTATCTGACATCTGTCGGAAACACGGCATCAGTCAGTCCATGTACTATCGCTGGCGAGACAAACGTGACCCCAAGAAGGTCGACGCAGATCGCCAGCACCGCGAGATGGAAATTGAGAACGATCGACTCAAGAAGCTGGTCGCCGAGCTGCTCCTGGACAATCAGATACTACAGGACATTTCAAAAAAAAAGTGGTGAGCCCAGACCAGCAGCGAGCGGCTGCTGATTATGTCGGTGAACAGTACGATATCTCGCAGCGGCGAATCTGCCGCATCCTGGGCCGGTCTCGCTCGGTACTGCGATACCGTCGGAGCCGCCGCTCCGATGAGCAGTCCTTGAATCGGGAGATCAAACGGCTGGCGCGTCGACACCCGCGTTTCGGGTACCGCATGATTCACGCTCTACTGTTGCGGCGAGGTTGGACGATCAATATCAAACGTGTGAGGAGGCTCTGGATCGAGTTGGGGCTGAAGCGGCCTGTGAGGCTGAGAAAACCCAGGAAACTCGGCCCGAAGCCGGGGACCAGCGCTAATAGCTGCGTCAATCAGCCAGCCCAGTTCAAGAACGATATTTGGACCTGCGACTTCATCCACGATCGGACGGCCGACGGCCGCCCGCTCAAGTGGCTGACGTTGGTGGACGAATATACTCGTGAGTGCCTGGTGCTGCACGCAGCGACGTCGATCGCTGGAGCCGAAGTCCGGCGGATTGTGGCACGAGTCACCGGTTGGCGCGGAGCACCGACGCGTATCAGAAGCGATAACGGTTCGGAGTTCATCTGTGAGGCGTTGGTGAACTGGCTGCCTGGCGTGGGCGCAGAGCCGCTTCCCGTGGCCGCGGGAAGCCCTTGGGAGAATGGATACATCGAATCGTTTCACAGTCGCTTGCGCGACGAGTTTTTGGAGCGAGTTGAATTCGAGGATGTAGCGGATGCCCGAGCGAAGGCGTCTTGGTACCGGCGAGAATATAACGCGGTCCGGCCTCACAGCTCACTGGCTATGCGACGCCCAAAGAGTTCAGCGCAGCCTGCGACGGAAGGAGGAGTCATCGGCGAACGAAATGAATTACAGTTGCTCGCATTTAAATGCTCAAGGCAGTCTCCCTTATGAGGTGGACCAAAAAATGGGGAGCAGGCCAGGTACCTCCCATTCCCCCGCCCATCCCACCCATACCGCCGCCCATTTCAGCCATTCCTCCCATTCCGGCACTCATCCAACCTGTGCCGCCCATCCGCGAACCACCCGCTCCCATGCCCGCGCTGATGCCCCCTCCGAAACCCGGGCGTTTGGAGACCACCGAGGGGCTGGGCGTCGGCCCGAACGTTGGAACGGCGCGTGCCTGAGGCGAGGCCCTTCCGGCTCCGGGATGACGAGCAGACTCGTGAACGGAGTGGCGATCGAATACTCGCGGGCCAGCCGGATGAGCTCGCGCTTGACCTCGGCCGACTCGCCGTTGCGTCGAATCTGGTCGAGCAGGTAGCCGACTTTTCGCCTGGCCCAGATCGGAGCGATGAAATCGTGCTCGGCCGCGATCTCGGGAATGTCGTTTCCAATGACTCGGAGAAGCGGCTTTCTCCCGCGAGACCCTTGAGTGTAAGCGTGGCGGTGCCGTGACCCTCGTAGCGGCCGACGACTTGAAGCTGCTCGCCGTGAAATAGGTCGGGAATTCGAGGAGGGTACATCTCGACGATGCGCGGCCCCCCGCGGACCTCGAGTTCGAGGTCGGTACGCACCGGCCGCTGAATCTTGGCCGTGAACGCGGACACCTTCGATTCCAGATTTTCGTCCGGGCGGACGTAGGTGCTGGAACCGCGGGTTGTTTCCGCCAGCGAATCGAGCAACTGCGTGTCAACGTCATCGCCGACCCCGAACGTGTAGATCCGGACTCCGGGGCTGTCCTCGCGACTAACGATCTCGATAATCTTCTTCGGGTCGGTCGTTCCTACCGTCGGCAAGCCGTCGGTCAGGAACACGACCTGAAAGGTTCGTCCGACTTGCTTTTCGCGCCGAATCTTGAGGCGCGAACTCAAGGGCAGCGGAGATATCGGTTCCTCCTTCGGACCGGAGTTTATCGACCCAGGTGCGGGCCTCGCTCTAGATTCGGGGCGGTGTCCGTCGCGAGGTGCTCGCGAAACGGGCGTGGGTCGTGGTGGCGAACGCGACCAATGCGAAACGGTCGTCGGGTCCCGAGCGAGTCGATTGCGCGATTCACGGCCGCCTTGGCTTGTTGCAGCTTTTCGCCCTCCATGCTCCCCGATGTATCGACCACGACTACCAGGTCCGCGCGGCACGTCCCGGGCCTCGGGCGTGGCGTGGGGCTGAGTAACAGAGGAAATAGCCCCGGATCGCTCGGCCGACTCACGCTGTGTCAGATCGAAACGCCGTTCCGCGCGGCCTTGGGAACGAAGTAAAGCTGGAAATCCTTATCGAGTTTGCAGGCACTCTGTTCGAAGCTAACCACCGCGTTTCGTACTCCTCGGCGGTCGATGGCCACGTCGTGGCTCGGGCTGTAGATCGGCCCGAGCGGGTCGGGACTCTGGATCTGAACCACCATGGTGAAGTCCTGCACAGTCTTTCGGACGGTTTGGCCGGTACGCAAAAGATACTGATAAGAAACCATGTCGGCATCGATTGGCAGGATCGACGTGACCGTGATTTCGATCTCTTGCTCGCTGCCTCGCAGCACGGGGTAGACGCGCGCTTTCCAAAGGCCCCGTCCGATGTACTCGAGGAGGCCGGGGTCCTGAAGCCGCCGGACGATGTCTTCATATGTCTGCCGCGCTTTTGACGATTCGACGGCCTCGCCCACATATCGCTTGCCGGCGACCCACATTGAGAAGCCGCGAACCGAGGCACCTGGCGGCAGAGGGAAGATGAATTCGGCCTCCAGGTCGCGGCCGGAGCGGTTGCGATACGACTGATGAACGGTTGTCGTGGCGACCTGCCCCACGATCGTCACCTTGACGCGCTCAGACGTCAGGCTCAAGGGCGGCAGTTCGTGATCCGTGGGAATCAACAGGCCGTCGGCGCGCACCAGGGGCGATCCCGCCAGCCCCGAGAGGGCCATACTCGACGTGGATTTGGTTCCGCAACCGTCGAGTGGGACGCTTTGTTTCCCGGCCTCTCCGCCGCCGTGGGCAACATCTTCGACCACGAACCCGCCGGGATCATCGCGCGGCACACGGGCTCGGCCCAGGAGATTCGCGCGTTGGGCCGGGAGGGCTTGGCCCGCTTGCTGGATGCCCAGGGCATCCGCTATCAGCGGCGGAGCCTGGACAAGATCCTGGCCTGGGCCGAACGCGTCACGAGACCGATAAATTCCCAAAAATTCATAAGAGAATCTTGGAATCTCTGGATGGGGAGCGTCGGGCCCGCCTGGGCACGATCCGCGACCTGGAACGCGACCTGGCCGGGCTGCTGGTGAAGACCCCCTACGTGCTCCTGCTGAGCTTTCCCGGAATCAACGTGGTCACCGCCGCCGAGCTCGCCGGCGAGATGGGACCGATCCCGAACTATCCCCACGACGGTGCGATCACGGGCCGCGCCGGCTTGTTCCCATCGCGGTACCAGAGCGACAAGGTCGATCGCAGCGACGGACCGTTGGTGAGCCGCGCCAATCACGCGCTGCGGTACGTGCTCCTGCTGATCGCCGAGAACCTGCTGCTGTGCAACGCCTACTTCCGGCGACTGGGACAGCGCTGGCAGGCCCAGGGGGTCGATCCGCGCATCCGCCACGTGCGGGTCGCCAAGCACTTCTGCCGGATCGCCTACCAGATGGTGGCGGGCCAACAGGTGTTCCGCCACCTGAGCTGTCAGAAGCGGCACAACATCCTTGAAAAATTGATCATATTTCATAGTGAACATGATATACCAATTGACCAGATTTTGCGCGACATGAACGCGGCGGCGGCCTGGATCCCGCCCAGCGAGTACACCGCGGAAGCGGAGCCGTTCCTGGCCAGTTTGCCCCCGGCCACCAACGTCGATCCCGCCGCCGCGAAATCCCAGCCGCGGCCGTCGCCGCGGTCCCAAGCCACCAGCCGACGCGGCACCGGGCCGCGTCCGCTGAGTGCCATCCTGCCCGAACTCTTACTCCGATTGGGGGTGCCCCTGGTACAATCGAGTCCGAGGAGACCGACCTTACGTGACCGTGTGGGCCGAGGACCCGTACAACGCCTGATGTCCCCGTGGCGGTTGAACGCCTTGGAAAAAAGCGTGGCGCCCTGTCGGATCATCCGAACGCCTGATGCGGCAGCGTGAGGTCACTCCTCTGATGAACCAGTGTGGCGAGTGATGATCGCATCGACAGAGGTGGTCCTTGGCCCCGTGGTTACCTAGTCAAATGTCTCCTAACTCCTCGCTCTCCGCGAGGCCGATGAAGGTACGGCGCTCAGGTTCCCGTCCCAAAACTATCATGGCAGGCTTTTCCCACTCCGACCGCACCACAGCCAGTCCCCAGCGCACTGCTGGTGCGTCTGACCGCCGAGATATCGCATCAAGCGGTGGAGGGCGGTGTCGCGAGTTTACGCCTTCAGGACGTGCCATTCGTGTCAGTTCTTTTTTCCGCTCAAAAAAATGAACTGACGCCAATTCCTCTCCTATCGATCTACCAAGACTCCGGGCAGGGCTTTTTGAATCATTTGCACTCCCGAGTCGGTGACTCGAGTGCGTTCAAGCACCAGCCTTCTGAGGCCAGTCAATCCTATCAAGTGAGCAAGCCCATCGTCTGAAACCATGGTATCACAGAGGTGGAGCCCTACGATGTTGGGTAATCGTCCCAAATGCGCAAGCCCGGCGTCGCTTATCGCCGTACCATCGAGACACAAAACTTCCAGGCCAGGCATTTCCTTCAGAGATTCCAATCCAGAATCAGTTATATTATTGTTATTTATGTCTAATGTAACAAGTCTAGGCAACGACTTCAGCGGCGGCCATAACCCTGCATCTGTAATCCTCGTCCTTCCTAGACAAAGTCGCTCGAGTTTGGTTAGCTTCTTGAGATGTACTACACCAACATCGCTGACCAGTGAGTTGTCCGCGCTCAGATCCTCCAGGCTGGTGAGATCACTCAGAGATGCTAGCTGCAGCATCCGAGACTTTCGTGTCGTTCATCTCCAACACCCGTAGCCGAGTCATCCCCTTGAGCGCGGCTAGCCCAGAGTCGGTGATGGACGATCCGGAAAGGTTTAACACCTGCAGCCGCCGAAGACGTGGGATCTTCCACAAGACCGCGTCAGATGCCCCAGAGCCCAGGTTAACCTGAATCACGTTCGCCACAACATCGATTCCGACCCACTCTACAAGCCTCTCCAGTCGCCAAGAGCGATCCACTTCGGGACCCTCAAGGGGATCGAAAGGATTCCTAGGACTCTCCGGCTGCCAGTCGTACATGACGCTACCGCCGACTCCCTTGATCGACATCACCGCATCGCGCTGGAGATGGGCATTGTGAATTATATATGAAAACCAAATACATATCAATAACACTAACATCATCAAAGAGAGCAGCCTCAGGCGCAGACGGGCTACAAATAATTTTATGCTCATTTTATTAGTATCAATATAAATATGTTTGTATAAGAAGTATCGATACCAATTCTTCGCAAGCTGTTCGAATGGCCTTGCACGCCATACAGGGTCGTGATTGCCCACTAGGCACTGTTTTACGAATAGGTGTCAACCCGATGTCACTGCGGTTCTCTCGGAAATCTTCGAGGGTCACCGTGTTGAAGACCCATTTGCAAAACAGTGCCTAGGTGTCGGGCCGCCAGCTCAAGCATCCGCTGGGCCCAAAAGAGCCTTTACTTCTACGTGCCATTGTTGTTTCGCCTGCTACTGTTCATTTGCGAGGAATTGTTCTTCGGCTGCGGTTTAAGGCGCAGGAAGAAGGTTCCCATTTTGGTCTATCATCGTGTACGGGTCCTTGTGCATCGCTGCGAATAGCTTCGCGTTTTGTGCTATTCTCGCCGACATCGCCTTGTTTGCGGCAGCGAGGTCGATCTGTGCCTGTACACGTTGGGCCGCATTCGTAGCCGCCTGCTTCCTCTGCATTGCCGCTTGAATGTCTTCATGAACCAACCATGCAGCTCGTTGATTCTCAATCGCCGCGGCCTTCACACGCGCATACGCTGCGCTTTATCGCTTGCGTCATCCCCATACGACTGGTCCTGAAGTGGCTATCTATAAGGTCCATATCAGCACCCAAGGAGTGTTCCTGAACATAGGGGGACTTCTGGGAAACAGGCTTCGGTGCCGGAAGTCCGGGTTGAACCTTCGCTGGATTCTGCGGGGTGGGCGGCTGATATCGGCCCGGAGGAGGCGGAGCCGGATCCTGAAGTCCGCTCGGATCAACGTCGTTGACGGGGTCATCGAACACATAGCGATATAGGTTAGAATCCCCGGCGGTGAACCACGTCGGATCCTGACCCATGAACCTCCCGATCGCCGCGTCGTAGTCCCGCTCGGTCGTAGCTCTGCCCCGTCGTGGAGTCGTACTCCATTCCCGCGAACTTGAACCGGTCGCCGTTGGTCGCGTTGGTCTCGGTGACGATGTTGCCGAAGCTGTCGTAGACGATGTGGTCGAGCTCGGTCCCCGTGGTATTGACGATGTCCCTCACTGAGCCCAGGTTGTCGGTCAAGTACCAGGCGGTCGTGCCGCTGGCACTGGTCCGGGTGGTTCCCGGGGTCAGACTTTGTTTTTTGTTTCTCGGCCGGGTAAAAAAAACAAAAAAACAAAGTTTGACCTGGCCAAGAAGCTCGGGAAAGGAGAATCATTTCAAAATGTGAAACCTTTCATTGAAACCCTGCGGGTAACCAATCCCGTCCGGCAGAGCCGGGCCAGCAGCCGGAAGCGAGTCTTGCGTGGGGACGGGTAACCGTCACCGCGAAGCGTAGACAGCGCGATCAAACGCTGGGTGATTGAGCCCCGAAATTTCCTTGTCGTGAGCCCTCGTCGTGGTCAGTCGCGGGGGCCGCGCCAGGCATGAGCGACACTTGGACCCATCAGCGTGCCTGGTCACACCGGGGTCGGAGGAACATGGCGAATGATCACACGGGTTTCCCGGGAACTTGGGAGACCTTGCCATCTCCATCGTCACTGCCGGCGGGAGCTCCGGCTTACCAACTCCAGGTTGATCCCCAGCCAAGTCCTGGGCTGGTGGGGACGAACAGAGGACGAAACGATGGTATCGCCAAATGAAGGAAACGAAATGCGGCGAGACGGGCGGCAAGGAGTCGGAGCGTCTCGTATTACCGCTGAGCCAGGGGAACCACCCGAGGGACCCTGGGGAGGGAAGGGGACGCCGTCTTATGAACCGTTGGAGGGAAACATGCCAGGTACGCCGAGACCTGATCCCGTGTCCACGAAACGACAACGGATCGCGGAACTCGCCAGGAACTGCCCTGATCTGTCCTTCACGAACCTTGCGCATCACATCGACATCGAATGGATGCACACAGCTCATGCCCAGACACGCAAGGACGGAGCCGTCGGCGTGGACGGACAAACCGCGGACGACTACGAGGTCAACCTGGAGGCCAACCTCCAGAACCTCCTCGACCGCGCCAAGTCCGGCACGTACGTGGCGCCCCCCGTGCGACGAGTGCACATCCCCAAGGCGGGCTCGGCCACCGAGACCCGCCCACTGGGGATACCCACGTTTGAGGATAAGATCCTCCAACGTGCGGTGCTGATGGTGCTGGAACCGGTGTACGAGACGGACTTTCGGGACGTCTCCCACGGGTTCCGCCCCGGACGCGGTGCTCACGGGGCATTGGACTCCCTGTGGAAACAGGAGATGAAGCTGGGAGGCGGCTGGATCGTGGACGTCGATCTGCGAAAATTTTTCGACACGATCGACCGCGGCCATTTACGGGAGTTCCTCAAGCGTCGGGTGCGCGATGGTGTGATCCTGCGACTGATCGGCAAATGGCTCAACGCTGGGGTGCTTGAGGAAGGGATATTAACGATCCCCGACGACGGCACACCTCAAGGCGGAGTAGTTAGCCCTCTCTTGGCCAACATCTTCCTGCACTACGTGCTGGACGAATGGTTCGAGAAGGACGTTCGCCCCCGCCTGAAAGGAGAAGCCTTCGTGATCCGTTATGCGGACGACTTTGTGATCGGGGTGGCCCGAGAAGACGACGCCCAGCGAATCCTGGAGGTCCTTCCCAAGCGGATGAGCAAGTACGGCCTGACGATCCACCCGGAGAAGACGCGGCTTGGTGCGGTTCGAACCGCCGCAAGCCGACGACTCCGAAACCGAGGCACGGGACCAACCCGAACCGGCGACATTCGACTTCCTGGGATTCACCCACTACTGGGGCCGATCCCAACGAGGCGCATGGGTGGTCAAACGGAAGACGGCGAACAGCCGACTCCAGCGCGCGCTCTCCGCGCTGTCGGAATGGTGCCGCAAGAACCTGCACCTTCCGCTCAGGGAGCAGCACCAGAAGCTCACGCAAAAGCTGCGCGGCCACTACGGGTATTACGGGATTATTGGCAACTTCTTCAGCCTCCAGGAATTCCGGGAGGGAGCGCGAAGGATCTGGCGACAACGGCTGTCTCGGCGCCGCCGAGACGGTGACGTGACGTGGTCGGAGTTCCTTCGTCTGGAGAAGCGATACAGTCTTCCCCGCGCCCGAGTGGTCCACGGCCTGCGGAGCGGCGTAGCGAAGTCATGAGATGAAGAGCCAGATGCGTTTAACGCGCACGTCTGGATCTGTGGGGGGCCTGGGTGGGTGACCACCCAGGTCTACCCGGCCCAAGTCTGCCCCCAAGTCTGCCCCCAAGTCTGCCCCAAAAACAAAGTTTGACCCCAAGTCTGCCCCTGGTATTCCTTTCTTTTCTTCCTTTCTAGAAGGGATGTTGGACGGCGTTCCGCTGTTTTCTTTGAATTTCGCTGGGAGTGAATCGATCGAACCGTGCCACGTCTTCCTCTTTTTCGATATATATATATATGTATGTGCTGTCAACTACACGAATGACATAATCCGAGTTATCGAAGAAGAACAAGAAATCTATGCAGCTACGTCTACGTTAAGAGTCTGTTCGAAGAAGAAGAAGCTGCCCCAGTCTAATAATCCGACGTGTGTCGAATACTCGACAAGTTTGGAGACGGTTGTCCAGAATGGGGGCTTATTGACCCAGCTTCGTTCGCCATTGCACTCAATATCAACTACTACCAGGGCAGTGCGCATGTGTACGCACATCGAGCGCCTCGACCGTTTGTATTAGGTTCGCGCCCGTCGGGCCGTCCGCAGGGGTCAGTACAATTTCGTAGATGGTATCTGCGACCATTGTCGGCCCTCAGGAATGTTGTTGGATGAAGAGATCCGGGTCAGGAAGAGGATGGGACCCACTAGCAACGGAGTTGGGAGACGTTGCGGGGTGAAAGTGAGGATTGGGATGGTCAGGTCTCGAGTGGTTCGTCACGTCTGTCCTGCCAACAAAATTTCCTTCGGCATCAAAACTACGCGCCTTGCCTGTACGGTGGTTCGGGGCCAGTTGGGCGAACACGTTCGCCGAGCACGCTATGAGGGCCAGTTGCCGTGGGGTCGGGCAAGTAGTCCCCGTTGGTGCTCCGCGGAAGAGTGCCGCGTTGGGCGTTGGGGTTGCCCTGATCGCTGATCCCACTTCCATATCCGCCAGGCGCATTGTGGACCCAGATGGAGAATCCCCAAGCCACGCCACCCACGAAATACGTATGGTAATCAGCCACCCGCATGTTGTAAACTGGCGCGGCCTCCAGATTGCCCACGACACCGTCCAGCGCCACCCACCGACCAGTGTGGCTTTTCAGATGATCGCCGGCCATGAGCTGATGCGCCGCCGTCCAGCCCCGCCCGCGCACCCAGAAAGGATGCTCGGCCGTGGTGCGGATCGTCCGTCCGCCGACGACCAGGTCCATAAGCGGTGCGTAGTTGTGGAACACCTCTTCGACCAGACGTGGCTCGGGCGGCGCCTCGGGGTCGTCCTCTGGAGCGGCCAGCACCCAATCGCCGGGGCGGAACTGCTCGATCGGTTTGGAGCCTTCGGGCGTCAACAGCGGCGTACCGGCGGCGAAGCACGACCTCATCATATCGCCGAGACTGCCAAGAGCCCACCCCGCTCATGCCGGCACCCAGGTAATCCCCATTATTGTACGACTCATAGGCATTGATGCTATCGCCGAGACCCTGGAGTGCGTTGATTCCACGGTACGCCGCACCCAAGCTGTGATTCATGTTACATGCACTGCCGAACCCGAGCCCCGTGTTGATGAAGGTGCCGGCCCACTGCCCGGATGTATAGAGCGAGCCCTGATGATTCTGGGTGGCGATGTTGCCGTACATCCACTCCCGGAATCGGGTCGACGATCCTGACGTCACCTGGTCGGCGATCCCGGCCGCGACGCTATCGATACCGTTGATGAAATCATCGAGCGTCCATGCAGTTTGGTTTCCGTAGAAGACGGCAGGGCCGATTGAGTGATTGTAAGGTACAAAGTCCATTCCGCTGGGATCCGTCGTATTGGTCGGAGAGTTCCCCGTATAGCTGTAAAGATCATCATCGCCGGCACCGAATCCCTTCGGTACCTCGCTCAGGAAGCTGCCGATGGCCCCGTCGTAATAACGTGCCCGGTCGTAATATTGCCCTGTCGTCGAAGTCGTACTCCATCCCTGCGAACTTGAACCGATCGCCATTCGCCGCGTTGGTCTCGGTGACGATGTTGCCGAAGCTGTCGTAGACGACGTGGTCGAGCTCGGTTCCCGACGTGTTCACGATGTCCCGCACCGAGCCCAGGTTGTCGGGCAAGTACCAGGCCGTCGTCCCGCTGGAGCTCGTCCGCGCCAGCAACTCGTCCACGACCGCCCCGGTGATCACCCCAGGGCCAGACAGGTAACGCTCGGTCAGACTCCCCGAGCCGTTGAAATCGGCGTAGGGGTGGGCATCGGCACTTGTGCCGTCGTAGACGGTCCAGGTCTGCGTGCCGTTGTCCTCGATGCCGATCCGCTGGTCCAGGGCGTTGTATGTGTAAGTCGCGACGATTGTACCACCCACGGTCACCTCGGTCAAGCGATTGCGGTAATCATAGGTATACGTGGTGATCACGTGGGTCGAGGTATTGGTCGGGCTGATCAGGTTGCCAGCGTTGTCATACGTGTAGGTGTGCCCGGGGAGGCGGTCTGCTTCGTTTCGGTCCCCGTGGTGTAGCCCGTCCGGTGCGGTTGCCGTTGAGGTCGTAGCTGTACGTCCCCACCGGCGTGCCGTTCTCGGTCACGCCGGTCAACTCGTTCGCGTTGTCGTAGGTGTAGCTGTACGTCCCCTCAGAATCCTGTCTCGGACGTGACTCGGTTGGCGTTGTCGTAGCTGTAGACATAAGTAGCGAGCGGGGTGTTCATGTACCCACTGTGCATGGTGCTCGGCGACGTGGAATGTCGACTGATCGTGACGACCCGGTTGGCGTTGTCGTACACGATCGTGGTGTTCACAGCGGGGCGACGCCGGCTCGATGGTCCGGGCGAGCGTCAGCCGATTGGCGCCATCGTAGGTGTACGAGACCTGCGGGCCGGACGTGCCGCCGTAGGAGGTCGTGATCGTCGTCATCCGCTGGGCGAGTCGTAGGAATACGTCGTGATCCCCTGGCTCGACAGGCTGTCGGTGACGCTGGTCTCGTCGCCGAGTTGGTCGTAGCCGTACGTCACGTCACCGCCGGCTGGCCGGTCCCGGGGCCGGAGGTGGCATCGGTCTGCAACTCGCCGTCGCTGTTGTAGGTGAAGGTCAAGGTCGCGAACGAGTCCGCCGCGCCGGTCAGCTCGTTGTCGGCATCGTAAGTGTACGTGATCTTCTCGGACGGCGATGCGCCGACCCAGGTTTCGCCGGTCTGGTCGCCGTCGGCATTGTAGGAATAGGTCGTGCGGCGGCCATCCTCGTCCGTCGTGTCGGTCAGCTCGCCATCATGATCGTAGACGTACGTCACCGTGCTGCCGTTGGGCTGCGTGAGTGTCGTCAAACGATCGTCGGCATCGTACGCCCAGGTTGTCGCGTTGCCGACCGGATCGGTCAGGCCGGTCTCGCGGCCGGCCGCGTCGTACATGATCGTCGTGATTCCACTCGACGGCACTGATGATCGTCGTCGCGCGATCGAGCGGCGTCGTAGAGCGTCGTGGTCGTGTGCCCCAGGCCGTCGGTGACCGTTTGTTGATTGCCGGACCCATCGTAGCCGTAGACCGTCGTGTGCCCCAGCGCGTCGGTTATCGTGTGAGTCGATTCATCGAGTCATACGAGTATGATGTAGTGTTTCCGTTGGCGTCCTCCACGGCGGTCAGGTTGCCGACGCCGTCATAGGTATAGGTGGTGAGGTCACCCAGGCCGTCGGAGTACGAGCTCACGCGGTCGTCCTGGTTGTAGTTGTAACCCGCCGACTGGAATTCCTGACCTCCTTGGTATTCATCGTCGGCGGTCGTCTGGCCCGTGGGAGAATAGATGTAGGTTGTGATGTACCCCATGGGGTCGGTCACCGTCGAGACCCAGCCCCGAATCGAATAGGTGTAGGTCGTGATCCGGGACATGGGATCAGTGATCGTCAGTGTTTGCCCCTCGGCGTCGTAGGTCGTGGTCGTGCGGTTGCCCATCGGGTCGATGACCACGGTCGGGCGGTTCAGGGCATCGTACACGGTAGTCGTGATCCGACCCATCGGGTCTGTGACCGAGGTCGGGTTGCCATCCGCGTCGTATCCATAAACAGTCTGGTATCCGAGGGGGTCCGTCACGGTCGTGAGCCGATCCATCGAATCATAAGCATAGGTCGTCGTTCGCGCGGTCGAGCCGGCCGGCGTCGGCTCCTGGTCCTTCGTCAGGTTTCCGTCGGCGTCGTAAGTGTAGGTCGTCACAATTGCCCAGTGCGTCCGTGGTCCCAGTCTCGCGGTTCAGTGCGTCATAGCTGTAGGTCGTGGAGTTCCCCCGCCCGTCAGTCGACTTGATCACATTTCCCTGCGAATTGTACGAGTCGAGGTTGGTCGTCCCGTCGGGGAACATCGTGGTCGTGAGCCGATCCTGGCTGTCGTACTGATAAGTGGTCGTGTGGTCATTTGCATCCGTGAGGGTCTGGACCCGGCCGGTGGACGTATAGGTCATCGTGGTCAGGTTGTTCATCGGATCCTGGATGACATCCAGTTGCCATGGGCATCGTAGGTGTACGATGTGGTGTAGCCATTGGCGTTCGTGTAGGTCAACGGCTCGGAATAGCTATTATACGTATATTGATCGTTGGTTCCGTCGGGGTAGATCTCCTCGGTCATGTTCCCGAGCAAGTTGTAGGTGTACTGAGTGATCCGGTCGAGCCGGTCGATGCTGACGGTCGGCCAGGCCATTGGAGTTGACGTCGTAGGTGGTCACGTCGCCCAGGGCGTCGGTCGTCTGGCCGGTGGTGCCCAGGCCGTACCAGTCGGGCCGGAGCTGGGTGAGGTTGCTGTTGGGGTCCGTATAGTTGGAGGCCGACTCGGCGAGCAGGGTCGCGGCTGCCGGGCTGCCGGAGGTCCCGCTATTGGTCCAGCCCTGCTCCTGGTACGACGAGAACTCCTGGGTCGCGCTGTCGGGCTGGTGATGGTGCCAACCCGCTCGGCGCCGTCGTAGCTGACGGTCACCCGGTTGCCAAGCGGGTCCTGGACCTGGGTCATCCGGCCGGCGGAGTCGTAGGTGTAGGTGACGCGCGTCCCGTCCGCCTGCTGAACGGCCGGTCAGGTCGCTGCCGGAGTGCGTGAAAGTCGTCAGCCGCACCGCGGGATCCTCGATCGTCTGGAGCAACCGCCGCCGGAGGCGTAGCGTGAATGTCGTGAGTCCCGCGTAGGGATCCTCAACCGATCGTGAGCTGATTGTAGCAGTTGTACGAGATAGGTCGTGTGCAGACCGTTGAGGTCTATTGTCGCTGTCTCGTATCCGCTGGAGTTGAAGGTGATCTGGGTCCCATCCGTCAGGGTGCGCGTGTAGCCGCTGGAGGTCTTGGTCAGCGTCGAGAATTCCCCCGCCGGGGCTGGTGTAGTTCCCGCCCACGCCGGGGCTGCCCGAGAACCAGAGGCTCGTGCTACCCCCGCCCAGGCTGAGGATCACGCCGCCCGAGGCCGAGGTGATCTGCTCCAGGCCCTGAAGCGTCCAGCCGTCGCCGAAGGTGCTGCTCGACTGGTTGAGCACCGTCGCCGTCCCGGTGTAGGTCGTCGTCGTGTTGGTCGAGCCGCTCGTCGACGACTTGCGCCGTAGGCGTACCGGCCGGTGCTCAGGCTCGTGGCGTTGGCCTGGAGGGCGATCTGCTGGATGTCGCCCGGCGTGAACTGGCTCGTGTTGTAGTACCAGGTCGTGCCCGCCACGGAGTTGAACGTCAGGGTGGCGTTGACCGCCGATCGGGACGGCTCTGGCTGGGGTCGAGGATGTTGGGCACGACGATGATCGGCCGAGGATCCGCGGTCGAGCGAGTCATAGGTCAAGCGCGAGACCGGGGATGTTGGGGTTGTAGCTGGGCAGCGCGATCGTCGGTGTCGAGCGCACCGGAGTTGGCATCGACGCTGACGCCGTCGCTGCTCCACGACGCCGCATCGGCGCTGACCGTGTCGGGCGAGAGCGACGTCGGCCAGTCGGCAACGCCGGTGTTGCCGATGACGTACCCCGCCGGAACCAAGAAGTAATAGGTCTGGATTTCCTGCTGGCTGCTGCCGTTCGTGGCCGTCAAGGTCACCGAGTCCACCGCGGCGGTGCCGTTGCCGTGTCCCAGGTGAACGTGAGGTCGTAATTGCCGGTGCCACTGGTGGCGATGTTGGTCGCGTTGGTCAGGCCGGTCGTGTTCCAGGAGAACGTGACGCCCGTGGTGTTCTTGACCTGGGCGCGGAGGTCCACATTGCCGTCAAGCGTGGCGAGCTGGTAGCCGTTCGGGAAAAGCATGGTGCCTTGGATGTAATCCAGTGTGTACAGTGGATAATATGGGAACGAGACGAGCGGCCGTATGAGTGGCCATTCGGGGGTCGATGAGACGTAGGGAAGCGAGGGGCGTTCTCCGGGATCATTGGCGGACCGTGGAAATCCGGGAGATACGCCGGCGGGACCGGCATCGGCTACGGAGCCGGCACCGCCTGAGAGGTCCTGACCCGTCTCGGACTTGCGGTCAAGGAACCGCGCCGAGGCTGACGGGGCCGGGAGGCTGGTCGGAGCCGGTTGCCGGCAACCCGCCGCCGGCGAGGATGCCGGGGCTGATCGACGGCGCGGCGGGGGCGCCGAGAGGCTGGGACCGAGGCGACCGGCCCTGAACCGCGGCGACCGTCGAGACGGGCCCCATTGCCCGAGCCGCCCCGTGGCGGCAACGCGCCCCGCCGCCGGTCCGGCTCACCGGCTTCCACGGGACAGAAATGCCGGCGGAGAGGTGAATCCGAGCGGGGAGCCAGCGCCGCGGCCAGATTCTCCGCCAGGCCTTCAGCTTTCGTGGACTACCGACGGGGTCCGGTTCATCGCCTCGGGACCGCTCCCGCCGCCGCCGGCCCGCCGCCCGCGTCGGCACCGTGGGATCGCCAGGAAATCGCCGAGCTCCATCGGCCCGGGGACTGGGCCCAGGTCGGTGGCTCCGCTCCCTGTTCCCGCCGAGTCTCGGCTCGATCAGGGCGTTGCCGCCGCCCTGTGCATCCATGCCACCAGATCACTCGAGGCCCGGCGGCCAGGCTGAGGCCCCGAACGGTGTGACGGCTCCGACTCTCCAGCTGTTCGATCCGGTCCACCTTGAGGCGCAGGCAGGTCGGCGACGTTCCGTGAAGCTCAGGCGGAGGCGAGGCATGGTGCGGTCCCTCAGGTTGATGACGAATCCGAATCGCGAAGGTCAAAGCGAGGCAATGATCGAGTGATCGCGTCGAACGGACTGGCGGACGTTGGAAATCCGGTGCACAGACGAAGAGCGGTGCCGGCAATCACGCCGGGTGGCTATTGCATCCGAGACATCGACGATCTCGTATTCCTCTACTCTACTGAATGGTAAAAAACGTTGACCATCCGCCAAAGAATATCTCATTTTGTAAATGCGTGCACGATATTGGCCAACGGAAATCGGTCGGTCTTTCCGGCCTGTAGCACGCACTCCGCCTGACCTACGGGGATGGCTCTTCTCGTTGTGAACATCGATCCGATCAGGCCATCCGGCGAGCGACGGCCCGGACTCAGCGGTCGCGCGTGGCCTTCATCCAGGTCTCACGGATCTCATGGAGCATCCGTTCGAGGGTGCGGCGTGATTTTCCCTCAAGATTGGCGATATGGTTGACGGTCATTCCCGACAATCGCAACTCGGCGATCCTTAACTCCCGGGTCAGCAAGCTCAAGAGCCACTTGGTGAGGTCCTCCGTCTCGACGACCACCTCCGGCGAGGGAGATCGCATGCGAAGAGATCCATGTCATCCGGCACGTAAGGCCCGTGGAAGAGCCAGTCTCGGCCCGCGCCCCCGTTCACCGCCGGATTGCGCTTGGCCGCACTCAGCTCGCGCAGCTTTGGCCGTGATTCGCCGCGCGATCAGGGTGCGGGCGAGACGCATGAAATCATCGACCCCGTCCGGGGGAGCGAGATCCTTCACCAGGAGGGTCTCCCACATGGCCCTCATCCCACTGCTCAACGCATCCTCTTCATCGTACGAGGACAGAGCTCGGGATGGCTCCGAACCCGATACCTCGCGAAGGCGAGCAGCCGGCCCTGGAACCGGAGCCAGATCTCGCCTAACGCCGCGGGGTCCCGGCCGGCCAAACGCAGGAATAGCCTCGCGAGGTCTTCCGAGGGAGGATCGCGATCCATGGGGGCTCCTCCGGTTGGTGGACGGGGTGGCCCGAGCGATCATCGGGTCGCTTCGTAGCGACGCCTGGAGCACCTAACGGATCGGTTGCGCACGCGGCCGATTCGGGAGGGGAATCCCCTCAACCGCCCTTTGGGCACCTTCTCCCGGGGGAGAAGGGGAGATCGACCGTCGCCCTCTCCCCGGTGGCTCCAGGGGACGTGATGCATCGAGCGGAAACGGTCTTACAAGACTTACGTGTTTACTATAAGGCGTGCTGGTGGCCGTACGCAAGAGAGGGTTTCTGGATTTTTTTGACGCAATGGGGCGCGGGAATTACGTCCATGGCGAATTGTGAACACAGTTTGATTTCGCGTTCAGCATAGAAGGGGTTCACCGGACTGAGAGTCTGTCCCGAAAGCCGATTTCAGCCCCCGGAGGGGGCGATATTCCCGTAGCCTGGGGCGTGACAGGAAATTGCGTCCGTGACGTAAGTCCTTATTCCGGAGTGGGATAGCCACCGGTTATACCACGCATGTCTCGACCCCGCCGGCCTTTATGCCGATCGAGCAACCGGGTTGCGGGCTCACGAGCCGGAACCGATTAGCTCACTGTCGATTACGACACGAACGCAATTTCCTGGTCAGCCCCAGGAAGTGTGCATGCGAAAATAAAATTTCTCATTTTGGTTCATCCCCGCCCAACTCCGGGCGGAGCCCGGAGTTGCGGCGGGGATGTGGGAGATATTGCGTGAGGTTGTGGAGGGGCATCTCTGTCCTGGGGTTGACACCCCAGGCTATGGGAATACCGCCCGCTACGCGGGCTTTCGGGACAGACTTCTGAACGCGTCGCTTCTGGACCAGTTCTTTTCTTTCGTCCGCCTTGGTCTCGTCGGCGCACTGGGCATGCAGAACTACGCTCACTCAAACGACTGTCGAATGGCGAGAGCACGTCACACGCTGAGAAATGTGTGAGAGAGACGCCTCGAGGTCTTGAGAGTGAAGGGAGTCGGGCCATGGAAGGGGTGCGGGTCGCGTCGGAAACCATTGTCGAAGCCCGTGTTAAGACGATGGGGCACCGCTTCGGTAAGCGATGCGTTTTCCACGGGCCCTTGAGCTGCTCCGCCGAATGACGAGGAGAAGGAGGTCGAACCTCGGATCGTTCCGGGATATACTGTGACGGAAGGACCTTCGGTCGATCCCCAGTGGCCTGGGACGTCCCTGACGGAGTCACGTTGCCGATGCCTACTTCCCGGCACTGTCTGCTGATCGTGGATGATGAGCCTGACGTCTGCGACTCGGTGCACGACTTGCTCGCGCCGCGAGTTCCGGGTCCTGAAGGCGCATAGCGCCGAGGAGGGCTACCGGCTGATGCAAGAGGAGGAAGTGCACATTGTGATGTCCGACCAGCGGATGCCGCAGATCACGGGAGTCGAGCTCTTGACCAAGCTCAAGGCCCGGCATCCGCATGCCGTCCGGATGCTGTTCACCGGGTTCGCCGACCTGGAGTCGATCATCGCGGCGATCAACCAGGGGCACATCTTCCAGTTCTTGAAGAAACCCTGGCAGCCCGAGGAGTTGATTGCGGCCGTCCGTCAGGCGGCGCCGGAGTACGATCGACTCGAAACTCGGCCATGGAGCGCGAGCATCTCCTGGTGGAAGTCACCGAGCTCAAAGACCGGGTCTCCGCGCTGGAAGTCGAGGTGCGGCAGCTTCAATCGGTTCCCATGCCGCTCGCACAGTCCGGCAAGTCTCCACCGCGTCCGGGAGGTTTGACATCATGAACGAGCCGAACCGGCATCAAGTCCCGGGTGATCGGACCGTGGCCTTTTGACCCGCGCGACCTCGCGGGAAATCCGGAGAACGGGAGGGAGACTCAACCTTGGCGCAGTCGACCGGAGTAACGGCATGGAGCGAAGGCGACATACCCTGCTGGTCGTCGACGACGAGGTGGATGTGCTGGACAGCCTGCGCCACCTGTTCCACCGGACGTACCGGGTGCTGACGGCCCCTCCGGCGCGGAAGCCATCGAGCTGCTGGCGAAGAACGATGTCCAGGTGATCCTCTCCGACCAGAGGATGCCCGGCATGTCGGGCGACGTCTTCCTGCGCCAGGCCCGAAAACTGAAGCCCGACGCGATCCGGATGCTCTTCACGGGCTACGCCGACATCCAGGCCGTGATCAACGCCGTCAATGAGGGGCATATCTTCCGTTATATCCTCAAGCCCTGGGACACGGCCGAGCTGGAAGGGATCATCCGACAGGCGGCCGAGCAGTACGACCTGCTGGCCGAGCGTCGTCGGCTGATCGCCGAGTTGCAGGAGGCCAACGGCCAATGCTCGCGGCCAACGGCGAGCTGGCCCGAGCCGGCCAGCTCAAGACGGCATTCATCGAGGTCGCCAGCCACGAGTTCAACACGCCGATCACGCTGGTCCTCGGTCTGGCCGAGCTGTTGCGCCTGGCCAATCCCAACCGGTCGGATCAGGAGCAGGAGATCCTCCGGCAGATCACGGCCAGTGGCAAGCAACTGGCGCGGCTGGTGACGAACATGCTGACCCTGCTCCGCGCCGAGGATTTCCGGCGGACCCTTCAACGCAGCCCGGTCGAGCCTGGCGGCTCTGATCGAGAAAGTCGTCGATCAGGTTCGACCCTTCCTGATCGCGCGGCGAATCCAGCTCCACGTCGAACGGCCGACGAACCTCGGCACATTCGAGATCGACGCGGACAAGATCAGCGCCGTCCTGATCAATCTTCTGACCAACGCGATCAAGTTCACGCCGGACGAAGGTCAGATCGAGCTGACGGCCGCGGCTCGACGGGGCGGACGAGGCCGAGATCGTCGTCGACGATCGGGGCGTCGGGCCTCGAGCCCAAGGCGACTCCCACCTGTTCCAGCCGTTCTTCACCCAGTTCGATCCCAGCCGCCACTCCTCCGGGCGACTTTGGCTTCTGCAAGCGCGGGCTCGGCCTGGGCCTGAGTATTGCCAAACAGTTCGTGGAGCTGCACGGGGGTCGCATTTTCGCCGAGGCCGTGGAGACGGGAGGGACGCGGGTCACCGTCATCTTGCCCCGACCACAGCGACTCGGTCGAGGGCCCTG
This sequence comes from uncultured Isosphaeraceae bacterium, assembly GCA_963842405.1. GTDB lineage: Bacteria > Planctomycetota > Planctomycetia > Isosphaerales > Isosphaeraceae > CAVZRC01. Next base: position 89,689 of record CAWJGW010000010.1, on the reverse strand, counting down.
CCGACAGCCGTTCGTCCGGCGCTGATGCCGCGACAGCGGCTGCCGATGGTCCGGCTTTGCTGCCGCCCCGCTCGTGAGTTTCATTGTCGGCAGTGAGCCCACGGCTTCGAGCGGCTCCGTCACCTGTTGAGAGCGACCCATGCCCACCGCCCTGATCGTCGAGGACGAACCCGAGGCCAACAAGCTCCTGGCCATGCTGCTCCAGCTCCGGGGCTACCGAACCGAGTCGGCGTTCCGAGGTGAGGAGGCCCTGGAGAAGATCCGAAACCAGGCGCCGGATGTCGTCTTCCTCGACCTGATGCTCCCCGATATGAACGGGTATGATGTCTGCCGGTCGCTCAAATCCACGGGGTCATTCAGCCCGATCCCCGTCGTCATCGTCACGGCTCGGCTCACGGCCGAGAACCGGATCGAGAGCTTCGAGGCCGGAGCCGATGACTATATCCCCAAGCCGTACACCCCGGATCAGGTCTTCGACTCGCTGGAACAGTCCGGCGCCTGGAGAGACCAGATTGATGCCCCGCGGGTGGAGGGAGAGGTTCCGCTGGATTTGCGTGACGACGGCGACACCCTGCGCCACCTGGCACATCTCCGCCGCCTGCTCCAGGTCCGGAGCGGGCTCGACAGCGACGCGATCGATCGGATCAGCACGGCCATCAAGGAACTCTGGTCGAGCGTCAACGCCTGGTCGCGTCGCGACCATTTGGCCCAGGTGGCGATGCTCGCCTACTCGTTAACCACCGATTCGCTGACCCTCACCATCCGCGATGAAGCCGGCTGGCTCACAGCGTCGCGCGGCCTCGTCCCCGACCTGGTGTCGCGGATCCGGGCCGAGTCCCCATTCGACCAGGTGATCGCGGACGAGGCCGACCACTGTCTCCGGTTGGTGAAGCGATTCGCGGCACCCTGACCACCCTGCCCCGTAGGCAAACCTCGGTGGTCCAAGGTTTTCCGAGAATTCTAGACACTGTCGCCAGGAAACCGGGTGGTCCGCCTCGGTCGGCCCGGCGCGTGGGCCCTCCTGGGGTCGGTTCCGGCTGCCGTCGGCCCAGCGCGCCAGTAACCGCTCCGCAATCCACCGGCTAAAATTTTCTGTGACTTTTTTGATCTCAGTGCTGCGTCAAGAGTTGTGACGAGAAATTCAGCCAAACCCGCCGTAGGTGCATTAACGGATTTGCAAAGTTGCACATCCTGTTAATAGGAGAATCGTGATCGTGGAAACCGTCCTGAACCAGTCGGCACCGTGTCCCCATTGCGTCGTCACCGACCATGGTTCCCGCCGTGGCCGTGCATCGCGGACCGTGAGACGGGCGCGGGAGACCCGCCGAAATGTTGCCAACCAGTGCCAAATCGTGCCACCGTTCGTCGGCCCGAAGTCCCCGCCGGAACGAGACGATCGCCGGCTGGGCGGGAGCCGCTGGCGAGGACTTGAGATCACCCGGTTTCGTTGCGACAGTCTCGCACACCTCCGGTCTTTTCCGCCTGAGGGGGAGGCCGACTGGCCGATCGAAGGGGGATCGACGGCGCGTTCAGGGCGTGTATCGATCGGCGCCCGTCAGTGGCGAGAGAGTATCGCTCTCACACCCGATCTGACGAGCGAAACGAGCCATGATCCCGATTTGCAACAGCCTCAGGAGGAAACCGAACCAAGCAGGTTGTTGGCGCAGAGGCGTTTGGGACTTACGATGACGGTTGTCTCCGCGGGATGAACAGGGACCGGTCGATTTCCCCCTTGCGTCGTGGACTCGTGATGGATGGGCTGGTGGTCCGAAGGCTCGTGCCGGACGACCGAGGATGCTGATCGATCGACCGGTTCGGATGGGTCGGCCAGTGGAGGACGGAGTCCATCGCGTGTCGTTCTCCCGTCGGATTGATCTCATAGGCCTTCGATCAGGATGAGGACCGCACCCGTGCGACGCTCTTTGATTGGTTCGACCGGTCCGCGTGGGGACGTGTGCCCTTCGAGGACTTCGACCTGCCGGATCGGCGGCCGATGGCTGACCTGGCTCGTCATGCTCGGGGGGCTGGCGGCCCCGACGGGTCTCTCAGCCCAGACTGCAAAGCCCCAGCCAGGCGGCGGAGATGCGACCACGAGTCAGGTCGCCGAGACTTCCGCGACGCCCCTCGCCCGCTACATTCCCAAGGATCACTTGGTGTTCTATCTCGAGTTCTCCGGCCTCGACGCCCATGCCGCCTCCTGGAACAAGACGGCCGCCTACCGCATGCTCACCGAGACGCCCCTGGGCGTGATGCTCGAGGAAGTCGCCGCTCAACTCCTGGACAAGGCATTGGGCTATGTACCAGAGAGTCGTTTCACCGGCGCTGAGGTCGTCACGCTGTTCAAATATCTCGCCCGGCACGGGTTCGCCGTCGGGGTTAGTGACAATCCTGACGCGACGGCCAAATCACCCGACGTCCTGAACATCACGTGGGTCGTCAAGGGTGGTTCCGCGAAGGAGATCCGCCCGCTCACGAGCCGCGTCCTGGGAATGCTGATGGGTGGCACGAAACCGCGGATTGAGAGGAAGGAAGGACGCCAGCTCGTCGTTGTGCCGGTGCGTGCACCTGCGGGCAGCGCCTGCCGACGCCAAATCTCAGGACTGGACGTGGTGGGACGAGAACGGCGACCTGGTCCTCTCACCCGCTTCCGCCGGCCCGACGCCGTCCTCGGCGCGCTGAACGGCAAGAACCCCAGTGCCACGGATCACCCGATCGTTCAGGAACTCCACAAGGTCGAGGGGAGTTTCGATCCGGTTGGCCTCGCCTTCCTGGATGTCGCCGAGAGTGCGAAGAGCAAGACCGAGATCATGGGACTCGAAAAGCTCCTCAAAGCGGGCATCCAGCGATTCGACTTCCGCTGGGGTTTCGACGACGACGCCGCTGATGTCCGTCACCCGGCTCGTCGCACCCAAGCCGCGCAAGCCCATTCTGGCTCTCTTCGACCAGCCGGGGTTCAACGGCAAGTCGTTGCTCCCCTTGCCGGATGGTGTCGGCGAGTTCCTGGAGTTATCGATCAGCCCCAATCAATTGCTCGACACGATCTCGGAGCTGGGGCCGCCGGGCGTGGTCAAGGACAAGATCGACAACTTCGCCGAAACGTTCGAGAAGACGGGAAACGTCGATCTTCGCAAGGACCTGCTGGCGCACCTCGGGCCTCGGATGATTCTCTACGTGGCACCGGACGGTCCGCCGCCGCCGGCAATGAATCGTTCGAGACGAGCTGGCTCCAGGACTTCAACCCTCAGAAGGCCCTGGCGAGTTTGCCGACGATTCCCAAGGTCACCCTGGTCGCTGAGGTCGAACGATCCGGTCCGGTTCGGCAAGATCCTGGATGGCGCGGTCATCGCCTTGAACGACCAGCTCAAGGTAGAAGCGCTGGAGAAGGCCGCGGAGGAGCAAACGGAGGAGGCGGGCCAGGGTGCGGGTGCGGCTCCCGGTGCGAATGCCGGCCGCGCCGGGCGCGAGGAAGGGTGCGACGCCCAGGAAGGGAGCGCGCCGCCGTTCTTCCGACTCCGTCTCGGCTCCGAGATTCGAGCCGGTTGCCGGCGAAGTCAAGGCGTAGATCCTCAGACCCCACGCGATTCGCCCATCCGGCTCGGGCCGCCAGGCGTCCGTCCCTCGATCCGGCTCGAGGGGAAGTACCTCGCGATCTCGATTGCGGGGGACGCGGCGGAGACGGCACTCAAGGCCGTCAAGCGCAAGGACTGGAAGCCATCCGACGAGGTCCAGCGTGCCAGCGAGCACTTGCCGCCAAAGATGGTGATTCTGGCGATGGGTGATCCCCGTGACGCCTTGCCACAGTTGCTGGCCACTCTGCCGGGAACGCTCCAGACGATCATCAACTTGATGATCGCTCAGGGCCGCGCCCAGGCCGGAAACAACGCAATGGGCGGCGGGATGAACCAACCCGGCGGTCGCCCGGGGATGATGGGGCCTCGCGGGGCCGGCAGTCGTCCGGGCATGGCTGGAGGTCGGTTTGGAGGGGGTCCCGGCGGTCCCGGCGGTCGTGGCGACCGCGGCGGCTCCGACGCAGCAGCGGCGCCTGGCGGTAACGCGGGTGCCACCTCTCCCACCGAGGGGATGATCACGTTGAAAGTGGACGCGGACAAACTCCCCAATGCCGAGGCCATCCGGTCGCGCCTGTTCATGACCACGGTTGCGATCTCGGTCTCGGACCAGGATATCCGGCTCACCACGCGACAGGCGTTCTTTTCCCCGGTGACGCTGGGAATCGGTGCGGGGCTCATGTTGCCAGCGGTGCAGGCGGCCCGGGCGGCGGCTCAGCGGGCCCGGGAAGCTGCCGCGGCCGAAGCGCCGGCGGCTGCTCCAGGGGGACCGGGCGGTCCTCCCGGCGGCAGGTCAGGGATGCCCGGACGGGGCGGTCCTCCCGGCCGGCCTGGCGGGCCTGGCGGGCGCCGGGGACGACCCGGCGGATGATCGGCGTCGTGGCTCCCGCTCCTGATCGACACGCTGAGATCGGCTGCATCATGTCGTTTCAATGCCTCACGCAGCCTTCCGCGATCGCCCGAAACGAGCCTTGGATCCGTCAACATTCTCTCCGGCCGTCGTTCGCGACGGCCGGAGGGACGGCCAGGCGGCCGACGGACCCTGGGTCGGGCTCTGCGCCTCGGCCCGATTGCCGTCTCTTCCCTCGATGCTTCGCTCCCTTCCGCACGGGAGGCGATTGATCCCAGATGCCGCGGAACCGCGGCTGTGCCCGCGTGCGAGTGGTCCTGATGGTCTGGTTCTGTCGGCGCGGGCGGAGATCGGACTCGCGACTCAGACAGGGGTCCGTTCTTTCTACGCTCGTGCTGAAGCTCCTTCTCAGTGGAGGCTCAACATGGAATTCGTGCCGGAAGTGACCGCCTTTCTGGAAAACAAGCCGGGACGCCTCGCCAAGATCTGCTCGGCGCTGGCCCAAGTGAAGGTGGACATCCGGGCGCTCTCGGTCATGGCGACGGAGGGCCCGAGCGTCTTGAGGTTTGTCACCACCGACATCGAGGCAACCAAAACGGTCCTGACGTCGCTCGGGACGGAGTTCCGGATCGCCGAGGTGCTGGCTGTCCCGATGGAGAATCGCACGGGGTCGCTGGCCAAGGTCCTGGAGCGACTGGCGGAAGAGCACATCAATGTGGAGTACGCCTACGCCTCGACCACGGGGTTATCGGGCAAAGTCATGGGGTTCTTTCACACTTCCAACCCCAAGCGTGCGTCCCAGGTCTTGAACGAATCCCCAGGCCCGGCCTCGGCGGCCGGTCGATCGGCGGGACGTCGGCCGCTTCATTCCCGTTGAGCCGGGGGATCCGCGTGGTCGGATCGGATCCGGATCGGATCCGGGACCTCGGCGAGATGCGGCGATCCGATTTCGGAGAAACCTCGAGCCGTGGCGAAGAAGAAGAAAGTTCGCGTCGCCCTGCGGAAGAACCGCCAGAAGCGGACGCGGTCCAACGACCTGACTCGCCAGTTCCGCCACGACGAGCCGGGCGCGAATGCGTTGCCGTCGAGCGATCGCGTTCGGCCCCGTGGTGAGCTGTCGCGGCATCGAACGATCATCGAGGACGCCGGGGCCGCGGACAATCGCGACGCGGCCGGCATGCCTGTGGATGCCTCGTCGTCGCGGGCCCTGGACTCGGAGGCGTGCCTGCAGGGCCGAGTCCTCCGCGTTCATGGGCTGGTCCTGATGGTCCGGACCGACGACGCTCGGACCTATTCCTGCCACGTCCGCGGGCTCCTGAGGAACCTGGCGATCGAAGGCCGGAACGTCGTCACGGTCGGCGATCGCGTCTGGTTCCGGCCGGGCGGTTCCGCCGGGGCCGAGGGGATCATCGAACGGATCGAGCCTCGTCGCGGCGTGATCACGCGCGGCTATCGCAACCGACAGCAAACCATCGCCGCCAACGTCGACCAGGTGCTGATCGTCTCGGCCTTGGCCGAGCCGGGGTTAAAACTCGGCCTGGTCAACCGCTACCTCGTCTCGGCAGAGACCGGCGGCGTTCGTCCTGTGGTCGTCTTCAACAAGGCGGACCTTGTCGAGATGGCGACCTACCAGTGGGTGGTCGGACTTTACTCTCAACTCGGCTACGAGACCGTCGTGACCTCCGTGGCCGACGGTCGCGGGGTCGATCGCCTCCGCGACCTGGTCTCGCGCGGCGTCACGGCCTTCACCGGCCAGAGCGGCGTCGGCAAGAGTTCCCTCTCTGAACGTCATTCAACCGGGCTTGAACCTGAGGGTCCGCGAGGTGTCCGACTGGACCTTCAAAGGGAAACACACGACCACGACCGCCGAGCTCATCGAGCTCGAAGCCGGCGGATTCGTCGTGGACACGCCCGGTCTCCGGCAGTTCGAGCTCTGGGGAGTCGTCCCCGGAGAGCTCGAGGCCTATTTCGTCGAGTTCCGCCCCTTCATCCCTCACTGCCGCTTCCCGGACTGCTCCCATACCCATGAGACCGGCTGTGCTGTCAAGGAAGCCGTCTACTGGGGCCAGATCCACCCTGGGCGGTATGAGAGCTACCGCAAGCTCTACGATCAACAGCCGCTCTCGGGTGAGTAGACGAAAGTCCGAGCGGCCGATTCCGTCTCAGCCGACGAACTGTCCCTTCGGCTGACAAGGGAGGTCGCGTTCACTCACAACCGACCTTCACTCGCCCGGGAACCACCCATCTTGACCGAAATCCTTCGGATTTCGTGGCGCGAATCCCGTTTCGATCGTGACCCATTGTAGAGGAATGGTAGACCGACAATTCTCATTTGGGCGTTCATGAACCAAACGACATTCCTATCCTCGGTCTTTTACCTCGCTTCACGCCGCGGTCTTGGCTCGCAGCGGTCAACCCGTGTATGTCCATTGGAACGGCTTGGCGAACACCCGATTGAAATACTCGATGAAGTTCAGCAACTTGCTCTTCAAGTCGGCCACCGAGGTAAACGACCCACGCCGGATCACCTTCCGCATGATCATCCCGAAGATCGTTTCGATCTGGTTGAGCCACGAACTGTGCTTGGGCGTATACACGAACCGAATCCGGTGGCTCCGCTCCGACAAGAACGCCTGCCGGCTGGCCACCGTCTTGAGCACCCCACGCACACCCTTCTTCCCCAACGGCTGCTCGATCCCGCACGCCTTGGCCACCAGGTTCACCAGGGTCTCCGAGCCATGGATGTTCAAGTTATCCACGACGAACACCCACGAAGCCTGCGGGTCGGTGGCCACCGTCTGCTCGATGTGGCTGGCGAAGTCCGCTTCCGTCCGCGTCGGGCTGAGGGTCGGAGCGATCAGTTCCCCGGTCGCCACTTGAAAGTTGCCGATGAGATTCAACGTCCCGTGCCGCGTGTACTCGAACTCGATCCGCTCACATTTCTTGTAGGTCATGGGCTGACTGGGAGCGTTCCGCTCCAGCGCCTGGATGCCCGTCATCTCGTCGGTGCTGACGGTGTGAGTCCGGTGGTTTCTCTCCAACGCGGGGGCCGCGAGGTAGGCATCACAGACCGCCTGGGCCTGCTCGCGAAACACCTGCGGATCTTTCTCGGTGGTGTTGAGCCAGTACCGCTTCTTGTGGGGCTGCAAGGCGGCCTCCCGGAGATAACGCCCCACCTGGGCCACCGAGATCGAAGGCACGATGCCGCGCTTCACGACCTCGTCGGCCAGTTCGTGGGCCGTCCAGTGAGTGATGGGCCGCCCAGACTTCTCCGGCGGCTCGCAGGCGACGCCCAGGATCTGGACGATCTGCTCGGGAGTGAACTTGCCGGGAGGGCCAGACCGGGGCTCATCGTTGAGGACTTGCTCGATGGCCCGGCGGAACGCGGCGTGGCTCTCCAGGCACTCGATCGCACTGAGCCGGTGCCAAGCCCGCGCCCAGCGTCGTCGCCAGAGGGCGACCTGCCGCCGCGACAGTCCGACTTCGACGGCGATCTCAGGATTGCGCTGCCCGTCGAAAGCCAAGAGAATGATGGTCGCCCGCTGCCGCAGCCGCGATGGCGCCGTGGGGGCGTGACTCAGCGTGTGGAGGATGTCTTGTTGACGTTCGGTGATGGTCACTTTGGCCGTCTTACCCGGCATGGTAGCAGCCTCCCTGGAGATTGCGAAATGAGCAAACCCAGGTAATTTTAGTGGGAAGATCAACCTGTTGGTGTCTCAACCAGGAATTGTTGGTGTAGTGCAAGCCACCATCTGTCGGTACGCCTTCCTGTCCATCACCCATGTACTTTCCCTTCCGAGCCTGGAACTTGGATCTGACCGATTGGAATCTCGGTCGCAAAAGTCATCGCGTATTTGATGCGTGGGTCCGTGCGTGGGTAGATAGCTCGAGCTGGGCCTTCTTTCTCGGCGCAACCGAACCGCCGCCTCGGCTGATCGCACTTAGATTGTATGAAGTTTGTCGAAAGCCGAATTCTTTCGGCCAAGATCCGTCGGTCCGTGACGAACTCGCTTGCGGAGGCAAAAGTCGTGCGAGAGGAAACCGGCTCGGCGGCAACTCTCCCTTATGTGATCGTGCTGGGGGTTCGCTGGGTGGTCCCGATGCGAGGGATCCGGCGCCGCCGTTTTCGTGGAACAGCCCAGCGATCATGAACGAGATGATCGCGACGTGACCTCGCCTGATCTCTAAAGGTCAATCCGGTCTCGAGTTCGGGTTCTTCATCGAGGGCCCGGCACAGCGAGGCAGGAAGAGCGTGCCGCGCCTCTGGGATCGGAATCGACCGCAGCCCGCGCTGGAAACAAGTCTGGTTTCCCGATCCTGGATAAAGACTTTGAAGACATGGAGCTCCAATATATGCCGTTCGATCTTCATTCGACGATCTGGACATCATCCTGTCGATCTGATGGTGTTCCGGAACGCGTCTCGACCCACCGGACACGGGTTTCCGCGGCGTCTTGGAAGTTCGTGCTCGCCGCGATCCTGGTCTCGACTTCGGCGGTCGCCTGGTCTGAGCTCTCGGGATCTCAACCGTCGGTGCCGGGCCAGACGGCGTTGGCTGGCCATACCGGTGTCGTGGAGGCGGTGTCCTTCTCACCGGACGGGCGGACTCTCGTCTCTTGCGGCTGGGACTATACGGTGCGGCTCTGGGACCTCGCTCGTTGTGATGGCCAGGAGGTGGCCGAGCCTGTGATCTTGTCCCATACCTCGACCCGGTTCGCAACGGCCTTGTCTCCCGATGGGTCGCTGCTGGTCTCGGCGGGCGACCGATCTTTGACGATCTGGACTTGCCGTCCCGAATTCCGACGGAGCATCGAACGAGCTGGGGAGACCTACCGCGCCCTCTCGTTCTCACCCGATGGGCACACCCTGGCTCTGGGTGCGGAGGATGGCACGATCCGCCTGTGGGACATGCCCACGGCTCATGAACGGTCGGTCCTCAACGGACACCCCGACATCGTTCGGTGTGTGGGCTTCTCGCCCGATGGGAAGGTCCTGGTCTCGATGGGCCAGCGAGGTCGCGTGGTTCTCTGGGACACGATCCGCGGCTCGGAATTGCGTGTTCTGGCCACGGACAGCCCGGGACCGGTTCGATCGGTAGCCTTCTCACCGGACGGCCGGACGGTGGCCTTCGGCGAGCACACCTGGACGGCTCAGGATGTCCTTCTGATGGACGTCCAAACCGGCGCGATCCGGACGCGCCTGACCGGCCATCGTCGTGGCGTCAACGTCCTTGCGTTTTCGCCCGATGGCCGCACGCTGGCAACCGGCGGTATCGATCGCTGTATCAAGCTCTGGGACCTCACGACGGCGAAGGAGGTGGCCACTCTGGAAGAGGACGTCGGCTGGGTGAAGTCGATCGCGTTCTCGCCCGACGGCGGCCGCATGGCGTTTTCCGGCAATGACGATTCCATCAGGATCCGGAACTTGACACGAGTCGGGTCACAGGTCGTCGGCCTCCCTGTCGTCCAGGGCCAGGGGTTCCGTGCGGGGACTTGAACGTCGATCCCGATAATCCTGTTGCCGATGGGGTCAGCACCGGACATACTCGACAAGACGACTCCGATCGTGGACCGTGTGGCCTCGGTTCCCTGGTAGGGTTCTCGATCGCGATCGACGTCGGAGATCGAGCCCGATGCGCCTCCTGGTCGTCAGTGATTTGCATGGTGATCTGGACTCTGCACGGCATGCCTGTGATCGCGTGAGCCCCGACCTGATCCTCTCGTGTGGCGATTGGGGTGACCCCGAGCACGTCGATGAGGCCGCGTTCGCAGCCTTGCTCAATGTGGCACCCGTTTACACCACATTCGGAAACCACGATCCGATGGACTTGCTGACCCGATTGCGGAACCGCGATGATACGCCGGTCTTGCTGGATCAGGGCGTACCGCGCGAGGTCTCCGGCGTCTGGTTGGCGGCAATCGGTGGGATCTGGGCCAAGTCGCATGCGAAGCCGCACTATGTCACCGATGCCGACGTGGCCGAAGCCGCCGCCCGGATCGCGCGATCGGGCCCGCTCGATATCCTGATCACACACGCCTGCCCGGTCGGTCTGGCCGACCTCACGCCTGCGGGGAAACATGGCGGTCAGCGCTGCTTCCTCGAAGCGAACAAGGCAACCTCGCCCCGGCTCCATCTCTGCGGACATCTGCACGTCGCCCAGGAACGGACCCTCAAGGACGGACGGCGGATCATCAACGTCGGCGCCACGCCCGAGGGCTCCATCGCTGTTGTGGAGTTCGACCCGGAACACCGGAGCTTGGTGGCTCGGCTGGAGCGAATACCCCCACCGTGAGACTTGGTGAGCAAATCTACTCGGGCAACTCGGGCTTCTGCGCAGGGCCGTGGTGACATCGACGGAAAAGCCGGGTAAGAGCTTCGACGTGGCCCGCGTTCCCTTGACGAACCGGCCGTGCACGGTGTAGGTCTTCCCGCGGGGCTTGAGGGTCAGCACGGTGATCGTTTCTTCCTCGGGGTCAACAATCCAGTACTCGGGGATGCCGGCTCGTGCATATTCGACTCGCTTCTTCTTGATGTCGTGTGGGCGGTTCTCCTCGCTGACGATCTCCATGACGAGATCGGTTTTCTTGCTATATTGCGTCCCGATTCCCGACATGTGCTGGGCTTTGATAAATAGGATATCCGGCTCACGATACTTGCCAGTTCGAAACTCGCACCTTGTAACCGGAGAGGACGACGATCCCCGAGTTTTCGTTCCTTGACGAACGCATCCAGTTCCCAACAGAGAAACTTCAAAATCAATTGATGGAAGATCGTTGGTGTCGGCAGGAAATCCAGGTAGCCATTCGCAGAATTCGATCTTATGATTCGAGGGAAGCGAGAAGAATTCCTCCTCGGTCCACTTTCCCTGCGACGGGAACAATCGAGCGATCTCCCACGTCGGTTCCGGGTCCGATAACTCTCGGACCGGTTTCCGCTTGGTCTTCTTCGTAACGGTCGCCATGGTCAAGGCTTCCGGGAGAAGGTTTCTGTCACGTCAACCGAGAAGCCGGGCAGGACCTTCGATGCGGCCCGCGTGCCCTTACCGAACCGGCCGTGCTCAACGTAAGTCTTCTGCCGCGATCTGAGCACCAACACCGTGATTGTTTCTTCCTCCGGATCAACAATCCAGTATTCCGCGATGCCCGTCTGGGCATATTCGACCCGCTTGGTCGTGATATCGTGCGGGCGGTTGCTCTCGCTGACGATCTCCATCACCAGGTCGGGGCGTTCCCAGGAGTCATCGCGGATGCGGTCGGCGTGCTCCGATTTCATGAACAGCAGGTCGGGCTCGCGAAGTTTGCCTTTCCGGATTCGAACCTTTCAACGGGGCAAAGAGAACCTCGCCAAGTTGCTGGGCGGTGACGTATGCGTTCATGGCATTGTAGAGGAAAGCCACGATCCGTTGGTGGTACGTTGTCGGCATCGGCAGTACCTCGACGAAGCCGTCGGCGAATTCCAGCAGGCGGTTGAGATCCAGCGCGAGGTAGTCTTCCTCGGTACAAGGATAACGAATTGGAAAGGTCTGTACTCGCTCCCACGCTGGGGTCCATTCGGACAGGAGGCGTACCAATTCCTCGCGTGAGCTTCGTACGTCCGTCGCCATGATCGTCGCCTTTCCCCTTGAGACGCAGAGGCCGGCGCTCGTGGCGCCGGCCTCGTTCAATCTTAGCCGTGGCCGTAACCGCGGTCGAACGCTTCGAGGTCGCGCATGTAGGCACCATAAGTGGTGCGGAACGTGTCGTAGTCGATCGTCCAGCGCGGGGCGTCCTCGGTGTGGCGGTGGCAGTGCTCCTCGATCAGCCGGTGCAGGAACTTGAAGAGGTGACGGGGCGTGCGGAGGTTCGCCAGCGCTTCCTTGAGGTAATCGTCGCTGATGGCGTCGTCGATGAACTGGCGGAGCCGGGGCGCGTCGCCGTTGTTCGACGGCTCGGGGTGGCAGGCGCGGAGGCGGTCGGTGGCCAGGTCGTAGAGCGAGGGGCCGGTCCAGCGCAGCGGCTTGATCATGTTGAGCTTGTCGGGACGGGCGCGGTCGTAGAACTCCTTGTCTTCCTTCTCGAGGTAATAGGCCAGCTCGATCGGCAGCAGGAGCTTCACGCCGATGCCGGGGTGGCGGAGGAACTTGTGGTCGAGGAGCGGCCAGATCAAGGCGCGCATCTTGCGCGGGTCGCCCTCGACCTGCTGCGGCTCGTCGACCCGGTCGATCAGGACGACGATGCCCGCGTAGCCCAGGGTGTGGAGGACCCCCTGGAACTTGCGGAGCAGCTCGTATCGCTCCTCGGCGCCCAGGCGGGAGGCGGTGGGCAAGGGCTGGCCGCCCAGCTCGGTCGGCTTGAACCAGAGCAGCTCCCACCGCAGGGCCGACGGGTCTCGGTTGAGCACGCGCAGGCCCTTGCGGATGTCGCGCGCGAACCACTCCGCGCGGGCCAGCCGCCAGCCCCAGTAGAGCCAGCTCGGCCACGATCGGGACCAGCAGCCACGGGAGAATGCTCAACTTCATCAGCGATGGGAACCATCGCGATCAGCCCGACGACGATCAGCGTCGTGCCGAAGCCGATCTGCAAGTCGCGGCGGGTCCAGAGCGGTCGGAAGCCCGACCGGCGCGCGGAGCCGGCTCCATCGCCGGGCGATCGGCTCGCCCGTCGAGGCGTCGTACAACGCCGCCAGCAGCAGCAGGTCGCGGCGCTGGTCCAGGCTCAGGACCGAGAGGTCCACCTTTTCGGTCGTCAGCAAGTCGACCAGGTGCGTCACACCCAGCGACAGGATGGCGTCCATGTGGTCCGACAGCCGCCACTTCGCCAGGACCTGATCCATGTCCGGCGCCGCGCAACGCCGTCCGGCAGTTGTCCAGATAGGGGTTGAAGTCGTCGTACGAGATGACGAAGACCCGCTCGCCCGGATTGTCCTGGTTGTACGTCTCCATCTCGGAGCTGGCCTGGAGCCGGAGCGCCGTCTTGCCGCTCCCCTTCTCGCCGAAGACCAGGGCCGTCGACGGGTCGGCCGGGCTGCCGAAGAACTTGTTCCATGCGGGGTGGTGGATCGTCGCCAGGCACCGCCGCTTGAACACGGTGTCCGTCTGTGCATCCTCCTCGCTGAACGGATTGCCGACGATCCCGTGATGTCGAAAGAATTGTTCCATCTTCATCCTTGGCTTCGCCTTTCCTGTATCAGTTCGACCGGAGACGATCGGGTTCGGTGACGCGACCTCCCCGGTCCGTGGACGACCGCTCCACCCGACAACACTGTCGCTTTTCGTCTTACCTGATTCGCTCTTGAGCCGCAATCGGAGGCGGTTGACCGCCCCGCGCCTCCCACCATACGATGCGTGGTGACTCATCCCGCATAACGAGAGGAATTGGCCCGATGAGACGACTTGGACGAGGTTGCGTGTCGAAAACCGCTCGTTGCGGGCTTGGTGCTGGCTTTGATGTCGCTGTGGTTTGTTGGGTGTGGGAGCGGGGTCGATCCTGCGGCAGCGAACCAGGTCCGGCCGAGGTCGTCGAGACCGAGCCAGTCCGACGACTGCCGCTGCGGATCGCGGCAGCGAGCGACTTGCAGTCAGCCCTTCCCGAGATTATTGGATCGCTTCCAGGCCGGACCGGCACCGCGTTCACGCCGGTGTTCCTCGCATCCGGGAATCTTGCCGAGCAGATCAAGCAAGGTGCGCCCTTTGACGTCTTCATGGCCGCCAACGAGTCGTTCGTCCGCGACCTCGCCGATGGCGGGTTCATCCGGCCGGAGTCGGTCCATCCTTATGCGCGAGGCTCGTTGGTCCTGGCGGTGTACCGCGAGCTCGGCGATACGGTCCGATCCCTCGCCGATCTGAACAAGCCCGAGGTCAAGAAAATCGCGCTGGCCAACCCGGCGACCGCACCGTATGGCAAGGCGGGGAAGCAGGCGCTGGAGCGGGCCGGGCCTGTGGGAGAAGCTCCAGCCCAAGATCGTCCAGGCCGAGTCGGTCCGCCAGGCGCTGCTCTATGCCAGAAGGGCGACGCCGAGGCCGCTCTGGTCGGCCGCGCGATTGCCACGTGTCCCGAGGTCCGCGCCGTCGAGATCGATCCCGGGCTCTATGATCCGATCGTGCAGGCGTGGGGATCGTGAAGGCCGCGTCGCGGCCGACCGACGCCGAGGCATTCGCACGGTTTGTCCTGGGTGATGAAGGACAGGCGATCTTGAAGGAGTTTGGATTTAAGCCGGCCGAGGCGAAGCTTTCTACGAAAGCCGCCGAGAGAAAGAAATGAGAGGAACTGTCCTTGTCTTCTCCAGGTGACACGATGAGGAGCCAAGTCATGTCCACGGTCGCCAGCTCTCGACGCCGAGCCGCAACCTCCCAGCAGATCTCATTCGAGCGACCGTCCTCGTGCCCGGTGAACAGCGGATCGTCATCCGGAACGTAAGCTGGGAGGTCTACGATCTTCTCTCCGACGCGGTAGACGAAGGGCAGCACGTGTTACCTGACCTATGATGGGAAGGACCTGGAGATCATGATCAAGGGACGGATTCATGAGGTCTACAGAGCCTTCTTGATGCGGCTGCGTCAACGCGGTGACGTTCGAGCTAAGGATCCGCTGTAGCGATGCTCGGTGAGACGACCTGGAAGCGCCCCGCGATCATGCGCGGGCTGGAATCCGATCTCGGCTATTACTGGGTCATTCGGGAATGGCATTAAGTTAGGCGTAAAGATAGATTCTAATTGCACTTAGGGTCGATTTCCCCGGCTCTGATCAGAAATAGTTTAGATATGATCATTCGACGCTCGGAGCGAAAACGCCCTGGATACAAGCCGTATGGAACGAGCTATATATCAACATGCCGACCAAACCGCCGAAAACATGCTCGACGCAAGCCATTTGGAAGTCAGGAGTTAAACTCAACTTAATGCCATTCGGGTCATTCGGCTTGTTTGTGGCCATAACATCGACGCTGAAACGCCCGAAAACACGGCCGGAGCCTTCGACATACGACTTCGGGAATGGCCACGAGCAACGCGAATGACCCATTACTTCACGGCCAAGAAGCTGGCGGCCGACGCCAAGTCGCGGGCACGCAAGTCCAACAAGGTGGCGGACTATCCCAACCCCGACCTGGCCATCGAGATCGACATCTCGCCGTCGGAGGTCGATCGGCCCGCCATCTATGCCGCGCTGCAAGGTCCCCGAGGTCTGGCGATTCGATGGCGAGTCCTTCGTGATCGAGCAACTCCAGAAGGATGGAACCTATGCTGCCCGTGGAATCGAGCCGGTTCCTGCCGATCCGCACCGAGGAAGTCTACCGATGGGTCGGCCGTCGAGGATACCAGCGACGATCTTGGCCTGGGAACAACGCTTGCGCGAGTGGGCCCGCGCCGAGCTGGCGCCGCGGAGGAATGCGCTGATCCGATTCGGCATTACGGTCACCGAGTAGCCGTTTCATGACCGACCTCGAACCCTTCTGGCTCTCGCTGCATAGTCGCCACGCTCGCGACAATGCTGATCGTCGCGGTGGGCCTGCCGGCGGCCTTGCTCCTGGCGCAGGCGCAGATTTCCCGGCAAGTCGCTGGTGGCCGGCATCCTGGTCTTGCCGCTGGTCCTGCCGCCGACCGTGCTGGGCTTTTACTTGCTCCAGATCCTGGGGCGTCGCACGCTGGCTGGGGCACTGGCTCGAGCACACGCTCGGGATCACGATCGTCTTCCACTGGTCGGGGGCCGTGGTGGCCTCGGCGGTGGCGGCGTTTCCGCTGTTCTTGCTGCCGGCGCGGGGGCGTTCGAATCGGTCGACCCGGCGCTGGAGGACGTGGCCCGGCTGCTGGGACGGAGCGAGCTCTCGGTGTTCTTCGCGGTGACGTTGCCGCTGGCCTGGCGCGGGCTGGCCGCGGGAGTCGTGCTGGCCTTTGCCCGGGCGCTGGGCGACTTCGGCGCGACCCTGATGGTCGCCGGCAACATCCCCGGCCTGACGCAGACCGCGGCGCTGGCGATCTACGACGCGGTCCAGATCAACGATTCGGTGCGTGCCGGCCGGCTCACGCTCTTGATCTCGCTGGTCGCGATCGTGGCGCTGGTGGTCGTCCAGCGCAGCCTGCCGGCGCGAGGGATGGTGCGGTGAGCGCTCCGCCGACGAGGTCCTGGATGTTCACGTGATCCACCGGGTTCATCCCGCACTGTTGCTCGAGGTTCCTCTGCGGCTCGGTCGCGAGATCGGCGTCGTGTTCGGGCCGTCGGGGGCCGGCAAGACGACCTTGCTTCGGCTTGATCGCGGGACTGACCACGCCGCCCGCGGGTCATGTCCGCCTCGAAGGCGAAACCCTCTTCGACGCCACGAAACGGATCAATCAACCGCTGCGCCGGCGCCGGATCGGCATGATCTTCCAGGACGATTGCCTGTTCCCGCACCTGAGCGTTGCCGCGAACATCCGATTCGGGCTCAAGGGTTGGCAACGTGACCTGGCCGAGGCCCGGCTGGCCGAGGTCGCGGCGCTCTGCGGCGTGGAGCGGCTGATGGATCGAGTCCCGTCGACGCTCTCCGGCGGCGAGCGGCAGCGGGTCGGCCTGGCCCGGGCGCTGGCGCCCCGGCCCCGGCTGCTTGCTCTGCGACGAGCCGGTCTCGGCGCTCGACCTGCCCAATCGCCACGCGATCCTCGATCGCCTCCGCGCCGTCCAGCGCGCGGAGGCGATCCCCATGCTCTACGTCACCCACAGCGCGTCCGAGGCCATCGCGCTGGGCTCCCGGCTGTTCCTGCTGGAGCAGGGGCGGATCGTCGCCGAAGGGCCGCCCCTGGATGTCCTGAGTCACGGCGCGACGCCCCGTCGACGGGTCGATCTCCTTCGAGGGAGTTCGCAACGTCTTCCCGGCTCGGATCGATGGTCACGCCCCCGATCAAGGTGCCAGCCACCTCCGGCTCGACGACGGCCCCGAGCTGGTCGTCGGGTTCCTCAACCGGCCCGCCGGCAGCCGGGTGCTCGTCGAGATCCGGGCCGACGACATCCTGCTCGCCCGACACCCGATCGACGGCCTCTCCGCCCGCAACCAGATCCCCGGAACGGTCGAACGGATCGTCCCCCATGGTCCGGAGGCCGAGGCCGTCGTCCGCACCGGCGACCTGACCTGGATCGTCAGCCTCGTCGCCCCAGCCGTCGAACAGCTCGACCTCAAGCCCGGCGCCGAAGTCCAGATGATCGTCAAGGCGCGGAGCTGTCACGTCCTGGATGACTGATCGCGATCCCGCCGGATCGAGCTCACCGACGGAATCCGTTCCATTTTCCCTCTTGACAACGCGTCCGATCTCGACTACGATAAAACCAAATCTAAAAAACCAAAGTTCGGTTCTGAGTCCCAATCCGGATGGAAGGAGGTTCTCATGGCACGACCGCCGGCCAAGGAGCTGACGGAGCGTGAGCTCGAGGTGATGCACGTCTTGTGGAATCGCGGGGAGTCGACGGTGGCCGAGGTGCGCGACGTACTGGCGGCCGAGGGGCTGGACCGCGCGTATACGACGATCGCGACGCTGGTGCGAATCCTCACGGACAAGGGCTTCCTGATCCAGACCAATGACGAGCGACCGTTCTCGTACCGGCCGGCGCGGTCGTACGAAGACGTCTCGAGGAAGTTGCTGGGCGAGCTGATCGACCGGGTCTTCCGCGGCTCGCGCGAGCTGTTGCTGGTGCGGCTGATGGAACAAAAGACGCTGACGCCGAAGGAGCGGGCCTTGCTGGAAGAGATCCTGCGGCAACGGGAGAAACGACGATGAACGCGCTCGGCCTGATGCTCCTCGGAAGCATCGTTCATGCGACGGGTTTCGCGGTGCTGGGAATCCTGGTCTACCTGGCCTTGCGGCGGTGGGGTCCCGCGGCGGGCTCGCTCGTGGCGGGCTCGAGCCTGCTGATCATGGTGCTGGTATCGATGGCTGTGCTGAGCCCTTGGCCTCGCTGGTGGACCCTCGCTACCCGAATCGTTCGTGACGACCGCGGCCAGCACCCCGAAGGTCGCCGAAGCCGACCGATCCATCGCCCGCGGGCCAGGAAGGCTCGGAACCATTGACGCGGCTCGTCATCCGGCGCATCGGAACGCTTTGCGAGCGGAGGCATCCGCGGAACGAGGTCGCTCCGAAACCGACCCTGCTGACTTTCCTGCTCGAGGAGCTGAGACGGCCCGGGGTCGAGCGAGTCCCATCGCGATGGAGCTGGCCGGAATGGCTCGTGGTCGGGTTCTTCGCCAGCCTAGCCCTCGGGCTGATTCGCCTGGGTCTCGGCCTCTGGGGCATGACGCGGCTGCGGGCGCGGAGCGTGCCGATCGACGACCGCGAGCTGCACGACGCGATCGAGATCCTGCGTGCCGAATTGAGCTGTAGACGATCCGTCGAGATTCGCGAGTTGGCCGAACTGGCGACCCCGGCCACGATCGGCTGGCGACGGCCGCTTCTCCTCTTGCCCGGCGACTGGCGCGATTGGAGTCCCGACGAACGCCGGGCGGTGCTGGCTCACGAGCTGGCCCATGTGCGTCGTGGCGATTTCCTGGCCGGGCCTGGCGGCCCAGATCGGCCTGGCTCTGCACTTCTACCATCCCCTGGCACACTGGCTGGCGAGCCGGCTCCGGCTGGAGCAGGAACTGGCGGCCGACGCCTGGGGCGCCCGGCTCTCGGGCGGCAAGCCGTCGTATCTCGCGACCCTGGCCCAGATGGCCTTGCGCCGCGACAGCCGCGCCATGAGCTGGCCGGCCCGTGCGTTTCTCCCTTCACACGGCACCTTTGTTCGGAGGATTGAGATGCTTCGGAACACGAAACACATCCGTCCCGGGTCCCTGCCGGTCGCGGCCCGAGTGCTGACCGTCGGCGTGCTTGCCGCGCTGGGCCTCCTCGTGGCCGGCCTGCGCGGGCCAGCCGGCGGGTCGCCGGTCCTGGCCCAGGACCAGCCGACGTCGCCCGACGCACAGCCGACGAATCGTACAACCTGGCCTTTCTGCCGGCTGACACGAAGATGGTCCTGGCCATTCGGCCCGGCACGCTACTCCACCGCCGCGATGTCCGGTCGCTCGTCGATTCCATTCGACAAGGGCCGCTGCGCGGCAGTCCGCTCGTCGTCCCTCCCGAGGACATCGAGCAGCTGCTCGTATTCTGGACAACGGAAGACGAGATTCCGCCGGGAGGCAACCCGCCGTTTATCCGGCCTCGTCTTGCGCATGTCGAAGCCTCAGGACTGGAAAGCCATCGCTGCGTCAGCTCCTCGGCACCCGAGCAACAGGAGGCTCGTCACGATGGCCAGGCCTATGCTACGCACGAACCCGAACGGCGCGAAGACCGGAGGGATCTACATGCCCGACGACCGGACGCTGGTCGTGGCCGAGGAAGCCCTGCTCCGCGAGCTGATCGAAGACCGCACGCGCCAGCGCCGCGGCATCCCTGGGACGAGGCCTGGAAAAAGGTCGCCAAGGGGCAAGTGATGCTGGCCCTCGACGCTCGCTGGCTGCGTCGGCGCATTGGACAGGCCCAGCAAGGCGGTCACGGTGGGCGCCGACGACCGCGAGCCGACTTCGATCTTGAAGCTTCGAGACGCTTTCCCCTCTCTGGGAGAAAGCACGGTCCTACGCGGTGGGGATCCACGCCACCGACGAGGCCTTGACCGTCGACCTGGTCGCCGGCACGGGATCCGAGCAGGACGCGAAGCCGGTGGCCGAGACGATGCAGGCGATGGTGACCCTGGGCAAGAACGCCTTGCAAGGGCTCCGGCAGGATCTCCGTCAGCCTGTCGCGGGCGGTGAGGGCATGGAGTGGCTGCTCCAGGCCGCCGGTTCCCTCCTGGAGAAGGCGCGGGTCGAGACGTCCGAGGGGTTCGTTCATCTCAGCGCGAACTCCCCCGTCGACCTGGCCGAAGGGATCAAGTTCCTGGTCCCGGCCGTCACGACCGCTCGGGCCTCCGCCCGACGCTCCCAGAGCGTCAACAACCTCAAGCAGATCGGCCTGGCGTTCTACAATTACGACGCAAGTGCATAACCATTTCCCGGCCGCGGTCAATTTCGGCGGGAAGAGCGGCAAGGTGCCTTATAGCTGGCGAGTCGCGATCCTGCCGTATCTCGAACAGCAGGCGCTGTACAACGCCTATAACTTCGACGAGCCCTGGGATGGTCCCAACAACCGCAAGTTGATCGACGAAGATGCCGGCGATCTACAATTACCCCGGAGCCGAGGGAACGCCGACGAACGCCGGGCCATAGCTCATACTTCGTCTTCACCGGCAAATCGACCGCGTTGAGCGTTAGTCCTCCGCAGGGGCCTGGGCGTGAGCCGAGAACGGATCAGGCACTTCACGAACTCGGCCTCCGCAACGAGGTGACACGAACTCGGCCACCGACGGACCTCGAGCCCATGATGCAGATCACCGATGGGACTTCGAACACGATCCTGGCCGTCGAGGCCAGGCGCGACATCCCCTGGACCAAGCCCGAGGACATTCCGTTCGACTCCAAGGCACCTCTTCCCGAGCTGGGCGGGTTCACGGCGAACGGCTTCAATGCGCTCTTCGCCGACGGGTCTGTCCACTTCTTGAAGAAGTCGATCCAACCGCATGTCTTGAAGGCCCTGATCACCCGTGACGGCGGTGAGGTCGTCAGCAGCGACTCCTATTGACCGATCGTCGTCTCGACCGAGAATCCGTGCTTCGTCCAACGGGCCGGGCGGCTCTCCTCAAGGGAGCTTCCCGGCCTGCTTTGCGCCGGATGCACACACGACCTGCCGCAGTCGATCGCGAGCATGGTATATTGAACGGTCTCTGAGACCCGAGACGACGGAGGATCACTCATGAGCACGATGGTTCGCGACCCAGCCGCGGACGAACCGCGAGGCATGCCACGGCGAGGTCACGCCGGAGGAATTGTTGGCGATGCCCGACCGCGGGCATTACGAGCTGATCGACGGAGAATTGAGGGAGCGGCCGAGCAGTCATGTCGTGTCCATCCAGCCTGCGAGATTCCGGTACGGCATCTCTGGACGGCCTACTGCGACAACGAGAAGCTGGGCTGGGTCCTGGCAGTACCGAATGGGTTATCGCTGTTTCCCCTGGAAACCCAGACCTGGTCCGGCGGGCGGATCTGTCCTTCATCCGGCCGAACGATTTACTCCAGAGCAGTGGTCCGACGGATACGTAACGATCCCTCCCGACCTGGCGGTCGAAGTGGTCTCTCCGACCGATCTGGTCGATTACGAGCTCGATGAGAAAGTCGAGGATTACTTGCGAGCGGGTGTGAAGTTGTCTGGGTGGTTCATCCCTGAAGCTACGAGTCGTGCAGGTCAGCGCGGCGACGGCACCGGTGATCTGGCTGCGGTCAGGACGAGCTTTCTGGCGAGGACGTGATCCCCGGGTTCCGCTGCCGGGTAGTCGATGTGTTCCCCAAGGCCGCCCCGGAGCCGAGAAGCGAGTCCCTGGAGCGACCGGAAGTCCGGCTCTGAACCCCGTCATTCCGCTTGACGATCGATCTAGACCCATCGTCCGCCTCGCCGTCGTAACTGTTGCCTCTGGGTAAACGTGCCATGCCCGATTTCGATGCCACGACCCAGGACCATCCGCCGCGCGAGCCGGGACCGGCGAAGTCGCCGGCGCCCGACAGCTTCCTCCCCGACCATCGGGTCGATCGAGGGGAGCGGCTCCCGAGATGGACTCGGAGACGCGACGGCTGCTCCAGCAACGGCTGCGCGCCGCGTCGCTCGTCCTGGTCTTCGGCTTCGGCCTGTTCTTCATCCGGTCCTTGTGCCTGCACAGGCTCGAGTCCCTGACGGTCCTGTTCCACGGGCTGCTGCTGGCCTTGCTGGTCTTGAGCCTCGCGCTGTTGTCCAGCAGTTGGCGGCCGACACTCCGCGAGCTCCGAATCTTCGAGGTGGCGCTGTTCGCGACCCTCATCGTCTTCTTCATGGCGGCACAATACGTCTTGATGCTGCGCCGGGTCCGTCAGGACAATCCGATGCTGTTCCTGGCGGCGGTCAAGAGCAGCGTGCTGTGGACGTTTTCGATGATCCTGACTTACGCGATCTTCGTCCCCAACACCTGGCGGCGGGCCGCGAAGGTGATCGTGCCGATGGCGCTGGCGCCGATGGTGGTTCCCTGGATCCTGGGGATGCTCCATCCGGAGTCGTACGAGGTGGCCATCCGCGCGGCCAATCTCGAGCAGGTCAGCGAGCACGGCTTGTTTCTGCTCATGGGTGCGTTCACGGCGATCTTCGGCACGCATATCATCAACACCTTACGGACCGAGGCCTTCACCGCCCGCTTGCAAAACCAGTATCGGCTTGGCCGCAAGCTCGGCAGTGGCGGCATGGGCGAGGTGTATCTGGCGGAGCACCAGTTGCTCAAGCGGCCCTGCGCCATCAAGCTGATCCGTCAGGAGCATTCGGGCGAGGCCCATGCGATGGCGCGCTTCGAACGCGAGGTGCGGGCAACCGCCCAGTTGTCGCACTGGAACACGATCGAGATCTTCGACTACGGACGCAACGACGACGGGACGTTCTATTACGTGATGGAATACCTGCCCGGACTGAGCCTGGACGTCCTGGTCCGCCGCTTCGGGCCGCTCCCGCCGGCTCGCGTGATCTACCTGCTGCGCCAGGCGTGCGACGCCCTCAATGAAGCGCCATGGGGTGGGCCTGGTCCATCGCGACATCAAGCCGGCCAACCTGTTCGCCGCCTATCGCGGTGGACTCCATGACGTGACCAAGCTGCTGGATTTCGGGCTGGTCAAGACCTTGCAGGGAGACAACGCGATCCAACTTTCGCGGGAGGATACGATTGCCGGCTCGCCCCTTTACGTCGCACCCGAGCAGGTCATCCACAGTCAGCCTCCCGACCGCCGCGCCGACATCTATTCGCTGGGTGCGGTCGCCTATTTCCTCCTGACCGGCCGCCCGCCGTTCCTGGGCGACAGCGCGATGGAGGTCATGATCGCGCACACCCACGAGCCCGTGATCCCGCCATCCGAGATCCGGCCCGGACTCCCCGACGACCTGGAGCAGGTTGTGCTGCGCTGCCTCGCCAAGAAGCCCGGCGATCGATTCCCCGACGCTTCGAGCCTCGCCGAGGCGCTGGGCGCCTGCGCCGACGCCGCCAACTGGTCGCCCCGCCATGCCGCTCAATGGTGGCAGGCCCATCAGAACGACCCCGAGCCCGAGCCGGTCCCGGCGAAGTCGAGGAGCCAGGAGCCGGCCGCATCCCAGGACGGCGAGCGACGAGCCGGTCTCCGACTCGGCGCTGGAATCGGCCGAGGCGCCGCGGTTGATGTGACCCCGGAACCCCGCACAACCCGGCGCGAGGCGATGCAACCAACCCCAACGTTCCACGAACCGAATGACGAGCGTGCCAGCCACGCCTGGATGACGGAGCCGCTCGACGCCATGGTCCACCTGGCGTTCGCGTTCGACATCGGCGATGAGATCGACCTGGATCGCGCCCGGCTGATCCTTCAGGGAGAGCCGGGCCAGTTGCCCCGGCGCCGTCGGACGCCCGAATCGTTCGGCTACCGGCCGGCACCGATCCGGGTCGAGGTCAACCCGGCCGGACTTCAGTTGCCGGGCGAGCTGTCGATGATCCGGCCGCCCCGCGGCGAGCTGACGCTCTTCGATTTCGGCGCGATCTCGCTGGCCGTGCGGTTCTCGGTGACGGCAAACCCCTCGGCCTTGACCGAGCTGGCCGGCCAGCTCGCCGAGCCGGCCCCCTTGACCGAAGCGGCGCGCCGACTCCTCGAACCCGTGGCTCCGCCAGATCCAGCCCGCCGTCTCCGACTATGCGTTCAGCGAGATGAGCGAGGAGTACATCGTCTTCCAACTGGCAGGCCGGCGCACCGGCTGGCTCGAGCACCGCGCTCGACTGGATCGCCGGCCTCGTCCGCCTGGAATCCGACCCGCTCAGCGCCGGCGAAGTTCGCGAGGCCACCCGGCTGAGCCTCTCCTATACGCCCAGCGACCTGGTCATCCTCGACTGGGCGGCGGGTTTCGTTGCCGACACCGATTGCGCCGATACCTTGCAGGTCATCGAATTCGCCAACGTCCAGCTTCTGGAGTTCCGCCACATCGACGACCGCCTGGACGACCGCCTCGAAGCGGCCTACCGGCTCATCCGTCCCGAGCGGCGATCCCGGCGATGGCCCCGGTTCTGGAGGCTCCATGGCGACGCCGTCCGACAGATCCGCGAGATGGAGATCGAAGCCACCAGTCTCTTTGAACGGGTCGACAACTCGTTGAAGCTGATCGGCGACCACTACCTGGCGCGCGTCTTCGAGGTCGCCTCCACGCGGTTCCACCTCCGCGACTGGCAGCAGAGCATCCGCCGCAAGCTCGAGACCGTCGGCGATGTCTACGACCTCCTGGTCCAGCAGGCCGGCGGCCAGCGCATGGAGGCCCTGGAGATCACCGTCGTCGTGCTGATCGCGCTTGGAGATCGTGCTCGCTGTACTGCGTCATTGAGAGACGGCCGGCACGACGTAGTTCCGAGGGCCGATCCCACGGATCTCAATGATGGAACATCGCGGCGTGTCCGACTTCGTCCCCTGCACTTGCAAGACGGGCCTGATCCTCGTCGTGCGGCAGATGCCGCGAGCCGAGGAGGAAAAAGATGCATCCCAGCACCAGCACGGGCACGACCGCAAGCATGGCCACGGCGAGGTTTGTTCTGCCATCGGGCGTATCGACGGGCTTGGCGCCGATCGACGCGAAGAACCGACCGAGCGACGAGTCGGCCATGCTCGGTTTGCCGAAGACCTCGGAGATCCAGCCCAGGATGATCGGCGAACTGATATCGCCGAACAGGTGGATCAGAAAGATGAACGAAGCGTAGCCGGTCGCGCGGCGATTCGCGGGGACAACGTTGGCCGTCACCGTATTGCACGGCCCCAGCACCATCGACAGGAGGACCGAGGCCCCGAACAAGAAGCCGAGTGAGACCTTGTAATCGTGGTCGAGGATGCCGAAGACGGCCAGCGGCGTGGCGGCCAGGACGACCACCGCGGCGAGCAGGAGATAGGCCCGCCGGGTCACCTTGCGGAGGAGGTCCGGGAGAAACATCCCCAGCAGGATGCCCAGGATCCCGGCGCCGACCAGCAGCAAACCGATCCAGAACCCAGCGTCCTCGGCCGATAGACCATGACACGCGTTGATAGTACGTCGATCCCCAGGCCGCATACGCGCCGGTCGCGAAGGTGACGGCCGCCATGCCGGCGGTGTTGTAGAGGAACGTCGGCGTCTTGAACAGGACGAGGTATTCTTTCAGAGCGGGTCGATCCACAAATTTCAGCGCCCGCGCCTCCCCTCCGACGCCCCGCGACCCGGATCCATGATGGCCAGGCCCGCAATGGCAGCCAGCAGCCCAGGCAGTCCCGACCACGAAGAAGACCGCCTGCCACCCAAAGTTATCGGCGATCGAGCCTCCCAGGATGTATCCCAGGGCCGTTCCCACGGGCAGGCGCCATGTAATAGACTCCCATCGCCCGGCCCCGCTCCTTGATCGGGAACAGATCCGCGATCAGCGCCGGAGCGATGGCACCGTAGCTGGCCTCTCCCAGGCCCAAGAGCGCCCGCCAGAAGAACATATGATAAAAGTCGGCTGAAAATGCGGTGAAGACCGTGGCAAAGCTCCAGAGTCCGACTCCTCCGGCAAGCAGCAGTTTGCGACTGTAGCGATCCCCCATCCAACCCATCACCGGCGAGACGATGGTGTATACTATCATGAACGATACGCCAAGAACGCCGAACCAGTAATCGTTGATCTTCAAGGCCTCTTGGATATGAGTCCCGGCCGCGAAGAATGAGTAACGATCGACGTAGTTCAACAGATTCATCGCGAACAGGACGGCCAGCGCGAAATACTTGCCACCGAGGGTCGGCAGCTTCGCCGAATCCGCGACCAGTTCAGGCTTCGGGGGATGCATCACCAAGGGACCTCGCCGATAGAGGAAAGGATGATTCGCGATCCAACGTTATACCGCGTTGATCGCAGCTCGCGAAAGTCCTGTCCAGCGTTCCGTGACTCGCCGACTCGCGATGCCAGCCGGGAACGCCCCCACCGCGCGACATCGCGGATCGGCGGGGCGGACCATTGCACCTGGCTGGATGTCGGAAGGACGCCCGGCTCCGCTCAAACGGCAGCGGCCGTCTCACGGGCGACGTACTCGAACCGGGCAGACTGCGAGAAGAACGACAGGGGGTTGTCGTGGACGATCTTGCGGATCGTCGCCTCGTCGTGGCCGCGCCGGCGCATCTCGAACATGAATTCGGGGACGGCCAGAGGATCGCTGTGCCCCCAGTCGCCGGCCGAGTTGACCATGACCCGCTCCGGACCGTAGAGCTCGATCATGTCGGCGGCCCGCGCCGGGGTGCACTTGGTGATCGGATAGAGCGTCATCCCGACCCAGTGGCCGGCATCGAGCGCGGCGCGGATCGTGTGCTCCTCGACGTGGTCGATGCAGACCCGCTCCGGGCTGATGCGGTCGTCATCTCGCAGCATGTCCAGGATCATCCGCGTCCCCTGGTACTTGTCGGCCAGGTGCGGCGTGTGAACGAGGATCAGCTCGTTGGTCCGCGCGGCCAGGTCGAGGTGCTCGAGGAACACGGTCGACTCGTTGCGCGTGTTCTTGTTGAGGCCGATCTCGCCGATCCCGAGCACTCCGGGCCGGTCGAGGAACTCCGGGATCATCGCAATCACCTCGCGCGACAGCGCGACGTTCTCGGCCTCCTTGGCGTTGATGCAGAGCCAGCAGTGATGCGCGATGCCGTAGACCGCGGCCCGCTTGGGCTCGTACTCGGTCAACTGGCGGAAGTAGTCGCGGAAGCCCTCGACGCCCGAGCGGTCGAAGCCCGCCCAGAACGCCGGCTCGCTGACCATCTCGCAGCCGGCCAGCGCCATGCGCTTGTAGTCGTCGGTCACGCGAGAGACCATGTGGATGTGCGGATCGATGTAGGCGGTCATAGGATGTAGCTCCAAGTCACTGGGGCCAAGGATGAGCAAGCCCGATCACTTTGACCAGATGATTACGTACTGCCTGGTCGGTCGCCCGTCCCAACCGAAGGAAGAAATCGGGAAGTTCGCTGGAATAGTCATTGTTGACCACCGGCCGCGGATTGACCCCATGGGCAATCTGGTGCCGCAACCTCATCACCTTTGCCAGACGCTGCATGGCTTGGGCTGAGGTGCAATTACGCCAGACCCAGAACTGATGCACGTCCTGAAGGCCGATCGCGTCGGAAAGCAGCATTCTCACGTTTTCCATGTTGGGGTTGTTGAACCGTCCCAATTGGCCAAGTATCCAAGCGTTGTGTACGGACCACGCACCCAGCGGAGGGGCCGCAGGCCGTATCGCCACGACCGATTCACGGACCAGTTCTTCGATATAGGCTTCCCAGGCGGAGACGCATATCACCACAGTTGCACGGTTCAAAGCCGCCAACCCGTATTGACGTCCTGGCTTTCCCGTCTTCAGCCGGGAATGGGCTTTGTCCAGTTCTTTCGCGTCCCGGAGCAACTGGTTTAGCTGGATGGAGAACGCATTCGAGGGCAAGGCGTCACTCTACTTTCGCACCCGGGGCGGTTTTCGCAAGAGATCGTCCAGCTTGTCCACATCGATCTGGCTCTCCTCCAGCTTGGCCAGCCCGTCTGTCAAGGAGGAGGCAAACGATCCGAGCCCCACGATGAAGGACCTCGCCGATTCCGGTTTGCCGAAGTCGTCCTTGATCGCGTCGAATTGCTCGGCCAGGTCTTGCGTGCCGAAGTGCTCGAGACCGAGATCCATGATCAGAATGAGCTGGTAGACCATGTCCCCCGGGAGCCTCTCCAAGAGCTCGCGGATCTGGGCATCTTGAGGAAGTGGCGGATCCGGATCTTCCCCGGGCCCTACAAGCGGGTAATCCGCGTACATTTTTGGGAGTTCGTTCTCACAGTAGTCGCTGCGCTCTTCGTACAAGCGGAGTAGTTCCGGAAGGATTTCCGTGAGCTTAATGACAGCCTTCTTCGCAGTCACTGCACCTGTGGGATGTCTCCGTTTCATGATCGTCCTCGGTTCGCGCGATGGAAACATGTCTCGCCATCGTTGATCGGGGCCGGATGCCGACTCAACGGGCGTCGGACCGAGATCGGAGCAACCTCATGTTCTGGCGCCAGGCCGGGTCGTAATGCAGCGAGAAGATCCGCTGAATGGTTTCGGCGCGGCCGGGACCGGGTTCGACGAGGGCTTCGAGGGCTTGCCGAAGCTGGCTCAGGCGGGCATCGGGGTGATCGTTGTGCCGCGCCGGGGCGCGGTCGATCCGGTCGAGGGTTGCGGCAATCTCCAGGATCTTGCACCGCGCCTCGAGGAAATCATGATCGAGGATCTCGGCGGCATCGCGTGTGTTGAGCATGAATCGCGTCCTCCGTCTCCAGGGGGATCCAGATCTATCATGGCAGAACCGGCCTCCCCATGCAAATCGCTCGAGCGTTCAGAACGTGTCTGAATGGGCGGATCGGCGGTCGAGAACTCAACAATCCCCAGTCCCGCAACCGCGCACCGCCAGCCATCCGGCCGATGGACTTTTTGCCCTAACGTCAATCCTTGTAACGAGAAGACCGGATTGCTTCCGGCGGTCCCTTGGTTCCGAGTATTCGATCTGGTATGGTGGTTGTCATGACGCCGCGCTTGCCGATTCTGGCAATCAATGCAGCGGTGCCCCTTTTGCCGATCGAGAAGGAGACGAGCGATGCGATTGTTCGGCTTTCGGTTGCCGTTCTTCGTCGCAGTGGTTTGGGTGGCGATTGGCTCGACAGTCTGGGCTCTGGGCAATCGCGGAAACCGGGTCGAGACGGTCTATTACACGACGTCGGCCAACGCCTGGACTGTCCCCACGTCGTATGTCGTCGGCAGCTCATGGGTGCAGCCGTCCGCTTACGTGGTCCCCAGCTATTATTCCACGGCGTACTGGGTGGACCCCGTCGCCGTGGTGCAACCGTCGTACCTCAGCACGACTTACGTAAGGCGAGGGCTTTTCGGTCGCAGATGGCTGGTGGAGCGGCCGACTTTACACGAGCTATGCAACGAGCTATCTCCCGACGTCCTACTACGTCCCGACGTCCTATTACGTCCCGACGTCCTATTACGTCCCGACGTCCTACTACACGCCGACTTCCTACTACGCGCCGACGTCCTACTATCGGACCAGCTCGTACATCCCGACCGTACTCACCAGTTCGGTGGTTTGGCCCAGTGGGTATGTCGCGTCGGCCGATTGCGTTTACCCGGAGATGGTGGCCTCGGCCCTACCGCCGGCTCGTGCCTTGTCGTCGGGCTCGACAACCCCCCGCACCGGCAGTGGGTCGCGGAGCATCCAGAGCACACCGGCCGATGAAGGGGCGATGGATTCGAGTGTCGGACCTACACCGAGAGAGACTTCTCCGTCGGCGGCACCGGGTGCCGCGGTGAATCCCGGCTTCCGGGGAGCGGCTCCGGCCCAATCACAGAGCGCGGCGGGCGTTACCGATACCACGCCGACAGTCCCTGCGGTTCCTCTGCCGCAGCCACCGCCCGAGCAATTAAAGGGAGCGAGCGAGACATCCGCCGCGCAGCCGAACCAGGGGACGTCATCGCCGAATCGGTCGTCCCCATCCTCCCCCTCACAAAGAGGTACTCCGAAGGGCCAGGCCGGTGGAACCGGGGGGCAGGCCCCACCGAGTGACAATCTCTCTCCACCTAAAGCTCCGGATAGCCCTCGCCCTGCCGTGCTGCCGGAGGTCCCGCCCCTGAACAATACACAACAGGGCGAGGTCCGTCGCGATTCTCTGAGGCCGCCCTTTTCGGCCCGGACCATCCGGCCGGAATTCCGCAACATCCTCTTCGGGATCGTGCAGTCGAGCGCGTCCGGTTTGCGGGAAGAAGGGGTTCGCGTGAGCGTTATCGATCCCTACGATCAAGAGCGCGGCAAGGACACCATGACTGACGCGTTCGGCAAATTCGCGATCCGGCTGACCGATGGCGACTGGACTGTGAACGTGACCATGCCGAGCGGTCGGGTCTACCCGGTCAGCCAGATCCGGGTCAACAACGGACAGATCACCGATACCGAGGGACGCCGGGTCCCCAGTCTGGAGATCACCCGTTGAGGTCTCGCGACGGCTCCCGCGGCGGCGAGTTGTCCCAGTGCACGCCCCCGCCCGTCTGGTCCGCCGGCCTTGGTTGGGCGGTCGATGCGAGGTCATTCGCGATGGCGCCGCGAGGAGGTCCTTGTAGAGCAGGAGCCATTTTAATGGACGAGGTCCCCGAAATCCGACTGTGCGAGGTCTCCAATGAAGTCGAGGCCGCGATGGTGGTGAGTCTGCTGACGGAGGACGAGATCCCCGCTCGGAGCGACGCCAACCAGGCCATGAGCATCTTCGGCGGGCTTCCCTTCGAGCCCGGACACACCATCTTTGTGCCGGCATCGATGGCGCGGAAGGCCCGCGAGATCCTCAGTCATTACCCTCACTTCCACAACCTTCGAAACGTCCACGAGCCTGGGCATTGAGACGACTTGACCACGACGAACCAAGCCCCGTCCGCGGAACGGCCGGTGCGGGTCTGCTATGTGGTGAGCTACTTCCACCCGTTCGCGAGTGGCGCGGAAGGGCAAGCTCTGGCCCAGGGCCTGGAGCTGGCCCGCCGTGGCCATGTCGTCCATGTGGTGACGCGCGCCGTGCCGGGTTATCCGGTCGACGATGAGGACTATCACGGGGTGTTCATCCATCGCTGGATCCGAACGGCGGCGGCCGGCCCGCTGTTCGGATTGAGCTTCGTCTCGGGCGTGATCGCGGCACTGCGGCGTCTTCGCCCCGAGATCGACGTGATCCACACCCATCAGGGGCTCTGGGAGGCGGTAGCGACCGGTCTGGCACGCCCGCTCCTGCTCGGCCGGCCGACTCTCGTGCAGCCGGCCAGCTCAGGATACTACGGCGAGGCCGACGAGCTTCGCCGTACGCGCGGAGCCGGGCTCCTTCGCCGCGCCATCCTGGCCAATACGGCCTTCGCGGCGATCTCGGCCGACATCGAGCACCAGTGGCGGGACCTGGGTGTCACGGATCAGCGGATGATCCGGATGGTCAGTGGGGTCGACGCCGCGCAGTTCCGTCCCGGGGGAAGCTCGGTCGAGGCGGCTTTACTGCCACGCCCGCGCGTGGTCTTCACCGGACGGCTCCATCCCCAGAAGAACCTCCCGCTCTTGCTCGAAGCCTGGACGGCGGTCGCTCGGCGGTCGCCGGCTAACCTCATCCTGGTGGGGCCGGGCAACGATCGTCAGCACCTGGCCGAACTGGCCGGGGCGCTGGGCATCAACGACCGGGTTCAGTTCACCGGCGCCGTCGATAACCCCGCCGAATACCTCCGGGCGGCGGACATTTTTGTCCTCCCCAGCGTGGCGGAGGGCATGAGCAATTCGTTGCTGGAGGCGATGGCCACCGCCCTGCCGTGCCTCGTCTCGGGGATTGCCGGCAACACCGACCTTATCGTCGATCATCGGGACGGACGGCTCGTGCGGGAGTCCACGACCGCGGCTTGGTCTAATACGCTGCTGGAGCTGCTCGATAACCCAGACGAGGCCCGACGGCTCGGACTCGCGGCCCGCCAACGGATCGAGGAGGAGTTCGCCCTCCCCGTCGTGGTTGACCGCTACCTCGAGTTGTATCGGCACATGATCGCCGGCACGTGGCCCACCGTGGCATGAGTCCGCCTCAGCCTCTCACTCGACTGACGAGCCGACGGGTGCGACGGCCTCCACCAGATCCTCGGTCTTGCGATTCTTGGGCTGGTACTTGAGCAGCGTCAGCCCCATCTTGAACTTGTCTTTCAAGGTCTTCTGGGAGAGGCAGGTGAAGAGACAGAGCCGATCGCACTCGACGGTCTGGCGCCGGATCTCCTGAGCCTTGGGCCCGTACCAGATCTCGCGAGCGGAGTTCTCCTTGATGTTGCCGATCGACGGGTAGAAGAAGCAGACCTCGATGTCGCCGTTGGTTCGGATGAAGAAGTCGCGCAGGCCGACCCGGCAAGGCATCACTTCCGGCGGAGCGCTCTCTTCGCGGAAATGCGGAACCAGGAGGGACAGAAGCAACTCCGAGTTGATGATTGGCTCGCCCTGACGTTTCATGGCGATCAACGTATCGACGACCTTCTGAAGTTCCCCGTGTTCGTCCGCTTCGATCCAGAGTTCGTCGTAGGTCTCCGGCGTCCATCTATCCATGGGTTGCAGGTTCATGCCCGTGGCGCCGATTTCCTTGGCCCACCGGACCAGGTCCGGCAAATGCTGGTAATTCTTCTTGCCGACCGTCGGCTTGATGATGATCGGGAAGTCGATTCCCTGTTTCGCTTGCTCGTCCCGGACGTAGCGGATCCCGTCACTGAGTTTCTGGAACAATCCGGGCCATCCGCGAGATAGTCGTGCAGTTCGGCGAAGGGTGCGTCCACGGAAACGTTGAGGTTCCAGGGATGCGATGCCACGTATCGTGCCGCGTTCTTCTTGTTCAGCGCCGAGCCGTTGGTGGTCACGCCGGCGTGAATCCTATTCTGATGGCAGAACTCGATCAGGTCGAGAAAGCCGGGTTTGATGAATGGCTCACCGCCGCTGAAGCTGATCGAGAACGTGCCCACGAATTCTTTGATGCTCAACAGTGCCTTTTGCCATTCCTCGATCGTCATCTCGTCTTTATATTTTGGCAGCCGCCAGTACTCGCAGTAACGGCACTTGACGTTGCAACGCTCGTTGACGAGTCCGTAGAAGGTCACGGGTTTCGTGATGTCCTTGCCGGAGCGGATATAAAGTTCCTCGGCGAAGTGATTATAGGTATGTTTGAGGGCCAATCCGGCGAGTGAGGCGACATTCATGGAGGAGCTCCGGTGTCGAGAGGAATACGACAGATCAGGTCAGTGGGCGGTCACAGATCAGAATGTCCAAGCACGCTGAAATACCGAGGCAACGTTTGCGGGTGATTTGCACAGATCCACGCGATAAATCGTGGGGTGTCTCCACACGTTTGTCAAGAGACGCAGGGTCTTTTCCACACGGCCGAGCCATGTGGACGTCCTCGCCGGAAATCCTTGGGAATCCGGGACGACGGACGAGACGGCGAACCGGTCGTCCGCAACCGATCTCCCAGGGTGCGGCGTGTTCTACGGCCCGAGATGCGTGCGGATGGTTCCGACGTCCACTGGGCGGATCACTCCTTTCTCGGTGATGATACCGGCGATTAGCGCGGCGGGCGTGACGTCGAAGGCGGGGTTGTAGACCTCAACCCCCTCGGGCGCCGTCTGGCGGCCGAAGCCGTGAGTCACCTCGGCCGGGTCGCGCTGCTCGATCGGGATGGCCGACCCGTCCGGGGTGGCCAGGTCGAAAGTGCTCGACGGGGCGGCGACGTAGAACGGGATGTCGTGAGCGCGGGCCAGGAGCGCGACGCCATAAGTGCCAATCTTATTGGCGGTATCGCCGTTGGCGGCGATCCGGTCGGCTCCGACAACCACCATTTGGATCTTCCCTTCTCTCATCACCTGTGCGGCCATGTTGTCGCAGATCACGGTGACCGGGATGCCCCGCTGCTTCAACTCCCAGGCCGTGAGCCGGGCGCCCTGGAGGAGTGGTCGCGTTTCATCGGCGAAGACTCGAACGGATGTCCCCTGTTCGTGAGCGGAGAAGATGACCGCCAGGGCCGTTCCATAATCCGGATGTCGCCAGTCCGCCGGCATTACAGTGGGTCAAGATCCCGTTGCCGGGTTCGACCAGGGCCGCGCCATGACGGCCGATCGCCCGGCACATAGCTCGGTCCTCGTCCTCGATTCGCCGCGCCGCGGCGAGCAGCCGCTCCAGCACGACCGGGCCGCTACCGTCGCCTTCAACCGCCGCGCTCATGCGATTCAGGGCCCAGGATAGGTTGACCGCCGTCGGCCGGCACGTACGAAGGTGCGCTGTCGTCTCGACGAGCGCGCGGCGGACCGTTTCCGCGTCTTCCAGGCCCTGCGACTTTGCTCCGATCACGGCTCCGTAGGCCGCCGCCACTCCAATCGCCGGTGCACCACGAACTCGCAACGACTTGATCGCCTCCCAGACCTCCGCCACGTTGTGGCAGTCGATCTCGACGTCCTTGGTCGGCAGCCGAGTCTGGTCGATCAGTCGAAGGAACCCCGTGGCTGCATCTCCGACCCAGTGGACCGTCTGGATCTGGTCCTCGGTCATGAACTCCTGGTCCTCGATTGGTTGCGGTCGAGCCGTTGGCGGCTGACTTCGCTGAATGGTAGTGCTTCGCCTGCCGTCCGCACGGACGATCTCTTGCAGAAGAAGGCGGCGCACCGAACATCGTTTCGCTGCCGACTCGGACGGCGGCGCATCCTCCTCGGGAATTCCGCAGCCTTGACCCGCATCGTGGAATCAAGTTCAACCAAAGTCAGGGCCGGCTCGACCCATCTCGCTGCGGACAATCGTATCATTGTTAGCCTAGCGTTTACCACTCGCCGGCTTCGAGCCTGTTGCAAAGAATCAACACGGGCGACTCGGCTCATCTCTGCACCCCGAGACAAGGAGAAGACGTCGCGGCCCTCAGGACTCCTCGGGTGCGCGGAGGATCCGCCCCGAGGCAAAGGCGATCTCGCGGACGATCCAACGTCCGGACCCCTCGTCGGCGACTTCGGCCTGAAAGCCTTTCCCCTGAATCTGTTCCGGCTCGAGTTCCGGGTTTGCGAGCAGAAGTGCATAGGGGACGACCAGGAGCCGGGGCTGGCCCGCTCCGACGCCCTGGACTCGGAGGATCATCTCGATCTGATCGCTATCCGGCGGGTTTTCCTCGAGCGTTGCGGTCCGCACAATCCCTCGAATTTGCATCGTCCCCTCCCGCATGATCCGAATCTTCGGCGCGAGCGGCGGGCCGAATTTGGAAAAGATGTGGATGCATCGCTCGACGAACGGACGTCCTGGCCTAAAATGAAATCAGAGACGAGGTTTTGTCAAGTACCAGGGGCGGCATTGTTTTTGCACTTATCGCGTCACGGGGTCGCAATTGTTGCGACTGCGATACACGATGATGACTGACAGCTTCTGAGATGCTACATCTACCGTCATTTGCGCGTCTTAACGCGCCGATTGTGCTGGCTCACGGCCTGGGCGGATACGCACGGATCGGAGTGGGCCGCTGGACGTTTACCACCTACTTCCGGGGCATTCCCGAGGCCATGAAAGCCTCGGGAAACCGGGTGCTGGTGACGCGCGTGCCACCCATCGCCGGTGTCGAGAAGCGGGCGCGACGGCTCGGGGAGCAGATCAACCGTGTCTTCGCCGACGAACCGGTTCACCTGATCGGTCATAGCATGGGTGGTCTCGACGCGCGGCGATTACTGGCCGATCCCGCATGGCAGAAGCGAGTCTTGAGTCTGACGACGATCGGCACGCCCCATCTCGGAAGCTCGCTGGCCGACTTCGCCAAGCTCCGCGTGGGACGTATTTACGACTTACTGGCGGCTGTGGGGATCGATCCGCAGGGTTGCCTCGACGTGACCTGTGGTGCCGCGCGGCGGTTCCACGACAAGAATCCGCTTCCCGCAGGGGTCCCATGTTTTTGCGTTGCGGGCGACCCGATGGCCGATGCGGTCTGCTGGCCGCTTCGGCACCTCCATACCGTCCTCGGAGAGATGGAAGGTCCCAATGACGGCTTGGTTTCGGTCGAATCCGCCAACGCGTTCGGCACCCCCCTGCCCGCCTGGCCCGCCGACCACCTGCGGCAGTTGAACTGGCTTGCGCACGACCACGCGCCTCGGTCGAGCCCCTCGACCTCTATGCCCAGGTCGTCGCTCATCTCGCCTCGCTCGGTTTCGGCACGGTTCTCGAGCCCCAGAGCGTGAGCAGCACGCAACCGACAACTCTCCTCGCACCAGATCGACAATTCAGACGCGCACTTCCTTGGCCGGATAATCGCGGGCTGACGTACCGGATCAGGAACGTTCCTCGGTGAGTCTTTCGGTTCCAGTCGGCTGACGATGGAGCCCGTCGGCGTTAGGATGGAGCCGACACCATGGTCAGGAGTCAGCGGACGGGTGGTCAAGGCGATCCTTGGGTGAGGATACCAGGTGGGCTCCTCGCGGACAGGTGGAGGTGAAGACATTCTGCACGCGAGGCGCGCCTTCTCGCGATCACTTCGAAATCCAGCGCCTGATCGGCCGTGATCCTCTCGCCTCCGTCGATGGTAAACAGGGCCCTCAGATTCTCTGGGGTGATCGATTCGTGGGCAAATCGCGTGCTCGCGTCGGCGAATACGACATTGGCTCCGCCGGGGTGCTTGCTGGAGATGCCCGGTCGGTTCGGGTCGTTGATCCGGAGGCTCATCGTGCGCACGTCGAGATCCTGCGGGGCCGTCCAGGGGATGTTCACATTCGCGACCTCGAGCACCATCAACGTGTTGGATCTCCCGTCGGTGATGTCTTCGAACTTGGTGGACCGTTCGCCCGGAAAGATCGTGCCAGGGCCGGTCACGGCAACGTAGCTGGTCAGCGTTGTGGTCTGGTCATGCCAACTCGGGCAAGCAAAGACAGGCGGGATGCTGTTGAGAAGCTTGATGTTGTTGGGTCCGTCCCATGGCTCGCTGAAGTTGTACTGGTTATAAAGATCCGATCGTTCCATCCACGGAAGGATCAGCACCCGCCAGCTATGCATCGGCTTGCCGCTCGCATCGGCGATATAGGCAGGCGGGAAAGTCTTGTAGGTATCATGGTAATTGAGCAAGGCCAGCCGGATCCCGCACAGGTTGCAGGTGCACTGGGATCGTCGTGCCGCTTCACGGGCCGATTGGACTGCGGATACGAGCATGGAGAACAATGCACCGACGCAAGAGAGAACGAAGGCGATCTTGAAGATCGTCCAACGGCTCATCCCCCTTCGCTTCGTTTTCCTCGGCGGTTTGTCAACCACCGCGGGCTCGTCGTAGACAAGGTCCAGGTCCATGATCGGGCCTCCGACAGTATGTTAGGGCCTCTCAGCGCGTCGGCGCCGGTGGAGCATCAATGACCTTGGCGCCGATCGAGCGAGGATCGGCGGCAACCGGCTCGCCACCGTCGATCGTCAGCATGGCGCGGAGTATTGCGGGCGAAAGCTGATCGGGTAGTTCGAGGACATGCCCCGTGCCTAGGAGCGCCCGGGCGCCGCTGATCTGGCTCCCGGGACCGCGACCGGAGCCATCGTTGACCCCGAAGCTCATCCGGTCGAAAGGGAGATCCTCGGGCTTCATCCAGGGGATGCCGGCCTCGGCCATCTCGACCACGAGGATCGTTTGACCGGCCCCGTCGCGGAGGTCTTGCTTCGACCGGGTCTCCGCCTCTGGCCAGGCCGTTTCGGGGCCGACCACCGCGACGAAGCTGGTCTGATGCGACCCGGTCGGATCCAGCTCCCGGCGTCGATAATAGTCGCCGATTCGACCCGCAAGCTGGGCGTTGTGTGGCCCGTCCCAGGGCTCGTCGAACCGATAGGCTTTGTAGAGTTCCGGGTAGGGATAGGCGCGTTCTTCAAGATCAGCACTCTCCAGCTATGCCAGGGCTTGCCGTCGGGACCGAGCACATACGCCGGCGGATAACAACCCCATTCCGAGTGATAGCTGGCAACTGCCAGCCCGATCTGGCTAAGGTTTCAGGTGATCCCCGCCGCTGGGCCGACTGCCTGGCCTCGCGTACCGACGGCCAGAGCAATCCCCCGATTGTCGCGAGGGCCCCGCCCAGGATCAGAGGAAATCGAAGCGATCGACAAACGCGCATCGGTCTTCCCAGGTCAGTGGCCGTCATCTCTTGAGAAGCGGATACGAAGATCCCTCCGATGATTCTATCAGAACGCAGCAACTCAGGGGACGGAGCTTCCGGCGTTGCCGACGGTGAAGTACCAGTCATTCGACATTCCCTCGCCGACGCCCGAATCGGCCGTGAACACGACGTGGGCGCGGTAGGATCCGGCTCGTGTCAGGTCGAACCAGTCGTTCAATTCGAGCGGGATCGCCTCGATGACTTCAAAGGGCGCGAGGGAGCGGGTGGAATTGCCCGGTTCGAACCGGTCCGTCCGCTTGGGCTTCAGTTCCTCTCCGGGATTGCACTGAGGCGCGACCTGGCTGGAGAGACTCGGTGCGGTGTAGAACACCGCGAGTTTGACCCCGCGCCGTAGTGCCGGTCGGCCGTCATCACCCCGGCGGAGGAACTCCCCCGGCGCGGTGTTCTCGACTCCGCGGCGATTGCGAATCTTGAGGGTCACGCGAATCGGCCGGCCGGGCTGATAAGTGTTTGGGGGTGGCTCGACCCGCTCAATCCTCGCGTCCAGCCCGTTCGTGAGGTTGCCCCATCCGCGATAGACGGGACCGGGGTCGAGCTCGAGCTCGGCGGCGGGAACGCGAGCGATCACGTGCGGGCCGACGAATCCATAAGACCGCTCCCAGCGGTCCCCCTTCCGGACTTCCTCGGCCTGCCAGATCCAGCCGTCTTGTTGATACTCGCGATGGACCTTGCCGTCGCCCATCTGGCGATCGAACGGGTAATCCTTGAGCGTGGTCCATCGCGCCTTGATGGGTAAGCCCGGCACGGTCGCCAGCCGGACTTCGCCCTGTCCTTCGAGCGAGAAGATCGGCGCCGGCCCTCGCGGACGTCAACGAGGGTCGCGGGCCGGTCCAGCCTGGGGAACGCCAGGTGCGCCTTCTTGAAGGGAAAGTCGTGCTCGCCGGGGTGTGGCTCGGCCGTGAACCGATCGCCGTACCGTTTCAGGTAGGCCGTGCACGCCTCCACGGCCCGGTCGCGGCGCTCCTGGGGCCAGTACAGCTCGCATTCCGGTGCGCCTTCGACCGACGAGACCTGCCAGGCGATGGAGTCGCAGACGCGGAACGGAAGGTCCACTCCGAGCTGGACCGCCTCCAGATCGGGCTTGAATGAGCCGAAGTTTCCCGATCCGCCCGCGTTCATCTTGAACTGGACCGAGCCTCTTTCGCTGTGCCGGACCGTCCCGATCTCGGCCTTCACCGCCATCGCGGCGATCAGACCATCGCGGAACGCCGGCCACGCGCAGGAGCGGTGACGTGTAGAAGTTTCCATCGTGGAAGAAGAAAAACATCATGCGCGTTTCCCTGGCAAGGAGCGACGGCACCCACGGCGATTTGCGGGTCGTTGAACAGCCAACGGGCGGCCTCGGCGATCGCGGGGTGGTCGGGATAGGTCCACATCGGCTCGAAGCAGGTGATGGTCTGGTGCTCCAGCTCCTTCGGGACGGCCTTGCGGACCCACGCGGCATATTCGTCGAGGGCCTTCTGTTCGCCGGCCCGGGCGCGGATGAGGGTGAACTCGGCCATGAACCTCGCGAGGTGCTGGTCCGATCTGGGGGCCCCGCTGGCGCCTCGAGCTCGATCCCCTCGCGGCACTGAGTCATCAGCGCCCGCAAGACGGGAAGTGCGGCCTGGTTGTCCCAGCGGTCGAGGACCAACGCCAGCTCGCAGGCGCGAATCAGCTCGATGTCGGGCATCTGCAAGGGGTTGCCGGATCGGGCGATCTCGGCGACGCGGCGGGCTAACAACTCGGAGACGCTCGGATCGCGCCGAGATCGCAGCGCCTCGCCCTTCATCGGCGGCGCGTTCGGCCGGCGGGGTCGAGTGCGGCCGATGAAGGTGCCGAAACCGGGCAGCTGTCGTCGTCACGGACTGGACGATCCTCCCGGCCGCCTCGAACCAGCGATCGCGGCCCGGCCGCGTCGTCGCGAAGCATGCGCATACCATCGATCCGTTCAGCGAGATCGCGCGGTTCTTCATCCAGAAGGCGCGGATCGACCTGCGCGAGCTGCCTTCCGGCCCGCCAGGTCGATCAGGCGGAGACGATAGCGCGAGTTGGCGAATTCGCCCGTCTTGAGGATCCCTCCAGCGCGGCGAGCTCGGCCTCGAAGACGGGATGAACGGTACGATCGATCGACATCCCTCGTCCGTACGACACCGACCGCGTGAGTCGCATGTCGGTCTCGAGGGCGGTCAGGAGCGGCTCGACGGCGGGGTCGCCCTCGGCGATCAGCGCCCGCACGAGCGGAGAATCCCGGGATTGGCCGCGCCGGGCACGACATCTGCTGCTCGTCGATCTGGTCGAAGTCGCGGATCAAGGCGGCGATCCGCGCCGAGGGGTCGCCCCCATGCTTCGGGATCGGCCCCCGCGCGGGCTCCTTCGCCCGCCGCTCCTGATCGGCCAGCAGCTCGGGGAGCTGGCGGAGGAACGGGAAATACGACGGGGCCTCGCCGTTGACGCGGCTGCTGGCCTCGCGGGAAGCCCATCGCGTCGGCCTTCGTCTCGACCGCCTTCGCGAATGCCGAGAGCCGTCGGGCGGCGTCGAGTGCGATCGCGTCATCGCCCCGCATGTGGGCGGCCACGAGCCGGATGAAGACCGCGGCGGCCCAGTCCGTCGCGAGGGTGAGGTAGCTGATGTGATAGTCGGTGAGGTCGCGGCCCCGGACCTCGGGTGTCCAGGTCGTCCCGGCGGCGAAGAGGACCTCGGCCAGGTCGGCACGGCCGAGCCTCAGCAGCAGGCAGAGCTTCAGCGGCGACCGGCCGTCGGCGCCCGACGGCCCGCCCCCGCCGCACAGATCCGCCGCGCTGGTAGGCGGAGCGAAGCCGCCAGCGTTGCCGAAGCGGTTGGTGTTCTTGGCCGCGGCGGCCTCGCGGTCGCGTTTCATGGACTCGGCCAGCGTGCGGACGTCCTTCTCGAGGTCGGCCGCCGCACCGACGGAGAGTGCCGGGATAGACCACGCCGTCCCAACTGACGACGAACCGGCCGGCCTCGCCCGCTCGCTCGGGGAAGGACGAATCCCCGGGTCTTGATGATCGTCCCTTCGCCGATCTCGACCTCGCGGTATTCGCACCGCGCGGGTCGGCCATCGCCCTGCTCGAACAGCGCGGCCGTCGCCGAGACGAGGAACCGCGGCAGCTTCGTCTGGGGAGGCGTCCAGGGTTCCTTCTGCCGAGGGGGATCGGGGATCGACTTCCCCTCGAACTTCGGGGCCGGACGATATTCGTCGGCACCGAGGTCCGGCGAGCACGACGAGCAGCGACCAGCAAGAGCACCGGGATCCTTCGAAGCGAATGAGGCGTTCATCGATAACTCCTTAAGTCCCGACTGGGCGAGACTCCGTGCCGACCCTCTCGATGCTTACAGGGCGAACGGCCGGCGATACCCCGCGACGCGGCCAGGTGCTCGGTCGCTCCACCACTCGGCCGTTGCGGCGCCGCTCCATCGATCGGTAAGCCGAGCATCTCGACAGCCTTCAGCCGGATCCAGGGTCGTCGAGGCTGGGCCTTTCCCGACGTCAGCCCTCCGGGCGGCGGGATTCGCCTGAGTGTTCGAGTGTCCCGTCTTCTGCGGGGGCCGCCGCGCCGAGTCGGGCAAGTTGCCGGATCAGCGCGACGACCGCGCGGGGGTCATAGGCGGCGAGGGCCTTGATGGGCGCGCGATTGTCATGAGAGATTGCCGGATGGCATCGGCGAGCAGCTCCGGCAGGCGTTCGAGGGCGGGTGCGATGATGGCGGCGGCCATCGCGCGGTCGTAACGCGAGACCAGCATCGCCAGGGTCACGCCGCGCCTGGACCGCGTTCATGTCCGGCTGCTCGGCGAGCGACGCCCGGCAGGCCGCGGTCAGCCAGAGTCGCTCCTCGAGACGATCGGGCTCGAGCCGCTCGACCAGCGGCAAGAGCGCGGCCATCACGCAGGAAACGGGTGGGTCGGTCTCCTTGCCGCCTGCTCGTCCGCGACCTTGCGGAGTCGGGCGAATGCCTCGTCCAGCAGTCCCTGCGCCGGGCCGGGTCGGTCGCCGCCAGCTCGGAGGCCATGAGACCGAGTCCATAGGGCAGAGCGCGGCCTGGAATCGACGCCGGCCCGTGGGTTTGTCGATCGTGTCGAGGATCTTGCGGGCGCGAGGCAGGTCCACCCGCGCCATCCGCCGGCAGATCCGCAGCACGTACTCCGCGCGGGAGTCGTCCCAGAAGTTCGGCACGACGCCAGGGACCAGCCGCTCGGCCTCGGCCGGGTTGATCGCCGCCAGCCGGACGGCGGCCTCGCCGAGGTGGCGATTGAGCGTCGCGGGGTCGGTCGGGCTGACGTTCGTCATGCCCTTCCGCTCGAAGATCGTCCGCGCCGTCGGCGAGGTCGATCACGGCCAGCACGTCGGCGAACTCCTCGACGCTGGAAGAATACCGGTCCTGCGGCAGCGTGGCGATGATCGCCCGTCCCTCGCGGACGATCGGCGTCGCCCGGTCGAGGTCGTCGAGGTCGAGCCAGCGGTCGGCGATGTGGCCGAGGATTCGAGCCTGATCTCCTTGTTGCTCGACGCGCCGGGCCTCGGCCAGTGCGCGGTCGATCAGCTCGATCGCGGCGTGCGCGATCGGATGCCGGGCGTCGCGTCGGCGATGGCGAGGAAGCCCTCGGCGCGAGGCGGGGTTCGAAGTCGGCCTCGATCGTGGCGACCGCCGCGGCCGGGTCGGTCTCGAGCTGCGCCAGCGCGATCTGGGTCAGGACGCTCGGCCGGCCGCTCAGCACCCGGTTTTCGATCATCTCCAGGACGCGGTCGGGATCGATCCACGCCAGAGTCGGGATGACCGAGTCGCCCGCGAAGCCGGCGCACGCGACCGTGCGGCCTCGACCAGCGGGGCCAGCAGTTCCCTGGCCATGCGCCCGCTCCTCGGCCCGGGTCAGCGGCGGTGGCAGCGACTTCGGGATCGACAGCGGCGGCTCCTCCACGCGGGCCAGCCGGACATCCACCCGCGTGTCCCCCGGCTCGACGATCGCCCCGCCGAACCGGAACCCGGCCTTCTCGGCAAACACGAAGGCCTCCCCGCTCGGGACCCCGGCGAGCCGGAATCGGCCTTCGGCGTCGGTCGTCGTCGCCGTCCGCCTCGGCGCGTCTCCCGACTGGAAGACCGAGGCTCCGGCGACTCCCGTTCCGCTCGCGATCGACAACCCGGCCCGAGACGAACCGGAGCGTCTGCGACCGGCGGAGGGTGAGGTCCGGGAAGCGTGACCCGATCTCCTCCACTCGACGAGACCCAGTCGGTCTGTTTGGAGAGGAAGCCGTCGGCGGTGGCCTCGACGCGGAAATCCTTGGCTTTCCTGGAGAGCTCTTTCGGCGTCCGGAACGTGCCGTCCGGTCCGGTGCGGATCTCCACGTCGTCCTCGAATCGGAACTCGCTGGGGGTAGGCGGCCGGCCATCCGTTTCGACGTTGCGGAACTGCACCTTCACCACGGCTCCCG
Organism: uncultured Isosphaeraceae bacterium; assembly: GCA_963842405.1. Classification (GTDB taxonomy): domain Bacteria; phylum Planctomycetota; class Planctomycetia; order Isosphaerales; family Isosphaeraceae; genus CAVZRC01. The sequence continues at coordinate 46,076 of CAWJGW010000010.1, read as the reverse complement.
CGACGGGCGTCCCGCCCGGGCCGAGCACACGGCCCGCGGCGGCGAGAGTCAGCCCCGGGACGATCGTGACGATCACGGGGTCCGTCCCTCCCGCTATGGCCTTCACCGGCTCGGCCGTCCTCCGTTCGTGGCGTTGGGCCTCGATCGTCACGTCGCCCCCCGGCGCAGACCCCGACGACCGTGAACTCGCCAGAGCCATCGGTCGTCTGCATGACCATACCCGATGACGATTGCCCGGTGATCCTCGCGTCGGCGACGGGCTTCCCCGTCTCGTCGCGCACCACGAACCGAAGCGGGGGCGCGGCGCGGAGGATCTCGATCGGGGCCAGATCAATCCGGCCCGGCGCCTCGGGGATCGTGAACTCCTTTCGGTCGCTGTCCCCCGTCTCGAACATGCGAGGGCGGCGCATCCGTCACGATGACCTTCGCCTTGCGGGCGAGGGTCCGGAACGTGTACCGCCCCTGGGCGTCGGTCTCGGCGTGACCGCTCTCCCCTCCACCTGAGGGGACCAGCCAGAGCTTCACGCCTGGCACGGGCGTGCCCGTGCCGCGGTCGCGGACGATTCCCGCGATCGTCGCGGCTGGCCGGAGCGGGATCTCCAACGAATTCTCCCGCCCTGCGACCACGGCCAGGGACCACGGTAGGTCGGCCAGGACGGGCAATTCCGCGGGCGGCTTGAGCTCGAGCTGGAGCCCGCCGAGGGCGATGACCGGGAAGGAGAACCGGCCCTCGTCGTCGGTCGTCCCCCTGGCGAAGCCGGTCGTCTCGGGGTTCGGAGACGAGTAATCGCCGGATCGTGTCCTAGGCACGAACCCGCCAGCCTTTGACCATCTCGGGGTCGTCGGCCACGAGCCGGCCCTTGAGCGAGGAAGTCGGCCGGAGCCAGACGCGCTTCGGCGTCGAATTCACCGGGAAGAACGGCCGCCCCTGGATGCCGAACGCCTGGGAGCGGACGTCGAGATAGGCAACCTCATCGTTGGCGGCGGCATCGATGACGGCCAGGCCGTCCTCGTCCGTCGTCGCCTCGATGAGATCGACCACATCGTCGGGCACGTTCGTCGATTCGCGGCCGAACCGCTCCACGCGAACGCGCGCGCCGGCTAGCGGCTCGCCATTGGGCCCCTCGACCCGGACCTCGGCCTTCCCCGGCGGTCCGAGCACGATCCGCACCGGTTCTCCGGCCCCGGGCATCGCCCCGGGGAACTTCGTGAACGCGAGGCGGAAGCCGGGCTTCACGACCCAGAGGATCGGGGCGATAGTAGCGGTTCTGCCCCGCCAGTCCGGCCGGACGCTCGAGTGTGAACCTGCCGTTCGCGTCCGAACGCCCCCGGGCGAGGATCAGCGGGTCGTAGACCGGCATGCCCGCGAGGATCAGCTCGGCCCCGGCCACCGGCTCGCCGTTCGGCCCGACGACTGTCCCCGAGAGCGGCGTGGTCGGACCCTGCGCCAGCACCATCCACATCAGCGGCGCGACGAGGACCATCCTGACCTCCTTGCACGGCGAACGCCCGGCGCGATCGAAATGTCTTCAGGCTGTCTCGGCATATGACTCAAACCCGTTGTGTACTTCATCCGAAGCTCCGGCCAAGGTGCCCAAGCTCTCGTCAGGGCTTCCGAGTTTCGATCAGGACACAGCCTTTCATGGGACGGAGCCTTCGCTATCGCCGATCGTGAAATACCAGTCGTTCGACGTTCCCTCGCCGACGCCCGAATCGGCCGCGAACGCGACGTGGACGCGGTAGGGGCCACTTCGGGTCAGGTCGAACCAGTCGTTCAGGTCGAGCCGCATGACCTCGAACGCCTCGAATGGCGCCAGTGGGCGGGCGGCTTCGCCCCGGGTGAACCGGTCCGCCTGCATCGGCTTCAACGCGTCTTGGAGGTGCTCCGGAAACCAGTCGGTCCGAGAGCCACTGGGGGCTGAATAGAACACCGCGAGTGCGACCCCGCGCCGCAAGACCGGCCGGCCGTCATCGCCCTGGCGGAGGAACTCCGTCGGGGCCGCGTTCTCGACTCCGCGGCGATTGCGAAGGCGGAAGATCACTCGGATCGGCTTGCCCGCCACGTACGTACTCCGGGATGGCTTGTCCGACTCGACCCTTGCGTCCAGCCCGCTCGGAAGAGAGAGCCAGCGCGGATTGGTGCGACCGGGTCGAGCTCGATCTCAGCGGCCGGGACGCGCACGATCACATGCGGGCCGACGAACCCGAAGAATCGCTCCCAGCGGTCTCCCTTGCGGACCTCCTCGGCCTGCCAGATCCAGCCGTCTTGCTCGTATTCGCGATGAACGGGGCCGTCGCCTCTCTGGACGTTGAGCGGAAAATCCTTGAGCGTGACCCACCGGGCCGGGATCGGCAGCGCCGGCACCTTCATCAGCCGTGTCTCTCCCTGCCCTTCGAGCGAGAAGATCGCCCGGGTCTGGCGGACGTCCTCGAGGGTCGCGGGCCGGCCCAGCGCCGGGAACGCGAGATGGGCCGACTTGTCATTGAAGTCGCGCTCGACGGGGAGCGGGTCGGCGGTGAACCGATCACCATATCGCTTCAGGAAGGCCGTGCACGCCGCCACGGCCCGGTCGCGGCGGTCCTCCGGCCAGTACAGCTCGCATTCGGGTGCGCCACCGAGCGTTGAGATCCTCCAGGCCAGGTAATCGCAGACGCGGAACGGAAGGTCCACTCCGCTCCTGACCGCCTCCAGGTCGGCCTTGGACGAGCTAAAACCTCCTCGAAATTCCGCCGTTCGTTTTGTATTGGATCACGGTCATGTTGATTGCGCTGGACTGTCCCCATCTCGGCCTTGATCGCCAGCGCGGCGATCAGACCATCGCGGAATCCGGCCGATCGCAGCAGTGGCGTCGTGTAGAGGTTCTCGTGGTAGAGAAAGTACATTTGGTAGTTTCCCGGGTCGCGGATAAACGACGCCCACGGCGACTGCGGGTCATTGAAGAGCCAACGAGCGGCGTCGCGGATCGCCGGGTCATCGGGATAGGTCCACATCGGCTCGAAGCATGTGAAATTGTGAGGCTCAGCATGTTTCGGGTCGCTCTTGCGGATCTCCACCGCATACTCGTCGAGAGCCTCACGCTCGCCGCCCCGGGCGCGGATGTCAGCGAACTGAGCCACGAAGCGCTCCAGCTCATGGTCCGGCTGGTAGCCTGCGTCGCGATTCCGGTCGATCACCTCGCGAGACCGGGTCATCAGCTCCCGGATCACGGGCAGAGCAGCCTTCGGGTCCCAGCGGTCGAACAGTAACGCTAATGCACAGGGGTAAGGCAGCACGCAGTCGGGGATCGTCCGCGGACCGCCGGACTCGAGCGATCTCGAGGGCGCGGCGGGCGAGTAGCTCGGAAACGCTCGGATCGCGCCGGGATCGCAGCGCCTCGCCCTTCATCGGCTGGCCCGGTTGTGGAAGCTGGGCTGGATGAACGAAAATGCCATAAATGTTAGGTAGGGCCGGGTCGTCTGCGGCCTGCACGAGCCCAACCGCCGCCCGGAGCCAGGCGTCGCGACCGGCCGAGTCGTCGCGCAGCGTCCGATACCAGCGTTCGTTCAGCGAGATCGCCGGTTCTTCTCCCAGAAGGCGCGGACGGTCTGCGCGACCTTCTTCCTGCCCGTGAGATCTTTCCAGGCGAACCGAATACTTCAAGTCTCGAATTCGTCCGTCTTGAGGATCCTCTCGATCGCGGGGAGTTCGGCCTCGAAGACGGGATGAACGGTGCGATCGATCGACCACTCTCCTCCGTCGGTAACCGATCGCGTGAGCCGCAGATCGGTCTCCAGGGCGGCCAGCAGCGGCTCCACGGCGGCTTGGCCCTCGTCGACCAGCGCCTGCACGAGCGGAGAATTCCCAGGGGACCGGCCCATCCGTGCATCGTCATCTGCCGCTCGTCGATCTGGTCGAGATCGCGGATCAAGGCGGCGATCCGCGCCGAGGGGTCGCCACCCCGCTTCGGAATCGGCCCGCGCGCGGGCTCCTTCGCGCGCCGCTCGTGATCGGCCAGCAGTTCGGGGAGTTGTCGGAGGAACGGCAAGTAGGCCGGAGGCTCGTTCGCTGAAGCGGTTCTGGATCGCGCTCGAAGCCCATCGCGGCGGCTTTCGTCTCGACCGCTTTCGCGAATGCCGAGAGCCGTCGCGCGGCGTCGAGCGCGATCGCATCGTCGCCCCGCATGTGGGCGGACACCAGCCGGAGGAAGACCGCTGGCGGCCCAGTCCGTCGCGAGTGTGAGGTAGCTGACCTGATAGTCGGTGACGTCGTGGGCGCGGACCTCGGGTGTCCATTTCGTCCCGGCGGCGAAGAGGGATTCGGCCAGGTCGGCACGGCCGAGCCGGATCAGCAAGCAGAGCTTCAGCCATCGGCGACACCCAGTTGGCCATCATCGCCCGACGCGTCTGTTGCGACGCCGTGCCCGCCCTCGTCGCGACCGTTCTGGCTGCGCCGGCCGCACGGTCGCGTTTCATGGACTCGGCCAGCGTGCGGATCTCCGTTTCCAGATCCGCCGACGGCACCGACGGAGAGTGCCGGATAGACCACGCCGTCCCAACGCACGACGAACCGGCCGGCTTCGCCTGGTCGCTGGGGTAGGACAAATCCTCGCGTCTTGACGATAATCCATTCGCCCACCTCGACCTCCCGGTACTCACACCCACGCGGGTCGGCCATCCCCTGCTCGAACAGGGCGCCGTCGCCGAGACGAGGAACCTTGGCAACTTCGTCTGGGGAACTGTCCAGGGTTCCTTTTGCCGAGGCGGATCGGGGATCGACTTCCCTGCGAACTTCGGAGCCGGCCGGGATTCGTCCGCTCCGAGGACGGTGAGACCGACCAGCACGAGCAGCAGACACTTCGAAACCCATTTGGTCGTTCATCGCAACTCCTTCCTGGGCACGTGATCGTTTTCCCTTGAAGTCAGCGCGGCCCTCGCGCTACAGCCAGGGTTGGACGGTCCAACCACTTGCCTTTTTGCCGCTCACTCGACGGGGAACCGAGGATCTCGGCGGTCTTGAAGCGGATCTGGGCTTCCAGGCTCAACGTGTTGCCGTCGTTCCGCCTAACGGTTTCGGGGAGCTCTCCGCGCCGAGTCGGGCAAGTTCCGGATCAGCGCGACGACCGCATGGGGGTCATAAGCGGCGAGGGCGGCAATCGGCGCTTCGTCGTATCCCAGAGATTCATGGCGGGGGAATCGACGAGCAGCTCCGGGAGGCGGTCCAAGGCCGGCGCGATGATGACGGCGGCCATGGCGCGGTCGTATCGCGAAACCAGCATCGCCAGGTTCACGTGCACCTGGACGGCGCTCATGTCCGGAAGCCCGGCGAGGCCGTACGGCAGGCCGCTGTCAGCCAGAGTCGCTCCTCGATGCGATCGGGTTCGAGGCGTTCGACCAGCGGTAACAGCCCGCCCATCACGCAGGAAACCGATAGATGGGCTTCCTTGCCGTCCTGCACGTCCGCGACCTTGCGGAGTCCGGCATACGCCTCGTCCAGCAGTTCTCGCGCCTCGGCCGGGTCGCGTTCCGCCAGCTCAGCGGCCATGAAGCCGAGCCCGATCGGCATGATTGGGGGTCTGGGCTAGACGCCGGGTCCGACGTCTTGTCGATCGCGTCGAGGATCCGGCGGGCGCGAGGCAGATCCGCCCGCGCCATCCGCCGACAGATCCGTAGCACGTAGTCATCACGGTCGTTGATCTCAGTAGCCCGGCAGAGAGTCGGGGACCAGTCGTTCGGCCTCGGCCGGGTTGATCGCCGCGAGCCGGATGGCGGCCTCGGTGAGGTGGCGACTGATCGTCACCGAGTCGGTCGGGCTGATGTTCGGCCGGCCCTTCCGTCTTCGCATGATCGCTCGCGCCGTCGCGAGGTCGAGCACCGCCAGCACCTCGGCAAACTCTTCGGCCTCGAAGTAGAACTGGTCTTGCGGCAGCTTGCGATGATCGCCCGCCCTTTGCGGATGATCGGCGTCGCCTCGGTCGAGGGCATCCATCTCGAGCCAGCCGTCGGCGATGTGGCCGAGGATCGTCAGCGTGGTCGCCAGATCGGCGATGTGCGGGTCTCCGATCAACGCGCGGTTGAGCAGCTCGTTGCGTCGTGCGCGATCCGACATCAGGCATCGCCTCGACGATGGCGAGGAAACCCCTGGCACGAGAGGCGGGGCCCAGTCGGCTTCGATCGTGGCGATCGCCGCGGCCGGATCCGTCTCGAGCTGCGCGAGTGCGACCTGGGTCAGACACCAACCCCGGGTAGTCACGACCCGGTTCTCGAGCATCTCCAGGACGTGTTCCGGATCGATCCATGCCGGCATCGGCAGGGCCGGATCAGGGTCGGATCGCGATCCCGGCTGGGTCCCATCGGTCAGGCCGTTTCAGCATCTCCCTGGCCAGATCGCTTCTTCCTCGGCCCGTGTCAGAAGCGGCGGTAACGTCTTGAGCAGCGCCAGCGGCGGCTCCTCCACGCGGGCCAGCGCGATCTCCACGCTCGCGTCCCCTGGCTTGACGATCGCCCCGCCGAACCGGAAACCGACCTTCTCGGCAAACACGAGGGTCTCGTTCTCGAGAACCCTCGGCGAGCCAGAACCGGCCCTGGCGTCCGTCGTCGCCGCCGTCCGCCTCGGCCTGTCTCCCGACGCGAAGACCGCGACACCGGCCACTCCCCTTCCCTGCGATCGACGACCCGGCCCGAGACGAACCGAGGGTTCGCGACCGGCGGAGAGTGAGGTCGGAGACGATGATCAGATCTCCTCCGCTTCGGCGAGACCCATTCGGTCTGATTGGCAAGATAGCCGTCGCGGACCTCGAAGGCGAAATCCTGCCCTTCCGGAGATCGCCTTTCGGCGTCCGGAACGCTCCGTCAGGTCCGGTGCGGATCGTTCCACGTCGTCTCCGAGTCGAAAGGCTGCGGGAAACGATCGGCCGTCCGTCGGGTTTAGCCTTCCGGTACCAGCAACTTCACCGAGGCCCCCGAGATGGGCGTTCCCCCCGGCCCCAGCACTCGACCGGCCAGGAAGGCGCAGCCCGGGGACGATCGTGACCGGTCATCGGGACTCACCTCGTCCCGCGATGCCTTCACCGGCGCGTCGGTCGTCCGCTCGCGGCTGGCGGACTTCGATCGTCACCTCGCCTCCCGGTGCGACCCCGAGGACAGTGAGCTCGCCGTTGTCATCGGTCGTCTGCATGATCAATCCCGACGCGATTGCCCGGTAATGGTCGCGTTGGCGACGGTCGGCCCACTTCGTCGCCGCACCACGAACCGGAGTGGGGTGCGGCGGGGATGACCTCGCTTGGGTTCCAGCTCGATCCGCCCTGCATCCTCGGCCACTGGGAATTGCTTTCCATTGCTGCCGCCGGGTGCCATGACATGCGTGTGAGGCGTATCCGAAACACGGTGATTCCCACCGTGCCGGGCGAGGGTTCGGAATGTGTATCGCCCCTCGGCATCGGTCTTGCCGTCACCGCTCTCCCCGCCCGGGAAGCGGAAGAAGAATCTCGATCCCCGGCACGGGTCGTCCCGTGCCGCGCTCTCGGATGACTCCGGTGATCGTCGCAAATTTCCGGAGCGGAACCTCCAACGAATTCTCCCGTCCCTCGATCACGGCCAATGGCCGGGGCAGGTCGGCCAGGACGGGCATCTCCGCTCGGCGGCTTGAGCACGAGCCGGAGCCAGCCCGGGGCGATGACCGGGAATGAGAATCGGCCCTCGTCGTCGGTCATCCCCCTTGCGAAGCCGTTGGTCTCGGGTTCTGCGGAAGTGTCATCGCCAGGCCGCGTGTAGGCGAACACCCGCCAGCCCTTGGCCATTGTGCGGTCGGCGGCGACAAGCCGGCCCTTCAGAGAGGAAACCGGTCGGAGCGAGACGCGTTTCGGTTTCGGACCTGTCGAGAAAGACCATCGTCCCTGGATGCCGAAAAGCCGGGGAGTGGACGTCGACGTAGGCAACCTCATCGTTGGCCGCGGCATCGATGATTCGGCAAGGCCATCCTGTCCGTCTTCACCTCGATGAGATCGACCACGTCATCGGGCACGTTCGTCGATTCGCGACCAAACCGCTCGACCCGAACGCGGGCGCCGGCAATCGGCTCGCGATCGGGCCCCTCGACCCGGACTTCCGCCTTCCCGGGCGGTCCGAGCACGATCCTTGACCGCTTCCCCGACCCCGGGCATCGCCCCCGGGAACTTCCGGAATGCGAGGCGCAAGTCCGGGCTTGACGACCCAGAGAATCGGGGTGATGTGCCGGTTCTGCGCCGCCAGTCCGGCGGGACGATCAAGCGTGAACCGGCCCTCCGCATCCGACCGTCCCCGCGCGAGGATCGGCGGGTCGTAGACCGGCATGCCCGCGAGGATCACGTGGGCTCCGGCGACTCGCTCGCCGTTCGGCCCGACGACCGTTCCCGAGAGTGGTTTGGTCGGACTCTGGGCGAGCACGAACGGAGATCAGCGGCGCAACGAGCACCATCCTCCACCTCCCTGCACGAGGATTGCCCTGTGCGACGGGATATCTTTCGATGGCTTCAATCCCCGACTCAAATCATCATTGTACTTGGGTCCGACGCTCCTGCCAAGGTGGGCGAGCGCTCATCGCAAGTCGTGATCCGGCTGTTTCAAGCCCGGACGGCGAAAACGATCCAGCCACCGGCCCGGAGGCTGTGGGCCAGCCAGGGAGCCGGGATGGGTTCGGCAGAGACCTCATCGAGGGGAAGCACCTCATCGATCCGGAACCCGGCGCGGCGGAGCTCGCGCTTCAGCTCGCCCCAGCGGTAGAGGTGCACCCGCATGCCGGGGATGCCGCGATAGGTCATCCGCCGCTCGCCCAGCTCGTCGCGGGCGAATACGGCCCGCCAGATCTGTTCGAGGAGCCAGGCTCGACCCTGGCGGTCGCGAAGGTTGAGCCAGAGGTTATGGGCATGCAGCGCCAGCCGGCCGCCCGGCGCAGGATCGCGGCCGGTTTCCGCCAGGGCCTGCCGTCGAGGCGCGCGGCCCCGGATCATCCCCAGCGTGCTGAACATCGACAGCGGCGTAGTCAAACGTTCGATCGGCGAAGCAGCCCAGGCGGCAAAGGTTGGACTCGACCCGGAGCAGGTCGACCCCGCGGCCCGGGCCTTGTGGCCGACCATCTCGAGCATCGGTCTGGACAGGTCGACCGCGGCCACCCTGAACCCGCGGCAGGCGAAATGGATCGCGTGTCGACCGGCCCCGCAGCCCAGGTCCACGAGCCGTCCGGGCGTGACGAATCGTTCGTCGAGCACCCGGGCGTCGACGTGGAACAGCGGATGGTCCGCGAAGTACGCGTCTTCCTCGGCCGCCAACCGCGGCGTGTGGGTGTATTGCCAGAGGGGGGCATCGACCCCTGCCGGCAGTCGCCACGCCGGTGGCATGCGTTGGTCGCTCATACCGGACTCGGGGCCGGCGTCGCGAGGACCAGCCCCGAACGCGGCCTCAGCTCCAGGCCGCGGAGCATCCCTTCCTCCAGACGGACCGAACGGTGGGACCAGACTTCCTCGAGAAGCAAGCCATCGGGTAGGCCGGCATTGAGCGACAGATCGATCCGGCGATTCGAACGCCCGGCGTTGATCGCGACGACAATCGTCTCATCGCCCAGCTCCCGGACGTACGCGATGACGTCGCCCTGCGCATGAACGAACCGGAACGAGCCGCGGCGCAAGGCCGGTCGCTCGCGGCGCAGGGCGATCCATCGCTGGAACTCGTGCAACAGCTCCGTGTCCCAGGCTTCGGTCCGGTGCCACGGAAACGCGCCCCGGTTGGCGGGGTCGTGGCCGCCGGCCATGCCGATCTCGTCTCCGTAGTAGACCGACGGGGCGCCCGGGATACGTCATCTGGAACAAGGTTGCCAGCCGAAGCGCCGTCAGGTCGCCCCTGGCCAGGGTGAGGAACCGCGCCATGTCGTGGCTGCCCAGCAGGTTCAGCATGACGGCCGTCACGTTCGGGTGATACAGGCCGATCAGCCGCTCGATCGCCCGGCGGAACGCTTCGGCTCCGGGTCGGCCCACCGGATGAAGGCTCGTCCTCGCAGAGGTCCTCGAGGTTGACCGGCTCCCCGATGAAGAAGGCGATGCATGCCCGGGTGAACTGGTAGTTCATCACCGCGTCCCACATGTCGCCCTGGAGCCATCGCGGGGCGTCGACCCAGACCTCGCCGACGATGTAGCCTCCGGGTTGACCGCCCGGACGCGGCGGCGGAACTCGCGCCAGAAATCGTCGTCGTCGATCTCGTTGGGGACGTCGAGCCGCCAGCCGTCGATGCCGAACTCCATCCACTTCCGCCCGATGCCCCAGAGGAACTCCCGCACTTCGGGGCAGTCGGTGTTGAACTTCGGCAGGGCCGGCAGTCCCCACCAGGCCTGGTAATTGGGCGCCTTCTCGGAGTCGTACGCGTAGAGCGGGAACTCCTTGACGGTGAACCAGTCGAGGTAGGCCGAGTCCGGGCCGTTCTCCATGATGTCGTGGAACGGGAAGAAGCCCCGGCTGGCGTGGTTGAACACGCCGTCGAGCACCACGCGGATGCCGCGCGCGTGGGCCTCGTCGAGCAGCCGCCGAAGCGCGGCGTTCCCGCCCAGCATCGGGTCGACCTTCTCGTAGTCGTGCGTGTGGTAGCGATGGTTCGACGCCGACTGGAAGATCGGCGTGAAATACAACGCGTTGATGCCCAGGTCGACCAGATAATCCAGGTGCTCGACGACGCCGATCAGGTCGCCGCCCTGGTAACCGTGATAAGTCGGTGGCGCGCCCCATTCGTCCAGGTGCCGGGGCTTGGGCACCGTGACGCTCCGCGCGAAGCGGTCGGGGAAGATCTGGTAGAAGATCGCGTCGCGGACCCAGTCGGGTGTCTGGGGATCGGTCACAGGCGACTCCATTGCCGTCGAGGCAGCGGGTCGTGAATGCCGAATCCAATGTGCCATACTGATTACTGGATGCCGTAACGATCCGTGATGATCCAGTAGAGCTGCTGCCGGTCGCCGCGGAGGCGGAGGTCGTCCAGCGATCGACTCGAGGTCGAGCTTGATGCGTGCCCTTGGAGTAGGTCCGGCCCTGGATCCGGATCTCGAGCTCGTTCTCTTGAAATCGACGAGCTTGGGGCTGAGCCAGAGATCGAGCCGCCGCACGCCCTTGAGATCCAGCCGGATGAGGTTGCTGAGGCTGCTGGAGGTCATCCGGATCTCGGCGGGATTGAGGTTCTTCCCGAAGACGTCGGCCGCCTCGGGCGCCGTGGTGTGGCCCGGTGAGAACTCGCGGACGACGACTCCGTAGAACCGGTCGTCGGAGGTCCGGGCGGAAACGTCTGCGAACGCCTTCGGATAGGGATCGCGTCGGTGCCGGTCCATCCAGTCGAACGCCCGAGGGATCTCCTCGGGGAACGTCTCCAGGCCGCGGCGCTGGTACTCGATGTAGGTGACGTCCCACCCCTTGTGGATCTTCGGCTTGATGCAATTGGTGAAGATGAACTCGTTGGCCGCGGGAGCCAGCTCGCCGATGCACATAAAACAAGGGGAGCCGCTCGTGGTGCGGCAGGTACCTGGGCACGTACTTGGCGGGGAGTCCCGAGAACACGACGACGCCGGCGAAGAGGTCGGGGTGGGCCAGCCCGTAGATCCCAGGCCATGTTGCCGCCGGTGAGCTGGCCGGCGACGAAGACGCGGTCGCTGTCGATGGCGTAGCGCTTGCGGGCGTCGCGCAGGGCCAGCTCGACGGCCGCGTGCTCGCTGGTCGTGTATCGATAATCGTGCGGCTGGCCCGGCAGGTTGTACTCCGGTGCGATGAGGATATAGCCATGGCGCGCCGCCTCCGCGGCCCACTCCTCGATGGCGCCGCCGGGCCCTGCCCGGAATGGAGGACGATCACGGCCGGGTAACTGCGGAGCGGATGGTATTCCGGCGGGAGCCGGACGGCATATTCGGTGGGCTCGGCGTTCTCGTCCTCGAGGACGCGATGCAACGTGGTCTTCTCGGGGTCGCTCCGCACTGTTGTGACGGGGCGGGGGCATGAGCTGAATGATCCGGGCGAGCAGCTCGAGCCGTCGGATCGGGTCGGGCGTTCCCGGAAGACTCGGCCAGCGAGAGGCCCTCGAGACCGGCCGCCTGGATGCTCCGTTCCGACGGATCGGCCCCGGTGAGGTAACCGAGAACGGCGTCGTGCGCCTGCCAGAGGGCGTCCGCTCCGCCCAGCTCAGGCACGGCGGCGTCCTAGCCCACGACGTAACCCGACATCGCCAGTGCGAAGCGGGCCTCGTCGTTCGACGACGGATCGGCCCTGGCCTTCTGCCAGGCGGCGAACCGATCGCGGACCGCGTCGGGTGCCTCGTCGAGGGCCTTGAGGACCTCCACCAGACGCTTCTGCCAGGGCGCCCGCGTGCGCTCGAAAGCCGGCCGAAGAGCTGGCGCAGCTCGGTGGCCAGGGTCTTGTTCGCCGCCTGTTGCTGCGCGTCGCGTCGCTCGATCTCGCGGACCTCGATCTGGAGCTCCGTGCGGATCTCCTTGTCGTTGAAGGTTTTCAGCAGCTGCGACACGGCCTGGTACTGTTGCGCCTTGCGGCGCACGTCGATCTCCGACCGTCGCTGCGTCGCCTCGGCCTGGATCATGAAGACCCGCGCGCTGGCTGCACGCGCGCTCAGGTCGGTCCCGGGGAAATCCTTGACCATCCGGTCGAGTTCCTTCTTGGCCTCGGGATACCAGCCGGCATCCATCAAGAACCGGATCACCCGTTCTCGCTCGGCGGCGTTCTTCGGGTCGACCCGCCCGAGCAGCGCCATCACCACCGGGCGCGGGACCTGGTCGGTCTCCACCACGCCCAGCCAGAACCCGTCGATCCCGCGGTATCTGGACCACGTGCGGCCCGATCTCGATGATCGCCTGCTCCATGCTCGACCGGCCGATCCGGCCGGGAGCCGATATAGCGGAACTCGCCGGCGGCCGCGATCGTCCCATGGGCCGGTCTTCACGCTCAGGACCTCCCGGGGCATCGCGCCGCCGTGCACGACGATGGGCTGAATCAACTGGAACCGCTCCCCGGTACGGAAGGCGTTGTCCGCCACGATCCTCTCGATCTTCGAGTCCCGGACGATGACCCGCTTCAGGCCATCCCAGATGTAGACGAGCGAATTGTCCTTATCCGGCGCACCCTGGCTGGTGAAGACCAGCCCGTTTTTCATGATGACGGTGTCGCCCCGGCCCTCGAGCCCAACCGAGAGCATCAGGAGGGAGCCGATCATCAGCCGGCCGACGCCAACGGTCAAGTCCTGCACGATTCCACCACATGCCGCGTTCCCTCGTGCTGGTGCCCCTGTCGGTCTCCGCGCCGGCCGGCGCTGTGGGCCCACGGATGATCCTCGAACCCGCCCGACAGCATACCGCCCGATCGATCGGCTCCCTCCGTCGATCCGGGGCTCGTCGGGGATCGGTGCAGAGAAACGAGCCCCTTGACGCTATCGCCGCTCCACTTAACGCTTACTTATTGTGACAGCCCGGCAGGTCAGGTCAAGCCGCCGTGCCAATTTGGACGATCGGTCTGACACCGGCTATTCGTTCCGGGGGTTAGGACCTGGGCCGCGGCGACTGCGCGGTGGCGGACCGCGAACGGGTTGCGTACGCTGGAATGCAGAGAATCGAGAGGCGGCCTACGTGCACCGGCCGGATTCGTGGGGAAGAGAGGAAACGACCCATGGCGGTCGAACGGCTCAAGATCCGCTGCTATCAATGCAACCAGCTCCTGGCGGTGGCGCCGAACAAGGCCGGCACGGTGGTCGCTTGCCCGAAATGCAAGGCCGACTTGCTGATCCCGCGCCAGGAGACCCAATCCAAGGAAGACGGGGACGCGGACTGATCCCGGCCTGGCGGCGAACCCGTCGTCCTCGGTCAAGGCCTCAGTCGGCTGCCGCCGGGGTCGCCTTCGCATCGGCGGGTGAACCGTCTCCGTTCCTGGCGGAGATCGCGGCCATGATCCCGCCGGAACTCGCCGCTCTGCGGCCCGAGGACTTGCGGGTCGAGGCCGAGTTCTTCGAAGTCCTTGACGAACCAACCCCCGGTGCCGCCTCGCCCGGATCCGTTCCAGTTCCCCGCCGTCGTTCTCGGGGGAGACTCTGCCGCCTGCTCCGGAGGCATTCGGCTCCGCCCGAGCCAGCCTACGTGGCCCGGTTCGCGCCCGCGCCGGTCGCCGCGACCCCTGGACCGATCGCCGCGCCCCCTCCCCTGCCCGTGCCCCCGGTGGACGTGGTCGTCCCGCCGATTCAGCTCGAGACGTCGTCGATCCTTCCACCCGTCACCGAGTCGCGGCGGATCCGCGAGGTCACCCTGCCGGCGATCCGTCGTACTCGCCTGGTCGGTCTTCGTCCTCGCCTCCGTCGCGATGTCGTTCATCGCCGGGCTGCTGATCGGGCACTTCCTCTGGAGAACCGCCCCTTGAGCCGCGGATTTGGCTCACGACAAGAGCCGTTTACGGAATGAGGCAAGGCTGCGACAGGCAAGCGCCAAGTCGAAGAGTTCCTCGAGTCGGTCATGTTCGACGGCCTCGAGTTCAACTGCCAAGTCGCTGGCGGCTCCTCCAAAGCGGCTCGTCAGGCGCTTTGAGAATGTCAGTTCCGCCGCGCTTCAATCGTCTCCCTCTCGTCGAGATTCCTCGACAATTTCCCGATAGAGCGGTGATTCAATCATGGCTTCGCGTCCTCCCAGCAATGCACGCAATCGCTCCAGGAGCTTCATGTCCTTATTGTAACGCAGGCTCAGCAGGAATTGGGTCGAAGTCAGCAGGTTTTCGTATTCCAACGGTTCGAGCAGTGGGGCCTGTTGATCGAGTCGGGTGCGGCAGCGGCTGACGATCCGTTCCGGCGGGCTCGAGAACCGGGCCAGTGGGACCCAGGGGATCAGGCCAATATCACCGGTGGCAAGCATCTCCTCGGCGGGAACCTCCCACAATTTGACCGGCGCCATCGGAGCTTCCAGGTCGTCCAGCGGAGCGGGCTCTGGAGCGTCACCGAATCAGCCGCTCGAGCTCGGCCTCGGGGATGGAGAAACAGGGTCAAGACTTCCGGCACAACGCGGCGATCCAGGCGCACCGCGGCGATATCGTCGATGGTCTGGTCCGACAGCCGGGCGTAAGGATAGGCCGAGATCTCCAGCAGGAAGAGATCGGGCTGCTCTTGACCCTGCCGCCGTGCCTCGATCAGTCCGTCGGGGAGCCGCCGGGACTGGACGAACCCGGCTTGCAGCGGATCGCCACTCGACGAGGTCGCGGACGCCAGCCCAGCCGCAAGATCGAATCGCCGCGATGCTGAATCAGCCACTTGCTGCTCTTGTCGTACTCTTGCATCCGCGATCGCCCTGGTTCACGTCTGCGAGTCGCGCCGCCTAAACTGCATGGCGTCATGAATGATCACCGTCGATCATCCTATCTCCATTGATCTTTTCGGTCGGAAGCGACCGTCCGATGAATCGGTCGAGGAGGAAAAACTCGAGAGCGGTATCCGAACGAGATGGGAATTCGGCTCTGCTCGACGGTTGACCTCGAACCCATCGGGGGGGCTTACGTCGGATCGGCTCCGTGCGTCGGCTTGGCCCGGCCGGGGGCGTCTGATAGGATGGGGTCGGAGCGATTCGATCCAACCGTCGTGCATCCTCTGTGAGAGCCGCACCATGCGTTCCGACACGATCAAGCGGGGCGACGCCCGCGCCGCCCATCGCAGCCTGCTCCGCGCCACCGGCGTCGGCGAAGGAGACTGGGACAAGCCGTTCATCGCCATCTGCAACAGCCACGTCGACATCATTCCGGGGCACGTCCATCTCCAGGCGGTCGGGAACTACGTCAAGGAATGCGTGCGCGCGGCGGGAGGCGTGCCGTTCCTGTTCAACACGATCGGCGTGGACGACGGCATCGCCATGGGCCACGACGGGATGAAGTTCTCGCTGCCGTCGCGCGAGCTGATCGCCGACTGCGTCGAGACGATGATCCAGGCGCACTGCTTCGACGCGATGGTCTGCATCCCCAACTGCGACAAGATCGTGCCGGGCATGTTCATGGGGGCGATGCGGGTCAACGTCCCGACGATCTTCGTCTCGGGCGGCCCGATGGAAGCGGGTCGCACGGCGTCGGGGAAGACGGTCGACCTGATCGACGCGTTCGTCGCGGGCGTGCAGAAACAGAACGGCAAGCTCTCGGCCGAGGAGCTCGAGGAGATCGAGAAGGCCGCCTGCCCGACCTGCGGGAGCTGCTCGGGCATGTTCACGGCCAACAGCATGAACTGCCTGGCCGAGGCCATCGGCCTGGCACTGCCCGGCAACGGCACGATCCTGGCGACCTCGGCCGATCGGAAGTCGCTCTACGAACGCGCGGCGAACCGGATCGTGGCGATGGCCCGGGAATTTGCCAAGGTTGGCGCCGGTCATGGCCTGCTGCCCCGCGAGATCGCCATCGCCGGCGGCCTTCGACAACGCGATGATCCTCGACATGGCGATGGGCGGCAGCACCAACACGGTCCTCCACATCCTCGCCATCGCCCACGAGGCCGGCGTGCCGTTCACGCTCCAGCGGATCGACGCGCTCAGCAAGCAAACGCCCAACCTCTGCAAGGTCAGCCCGTCGAGCCGCTATCACATCGAGGACGTCGCCCGCGCCGGGGGAATCCACACGATCCTGGGCGAGGTCGTGCGCGGCTGTCCCGGGCTGCTGGATCTCGACCTGTGCATACCGTCACGGGCAAGACCCTGGGCGAGAACATCGACGAATACGACGTGAGGGGCGCGGCCGCGGTCGCCGCGGCCCGGCTGTTGACGCGCGTCCGCGCGGGCGGCGAGCGCACCAGCCAGGCGTGGACTGTGCCCAGCGTCGCCGCCGAGGCGCGCTCGCAGGCCGCCGGGCTGGCCTTGCTCGAAGCTGAGGGCGAGACCGGAGAGGAAGAGTTCGGCAATGGCGATGGGCACGGCGGCGCACCGCAGCCGACTGGCAATGGTCCGCATGACGATGGCTTCGACCCGTTCGACGTGATCCGCACCGTCGACAACGCCTATTCGGCGACCGGCGGCCTGTCGATGCTCTCGGGCAACCTCGCGCCCAAGGGGGCGGTCATCAAGACGGCCGGCGTCAGTCCCAAGATGCTCAAGCACACCGGCCCGGCGGTGATCTTCGAGAGCGAGATCGACGCCTATAACGGGATCGTCTTCGGCAAGATCAAGGCGGGCGACGTCGTGGTGATCCGCTACGAAGGGCCCAAGGGAGGGCCCGGGATGCAGGAGATGCTCGCCCCCACCACGGCGATCAAGGGCGTCGGCCTGGGCGACCGCTGCGCGCTGATCACCGACGGCCGCTTCTCCGGCGGGACCGCCGGCGCGTCGATCGGCCACGTCAGCCCCGAGGCCGCCGTCGGCGGCCCGATCGGTCTGCTCAAGGACGGCGACATCATCGAGATCGATATCCCCAACGGCGTGCTCTCCGTCCGCCTCTCCGATCAGGAGCTCGCCGCCGCCGCGCGGCCTGGACGCCGCGCCCCCTAAGATCAAGTCCAGCTACCTCGCCCGATACGCCAAGATGGCCACCAGCGCCGATACCGGCGCGATCCTCAAGTGGGATTGAACGCGACGAAGGTTGCACGGCTTGCATCGTCTTCCCGATTCGCCAGTTGTCAAACAAACGGAGAACGACGTGAACCTGTTCGACCTGAGCGGCAAAGTGGCCATCGTGACGGGCGGCAACGGCGGGATCGGCCTGGGCATGGCCCTGGGCTTGGCCCAGGCCGGGGCCAAGATTGCCGTCCTGGGGCGGAACACGGCGAAGTCGGAAGCGGCCGCGCGCAGATCCGCTCCCAGACCGGGGCCGAGACGCTCGTCGTCACCGCCGACGTCTCACGCCGCGATCACATCGAGCGCACCGCCGCTGAGACGCTGAAGCGGTTCGGCCGCATCGACATCCTGTTCAATAATGCCGGCATCAACATCCGCCAGCCGCCGCAGGAGATGACGCTCGCGGAGTGGCACGAGGTCATGAACGCCAACCTCACCAGTGCGTTCTTGATGTCGAAAGCGGTCTACCCGGCGATGAAACGTGAGGGCGGCGGGAAGATCATCAACATCGGCAGCATGACGTCGATCTTCGGCGCCAGCTTCGCGCCGGCCTACGCGACCAGCAAGGGAGGGATCGTCCAGTTGACCAAGAGCCTGGCACTGGCCTGGGCCGCGGACCGGATCCAGGTCAACGCGATCCTGCCGGGCTGGTTCGACACCGAGCTGACGGAAAAGGCCCGAGAGCAGATCCCGGGCCTTCACGAGCGCGTCCTGTCGC
Source organism: uncultured Isosphaeraceae bacterium (assembly GCA_963842405.1). Lineage (GTDB taxonomy): Bacteria > Planctomycetota > Planctomycetia > Isosphaerales > Isosphaeraceae > CAVZRC01. The sequence goes on along the minus strand of CAWJGW010000010.1, from coordinate 27,824 downwards.
GGATTCCGCAGGGCCGATGGGCCAAGCCGGCCGACATGGCGGGGACTGCGATCTGGCTCGCCAGCCCGGCCAGCGATTACGTCACCGGGATCGCGGTACCGGTTGACGGCGGATATACCTCGTCGTTGTAGATTCTGCCCTCTCGTCGCGGCATTTGAACGCAATCAAAGGGGATCCGATTTCCGGATTCCAGATTCCAAAAGATGACCAACCAATAGCAGTCTCCATCTGCATTTTGGATCTGGAATTCCTATCCCTGTCCATCGGCGGACGGCTAGGCCGGTCCCGACACGCGGATCGCATCGCTATTCATCGGTCTTGTGGTTCTCGATCGGTTCCGGTTCGCGGACGACCCGGCCGAAGACCTCGATCTCGAGTCTGCGGTTGAACGGGAGCGAGAACGAAAGCGGCTTGAGCGGCACGAGGAACTGCAAGCCGACGTTCGGCGTGTTGAACGACAGGGCGGGCATGGTGAGTGCTCTCGGGGTTGTGTGATAACCGGTCTTCTTCATCTGGGAGTCGGCCGCGGGCTTGGCCGGCTGCTGGGATTTCTTGATTTGCGGGCTAGGGGTCGGCTCGGCCGAATCGGAGGGATGCGGTGTCTCGATCTCATCGGCGGGGAGCGGAGGCAGTTCGGCCGGAGTGCCGTCGGGGTGGGCGCCCTGCGGGATCGAGCGGCTCGGCGGCACGGGGACGGCGGTCGGCAGATTGGGGGCGACCGGCGCGGGGATGGCTCGAGGCGCGGCTATCGCGGCCGGCACTGCGGGCCGCGATGACGCTACACAATCCCGGAACCCGGCTGGTTCGCTGGACCGCCCCGTCGGTGACCGCCTCGGCTTCGATGATCGCCAGCCGCTCGCGGATCACCGCCTTGCCATCCTTGCCCGCCACGGTGTGCGGGCCGAAGCCCACCAGTAGGATGCCGTCCTTCGGGATCAACCACTCGCCCGCGACCTCCTGGCTGGCGATCTCGGGAACCTCGATCGCGACCGCGTGTGACTCGTCAGCCTTCGCGCACGTCGTGGCGGTTGCCGAGGATGTGCAGCATGGGGATGCCGGGCTGATCGTCTCCAGATGCGCATGGATCACTTCGTCCGTCCGACGGGCACAGTCGGTCGAAACCGTTGACCTCGTCGTAGATGACGCTTTCTGGTTCGTCTCCGCGGCTTGATCGACGTGGGGCGAGACGGGCACCTCATGGACTTCGAAGAACAAGATGGTCTTCCCGCCTCCGAAAGGCGACATAGTACGCCTGGACGTCTGAAAACCACTCGGTGTGCATTAGTGTCTTGACCTCGGCGTTGATCTTCCGCAAGTCGATCGGGTCGCCGTCTCGGCTGAGGAGCTCGGCCTTGATCTTCTCGGCAGGTGTCTTCGCGTTGCCATTGAAACGGATCTCGGTGATTGTGCCCTGGGGTTGCGGCCCACCCGTCACGGGAATTGCGAGAAACGGGAGACTGTCGCGTAGATACCTGCCATGAAGCAAACCCTTTACGTGTTCAAGATCCTCATGGGTCTTCTCGATGTCCTTCTTCACTCCAGTCAACCCCTTGAGGCTCTCCGCCAATGGGCAACAGGCCGGCTCGGGATTCGGCAACGGATAGGCGTAGGCCGTCAGCCCGGCCGCCTTGCCTTGACCGATAAACACTTGCGGTTCTATGGCAGTCGTCGCCGGGGTGGCCTGACACGTGTGCTCGCCGGAACGGGTCAGGTTTACATGATGGATCGCGCAGGACCTCGGTGTCCTCGAGAACGAGCTGGACGAGGACGCCCTGGTCGAGCTGCCGGCCCGTCATGGTGCATACCGGGCCCGTGCGCACAGTCTCCGGCTCTCCGGTTTCGGGCCGGTCGTCGCCATTCCAGGCGACCTGAGTAACAAGCTGCTGATTCTTGCGGATCGCGAAGTGCACCGGCGAGCCGTTCAGCGCCTTGGTCACGCCTGTCTGGGCGACGTGGCCGTCCGAGTTCTTGACGGCGGATTGGAGGATCTCTTTCCTCACGCCTTTGGGTGCCGTCCAGACGGTCGCGGCCACCTGGCGGGTCACCGGCGTCAGCCGGGTGAAGATGGCCTCTCGCCAGCCCAGTCCCTCCACCTCCACGAAGCGAATAGAGTACTGGATCGGTCCATTCGCTCGTTCCGTGTTCGGTGCGCCCGCCAACCCGCTCAAGGCGATTGCCGTCCATCCCAGAGCCAGCCCCATGCGACGACCTCCCTTCCGTCTCGAGTGCACGTCGAGTCCGTTCGGAATCCTGACTGGTCGTACCAGACCAGGCCGAATCGGGGGGATCATACGACCGATCGTCGAGGGCGTCAATCGCGGATGTCGGCCATCGACCGGAAAAACTTGAGCAAAAAATGACGGCGTGCCGGTGAACGCCGGAGCAGCCTTATTGGCGTTGGAGGCTCAGCCGAGGCCGGATCGAGCTGGGAGGTGAACGAGGTTGGGTCGCGGGAGAAGACCGAAGTCGCGCTGCGGGGTTCATCGCGCGCCGTCGGCAGGATTGGCGTTCATGCGGTCGAGACGGTCGCGAAACCGCCGCAGCACGGGATGCAAGGCGTCGGCGCGGACGCGATTGAGTATCTCGCGCGGGTCGTCGCGCTGCGTTGAACAGTTCCTCGCTGCCGTCACCTTCATTGCGGATATAGACGAAATCGCCCTCGGCCAGAGAGACCAGCCGACCTCGTCTCCCGGGAGAGCGACCGTGATTGGGATCGGCGGGATTCGGAGTCGCAAGCTCGGAGAACACGGCGTCGGCGGGACCGGGATCGGTCGACGCGGAGGGAGTCTGGCACCAGAACCTGGTCAGCGGCCGGCCCGGAAACGGCGGTTTCGTCCCGGGGCTGATGAGATCGGCAATCGTTGCCGGGATATCGCGGAGGCTCACCGGCTCGCTGACCACTTCTTGGGACCGCCTGCCGGACGGTAAGACAATTAGGAATGGGACGCGGATTTCCGTACGATAGAGGCTCTCGCCATGATCGAACAGGTCGTGTTCTCCCAATCCTTCGCCATGATCCGCGGTGATCATGATCAAGGTCTGATCGAGCACGCCCCGGCACCGCAACTCGTCGAACAAATGGCCAAGCCACTCGTCCAGATAAGCGAGGCAGTTATCATAAGAATCTCGGCCCAGGGTTCGCGACTTGCGGGGAGAACCTGAGCCTGTCGCCCCTGAGCCAGCCATCCACCAAGAACAGGAGATCGGCTTCCGTTGCCGGCGCCGAACCGAATCGGTACGCGGCACCCGGGCGAAGCACGTAGGGCGCATGGGTGTCCACGTAATTGAGAAAGGCGAAGAAGGGCCGGCGTGGCTCCCGCCGCTGCGATAACCAATCCAGAAATTCGCGATTGATGATCTGGGCATCCTTCCTCGGGCCCGACGAGAGCTGGATGGAGGTCCAGTCCTTGTCGCGGCAAGGACGGGCCGATGGGCAGAAACCGGCCCAGAGTCGGACCGATCTGGACGAGCATCTTTCACCGCGAGGTCGATCAGGTGGACCGATCGAAGTGCACCGAGCGTTTCCAGGTCATAATCTTCGTAATGGGTGAAGCCGCGGTCCAGGCCGCTGTCGTAGGCGCAATAGAACCGGTTGCCGACGAAACCCGCCGTCGCATAGCCGAGCGACCCCAGGATATTCGGCCAGCGTTGGGCATCCGCCGCGAAGCGGGTACATCCATTTCACGGCCAGCTCATGGGGCCATCGGCCAGTGAAGAGGCTCGCGTGCGAGGCGAGGGTCCAGGGTGCCGCAGCTCGGGCCTGGTCGAAGCGGATGCCGTGTTTGGCCATTCGCTCCAGGTTCGGAGTGGTGGCACGCTCATAACCATAAAGGCTCAGGTGATCCGCTCGCACCGTGTCCAGCACGATGAGCAGTACATTGGGCGACTCGGGAGGAGGCAAAGCTCGGCCTTCTTCACGCCACTGCTTGATTCGGTCGGCTCCGAAGATCAGGCCCGCCTGGATCAGGACCATCCCCAGAAGGATCGGAAAACTTAACAAGAGCCACCGCCGCAAGCCGACCGGCATGCCGCTCGAGCCGAGGGGTCAGCCAGCATGCGAGCCCCATCGCGAAGATCAACCAGGCCTCGGTGTAGATCCCCCGGCCAGCCACCAGGAGAGCGGGCAGGATGGCAGCGGTGCCAATGAGTCGTGGGCTCAGCCAACCCGCGCGACGCGGCCAGATCCTCGTCGCCATGCCAGGAAGACACCCATCGCGAGGAACAACACGAGCAAGATCAGCGGGACCAACCAGACGAAGTGCCGGGACATCAGGTACAGCCGGTTGGTGGAACTGAGGCTCCTGGACAGGATCCTCATGGCCACCTCGAGCTCGCCGGCAGCCAGGCCACACCAGGCCGAGACCACGAGCACGTCGAGCGGGCCGAGCCGGCGGCTCGCCTCGGGTTTTCGCGATGTGGGGTTGAAGCTGGAGTCGGAGGTCATAGAAGTCGTCGCGGCGAACATCCCCAGCCTCTTGTCGTGACGAAGTGTTCGCACTGTCGACATCGAAGTTGGCCGGCAGGATGCAAACCCGGATTCGTCTCAGCTGGCATCTGTCTTCTTGACACGGCTGGAGCTTGGGTGCCGGAGCGAGGTGAACATTTCTGGATTCGATGAAGCATACCATAATCTCGCATCGATTCGTCAGAGTCAGAAAGTTTGGGATTTTCCGATCAGTACGAGTGACCTTGCCGAGTCAGCGGCCAGCCGATTTGTCGCATTCGGATGGGACGCGTTCGGAAAAAATCCGGGCAGCGGGCAGAATCTTTGTGCTCACGGATAGGCGAATCGGCAATATGCGACATGGATTCCTTTCGGACAGGGCGGCGTCGTGCAAGCGATCACGCTTTCCTTTTCTCAATCAGCCACCCTTTCACGACGGATCCGATCTTTCTGAGTTGACGATGACGAAGCCGTTCTTCTGGACGCGAGCCATCTCGAGTTGTCCCGATGTTGCAGCGTTGCGCGCCTTGGGCGTTAGCGATTGGGAATCATCGCGGCAGGCGCGGTGTGGGCGGGTGTACGCAGCCTCGATTCGTGGCGGCTTCAGTCGAGCCTGAAGGCCGCCAAGGAGGCAATCAGCGCCCGGACCCCTGCGAAAGCTCGTGGATTGTTAGCCGAGGCGTTCGGCCCGTTGGCCGAAGGATGGGGAGATCGCCTTCCTTCTGGGAGCGACCGAGTTCTCCTTGGGTCATCGCGAGGCGGCCGAGGCGGCCTGGTCGCGCGTGCCGGCGGATTCGCCGTTCGCCCCCCATGCGGCCATGTACCGCGCCCGGCTTGTCCTCGAACACGACCGCTTCGCCGATGCCGAGGGGTTTCTCTTGACCGCCTTGAAGGGGAGCGGCAACCATGCGATCGAGGCGGCGAGACCTTGGTCAACCTGTACAAACTCCAAGGCCGGTTCGACGAGGCCCGCGCTCTGGTCCATGGTGCCTGGGGCTCCTACCCCGATCCGTCGGGACTGCTCAAGGAGCTGGAAAAGCTGGGGTCAACGAACCCCTTGGGTTTTGGTGTGATCAGCACGGCCTTGACGAAGGCCGCGCGAAATGCCCCGGACGATGACCGGATCTGGCTGGGTTGGGCGAACCTGGCGACACGGACCGGCCGGCTCGATGAGGCGAAGAAGTGGCTCGATGATTGCCTCGAACGCCGTCCGGATGACGCGGCGGTTTGGAAGGGTAGGCTGGATTGGGCCCTGGCGGCCCAGGACGAGGCCGAGGTCGAGCGGGCCGTCCGACATCTCCCCCCGACCGGCTCTCGCCCTCCGAGGTGCTTGACCTGCGGGCCTGGTTCGCCGCCCGGGCCGGAAATGCCGCTCGCGAACGACAGGTTCATGAGGATCTCATTGCGCGAGAGCCGGGAAGCCTCCGCTCCCTCGAACGCCTGGCCGACCTGGCACTCCTGGATGGTCGACCGAGAGGAGGCGGCCCAGCTTCGGCGCGCCGAGCCGTCCTGAACGCGCTCAGGTATCGCTACCAGTCCCTTATCGAGAACCTGAAGGCTCCGAGCATCCCCGAGGCGGCCCGGATGGCCGAGGATCTCGGCCGCTACTTCGAAGCGTCGGCTCTGTGGTCCATCGTCGCCAAGGACGGCCCGAACATCCCGGAAGGTCGTGCAGCGCTCAAGCGGCTCAAGGAGGTCCAGGCTCGCCTGCCGAGCGGACCGACGCTTCGCGAGTTGATCGCGGATCTCGACTCGGCGCCACGGCGCGACTCGGCGGCCAGCGTCGCCATTGTCGCGAGGATCCCTGGCTTCGTCGACGATGCCCAGACCGCGGGCCTTCGTTTCACCTTCAACAACGGCGTCTCGTACGTTCGCCACATGCCCGAGACCACGTCCGGCGGGGTCGGGCTCCTCGACTACGACGGCGACGGCTGGCTCGACGTTTACCTGACACAAGCCGGTCCCTTTCCTCCCGACCTCGCCGCCCCCCAGACCGAAGGAGACCGGCTGTTTCGTAATCGGGGCGATGGCACATTCGAGGACGCGACCGCGTCGTCGGGCCTCGCCGCATTCGCGCGGGGCTACAGTCATGGCGTGACGGTAGGCGACGTCGACAACGACGGCCATCCGGATCTCTTCATCACCCGATGGCGTCGTTATGCGTTGTACCGCAACAAGGGGGATGGGACCTTCGAGGATGTGACCGCAACGGTACGGGCTGGGCGGGGACCGCGACTGGCCCACGTCGGCCGCCTTCGCCGACCTCGACGGCGATGGCGACCTCGACCTCTACGTCTGCCACTACCTGGTCTGGGACACCGTGAAGCCGATGCTGTGCTGGGATAGCCAGAAGAAGGTGTACAGCTATTGCTCCCCGCAGTATTCCCCCTCGCTGCCGGATCACTTGTTCCGCAACGATGGCGGCCGGTTCACCGACGTGACGGCCGCGGCGGGCATCGTCGACCGCGACGGCCGCGGCCTGGGCGTCGTCGCGGCCGACCTGGACGGCGATGGACGGCTCGATCTGTACGTCGCCAACGATCAGTCGGCCAACTTCCTCTTCCGAAATGAGGGCGGCCTGCATTTCGAGGAGATCGGCGGGACGTCCGGCGTGGCCAGCAGCGGCGCCGGCGTCTACCAGGCCAGCATGGGGATCGCCTGCGGCGACGTCGACGGAGATGGTCGGCCCGACCTGGCCGTCACCAACTTCTACAACGAGTCCACGACCCTGTACCGAAATCGCGGGGGCGGGATCTTCACCGATGCGACGGCGGAGTCCGGCCTGGCCACCCCGAGCCGATACCTGCTGGGATTCGGGGCCGCGTTCCTGGACGTCAACAACGACGGCTGGCTCGACCTGGCCACGGCCAACGGTCACGTCAGCGACTTCCGGCCGGATTTCCCCTGGCTGATGCCCGCCCAACTGCTCGTGGGCACCGGTGAGGGCCGGTTCGCCGATGTCTCCGACAAGGCGGGCCCGCCCTGGCGCGTCCCCCGGCTGGCGCGAGGGCTCGCCGCGGGGGACCTCGATAACGATGGCCGTGTCGACCTGCTGATCGTTTCGCAGAACCAACCCCTGGCTTACTTCCATAACCGCAGCTCGGGAGGTCACAGTCTGACGCTCCGGCTGGAAGGTACCGCTTCGAACCGCGACGCGATCGGTGCCCGCGTCACGGTCACCTCCGCCGGCCGGCGCTGGACCGCCTGGCGCATCGGCGGGGGCAGCTATCAATCGGCGTCCGATCCCAGGCTCCACTTCGGCCTCGGGGACGCCGACCGGGTCGAGCAGATCGAGGTGACCTGGCCTTCGGGCCGCACCGGCCGGTTACGGTCCGCTGGCGGCCGACACTGGCTATCTGTTGCGAGAAGGAGCCGCTGCGCCGGAGCCCCTGAAGGGATTCATGCCCCCGCCTGCGAACGCGGCCCGAGCCATCTCGCGACCGATCAGCGCCCGGCCACGACGCGAAGCGCGGCCCGACTCGGTGCCGAGCTCCTCGCGACCCATCGCGTTGCCCGGGCGGAGGCGTCCCGAGACGTTCCCAGTGCCAACCTCCTCACCCGACGTCCCTCTTCCATCCACTCATCCGGAGCTTTTTGAAATGCAAATCGATCGATCCACCCGTGCCGCCTGTCTCTCGCTCACGTTCGCCGTCGGCGTCGCGTGGACGATCGCCGGGTGCAGTTCGGGTGACGGCACGACGGCCGAGGTCACCCCGGAGGCGCAGCAGAAAATCCAGAACATGCTGACCAACATGCCGAACGATATGAAGGCAGAAAAAACAGGCGGAGGCCGCCGCGAAGAAGGCGGAGGCCGCCGCGCGGAGAAAGGGCAGGTAATCGCGATCGTGCCCTCAACTCCCGTCGAGTCGCCGCCGGCGGTCCCGCGTCCGCCGTGCCGAGCATCACCCAGACTGCCCGACGCGGTTGCAGATCATGGTTTCCTCGCTCTCCTTCTTCTTTCTCGAAGGGAATCCGTCAATGAGCAAAGACCCCGTTCCGGCTTTACCTTGATCGAGCTCCTGGTGGTCATCGCCATCATCGCCGTCCTGATCGCCCTGCTGCTCCCAGCCGTGCAGTCGGCCCGCGAGGCCGCCCGGCGCATCCAGTGCACGAACAACCTCAAGCAGATCGGCCTGGCCCTGCACAACTACCACACGTCCAACAACACCTTCCCGCTGGGCATCTCCGTGATATCCCAGGGCGAGCGGGAATGCCACCATGCCTACGCCAACTGGAACTCCTGGAGTGCCCAGGGGCTCATGCTCGGTTACCTGGAGCAGCAGCCGCTCTACAACGCGGCCAACTTCAACTGGGGCCCGTACCCGGTCAGACCAGTACACGGCCATCAATAACACGGTCGCCAACACGGTCATCAAGGGCTTCCTCTGCCCCTCCGACCCCAACGCCGGCAGCGGCCAGAACGGCGACGTCTCCTACGGAGGCAACATCAACAACTACGCCGCTTCCTTCGGCACCGACACCACGGGCGGCAATTACGCATGGGACAACAACCGCGCTCCCCTACAACTACCAGGATCCGATGGGCTGCGTCGGCATGTTCGGCTGGGGGGTCTGCGTACGGCGTTCAAGCCTGCACCGACGGCACGACGAACACGGTCGCCTATGCCGAGTGGCTCGTCGGCAACGGCCAAGGCCCCTCCGGCAGCCATTACCGCGGCAATATGGAGATGAATGACGGCACGACCAATACCTACTACACGAACGCCCTCACCAACCTGGCCGACGATCACCACCGCACTCCAGCAGTGTGCCACCAAGTTCGCCGAGCGAGCCGGCCAGCAGCAGCGCGACCATCTCGCGATTACAAAGGGTGGCGCTGGGCGCTGGGTGCCATCAGCTTCGCATCGTTCAACACGATTCAGGTGCCGAGCGATACCCAGTACCCCGTCGGCGGCTGCCAGAATGGCTCGACCAACGAGGCCTGGGCCAATGGCGCCTGGGCCATGGGGGCCGCCAGCGCACACCCGGGTGGGGCCAATGTGCTGTTCTGCGACGGCAGCGTGAAGTTCATCAAGAGCAGCATCAGCCGGTTGACCTGGATGGGGCTCGGCACCCGCAACGGCGGTGAGGTGATCAGCTCCGACCAGTATTAATCCATCCGCCTGGGGGCGTTGCGACTCCGTCGCGGTCGCCCCCAGGCCGATATCCGATCTGAGGACCGGCATTCGGATGGGGTCATGATCTGCCGCCAGAATCTCTGGGTCGCCGGTCCTGGCATGTTGACGACCACGGCGGCGATCAGCGCCGCCAGGATCGCGACGAGGAGCCGCGCGAGCAGGCGGGTCTGCCAGGTCAATGAGAGAGGCGTTGTTGTCCTGTCGCCGGGGAAGGCCATCGCCCCGCACATCTCGTACAGGGCCGCGCCGAGAGCGGCACCCAACAGGCCACCGATCGCCGCTTTGATGAGTCGGTCCCGTCCTCCTCCGAGCCCGATCCCGAACGCCAGCCCGCCCGCAAGGCCGGCGGCTGCCCAGATCCCCGCGTGGACCACCAAGGGCAAGGTCAGATCGCGCGACAGCCCCTCCTGGTCCTGGTCGAGTGCGCGGAAATAGAGCGGCAAGAGTCCCAATGATGCGCCCGCTGCCAACAGGCTGCCCAGCACCAGGCCGATGACCGCCGCCTCTCAGTCCCGGCCCGGCTTGACCGACAGGCGATTCCGCCGGCCAGCCCGAGCGCCACGCCGAGCATGCCACCCAGTATCCCGAAGGCCAGGGTCGCGTTCTTGAGGTCCGCGGCGGATTGGTCCTTGAAGGTCGCCTTCATGATGACCTGGCCCATCACGTTCTGTGGCTGATACGGTGGGCGGAACGCAGTGCGGACCGCCTCGCCGATGAGCCAGGAGCCGAGTCCTGCGAGGATCCCGGCGCCCAGAGCCAATGCCAGGAGCCGGCCCGCTGGGGGCATCGTCGCCGCCGGTGACCGGTCTCCGTCGAATCATGCCGGATTCGTCCGACGCCGGAATCGTCCCCGGAGCAGAAGCGTCCTTCGAAACGAGATCGTGCGAATTCATGGGAAACCTCGATGGCTGTGATGACCTGGGTCACAGCGGGTCAACGACGATGCTGTGCCCAGGGCACGCCGATCACGAACACCTTGCCTCGAATGGACTGCTTCGCCTCCGAAACCTGTTCCCATTCTCTTAACGAATGCTACACCAACGAGAAGAGGCTGACGGAGGTCAGGCTTCCCAGCTCACGCTGAGACCGTGTCCGGCGGGACGAGGCCATGTCACGCTGGAAAGACGGACGTACCTTCTTATTGCGTTTCGCTGGCGGATCGCACAACGTTCTCGACAGGAATCCGAGCGAATCGCCGATCCTGGCCTCACCAGACAGAGACAGCTTGTGAAGGGCATCCAGTTCGGGTATGAAAGATAGCTATCAGTCTCACATATTCTCTGGTCGTGAACGAAAGGTTGGGCGGCGATGGTTGACACCAGCTCGTTCACTTCGTTCATGCGCGGAATCCGGAGCGGCAATGAAGACGCCGCGCGGGAGCTGGTGCGTCGTTTCGAAGGCGTGATCCGACGCGAGGCCCGGCTTCGGATGGAGGACCACCGGCTCTACCGGGTCTTCGACTCGATGGACATCTCGCAATCGGTGTTGACCAGCTTCTTCGCCCGCGCCTCCACGGGCCATTTCGACCTGGAGACACCCGAGCAACTCGTCAATCTGCTGATGCAGATGACCCGGAACAAGCTGGCGATGCAGGTCCGCCGGCAGCGGGCCCGGCGGCGCGACGACCGACTCCTGGCCGCCGTGCGGGTGGACGAGCTGAACGTCGAGAGCTCGTCGCCAGGCCCGTGCCAGCTCGCGTCGGACCATGACCTGATCGACGCCGTGCGGCTGCCGGCTGGACGAAGAGGAGCGGCAGATCGCCGACCTCCGCGCCGAGGGTTGGGAGTGGTCGGAGATCGCGGGACAGTTGGGCGGTTCGCCCCAGGCCCGTCGGATGCAACTGACCCGCGCGGTCCACCGCGTGGCCAAGGCCCTCAAGCTGGACCGCTGATGACGATGCATGACGCGGACTCCCCGCAGCGATCGGCACCCTCGACCATCCGGAGGTCCTGGCTCCCGGTCCGTCGCTTCCTGCGGCTCTGGCAGGACGGGGTTCGCCTCCGGATCTCGAGGCGTTCCTCGAGGAAGAGGAGACCTCGAGCCGACCGAGCTCGCCGCGGTCCTTCGAGCCGACCAGCGGAACCGATGGCGGGCCGGGATTCCCATCCCGGCCGAATGGTACTTCGAGCGATTCCCCGGTCCTCTCGAACGATGCCGACCTCGCGCATCGACCTGATCCATAACGAATTCATGCTCCGGGAAACCCTGGGAGAAGCCGTCGACCTTCAGGAGTTCGTCGTGCGGTTCCCGCAGTTCGCCGAGTCGATCGGGGTCCAGGTCACTTTCCATCAGCGCCCTCGAGGCCATCGCGGGACGGGATGGGGCGAACGCGAGCACCGCGATCGACCCGGATCCGAGACCCCGTGCCGGAACCCGGGACGAGCCAGGCGCCGCAGGCCAAGGACTATCCCGCGATCCCGGGCTATCAGATCGTCCGGGAGCTGGGCGTCGGTGGCATGGCCGTCGTCTACGAGGCCAACCAGCTGGGGCTCAACCGGCGCGTCGCCTTGAAGATGGGCCTCGCCGGGCCCCGCCCGACCTCGGACCACTCACCTCCGATTCCAGATCGAGGCCGAGGCCGTCGGCGTCACTCCACCATCCGAATATCGTCGAGATCTACGAGATCGGCGAAGAGCGCGGGCCGCCCGTATTTCTCCATGGCGATGGTCGAGGGTGGGACGCTGGCCCAGGAGCTTGCCGGAGGACCGGTCTCGACCAGGAAGGCCGCCCAGATCACCGAGACCCTCGCCCGGGCCATCCACTACGCACACGAGCGGGGGATCATCCACCGCGACCTCAAGCCGGCCAATGTGCTGCTCACGCCCGATGGAGTTCCCAAGATCGCCGACTTCGGCCTGGCGAAACACCTGGGCAAGGAATCGCTGCACACACAGACCGGGACGATCCTGGGCTCTCCGTGTTACATGTCTCCCGAGCAAGCATCGGGAAACGTCCGGGAGGCCGGCCCGACCAGCGACGTCTACTCGCTCGGGGCGATCCTCTACGAGATGCTCGTCGGCGTTCCGCCCTTCTGGGCGGAGACCCCCCTGGAGACGCTGCGGAAGCTCTTGAACGAGGAACCCGGCAGGCCGACTCGCCTCAGACCGAAAATCCCCTGCGACCTGGAGACCATCTGTCTGAAATGCCTGGAGAAGTCGCCCCACGCCGCTACGGCTCGGCGATCGAGCTGGCCGAGGACCTCGACCGGTTCCTGAACTTCGAATCGATCCGGGCACGACCGGTCCGGGCGCCGGAGCGGGTCTGGCGCTGGTGCCGTCGCAAGACCTCGCTGGCCATCGCGGTGGGCCTGGCTTCGCTGGCGGTCGCGACCACGATCGGACTGTCGATCTTCCTGGCGATCTACCACTATCAGGCCGCCTCGCGGATCGAGGCGGCACTCCAGGAGGCGGAGTCGCGGAGGCGGGAGGTCGACCAGATGTCGGCCCAACTGAGCTATGACCATGCGCAGGCCATCTGCGAGCAAGGCGACATTGCGCCTCGGGGTGCTCTGGCTGGCTCGCGGGTCTGACGACTGGCCCAGTCGCTCCCACGACAACTTCCTCGAGCGGGCGTTCCGGCAGGAACCTCTCACGGCTGGCTGCAACACCTGCACCCGCTACGTGCCGCGCTTCGAGCATCCCGGCCCGATCCATGCGGTGGCGATCAGCCCGGATGGTCGCCTGGTGGCGACCGCGGGCGAGGACAAGACGATCCGGCTCTGGAGCGCCGCCACCGGCGAACCCGTCGGCGGGGCGTTCCGCCACCCGATGAAGGTCGGGGCGCTGGCGTTCAGCCCCGATGGCCGGACGCTGCTCTCCGGGCTGCGATGACGGCATCGTCCGCCTCTGGGACGTCGAGGATGGCTTCCGAGGTCGGTCCTCAATTCGGACATAAGACCGTCGCGTCCTGGGCGTGGCGTTCAGCCCCGACGGTCGGACGCTCCTGACCGGGAGCACCGACCTGACGGCCCGGCTCTGGGACGTCGCGCACCGGCGAGCCGATCGGCGCAGCCGATGCCCACTCGGGACTATATCGATGGCGTGGCGTTCAGTCCCGACGGTCGGACCGTCCTGACCGCGAGCTGGGACCGGACGGCCCAGCTCTGGGACGCCCGCACCGGCGAGCCGATCGGCCCGCCGATGACCCATGACGACTGGGTCTCGTCGGTGGCGTTCAGCCCCGACGGCCGGAGACCATCCTCACGGGCAGCTACGATCGGACCGCCCGGTTGTGGGATGCCGCCACCTGCCGGCCCATCGGCGAGCCGATGCGCCATCAGCATTGCGTCGGCGCCGTCGCGTTCAGTCCCGACGGCAAGCTGATCCTCACGGGCTCCTACGACGGCACCGCCCGGCTCTGGGAGGTGGCGACCGGCCGGCCGCTGGGCAGCCTCTTCCGCCATCAGCACACGGTCGCCGCGGTCGCGTTCAGCCCCGACGGCCGCACGGTCCTGACCGGCAGCTTCGATCGCTCGGCTCGACTCTGGGAGGTCTCGCAGCCCGTCGGCCTGTCGTTCGCGCACCAGGGCTTCATCCGGGCAGGTGCTCTTCAGTCCCGACGGCTCGACCATCCTCACGGCCAGCGAGGATCACACGGCGCGGCTCTGGAACGCCAGGACCGGCGCGCCGATCGGCAAGCCCCTCACCCACGACGATTCCGTGGAAGCCATCGCGTTCAGCCCCGACGGCCGCATCGGTCCTGACGGGCAGCTTCGACAAGACGGCACGACTCTGGGACGCCCGGACGGGCGAGCCGATTGCCCCACCGTTCCTCCACGAAGAGCGGGTCAAGGTCCGTCGCGTTCAGCCCGCCGAGGCGATCGCGTTGTCACCGGCGGCGACGACAAGACGGCGCGGCTGTGGGATGCCCGGACGGGGAAGCCTGTCGGTCGAACCTCTCCGGCACGACGACTTATGTCCTGGCGGTGGCGTTCAGCCCCGACGGCCGCAGCCGTCCTGACCGGCAGCGACGACACGACCGCGCGGCTCTGGGACTACCACCAACGGCACGCCCCGTCCACCAACCCCTCCTACATCAAGGCCGGGTCGTCGCGGTGGCGTTCAGCCCCGACGGCCGCATCCTGCTGACGGGCAGCGATGACCGCAACGCCCGCCTCTGGGACGCCGCACCGGCAAGCTCCGCGGCTCGTCCCCTGAAGCACGACGGCCCGGTCTCCGTCGCCGCGTTCAGCCCCGATGGCCTCACGGTGATCACCGGCGGCTGGGACCGGATCGCCCGCCTCTGGGAGACGGAGACCGGATCGCCCATCTCCCAGCCCCTCCGACACGACGGCTCGCTCCGGAGCCTGGCCATCAGCCGCGACGGCCGGACGGTGCTCACGGGCAGCTACGATCGGACGGCCCAGCTCTGGGACAAGGCGACCGGCAAACCGATCGGGCCCGCCTTCCGGCACGAGAACCAGGTCTGGTTCGTCGCCTTCAGCCCCGACGGCCTCTCCGTCCTCTCGGGAGGCCAGCAGAGGACCGCCCACCTCTGGAAAGTCCCGGCCCTCACGAACTCGACGCTCGAGGAGCTCGAGGACTCCCTTCAGGTCGCGACCGGGATGCGAGCTCCTCGACGATGGCACCCTCCGCATCATGGACGCCCGGGAATGGAACGAGCGACGCATGAAGATGCCGGCCAGACACGTCCCGTGAATCGAGACGTGCCCTGTCATCGGTACCAGTGTCTTGCGAGAACTCAGCCGGACCGTCTATTACAGTAGGCGGGGAGACGGCGTCGATTGTCCACGCGACAACCATTGAGAGTCCTCCCGATGATTGGGGTTGTGCACGATCTTGACGTCATCTGGGCAAACCAACGAGGAGAATCTGTCATGTCATTCCGAGGGCTGTTGCCTCTGTTATTGCTGGCCATGACTGGGCTGGTCCGAGCCGATGGCCCGCAGATAACGTGGTGGACCAGGTACGGCCGGTCCCGCCCAAGGGGATCGTACTCTCGGATCCGGATCGCTCCACGCTCCAGGCCGGCGTCGACGAGCTGGGCAAGGAGATCGATGCACTGCAAAGACGCCCTCAAGCGAAGCCCGCCCTGCTCGGGCTGCTGCCGGACGTGCAGATCTATGACAAGGCCGTTCGGTACGCGCTCGACCACAACGAGTTCTTCAACGTCACGAGGAAGTCGCGGTCGCGAAGAAGCTGCTCGAGCAGGGCCTGGAGCGGGCCAGGCAGTTGCGCGACGGCAAGGCACCCTGGAACACGGCCACCGGCCTGGTCGTGCGGGGCTACGTCTCGAAGATCGACGGCTCGGTCCAGCCGTATGGCCTGGTCGTGCCGGCCTCGTACCAGGCCAGACTACGCCGCATCGGTTCCGGCTCGATGTCTGGTGCCACGGCCGCGGCGAGAACCTCAGCGAGGTGAACTTCATCAACGGCCGGCAGATCATCGCCCGGCGAGTTCACGCCGCCGAACGCGTTCGTCCTGCATCCCTACGGCCGCTACTGCAACGCCAACAAGTTTGCCGGCGAGATCGACCTGTTCGAGGCGCTCGAGGACATCAAGAAGCACTACCCGATCGACGACGATCGCCTGGTGATGCGGGGCTTCTCGATGGGAGGCGCCGCCTGCTGGCAGTTCGCCGTCCATTATCCCAGCTACGTGGGTCGCCGCCGCGCCCGGGCGCGGGCTTCTCCGAGACGGCCGACTTCTTGAAGGTGTTCCAGAACGAAACGGTCCAGCCGACCTGGTACGAGAAGAAGCTCTGGCATCTCTATGACTGCACCGACTACGCCCTCAACCTGTTCAACTGCCCGACCGTCGCCTACAGCGGCGAGGACGACCGCCAGAAGCAGGCCGCCGACATGATGGCCAAGGCACTGGCGCGCGAAGGCATCGAGCTGGTCCACGTCATCGGCGCCAAGGCCGGCCATCAATACACGCCCGAGGCCAAGGCCGAGATCAATCGGCGGATCGACAGCATCGTGCGACGTCGGCCGCGACCCGGTGCCCGTCAAGGTTCGCTTCACCACCTGGACGCTCCGCTACAACCGCTCGTTCTGGGTCCAGGTCGACGGCCTGGAACAGCACTGGGAGCAGGCCCGCGTCGACGCCGACTGTTCGGCAGAGACGGCCTCGGCGCCCGAGGTCAAGACGAAGAATGTCTCGGCCTTGACGCTGGCGATTCCTCCCGGCCATTGCCCGCTCGGACTGCCGACACGAAGCCCTCGATGACGATCGACGGAGAGAAGGTCGAAGCGCCGGAGCCGCTCTCCGACCGCTCCTGGACGGCCCATTTCCGCAAGGTCGACGGCCATTGGCAGTCGGTCGACTCCGACGACGACGGCACGCTTCGCAAGCGGCACGGCCTGCAAGGGCCGATCGACGACGCCTTCATGGACAGCTTCCTGATGGTCCGGCCGACCGGCACGGCGCTGAACGACGAAGGTCGGCAATGGGCGGCCGCCGAGATGAAGCACGCCATCGACCACTGGCGGCGCCAGTTCCGCGGCGAGGCGCGCGTCAAGGACGACAAGGACATCACCGACGCCGACATCGCCGCGCACAACCTGATCCTCTGGGGCGATCCCGAGCAGCAACGCCATGCTGGCGAAGATCGCCGACAAGCTGCCGATGCAAGTGGGACAAGGACGGCGTGCGGCTCGGCGACAAGAAGTATCGACGCCGGCCATCACGTGCCGGTGCTGATCTATCCCAATCCGCTGAACCCGAAGCGGTATGTCGTGCTCAACAGCGGCTTCACGTTCCGCGAGTACGACTATCTGAACAATGCCCGGCAGGTGCCGAAGCTGCCGGACTTCGCCGTGGTCGACATCGACGTGCCGGTGTCGTCGCGGTCGCCCGGCGGCATCGTCACGGCCGGGTTCTTCAATGAGGCGTGGGGCCTGCCGCCGGAGTAATCTGGTCCTCAACGGGCTCGCCGTCTTCGGGCCGGCCGGGTTGGGCCGGCGACTCCGGCGCCGGCACACGTTTCCGATGGACCGGGCCGCTCTGAAAGAATTCGGAAAAAAGTCGTACGGGTCGGGTGTTGTCAGCCCTTAGTATTAAGTGAGAGAGTCCCTTCAGGGCATGACGGGGAGGCGACATGGCCGGTGTGCGTCTCGGCGCCGCGATGCGGCAGATCCACCTGCTCTTCGGTGAGGGGACCCTCGCGGGCCTCCCCGACGCCCAGATCCTGGAACGCTACGTCACCGATCGCCGACGAACTGGCCTTCACCGCCCTGGTCCAGCGCCATGGCCCGATGGTCCTGGCAGTCTGCCGCGGCGTCCTGGAGGACCCCAACGACGCCGACGATGCCTTCCAGGCCGCCTTCCTCCTCCTGGCTCGCAAGGCCCAGTCGCTCTGGGTCGACGATTCCCTCGGCGGCTGGCTCCATCGCGTCGCCACCCGGATCGCCTGCCAGATCAAGGCCGACGCCGCGCGTCGCCGCGATCAGGAACGGCAAGCTGCCGAAAGGGCAGGCGTGCGAAGGACTTCCGTTAAGCCCGGGGATGACACGTTCCGGGCGATCCACCAGGAGATCGATCGGCTGCCCGAGGCCTACCGCAAGCCGCTCATCCTCTGCTACCTGGAGGACATGACCTACCAGCAGGCCGCCAACCATCTGCGCCGGACTGAGGGCATGATTCAGGGTCGGCTCGCGCGCACGGCCGGAGTTTGTTGCAGTCCCGCCTGTGCGCGGCGAGGGGTGACGCTGGGCGTGGCAACCTTGGGTGCCCTGACCCTGTCCCACGAAACATCGGCGGTCTGCGTGTCGATGCTTCGCCCCGTGGTTCGCATGGCGCGGTTCGTTGGCCAGGGTGAAGCCGCCGGAGTCGGGACGGTCTCGACGGCGGCCGAGGTGCTGGTGAAACAGGCATTGCGGACGATGATGATGGCCAAGGTCAAGATGGTGGCCGCAGCCGGGTTCTTCATCGGGGCACTGACCTGTGTAGCCACCGGCCTGAGCACCTCCGGACCGATCGGTGTCGGGCAACTGGCTGCGACTGCGCCGCGAATCGCCCAGGCACCGCTCGCCTCCGAGCCGACTGCCGGGCGGGCCAAGTCCGCCGTCAATAGAATGGTCGCCGATGGCGAAGGGGGGGGCGGCCAGGAGGACCCACCGAAGGCCGACGAGCCACTGAGGCCCCAGGTCGCACCGCCTCCGATCCGTCGACCATGAACCGGTTAAGGGTGCCGCGAACGATTCCTCGGCCGCTCCACTGACGAACCGTGCCCGGGAGCCGAAGGCGAAGGAGGGTCCAAAGCCTGAGCTGACCCAACGGAAAGACGATCGGGAGACGCCTGGCCAGACCGTCAGCCGGCTTGTTGATCAGATCAAGAGGCATACCGTGAAGCCGACGACGGCGAAGTGGCGGCTGGGGTTGTACATGATCGACGTTGAGAATGGGGAAGTGACCCTGATCGCCGATCAGCCAGATCCAGGACTCGTCCGGTGCGGATCGCCCGAGTGGTCGCACGACGGCAAACGGATCATCTTCGACGTCATGCCGACGAACCAGGTGCCTTTGACCCGCTTGAAGGTCATCGAGCTGGCCCATGGGAGTCTCGAGGTCCACGATCTCGGCCTGGGCAACTGCCCCGCTTTCTCCCGACCGATGACCGGATCGCCTTCCTGAACAATTCCAGGGTGGGCGGTGCCCAGTTGGGTGTCTGGCTCATGCAGGCCGACGGCTCGAACCGACGCATGCTCGGCGACTACGGGAGACCCAAGTGGGCCCCGGATAACCGTAAGTTCGTGATCGTCGATTTCGACCTTCCCCGCCAGATGACGCTGATGGACGTCAGGCCGGAGAGGAGCGGGCCGCTCCAACTCTCTGGCCAAAACTTCTTCCCGGAGCCGAGCTGGGCCGATGGCGAATTGATCGTCGCCGCCATCGGTCCCGACGCCCCCGATTCCATCGCGCTGATTGACATCAGCGAACCGAGCCAGGCCAAGATCAAAGAAGTCCTGTGGCAGAAAGGGAAGGGGCTGGAAGTCATGCCCTATCACCCGGTTTACTCGGCCGCGGCTCGCCGTTGCGTCTTCGTCGGCCAGAACGACCAGGGAATGGCACTTTACTCGTTCCGGCCGGGTCAGTCCGATCCGCCGCAGCGACTGGAGCCCTCGGGATACGACGGGCTGATCCAGGACCTCGGGATGTCGCCGGACGGCCGGTACGTCCTCTTCGCCAGCGATCGGCCCGGACTGCGGCCGGGTAAGCCCACGCCCCCGAAAGACGCCACATCGAAGGACCGCGCAAAGATCAAACCGCGAAAAACGCCTTGAGATTCGTGCGTGCCACTTCGTCTGTGGCCGTGCATCGAACAATTCAAGGCGGCACGTATCCATCGACTCGTCAGTAACATCTTGCGCGAAAGACGACATGTCAGAAAATCGCTACCTGGCTATTCTTTGATTGACAGCGGGGTCGATTGCGCTACACTTCGAGAAGCATCTTCGAGTCAACATCTCGCGATTCGCTCACACACCCATGATTACGGGCACACGGATGTCGCCTGGCTTGCCTTGAGCCGTCTTCAGCCGTTGCCATCACACCAGGAGGCCGATGTGATGCCGCGCACCCTGATTCCCACCCGATTCGGGCTGCCTCTGTTCTGGATCCTTTGCTGGCCGCTTTCCGAGGTCATGGCCGGTCCGATCATCACAGCTTCGCGCGGGCAAGGGAGCGGCGACTCTCCCGGGGATACCCGCGGTGGCCTGACGGCTCGCTTGCTCACCGCCGTGGGTCTGGAAATCCATGATATGTCGCTTCCTGCCCGCGAATGGCCGAGCGGGTTTGATGGCGTGCTTCCTCGAGGCTCGGGCGATCTTTCAACGGGAACCGGTACCGTCGGAACGGCGTTCCGGGCAGGCGCGGCGATACCGTCGGCCGTCCCCGGTTCGAACGCGGTTCCGAGCCCGGTTGCGGCTCGGGCGAGTGCCCTCGACCGGTTGCCGGAGAGTCCAGCTCGCTCCGGCGATTTGGGGACTCCGGCCGGGTCGAACCTGTCGATGTCTCCCCCCGATGGCCGAGGTGTCGTATCCGTCTCGACCGATCTGGGTTCGGCTCGAGGCAACTCGGCCTCGCGTCCCGATCTCCGTGCAACGGGGACCACCGTAACGGCAGCGGCCGCTCAAGGCATGTCAGCTCCGGTGGTTGGTGGTTCCTCCAACGCCATTTCCAGCTCGTCCGGTTTGGGATCGACTTCGACCTCGGTAGGCTCAAGTTCATCGATACCTCAGAGTTCCGCCGCGACGACGGCCCCAACGACCTCGACCGCGCTGTCGCCCGCGACGCCTCAACCCGCAAACACCTCGACCACGCTTTCCGGTCAGGGCACCTCGGCGCCGGGAACTGGATCATCGGCGATCGGCAACGCAGGTTCATCCAATCCATCGACTGCTCCTTCCGTTGCGAGCGCCTGGGGCCGCGCTTGCACAAGCTCCGAACATCGCGAGCCCATGACCGGCTCCAGCACCTCGATTCCCCAATCGGCCGTCGCGTTCGACCACGCCCACGGGTCCGGGTACGGCGATCCCGACGGTCGCGGGCACTGGGGTCACGGTTGCAGGACAATCCGGGCAAGGAACGGTCCTCCCGGCGAACGGTGCGCGCTCAACGCTGCGTCCCCGGCCGGTAGCAACACGGGTGGTCCGTTGACTGGCGGCTCGACGAGCTCCGGCAGTACGACAACCGGGACGGTGACCTTGATCGCAGCACCCGGTAGCCCGGACGGATCGAGTAACTCAGTCGCTCAGGTCAGCCAACCGGGAGGGGTCAAGCCTGCTCCCATTAGTCGCGAATCCTCAAAGCACGCAGGACGTTACAACCGCAACCGGCGTTCTCGGCTCGACGAGCAGCCAGCTCAACGCGGCTGTCGGTGGCTCGGGCGTCCTCTTATCGACGACAACCACAACCGCATCTCTGGTCGCACCGACGCCGCTGAGCGCAAGCTCGGCCTTGCCGCCGATCCAGGTCAGTCCGACCGTGATCCAGGCAGGCACTCCCGACACGACCGTTGGCAGTTCGGATTCCATGATACTGCCACAGAACACACCCGAACCCGGCGTACTCGCCCTGTTCGTGATGGTCTCCGTCGCGGCCGTCATCAAGAGCACGGCGAATCGTCTCGGGAATTGGAGCTAGCGGCCCGTCCTCCTTCGTTGGTGGTCTTATTTCACTCTGGTGTGTTCGGCGATCCAATCTCCCATGGTCTTGAGCGCTTCAGGCGCGATCGTCGTCTCGATTGCAGCGTACTCGCTGGGAGATCCGGTCTTGCACGGCTGGAAGAGGTGATTCAACCCGGCAAACTCGACCGTCTTGACATCGCGGTTTCCGCCGGCCCTGAGGGCCTTCTCGATCTCCGCGAGGTTTTCCTTCGGAGGGACTTGCAGGTCCTTCTCACCATTGATCGCCAGCACGGGGCAAGAGACCGAACGCAACACGGGCCGGGGGTCGAAGGTGAGGAACGCGCGGAACCAGGTGTTGTTGACCCGGTCGAGGGCGGCCTCGGAGAGTGCTCCGCCAACATCGCCGAGGGCTTTCTTCTCCGACTCCGGCAGGGTGGCGAGCACGTCTTTCATGGCTGCGGCGAGCTTTATCCGGGCGGTCTTCTCATCCTGCTCTCGGGTGAGGACGTCGATGATCCGCCGTTGAGCCTCGCGCTGGAGTTTCCGCTCGGATTCCGATGCCCTGTTCGCCTCGAGGATGAGCTGGCCCTGTGCCTCCAGGATCGCGGCGCCGGGCAGGCCGGTCCCGGCCATCAAGACAATGAACGCCACATCCTTCGACCGCGCGGCCGCGATCGGCGCGATCAAGCCTCCTTCACTGTGGCCGATCAGGCCGATCTTCGCGGGATCGATCTCCGTTCGCTGCTTCAGGAAGGCGACGCCCGCGAGGGCATCACCTGCGAAATCCTCGGTCGTTGACGACGCGATGGATCCGGTTGAGCCGCCGACCCCGCGGTCGTCGACCCGGAGGACCGCAACCCCGCGCCGGGTGAGATAATCCGCCAGGACGAGGAACGGCTTGTGGCCCAGGAGGGCCTCATCGCGGTCCTGGGCTCCCGACCCGGTGAGCAGGATGACGGCGGGAAACGGTCCCTTCCCCGTGGGGAGCGTCAGCGTGCCCGCCAGCTTCACCTTGCCGGCCTCGTTCGGATAGGTGACGTCCTCCGCGCGATACGGGAAGGGCGGCTTCGGCGTCTGAGGGCGGACCGCCTCGGTGAGCTTCTCCGTCTTCTTCAGCGTCAATGGCAACTTGAGGCCGCCCTGCTCGAACTCACCCACGAAGGCGGTCCCGTCCTTGTTCCGCTTCCCGGTATACTTCACCCCGATGACCTTGCTCTGGAAGGTCAACGTGCCGTCTTTCAGGCCGATCGCGCTGATCGGGATGTTGTTCGCGCCTGATCGGGGCTGGCCAGCGCCGCCTTCAAGGCGCCGTCTTTGTCTTTCTCGACCTTCAGCACGAGCCGCAGTTCGATGCCGCCAGCGACCTTGATCTTCCCTTCCCAGATGCCTTCCAGCTCCCTCGGGATCGGCACACGACAACCTTGGAAGGGTCGAACCGTTGGAACGTGATCGGGTAGGTCTTCCCCGCGCTGGATCCACTCGCCAACCACCTCGGTTCCCGACTCGTTGATCTTTCCCTTGTAGGTCACGCCGTGTTTGGTGGCAAACGTCAAGACGCCATCCTTCAGTGCGATGGACGCGAGCGGCAGCTTCGCGAGCGCCTCGTCAGGACTGCCCCACGTCCCCGACAACAACCCATCCTTCCCCTTCGCGATCTCGATCGTGATCCGCAGTTCGACCTGGGGCGTCGCCTTCAACACCCCCTGCCAGTTCCCTTCCATGCCTTTGGTCGTGGTAGTCTTCCGGCCCTGGGCTGATGCCCACCCGGGCGCGAAACCTAACAACACAAGCGTCACCCACGTCGTGAGCCTCTTCATCGTCGATTCTCCAGGTGAATGCTGGCTGCACAATAGTTCAATCGCCATTTAATTAGACAGTCGTCTAAATACCAGTTTGCGACCACGGATGTCAAGCACCAGGTAGAGCAAGTTCCTGGGTTCGATTCGCTGGATTCGACTCCCGAATCTCCGGCGTGGTCCACTGGGTTCGTTTCGTCGCTCTTGGATTTGCCCCATTCTGGGGACGGGTGGGTTCGTTTTGACGGTTTTTTTGTCGCAATCGGTAGATCTTGACTGCCATTTTGGCGTCTGGCTTCGTTTTGTCCGTTTACGAGAAGCCGTGAATCACCCATGTGAGCAATCCCAATGGCCGATCCTCACGTCCTCGGACGCGGCTCAAGTCCAGCCTGCGACCGTCTCGTTCCGGCTGGGACTTCGGGCCGACGCGTGGTG
Source organism: uncultured Isosphaeraceae bacterium (assembly GCA_963842405.1). Taxonomy (GTDB): domain Bacteria; phylum Planctomycetota; class Planctomycetia; order Isosphaerales; family Isosphaeraceae; genus CAVZRC01. Next base: position 3,920 of record CAWJGW010000010.1, on the reverse strand, counting down.
GCACGATTTGGCACTGGATGGCAACATTTCGGCGGGCTCCCCGCCCGTCTCACGGTCCTCGACGCACGGCCGCGGGGAACCATGGTCGGTGACGACGCAATGGGGACACGGTGTCAACTGGCTCAGGACGGCTTCCACGATCGCGATTCTCCTATTAACAGGATGGCGCAACTTTGCAAATCCGTTAATGCACCTACGGTGGGATTGGGGATCGTCCCAAACGGGTCCAAGAATGGCATTTCCAGGTTGACACTTGGCAAGATTCGACCAGTCCCCTCTTGATTTTTTTGTGGATGGACCTCAAGGGTTGGGTTGTGAACAGACCTACACCCAAGAGGACCCATCCCCATGCGCACCATACCCTTTGTTGGTTGGATCGCCAATGCCGCCGCTCGCCTTGTGGGCACCCACGGCGCGGTCACGGCGACGGCCCAACAGACCGGCTGTAGCCGCCAGTGTGTTTACGACCATTCCCAAAAGGTTCTGGCCGCCGTTGAGGCCCAGCATGGTGGCGGGCCCACTCGCGAGCGACTGATCCAGGACAACGCCGCCCTCCGCCAGGAGAACGCCCAACTCTGGGACTGGCTGTTCCAGACCATCGAGTTCCCCCTGGCCAAGCAACAGCAATTCGCCGTGACGGCCACGGCCATGGGATTGAGCCTCAACCAGATCCTCGCCTTGCTGGCCATCCTTCTGGGCCCGGCGGCCTGTCCCGGTCGCTCCACTGTCCATCGCTGGGTCCAAGCCGCGGCCGCGGCCGCCGGCCGGGTCCTCCAGCGGCTGGACCAAGCGGCCAAGACCTTGATCGTGGTCGGTTGTCTCGACGAGATCTTCTTCCGACGCCGACCGGTCCTGGTTGGGGTGGAACCCCACAGCATGGTCTGGTTCCTGGGGAAGAAGGCCGATAACTGTCAGGGGGCGACCTGGTTCGCGGAATTGAAGCCCTTCAGTTCGTTGCGCCGGGTCATCAGCGACGCGGGGTCCGGACTTCAGGCGGGGGTCGCCGCGCTCCAGAAAGATCGCCGAGCCCACCCGAGTGAGTCGGTCCCGCTGGAGACGGGCCTGGATGTCTTCCATACCAAGCAGGAAGCCAACCGTGTGCTGACGACGCTCTGGAATCGACTGGAACGGCTCTGGGAACAGGCTGAGGCGGCCAGTCGAGCGGCCGCGCGGGCGGACCGGCAGGGGCGTGACGGCCGCGGCCCGGCCCGAAGGGCCCGGTCGGCCTGGAAGCGGGTGACGGCGGCGTTCCGGCGCTATGAGCAGGCGGAGACGGCCTGGAACGGCGCCGCGCCGGCCCTGAACGTGTTTCGTCCCGACGGTCAGCTCAACGACCGGTCGTGGGCCCAAGCCCAGATCGCCGCGGCGTTGCCGGGATTGTCGGGGCCGGAGTGGTCCAAAGTCCGTGGGTTGCTCAGTGACGAGGCAGCCTTGACCGTCTTGGATCGGTTGCACCGCGAGTTGGGCCAACTCGAGTTGGCGGCGGAGTTGCGGGACGCCCTGGTCCACTTGTGGTGGCGGCGTCGGCAGCGGGGCCACGGCGCACCACCCGCAGGTCCGTGGCGGGTATGGCGCGCGTGGCCCCGCTGGTACAGCAGCTCCTCTGCCAGCGGCTCGACGCGAACTGGCGGGAGTCCTACCGGAGGGTGGCCACAGTGCTTCTCCGGACGGTGCCCCAGCCAGCAGCGCGGTGGAGTGCATGAACAGCGTGCTCCGGATGCATCAGTCGCGGCACCGGACGCTCACTCAAGGGATGCTGGATCTGAAGCGGCTCTACTGGAACACGCGAGCGTTCTTGGGCGGCCCGCGGAAGGCGCGGTGCCCGTATGAGCACCTGGGATTGGCCCTGCCCCACTTCGACTTCTGGAGCTGGCTTCAGGACGAATTGAATACCACCGCGGGGCTGGCTCAAGCGGCAGCCCCAAGAGTCGCGGCGTGACCGGCCGAGCCGGACTGCGAGCCGACCACGGGCCAGGCGGATAGGTGCACGTTGTCCCTCCAGAGCATCGAAATGGCTCCGTTGGGGAGGTCCTCCGTGCGCGGGATTGCGGTGACGGTGGCAAATCCGCTCGACAACCCTCGCGACGAACTGTCAAGTTGGGATCCTGCGGTTTGGGACGATCCCTGAGTTGGCCGATTTCCTCGTCACAACCCTGGACACAGCAGTGAGATCAGAAAAATCACAGAAATTTTGAGCCTGTGGATTGCGGAGCGGTTCCTGGTGCCTTGTCAACCTGGTATTGAACAGTGGGAGTCCCGCCTTCAGGCGGAAAAGACCGGCTAAAGCCGGGATTCCAACCGATCCATTGCGGTTTGACGTGGCACTGGTGCGCCTGGCCGACGGTGGCGGACCACCCGGTTTCCTTGCGACCGTGTCCAGGAAAACGGCCTCTCGACCGTGCGGGGGAGCCGGTTACCATGAGCATCGTTGGTGTCGGGATGACCCGTGATCTGTTTGAGAATCAATTCGGTGTGGGCCCGGCGGAGACGCGGGGATCGACTACGGTTGGCGTTGTTCCGTCGTCGACATCGGCTGAACCGTCGTCAGGCAACTCCTGGAGATACGTCCCCACCAACGCTTCCTCCGAAGGTGGAAGCACTCCGCGCTCACGGTGATAGAGCTCCTGGGCCAACGCAACAACCAGATCGCGATATCCGGCTGCTCCTGTTTGAAAATGTATGGCCATACCAGATTGCCGAAGAGCCTCTTGAGATCCTTCGTTGAGACGAGCCAACTTGCTAGCTCGTGGGGTGATATCGATCGGACGCCGGCCGGCGCCACGGGACTGACGGGATAGAGCAGGATACTGCTGGCGCTCCTCGCGAAAGAGAGCGTGGCCCGGACGGCGGGTCGTCTGTGGCCTCAACTCGGGGATCTCGATATGCGCAAGCCAGTTCGCAAAGACCAGGCGGAGGGCCCGCTGGCTGCGTTCGGGCTCGCGCTTGAGGAAACGCTGTCCCGCGTAGAGACACTCCGCCAGGTTGTTGGGGACCTCGAAGCCGGCGAGGCGATCGGACAATTCCGCTCCTCGGCACATTGTCCACGATACCGTTCTGCTCCAGACGGCGATTCAGCTCCAGATATTCAAGCTGGAGTGAAAAGGCGTCCCACTCGGGTTTTGGCCGGCTCATGATGGCTTCATCCAGGGCGCGGCGAAGCTGTGGGATCGTCGTTCTCGGATCGGCAGCCCAGGTCGCGAGTCGTTGCCGCAGAGCGGCGTGCACCCCATTCGCGTCGAACCGCCAGTTCAGTTCCCCTCGACGTCGAATATGGGTCGTCATGCGAAGAACCGCCCGATAGCAGTCCCAGGCGCCCGCCATGTCACCGCTCTCCGCGCGCTTTCCACCCTCAAGGAGCGCGATCCACATCACGCTGCCGTGAATCTGCATTGGGTAGTACTGCCAGTAGAGCGGGCCGGAGGGATGCCAGATTCCGTCGGGTCGATCGGCTCCTTGCTGAAACAGTTCGAGCGACGGGCGATTCGCCTCCACCCACGCGCGGAGCCTCGGATCGGCCTGAGACCAGGCGATCGTCGAAGCGTTGGCAGTCACGCTTCGTGGCAATTCTGGCAGAAGAATGAGCTTTTCCTGCGCTCGCCGGAGAAATACCAGGGCATTTTCGTCGTCAGGGATGGTGAAACCGTGGATCGCGTCGACGTCAAACGGATCACCGATATCGGGGAGCCCATTCAGACACGTCAGCCACCAGATCGCAAGAGCTGAAGCGGTCAGCGCGAGCGCCGATCGCCAGGACGAGCGTGACCTTCAACAATTGACGAAGTCGCCTGAGTAGCAGTTGCAACATCTTCGACGAGGCACCATTCGCCGTCGCGGGTGCTGTGCAGGGCTCTCGGATTGGGTCAGCATCCGGAGCGACTTCTCCAGGTGAAGCAGGATTCTGGGACTGAGTTTCACGCCAT
>CAWJGW010000009.1:0-139765 GCA_963842405.1 uncultured Isosphaeraceae bacterium | reverse complement strand
GATCGTTGGCTGGTCTGGTGAGGTCGTGACGGCACCCGAGGGTCGTATTGCCGTGCCGTATCGCTGCGATCAAGATCTGGACACAAACTCGCTTCGCATCCGGAGGAGCTGGGGTTTACCGAGCCAGTGATTTCGCACGAAGTCCTTGAGCGGACCATTGCCTGGGAGCGGGCCACGCCGCCCGAGAGCCGTCGAGCGTCGGGCTCCTGGATTACGACGCCGAGGATCGTCTGCTGGCCGAACTCGGGCACCTCTGATCGGTCGAACCTGAGATCGGCGATTCCTCGACGAGTGACCTGGACTTAGTCGTCGATCATCCACGATCGGCTTTCGTGACATTGACCTTCGGCGCCTTGATTCGCAAAACCTTGGGCTTCGCGGAGTCACGCTTGGGGGCTGTCGCCACGGCGAATTGTCCGGACTCGATGACTCCGTCGAGCTTCAAAATTCCCTCGACCGCGGTGAGATGGAACGGGGAAACCTCCTCCCTCGTGGAGGTCTTCGGGAGGATGATCGGCAAACTGTGCCCTTGCTTTCGGTAGACTACATGGGTAGGAAACACTTTCAGATCGTAGCCGAGCGAAGTAAGGTATTCGTGAAGTCGCCCTAAAGGATCTTCTTAGAGATCATGGTTTGATTGCCCCTTTCAGTTTACTGAGCACCACCGCTTTCCTCGCCCGAGCGTATTCCACCGTGTCCTCGTTGAATGCATCGCTGACCGGGAACCTCACCGTGATCGACGTCGTATTTTCTTCGGCCGGAGGTCGGGGTTACTCTCGAAGTAGCCCTGAACGTACTGCCAATATGCCTTATCACTCTTCGCATCGTAGAGAATGAGGAAAACGGGCATGGGTTCGTTCGACCATGATTTGTAATCCGTGATTGGAGACGGTAAACGAGTAGAAAGTCCCATCGACCGAGAGGCTTGGGGTGTCCGTCGCCTTAAGTTGAATATAGATATTTCCTGGTTCGACATATCTATTGTGATCGTAAGTGTAAATCACCAGGTCCACACCGTAGTCCTGCTCGGTCTTCAGGACAGTGTGTCCGTTCTTCAGGAAATATCGCTCGACTGTATTGGCACTCAATGAGGCAATGACATCAGCCCGCGTTCGCTGCTTCAGCGAGGCCTTCCTCGTCCGTTTGTCCCCCTTTTTCTTGATGGCCTTCGTCCTGGCCAAGACTTGCTCCTCAAGATCGTGGCATCTCATTCTAGAGCAAGTTCACGGATGATTTCGTGAATAGCTCGCAGGCAGCCTGCCGCTCATACTAGCCCGAGCGCGCAGCGAGGGAAAAGGCGTCGGGACCCTCGCTGGCGCGTCGGGCCAACATGAATTTGCTGCCAATTCAATCGTAAATCGCTCTAGCCGGTTCCGTATGTCCGGAAAGTTGAGAACTCGCGAGAAGACCGGACGGGTCTCCCACGATTCAGGCCGGCTGAAGCGGCGAGTCCCTGCGCATGCCCTTGGGCGAGCCCGGATCGCACGGGTAATCCCTCTCAACTCGACCTGGACCGGAGCGGCCGCACCTCGACCAGGTTGTCGAAGAAGGTCGCGCCGCCGCCCATGTCGGTCAGGGCCGTCGACGTCGTGCTGTTGACGTTCGCTCCGCCGGGCACGAGCTTGTTCCAGTAGATGCCGGTCGCGACGGCCACGCCGGGCCGGACGCCGCCGGTCAGGGCGACGCCGGGCCCGAAACCGGCCGCGGTCGTTGTAGACCTCGGCCCACTCGCCGTCGTCGAGGCCGCGGCTCCGGGCGTCCTCGGCGGCCAGCTCGACGGTCGGCTCGCCGGCCGCGGCGCGGTGGCGGGCGGAGTTGGCGAAGGTCGAGTTGAGGAACTGGGGACGCGGCGGGCTGAGCAACTGGAGCGGGAACCGCGCGGCCAGGTCGGGACGGGTCAGCGGGTCCTCGAGCGGCGGGGTGTAGGTCGGGAGCGGGTCGAAGCCGTCGGCCTTCATCCGCTCGGAGTAGAGCTCGCACTTGCCCGAGGGGGTGGGAAACACGCCGTCGGCGAACGGGGCGAACGCCTCGGGGATGTTGAGCCGGACCGACCCCTCGGCCTTGAGCCGGTCGAGGGTGATCCCCCGGAGGGTCGGGCCGCCGTCGAGCACCTCGCCGATCAAGGTCTCGTCGTCGGGGAAGAGCTCCGGCTCGAAGCCGAGCCGGCTCGCCAGGCTGCGGAACACGTCGTTGTTCGACCGGCACTCGCCGCGCGGCGCGATCGCCGGCGGGTTGTGCATCACGTCGAAATGGCCGTAAGAGCCGTGGAGGTCGACGTGCTCGAGCTGCGTGGTGGCGGGCAGGACGATGTCGGCGTAATCGACCGTGTCGGTGGCGAACTGCTCGTGGACGACGGTGAACAGGTCCTCGCGGCGCAGTCCCTCGAGCACCCTGGCCTGGTCGGGGGTGACGGCGGCCGGGTTGCGTTGTAGACGTAGAGGGCCTGGACCGGCGGGCCGGGCAGCTCGCCGGCCAGCGCCTCGGCGAGCTGGTTCATGTTGACGATCCGGGCCTCGGGCGGAGAGAGCAGGGGGCGGGTGAGCTTGTCCATGGCGAAGTCGTAGGTGCCGCTGGTCGAGAGCATCGCCCCGCCGCCGTGGTGCCGCCACGAGCCGACGATCGCCGGCAGGCAGGCGATCGTCCGCACCGCCATCCCGCCGCCGTGGTGCCGCTGGAGCCCGTAGTTGAGCCGGATCAGCGACGGCTGCTCGCGAGCGAGCCGGTGCGCGAAGCGTGCGATCGTCTCGACATCGACGCCGGTGATCGCCGCGACTCGCTCCGGCGGATACTCGGTCAAGACCCGCTCTCGGAGCAGCTCGGCGCCGACGGTGCGCGCGGTCCAGGTAGTCGTCGTCCTGGAGGCCGTCGCGCCAGATGACGTGCATCACGCCCGAGCGCCAGGGCGGCGTCGGTCCCGGGCCGGGGCTGGATGTGCCAGTCGGACCGTCGGGCGGTCGGGCTCCGGTAGGGGTCGATCGTGACGATCGTCGCCCCGGCCTTCCGCGCCTCGATCATCAGGCTCCAGAGATGGCTGTTGGTGTTGGCCGTGTTCGAGCCCCAGTTGACGATGAACTTGCAGCGCGGGACGGCCATCGGGTCGGCCCCGAGCCGGCCCCGGCCCATCGTGTACTCGTAGCCGAGCGCGCCGGCCGTGGCGCAGATCGTCCGGTCCAGTCGCGAGGCCCCCAGCCGGTGGAAGAACCGCCGGTCCAGGCTGCTCGACTGGAGCTTGCCCATCGTCCCGCAATAGCTGTACGGGAGGATCGCCTCGGGACCGTCGGCCGAGCCGCGCGATCTCGGCGAACCGCCGGGAGATGGTCTCGAGCGCCTCGTCCCAGGTGATCCGCTCGAACCGGCCCTCGCCCTTGCGTCCGACCCGTTTCATCGGGTAGAGCAACCGGTCCGGGCTGTAGACCCGTTCGAGGTATCGGGCCATCTTCTGGCAGAGGAACCCGCGCGTGAAGGGATGATCGGGGTCGCCCCGCAGCTCGACCGCGACGCCGTCCCGGACCGTCACCAGCATGCTGCACGTGTCGGGGCAGTCGAGCGGGCAGACGTTCTTGACCACTGTCGGTGCGGAGTCGCGTTCGACAGTTGACACGATGATTGCTTCCTCGGGTCTTGAGGGTGAGGGATGAGTCGATCCGGCTCCGAATTGCTCGGCGGATCTCGTTCGATTATAATCCATGATGGTATCCAAAGTGCCACGCCTTGCTTCCAAAGAAGAGGGCGTTCAGGGATGCCAGGTGCTGGCGCAATTCCTCGCGGGTGGCATCGGGCTGCTCGCGGATCAACTCCTGGAGCCGCTGGAGATCCTGCGGCCCCAGCGCGCCGGGCGCCTCCTCCATGGGGTTTGGGTTCGAGGGAGCCGGCGACTGCGGTAGTGCTGCAACAATCGCGTGATGCAGGAAAGGCTGACGAGGAACCGACGAGCGATCTGGTGAAAGTATCCCTCTCGTCGCTCGACCGTGTCGAGGACGCGCTGTCGGAGATCTTGAGAATAGACGGGCATGGGGCACCTCCTAGAATGCCGAGCTTTCTCGAAGAGGCTGCAAGTGGTTGGCTGGACAGGGTTCATGCTGTTGCGTTTCGCGCAAAACCTGTTCGGTCAAATACTTATAGCAACTCGCTTTTCGTCTGGATTTTAGCCGTTTGTCGGATTATTGATTTCTTGGGGGCTTCTAAAGGACTGCGTTCGGCAGGGCCAGCCTTTTGACTCTGATGAACACGCTCCCGGTAACCGCCCACTGATGGACGAATTGCCGTTGGCGTCGTAGCCCCCTGCATCGTAGTCCCCGATCCAGTTCCCTGCGTCGTGGCGTTCGACCCGACCAGGGATGCCGTGGTAACGGCCACCGGATCCAAGAACAGCCCGCTGAGCACGGCGTTGGCACCAGCCTCTTTCGTGATCGTGATCACCACGTCCCCGCTAACCTGCCACTCGAGGTACACGCCGGAGGTGAACGACGAGACCGTCTCGGTGTCCAGGACAATCCCCGAGCCTGCGGCGCTGATCTGCACTTGCTCGCTACGACTGGTGCTATCCCAATCGACGAAGTACAGTTCCAGGTCGTGTGCCTGGCCGTCGCTCAGGTTCACATCCACCGTGAAGCTGGTCGACGAGTACCAGCAGGCGGCCATGCGGCCTGCACCGCCAGTGTCCTGAAGGGCTCGCGGGCTGCTCGGGTTGGCTGCCCAGGTCCAGTTCGACTGGCCCGAGGATGTCACTTGGGCATAGGAAGGGTAGCTCGTCGCATTGCCGATGAGGTTGTAGCCCTGGGAGCCGTAGGCCCCAATCCAGTTGCCCTGGGTCGTGGTGTCCGTCTTGACCAGAGAGGCGGTCGGATTGCCAACATTGATGGTCGCCGTCGCCGTGGTGGTGGAGTAGTCGGTGGTATCGGAGGGCGTGAAGGTGACCGAGAGCGTCTGGCTGTTGCCCGCCTTGAGGACCGTGCCCGTGCCCGGCGAGTAAGTGAAGTTGCCGGGTACGCTGGCGGTGGCGTCGAGCTGGGTCCCGCTCAGGGCCGTGCCATAGACGATCGCCGCCGGGTTGGCCCAGGTGATCGCCGGCGTCGCCTGCAAGACGTTGATAACCGCCGTGGCCGTGGCACTGGTGTAATCGGTGGTATCCGTGGGCGTGAAGGTGACCGAGAGCGTCTGGCTGTTGCCCGCCTTAAGGATCGTACCCGCGCCGGGCGTGTAGGCGAAGTTGCCGGGTACGCTGGCGGTGGCGTCGAGCTGGGTGCCGCTCAGGGCGGTGCCGTAGGTGATCGTCGCGGGGTTGGCCCAGGTGATCGTTGACATCACCGCCAAGACGTTGATAGCCACTGTGGTGGTGGCGCTGGTGTAATCGGTGGTATCGGAGGGCGTGAAAGTAGCCGAGAGCGTCTGGCCGTTGCCCGCCTTGAGGACCGTGCCCGTGCTCGGCGAGTAGGTGAAGTTGCCGGGCACGCTGGCGGTGGCGTCGAACTGGGTGCCGCTCAGGGCCGTGCCATAGACGATCGCCGCCGGGTTGGCCCAGGTGATCGTCGGCGTCGCCTGCAAGACGTTGATAACGGCTGTTGCCGTGGCGCTGGTGTAATCGGTGGTATCCGTGGGCGTGAAGGTGACCCAGAGCGTCTGGCTGTTGCCCGCCTTGAGCACGGTACCCGTGCCCGGCGAGTAAGTGAAGGTGCCGGGCACGCTGGCGGTGGCGTCGAGCTGGGTCCCGCTCAGGGCCGTGCCGTAGACGAGATTCGCCGGGTTGGCCCAGGTAATCGTCGGGGTGGACACCGACGTTGGCGTCGGGTCCAGGAACAGCCCGCTGAGCTCGGCGTTGGCACCAGCCTCTTTCGTGATCGTGATCACCACGTCCCCGCTAACCTGCCACTCGAGGTACACGCCGGAGTGGAACGACGAGACCGTCTCGGTGTTCAGGACAATCCCCGAGCCGGCGGCGCTGATCTGCACCTGCTCGCTACGACTGGTGCTATCCCAATCGACGAAGTACAGTTCCAGGTCGTGTGCCTGGCCGCCGCTCAGGTTCACATCCACCGTGAAGCTGGTGGACGCATCCCAGCAGGCGGCGATGCGGCTGGCTCCTCCCGGAACCTCCAGCGCCGGCGTCGCGGTCGAGGGATTGGCCCAGGTATACGAGGTCGCACCGGTCGGAGTGACGGTCACGCCCGCGGGGAACGAGTTGGGGTTGGTGGTGCTAGGGTTGTTGATGACGTCGTAACCGTCAGTCCCATACACTCCGATCCAGTTGCCCTGCGTCTTCGTGTCCGTCTTCACGAACGTCGCCGAGGTGTTGGCCGCATAGACGTTGATCGTCACCTTGGCGGTGGCGGACGTGAAGTCGGTCGTATCCGTGGGCGTAAAACTGACCGAGAGCGTCTGGTTGTTGCCGTCGCCCAGGACCGTGCCCGCGGCCAGGGTGTAGGTAAACATCCCCGCCACGCTTCCACTCAGGCCGCCCACGGTCCAGGAGGACGTGGCATCGAGTTGCGTGCCGGAGAGGGCCGTGCTGGAAGTAATGGGGGAGGGGTTGGCCCAGATGATCGTCGGAGTCGCCTGCAGGACTTTGATGACCGCGGAGGCGGTGGTGGTGGAGTAATCGGTCGCATCCGTGGGAGTGAAGGTGACCGAGAGCGTCTGGCCGCTGCCCGCCTCGAGGACCGTACCCGCGGCCGGCGTGTAGGTGAATGTCCCGGGCACACTGGCGGTGGCGTCGAGCTGAGTGCCGCTCAGGGCCGTGCCATAGACGATGGCCGCGGGGTTGGCCCAGGTGATCACCGACGTCGCCTGCAAGACGTTGATAACCGCCGTGGCCGTGGCACTGGTGTAATCGGTGGTATCCGTGGGCGTGAAAGCGACGGACAGCGTCTGGCCGTTGCCAGCCTTGAGGACCGTACCCGCGGCCGGGGTGTAGGTGAAGGTGCCGGGCACACTGGCGGCGGCGTCGAGCTGGGTGCCGTTCAGGGCCGTGCCGTAGACGATCTTCGCCGGATTGGTCCAGGTAATCGTCGGCGTGGCTTGCAGGACGTCGATAACCGCGGTGGCGGTGGCGGTGGTGTAATCGATGGTATCGAAGGGAGTGAAGGTGACCGAGAGCGTCTGGCCGTTGCCCGCCTTGAGGACCGTGCCTGCGGCCGGGGTGTAGGTGAAGGTGCCGGGCACGCTGGCGGTGGCGTCGAGCTGGGTCCCGCTCAGGGCCGTGCCGTAGACGAGATTCGCCGGGTTGGCCCAGGTAATCGTCGGGGTGGACACCGACGTTGGCGCCGGGTCCAGGAACAGCCCGCTGAGCTCGGCACTGGCCCCGTCCAAATTCGTGATCGTGATCACCACGTCCCCGCTAATCCGCCACTCGAGGTATACGCCCGAGAGGAACGACGAGACCGTCTCGGTGTCCAGGACAGATCCCGAAGAGGCGGCGCTGATCTGCACCTGCTCTTCGCGACCCTTGTTATCCCAATCGAGGAAGTACAGCTCCAGGTCGTACGCCTGGCTGCTCCCCAGGTCCAGGTCCACCGTGAAACTCGTGGAAGCGTACCAGCAGGCGGCGACGCGGCCCGTGCCGTTCGCATCCTCGAGAGCGCGGGGGTCGGTCGTGCTCGCGGTCCAGGTGAAAGACGACGCACCGATGGGCCGAACCGAGGCGGAGCTGGGGAGGCTGGCCGTATTGCCGATGACGTCGTAGCCCGCTTCGCCGTACACCCCGACCCAGTTCCCCTCCGTCGCGGGGTTCGACCCGACCAGAGATGCCGTGGAAGCGCTCGCCGAGCCGATCGACAAGTTACTCGCCGAGTCCAGGAACACGCCACTGATCACGGCGCTGGCCCCGCTTACATTCGACACAACGATCACCACGCTCCCGGTGATCTCCCAGCGCATGTAAACGCCCAACGTGAACGACGAGAGCACCTCGCTGTCCAGGAAGGCGCCTGTGACGGCGCTGAAGAGTCGGATTTGCTCCCCCCGCCCTTCGTTGTCCCAATCGATCGCATACAAAGAGAGCTCGTGTGCCTGGCCGTCGGTTAGGTTCACATCAATGTTGAAACTGGTGGAAGAGTACCAGCAGGCGGCGACGCGGCCCGTACCGCTCGCGTTCTGGAGAGCGCGCGGGTCGGTCGTGCTCGCCGTCCAGGTGTAGCTCGTCTGGCCCGTGGTCGTGATCGTGGCGTATGAGGGCAAGCTGGCCGTGTTGCCGATGAAGTCATAACCCTGTGAGCCATAGCTCCCGATCCAGTTCCCCTCAGTCGTGCCGTCCTCAAAGGCGGGGGAAGGAGCCGATAACGCCGTGGGCGAATCGATGAACACTCCACTCAGGACAGCAGTCGCCCTGTTCGTTGTCGCGACCTCGATCATCACGTTCCCGGTGACGACCCACTGCAAGTGGACGCCCCCACTAAAACTCGAGAGCGTTTCGGTGTCCAGCACCGCCCCCGTGGTGGCGCTCATCAGCACGATCTGCTCGCTCCGACCCTCGTTGTCCCAGTCCACGAAGTACAAGGTGAGGTCGTGCGCCTGGCCGTCGCTCAGGTTCACATCCACAATGAAACTGGTGTAGGAGGACCAGTAAGCGGCGACGCCGCCTGTGCCGTTGGCGTTCTCAAGGCGCGGGGGTCGGTCGTGCTCGCCGCCCAGGTGCCAGTGGACGTGCCGGTGGACGTGATGGTGGCGTACGACGGCAGGCTCGTCGCGCCGCCGATAACGTCGTAGCCTTGGGTGCCATAGGTCCCGATCCAATTCCCCTGCGCCGCCGTGTTCTCACCGGCGAGCTCAGCAGAAGCGGTGGGAGCCGGTGTCGGCACCGGTAGACGATTGAACGGGGTCGAGCTGGTCACCGGGTCCAGAAACAGCCCGCTGAGGACGGCGTTCGGCCCGGCCAACTTTGTGACCTTGATCAACACGTTCCCGTTGACCACCCACTGCAGGTAGGTCCCCCCGCTGAACGCGGAGATCGTCTCGGTGTCCAGCACCGCCCCCGTGGTGGCGTTGATAATCTGCACTTGCTCGCTCCGACCAGCGGTACCCCAGTCGAGGAAGTACAGGGTCAGGTCGTGCGCCTTGCCGTCGGTCAGGTTCAAGTCCACGGTGAAACTGGTGGTGGAGTACCAGCAAGCGGCACCTTGGCCCGTGCCGTTGGCGTCCTCGAGAGCGCTCGGGTCGGTCGTGCTCGCCGTCCAGGTGTAGGTCGACAGGCCCGTGGTCGTGATCGTGGCGTACGAGGGCAAGCTGGCCGCGTTGCCGATGACGTCATAGCCCTGTGAGCCATAGCTCCCGATCCAGTTGCCCTGAGTCGTGGTGTCCGATCCGCTCAGATAGGTGGAGGAGCTCGTTGGCGGGTCGAAGAACAGCCCATTCAGGACGGCATTCGGGCCGGCCAGGTCCGTGACCTTGATCACCACGTTCCCGCTGAGTGTCCACTTCAGGTACACACCGGCGCTGAACGACGAGATGGTCCTGGTGTCCAGCACGGTGCCCGTCGTCGCGCTGATGATCTGGATCTGCTCGCTACGACCCTGGCTATCGAAGTCGTCCACGTAAAGGGTCACGTTGTGCGCGTGGCCATCCGTCAGGTTGACATCCACCGTGAAGCTGGTGGCCGAATCCCAGGCGGCGGCGACAACGTAGGCGCCGTCATCGGTCTGGAGGGCACGCGGCTCGGTCGTGTACGCAGCCCAGGTCTCGGTCGTCTGGCCCGAGGGCGTGACGGTGGCGTAGGCCGGGATAATGGCCGAGGCGCCGATGATGTCGAAGCCCTGCGAGCCATAGACCCCGGTCCAGCTCCCCTGCGTACGGGTATCAAACTTGAAGTTCGAGGCCGAGGTCACGGCGGGAATCACCGCTACGCTGGTGCTGGCCGTGGCCATGTCGCCCTGTGCGTTGGTGACGGTCAAGGTGAGTGTATAGGTCCCACTGAGGGCGCCGAACACGAAGGAATCGGTGGTCTGCGTGGACAGGACCGTGCCGTTCTGGGAAAGCTGCCAGGTCAGGGTATAGGGCTGAGTCGATCCGAAACTCGCGGCCGAAATCGATCCGAAATTCGCGGTCGAAACCAGCCGGGCATCCGCCCAGACCGCGTTGTCGATCGCGGGGTTGCTGCCCGGAGCCGGCACGACACTGATGGTCAACTGGCTTCACGCCCGCGACATTCACGTCGATCGGGACCGCCCCCGAGGCGTAGGTCAGCGTGGGAGATTGATAGAGGAGCTGACCGTCGCCGTAGACGTCGAAGATCACCGACGAGCCGGTGTTCGCGGTGCCGTTGACGCCGATGGTGCTCTCGAACCGGGCGTCCTGGCCGTTCAGGGCCAGGGAGACCGAGGAATTGGCGAGGACTCCCACGCCCTCGGCGTAACCCGCCCCGCCCAGGACGATTGACTGGCCCTGGCTGTTCTGGTTGAGCTTGACCGTCCCGGATGATGCCGCGAATGGCAGGCTGCTCGCAGAGGTTACGCCGTAGCCATCGTATTCGAGTGCCGTCGGGGTGTCGACGGTGCTGGCCTCGCCGAAGACCGCTTGCTGGGCGAACTGGCTGAGCGTGAACCCGGCGGGATCGAGGTTCTGCCGCAGGATATTGAGGTCTTGCTCGTTCACTGCCCCGTCATCGTTGAAGTCCCCCTGCTCCCAGTAGTCGTTCGAGGTGCCGTAGTTGGCCTCCAGGCTCTGGAAATCGCCGTAGTCGACAATCCCGTCGAGATTGGCGTCCCCCGCGGGCGCGAGCATCGAGATCAGGGCGTCGAACTTCTGGCTCCCGGGTGCCAGCACGGTGGGGAGCATCCCCCAGAAACCGAATTGGCTGCCGTACCCGGTGAGTTGGTACGCGTTGAAGAGTCCCCCGCCAACCGCCTGCCAGTCCTCCATCATGGTCACGTATAAATTGTACATCTGCGGGTCGGACTGTGCCGCGAGCATGAGGTTGGAGTTGAGGCCGTTGCCCGGCAGGCTCTGTCCGCCCTCATAGGCAACCAGTTGGACGCCGTACTGCTGGGCGACGGCGACGTCAGACTGCAACAACGACATGTAGTCGCTGGTCATGTACTGGTTGATGTCGGCGAAGAGCTGGCTCATCGTGAGTACCGACGAATCGTCACTGCTGGGCGAGCCCGATGTAAGGGGCCACGGCCGACGCGTAGATGAACTGCGACGGTGGCCCGTAATTCTGCTGGATGAACTGGAGTTCCCAGCTCGCGACTGTCGGCGAGGACGCCTGCCCCGCCATGATCGGCCGCACCCGCGGCTCTGCGCCCCGAAGACCTGGTCGAAGCTCTTGGCAATCGAGACCTCCTCGTAGGCGCTTTGCTGCGCCACCATCATCGATTGATTCGGGGTCTGGGTCACCAGCGGGTTGGCCTCCGCGGCGGTGAGAATCTGCCCAAACTGGGCGAAATCATAATTCCAGGTCTCATTGCTGTACTCCACGTAGACATTGAGGTTCGGGTCCAGATCGGCGTCGATGAGCTGAGCCAGATCCTGGACGAAGGCCGGTGTGGCCAGGGCGGGGACGTTGATCCACATGTCCTTCTGCGCCTCGTTGCAGAGCTCGATCATGTCCTCGTAGGGGACGCCGCCCGAGCCGTCGGTGATCAAGGCCGTGGGGGACACGCGATTCGACCAGTTGGAGAGCGTCGAATTGTTGGTCATGCCCCAGTTCATGAATCGGATGTCCGAGAACGGCTCGAGCGCCTGGAGGAACGTGGGGGTAAACATCGGCTCAGGAGTGGTCCCATTCCCATAGCCGGGCATCATGATGTGCAAGTTGTCCATGGGCTCGGACGGGTTGACGTTGGTGACCGTCATCGTCAGGTTGTTAGTGCTCACGGTCTCATGGTTGACGACGATCGTGCCGGTGGTCACTCCGTTAGCGACCGTGGCAGGGGCGGCCAGTTGACCGACTCCGGAGAACGTGGCGGTCCCCGCGCCGGTGTAGCTGAACCCGTAGTCCCCGTCAGGGTAGTTGTCCAGGTTGAAGGAGATCGAGGCATTGACGAGCGGATAGTCGTCGGCGGTCAGAGAGACGGAGGTGTTGGGGGGTAGCGCTGCCCATGATGACTCGGCGAGGTTATGCAGATCGGTCCAGATCGGGTCGTTGTTGTAGGACTCATTGAAGTCGAGATTGACGCCGATCGCTCCGTTCAGGACGATTCTGGGCTCCAGGTGTTCGGCGTTGCGGAGGTAGTTCTTGCGGCGAGATCGCTGTCTCATGGGTGTACCTCGATTCGTTAGGCCGTTCCGCGCGTAGGGATTGGCGAACCGCCCGGCGAGGCCGTCTACCGATGGCTAGAGCGCTCAACGATTTGATTGGGCGCGCGGGGAACCCCGCCGTTCGTAGAAATCGTCCCACTGTCTGCGATTTTCAGGAAAGTGTCTGAGTATCTCGACCCGCGTCACTGCGGATGAGCCATGTGTACAGACGGAGTCAGTTCGGGGACAATGCCAGTTTCCGTCCTTCCCACCGCCTTTGATACTTCATCGGGGAGCCGAATCATGGACGCCCGACGCAAGAACTACCGTGCCGAGGACCCTCAGCAGAACGGCCACGACGCGATCTCGCCGCGGGAGGCCCTCTCCGAAGACGACTTGATCTTCTTCCTCCGCGATCTCATCTCCCAGTCCGACCTCACTCCCGCGACCAGTATTGCGTTCAGGAACTGCGCCGCCAACCCCCTTCAACGCGACCATAATAGTGACGCTGCTGGTCTACGTCTACGTAGTGGGCTCCCGGCTCGTTCGATTCTGAGGCGGCATCGCCCACCGCGGAGCGTTGCGCGGGTTTGTTCCAGATCTCGCAAACATCAATCTTGGAATCGAGGATGGGTCAAATGGTATTTGATAAGACACGCACCGAGCCGAGATTCCAGGGGAGCCAGGCTCTACTCCGACTGATCGAGACGACGGCGGAGGCGCTCCAGGACGGGTTGCATGGCCTCGACCCGGCTGAGGTCCCGCACCTCGCCCGGATCCTCACGCTCGTTGTAGAGTTCCTCGGTCCCATCGCCCTGGTTGCGGATGTAGACGAAATCGCCTTCGGCCAGGGAGACCAGCGGGCCCCGGTGGGCAGGCGACCGGCCATGATTCGGATCGGACGGGTTGGGCGTCGGCAGTTCGGAGATCACTCCGTCGACGGTGACCGAGCCCGTCTTCGGCGAAGGATCACGCCAGAAGTGCGCCAGCGACTGGCCCGGGAAGGGCGAGCCCTTCTCCAAGCCAACGATGTCGAGGATCGTCGCCGGCAGATCGCGGAGGCTCACCGTCTCGCGCACCACCCCCGTGCCCCGCTGATCGGCGGGCGACACGATCAGGAGCGGCACGCGGATCTCCGGGCGGTAGAGGCTCTCGCCATGGTTGAAGAGATCGTGTTCCCCCATCCCTTCACCATGATCGGCGGTCACGATGACCAACGTCCGATCGAGGACGCCGCTGCGACGTAATCCCTCGAGCAATTCGCCCAGTCGCTCGTCCAGGTACAGCCAGGCAGTTGTCGTAGGAATCCCGTGCGAGCTGGAGATACACCGGGCGCACATTCCGCTTGTCGATCGTCTCCCATTCTTCCATGAGGAAAATCAAATCGGCGGCCCTTCGCGGCTTCAGCCCGAATCGGTAGCCGGCACCCTCGGGGAGCACGTAGGGTGCGTGAGCATCATAGTAATTGAGGAAGGCGAAGAAGGGCCGATCGGGCTGGCGCCGTCGCGATAACCAGTCCACGAAGGCGAGGTTGATCGATCCGGCATCCTTCCTCGGCTCGCTGACGAAAAGCGAGGAAAACCACGATCCATGCAAGGGGCGGAAGGGGCCGATATCGAAGGTGCGGCCCACGAACACCCCAACATCGGAGACGACCTGCAAGAAATGATCGACGAGCCAGGCCGTCCGGAAGGGCACGAGCTTTTCGAGGAGATAATCCTCGTAGTGGGTGAATCCCCGGCTCAAGCCGGTGTCGTACGAGCAAGAGAGTGTATTGGCGACAAATCCCGCCGTCGCATAGCCGTGAGCCCCAAGGTATTCGGCCAGGGTCGGGCGTTTGCCGTCGAGCGGCGTCATCCAGTTGACGCTCAGCTCGTGATGCCAGCGACCGGTGAACATGGTCGCGTGCGAGGGGAGAGTCCAGGGGGCCGACGCCCGTGCCGCGTCGAAGCGGACGCCCCACCTGGCCAGTCGTTCGAGCACCGGAGACGTGGGTCGTCGATAGCCGTAAAGGCTCAGATGGTCGGCCCGCACGGTATCCAGCGTGATCAACAGGACGTTCGGCGGATCGCCGGGCGGCAACGGTCGGCCAGCCTCGCGCCGCTCGGCTAGCCATTGGCCACCGATGTCCCAGCCAGCCAGGATCAGGACGATGGCGAGCAAGCCGGGAAAACTGAGGAGGAGCCGCCGGCGCAACCCGGTCGCATGCCGCTCGAGGAGCGCGGCCAGGCGGATCGCAATCCCCAGCGCCAGGATCGCCCAGGCCAGCGGATAGATCTGCGGGACCATCACGACGAGCACGGGCAGGATCGCCAGGAGACCGATGAGCCGAGGCGCGGTCCATCCGCCGAATCGGGGCCAGAGCTTCGCCGCCAAGGCCAGGAACAATCCCAGGACCGCGAAGAAGATCAGGTTCGAGAGCGGGGTCAGCCAGACGAAGTGCCGGCTCATCAAGTAGAGTCGGTTGGTGGCGATCAGGCTCTTGCAGACGACGCGGGCGCCGACCTCGAGCAGGCCGCCGGCCAGGCCGCACCAGGCCGACAGGATCAGGACATCCAGCGGGCGGAGCCTCGGCCGGACCACCCGGGCCTGGGCCGATCTCGAAGAAACCCTCCGATCCGCCGAGAGTGGTCGTGCTCATGAAGCGTATCCTTAATCTGTATCAGCTTCTACGTCATAGCCGATTCTAGATGGTTCGTCGCCGTCTGGAAAGCGTCTTTGCTCGCCTGGCGCATCCTACGCCGTCGCCGCTGCCGTGATTGACGGGTTGACAGTCGCCGACTATGCTGGCCAGGTCATCCCCTCTCGGCGAACCATCAGAGATTCAGAATATGGATTCGCGTTCTCGGTCCGCGAGCCTCGTCGACGCGTTCATCGCGCTGTTGATCGCGGCGGCCGTGCTGTCGGGGCTCGTGGGCACCAGCCGCGAATACGCGATGACCTTCGACGAAGGCTTCACCATCGACCGCGATATGACGCTGGCACAATGGTTCGCCGGAGTGGCCGAGCCGGCGCCGGGATTGAATCGCTCGGATTATTTCCGGCCGGCGGCGCTGGAGCATTTCTGGAAGTTCAGCCGCAAGGAGCCCGACGGACACCCGCCGTTCTATGCCTTGCTCGGAGTAGCGGGCTGGTGGTTGGTGCGGGGGTGGCTGGATCCGCTCACGTCCTATCGCGTTCGGCCCGATGGCCTTGACCGCGGCCACGTCAGGGTTGGTCTATTTGTTCCTGTCGAGACGGCATGGCCGGCTCGCGGGGATGACGGCCGCGCCTGGGCCTGGTCCTGCTGCCCCGGAACCTGGCGCACGCCCACTATGCCCACTACGACATGCCGGTCACCTGCCTCTGGATCCTGGCGCAGATCGCATTCGTCAAGAGTCTGGGCTCGGCCCGATGGATCGTCCCCTTCGGCATCCTGCTCGGGCTGGCGGCCGGCACGAAGTTCACCGGCTGGTTCGCGGTGGTGCCTCCGCTGGGCTGGTGGACCATCTACGAGGGGACACCGCTGGTTCGGCGGCTGTTCCGCCACTTCAGCCTTCACGGCCGGCCTTGGGTCACCGGGCCGCCGCCTCCGTTGCCTCCCGGTTTGCCCGCGACGCTGGCCCTGGCCCTGGGAGTCCCGCTGGCCGCCCTGACGCTCTATGCCATCCAGCCCCCCTGGTGGTCGAGACCGATCGCGGGCCTTGAACGGTTCCTCGTCTCGAACCTCACGCGCGCGGACTCGGTCCCGGTCACGTCGCTCTATCTCGGCACGGTGTATCGCTTCGCGCTGCCCTGGCACAACACGATGGTCCTGACTGCGATCACGACCCCCGTCCTGATCGTGGTCCTGGGGATGGCCGGCATCGCCACGACCTTGGCCCGTTTGCGGACCGCCCGCGAGGACGTGATCTGGCCCCTGAGCTGGTCGATCCTGATGATTGTCCGCGCCTTGCCCAACGCGCCGGGCCACGACGTCGAGCGGCTCCTGTTGCCGAGCCTCGCCAGCCTGTCGGTCCTGGCCGGGATCGGCGTGGGCTGGCTGGCCGATCGGATGAGGTCGGGGCGGCTGGTTCTGGTCGCGCCGGTCGTCGCCGGCCTGGCCATCGGGGAGTGCCTGCTCGGCATTGCGGAGACTTATCCGTACAACCTCTCGTATTACAACCTCGCCGTGGGTGGTCTGCCCGGTGCCGAACGGCTCGGCTTCGAAGAGACCTATTACTGGGATACCCTGGGCCCCGAATTCTACACCTGGGTGCGACAACGATCGCGGAGCGGGCCTGTGGAGTTGTCCTTCCCGATGGGCCTGTTGAACATCATGATCCTCCGCAACTGGGGCGAGTTCCCCGAGGGCGTGAGGGTCGCGAAGCTGGACCCGACGACCCATGCGGACTACGTCCTCCAGCGCAACCGGGGCATTTATACCCCCCTGGATTGGTGGCTGGAACGGAATGGCCACCCGATCTTCGCAATCCGCCGCCAGGGGGTGGATATCCTCCGCGTCTATCCCTTTGCGGAGGTCGAGCGCGCCGAGGAGGCGACCCGCGGCCAGCCAGGCGTGTTGGAGTCTTCCGAGCGGCCGACCTGGGGTTTCCGCTGACGAGCCCACGAACGTGCCGGTCTCCATGGCCGTGCCGGCTTGCGTACTGCAAGTCGTCCGTGCTAAAGTCGATGTCGTTGAATCGTGGTCCGTGGCCTGCGAACAAGTGCCGGATGGTGCGGGGGCCCGTCCCAGGCCCAGTCGTGGTAGCTCTCAATGGAGTGGTGCTATTCCCTCTTATTCGCACGCCTATGTCCCCATTTTTCGCACTCGAAGCAGCCCTTGAAAACTAAGGCGCCGTTGGATAAAACTCCTTATCCGAGAGATCCCAGAAGCACTCCAATTAGTGGCAAAACTCCAGACGGTGGATATGTCTATGTCCGAGATGCAAATGGGACTGTCCACGTCGTACCCGACGGGGCACATTTGCATCCAAAGGCGCTGGTGGCGCGCAGCCGGCTTCATACGCGGGAGATTTGTCCATTACAAGTGGCACAGTCATTGATTTAACTAATCTATCAGGCACGTTCCGATTCAAGAGCAGGGCAGGGTTACTGGAAACGGCAACCCAGATTGAGCGTCAAGGACTGACGATCAAGCCTGGTGCCGTTCGATTCTTTCCCCCGGATGGGTCTCGTCCTGTCACGTTGCGATGAGATCGGTTTAATTTGGCGAACGAGGGTTGTGGATTATGCCGATGAAAATCGTGGTTCTTGAAGACGACCAACGACGAGTGGAGGCAATGCGCGATCGCTTGGCCGATCGATTTTATCAGTTCGAGCATAAGTTTTTTGATTCGGCGGTTGAACTGAAAAAATATTTGGAGGACCATCTAAACGAAGTGATTGCATTATCATTAGATCATGATCTAGAATTGAAGGTAGATGCCGCGGGGAAGACCTACGATCCGGGTACTGGGCGAGAGGCGGCGGAGTACCTGGCGGGTCATGAACCAGTCTGTAGTGTGATTATCCATTCGACAAATCATTTTGGTGCGATTGGTATGGAATTGGTCCTTCAAGAGGCAGGCTGGCAAACCTGCCGAGTCACGCCTTTCGATGACCTGCAATGGATTCATGACTCCTGGTTCCCTGCGATCCGTCGAGCCATCGTCCGCCCGGTGGAACGAGACACGAAAAGGGGGACATAGCGGATACGAAAAATGATAAACGAATTTTGAACATTTGATTATCCCATCTGCTCTAGGGTCCTCGCTTCGGCACTATGTCTCCCTTTACGCCTTCTGCGCTATGTCCCCCTTACGTCTTCCGAGCAGGAAGTGGTCAGTGCTACGCTTTCGGGCCATCCTTGTCCTATTCCATGTCGGGCGCGGCCAGGTCGATGGTCGGCCCGGACGGGATGCCTGACGCCTTGAAGTGCCTGCGGATGGCGTCGTACTCCTCGAAAGTGAACTCCCCCTCGCGCCCCGCGGCGGAGAAGACGCCCCGTAGGCTCTCGAGCACCCCAGGTGTGTACCCCTTCCAGGTCAAGGACGCCATGGCCGCCTCGACGAGCGTGATGACGGAGAGGAAATTGTTGTCCTCGGGGCGGGCCGACAAGATGGAGTGCCCGCGGACGAGTTCCCGCTTCAGGAGCTGAATCTCGGCGGCCAGCGACACGTCGCCCAGTCGAGTCGCGAGCCGGTCCACACGGGCCAGGAGTTGGCGGGCCAGGTCGGCCCGTGTGTCGGGTTGCTGCTCGGTTCTCTGTCCAAGTTCGGTAGACACGCTGCACCCCTCCTCAGCTTGTTTGCAGCTTTGGCGGTCGTCAGCACCAGCCCGATTATCCCGCAGCCGCCGCAGGGGGGTCAATCGCGGGCGCTCACGGCCGGCGATCATTCGCCCTCGGCCCACTCGACCACCGAGTTCACTGGCAGGTTCGATCGGCTCTCGACACGTCCCGAGGGCCAGCGGACATCCAGGCGGTTGACGACCGAGGCCTCGCCCAGCCCCAAGTGAACGCGCGGGTCGCTGGCGGAGATGTAGCTGCCGCCACCGTCAACGCTACGGACGATCGTTCGGGGGCCGACCAGCGCGGTGAGCTGGGTGCCGATCGCGTCTCGATTGGGAGCGCGCCCTTTCAGCTTGACGATCAGCCAGTTGCCGCGGCGGGGCGTGTCGTTCCAGAGGATGACGCTCGGGGCGTGGTGATGGACGATGACGAGGTCGAGGTCACCGTCGTCGTCGAGATCGCCGCAGGCCAGCCCGCGGCCGATGTGCAGGGTCCGGAAATAATCGCCGGCCCCGTCGGTCACGTTCGCGAACCGGCCGGCGCCGGCGTTCCGCCAGAGGATCGGCGGGTTCTCGTAGGGGTACCGAAGGACCCGCTCGCGGCGGATATGGCCGTTGGCGGCGACCAGGTCGAGCCGGCCGTCGAGGTCGAAGTCCGCGAAGCACGTCCCCCAGCCCGTCAGGATATGCGTGTCGGCCGCCAGGCCCGCCTCGTTGGTCTGGTCCTGATAAAAGCGAGTTGCCCCGTCTCCTCCGCGCGCCAGAGTGCATCGTGCTCGCCCCAGAAGTGGGTGATCATGATGTCGGGCAGGGTGTCATCGTCGCTGTCTCCGAAGGCGATCCCCATGTTGGCCTCGGCATGCCCGTCGCCATTGACCGCCACGCCGAGCACCTCGGCGCGGTCCTCGAAGGTGCCGTCGCCCCGGTTGCACCAGAGCGCAGTTGTGCATCATGTCGTTCGCAACCAGGAAGTCGATGCGGCCGTCGCCGTTGACGTCGGATGCCAGGACCCCCATCCGCGCCCGTTGCCCGCGACTCCTGCCAGGGCGGTGACGTCGGTGAAGCGGCCGTTTCCCTCGTTGCGGTAGAGCACGTCGGGCTGACCCGGGAAACTGGCCGGCATACCGTAGTCCGCCTTCCGGGTCACAGGATCGTGGTGGAACGGCGCCTTGGCCGGGTCGAAGGTAAAATAGGTGGCGACGAACAGGTCGAGATCGCCGTCGCCGTCGTAATCGGCGAAGGCCGCGCCCAGGCTCCAGAGGCCGCAGCCGACCCCGGCTTCGGTCGTGACGTCGGTGAAACCGCCCCGATCGTTGCGCCAGAGGGTATTGCGGCCGTATCGCGTCACGTAGACGTCTGGGTCGCCATCACCGTCGTAATCCGCCACGGCCACTCCCTGTCCGTAACCCTTGGGGGTCAGCCCAGCCCGAGACGACACATCTTCGAAACGGCCGTCGCCCAGGTTCCTCAACAAGACGTCAGCCGACGGTGGCCCGCCGGCCGTCTTGCCCGCCGGCAAGGCCCCCCCCTGGGCGAAAAAGAGGTCGAGCCAGCCGTCGTTGTCGTAATCCAGCAGGCCGACGCCACCGCCGGTCGTCTCGACGGGCCAGGCCGAGCCCGTCTCGCCCCGCTCGTAGCGGAACGGCAGCTCCTGGGAGCGGAAACGCAACGGCCCGGAGTTCACGACCGACTGGGCGGGAGTCGAGCGATCCCGCTCCTTGTGACAACCGCCGTTGACGAGCAGGAACGCCACCGCGGCGCAAAACAGCCGGTTCCACCTCATCGCATCCATGGGAGCTACCTCTCGCCATCGAGCCTGTCGGATCGAACGCCCCTCCGAGCCTGGCCGATTCGATGAGCCGAGCGGCTCGCGGAGACTCTCCGCTTCTCGCCGGTCTCGCCACATTACCGCCCGCCCTCAATGCGGCTGGGGGAGCGGCTTCCAGTCGAGTGGCCGGTAGCTCTCGGCAAACTCCGTCACCTCGATGGCCTGGTCGGCCGCGATGTCGCGGAAGACCTGCGTCGTGCCGCTGGCCGGCCATTGGATCTCCAGGAGCGCGATCCGGTCGGATCGGGACAGGCCGATCGTCTGCTGGAGGGGGTTGGCCCCGAAGCTGCTGCCCGAGGAGACCTCTCGGCGCACCGTCATCGACCGATCGCCGGCCGTGACGACTTTGATCCGGGCCCCGATCGCCGCTCGGTTGGTCTTCTTGCCGACGAGCTTCAACGTCAGCCAGTGGTTGCCCTGACCAGGATTCTGGAAGAGGAGATTGTGATACTTGTCGCCGGTCACGGCCCCGCCGGTCTCGATGAAGATGTTGACATCACCATCGCTGTCCCAGTCGCCGCAGGCCACGCCGTGGCCCTTCTGGAGGTGCCCGGTCCGCGAGGATGACGAGATGTCGGCGAACCGCCGGCCCTCAACGTTCTTGAACATCCGGTTGGGCACCAGGAAGCCGAGGTTCGGCGGCGCCCGTGCCCAGGTAGATGTCGAGGAAGCCGTCGTTGTCGAAATCCCCATAGTTGCTCCCCATGGTGGCGAAGACCATGTCCAGCCCGGCTTCCGCGGTCATGTCCTGGAACCCCTTGCCCTCTCGATTTCGGAACAGCCTGCTGGAAGACCCGCTGTGCGGCCAGCCCATGAGGCCAAGGACCACGTCGGGGACCGTGCGCTCAAAGGATGTGGCGAAGATGTCGAGCCAGCCGTCATTGTCATAATCCCACGACCAGCAGGAGAACCCGACCTTGGGGCCATCGATTCCCATGGCCGTCGTCACCTCGATGAAATGACCGTCGCGATTGTTGCGATACAGACGACCGGCGTCGTTGAGATTATTGAGGAACAAGTCGGGGAATCCGTCATTATCGAAATCGATCCAGGTGCAACCCTTGCACCAGCGTGCCGGATCGCAGCCGAGTCCCGCCTTGGCCGCGATCTCTTCGAAGGTGCC
The DNA here is from genome assembly GCA_963842405.1 of uncultured Isosphaeraceae bacterium. Classification (GTDB taxonomy): domain Bacteria; phylum Planctomycetota; class Planctomycetia; order Isosphaerales; family Isosphaeraceae; genus CAVZRC01. The sequence continues at coordinate 118,397 of CAWJGW010000009.1, read as the reverse complement.
ATCCCCCTTGTTGCGGTATAGCCGGTTGAGCTGGCGCTCGCAGCCGACGAACAGATCGACCCAGCCGTTGTTGTCGAAGTCGGCCCAGGCCGCGGCGTTGGAATTGACCGGATCGAGTAGCCCAGCGGCCTGAGTCACGTCGGTGAACCCGCCGTCGCCTCGATTTCGCAAGAGGGTCGGCCGCATCGGCCGATCGTGCCAGGCCCCGCGCGGATAAAGATGTCCAGGCGGCCGTCGTTATCGAAGTCGGCCTGATAACAAACCAGCCCCCCGAGCTGGCCAATCAGGCCGGCCTCTCGGGTCCGGTCCTCGAAAGTTGAATCGCCTCGATTGCGGAAGTACGCCATGTTCTCGCACGGGTCGGAGCTGGTCACGACAAGATCCAGCAGGCCGTCGTTGTCGAAATCGTCCATGATCGCGCCGCCGGACACGTTGAGCCGCTCGAGCCCAACCAGTTGGCTGACCTCGCGGAACGCACCGATATCGAACTCGGACTTGATAAATCGATCCAGGTTGAGCCGGAACCTGGGATCGACCTTGTCGGGGTACTCACCCAGGGTCATGTGGGCCAGATTGAGCAGCCATCGGGTTTCGAGGTCGTGGGGGAATTGATCGAGATACTCGGTGAAGTGGCGGATCGCCAGCCGGGAACCGGTGGGATTGGTGTGAATGGCCGCGGGCGAGATCGGAAAGATACAGGAACTCTCGCCTCGACACAGGATGCAATTGTCATTCTCCGCGCGTCGCAGCGCGGTCACACCCTGCTGGTAAATCACGGTGCCCATGGCCGTTTGCGCCAGTTTGTCGTCGCCTTCGACAATCGAGCGCAACTGCTCCAGGACTTTGTACGCACCCGCGGGCTGTCCGTCGCAATTCATGAGGGCGGCCTTCAGATACCGGAGCGCGATCTCGGCGTCCCTGGTTCGTTTGGGATCGGCGAGTTGCCGATCAACGACTTCGATGCTCCGCTGAGCCGCACCCTGCCATCGTTCACGGATCTCTTCCAGAGAGGCGTCGGGCTTCCATGGCTTGATGATGAATCGGATGCTGCTGTAGCCGCTGCTGTCCACCTCCTCCTGGAACGGCCGGTAATTCACTCCCGGGGAGAACGGCCCGGGCCGCCCATCGGCGGGGCGCGACAATCCGCCGGTCTGAGATTCCGAGCGGGTGGGCCGGTTGTCGGGAGACGGTCCTGGCCGATTTCCGAGGAACCTCCATCCGCCCAGGGCCAGCAACCCCAGGACCAAGAGCTCGAGAATGCCCACAAAGATTCGCCGACTCATCCTGCACGCCCTCCCCGATGAATTCCATTTCCATTAGCCAGCTTCCGGCCGGCCCTGTCAACGAATCCACGAGCGGATCGTGGAATTGAACGTCCCGGCCTCGGCGAGGATGACGGCCTTCCTCCATGCGGAACCCTGGATGTTGGTTCATTCACCTACCTCCCGACCTGCCATGATGGCTGGCTCCCTGGTCGATCCTGTGAGATAATCGACGCTCCGTGGAGGATCGCGGCAGCGCCCACCAATCCTGGCCCAGGAGCCGACTTGTCATGGTATCCCGTCGAGGGTGAACCCGGCGTCCACATCGGGAGAATTCGCAATGTCCACCCTCCCCCGCCCGATTCCCCCCGCGCGCCGGATCTCGCTGTCCCCGACGGCCGTAGTTCTGCTGGCGCTTTCATTTGGCCTCTGCGCGGGCTATCTCGATCTGGGCATCATGCTCTTCAAGAAAGTTTGCTGGGATAAAGAGGGGTACATTCGAACCGGGCGGGATTTCCTCTGGACCGTCCCGGTGGGCCACGCCGTCCTGTTGATGGTCCCCGGGTTGATGGTCGCGGTCGTGAATCGGCTTCGTCCGCGACCGATCTCGCCGCGCGTCGTTTTGTGGCTGTTCGCGACGCTCGCGATCTGGTCGGCACTGTTGAGGTTGCCGCTCTACGCCGCGGGCAGCCTCCTCCTGGCCGCCGGGCTGGGTCGGGTGGTTAGCAATGCGGTTGCCGCCGGCCTGAAGCCGCGGCAAGCGCGTTATACTCTGGCGGGGCTCGCCGGCCTGCTGATTGTGCTCGCGGCCCTTTCGTCGGGTTGGCAGACGCTGAAGGAATACCGCACGGTGGTGAAATTGCCGCCCGCGCCCTCGGGCGCCCGGAACGTCGTGCTGATCGTCTGGGATACGGTTCGCGCCTACAGCCTGAGCCTCCACGGCTATGGCCGGGACACTACCCCCAATCTGACCCGGTGGGCACGGCACGGCGTCCGGTACGACCGCGCCCTGCGCCGGCGCCGTGGACGTACCCCTCGCATAGCTCGTTCTTCACCGGCCAGTGGCCGTTCCGGCTCAATACCCAGTGGAATTACGTACTCGACGCCCCGGATCCGACCCTGGCCGAGTACCTGGCCGCGCGGGGCTATCAGACCGCCGGGTTCTCGGCGAACACGCGCCATTGCAGTTATGAGACCGGGCTGGATCGGGGCTTCGCCCATTTCGAGGATTACGCGCTGACACCCGGGCCCTCCTCAGTCGCACGGTCGCCGGGAATTGGATCCTCAAGGACCTCCTCAGTCGTGGCGATTATTACGACCAGAAGTGGATCGACCTCCAATCCGTCGGTGCGCGCGCTCTCAACCAGTCCTTCCTCGACTGGCTGAGCCGGCGGCGGCCGGATCGTCCCTTCTTCGCCTTCCTGAACTACTACGACGCCCACGACCCGTACGTACCCCCGTCGGGCTATGAGGGCCGATTCGGGATCCGGCCCAGGACCCCGCGGGATTACCACCGGCTCTTCAGTTTTGACGCGCCGGACGACGAGCCGGTCCAGAAACGGGACATCCTGATGGCCCACGACTGCTACGACGATTGCATCGCGTTTCTCGATGAACAACTCGGTCAATTGCTCGACGAGCTCAAGCGCCAGGGGCTTCTGGAGAACACGGAGGTGATCATCACCTCGGACCATGGCGAAGCGTTCGGCGATCATGGCATCCTGGGCCATTCTTCGAGCGTCAACCTCGACGAGATCGGCGTCCCGCTGGTGATCCTCTCTCCGTCGGTGCCGGTGGGCCAGGTGGTCAACAACCCCGTCAGCCTGCGCGACCTGCCGGCAACCGTCGTCGATCGGCTGGGTCTCTCGGCCGGCTCACCGTTCCCGGGCCGCTCGTGGGCGGTGGACTGGGGGTTGGCAGCCGGGCGAGTGCCTCCCCCCACCACTCCCGCTTTCTCGGAGCAGGCCAACGCGGCCGCGTTCCAACCTTACCATGGCGCGGCCGGGGGCACCCTGGGTTCCAGATGTCCCTGGTGGCCTCGGGCCAGCATTACATCCGCGACGGCATGGGGGCCGAGCAACTCTACGACCTGAGAATCGATCCCTTCGAGATGGACAACCTCATGGGCTCGACGCGCGGCAGCCAGGGGGTGCAACCCTTCCGACGGATGCTGCTCGACTTGCTCACCGATAACCCCGGCACGATCGAGGTCGAAAAAGCCTACCTGAAGGATTTCCGGCAGGGCCTCAAATCCCTCGTTGAAGACGGCCCGGCGCCACACTTACCGATAACGGCTGCGGAAAAGCCGTCGAACGAACGGAAATGACGGGCCACGGCCGGGAGGCTCCCTGGTCAGCTCGGGAAGGATGTGGAAGGCACATACCCGCCTAAATAACTCCATCCAACAGGGAAAGTGAAGATGAGAGGTGGGGTCGGATGCGGCTTTCTCTCGCCCCGAAGGGGCCGCAACATACCAGCCCGGGGCAACGCCCCGGGGACGCGACGACCACCTCAAACCGAGCCCTGAAAGGGCGACACAAACCGGGCCAGGAGCTTCGCCTGTGCCGCCCTTTCAGGGCTTGCCACGGGTGGGGTGCTTCTGTTCCCGGGGCGATGCCCCGGGCTGATTTGTGACTGCCCCTTCGGGGCGAAATCCGCCCAGTCTCGGCACGCTTCTCATCATGTCACCCCGGAGTCACTCACGTTCCCTGTTACGAGGATTTATATAGAGTATCCGAGCCGCAAGCCGTATGATCCGTGGAGGGGGCACGGGCCTGCCGGTCTTCGTGGCGGAGGATGGTCCGGGAGAGGCGCCAGGCATGCCGGGAAGAATGGCTCGATTCGTGCGCGGGGCGATGGCTTGGACTCGTCCGGGGCCTGGTCTGAGCCTGGCCTGCCTGACGGCCCTCGTCGTTGCCTGCTATGGCGGGGTCCTGTTCGGCGGCGGCCAATTCGCCTTCCGGGACTCGGCGCACTTCTATTATCCGCTCTACTGGCGGGTGCAACAGGAGTGGTCGGCGGGCCGGCTGCCGCTCTGGGAGCCGGGTGAGAACGGCGGGACGCCGATGCTCGGCAGTCCGATGGCGGCGGTCCTCTACCCTGGCAAGGTCCTCTTCGCGCTGGTCCCTTATGGCTGGGGCGTCCGGCTCTACACGGTCGGGCACGAGGTGCTGGCGTTCTGGGCGATGTTGGCCCTGATGCGCGGCTGGGGCGTGAGCTGGACCGGCGCGACTCTGGCCGGCCTGTCCTACGCCTTCGGCGGGGTGGTGCTCTCGGATTACTTCAACATCATCTACCTGGTGGGGGCGGCCTGGTTGCCGCTGGGCATCCGGGCCGCCGACGGCTGGCTGCGGCATGGGTCGGCGATCGGCCCTGGTGGAGCTGGCCCTGGTCCTGGCGATGCAGGTCCTGGGCGGCGACCCGGAGGTGGCCTACCTCACGGTGCTCTGTGCCGCGGGCTATGCCCTGGCCCTGGCAAGGGCCGGAGGACGGCTCTCCGGCCCGGCCCGGCTCATGGGCATTGGGGCTGGCTCGTGGTCGCGGTCGGCTGGATCTGGGCGGGGCCGGCGCTGTTGCCGTGGTTCCACGGCTCGGGCGGTCGAACGGGGCCGGCGGTGGTGGCGTCGGCCTGGGTGCTCGGCATCGTCGCGTACGCGTTGAGCCGTCGGAGCCGGCATCGCGCCCGGCTCGCGGCCATGTTCCTGGGCCTGACGATCGCCGGGAACCCTCGCACTCCTGCTGGCGGCGGTCCAGGTGCTTCCGGTGCTCGAGCACATCGCGGCGAGCCTGCGCTGGGCGGCGGCCCGGCCGGAAGACCTCTACGATTCCAGCCTGCTCCCCTACCGGATCGTCGAGTGGATCTGGCCGAACGTCTTCGGGACCTTCACGGCCGGGAATCATTACTGGATGCCGATCCTGCCCCCGACGGGCGGGGCGCGGCCCTCGCCATCTGTCCCTCTACGCCGGTGCGTTGCCGCATGGTACTGGCCCTCGGCGCCGCGGGTTTCCGGGGCGGTCCTCCCTGGCGGGCCTGGATGACCGCCGTGGCCCTGCTGAGCTTCTGGGCGAGCCTGGGCGAATTCGCCGGTGCCGGCTCGATGGTCGGCCGCGGACGCCGTCCCCCTCGGCCGGCGACGGCAGCTTCTACGGCCTGCTCGCGACCGCTCTGCCGGCCCTCCGCCTCTTCCGCTTCCCGTTCAAGCTGCTGGTCTTCACGGCCCTGGGCCTGTCGGTGCTGGCCGGGGCCGGCTGGGACCGGGTCGCGGCCGGCGTCGGCCGCCGCCGGACCATCGCCGATCGCGATCGGGCTGCTCGCCGTCACCGCGATGTGCTCTGGCGGGCGTCGCGGGGCTGCGCGACCGGCTCGTCGCCGCGATCGCGGCGCGGGAGCTGACCCACGCCGTCTTCGGCCCGCTCGATGCCCCGGCGGCGGTCGGCGAATTGCTCCGCGGCCTGGGTCACGGGGCGATCGCCCTGGCGCTGAGCCTCATCGTCCTCGCCTGCGTCCGCACGCCGGGTCGGCCTGGCCGGGCTGGCCGCCATCGCACTCCTGGTGGTCGACCTGGCCGTGGCCAATGCTCCCCTGGTGATTGCGATCCCTCAGGTCGGGACTTCGACCGAGGAGTCCGCGGTCGTTCGGGCCATTCGTGAGGCCGAACGGGCCGACCCGAGTCCCGGGCCGTTCCGGATCCACCGGCTGCCGTCGTGGGTCCCGATCGGCTGGACGCGAGAAATCATCGACGAACCGGCTGCGCGAGCTGGTCGACTGGGAGATCGACACCCTCCAGCCCGGCTTCGGCTTGATTCACGGGCTCGGCTACGTCTTCGCGGACGAGAGCGACACCGGGCGTTCCGACTACCGTCGTCTGTTCCGGCCGGCGTTCCTGGCGGCGGATCCTCAGACGGCGGCCGCGCTGGGAGTCGAGCCGGGCCGGCGGGTGCTCTACTATCCCAGGGGCGCGTTCGACCTCTGGGGAGCCCGTTACTTCATCATCCCGGCCTACCCCGGCAACTGGGCCCGGGACAACCGCAGCTACGCCGCGTTTCTCGACGAGACCGATCTGATCTATCCCGACATCGCCGCGATGGAAGACCCGGCCCAGCTCCCCGCTCGCCAGGAGTGGCTCCTGACCAGGGACGTGCAGGTCCGGCGGAACCGGCGGGCATTCCCTCGCGCCTGGATCGTCCACCGCCGCATCCCGACGGCCGGTTGATCCGCTCGATCGACGAGTCGGAACCCGCCCCTCGCGACGCCCTCATCGCGCGGATCCGATCCGCCGATCCGTCCTCCGACGACATGAGGACGACCGCCTACGTCGAAACGGACCACCCGGCGGAGCTGCGCCTTCATCTGGCCGCGGAGCGGGGGTGGACCGGCCGACGCGACCGAATCCGTGACCGTCCGGTACGATTCCCCGACGCGGGTGGTGATCGAGGCCCGGCTCGGTCGGCCGGGGATCGTCGTCCTGGCCGACGCGTACGATCCCGGCTGGCGGCTGGCGATCGACGGATTCGCCCGGCGACCGTCTTGCGCGCAATCTTCTGATGCGGGCCGCGGCTGTCACCCGCGGGACAGCATACACTGGTCTACTCTTACGAGCCGGCCCTCGGTGCGCATCGGTGCATGTGCCTCCCTGTCCGGTCTGGCGGCCATCGCCGGCCTGGTCTTCTGGGCTCGCCGCCGGGATCATTCTTGAGTACACCGGCCGAAAGGCGGGATCGAGTTCGAATGGCGAGCGGTCAGGATCGATATCGCACCATCCCCAGCATTCGCTACTTTTCGCCTTGGCCGTTGTACCTGGTAGGTGCCCACAATAACTTCAGCCAATGAGGTGCGCTCGACGTCCGCCGGGCGATCGCGATTCGCGGCTTGGGGCCGCGGATGGTGCACGTCCCACTGGGATGCCGGGTTGATCCGGCTGAGCCGGCTTCTCCTACGAGCCCGAAGCCAGCGAGTGCATCGGTGATAGCGCCACGACTCGCTGCCTTGGGCTTGGACGTGGCCGATTCCGACGCCGGTGTTCGACTCAATCGTAAACGTTCTCGCCTGGAGCGGAACCCGGAAAGCTTAGGGCGTCGATCTCCCCCGGCTGAAGAGCGCATCCGCTCCGGCGGGCGACGGGTCTCGCTCAGGGCCGCGAGTGCCGACGGGCCGCTCCGGGTGTTCAGGGATATGCTACAGTTCCGAGAATGGGCGATTCCATTGTCTTGTTCCGAAGTCGGACGTAAGACGATCGCCGATTGAGTGCGCCCTCGGAATCGTGCATCCTCGCTGGCTCGTAATAATTGATGTTTTAAAGAATTCGGAGATATCGACTTTGCCAGATATCTCTTGACAGGGTTTCGGGGCACGTATAAGTTTAGGTTGACACGGCATTTCGTGGATGAAGTTTTCCGGAATTTGCCGAGATCGTCTCGGCAATTTCGGGGTTCGTCGCTCGTAATCGGTTCTTCCCTTCAGAGATAGAGTTGTTGGTGCGTAAGGCGGGGTCGTCCGCGTGCCCGGGGAAGAGGACTGGCGAGAAGTCGGCAGTAAGTCCGTGTCCTCGATGAGATCGGTCGTGCATCGGCGGGGTCGTGTTCCACATCATAGCATGGTGCGAGGGCTTTTGACAGAGCATTTGAGATCTGCTACGTCCCGATCGTACACTCATAACATCATGCGATCGCCTTCTTGGATGGAGTTCGGTCGTCTCATCCCAAGTTTTCGTTGAAACCTTGGGGCGATTCTCGGTCCATGATGTTTGGATTATGTCGCTCTGGAGAGAGGTGCGTGCGTCGCGGTTCGACGGGCAAGGCAATGCCAGTCAGTCGAGGATCGTCGGTGGAACAGCTTCCGGCCCAGCCGATCCGTTCAACCCGGCGAGAAGAAGGCGTTTTTCGTTCCCTTTTCCTCATCCTCCAGCCTTGCTACAGGAGAGTGATACCCGTGAAGGCGTTGATGCGCGGATTTGGCCTGGCTTTGCTGGGCGTGTTCATCCTGGGATTCACTGGGTGTGGGACTGACAACGAGTCGGACGCGGTCAAGGCCTCGAACCGGGCACACCGCCGGCGGGCGCCGCAGGGGGCACGCCCCCCGCCTCCAGCCCCACTACTCGGGAAGAATACGACAAGCAACGAAAGCAGAACACCTACGAAGGCACCAAACTCGACAAGAATGCAAAGAAGAAGCAGTGAGGCTGGCACGCCGGCTTGGATTTTGCATGCCGGTTACGGATGCTCGGTCCGTCGTGCTCGATCTATCCATATTCTTGGGGTTTGACAGCCCCATTCCCGTTCCTTTGTCCTCATTCGAGAGGTCCAACATGAGCCGAAAACTTCGGGGCTTCACGCTGATTGAACTGCTTGTCGTCATTGCCATCATTGCAGTCTTGATTGCGCTGCTCCTGCCCGCCGTGCAGGCCGGCGCGAGGCGGCGCGGCGTTCTCAGTGCACCAACAATCTCAAGCAGATTGGCCTGGCGATGCACAATTACGTCAGCACCAATGTCAATGTGCCGCCCAACTGCGTCGACCCCCTATCCAGGTCAGCAGCCCGGCGTGCGGTCAGAACTTTTCCCAGCTCGCCCGTTTGCTCCCCTACCTCGAGCAGACGACGGCCTACAACGCGATCAACTGGAACTACGGCTCCCGCTGGAATTCGGACTACACCGGCCCGGTCGCGGACCGAGCCGCCATCGACGTGGGGAGCGGCGGCGCCGAGAGCATGCCCCAGATGACCGTCGTCGTCATGCAGATCGCCTCGTTCCTTTGTCCCTCGGACCTGGCCCCGGGCGGGTCCAAGACGTTCGTCATCAACGGGATAACCAAGACTGGACGGGGCGCACAATTATTCGTCCAACATCGGCCTGAACCGGCGCATCAACGATGCCCCGGTGACCGGTAGCGGCAACGCGGGGAACTGGCAGGAGAATGGCCCTGGCTACCTCGGATCGGCCTGGGATGGTATCGCCGTCCGCAAAGTCAACCTCAACACGTTCGTCGACGGCACGAGCAACACGGTCATCTTCAGCGAGTGGGTCAAGGGCCCGGCCACGTTGCCGGGCAAGAACGGCCTCGGAATGGTTTACAACTTCCCCGGGAGCCAAGGTCGCAACACCTACTCGACGGATGCCCAGTTCATGCAGGCCTGCCAGGTGAACCTGGCGAATCCTTCCCAGAACTGGGGCTGGAAGGGCGAATGGTGGATCATGAGTGGAACGTCCATCTATTCGCACACTCTCCCGCCCAATCGCCTTGCCTGCGAGTACAGCAACATCGGGCAGGACTCGCGCGGGACGATCACGTGCGTCGGCGCCAGCTCGAACCACCCGGGCGGAGTCAACATGCTGTTCATGGATGGCTCGGTTCGGTTCGTCAAGAGCAGTGTGAACTACATCCCGTATTATGCCATCGCGACCCCGGACTGGAACGAAGTCATCTCGTCGGACGCTTACTGATTCACGCGTTCCGGACGTGATGACGAGGGCTTCGGCACTCCTCGTCATGTCCGAGCCATCCGCCGTATACGGCCGATCAGCGCCCGCGAGGGCCGGTCGGCCGTGTCCTTTTGCGATTTCGCGAGTGGCGAGTAGCGAGTCACTCAACCGTTTAGAGCGCTGAACTTATGGGTTGCGCATGCAATGACCGCAGGGATCTGATACGAGCCCGAAGCGCCTGCGAGTGCATTTCATAAGGGACGATCCATGCACGAGCGGACGCGTCGGGCTCGGAGGGGCGTTTCTCATACCAGCCCGAAGCGCCAGCGAGTGAGTTGCTGGTGCCCGCCGGAACGCACTCGCTGGCGCTTCGGGCTCGTATGAAGACCATGCACTCGCTGGCGCTTCGGGCTCGTATGAGAAGACCATGCACTCGCTGGCGCTTCGGGCTCGTATGAGAAGACCATGCACTCGCTGGCATCGGGCTCGTATGAGCAACGCAAGCGTGAACCACTCTAGACCGGGCCAGCCAGGCATTCGTTTTGCTCGCCACGCGCCACGATTCCGACTCTTACCCCTCGGCTCAAGTTCTACCATGGAGCATGTACGCCGCGCGAAGCCGGGCCCAAGGCGATGGGGTTCCGCGCTGCTATTCGTTTCGATCCTGAGCGGGTTGTTACTGGTGACGGCCTGGAACCTGACGCGTTCCAACGCGCTGGAGGAGGCCCGGCGCCTATGCGCGGGTGGACCTGCCGGGCTGCCTCCAGCATGCCTTGGACCACCTGGAGCGGCAGCCCTGGAGCCGCGAAGCCGCCCTGCTGGCGGCGCGTTGCCTGAGTCGCCTCGATTACGCCGACCAGGCCGAGCCCTACTTCCACGCGCCGGCCACCTGTCGCTCAGCGACCTTCAAATCCGCGCCTACGGTATGGTGCGCGGGCCACATCCCGAGCGACGCGATCCCGGCCTTTCAAGAGATCCTCGCGCTCGCCCGGCAATGTGACCGCCATGCGACGGCTCGCCGCCGTCCTGCTGACCCAGAAGGACATGAAACCACTTCTGAAGCTGGCGGAGCAGCTCGATCGGGCCCCGGGTGGTGAGGTCTATGGCTCGATGCTTCGAGGCGTGGCCTATCACAATGACAAGAATCCGCAGCAGGCCGTCGCGGCGTTCGAGCGGGTGCTGGAGCTCGACCCGGAGTTGAGCGAGATGCCGGCGTCGCGCGCGATGTTCTCGAATCATTACGCCCTGGACCTGATCAATAGCGGCCGGATCGAAGACGCCGGCCGATATCTGAACCGGGCCCTGGCGAATAAGCCGGACAGCGAGCTGATGAACTTGCTCGGGAACACCTATCTCCTCCGTGGCGAGATGGAGGAGGCGGAGCGCTGTTTTCGCCAGGCGGTGGAGTGGGACCCTCGGAACTTTGCCCCGCGCCTGAGCCTGGTCAGTCTGGCGATCCAGCGGCGGCGTCTCGAAGAGGCGCTCCAGCAATTGAACCAGGTCCGGCTGCTGGTGCCCCGGCGATCCGATGTGCTGCTCACGCTGGTTTCGGTCTATCAACAACTGGGCCAGACGGCCGAAGCGGACCGCGTGCAGCAGACGATCAAGGATCTGCGCAAACCGACATCCTCGGCCCGGCGCAACCAGGATGGTTCCTGGCCCCGCTACGCCCTCTGACGGCGGTGTCCTGTCCCTGGTTCTCTTTGAGAGTCTGTTCCGAATGCCACGAACTTAGTGCGCAAACCCCACTGCCTGAACACTTTGGAGCACGGGATGGGCTCCGGGCAATCTGGTGGTAGCAAACAACCAGCCAGATCTTGGCCGTCTTCAGCAACACCTCCCCAACGAGATCTTTCTCAGTGCTATCATTCGTGCAGGCATGCAAAACAGGCACAGGCAATAGGGGACCAAATCCCTGGCAGGAATCGATATCTTGGGAACGATTCTCTTGCCCAGATTTCCCAGCCTGCGTCGGATCTTAATGATGCCCCGAATGCCCAAAACTCAAGCCGCAACGTTCTTGTCCAGTAACTCTTGACGGAGTTTCCTCCGGGGCTTGGTCATCCGAGCGTACTGTTTCGGGCGGCGCTTCTTCACGCGGGGCTCGACACGACCCGTCCGCTTGGGGACGGTCAAGATCACCGACAGATCCTCGTCCCCTTCGGCGCCCACCAGCCAGCGGATTGTGTCCGTCACGCTCACGCGGTCCGCGGCCACTCCCCGGGCCTTGGCCGCTGCGCACGCCACCGATCGCACCAGGTTGTACACCAGCATGAACACCGCCAGCTCCTTCAACACGCCATCCACTGTCTTGCACTTGAGCACATCCATTTTCATCGTAATCTTCAAATCTCTCAAATAAACTTCCACTTGCCACCGCCGGAAGTACAATTCCGCCAGCTCCTTTGCCGGGTACACCACCGCGTCCAGGAGCGTCGTGACCAACGTGACCTCGCCCACACGATATCCCGGCGTGTAGATCTTATAGCACAGCTCACGTACCGTGATCTCTCCTTGCAGTGACGTATACTCATCCTTGGGAATCCACCGTCATGAGCTTGGGCTTGGACCAGACGACCACTTGATCCGAGTCCCCCTGCCAGCACCCACCGCGAGTGCGGCCGGATCGTCGCCTCGTGGGGCCCTTCGCCTTGCCCCGCGGGGCCTGCGGCCGGCCCGGGGTGAGTCCACGATCTGGGCTGATGCACACGGAACACCCCGTGGAGGTTGCGGTTCAGGAGGATGGCCAGGTGAGCGTCGGAGCAGAAGCCCCGGTCACCGAGCACGATGTCGCCGGGGAGCAGACCGGAGCTGGCGACGGCACAACTCGCCATCTCGTGCAGCGGAGCGGCGCCGGCTCGGCCCGCAGGAACAGGCCGGTGGCCAGGTCGAAGAGTCCAGGAACTTGGCACCGGGAAGCCGCAGCCCCGCCGCTGACCGCTGGGCTGGCCGAAGGCCTCCTGCAACTCGGGGGTGTCGGGCATTCAGAAGCTCGACCCATCGGCGAGCCAACCCGGTGGCCGTGCCAGGTCGATTGGGCCGTCGTCGAACTCCGGAGGCGCTCGGCGATCCGCGCGGCGAGGCGGCGGAGGACCGCCAGGGGGAGCCGCTTCCGCGCGGCACAGTAGGCGGCATCGGTGAAGTTCCAGTGGCCGAAGTGGACCACATGCGAACAGGCGGTGTTGCCGTGAAGGATCTGGAGGATGAAGAGGTAGACGGTAGTGACCGGGTCCAGCATCCGCTTCCGCCAGGAGTATTTCTCTTGCTTGCATGCCTGCTCGATAGCGTTGGGAGATAGTTCGGCGGCAAGGTCTTGCTTGAGACGGTCTAAGATGGTGACGATGCGTAGCGGCACGGAGGGCTCCTTCGGGGTCTGGATGGCTGTGAACGACCACCAGATTGCCAAGAGTCCCTCGGGATTGTCTCATTCCGCATTTCCTGAGAGGTTGACAGTTTTTGCGTCAATTCCTCCGGGATCGGATTGGAGGAGCCCCCAGAAGTCATAGGTGGGCAGTTCCAGGCCCAGTGCCTGGTAAGGGCATCGATCCTTCCTCGGACCCGAGCGGAACGCTCGGGTATTCCAGTACAGCCGCTTCAGGTCGAGCATCGGCTGGGTCATCCGCCGGTGCCGAGATTGTTGCATCCGCAACACGCTGTTCATGCATTCCACGGCGCTGCTGGCTCGGAATGTGGCTCCCAGCACCGCCGCCACAGCGCTCGTAACTGGCCCGTTCCTCCCCGTCCAACTCGCGATCCCGTGCCACTCCGCGGAGCAATTCCGTGACCGGATCCGACGGGCCTACCCGGCCGTGCCGCAACCACCACCGCCAGGCCATCGCCTCGCACCACTCTGCTCGCGGCTCGGCCGACTCCAACCGCCGATGCATCCGGTCCAGGAACGCCAGGCTCCGCCGGTCCTCCAGGAAGTTGCGCACCTTCGACCAGTCGGGCCCGGTCAGGTCCTTCAGCGCCGCGGCGAGCTCGGCCTCTGCGGCGACGCGGTCGTTGAGCCGGCCGTCCCGACCGAAGAGGTCCAGCGCCTCGCGGGCACGGTCCCAGGCCGACTGAAGCCGCTGGGCCTGCTCGAACGCCGCCCGGGCACGGTCCCAGGCGCCGTGAGCCATTGCGGCTAGGCCCGGCCCCGCGCATCGATCCCTTGGCGTTTCGCCTCGGCGACCTTGGCGTCGGCCGCTTCGGCCTTCTCCCACACCGCCTCGGCACGACGCCAATGAGTGGCCAGGACCCGATTCGCCTCCTGGGCCGTATGGAAGACGTCCAGGCCGTGCTCCAGCACCGGGGCCGATGGGTCGTCGCGTCGGGCTTCGGCCCGGCGTGCCACCGCCGCGGCAATCCCCTTGGCGGCGTCGGAGACGGCGAATTCCAGCCGAGAGAACGAGGCCAGTTCTTTCTCCCAGGTCGCGGCCTTGCGGTCCGCGGTGTTGCGGCAGAAGACCGCCGTCATGCTCGCAGGCTCTATCACCAATCAAGGTCTGCCGCCCCCAAAAAAGATCTCGTCAATGGCGAGAGTCTCTACGTGTGGGACACATGCCTAGTCCAACATCGCCAGTACCGCTTATGCACGTTGGGCCTCTGCCTGTACCCAGCGCCCCAGGTCTAATGGTCTGGGACCTCTGCCGTCTTGCCTGAGGACGCCCAGTAGTTCCTCTATCTGTCGCAGGCTCAGGCCCATAGCGAAGGCGTGGTGGCCAGTTGCCGCTGCTTGGCCTTGTCGCAAGCGTATCCAGTCTTCGGCATCGCGCCGGAGGTCGGCGATCTCCTGGCGCAGCCGTCCATTCTCGTCCACGAGCGAGGTCGGCGTCGCTGTGTTGGCCTGCTCGTCCGCGAGTCGTTGCTCCAGTTTGCGGGCGTGTTACGTAGACGGTCTGGCGGCTGCACCCGGCCTGCTCTGCTTGCCTTGTCACGCGCCATGCGGACCCGAGAAGACGGCGGCGGCGTTGAGAATCCAGGTGCGAATCGGTAGCTTGAACATGGAAGGCCCCTCCGTGTTGGTGACATGCCTTGGTCTGATGTCATTTCACCACGGAGGGTTTCTTCTTCCACCGATCTGTCAACTTGCTCTGCGATAATCGCCCCTGGTTCGAGACAATCCCAGTCCCTCCCTTGCTCAAGATGCTACAAGTTGTTCAGGAGGCAGGTTTGTGCACTAACTTCGTGGCATTCGAGTCTGTTCCAATAGCCCCCGAATGGGGGCGACAGCACGTAGCCAGAGGCGTCAGCCCCTGTGGTGAGAATCGCCAAACCAACCCTGGCCCTTGTCACTGCGGCGCCTTAACCCAAGTCCGGGCATCGCCCGGACTTGGGTCAGGGCGCCGCAGTGGGTTTTGCTGTCTGGTCCGTCCAGGGGCTGACGCCCTTGTCCTTACCATCATCTTTTAGTGGTCAAAAGTGCGCCATCCTGGCCTTTTCCCAGGCTTTTCTCGCCTCGCACCTGGTAATATCAAGCCAAGCCACCCGCTGAAGTGGGGGGGGAGGGCTCGCGTTCCGACCGCAGGAGCACCGGATGGACACCTTTGTCTCGGATGCCGAGAGTTGGGCCATGACCCAATTCGCCACCGCCGATCTTCATGACAAACGCCGTACCAAACGACTCGTGCTCTTGGCAACGCAGATCGCCGCCGATCCGTCCGGGAGTTTCCCTCAGCAGACCGAATCCTGGAATGATCTGAGGGCCGCATACACTCTCTTTGATTGTGAGGATGTCACCTTTCAAGCGATCGCCAGTCACCATTGGGAGCTTACCAAGAAGACAGCAGGGGAGCGCCTCCTGATCATCGCAGACACGACCGAAATCGATTACGGGCCGTGCCGACAGGTCACGGGCCTTTCGCCGGTCGGTTCGGGTATCGGACAAGGCTTTCACCTTCACTCGGGTTTGATGGTTTCCGCCGAAGACGACCGGGTTCACGGCTTGGCCGGACAACTGATCTATCATCGTCAGCCCGTTCGCAAGCGGGAGACGCGGACCGAGCGGTTGCGGCGCGGCGATCGCGAATCACAGATCTGGGGTCATCTTGTCATCCAGATGGGATCGCCGCCGTCGGGAACTTCCTGGATTCACGTCGTGGATCGTGGCGCCGACGACTTTGAGTTCTTCTATCACTGCCAGCAGACGGGAACCGAATGGGTGGCGCGAGCCAAGAGCCTGATCCGGATCATCATCGCGCCGAAGGGCGGGAAAACGCCGCTGAAAGTCCACTTACGAGCGCTGCCCCAGGCCGGACGTTACACGCTCGATCTGCGGGCTCGCCCCGACGCACCGGCCCGGATGGCCAAGCTGGTGCTTGCCTTCGGGGCCTTACGGATGCCGACGCCGAAACTCAAGAGCGCATTCCTGAAGCAGGTCAAGCCCGCGACGATCCCCATGTGGGTGGTCTGGGTGCGCGAGGTTGATGCTCCCGCGGGAGTGAAGGCGATCGAGTGGGTGCTTTATACTTCTTTGCCGGTGGAGAGTCTTGAAGATGCTCTGGCGATCGTGGCGTACTACGAGAAGAGGTGGCTCATTGAGGAGTGGCACAAGGTCCTGAAGACAGGCTTTCAAGTGGAACATCGCCAACTCAAGACGTGCGATCGTCTCGAGGCCATGATGGGATTGATGTCGGTGGAAGCCGTGCGGTTGTTCCAGTTGAAGGGGATGGCGCGGACAGATCCCGAGCAGCCTGCGACCGAGGTCGTGCCGCCCAAATACGTGATGATGCTCGAGGCGGTGCGCAAACTGGCGCCCACGACAGTATTGACTGCGGGAGGATTCTTTCGGGAGTTGGCGAAGCTGGGAGGGTTCCTGGGCCGCCGTCACGATGGGGAGCCGGGTTGGATGACGATCTGGCGGGGTTGGGACAAGCTGCAAACCATGATCCGGGGCGCCGACGCTATTATCGGAACATCTAAATCTGAATCATGAAGATGATGGTAAGGACAAGGGCTGACGCCCCTGGCTACGTGCTTTCGCCCCCATTCGGGGGCTGAAATGCCTTTATGGAACAAACTCTGGGAGAAAGATGAGACAGCAGGACGGACCGCCCGCACGCCGGACCCCTTACCTGGTCGTCACAGTAGCCGCCCTGCTGCTGGGCGTCGCCGCTCTGGGCCTGCGGCGAGCGGGGACGCGGTCCCGGTCCCGAGCCTGGACGCCGTCCACGCGCTGGCGCGGTCCCAGAAGTTCGACGAGGCACGGACGCTCCTGGAGGGCTATCTCCGTGCCAGTCCCGACGACGCGCGCCGCCCACCTGCTGATGGCCCAGCTCGCCACGGAGCCGTCCGATGCACGGCCGGACCTGGCCCTGGAGCACCTCGCCGCCATCCGGCCCAAGGATGCCAAGCAGGCCGCCTTGCTTCGGTTCTTCGAGGGGAAAGCCTATTACCAGCAGGCTCGCTACGAGCTGACGGAGACGTCCTGGAAGGAGGCACTCCGCCTCGATCCGACCGTGCCCGAGGCGGGCTGGGCCTTGATCGACCTGCTGGACAAGGAAGGGCGCGTGGAGGAAGCCCATCGGCTGGGGATGCGCCTCCACGAGGATGAGCCCGACCCCCGCGACCGGGCCCGGCTCCTCCTTGAAATGACGCGGATGGACATCGACCTGGTGTCCCCGGGGTCGCAGTTCCAGTTGTTCGAGCCAGTGGTCCGGCGGGCCCCCGATAACCTGCCCCTGGCCTTGACGGTGGGACTGGCCCTGGTCCGCGACAGCCGGGGTCAGCAGGGCGTGGAGTTCCTCGAGTCGGTCCTGCGGCGGCACCCCGACTCGCCCGAGGCCTGGGATGCCTGGCTGACGGGGCTCAACGGGGCGTTCCAGGCCGATCGGCTGGCGCAGGAGTTCGCCCGGCTCCCCGCGGCCATGGTCGCCGACCCCCGATTTGCCAAGCACGAAGGTACGGTCGCACAGAACGCCGGGGACTGGCCGCGGGCGGTCCGCGCCTATCGCCGCGCCGTGGCGCACGAGCCGTACAACGGAATCCTCTACTACCGCCTCCGCGGAGCCTTGCACATGATCGGGGATACCGCCGAGCATGAACGTGTCAATCGGTTCTACACGTCCTTCGAGGAGGCGTTCAAGCAGATGCGGTCGGTCTACCAGGGCGCCCTGGCGGACCCCACGCTCGGGGTGGCGCCGCACCCCGAGCTGTATCAGCGGCTGGCCGACCTTCGCGAGCGGTTAGGACGCCCCGACGAGGCGCGCGCCTGGCATCGCCTGGTGCTTCGCGACGACCCCGGCAACGCGATCAGCCTGGCAGCCCTCGAACGCCTGAAGTAACATGGAACGAGAGCCGACTGCGGTTGGCCCGAGGCGCCCGGTCCGCTCCGAGACCCGAGTGATGAACCGACCATGATCACCGAATCAGACGTTGTCGCCCCGTGCGAGGGCCCGGATGTGCCGGCGGAAGCCGAATCCCCGGGTGAGCCGACGCCTCGGATTCGCCCGGCTTCCCGCAACCGCCTTTCCACGGTCAAGAAACTCCTGGCAGTCGGTCTGATCGCGGGTCTGGTGGGCTTCAACGTCTGGTGGTACTGGCGTGACACCCGGCCGGTCGCCGACCTTCGCACCATCGAGGAAATGATCGGCCGCCAGCAATACGTCCAGGCCGAGGCCGCATTGCGCGAACGGTTGCGGCTCTCACCCCATGACGGCGAGACGCGAACGACTCTGGGGCGCGTCCTGGCCGCCCACGGTGACCTCCTGGCCTGCGCCCGCGAACTGGACCAGCTCCCGTACTGGTGGCCGAAGAAGGCCGAGGGCCTGCTCCGCGAGGCCCAGGCGTTCCTGATGGCCGATCGCGCCCGTGACGCCGAGGCCGCCCTGCTGGCGATCCTGGATGCTGACCTGCTTCATCTGCCGGACCCCGGCCTGTACCACGACGCCTGCCAGGAACTGATGAAGATTTACGCCACCGAGAACCGCTGGGAGGACTTCTACGACGTGATCTGGAAGTCGTATGACCATGCGGCACCGCAGGATCGGTCGCTGATCCTCTCGCTGCGAATCCGTAGCGAACTGGAGCGGGTGGCGTGGAGCGAATCGATCAAGCTGCTCAGACGCTACGTCGCCGCGGACCCCGCGGACTTCGAGGCGCTTTGCGCGCTGGCCAATGCCGAGCTGGCCCTTGGCCAGAAGGCCGAGGCCGTCCGCGACATGGAGGCGTGCCTGCGGAGCCGCCCCGAGGACTCTCGCGTCTGGCGCGACTATCTGACGATGCTCCAGTCGCTGGGCGAGATCGACGCCTTCAACGCGGTACTCGCCCGCGTTCCCGCCGCCGCCGAGGTCGAGCCCGAGATCTGGATGTTTCGCGGCCAGGCCCGGGAACGGGACGGCGATTGGTCCGGCGCCGCCGAGCACCTCCACCGGGCCCTCGAGCTGAACCCGAACCTGCTCAATGCCCAGTATCGGCTCGCCATCATCGAGGCTCGCCTGGGCCACCGCGACCAGTCCGCCGCCCACCGCAAGCGTTGGCAAGAGCTGCTCGACGCACGTACCCAGTTGCGCCTGGCCGATGCCGACTATCAGGCCGCTCTGGCGGCCGGATCCCGGCCCGGAACCGCCAGCGGCCCGGACCTGCGGGCTTCCATCAAGCGTCTGAGGACCATTTGCGAGACCCTGGGCTGGTCCCGCGCCGCGGAGGGCTGGACGCAAGTCGCTTCGTCGCTGTAAGCGACGGGTATTGTATGGCGTGGAGTGATTCTGGATTGGCTCGCAACTCGTGACTCGCGACTACTGACCAATGACCCATGACTAAAATGCCGTATGCGGGAACGCGAATGCGATGGCGACTATTGGCGACCGTGCTGGGAGCGTCACTCCTGGTCGGGGGCTTTGGGTGGTCGCGGTACCGGCTGCCGTCCGACCCGTCGAGGCGGGGCCAGGACGCCTATTCCCGCGGCGACTGGGAGACGGCCGCCGACCTGGCGCGCGTGCGGCTGAGGGCCGCGAAAGAAGATCCCGAGGGTTTGCGACTCCTGGCCAGGGCATCGATCCGGCTGGGGCGCGACGCCTCGGCGATGGGACTCTATCAGCGGCTCAATCCTTCGGCCATGCAGGCCGAAGACCTTTACTTGCTGGGGCTGGCCTTGGCGCGGACCGGGAAGACCAAGGCGGCGCGCGACGTTTGGGAGAAGGCACGGTCGCTCGACCCGCGTCACGCCGAGACGCTCTTCGAGCTGACCCGTGCGTACTTCGCGGCCGACGCGTTCGATCACGCGGCTCGGCTGGGCCGCCTACTGGCCGCTCGGCCAGGCTGGGAATCGCGGGCCGAGGCGCTGCTGGGGATGATCCAGGTCGAGCGCAACGACTTCGCCGGCGCCGCTGCGTACTGGCAGAGTGCCCTGGGCCGCAAGGAGCTGCACCTCGAAGGCGTACCGAGTCCGATCGTGCCCCGCAAGGAGCTGGCGCGCGCCTGGCTACGAGCCGGCCGGCCGGCCGAGGCCCGGGAACAGCTCCGGATCATCCTGGGCGAGTCGCCCGATCCCGAGGCCTCCTGGCTCCTGAGCCGGGTTGCGATCCAGGAGGGCGCCTGGGATGAAGCCCGGTCCGCGCTCGAGAAGGGGGGCTCATTCCGCGATGAGAACCCTCAGCTCCCCGACCCGTCGCCGTTCGTTGGCTCGTCGCGTTGCGCCGAATGCCATCCGGTACAGTTCAAGTCCCAGCAGGGCTCGCGGCATGCCCGGACGTTCTTCCGCGACTCCGAGCTCGGTGGGGTGATACTGCCGGCCTCGGCGGTGCCCGATCGGTCTGACCCCAAGGTCACGCACACGCTCCGCCGGACCGACGACGGCCGCTTGCGGCAGGAGACGCGCAGTTGACGGCCAGGTCTTTGACGCCGTGGTTCAGTACGCCTTCGGCTCCGGAGACCGCGGGCTCACGCTGGTCGGACGCGATGGGAAGAAGAGGGCCTATGAGCTGCGGCTCTCGGAATACCGCGAGGGCCCCGGGGCGGGCTGGGATGTCACCTCGGGGCACCCCCGAAATCCAACCCGGCCCGAGGAGTTCCTCGGCCAACCGCTCGACGAGGATGGAATCCGCCGATGCCTAGCCTGCCACGTCACGGACACGAAGGCGATTCTCGACCGATCGGGCGCGTGCTCGGCCGACCGGGGGATCGGTTGCGAGAGATGTCACGGGCCCGGAGGCAACCACCTGCGCGCCGCCGAAGGCGGGTTCATCGAGACCGACCCGGCGATCGGCCGCCCGATTCTGGCCTCGGGCGCGCGCGTCGTGAAGATCTGCGCCGAGTGCCACAGCCCGCGCGGCCATGAAGTCTTGCGCGACGATCCGATGGCCGCTCGCTTCCAGGGCTCGACCCTGACCTGGAGCCGCTGCTTCACCGAGAGCAACGACACCCTGGATTGCACGACCTGCCACGACCCGCATCGCAATGTCTCGAAGTCGACCGCCCACTACGAGTCCATATGCCTTTCGTGCCACTCCGGCGCAGGCGCCGGCAAGGCCCCGGGTGTGAGCGGGCGCCGTCCGGAGCCATCCGCGGGCCGTTCGCAACGGGCTGGCCTGGCCGAATCCTCGGGACATACTACCTGCCCGGTGAACCCGACCAAAGGGTGCATTGGCTGCCACATGCCGGCCGTGAAAGATATCGCTCCCCACTCGCTTTTCACCGACCACTTCATCCGCGTGCATCGCGATTGATCCAGGGCCAACCCGCTGGAATCCGACGCCTCTCAGCCTGGGTCGAGTCAGGACCGGGGGATCTCATGAGAACCAGTGGTGAGGTCGGTCGGGTACCGGGGTCGGCTCGTGGTAGGGAGTCGGCAGGCCAACCTACCGGTAACCGGGTCGCCCGCTGGGTCGGGGCCGCGGTTGTCGTGGCGGCCCTCGTGGCGTTCCTGCCGGTCCAGGGTAATCGCTTCGTCGAACATTGGGACGACCAGACCAACTTCCTCAACAATCACCAATTCCGGGGCCTGGGCTGGCCGCAGGTGCGCTGGGCGTGCACGACCCGACTCCAGGGCGCGTATCAGCCTCTGGCCTGGATGCTCCTGGAGGCGGAATACGTCACTTGGGGGCTCGACCCGAGAGGCTACCATCTGGCGAGCATGGCCCTCCACGCAGTCGATGCGTTCCTGTTCTTCGTCCTGATCCGGACGCTTGTATCGCGGGCCCTGCCCGGGATCGAGCCGAGGCTGCGGTGGGCCGTCCCCGTCATGTCGGGGTTGGCCGCGGCTGTCTTCGCGGTGCATCCCCTTCGTGTCGAGGTTGTGGCCTGGGCATCGTGCCAGCCGTATCTGCCGTGCGCAGGGTTGGCCATGCTGGCGGTGCACGCCTATGTCCGTAGTTGCGGCCGCGGCTCTCGACGGCTGGGCTGGCGCTTTGCCTCGGTGGCGCTGTTCGCCGCGGCGCTCGCCTGCAAGTCCGTTCCGGTGGGCCTGCCGCTGGTCTTGCTCATCCTGGATGCGACGATCCTGGGGCGGATGGGCACGGTGCGGTCGCTGCCGGGTCTTTTCGCCGAGAAGGTTCCCTACTTGATCCCGGCGATCGCCGTGTCCTGGATCGCGGTCCAGGCCAAGGCCGACCCTTCCCTCCCCGATGATTCCCATCCGAGCCCCGCACGGCTCGTGGCGCAGCGGGCGGCAGTGGCCAGCTACGGGCTGGTTTACTACCTGGATAAGACGGTCCTTCCGTGGAATTTGTCGGCCTACCAATTCCGGCCGGATCCGATCCACCCGGCCGAGCCCCGGTTCGCGGGGTGCCTCGCGGCCGTGGCGGCCCTGGGAGTCATCTCGTATTCTCTGCGCCGGCGATGGCCGGCGATCCCTGCCGCGTTGCTCTCCTATGCGATCCTGCTGGCACCGAACCTGGGCGTGGTCCAGTATGGCCTCGTGCTCGTGGCGGATCGTTACGCCTACCTCGCGACCATGCCCCTGTTCGTGATCGCGGCCGGTTGGCTGGTCCGCCGCATCGTGGTTTCGCCCAGGCCCGCGGCCTTGGCCGCGGTGATCGGAGTCATGGGCCTGGGCCTGGTCCAGGTCCTCTCGGCGTTGAGCTGGGCCCAGTGCCGAACCTGGCGGGACTCGGAAACACTCTGGTCCCATGCGTTGCGGGTCGGCTCGGGTCGCGACGCGGTCCTGGAGAGTAATCTCGGCATCGAGCTCTTCGACGCCGGCCGCATCGAGGAAGGGATGGCCCGCCTCCGCAACGCGGTCCGGATTGACCCGGCCGACGCCGAAGCCCAGGGGAACCTCGGTGTCGCCTTTTTCAAGCAAGGGAACCTGAGCGAAGGGATCGCTCACATGGCCGAGGGGGTGCGGATCTCCCCGGGCAGGTTCAACCTGCGCCTCCACCTCGGGATGGCTCTCGCCCAGCAGGGGCGGTTCGGCGAAGCCGCTGAACAGCTAGCCGAGGCTGCCCGCCTCCGTCCCGGCAACGCTGAGGTCCACGTCTCGCTCGGCGACGTGCTCGGCACGCTGCATCGACGTGACGAGGCGGTCGCCCAGTTCGCCCAGGCGCTGCTACTGGTTCCCGGCCATGAGGGCGCACGGCGGGGCATCGAGCGGCTTCGGAACAGCGGCCGGAACCCCTGATGTCCGGTCGATCAGCTCGACCGGACCAGCCGCTTCCCGAACGTCCGGCGAACCTCCCGGAACGAGGGCATCACTCAGGTTCATCCGGTTCGTGGGCGCCTGACGAAGCGAACGACCGAAACGGCAAGGATCGTCACGGACGCAACTACGGCAATGAGTGAAACACTCGCCGCGGGCCCGAGCAGCATCGGGCGGTAGCTCACGGTGACCCGAGTGAGGCCCGAACCGGGGAGTCGAATCGACTGAAGTCCACCATCGGCCGGGACGATGCGGGCGTCGCGGTCGCCGTCGAGCTGTGCGGTCCAGCCGGGATAGAATGCGCGACGGAGCACCAGGTCGCAGATTCCGTCGTGTTCCACTTCGCCCGAGAGACCGTTCCAGCGGACAACCCGGGCCGAGCGGGCACGCGGCCCGGGCAGGGTTTCGGGGCGATCGGTTCGGAGAAACCAGACGATCTTGGGGTCGAGCGTTTCCGTCGTGGCAAATACCATCGCGGACCAGTCTCCGACTTCCCGAACGTCGAGCGCCGCTCGGGCCTCCGGCACCACGTCGGCGTACCGCTCGAGCCGCCAGACCCTGTGGCCGGGTTGTTTTCTTCGAGGTAGGAGTAGGTCGAGGGTATGGTCCTCGCCGCGAAAGATCACCTCCCCAGGCATCAACTGCACGTCGCCTTCGAATACGCCGTGCGTGACGCCAAACCTGAGCATCAAAAGCCGGAGTGGTAACGGTGCCCTCTCGGGCAGAGCCGCTACTTCGAGCGCAGGGTTCGGCTGGGGGGCATTAATCCCGACGTAGGGGTCGCCGGTCGTCAATCCGATGCGCACCGGGAGGTCTTGTACCCAACCCGCAACCAGACCGACTCCCGATTCTTGTGCCAGACGGCGGAAGACCGGACTGTCGTCAGGAAACCGTACCGACCAGCCCCAACGTGTGTACCCGCCGTGGAACAGCACCGCGAGCTCGCAAGCGGCGACCAGGAGCGGGACCCAGGGCGAGGCCCGGCCGACCCGCCAAGCCGCGACCACCCCCAACGCGATCAGCCAGGTCGCCAATCCGGCGGCGATCCGAGTCATCCGCACGTCGTCGCCCAGCGCCGCGAGGACCCTCCGGCCGCGACGACCAGGCAACCACCCAGGCCGTCGCCGCCCCGGCGAGAGCCGTCGCCAGCGCGAACCCGGGCCAGAATTGCCGCCCCGACACCGATCGATCGAATCCCCGACCGGCCAGCAGGCAGAGGCCCATGCTGGTCAGGAGCGTGTACCGCCCCGGACAACGAAAGAGGTTCATGCCTGGGATACGCAGGACAATCTGGTAACCATCGGGCCAGAGGCGAGGCATCGTCGCGAGACACAAGCCGAGCGCGGCGAGCCAACACCAGAGGACGAGCGATCGGTCCTTACGTGCGAGAATACCTACCCCGGCGAAGACCAGCGGCATGGTCCCCACGTACCAGCACGCCTCTCTGCCAGAGGTGGCCTGAGAGATCCAGTACGACGAATTGGAACCGCCGCGGAAGCCCAGAAACAAGCTGGGAAACGCAACCTGAGCCCAATGCGCCGGAGGAAGTGAGCCGAGAAACAGCTCCTGGATCGACCGGTTGAACCCGACGAACCGCACCAGTTCCCCGGTCAGCGCAAGCTGTGGTGCGGCGACCGCTCCGTGCAGACCACGGCCGCCGCCAGGCCAACAGCCCGCCGCCACGACGTTTCCCGACCGAGGACGCGCCAGACACCCGTGAGCACGACTAAGCCGCCAGTCCAAGCTTGGATCTGAAAATGTCCCAACGTGAACGCTGCCCCGAGTCCCAGTGAGAGCGCCGCCAACCAGGCGGGGCGGCCGTTGACCAGGTAGCGCTCGGCGAGCATGAGTGCCAGCGGGAGATAAGGCACCGCATGGTAAAGCGGTTCATGAACCGCGTGACTCGACTGAAACCCACAGATCGTGAATGCCAGAGCGGCGAGTGCCCCGCCCCATTTCTCCAGTCCGAGTGTCCGCGCGTAAAGATAGGTGGCCAAACCGGTAGCCGCAAAATGCAGCCACATCGCCAGCCGGTACGCCACGGGCGTGCTCAAGACCCCGTAGAGCAGCCAATTCAGTGGATAGAATGCCGCCGCGTGACTCTCGGCCACGAGCGGCATTCCGACCCCGATGCGGTCGCTCCAAAAGGGGAGCCCACCCGTTCGGAGCGCACGGGCCAACTCGCTCTTGATCGGCCGGTACATGCCGTCAGGATCGTCTCCGACTGGCTCATATCCGACGAGCAGGCCGCCGAGCGTCAGGCCCAACACCCCCAGGACCGCCAGGAAAGGGGCGTGGCTCCGTCCGAGAGTCGCGACCATGGCCAGGCCCATATCGTTCGAAAGAGATCTCTGGTCGTCCGATGCACGAGGAACGCTCAGCCCCGACGGCGAAGGAACCAAAACTCTATCGAATCTGGCGCCTCGAGGCCACTCGTTTCTCCGGGCCCCCACCGTTCCGGGGTGCAGGATGCACTTCGCCAGGACCGAAGGTCTTGTTATCCTGTCAAGGTCGGATGCCCAATTTCCCGGCACCCCGAGTTCAAGGATGAACGGATGATGCCTCTTAGCAAGATACCAGCGCGCGAGCAGAAGTTCGCCCGGGCCAGCCCGCCGGAATCCGACGTTTCTCAGCCCGGGTCGAGGATCGTTGTCAGTAGGTTCAGGACCGGAGAATCTCATGGGGACCGGTGGTGAGGTTGGTCCGGTGCCAGGGTCTGTTCGCTGTGGGGAGTCGGCAGGCCGACCCTCCCGGAACAGAGTCGCCCGCTGGGTCGGGGCCGCGGTCGTCGTGGCGACCCTCGTGGCGTTCCTGCCGGTCCAGGGTAATGGCTTCGTTAACCATTGGGACGACCAGTCTAACTTCCTCAACAATCACCAATTCCGGGGCCTGGGCTGGTCGCAGGTGCGCTGGGCGTGGACAACCCGGCTTCTGGGCGCGTATCAACCCCTGACCTGGATGCTCCTGGAGGCGGAATACGTCACCTGGGGGCTCGACCCGAGAGGCTACCATGTTGCGAGCATGGTCCTCCACGCGGTTGATGCGTTCCTGTTCTTCGTCCTGATCCGGACGCTCGTGTCGCGGGCCCTGCCCGGAATCGAGCCGGGGCTGCGGTGGGCCATCCCCGTCATGTCGGGGTTGGCCGCGGCCGTCTTCGCGGTGCATCCCCTCCGCGTCGAGGTTGTGGCCTGGGCCTCATGCCAGGGGTATCTGCCGTGCGCCGGATTGGCCATGCTGTCCGTGCTCGCCTATGTGCGGAGTTGCGAATGCGGCTCTCGACGGCCGGGCTGGCTCTTCGTCTCGGTGGCGCTGTTCGCCGCGGCCCTCGGCTGCCATGCCCTACCGGTGGGCCTACCGCTGGTCCTGCTGATTCTGGATGCGACGATTCTGGGTCGGATGGGCACAGTGCGGTCGCTGCCGGGACTCGTCTCCGAGAAGGTCCCCTACCTGATCCCGGCGGTCGTCGCGTCGTGGATCGCGGTCCAGGCCAAGGCGGACCCCTTCCTCCCTGAGGATTCCCATCCGGGCCCCGCGCGGCTCGTGGCGCAGCGGGCGGCAGTGGCCAGCTACGGGCTGGTTTACTACCTGGATAAGACGGCACGGCCGTGGGAGTTGTCGGCCTACCAATTCCGGCCGGATCCGATCCACCCGGCCGAGCCCCGGTTCGCGGGGTGCCTCGCGGCCGTGGCGGCCCTGGGAGTCATCTCGTATTCTCTGCGCCGGCGATGGCCGGCGATCCCTGCCGCGTTGCTCTCCTATGCGATCCTGCTGGCACCGAACCTGGGCGTGGTCCAGTATGGCCTCGTGCTCGTGGCGGATCGTTACGCCTACCTCGCGACCATGCCCCTGTTCGTGATCGCGGCCGGTTGGCTGGTCCGCCGCATCGTGGTTTCACACCGGCCCGCGGTCTTGGCCGTGGTGATCGGAGTTATTGGCCTGGGCCTGGTCCAGGTCCTCTCGGCATTGAGCTGGGCCCAGTGCCGGACATGGCGAGACTCGGAGACACTCTGGTCCCATGCGTTGCGGGTCGGCTCGGGTCGCGACGCGGTCCTGGAGAGTAATATCGGCGTCAATCTCTTCAACGCCGGCCGCATCGAGGAAGGGATGGGCCGCCTCCGCAACGCGGTCCGGATTGACCCGGCCGAGCCCGAGGCTCAGGGGAGGCTCGGAATCGTCCTCTTCGTGCGAGGGGACGTTAGCGCAGCGATCACTCCCCTGGCCGAGGCGGTCCGGCTCTCCCCGGGCCGGGCCGACCTGCACTGCTATCTTGGGATGGCTCTCGCCAAGCAGGGGCGGCTCGGCGAAGCCGTTGAACAGCTAGCGGAGGCGGTCCGCCTCCGTCCCGACAACGCCGAGGTCCACGTCTCGTTCGGCGACGTGCTCGTCTCGCTGCATCGACGTGACGAGGCGGCCGCCCAGTTCGCCCAGGCGCTGCTACTGGTCCCCGGCCATGAGGGCGCACGGCGTGGCATCGAGCGGCTTCGGGACAGCGGTCGGAACCCCTGATGTCCGCTCAGGATCGGCTCGACCGGACCAGCCGCTTCCCGAACGTCCGGCGAACCTCCCGGAAAGGGGCATCACTCAGGTTCATCCGGTTCGTGGGCGCCCGACGAAGCGAACGACCGAAACCGCAAGGATCGTTCCGGACGCAGCTACCGCAATGAGTGAATCGGCCATTCGTCGCCACGCCATGACTCCAACCAGCGAAAGGGTGCAATGAGCTGGATCGACCGGATGACACGCCAGATCGCGCGATGGCGTGCCCGGGGCCTGGGCGGCACGTGGGTGGTCGCCGTCTCGGGTGGCGGGGATAGCGTGGGGCTCTTACGTGTGTTGCACCAACTGGCTCCGACGGCGGGCTTGCGGCTGTCGGTCGCGCACCTGGACCACGGCGTGCGCGGTGAGGCGTCGCGGGCTGATGCCGCGTTCGTGGCCGACCTCGCGGCGTCGCTCGGATTGCCATTCGACCTCGGTCAATGGCGGCCGATCCAGACCGGGCACTTCGAGTCTGACGCGCGCCGCGCCCGGTACGACTGGCTGGCCGAGATCGCCCGGGCCCGTAACGCCGAAGTTGTGGCGGTCGGACACACGCGCGACGATCAGGCCGAGACCATCCTCCACCGGATCGTCCGAGGCACCGGACCGCGCGGGCTCGCCGGAATCCCACGGCAGAGGGTCCTGGCGACCGACCCGCGGATCACGCTTGTGCGGCCCCTGCTCACAGCCTACCGTCGGGAGATTCGAGCCTACCTGGCGGAGCTGGGGCAACCTTACCGCGAGGACGAATCCAACGCCGATCTCACACGCACGCGGGCCCGAATACGACACGACCTCCTGCCGAAGCTGGCGGCCGAATACAACCCGAAGGTCGTCGAGGCACTGGTCCGGCTCGGAGAGCTCACCATGGCATCTCAACGCGCGATCGAGGCCGACTGCAGGCGAGATGGAGCAAGCCGCGATCATCACCTTCTCCGAAGACTGTTTCGTGCTCAAGCATGGGTATCTGCGTTCCGGTCCCCGCCTTTGTCCGGGCGGAGGTCCTGCGCCGGATCTGGCGATGCGCCGGATGGCCCGAAGGGAGCATGTCGGCAGAGCGTTGGCGGCGGCTGGCGGCCCTGGTGCGAGCCCGGGAGGTCCCCCGCGTCGAGATCGGGGCCGGAGTGACCATGGCGACCGAGAGTTACTTCCTGGTCCTACGCCGTGTACGAGGCGTCCAGGCCGCTTCCCGGTCGCCCGTGCCCATCGAGTCGATCGCGCTGGAGGTCCCTGGATCGGCGGTCGTCCCGTGGGCCGGCGGCAGGGTCGTGGCGACGCTGCCCGCGCGACGAGTCGTGCGACGAGTCCGTCGACCTCGACCAGGTGTTCCTCCCCTTGACCATCCGCGCGGCGGTGCCGGGCGATCGGTTCGAGCCGCTGGGGATGGGGGGCAAGAGCATGGCGCTGGCCGACTTCTTCCGCGGCCGGCATGTCCCGCACGACCGGCGCGCGGTCATCCCCCTGGTTTGCGATCGAGAGGACATCATCTGGGTCGTCGGCCATCGCATTGCGGATCGGGTCCGGCGGACCGAAGAGACGAGGCACGGACTGGGCCTGAAGTGGGTTCTGACAGGATGTGAAGAAATCGATTCCAGATGACGAATTACGAATTCAGATGGATATAGAGGCTCATTTAAAGAGTATTTATGAATCCGTGATTCGTAATTTGGAATCCGCTATCCGATTCTTTCACAAGCTCTGAGCCTAACGTAGGGCCGATATCGCCGGTCCTACAGCTCCGGTGGCGTTTCGAGGACGCCTTCGGCCTCGTGGAGGAAGCCGAGTGCTTCCTCGTTGTGGGCCCAGTGGTCGGTCTTAGGAGGGATCGGAGTTGATCGAGCGCGATCCGAGCATCATCGGTGCGTCCGAGCCGGTGGTTGGCCATGACGGTGACGGCCAGGTCGAGCGGCAAGGGTGGCCGGCCTGGGACCGCAACGGCCAGTTCGCGGAGCGTCTCGAGGGCCCGGGCGGGCTGCTCGGCGCGGTAAAGTGCCAGGGCCAGCTTATGGCGGTATTCGGCCAGGCGCTCGGGGTCGTCGGCGACCACGCGGCAGGCGGCTTCGAGCCTCTGAAGGGCGAGCCGGTTATCGTCGATCAGGCCGATCGGCCGGCCGATCGTCAGCCAGGCCGCATCAAAGAGCCCCGAGGCGTTCTCGGTGCGGCGCTCGGCGATCTCGATCGCCGTGGCCCGGAGCCGCGGGCTGAGGTTCCGGTCGGCCTTGAGCAGGCCCAGGACTTCGGACTTGAGCAGGTGCTTCTCGTAGAGTGCCTGCACCCGCTCGACCGCCGCGCGGCGCATCGAGAGATCGAAGGCGGCCTCCCCTTGGGCCGACTCGATCGTCCAGATCTTGGCGGTATAGTCGATGCTTCCCGAGGCGATCTGGAGGCCGTCGCGGCTGATGGCCAGGCTGACGACGCCGCTGGTGTGGCCTCGGAGTGTCAGGACCTCCTCGCGGGTCTGCACGTCCCAGAGCTTGACCGTCCGATCATCGCTGGCGGTCGCGAGCCGTCGGCCGTCGGGGAAGTAGGCCACGGCGGTGACCAGGCTGGTATGCCCGTGGAAGGCGGCCACTTCCCGGCCGAGTTGCCAGTCCCAGAGCTTGACCTCGGCGGGGACCGCGCCGTGATAGGTGCCGCCGACCGAGGCGATGCGGCGGCCGTCGGGCGCGAAGGCGAGGTCCTGCACGCCCGTGGCGTGGCCGGTCAAGGCGGTGAGTTGATCGCCGGTCGTGACGTCCCAGACCCGGACGGTCCGATCCTCGCCCCCCGAGGCGATCGTGCGGCCGTCGGGTGCGAACGCCACGGCTTTGGCACCGCCGGAGTGTCCGGGCATCGTCCGGACGGTCGTACCCTGGGCGACGTTCCAGAGCCGGATGGTGCCGTCCTCGCTGGACGTGGCCAGGTACGAGCCGTCGGGTGAGAAGTCCGCGTCGCTGATCGGCGCGGACTTCCCTTGAGTCACCCGGAGGGTCCAGCTCGCGGTATCCCAGAGGTCGAGCGAACCATCGGGCCCGTCGGCGGCCAGCGTCGTGCCGTCGGGAGAGAACGCCAGGCCGATGTGGGCCAGCAACCCGCGCCGGGCCATGATCCGGTGCAGCTCCTCGCCGGTTCGGGGGTCCCAGATCCGGACGTTCCCGTCGTGCGCCGAGGCGATGCGGCGGCCATCGGGCGCGAACGCCAGGGTACCGACCCATCCCGCGCTGTTACGGAACGTCACCTGGGAGTCGGGCGCTGCCGCCGGCCAGAGTTTGACCGTTCCCGTCCAGGCTGCCGGATGCGGCCAGGACACCGTCGGGGCCGAAGGCCACACAGTGGACGAATCCGGTGTGACCGTGGAAGGCCGCGTTGCCCCCGCCGCCGGCCAGGTCCCAGCGCCGCACGCTCTTGTCCTCGCTCCCCGAGACGAGCTGGCTCCCATCGGGCGAGAACGCCAGGCCGCGGACAAATCCCCGATGGCCGATGAGCGTGTCGAGGAGCCGCCCCGTCTCACGGTCCCAGATCCGGATCGTCTTGTCCCAACCGCCCGTCGCGATGCGCCGGCCATCGGGGCTGAAGGCGACGGCATACACGAAGTTGACATGCCCGCGCAGTTGATGGGCTGTGAACCGGACCGGTCCGGAGATGTCCCAGAGGTCGACGACGTCTCGACTGGCCAGGGCGATCTGGCGGCCGTCGGGTGCGAACGCCACGCTGAGCACGCCGCCGGGTGCGCCGGCGATCGGCCGGCCGAGGGTGGCGCCGGTCCTGGCGTCGCGGAGCCGGGCGAAGCCGCTGGCCGAGTATTCGTTGAAGTGTCCGCAACCGGTCGCGAGCGTGCGGCCGTCGGGGGCGAACGCCAGGCTCAGGATCTGGACGCCCCGCTCGGCGGCCCGCCACAGCTCCCGGCCATTCTCGGCGTCGAAGAGGATCAGGACGGAGCCTTCCTCCTTGCCGGTGAATCCGTGGGCCGCCGCGATCGTGCGGCCGTCAGGAGAGTAGGCCACGGCCTGGACCGCGCCGGTCAGCCCGACGTGCCTCCAGGACCTTCGCACCCGTGTGGATATCGCGGACCACCAGCTCGCCGGTTCGATTCCCGCCAGGCTTGCCCCACGGGCCGGTCCCGGCGGCGACTCGCGCGCCGTCGGGGGAGAATGCCACACGACCAGACGTCGAGGCCACGGCTGGAGCCCACCCAGGTCTTCAGGTCCGAGTGGCCCAGCCGATGGGCGTAGGACCACTCCCAGGCGCGGAGGTCGGCCGGGTAACCCGCCAGCAACTCGTCGGCCAGCGCGACGTTGTCGTCGAGGTACTCGCGATAGGCCAGATTCACCCGGCTGACCGCATCACGACGGCGCAAGGCCTCGGCCTTCTGGGTGGCCTCGTGGGACTTGGCCATGGCCAGCGTGCGCCGCTCTTCCGCCAGTTGTCGCTGCTGTTCGGTCCGGTGCTGCTCGCGGCCAACCAGGATGACCCCCGCCGACAACGCGACGACGGCCGTGATCAGCAGGGCGGCCGCGCCGGCCACGATCGGCTTGTGACGCCGGCCCCAACTGCGCCAGCCGTGCCGGTGCCGGCTCGCGGTAGGCCGTCGACCGGATCGTCAGTCAGCCAATGGTCGATCTCCTCGGCCAGCGCGGAGGCCGAGCCGTATCGGTCTTCGGGCCGATTGGCCATCGCCTTGAGGCAGACCGCTTCCAGCGTCGCGCGGGACCCGGGAGTTCACCTGTCTCGGCGGCGGGAATTCGCCCAGCCGGACCCGGTCGAGCAGCGCCGTCACGTCGCACCAGACGTAATCGAACGGGGCTCGGCCGCTCAGCAGGGTATAGAGCATCGCCCCGAGGCTGTAGACGTCGCTGGCGGGCCCGAGCTGATCGACGCGGCCTTCAGCCTGCTCGGGGCTCATGTAGGCCGGCGTCCCGAACGCCGTCCCCGCCGCCGTCTCGGTCGAGCTGGAGAGCCCGATCGGCGGCTCGCTCCCGCTCCCCGGGCCTGCCGCATGGCCGTTCCCGTGCCTCGACGTCGCACTCCTCCCGCGGATCGGGCCGGTCGAGTCGATCGGCGTCGGCCCCGCCTGGTCCTTGCCGTGGTTCCGAACTCGCCTCGGGCTTCGTGCTCGCCGGCTCGCCCGGTCCTCGGTCGAGCACCTTGGCCAGGCCCCAGTTCGACCACCAGCGACTCGTTGAACGGTCCGAGCAGGACGTTGGCCGGCTTCAGGTCGCGATGGAGCACGCCCCGGCTGTGCGCGTAGGCGACCGTCTGGCAGACGTCAACGAATCGGTCGAGCAGGTGCCGCAGGCGCCCGCATCCGCTCGTGGGGGTCGCGTCGCGGCTCCGCGTCGGCCCGATGAAACTGACCGATCGCTTCCTCGAAGCTGATCCCACGGACGAATCGCATCGCGTAAAACGGTCGGCCGTTGCCGTCGATTCCCCAGGCCGTAGACCGGGACGATCCCCGGGTGCTCGAGCCGGCCCGTGACTTCGGCTTCCAGCAAGAACCGGGCGCGGCTCTCGGTGTCGTCGGCACGCTCCGGCTTGATCTGCTTCAGGGCCACCTCGCGCTGGAGCTCCGCGTCGAGGGCCACCGAGACCTTGCCGATGCCACCCTGGGCATGGGGCCGGAGGATCCGGAACCGCATCCCCTCGGAGGTGGTTTCCGCCGAAGGACCATTCGCCATGCGGATCGATCGGCGGCTTCGTCGTGCAGGTTGTCAACCGAGCCAGGGAGGAACGAGTCGTCTTCGTCGTGCCGGGCGGCCGGGCCCGGGTCGAGACCGGGTTCGTTGCGCCCGCCGATGACCGGGATCGACGGCAGGGTCGGATTGGTGCTGGGGTTGCCGGGCTCGGATTTGCGGGCGCGGCCCCCTTGAGCCCGCCGGCGCTCCAGCTCGGCCCGGAGCCGGCCGAAGCCGCTCAGGGCATCGAGGCATCGGCCCAGTTCGCCGCCATGGCGCTCCATCAGTCCGTCGACGACCGTCTCCAGGAATGCGAACTGCTCGGCGGTGAGCACGGAGCCATCGACCAGGAGCTGGCCGATCGGCCGAGCACCGAGCGCGGAGGGATCGTCCCGGCGGGCCTCGTCCAGGTCGACGAGGGTATGCCGGGAGAGGAAGCCCAGGTGCACGGCCAGGGATTCGATCAGCAGCTCGCGATCGGCGCGATCACCCGTCACGACGGCAGCCCCTCATTCGGCCTAATGGATCGATCGGGACCGGAGGAAATGGAGGGGACGGACACCCCGGGCCGGAGCGAACGTCCGGAGACCGGACCCATCAACACGCCTTTTATTGTATCACTTCGGGCCGGCGTAGGCCATGCCTACTGAACGGGTGGCGGGGCAAGGCCCGCAAGTCAAGATTGACGGTAGGCCGGCTTTGGCATACCATCCGTTTGCAGTTCGGTGACGGCCCGAGACCGTCGGGAAGCGCGTGTGTCGTGCAGGTGTCTTGCCTGCCCTTTCTTCAGGCCCCTCAGTGGGCGACATCTTGTAGCTTGGGGCGTGAGCCCCGGGACCATGCATGGCCGAGCCGATCTCTCCGGATCATGCCGTTCCCTCGCCGGCCTGCGCCGGTCGTTGGACGCGTGCGCTGGGCCGGCTGGCCTCGCTCGTCCTGGTGCTGGAGATCGCGATGGCCCTGCGCGTGGTCGCCGCCGATGCCGTCGAGTGGTACGTCCGTCGGCGAAGGTCCGACTCGGCTGTGTGTCTTCCCCGACACCGTCAGCTACTGGGAGCTGGCCCGGACCATCCGCGCGGGTGACCCTTACGAGGTTGTGGAGTGGGCCGACATCCCGCATTTCGCGCTCCGTACGCCCGGCTACCCACTGGTGCTGGCGGCCTGCCAGGCCGTCTTCGGCGAGCGTACGCTCGCCGTCCGACTGGTCCAGGCGGTCCTGGGGACCTTGAGCGTCTATCTCATCTATTGCCTTGCGCGGCAGTTCGCAAGCCCGGAGAATCCCGAGGTCGAGCCGGACGGCCGGCCGTACACGACGATGGACCGTCCCGCTGGTCGCCGCGGCGCTGGCGGCGGTCAACCCGCATTACCTGCTGATGTCGTCGCTGATCCTGTCCGAGGCGGTTTTCGAGCCCCTGATGCTGGCCTCGCTCCTGGGCCTGGCGGTGCTCTGGCCGGACCCTCGGCCGGTCGGTGCCCGACCGAGGTGCTGGCGGGCGATGCTCGTCGCCCTGGGCACCGGGGCCGCCGCCGGGGCCGCGGTCCTGGTGCGGCCGTCCTGGGCGCTGTTTGTCCCGGGGATGCTGGCCGCCTGGATCGTTGCGAGCCGCCGCGATCGCCGCGGCCTGGCCGCGTCGATGCGCGGGGCGGTCCTTTGCGCTCGTTGGGGTCGTGGTCGTGATGAGCCCCTGGTGGGTCCGCAACGCGCGGGTCTTCGGCCGGTTCGTGCCGACCGCCTTGTGGATGGGAGCGAGCCTCTACGATGGCCTCAACCCCCGGGCGACCGGTGCCAGCGAGATGGTCGATTTCCTAAGCGATCCCGAGATCTGGCCGCTCGACGAGCAGGACCAGGACGCCGAGCTGACGCGGCGTGCGTTTGCCTTCGCCCGCGAGCAGCCCGTTCGCGTGCTTGTCCTGGCCGCGATCAAGCTCGGACGCTACTGGAGCCCCTGGCCCAATGCCGAGGGGTTCCGCTCGGCGGTGGTGGCCGTCGGCAGCTCGGTTGTGGAGCTGCCCCTCTTCGGACTCATCGCCGTGGGTCTCTGGGGCCGCCGTCGCGACCCGCGGCCTGGGTACTCCTCGCCGGGCCGCTGCTCTACTTCTGCGCTCTGCACATGGCCTTCGCCAGCTCGATGCGATACCGCATCCCCGCCGAGATGCCCGCGATGGCGCTGGCGGCGGTCGGGTGCCTCGAGGCTCGCGACCAGGCATGGAAGCCGTGACCGAGTGTAAAAGTCAACGTCCGAATCGAACGGTCTGCTTGTAGGAGCCGGCTCCGGCCGGCGATCTGGGTTCGGGGGACGGAACCCCCTCCCACCGCGAGCATCTTCTCCAGGGAAGGAGGTCCACCACGATGCGTACTCGGCCGACGCGTGGCGAAGGTGATGCTCTGGGGGCTGGTGCTGTGCCTGTCGATCCTGGGAGGCGGGCTCTGGTTCGCCTACACCTATGTGACCGACAGCGAGACGGCGGCGCGGTTGATCAAGAACTATATGGCGCGCTACTTGCCCGGCTCGAACATCGACCCGGGCCGGGTGCGGCTGCGGCCACATGGCCGGCGAGTTGACACTCAACAATTTCCAGGTATATCAACACGGCATGTCGTTTCCGACCGTGCGGATACCCTGGCTGAAGATCGGGATCAATCCGCAGAAGCTGCTCCGGGGCCAGTTGGAGTTTCGTCAGGTCTCGGTGGTCCAGCCGTCGCTACGGCTCTACCACCGCCGCGGATGGCACCTTGAACCTCCAGGGCTTCCTCGCCGACCCCTGGCCCGGTCCCTGGCTCGAGAATACGCCGCCGATCGTCATCGAGCATGGGACGCTCGAGGTGGTCCCCGACGCGGAGAGACCGTCCGGCGAGGCATCTCCCCCGGGAGCATCCGCCCGGAGCGGCAGTCTTGGGCCACGAGATCAACTCCAGGGAGTCGGCGCCTTCGCCTTCCAGGCCAGTCTCCGGTCCCGGTGTCATGGTCCTCCGCGATGTGAGCCTCAAGATCGAGCAAGTCGGGGGAAGCTCTTCCGGTTCGAGGGCTCGGCCCAGGGCGATAGCATGGACCGGTTGCAGATCAGCGGGTCGGTCGACCTGGAGACCGGGCATACCGTCCTGAGCGGCAAGCTGACCGGCCTGACGCTCTCCGACGCACTCCGGCGTCGAATCCCGCGCGAGGCGCGGCCGGCGATGAAAGACCTGGGGCTCACCGGCGGGGTGGTCGACATCGAGCTGAAGCAGGCCAGCTACGATCCGAGGGCGGCGGCCGGCAACCGGCTCCACTACGCGATGGGGGCCTGGCTCCGCGACGGGGTCTGGGAATGTCCACGCTTGCCGTTTGCGGTCAACAAGCTCTCGGCGCTGCATCACCGCGGAGGACGGGCTGGTCACGATCGAGCGTGCCGAGGGCTCCAACGGCCGGACGACCCTCCGCGCCAGGGGCGCGCTCGGGGTGGGCGACCCCCGGCGCGAGCCGATGGACCTGCACCTCGAGCTGGTCGACCTGGAGCTCGACTGGCGGCCCGGCAGCCCGCTCCGCAGCCGGACCCCCCCCGAGTATGACGAGCTCTGGGACGTCTTCCAGCCGAGAGGGCTCGTCGACGCCGAGATTGACCTCACGCGTGCCACGCCCGGCGGGCCGGTCAAGCTCGGCACCAAGGTCACCTGCAAGGACGTCGCGGCGAACTACCGTCATTTCGCCTACCCGGTCGACCACCTGAGGGGTCAGCTCGAGCTCAAAGAGAAGGTCCTGACGGTTGACGTGCGAGACCCTCAGCGTCGGCGGACGGCCGCTGCGCCTGAAGGGGACCATCAACAACCCGGGGGTCGATGCCGTCG
This sequence comes from uncultured Isosphaeraceae bacterium, assembly GCA_963842405.1. GTDB lineage: Bacteria > Planctomycetota > Planctomycetia > Isosphaerales > Isosphaeraceae > CAVZRC01. The sequence goes on along the minus strand of CAWJGW010000009.1, from coordinate 81,151 downwards.
TCGATCTCGAGTTGTGGGCCGAGTCGGTACCGATCGACGCGCCGCTCCTCAAGGCGTTCAAGCCCGAGGTGCGCAAGGTCGTCAACCAGTTCTCGCCCGAGGGGGACGGTCCGGCGCCACGCCCGGGTCTTCCGACGGCCGATGGCCGGCCGACCCGAGGGGCTCATCGAGATCCATGCCGAGATCGACCCGAGCGAGCAGTGCGAGATCACCTGGGCCGAGCTGCCGTATCCGATCCGCAACCTGACCGGCCGGCTGGAGCTGCATCCCAACCTCTGGGTCTTCCACAACGTGCAGGGTCGCAACGGCGAGGCGATCATCACCGCCAGCGGCGAGGTGACCAAGCTGTCGGATCAAGAAGCTACCCAACGGCGACTTCCCGCTCCAGGTTCACGTCGAGCTGCAAGCCCAGAACCTCCCGTTCAGCGAGGAGCTGCGGAAGGCACTCCCCGCCGCCTGGGAACCGGAGCTGGAAGACGATCAATCCCTCGGGCGCCTGCGACATCGAGTCCGCCACCGTGGACGTCGAGCCCGGCCACCCGGATCAGACTCACATCGTGATTGTCCCGCGCCGGAATCGAACGTCCGGCTGGTCTTCACGCGGGCCCCCCAGCCCAAGATCGATCCCGGCGGCGTGGTCGAGCTGCGGCTGGACGACGTCCGCGGCCGGTTCGTCTTCGACAACGGCACGGTGGCCATGAACGACGTCAGCGTCCAGTTCCGGGTGCGCCGGTGCGGTTCGACCACGGGACGGTCTTCGTCGAGGACACGGGCCGGTTCGACCTGAGCATCGAATGACCTGTGGGTCAAGGACATCCGGATCGATCACGACTTGCGCAAGAAGATGCCCCCCCTGATGGCGAGCTTCGCCACGAAGCTGGACGAACGCCGGACCTTCACGGCGCGGGGGAACCTGAAGATCGGCTGGTCGGGCCTCGCCGAACGAGACCGCCTGGTGCCAGTGGGACAAGACCATGGTGGTCTTCAACGACAACACGCTCAAGACGGGCATCCCGCTGGAGCACATCCAGGGCCAGCTCGAGAACGTGAGCGGCTGGTCCAACGGCCTGGGCGTGAAGGTCGAGGGGATCATGAGGCTGGAGAGCGTGGTCCTGATGGGCCAGCAGATCACGGGGATCGAGTCGCCGTTCCGGGTGCAGGACGGGTGTCGCGGAGCTGGTGGACATGCGCGGGCACTTCCTGGGCGGCGACCTCTGGGGCCAGGGGCTGGGTCAGCCTGGATGCCACGCCGAGCTATTACGCGATGGATGACGCTCCACGGCGCCCAGCTCGAGGAGTACGCGCGGACCCTCGGCGGACGCCAGCCGTACCGGGGCAACATCGAGGCCCGGCTCGAGTGCAGCGGCCTGGGCAGCGACCTCCGGACGCTCCAGGGGCACGGAGAAGCTCATATCACCCAGGGAGACCTGGGCAAGCTCCCGTTCTTTTTCCGCATCGCCGGGCTGCTGAATCCCACGCGCACCCTGTCCGACGCCCCGCGCGTGCAGGTGAAGACGGCGTTCGACTCGGCCGATGTCACGTTCACCATCGCGCACGGACTTTCCACCCTGGATCCGATCAAGTTCACCGGCAACGCCTTCAGCCTCCTGGGCCGGGCACGCTCGATCCCCAGGCCAATCTGGACCTCCGGCTCCCGGTACTCCTGGGCCGGGACCGCTTCCACATCCCGATCTCAGCGATCTCGCCCGCGAGGCCGGCGGACAGATCCTCAGCGTCCACGTCACGGGCACTCCGGCCAATCTCAACTACAGGCTGGAGGCGCTGCCGCAGCTCAGCGGAGGTGAGCCGCTGAGCCGATCGATCGGTGAGTCCGTGTTCCGTGTGAGTTTACGTGGCTGGCCAGGTGGCTTGACCGAGCGGGAAGGATGCCGACTGCTGACGGCCGACGAGCGTCTCGCGGGATGCTCGAACAGACGCATCCCTTTATCACGTTGCTCGCCTCGCTCTAAGGGTTTTCGACCTGACAACCGGCCGGCGGATCCTCACACTCGCGAGGCACACCGCCGGGGGCTACTGCGTCCGGACGTTCAGCCCGGTCGGTCGTCGGATTGCCACCTGGAGTTTCATCAGACGGTCAAGCTCTGGGAGACGGAGACCGGCCAGGAGGTCTCATGCTCCGCGGCCACACCAACGGCGTGATGAGCGTGGCCTTCCGTCCCGATGGCCGCCGCCTGCTCACCAGCAGCATCGATCACACGGCGAAGATCTGGGATACGATGTCGGTCGCCGAAGCCAAGGATTTGCCTGCGCCATGGAAGGCTATTCACTCGAGGCGGCTTCGAGGTTTGGTGGTTGGGTGGCGGTCGGTGCAAGGCAACGTTGACGGTTGCCGGATGGTTTGGTAACCGCGATGCTGGATTGCGTCGTTCCTTCAGAAGTCGCCGGCGTTCCGGAGGCCGATCCCATGGCCGTCTCAATCCCATCGATCAAGCCCCGAGTGGGACGACCGCCCCGCAATGGCGAGTCCCTCCGCTCGAGAACGGCGACCGGCTGACCCGCGCCGAGTTCGAGCGGCGATACCACGCCATGCCGAACCTCAAGAAGGCGGAGCTCATCGAAGGAGTCGTTTTCATGCCCTCACCGGTCCGCTACAGAGGCACAGTCACCCGCATACCCGGCTCGTCACCTGGCTGGGAAACTATGAAACGGACACTCCGGGAGTCGGGGCGGGTGATAACGGCAGCATCCGCCTGGATCTGGACAACGAACCTCAACCCGACGCTTTCCTGATCATCCGGCCCGAACGAGGCGGGCAGGTCCGCATCAGCGAGGATGACTATATCGAAGGGGCGCCGGACTCGTCGCCGAGGTCTCCTCCAGCAGCGTCAGCTACGACCTGGGTAAGAAGCTTGACGTCTACCGACGTAATGGCGTCCTCGAATATATCGTTTGGCGGGTGCTCGACCGGCAGGTCGATTGGTTTGTGAACCGCGACGGTCGATTCGAGCTGATGCTCCCGGCAGCCGACGGGATCCTGCGCAGCTCGGTGTTTCCGGGCCTCTGGCTCGATCTGGCCGCCCTGGTTGGGGGCGACAAGGCGACGGTGAAGGCGATCCTTCAGCAAGGCCTGAACTCTCCCGAGCACGCCGATTCGTGGCGCGGCTGGCGCAGGCCCGCATCGCCTGAATTCCGGGATGGTTGCACGGGAAACCGCTCTTTCCGACGAGATCGTTATGAGCCCACACGCGATCGACACGAACGCACCGCCGGTCCTCGGCCCGGAATCCGCGGGGATGCTGATGTCGCCCGAGGAATTCGATGCGGTCACGGAATACGATGACGGAGTTCGATACGAGCTGATCCGAGGAGTCCTCGTCGTGACACCGATCCCCTCCGAGGGCGAAGCCTCGCCAATGACGAACTCGGCCGGCGATGCTCAGGCAGTATCAGCGAGAGCATCCCCAAGGGGTCGGCCCTTGATGAGACACTCCCCGAGCGCTATGTCTGCACCTCGACCGGACGTCGTCGAGCCGATCGGGTGATTCTGGGTGGGACTCGGCCGTAGACCCGATCCGGCCGTTGACGTCCCCGCGATCGTCGCCGAGTTCGTCTCGGCGTCACGACGGGATTGGCGTCGTGATTATGAGGAAAAGCGCCGCGAGTACCGGGAGGCCGGGGTCATCGAGTACTGGATTATCGACCGTTTCCAGGCCATCATGACCGTCTACCAGGATCGTCCAGAGGGGCCGGGCGAGGTCGTCGTCAAGGAGCATGAGACCTATCGCACGCCCTTGCTTCCCGGGTTGGAACTCCCCCTGCTCGATTGCTGTCCGCCGCGGATCGTTGGATCTGATCCAGACCGCATCACGTGAGCAAACCGCCTCTCGGGCGCGGGATCGCACCCCAGCCGAGCTTGTCGCGGAGGGTGCGGTAGAAGCTATGGCCCGGCAGGCGGACCATCGGGAACGGGGTCTGCCCCGGCGGATCGTCACGCGGTCGCCGCAACGCAAGGGGACCTGCACCTGGCCGTCGATCACCAGCACGGTGGCGATCCCCTCGCCCAGCGGCTTGACCTCGTAGACCTTGTGGGCGCTGTCGACCAGCGGGCGCTGGGTCAGCGTGTGCGGGCAGATCGGGGTGACGACGAACATGTGGGCGTTCGGCGGCAGGATCGGCCCGCCCGCCGAGAGGCTGTGCGCCGTCGAGCCGACCGGCGTGGCGAGGATCAGGCCGTCGCCCCGGTAGGTCATCACGCTCTCGCCGTCGATCGACAGGCCGATCTCGACCAGGTGGAAGAACGGTGCGGCGCGGATCACCACGTCGTTCAGGCCGCGGAAGTCCGGGTCGGTCCCGCTGCGGGGCTCAGGACGCACTCCAGCGTCATCAGGTTGTCGATGGTGTACTGCCGCGCGGCCAGGTCGCCCAGCCGGTCGCGGAACCCTTCCGGCGTCAGGTCGGCCAGGAAGCCGAGCCGGCCGAGGTTGACGCCCAGGACGGGCGTGGGCCGGTCGCCCATCCGCCGCGCCGTGTGCAGCACGGTCCCGTCGCCCCCGAGCACGACGGCCACCTCGGCCGGTAGGTCGGCGAGGTTGAGTCCGCCGACAGGTCGACGCCGACCAGCTCCAGCCGGGGCGTCCGGTGAGGGTCTGCGTCGAGCGCTCGGCCTCGGCGTGGACCTCGGGCTTGGTCCCGTTGCCCAGGATGACCATGCCGGATCGGCGGGGGCGGTCGCGCGGCACGGGCGTCGTGACGCGGCTCGGTCGCAGCGATTCGGTTCGGCGTGGTCGCAGGTCGCATGAGATCGCTCCGTGCGTCGTCCAGTACTCGGTCAGTGGCAGTCGCGGGCTCCGTGGACATCACGGATCACGAGCCATTACGCCCTCTCTCCTCTCAGGTCCGGTAGGAGGCGCGACCATCGGGCCCTTCTCTTTCCAGCGCGGGGATCGACATCCCGACGGCCCGGGCCAGCTCCAGGGCGGCCTGGGTGATGCCCTCGACGTCCAGGCCGACCTCGGCGAGCTGCTCGTCGCGCTCGGCGTGGAGGACGAAGCGGTCGGGCAGGCCGAGCCGGCGGACGTGGCTGGTGGGCAGCCCGGCGTCGTTGGCCGCCTCCAGCACCGCCGAGCCGAAGCCGCCCGTCAGGCAGCCCTCCTCGACCGTCAACACGAAGCCGCACTCCTCGATCGCCTTGACGACGGTCGCCCGGTCGAGCGGCTTGACGAACCGGGCGTTGACCACGCCGACCCGCAGGCCATAGAGCTTGTCGCAACCGCTCGGCCGCCCGCAGGCAGGTCCCGACCAGCGTCCCGCAGGCCAGGAGCATGCCGTCGGTCTCCCATTCGAGGATCTCGGCCTGGCCCAGCTCGATCGGCTGGACCTCGCGCTCGATCGTCTCGAGGTTCGCCCGGGGATAGCGGATCGAGACCGGCGCGTTGTGCGACAGGGCGAAGTCGATCATCGGGGCGATGTCCTTCTCGTCGCCCGGGGCCATGACGACCATGTTGGGGAAGACCCGCATGTAGGCCAGGTCGTAGGTGCCGTGGTGGGTCGGCCCGTCGGCGCCGACCAGGCCGGCGCGGTCGAGGCAGAAGACGACCGGCAGGTTTTGCAGCGCCACTTCCTGGAAGATCTGGTCGAACGAGCGCTGCAGGAACGTGCTGTAGATGTCGACGACCGGCCGGGCGCCGGCCTTGGCCATCCCGGCGGCGAAGGCGACGGCGTGGCTCTCGCAGATCCCGATGTCGAAGAACCGGTCGGGGAAGGTCTCGCGGATCTGCTGGAGCTTGTTCCCCTCGCACATCGCGGCGGTCATCACCGCGACCTTGGGGTCGCGCCGCAGGCCGCCGAACAGGACGTCGCTGACGGCGTCGGTGTAGGCCCGGCTCGACGAGGTCTTGAGCGGGATGATCCCGTCGCCCGCCTTCTGGAACGGCGCGGGGGCGTGGAACTTGACCGGGTCCTTCGCCGCCGGCTCGAAGCCGTGCCCCTTGTTGGTCAGGACGTGGAGCAGCACCGGGCCCTCCATCGCCTTGACCCGCTTGAGGTAGCTGCGGAGCGTCCTGAGGTCGTGGCCGTCGATCGGCCCGAGGTAGGCGAAGCCCAGCTCCTCGAAGAGCATGCCGCCGTGGAGCGACGCCTTGATCGCGTCCTTCAACTGCTGGAGCCAGCGGTCGGCCTGCTCGCCGACCAGGGGGATCGTGGGCAGGAGCCACTTGACCCGCTTGTTCCAGTCGTTGTAGGTGCTGGTCATCCGCGCGCGGTCGAGGTAGTAGGCCAGGCCGCCGACGCGCGGGCAGATCGACATCTTGTTGTCGTTGAGGATGACCAGCAACTTCTTCTTCAGGCCGCCGGCGTTGTTCAGGGCCTCGAAGACGATGCCCGAGGGAAAGGCGCCGTCGCCGATCACGGCGACCGAGTGGCGCTCGGCATGGCCGGCCAGGTCGTCGCCGACCTTCAGGCCCAGGGCCGTCGACGGGCGCAGCCGGCGTGGCCGGTCATGAACAGGTCGTACGGGCTCTCGGCCGGGTTGGGGTAGCCCATCAGGCCCCCCTTGGTCCGGATCGTGTGCAGCTTGTCGGCCCGGCCGGTGATCAGCTTGTGGGGATAGATCTGGTGGCCGGTGTCCCAGATCAGCCGGTCGCGGGCGAAGTCGAACGTCAGGTGCAGCGCCAGGCAAGCTCGACGACGCCGAGGTTGCTGGCGAAGTGGGCCGAGCGGCGGCCGACGACGCCGATCAGCTCCTCGCGCATCTCCGCGGCGAGCTGCTCGAGCTCCGCCTCCGAGAGCCCCTTCAGGTCGGCCGGCGACTTGATCCGGGCCAGCATCGAGTCCGGAGGGTTCATCAACGATCCCTTTCCAAAAGATCCAGGGCCAGGCCGCGGAGCCGGTCGCCGCGCGGGCCGAGCGGCTCGAGCGCGGCGACGGCCTCCTCGGCCAATTGCCGGGCCCGCCGGCGGCTGCCGTCGACGCCCAGCAACCCGGGATACGTCCATTTGCCCAGCCCGGAATCCTTGCCGACCCGCTTGCCCAGCTTGGCCTCGTCCCCCTGGACGTCGAGCAGGTCGTCGACGATCTGAAACGCCAGCCCGACCGCCTTCCCGTAGCGTCGAGGGCCTCGGCACAGGTCCGACGCCCCGGCGATCGCGGCGCCCATCCGCAAGCGGCGCGCGGAGCAACGCCCCGGTCTTGCGGCGGTGGATCGCCTCCAGCGTCCTCGAGCGTCGCCGTCGGCCGGCCGCCCTCGGCCTCGGTGCGGCCCTCGGCCTGGAGGTCGGCCATCTGGCCGGCCACCATCCCCGCCGGGCCCGCCGCCTCGGCCAGGATCCGCACGCACCGCAGCGCCGCCTGCGCCGGCCGCACTCGCGTGCCAGGACCTCGAACGCCAGCGTCAAGAGCCCATCGCCGGCCAGGATGGCCGTCGCCTCGTCGAACGCCTTGTGGCAGGTCGGCCGACCGCGACGCAGGTCGTCGTCGTCCATCGCCGGCAGGTCGTCGTGGATCAGCGAATAGGTGTGCACCATCTCCAGCGCACAGGCCGCCGGCATCGCCGACTCGAGCGCGCCGCCGCACGCCTCGGCCGCCATCACGCATAAGCATCGGCCGGAGCCGCTTCCCGCCCCCCAGCACGCTATAACGCATCGCCTCGCCAGCCGCGCCGGGCATGCCGCGGCCGGGTTCGCGTCCACGCCGGGAGATACGTCGTCAGCGCCTCCTCGACCCGACGCCGGATCCGGTCCGGATCCCGCCCAACCCCGATAACTCGTTCGTTCTCGTCGCGGAACTCGTCATGGTCCTCGTCGTTATCTTGCAAAGCCGCTCGCCGATGGTCGGCCGTCGCGATCCCGTCAAGCCATGGGACGCACGTCCCAATCAGGTCTTCCTCCCCGGGCCACCCCGAACGCAACGCTATTGTGGACATTCACCCTCGCGAAAGTCCACATGAGACCCCTCGAAACTTTAGATTGCAAAGTTGAAGCGGGCGCTTTATATGGGACTCTTCCGTACAATCTTACCGTCCGGCAGGGGTTTAGCCGAGTGATCGCGGTGATGTCCGCGAGAAAAACCGCGAGACCCACTCGATCGATTGGCGGTGCAAAGCCCCGATCGATCCGGACCGCGGATTGGGAACCTGTGATCCCAAGTCACACGGTCGTCTCCCATTTGGAGGCACCGTACTCGCACTCATGCTGGGAAGAATCTCCACGGCCTCGATACCAGGAGAACCGTGACGCCGTGCCAGGATTAACCGCGAACGGGGAATTGCGGGTCGGCTTGCGGTCGGATGCCGGGCGGGACCGATCGTTCAGAACGGTGCTTCGGGCACCTGGGAAGGGTCATCCTGAGAGGCCGATCGGGTCTTGGAGGGGGAGGTTCGATCGGTTGGCTTGGGCTCCGAGGCGGCGGGAGACGTGGACGCTCCATGCTCGCGTGAGAGGGTTGCCGTGGCGTCGAAGGGCGCGGTGAGGGGATTCCCCTGGTCGTCGGTGCCGGTCAGGAGCGCGACCGAGTGCTCGGCCTCCTCGAGGAGCTGATAGCACTGGCGCAGGAGCTTGATGCCGTTCTCGTATTTGCCCAGGGCCGCGCTCAGGGCAGGCTCGCCGCGCTCCAGGTCCGCCACGATCTTCTCGATCTGGGCCAGAGCGTCCTCGAATCGGGGCCTGGTTTCATTCGCCATGGGTCGATCATCGCTCCAACGCGGCGAGAGGTTTAGCGTTGGCTCCCGGTGTCCTCCGGAGACCACAGGACCGGGCCCAATGCCGCTCGCCCTTCAAGACCCTAACCCCGAGGGCCTTTGGCCAGTGGTCTGCCTTCAGCCGTCAAGGGCAGAGGGGAGCACAGACGGATTCGCTTGGGAGCCAGGACAGGATCGACAGGATGGTCCGGATGGGCGAGTCTTGCTCGTCACACTCTCCGGCCGTGCGTCCCTATTCCGAGAATCGGTCCGGAATGGTTCACGGCCACCGGTACGTCGAGCTCATAGGAAGGTTACGTTGCGGATGGCCTCCGCTCGCGAGGAGAGGTCCGGAAGCTGGCCTCGTGACAGTTGTGCTCGAGCCTCGCCTGCTGGCGCGTCTTGCCTGGTCCGCGGTCAAGAGCGGCGGCGTCCGCTGATGGTCCAGTTTGGCCGCCGTGGACGAATGTGATTCGCATGCTTGGGACGTCTTAGATGATTGTGGCCTTCAGATGCCGCCGTCCCGGCCGGAGGATCGATGGCGCCGACGGCGGAACATACCCGGCCCCGATCGGCACGAACGGCTTGATGACGTCGTGGAAGTCTCGAGCGAGGCGATGAAGTTCCCGCCCGGTCGGCCATTACCCGTCGGGAAGATCCCGTAGAAGGTCCCGGAGAGGGCATTGTCCGCGTTGTCCTCGATGCCGGTGTTCCCGCTCCCCGAGTCGATCTCGATGTGTAGAGACCGCCACGCAACGCTTGCCATGGTGGAAGGCCACGTTGACCACCACGGGAGCGGTCGGCGTCGCCCCGGGCGTGACCGTGATGCTCGTGGGCAGGATCACCGGGCACTGGCACGTTATAGACCAACCGTTTACCCGAGAGATGATAGAACGCACTGTTCTCGATGCTGGCCAGGTCCATCCCGCTGAGGTTGTCCTGGAACGTGACGGTCATTGTCGCGTCGAACCGGTCGAACGACATCGCGGTGATCGCCGGCGCGACCGTGTCGATCTCCAGCTTGGGGGCGATCACCTTCGGCACCTTCGACGACGCATCGTCGAACTGGTTGATCGCGGTCGCCGTGATCGAGTAGGTACCGCTGGGCAGCGCGACGCTGGAAGCGAGGTTCCACGCCCCGTTGCCCTGCGCCTGCTCGTCCCGAGGTGATGGACGTCCCGCCTGGTCGGGGTCGCGGTAGAGGGTGACCCACGAGAATGCTTGCGACGTGCCGCGTGAAGGCCGGCTGGGTGTTGTTGGTCACCATCCAGCGTGCTCGTGGACGGGCCGCTCACCGTGGCCAGGTTGACGGACCCGGTCAGGACGATCGGCACGATCGCCACCGTGGCGGTATTGGGGACGGTCAGCTCGGAACCATTGTAGAAGGGCGGTTGGGTGGGAGCGGTAAGTCAGTATGTACACGGAGATCGGATGTTCCCGTGGGGCCCGCGTCCGCGTAGGTATGCGAGCCGGTCACGTCGAACACCGGACCCCCAGTCCTCGGTGACCGTCCCGGCCGACTGCGGCGAGCCATCGCCCCAGTCGATCGTCACCGTGAATTCCTGGGGAATCGCCGCCGAGGTGTTGTCCGTGAACATGGCCACCAGGCCGGTGGGACGGTCCGGGCCAAGATCGGCACCGCGAACTCGCGGAATTGGGTAGACCGTCGATTGGGTCGTCATCATGGTGAGAGGGCACCGGCCACCAGCGGCACATCCGCGATCACGGCTGACCCGGAGATGATAGTGACCGAACCGCCGTTTTCGGTCGCAGTGACCGAGTAACTGTAGTTCCCCTCATTAAGATAGGTATGTGAAGCGTTGATGCTGAAGACCACGCCGTTGGGAGAGCCGTTGAGGGTGAGGCTGGAGGCCGTCAACGTTTGAGGAGCACTGCCGTCGCCCCCATTTCACCACGACCAGCCCGGGGCCGTCGTGAAGTCGGCGGACAGTACGTGCCGAGGTTGGCGTCGCTGAAAGAATTAGCAGGCTGCCGGTCGCGGGGCCAATCGTCGGGCTGCCCGCGACGCCATTGATGACCGTGCCATTGGAGGCGCTCAGGGGGGCAGCGGCGACGGTGGCTGTGCCGGTCAACGGGTAGGTCGTCGCGTCTCCGATGATCGAGACGGTCACCGCAACGGTAAACGATCACGGTGGCGATTCGCGTGCTGTCCTGTGATCTGGAAGATGGACCCAGTGGAACTGGATCCAATCAGCGTGACGGCTACGGGGATCGGCGATACGGGCGTCCCATCGCCCCACGCGGTCAATGAGGCGGAGACGTCGGAGGCCGTTGCCGGGGGTTGGGATTGGTGAACGTCCCTAGCGCGATCGTGCCGGTGGGCACTCCCTCAACGGCTTTGAAGCCGCCGACGCCAGTCACCGTCGAGTTGGTGACGGTGATGGTCGCCACTCCCGTGTTTGACGTGTTCAAGGTGACCAAGGTCGAACCGCCGACGTCATGCACCACAATGATTGGTGTAAAGGTTCCGGGCGTGGCGTAGGTGTGCGTCGCTTCCACATCAAACGTGCCCGGCATGCCGGCGACGATCGTTCCAATGCTGGTCGGCGATCCATCGCCCAAATCAATCGTGTCGGTAAAATCGAGGACCGTGGCAAGAGTGTTGGCGTCGGTGAAGGTGCCGATGATTGAGCCGGCGGGCAGGGCATGACCTGTGTTGACCGAGAAGGCCGTCGCAGCGGGCGTTAGTGCGGCGTCAGACGATCAGCCATGGATGAGATGACGGTGGCCGCGCCGCCACATTGGTCGCAGTGATGGTGACCCCGGTACTGCCCCTCCTCGGCGTAGGTGTGCGAGGCGTTGATCTCGAAGGTCACACCGTTGGGGGTACCGATGGTGCTGAAGTCGGAGGCCGGCAAGGGCGGAGATACATGGCCGTCGCCCCAGTTCACAATGACCGAACCGGTGCCCGTGGTAAAGTCGGCGATGGTCGCCGCCGGATTGGCATCCGTGAAGGTGCCGATCAGCGGGCTGGTCGTCGGAGGCACGCCTTCGGTGCCGGTGAAGGTCAAGCCCGGCGACGCGAAGAGCGGGGCCACGGCGACGGTCGCCGAGCTGGCGATCGGCGATGGGGTCGTGGTCGCACCCGCGTTCGCCGTGATCGTGACCGTAGGACCACCCGTGAGCGTGAAGCTACGGCTGCTCCCCTGGTCGAAGATCGTCACGTTGACCGTGTACGGGCTAGGCGAAGGCAACGTCGTGTAGGTGTGCGTGCCGTAGACCTGGAAGTCGACCACGCCACCGACCGGTGCGAGCTGCACGATCGTTCCGGCCGACGACGTAGCGTCGCCCCAGTCGATCGTTGCGGAGAAGGACGACGCGTTGCTGGACTCCGCCGGCGGCTGGTCGGCGAAGAAGAACGAGCCAACGAGCACGTTGTTCAGCGGGACATCCTGTGCCGCCGAAATCGTCGTGGCCGTGCCGGTCAAGTCCGTCGTATCCGTTGAGTTGATGATCGAGACGTGCGAAATCCCCGTGTAGCCAATGGCCACCGGCGTCGCGATCGGGATTGTCACTGCGGCCGTTGTGATGTCGGAAGAGACGACAGGATTGGCGTTGGCGTTGACCACCAACGTGTCGTTCCCACCACCGCCGTTGACCGTGATGGCCGTCAGGCCTGTCGGCGTCGTCGTGTTGTTCACCGTGACCGTGTCATCGCCGGTCCCGGTGTCGAGGATCAGAGCGGCCTTGTTGGAAAACGACATCGACTCGAGGTTGTTGACGGTGACCAGGCCCAGCGTAGTTGGCGAACCGGCCGAATAGTTGATCACATCATTGGAGGGGGTGCCATTGACGATCAACGTGGCCGCCGGCACGGTATCGATCACCGCACCCACCGAGAAGTTCACTGTTTCGGTGGGCGGTGTCGGCCCAGTCCGAGAGGATCGAGATCGAGCCCGCGCCGGTCATGTGGGCCCGGGTTGTAGGTGGTGGAAGTGGCCGTCGTACCGCCCACTCCCTGAGTCGTCCAAGAAATCGCCGCTGCCCTGCCCGTTGAAGGTAATCGGGACCGGGAAGGCCCCGGCCGTGCTGTAGACGATCAGGCCGACGGTACCTGGCCGGGTCACGTCGTTGCACTGGTATCGGCCGGGACCAGAGCAACTCCTAGCAAGATGGTGGCACCTTCGCCGACCGACACGATGGAAGCGCTGCTCGCCCCCACCAACGCGGTGATCCCGAGGCCACCCGAGCCGTTGACGGTCACGTCTGCCGGTCGTCGTCGGGTCGACCGTGATGCTCGCAGCCGTGGTGGTCACCCCCAGTTGACCCAGGGCCCCTTGCCGTTATCCTGGACGCTCGCGGTGGTGAGTGGTTGGGTTAACGACCATCACCACACCGGCGCCGGCGACCCCGGCGACGGTGATGCCGCCGGCTCCGTTGTCGATATCGATCGTGCCAATGTGGGAGAGCGTGACCGAACCCGCACCCATGAAACCGCCGCCGGGGGACGGTCGGTGTCGTGCCGCCCAAGGTTGCCACAACGGTCGAGGCAGCGTCACCGGTCAGGGTCGCTGTATCGCTGCCACTGATCCCATTCAGGACCAGGTTGAGCACACCCGGTGTGAGCACCGGGATCTGGGCCAAGCCGGTGGCGGTGTTCGATAAGGTGACCGTGCCGGTGGCGGCGTCCAGATCGAACGTGTCGCTGGCCGTTGTACGTCATAGATCAGGGTGTCTGCCGGCGCCGCTGGCGTCGGCAAAGGTCGGGTTTCGCCAGCACCCAGGTTGGAGAAGTCCAGCGGCGTCTCGGACACCGGCGCGGCGTCGCTGGTGATACCGACGTGACCGGAATCGATCGCCGTACCGGGCGTGAGCGTGTCCTGATCGAAGCCCGCGATGGTGGTCACCGTCAGGGCGACGTCGCCCGCCTGGCCATTGATCGCCAGGTCCGAGATTCCGGTGAACGTCACGGTGGGCAATACCGAATCCGTCACAGTGCCCGCACCGGCCCAGCTACCGCGTAGCCGATCATCCGGACCGCCCGTGCCGTTGAAGCTCAGAGTGTCGCCGGGCAACGACAGCCAGGATCGTTATCCCCGCCATTGACCGTGATGGCCGTCATCAACAGCCCCGTATCCCAGTGGAATCGTCGCATTGTCGAGGTTGATCTGGTCGATCCCAGGGCGGAGTGGATGACCAGAGAGCCCTAGCTGTTGGTGAAGATGAACAGGTCGAAGGTCTTCGACCGTGACCTAGTCCCCACGCTGGGTTCAAGGGATTGCCAAGCGTGGTGTCGTGGCCCTCGGCGTAGTTAATGGCGTTGGATGCGTTGAGCAGGCTCGACGGAATCGTCGGTGTGATTATTGAGCACCGGCGAGGGAACGGAGTCGTAGAACGGCGCGATGTTGTAGAAGAAGACCGTCTGCACGGCACGGTGGGGTTGAGGGTGTCCGTGATCGTGGACCTGCCCTGACTGGGACTGGTCCACACCGCCCTCAAGCGTATCACTCGTTATCGTGGAAGGGGTGGGGGTAAAGCGCCCGGTATTGCTGGAGGATCAACTAGGTTGGTGCCCAAGGGCGACGCATTGTCGTTGATCGGGATCGAGCATGATGGGGGTGCCGGCCGGCATCGGCGTCGTGAAGTTGTTGATCACTCCGTTTGATGCTGTCCACCGTCAGGCTGTCGTTGCCGGGCATTCCCGTTCAGGTTGATCTGCTGGATCGTGTTGGCCACCTGCTGGAAGAGAACCCCGTAGACGGTGATGTCGACCACAGGTCAAATTCACATCAATTCCCGCTTGATGATAAAAGTCGTTCCCAAAGAGGTCCACGATCGGGCTGACGCACCAGAGATGAAACAAGTGGCGAAGAGGCGGAAGGGAGGAGTGTCGGTAGGAACTGTAGGTGATAGGCCGTGTTGGTCTTCGGGCCGTAAAGTCGGGCACACCCGCGATTGACCTGGGCGGTAATGGTAAAGTTGGCCGTGTCACCGGCCGCAAAGGGATTCGAAGTCGGTGAAAGTGACGGTCCCGCCATTCCCCATCCCCGGATCAGTCTCGGTCCAGCCAGGCGGTCGCGCCGCCGACTGACTGGAAATTCGTATCCGGCGGGGAACGGGTTGGTCACCAGTGCGCCAAGAGCGTCATTAATATTGCCCGCTATCGAGTCAGAGCGATCGCAGAACGTCACATCTTGGCCAGCGAGCCACTTGGTTCTCGGAGAGGGGGGCCGTCTCGGTGATAATCCAGGGTCGTGGACGCCAGGGCCAGGGTATCGGACCTGGGCGACGGCGATAGCGGTGAGTGCCTGCCGGCTCCGAGAGCACAACGCTGGTGAACGCTTGATCGGTCGCGGCGGCGAACGGGGGTACCGGCCCCCGCACCGGCGGTGTAATCGACGGTCTGATTAATGGCCGGACCGACTTGCGTGCCGCCCTCAAAGTAGGTCGCGGTCATCGGGACCGAGGTAGAAACTGGTCCGGGGGCCATTTCCACCCCCAACACCGAGGCGGGCTGGGAGAGATTCAAGGTCAACGAGGTAAGGCCAGTCCGTTTCAGAAGGCCAACTTCGTGTTGGCCGCCTTCGTAGGGGAAAAATGCCCACACTGGGATGAACCAGCCGCTGGCGGGCGATGTCGCCGCAGTCAATCGTCTGGTGGATTAGACCGGTCTCCGTGCCATCCGTCACCGAACTGAAGGTTCCACCGTCGGCTGTCGTGATGGGGATCAGGCTGGTTCCGGCCGTTGGGTACACGAGCCCGGTGGGAAGAGAGTCACCTGGCTGGGCGATCGGGGTGAAGCTGAGGAGTGTCGAGGTCCTCCAGCCGCTCCAAGGGGAGCACGGTCTGTCGTCGTCGTCGGCCGAGACGGCCGCGCCTGCCCCGGCTGTGATCCATAGTCTTAAGGAGATCGACTCTCATCACGGTTCCGGAAGTCCATCATCGTTGTTCTCCCTTTCAATGAAGGATGAGCATCAGCAACAGGCTTATTTGGGAATAGACGTACAGTCGAGCACGTACCGACGAACCTAAGTGGATCGAGAGCGCACGTTCCCCATAAAGGCAGCTCGCACCACTCGCAGCGAGAAACCGCCCGAAGGTCGTCCCCGCCGCTCCCACGCGCTCCCTGCCCGTGCCAAGGACCCACGTTTTCCGAGTTGATCGCTTCGATCCAGCTACCCAATGGCTTAGGTCCGACCGGACTTCACCATCCATCCCATTGAACTGTCGCCCAGCATGCCGCTCCTCGTTGTGCGCGCACTCTCCGCCCTGGTTGGCACGACGCTGGGTGGCCAAAACCCGCCGCCAGACTTTGGCAAATTCCCTGGCAGTTTCACAGCAAATCCCCGTTGCATCAGAATTCTCCGAACCCGCAATCACACCAGGATACACCCGCTCTCCCGGGACCACGCTTCAATGCGAGCCCAGTACCCAAAGTTGACAACGTCTGTAAGTTGATTTAAGCTCGATCTCGTCCTGCCAGCCGTGGTTCAACGCCAGTTCGCCGGAAGAAATCGGCGAAAAAAAACGCTTGTTATTCCCCGCATGGCCATGCTTGAAACCAAAACACCACATCAAGTATAGACTATCTTCTCAAGCTTGGCCAACATGTTATTCCCCTAACGCCCCCAATCTGAATGGATAGTTAACTTTCCTTGGCCAATATGCAACTCAAAAAACTCAAGAAAATCGAAAAAATCTCCGATCCCCGCCAACTCGCCTCAAATAATTCGAAATCAGACTGTCGGTCCCGGCAACCATACCCCTTTACTTAGTCAATGAAGTTGTACTCGATTATGCTAGATTGATCTATTTGTTCGGGTCCGCGCAAACCGGAAGGACCGCCTCCAGCCAGAGAAATCATATAGATTCTCGCATATTGCGTAGTCAAGAGGCTTCTTGAATTCTTCCTAAGTGTCTGCGAGGTGGATCGCCGGGAAAAGGATAAGGCGCCGACAGTCTTGTAAAAATGACCGGACTATCTCATCGCCAACACTCTTTATCAGGTTTTTATAAGCTCGTTATCAAGAGGGTCGGACGGGACTGATGAAGAATTCGACTCGAAGGGCGCGACTCCAGATTCCCAAAAAAAATTGAGTGTCCGATCTCTGAAATTTGCAATCTCTTCTTGGTTTTGGCCGAAAGCCGCGTCAGGCCACGAGGTGCTGGTCGCGGAATTTAGAGCCGGTAACTCCAGTCGATCCTCGGGTCACTCCCCAGGAGCCGGCCCCGGTAGCAGGTCACGATGGACTTCGCGAATCACCGATCCGATCAACGCATTTGGAGCGGAGGATGGACTTTACGGGTCGGAATCACGCGACTGGCAAACTGGCCGACGGCGAAGGAGGTGACGATGATTTGTCCGGGTTGTACCTCGCCGGCCGAAACGGATCAGGGATTCCGCCGCGCAGTTGGAGGTGAGGCTATACCCCGGCCGAGGACGGCGAGCGGGCTGAGGGCCTCGAGACTGGCGGCGAGCCGGCCCAGGCGGTGCCGGCGATCGAGGAGGCCCTGGTGCAAGGCGAGCCGGGCGCGCTGGGCGAGCCGGTCCAGCTGGTCCCGAGCGTCGTCGAGCTGGGCCTGTCCGGCGAGGCGAAGTCGGTCGGCGAGCCGGTCAGGTGCAGGGCGACTTCGCGGCCATCGGGACGCAGACTTCGCCGGCTTCGCTGGGGGTCAGGGCCAGGCGGTCGGCGGCCAGGTCCGCGAGGGTCACGTCGATCTCATGGCCGATCGCCGAGACCACCGGCACACGCGAGGCGGCAATGGCCCGGGCCACGATCTCCTCGTTGAAGGTCCAGAGATCTTCCAGACTGCCTCCCCCCCGGGCGACCACGATGATATCGGCGGCGAAGACCCGGTTCGCCAGGGCCAGGGCCGCGACGACCTCGCGGTCCGCCCCTTCCCCCTGGACCCGGGTCGGGCGATGAGGATCTCGGCGATGCCAGCGCCGGGCGATGACTTGAAAGCAGATCGCGGACCGCGGCGCGGTGGGGCTGACCACGATCACGATCCGGCGGGGAAACCGCGGCAGAGGCCGCTTCCGGCCCGGGTCGAACAGCCCTCGGCGGCCAGCCGGCGAACCGCTGCCGGAACGCCAGCTCGAGGCCCCGATGCCCTCCGGCTCGATCTGCCGGACCGATGATCTGATACTCGCCGCGCGGCTCGTAGACCGTCAGGCTCCCCGAGCGCCCGCACCGACAGCCCGTCCGTCAGGTCGAAGGCGAGCAGGCGCATCGCTCCTCCAGATCACCGCGCGGATCGACGCCCCGTCATCCTTGAGCGTGAAATAGACGTGCCCGACTTCGGCCGCGCAACGTTCGAAACCTCGGCTTGGAAGGCCACCTCGCCGAACTGCGTCTCCAGTTTGCTTGATCCGCGCCGTCAGCTCGGTGACCGACTCGAACATTCTGCCTCGTTCCTTTCCATGGTGTTCCGTGTCCCGCAAGATCCGCCAGCGTCCAGGGTCTTAGTCACCAGCCTGGATGTCTGGGTGCTTTGGGAAGAGTGTACATCGCCTCTGTTGTACAATCCGACTGGCCGGGCATCGGGCGTCTTTTGGTCGATCGACCGCCAGCAGAACTCAGACCTCTTCAGGGACGTCCACACCATGACCGTCAACTCCGACACGACCTCCGCAACCCCGGCCCCGACCCGGATCTTGATCCTCGATCATTTCGCTGACCTCGCCGATCCCCGCCGCGAACAGGGACGAATCCACCAACTCGACGAGATCGTCTTCATCGCCACCTGCGCGTGTTCTGCGGCGCCGATATTTGGGTACAGATCGCGGACTATGCTCACTCCAAGATCGACTGGCTCCAGACCGTCCTCACCTTGCCCGGCGGCGTCCCTTCTCACCACACCTTCCGGCGGGTCTTCTGTCTGCTCGACTCGTCGCCTCCAGAAGTGCTTCTCCTCCTGGATGACCGCGCTGATGAGCGGGCGGGTTGACTCCCGTCGTCGCGGATTCGCCCGAACTGACGCCGATCGCCATCGACGGCAAGGCCCAACGCCGCCGGCGCGCGGCACCGTCGGCCAATCGGCCCTCCATGTCGCCAGCGCCTGGGCGATCGAGAATGATACCTGGGGCAGGTGGCCACCGACGCCAAATCCAACGAGATTACGGCCATCCCCGAGTTGCTCGACTCCGGACTTGACCGGGGCCGTGGTGACCATCGACGCCATGGGCTGCCGAGGAAAACATCGCCGCCAAGATCATCGACCGGGGTGGCGAGTACGTGCTAGCCATCAAGGAGAACCAACCGCATCTCTACGAGGACATCCGGCGGGCCTTCGACGAAGCGTTGGATCAGGGCTCGCCCGGGGTGGACTTCACCGAGTGCCAGACCGAAGGGTCCGCAGCGGTCGCCAGGAGACCAGGAGTTGCTGCGTGATCACCAACCCTGAGGGGGATTCGAACGCGGGCCTTTGGGTCGGGCCGACGGCGATCGTGATGGTGATCAGCCATCGGGTGGTCAATGGTGAGGCCAGCAGCGAGAACCGCTACTTCATCGGCACGCTTACGGGACGGCGGAGCCGTACCTGGGTTGGGTACGTGGTCATTGGGGGATCGAGAACGCGCTGCATTGGGTGCTGGACGTCTGCTTCCGCGAGGATGACCAACGGCACTGGGCTGGCAACAGCGAAAGAAATTGGGGTGGCTCCGCAAGCTGGCGTTGTGTCTGCTCAAGGCGGCGAAGAACAGCAAGGGCAAGAGTATCGCCACGCGCCGCTTGGTTGTGGGCTGGAAGAACGACTATCTCTTGGATGTACTGGCCAGATCCCCGAGAAATCGACTGTAGTGGCCGAAAACCCCAAGAAATCTGGTGCGTAAGCCCTCGCCAGCGTCCTCGCCGAGGATTGTCCCGGTGTACTGATCGTGATCCGTCGTAGGGCGCATCGAAGTCGAGATCATACCATGCCTCGCCTTCTTCATCACCGCGACGCTCCGCGGCGTTGACAACATGACCGTTGTCGTGTTTTCTTAATCATGGGGATAGCGATTCTAAGAGGCTGTCCGGAAAGGTCGTCTGAGCCCCGAGTGGGGCGGCATCGTAGAGCTCGGGGCGTGAGCCCCGAGTTTCGACCACAGCATCAACCTCCTCATCCGCCGGCCCAAGGTCCGGCACCGCCGGACCTTGGGGCGGGCGGATGAAGAGGGAATCGTGGTGGCCCGTCATCTCGGGGCTCACGCCCCGAGATATATGATGTCGTCTCTTCGAGACTTTCCGGATAGCCACTCACACGGAGACTAAACACTCGACGCATGGGACTGAACCTCGCCAATCCCTCCTGGCTCGCGAAGATCGTACAGGGGGCGATGCTGATCGCGGTCGGTGTCTTCGCCGTCGTCGCGTGGATGCTCGGTCCCACCTGGATCCGGATCGTGCAGGAGCAGGTCTCGGACGACCTCCGCCGCCGGGCTGCTGTTATATATCTGGATGGGCTGCTGGCCGGATATGCGCTGACGATGGTCGCGTCGGTCGCCGTGATCGGGGGCGTCGTTCTGATGCGGGTCCGGTCGCGGGTCGACACGCCGGTACGCCGTCGCAAACAGGCGCGATTGCTGGCGATCGGGGTGATTCTCCTGGTCAGTCTCATGGTCCTCGATGCCGGCGCGCGGCCTGGAACCATTGGTGGAATCGAAGTCTCCGGCTTCCGGAAGTCGATAGTCCGCCGGCCGGTGACGGTGCGGGCTACCCGGGACCGTCGATCGATGGCGTGGTACCGAAGCTGCCGAGCCGGTTCTCACCGGTCGAGACCGGGACTGGTACCGCGCCCGGCGCCTTGCGGATCCTCGTTATCGGCGAGTCCAGCGGTCGGGGCGAGCCGTACCATCCCTGGCTGTCCGTCGGGCAATCGTTGCCTGGAAACTGGAGTACGTATTCCGGGGCCGGCCGATCGGCCTGGATACCTGGGCCACGGGGGGGGCCAACGTGGCCCAGATGCACCATCGGCTGGCCGGCTTCACCTACCGTCCCGACATCATGATTGTCTACGTCGGCCACAACGAGTTCCAATCCCGATACGCCTGGAAGCGGGCCCCGGGATCTCGATTATCTTGACGAGCAGCCCGCGTCCACTCGCCCGAAACGTTGACGGAGATTCTGCGGTATTCGCCCCTCTGCCGATTGGCGCTGGAGACCTGGGAACAGCAGCGAGTCAGCCTGCGACCGCCCAGCCGGGTGACGCGAGAGCTGGTTGACCGGCCCGTCTGCACGACGGAAGAAGCCGGACACTCCTCGCCGATTTCCGTAGCCGGCTCGATGCGATCGCCGCGTACTGCGAGGCGATCGGCACGCTGCCGGTCTTCATCATCCCGGCGTCGAACGACGGCGGCTTCGATCCGAGCCGCTCGGCCCTGTCGCCCGAGATGCCCGAGCCGAGCGAGTCGCCTTCGCCCGGTCGGTCGCGAGGGCGCGTACCCTGGAGAAGCAAGACCCGGCCGAGGCGAAGCGGATCGATCGCGAGCTGGTCGCCGCCATCCTGAATTCGCCGAGACGCATTACCGGCTGGCCCGGCTGCTCAAGCAGACCTGCGCCTGGGATGAGGCGCGTCCGCATTATCTGGAGGCCCGCGAGCACACGGCATGCCCTGGCTGTCCGAGGACTTCCGACAGGCGTACCGGGAAGTGGCCGCGGGCACGCGGCCGTCTTGCTGGTCGATGGCCCCCGAGTACTCGAGGCGATCAGCCCGCACGGAATTCTCGATGACGGCCTGTTTCACGACGCTCAGCATCCGAACCTGCGCGGCTATGTCGCGTCGCCCAGGATCTGCTCGACCAACTCCACCAACGGCGTGCCTTCGGCTGGCCGGGAGACCTGGAGGCCCCCCTTCTTGACGCCGAAGTCTGTGCCCGCCACTTCGGGCTCGACGCGTCCCGATGGGCGGCGATCTGCCGTCGCGAATCCGCGTTCTATCAAGTCACCGCGTATATTCGATACGACCCGAAGTTCCGGAACGGGCGAGCAGCCGCTTATGGACGCGCCGCCACGGCGATCGAGGCCGGCCGGCCACCCGTTGATGCTGGGATTCCCAGCGGCGTGCTGCCCCCAGGCCCGCATCGCCGCCCGCGTGATCCCGCCGCTTTCGGCCGAGGCGGGGGACCGATGAAAGCCCGTCCCAACCCGGTCGAATGTGATCCTGAGTTCGGAAGATCTGAGGATGTCGAAGCAGTGTGTCTGACCCGGACTCCAAGGCTCTTCGACATGCTTGTATACTTCAGCGGCCACTCACCGAGCCGGTGATTCATCGCCATCTCGGAGACCTGGAACCGCTTGGCCATCTCCATGCAGAGCCGCTTCTTGATGTGGGGTTCCCAGCGCTTGGAGGCGCTGACAGATTGAGCCAACTGCTCGCGGATTTGGGGCTGGCCAACGATCTGCCCATAGACCTCCCGTGCATTGGCCATCAGAGATCGCGTCGGCATCAGGAGCATCGCCGCGAACTTCTTCGCGTCCCGCTCGATCTCCTTCCACTGGGGATGACCGTGGAGCTTTCGGAAATCGTCGGGGCTCTGGATGGCGTCGATAAGAGGTCGGTGGAGTCGCACATGGGCCAGCTCCTCGGCCACGGTCATGCGATAGCGGGCCAGACCGTTCGGGGTGTCGTTGTCGGCAAGGTCCTCGTCGACGAAAATATAGAGTTCACCCGAGCCCACGTCCCGAATGACCATCCCCAGAACCTTATGGTTGGCCTGGAGCTTGGGCCAGACAGTCCAACGTGATGCCTTCGACTTTCTCAACCAGCAGGTCCACGTCGACGGGGATAAGGACGTCTGCCCCGAACTGCCGCCGAGGTAGTCCGTCGTCAGGCGTTCCAGCTCGGCGACGTAATAGACCTTCACCCGATCAACCGGCATGCTCAGTCGTCCTTGGTCGAGCCTCGATGTCCGTGATGAGCCGCGAGATGTCGTCGTCACCGAGTTGCAGGTCGTCGATCGTGCGGAGGAGTGCGGGGACCAACTTCCGATCAGCCATGTGGCGGATATCGGCCGGCAGATCACCGTGGCGGCGTGCCGCGTCGAACAGGCGACGCCAGTCCTCCGAGTCTTCGGCCAGGCCCAGGGTCTCGGCGATCTCGCGGAGCTTCTCCAGGTCACCCGGCGGATGACGTCGCCCGTTTTCGATGTCGCTCAGATTGGACGGCTTGACACCGATCAACTCGGCGAAACGGCGCAGGCCCAAATTGGCCTTCAGCCTCAGATCTCTCAAAAAGGGTCCGAAATCATCCATCACGTTACCTCTCCGCTCAACCTGTCTTCCGGTGTTATCAAGACTGATAACATTCTACCCTCGCTCAGACGTTCCGAGAAAGGTGGCCGGCCCATCGGTCAGCAGGCGACGCGGACAGTTAAGCCCCTCGTTTGATCGTCGAGACCGCCCGACGTCTGCGGGGGCGGGCCGAGCGAGTTCCCGGCGTCGAGGACGGCCGCGGTGCGTAGCACGGCCAGACCAGGTGGGCCACGGCATCGGCCGGAGAATTGGCGATCCGGCTTTCGAGCTGTTTGAGGTAGTCGGATACGGCGATCTGCTCTTCGCCGGCTCGAAGCCAGCCCAGCGGCTCGATTTCCAGCGCGAAACGGCCGCCGGGGCGTGGGTGCAGAAGACCAGGAAGACCGGTGCATGGGTGAACACCGCCAGCTCGGTCCAGATGGCGAGGAGGCGATGGGGTCGGCCCAGCAATCGGCCGGGGCAGGTATTCGGGCCCGGTCCAGGGGATGTCGCCATTCAGGTAAATCGCCAGGCCATCGCGGAGGGCGGCGCGGGCGCGGAGGACCGTTCCACGGCCACGGTCGGCGACAGGTCGCGGCGGAGGAAGAACTCGGCCTGCGGATGCGGGCCGCCCTCGTCGAACCGGCGATTCAGCTCGCGCGAGACGTGCCGGGGCCGCTGCACCAGCAGCCGAAGCGGGACACCCGCCGATAGAGCCAGTGCACCCCCGCGATGTGGGCCCCGAGGTGGCTGCCGACCAGGATCGCGCCCCGGCCTCCGCCCATCGCCGCCTGCAGGCGTTCGTAGCCCCGGACGTCGAACCGAGCGCAGGATCGCCTCGTCCGATTGGCGGTCCAGCGGGTAGTCGCGCGCGAGAAACCGCGCGGTGTTGGACGCCAGTGCCGGCCAGGTCGTTCTCATCGGCCAGTCCGCGTCGAGCGCCTCCTCGGCACGTCGCAGCGACGCGCGGAGCCGAGCCCGCCGCCGCGGCAGGATCGCCAGCGCGATGCCGGCCCAGCCAGCCCAGGATCCAGTCGCCCGCGCCGGCCCGAGCCGCCGCAGCACCGGCAGGATCCGGTTGTAAAAGACGAACTTCCAGCTCAGGACCAGCCGCAGCCGTCGCCTTATGAACATGCTGTCCTCCCCCTGCGGTCAGGGACTTCAGGCGCTGGTAGTCGACCTTGTCGGTCGAGGTCGCCGGCAGGCCGGCGAGGAACGTGATCGTGTCGGGGACCATGTAGTGCGGCAAGTAGATCGTGCAGTGCCGCTTCATGGCGATGATCGACTTCTTCTGGCCGGGCTTCAGCGCGACGAACGCCGCGATCGCGACCCCGGCGTCCTCGGACCGGGCCACGACCCCGGCGCGGTCCACCCCCTCGTGGCGGTAGAGGGTCGCCTCGATCTCGCCCAGCTCGATCCGGTAGCCGCGTTTCTTGACCATCCGGTCGCGACGGCCGTGGAACTGCGAAGCAGCCGGTGCCGTCGTCGCGGACCAGGTCGCCGGTGCGATACCAGCGCGTGCCGTCGGCGTCGCGGAGGAACGCCGCGTCGGTCAGCTCGGGCTGGCCGAAGTAGCCGCGCATCACGCCGGGGCCGGCGATCACCAGCTCGCCGAGCGTCCCGGCGGGCGTCCCGGCCCTCGTCGTCGACCACCCGCGCGCAGAGGGCGGGCAGACCCGGCCGATCGGGAAGGGCGTCGTCGCGGTCGGCGGGGATCGTCTTCCGGGATCGGATAGGCCGTGCAGACGTTGGTCTCGGTCGGCCCGTAGAGGTTCCACATCCGCGCCTCGGCCAGGCGGCCCGCAGCCGCCGCAACGAGCCGATCGGAAAGACCTCGCCCGCGAACAGCACCAGCCGCGGCGCGGGGAAGCCCGGACGGTCCAGGCCGCCGTGCTCGGCCAGCAGCGCCAGGATCGACGGGGCCGAGTACCAGACGCTGATCCGCCGCTCGGCCAGGAACTCGCCGAGCCGGCCGGGGTCCTTGCCCAGCGCCTCGCCGATCAGGACCAGGGTCGCCGCGTTGCGGCAGGAGGCGAACAGGTCGAAGACCGACAGGTCGAAATGCAAGGGCGCGTGCGAGGCGAATCGGTCGTCGTCCGACCAGGGCCCGAGTGCGTCCGGGCACCAGTCGAGGAACGTGAAGGCGTTGGCGTGCGAGAGCATCACGCCCTTGGGCTGGCCGGTCGAGCCCGAGGTGTAGAGGATGTAGGCGAGGTCGTCTCGGCGAGTGGGGGGGCCAGGGCGAGGGGGCGTCGTCGGCCAGGACTCGGCCCAGGCGCGTCGCCGGGTGCGATCGGGCGCGCCGGCGTCGCCTCGCCGGTGACGATCAGGCGGGGCAGGGGCCTCCGCCGGGCCACGCCTGGCGGAGGGCCGGCGCCAGGCTCGGCGGCGACGACCACCGCCTTGACGCCGGCGTCGGCCAGGATCCCCGCGGCCCGCGCGGCGGGCCCGGTCGGATCGACCGGCACGTAGGCCGCGCCGCGCGGAGGACGCCGTGGACCGCCGCGACCGCCTCGATGCCCTTGGGCAACCAGAGCCCACGCGGTCGCCCCGGCCGACGCCCAGCGCGCAGCCGGGTCGCCAGCCGGTCGGCGCCGCGCAGCAACTCGGCGTAGGTGAGCATCCGCCGCGCTCGTCCTCGACGGCCGGGTGGTCCGGGCCGCCGCGCGGCGGCCTCGTCCAGAAGTTGGCTGAAGTGGCGTCCATCCATGGGCGTCGTCCCTGTCCTTCTTCGCTTGACTGTATACCGCAGAAGGCCCGGGCCTTCCCACGTCTCGTCACGATGACTGGCCTCGTCACTCGGCGACGAAGCCCTTCGGCCGGGCCGGACCGTTCGCCATCGGTCCCTCCGCCCGGCGGAGCTCCCTGGTCGGACGGGGTGCTTCATCCGGGAAGAGCCGCTGGTATATGGTGCGTCCGTGACGACGCCGCGGCCAGCGCGGAACAGCCGCCGGTGGCCCGGCGCGTTGGGATGGTCGTCCCAGGCGGCGATCTCGAGCTTCGCCGGGTCGTCCTGGTCGAAGGTGTTCGTCAGGTCGAACACGGTGATGGCGTGGTGGGCCGCGATGCCTTCAGCCGCGCGACCGGCTCGGCCCGGACGTCGGGGGCGTCGGCCTTGCCCGACGCGGGGGATGATCACCAGGCCAGCGGCACGCCCGCCGAGCGGCACTCGGCCGCCAGCAGGCCGAGCGTCTGGTCGTAGAGGTCCCAGTAGAGAGGGCTCCAGCTTCGCCTTGAGCCGTCCTTGTGGAGCACTCGCCCTTCGGCTTCGACCGCAGGTCGTCGGCCGCCGACCCCGGCCTCGGCGACGACCGCCTTGAGGAAGTCGTAGTGCAGGTCGACCCGCTGGGAGCATGTCGCAGAGATAGATCTCGATCAGCCGGTCGTCGAGCAGGGTCGCCGAGTAGATCACCATGTCGGGATCGAACGCCAGCGCCTTGCGGCGGAGCGTCTCGAGCCGCTGCAGCGGGCTGTAGGCGGCGACGGCGAAGTTGAGCACCTCGAACCGCCGCGGGTGGGCCGACGCCCCGGCTCGGCCGCGCAGGCGTCGAGCCAGTCTTCCAGCCGCTTGACATAGGTCTCCTGGTACCGAACCCCCAGCCCATGTCGATCGACGCGCCCAGCACGGCGATCCGGAAGGTCCCCGCGGGCTTCTCGAGCGTGACCGTCGTCGCGCAGGCCGTAGCGTTGGTCATGAACGGCTGGCCGAAGAGCGTCCGGCGGACCTGGGGCTTGAGCTCGAACAGGAGGAAGTCGTTGTCGAGGAACTGGATGACGTCGGCCGCGTGGAAGCGGACCCAGCCCGTCGGGCTTGCCGGCAGTCGGTGGACAGGTCGCGTGCCAGCCGCTCGGCGGCTCCGGGCTCTTCGGTACGCCGCCGATCAACTCGTAGTAGCCGCAGCACGTGGGCCTCGCGGTCGGCGGGGCTCGGCTCCGGGCGATCGGGCGCTATCGAGTACGGATGGACGCCGTCCCATTCGGCCGGCCAGGAGACGAGGCCCACGACCAGGAGCACCAGGGGATGGAGCAGGGCGGCACGGGCCGCCGCGAGCATGTCGGGTGGTGGATCATCGGGGCGCGGCTCCTCGGGGTCTGCGGTTGGTGGCCTGTCCGGCCGTCACGGCCCGACGGGGTCGGCCGGGCCCTCGGCCGCAGAGCCGCCGCAGCTCGGGCAGTTCGCTCAGGGCGGGGTCGAGCCGGCGGGCCAGCCGGGCATGGCCCCGGCGTTGGGATGAAAGTCGTCGGGCTCGACGGCCAGCCCGGCCGGGGTCGAGGCCGTCGTAGGCGTCGGTCACGTCGACGACCTGCGTTGAACCCCGCGGCGCGCGCCACTCCAGAGCGTCCGATGGACGGCCGGGTCACGAGCCGCCCGACGCGGGGAATCAGAACCCAGATGATCGGCACGCCGCGGGCCCGGCAGTCGGCCGCCATGGTCCGGTAGACCCCCGCCAGGATCGCCCGATGGCGCGGCTGGAGTGCCCGCTTGTACTGCTCGGGCTCCCAGTGCCGCTCGACGCCGCGCGGAGGCCAGGGCCGCCCGGTAGAGCGGCGAGTCCAAGCCCTGGCCCCGGGCCAGCACGTAGCGGAGCCTCCGCTCGTCCCAGCCGGCGTCGGCCTCGGTCGACTCGCAGATCACCAGGTCGGGACGCATCGGCCAGCCGACTCGCTAGAAGTGATCCCAACGCTGGCCGGGCGAATGCCCCGGCACGGCGAAGTTGAGGATCTCGACCGCCGGGCCGCCCGACCGTCGCGACCGCGCATCCCAGTCCCGCTCGAGGATCGACTCGAATCGCTGCTCGTCGTTGACGCCCCAGCCCGCCCCGATCGAGTCGCCTACGAACGCGATCCGGAACGTCCCGGCGGGCTTCGCGATCGGATACGAGCGGTCGCGCATCCCCTGCGCGTTGGTGCTCCACCGCGATGCCGCCCTTCATGATCGAGTCCGACGGCTTCAGAACCACCTCGCGCAGGTCGTCGACCCGCATGACCAGCGGGGCCGAGTCGACCGGGGCCGAGAAGGCACCGCCCGCGCGGCGCGGACCGCGCAGGGCCGGAAGCTCGCCCAGGTCGTCGAGCCGGCGGCCGGCGTCGAGCAGTTGCTCGTAGTAGCCCCGCTCGATCCGCGAGGCGTCGGTCTGGTTGAACATGCCGCTGGAAAGGCTCGCGCGCAGCCGGCCGGCGCAGCCTCCGGCGAGCCGGTCCGGGACCAGCCCGCACGCCAGGATCGCGAGGGTCGCGAGCAATTGCCGGCTCATCATCCCGTCATGATCCATAGAGTCCTCGGCGAAGCATGCCGAGCCAGGCCGCCGGGGGCTGGGGCTCGACCAGAGCGACCACAACAGGGCGATCGTGGTGAACGTGCCGGCGATCTTCGCGGCGCGCAGGCCAGCGCGCGGGCGGTCCATGGGTCGCCGGGCCGCCGCCGCGGCCCGCCGCCCCGCGCCGGGCTTCGTCGCGCGTCGAGCTGGACGCCCACGAGCACCAGCACGCCCAGGATGCCCCAGAACAGGGCGTCGGGCACCGTGAAGCCCCAGCTCCCTCGCAGCCAGTACGACTGGTAAGCGTGCAGCAACCAGGTCGCCAGGAACACCGCCGCCGTCGCCACCGCCAGCGCCACCGGCTGCGGCCAGCGCTTGAGCCGGAACACCACCGGATTGAAGAAGATCCGGACCATGAAGTCTTTCCAGTAGATGTTGATCCGCCGCCAGTAGTCGGTGAACCCGTCGCCAGCAGGTAGTGATGGTGCGTCTCCGGGAGCTGGTACCCGAACAGGTGGAGCATTCCGCAGGCCATGTGGAACTGGCCCGACACGCGGAGATACAGCAGGTAGTTGCAGACGAGGTAGCACACCAAGTCCGGCCAGGTCGTGGACGTCCCCGGCCGGAATCAGCAGCTCGTGATAGACCAGGCGGTAGCACAGGAGGTGGATCGTCCCCCGGAACATCATCGGCAGCCCGCGCCGCTGGATCGCGTGGATGTCGTCGGCGAAGTAACCCCGCTGCATCGTCCGGTAGTCGACGACCGGGAAGAGCAGGAAGCAGTAGTTCGGCAGGAGGAAGAAGTAGCCGAGCGTGTCGACCAGCGACTCGCGCTCTTGAGCATGCTTGATTTCATACAGATAGACGATTATGCGGAACATGAACATAGAGGCTACGATGGGCCAGACGTAGTCGGGGATCCCGGCGGAGGCCGATTCGGGCCGGGTCAGCGCCATGACCGTCGCCGATCGCGGCGAGGTGGCCGCCCGCGCGAGCCAGGCGATGGGCAGGTAGCAGACCCCGATCAGGAGTGTGGCGATCGCCAGTACGACGGCCGTGGCCCAGGCGCCCGCGATCCAGAACAGGCCGGCGATGGAGACGGCGACGAACAGCGGCTTCTTCCAGCGGAACGGGGCCAGGTAGTGCACCGGCAGGGCCAGCAGCGCCAGGGTCACCAGGGCCTGAAAGGTGTGCCCCTGGAAGGGCGCGGTCCTCGATGTGATAGACCTTGAAGACGGCCAGAAGCAGTGCGAGGTGCATGCAGTTGAGCAGGAACGGCCGGAGGCCGCGCCGGCAGGTCTCGGGCTCGCCCGGGTAGAGCGCCGCAAACCGCCGGCGCCGGGGCTTCGCCGGCATCGGCGGGACGGGCGCGAACTGCTGGTGAAGCGCCCGCCTCGATGCGACCGTCGTTCGAGATCCTGGCCCCATGCGCCCGTCCCCCCGGCTCGTCTTCATCTGCAAGGGCGTCGCGGTCTTCCGAATCCGCACAAACCGGACCTGCCGGCGCCGCGGACCTTGCAGGATGGGCTCACGTCCTGGGAGCCGATCCCAGCCGGTGGTGCTGGCCCTGCCCTTCCCGCGTGCTTACGGCTCTGAACAATCCTCGGAGCGGCGGGCGTTGGGATGACGTGATCGCGTGAGGTGGAGTGCTCGAGTCGCCTGGAAACTGCGGGGACCGGCTCATCCATGAACCGGTTTTTTTCCCCGCTGCGGCCGCGCCATCCTTGATACGCCTGCAATTGCGGACAATTTCGCGATGTTGTTGTTGGTCTCTAGGTCGATCTGGGGAACACCCGATTCGGGCCCGGGAGAGAAGTCTATACGAGCCCACGCGCTTCCCTCGCGTTGGGCCCTTGAATCAGGCCCCGTGATCTTGGGTCTCCTCCCCAAGCGACGATCGCGATTTAAACCATATCGCTCGGCGCTGTCAACCCGACTGGCTCCCCAATCCTGGTTGCTTCGAACGGACCCGACGAGAGGACTTGATGTTCGGGCAATTCCCGCCCTTCAATTTTTTTGGGAGGACGCGCGAATGTCCTCGGTCTCCGACACGAGTACCAGTTCGACATCCGAATGAAAGGCGGGCAGGGGCCTGCAACGGGCGCAACCCACCCGTCTTGAGGTCATGGATCACGCAGCTCGATAGACCCCGCCTTCCGTGTAGTCCGGTTCATCTGCCTCGACGTCGATGATTTACGTAGCCCTCCACGCCGAGTATTCTGCTGGTAGCTTATCGACGCCCGGTCTATTCCTCTGAATTTGTGGAGGCAGCTACACCATGCGGGGATGTCTCCGTAGGTCTTCGACAGTGGGGGTGGATTCTCGGCCTGTTCGCCACGAGCATGGCCTGGGGGCAAGGGACGCGAGAGACGACCACTTACCGTCGCCTCAAGACTGGCTCTCGACGCGATCCCGGCCATCGACACTCACGACCACCTTTGGCCGTTCGATCGCCTGCCCGGCTACCTGGGGCCCACGCAAGCCAGGGGATGAACCTGGCCCGCCTGTGGCGGAACAGCTATTTCTCCGGCGTCCATCGTCTGACTCCCTGGACGCCGGACATGCCGTTCGTCGCCTGGTGGGACAAGGCCAAGCACGACTTCGACGATGCGCGAGCCACGAGCTTCTATCGCTACCAGTTGCCGGCCTTCACCGACCTCTACGGCGTTGACTTCGACCGGATCACCGACTCGCAGGCACGCAGCCTTGACGAGCGGATCGTCGCGAACTACCGGAGCCCGGACTGGCTCTACCACGTGGTCACGGAGAAAGCGAACATCGAATTGATGTTCAACGATCCTTACTGGGCTCGGTTCGCGTTCAAGACCGACTATCCCTTCGGCGTTCTGGTTTTCAATGTCTCGACGCTCGTGGCGGGCTTCCACCCCAGCGAGTTCAAGCAGGCCAGCGACGATCCTTACGAGTTCGCCCGCAAGAACGGGCTCGCTGTGAATTCGCTCGACGACTACCTGGCGGTCCTCGACCGCTTGTTCCAGGAGGCCCGGCGGCAGGCGCCGTCTGCCTGAAGACGACGCTGGCTTATCAGCGGACTCTGCAATTCGACAAGGTGCCCTGGGGCGCGCCGCCAAGGTATTTGGACATCCGCGCTCGGACCTGACGAAGGGCGAGATCAAAGACTTTGAAGACTTCATCATGTGGCGACTGGTCGAGTTGAGCGCCGCTACGACCTGCCGTTCCAGATCCACACCGGCCACGGCCGCATCCAGGGCTCGAACCCCTTGAACCTGGTCGACCTGATCGAAGCGAACCCGCGCACCAAGTTTATCTTGTTCCACGGCGGCTTTCCCTGGGTCGGCGAGACGGGGATCATCCTGATGCGGCACACTTCCCACGTCTGGCTCGACTCGTGCTGGATGCCGACCCTGAGCTACTCAACCGCGAAGAGGGCGTTTCACGAGTGGCTTGACGTCATGCCTTCCAACCGGATCATGTGGGGAGGTGACGCGAATCATGCCGAAGGGATCTACGGCGCGACCGAGATGACCCGGCGCTGCCTGGCCGAGGTGCTGGCCGAGAAGGTCGACCGCGGCGATCTGCTCGAAGAGCACGCGCTGCGAATCGGCCGCCAAGTCCTTCGCGACAATGCACTGGCCCTGTTTCCTCAACTCAAGGACCGCCTCTGGAAACACAAGGGAATCCGGATGACTCCCCAGTCCGTTGACGCCAGGCCGCGCGTCGAGGCGAGATGACCCTTGAGTGGCAGAGCCGCAAACGGATCGTACTTCCGGGTTCCCAGGTCTCGCGCTTGCGCACGGCGGCCGTCGCGTTTAGCAAGGTACCCATTGCTCCCATGGTCGTGATGCGATCGGGGGCGACCTTTCCCCGCCGGACTAGCTCGTCGAGGTCTCGGTTTTTCTTCATAGTCCTTGCCAGGATGGCTCGCCTGGCGTGCACGGGCCTTGGGCGGGCGGTTCGCGGTCCGGATCGTCTCGATCCGCGGCTCGCTGCGCGGGCGTCGTCCGCTCCCCGGGGCTTGCCTCTGGCTTCCATGGTTCTCACTCCTCTTCGCCGCAATGATCCCCCTGATCTCCTTGAGCTTGGCTCTCGGCGATGATCGGCTTGCCTCGCTATGGGGTCGACATCACTCCTCAAGTCCCGGGGCCGCTCCGGCCGATAGATTGTGATACGGTCTCTCGTGCACGCGGGACCGCCGGAGTTCAGACTCGCAACAAGGCGGAGAATCCAGACATGGTCGTGCGGCTGGGACGGGTCGTCGGGGACTTTGCCGTTCGCGGACTGAGTTGCTTTCTGGCGCTGATGTGCGGATCGATCGGGGCCGGTGAGGCGCGGGGCCAATCGCCTGCGTCCGCGGTCACGCTCGACCAGTTGCTCCGGATGAGTCCCGCGGAGCTGGAGGCGGTCTACCGCCAGGGAGTCGCCGCGGCGATTCCGGAGGGTCGCGTGCGGGGCACGGCGCTGCTCGCGCCGGGGACCTGGCGCACTCGACTACTCGCCAGGGGCACGCGGTTGGTCTGGCAGGGAAAGATCATCGAGCCCGGACAGGCCACGGCCGTCAACCGCTTCTTTGGACTGCGGATCATTCGGGGACAGCTCTATCAGGGGCCGAGCTGGCTCGATGGCTCTCCATCGCTTGTCCTCGACTACAGCCAGACCTCGCACATCTACGCCGGCAATCGCGATGAGATTCGACAGGTTGCCCCCGGATTGTTTCTCGGCCTGATGTATGACCGCACTACCGCTCCCCCCGGCCTTTCGATGTACTTCGCGCTCCAGCCATTGGACTGTTCCCATTGATTGGGATCCCTCGGATAATGCGATCGCCTCGGCTCATTTCAAGGCGGCCGCGGCGCCGACGATGTCGGCCAGCTCGCGCGTGATCTGACTCTGGCGGGCGCGATTGTACTGCCGCGTCAGCGACTTGACGAGGTCGTCGGCGTTCTTGGTGGCCCCGCCCATGGCCACCATCCGCGCGATCTGCTCGCTGACGGCGGCATCGAGAAAGCACTTGAACAGGCGGACCTTGAAGGAGACTGGAACGATCTCCTCGAGGATGCTGCGGGGGTCAGGCAGGAACTCGTAAGGAACCCGTTCCCCTTTCCGAACCGGAGCCGTCGATTCGGCGACCGCCGGCTTGGCCTTCCGAACGGATTCGGCCGCCTTGCCGATGTCGGCCGTGGCGATCGGCAGGAGCGTCTGCACCGTTGCCACTTGCCGCGACGAGGAGACGAACTGCGTATACGCCACGTCGAGCCGGTCGATCGATCCCTGTACATATAACTTGATGTACTTGTTAGCCAGGGTCTCGACCTCCTCGTACTGAGGACGGTCCTCGAACTGGGTATACGTGGCGTCGGTAGGGACCTTCCGGAACCGGAAGAAATTGATGCCCCGCTTGCCGGCAACTTCCAGCGAGGTCTCAGTCCCCTCGGTCTGGTTGTCCAGCAGTCGGCTGTTGGCCGCCCTCAGGACGTTGCCATTATAAGCGCCGGCCAACCCGCGATTGCTCGTCAAGACCAGGAACAATGCCTTGCGCACCGGCTCCCGCCGCACCAGCAGCGGGTGCATGACCTCCTGCGACGTCTCGCCAAGGTCGGCAACGAGCTCGGCAATCTTGCGGGTGAACGCCTCGGCTTCGGTCGCCCGATTCAGAGCTTTGCGAAATCGGTTGGTGGCGATCAGCTCCATCGTCCGCGTGATCTTGCGGATGTTCTCGATTGACTTACGACGCTTGATGATCGCTCGGGCTTTGGCCATTTTTCGCTCGCTCGCTCGGGTGGCGGTTGAGGGGTGGCGGGTGACGAGTGAAGGCCACTAGACCAAAGCCACCGATCGCCATCCTCGGCCATTCAATTCACCGTTTCACTCGTACGTTTCTGCATGGACTCGTCACCGGCCACCCGTCACTAGCGAGCGGCGGCGAGCGAGGACTTGAACTCGGTGATGGCCGCTCGGAGGTCGGCCTCGATCTGAGCGGTCATCTTCTTCTCGCGTTCCAGTGCCGCGCGGACCTCGGGCTTCCGCTCGCGGATGAAGGTCAGGAAGTCGGATTCCCACTTTTGGACCGAGCGGATGGGGACATCATCGAGATAGCCTTTGGTGCCCGCGAAGAGGCTCATCACCTGGTCGATGGCGCTGAGCGGCTGGTACTGGGGCTGCTTCAGCAACTCGACCATGCGGTAACCGCGATCGAGCTGCCGCTGGGTGGCCTTGTCCAGCTCGGTGCCGAGCTGGGCGAAGGCTTCGAGCTCGCGGAACGCGGCGAGGTCGAGCCGCAGGCCACCGGCGACGTTCTTCATCGCGGAGATCTGGGCCTTGCCGCCGACGCGAGAGACGCTGATGCCGACGTCGATGGCCGGGCGGACGCCCGCGAAGAAAAGGTCGGGAACCAGGTAAATCTGGCCGTCGGTGATCGAGATCACGTTGGTGGGGATATACGCCGAGACCTCGCCCTCGAGCGTCTCGATGATCGGCAGCGCGGTCATCGACCCGCCGGAGATCGTCGTCTTGACGACCTTGTGTCCCTCGGGATAGTGCTCCTTGAGGGCGTGGTTGGCCTCTTCGATGCCGGGGACCCCGATGTAGGTTTTCTTGTTGACGCCCATGTCGTCGGTGACGTTGTCGGTCGGAGCATCGGCAGGAAGAATCACGTAGTGATTGGCCAGTTTGGCCGAGCGCTCCAGCAGCCGGGAGTGAGCGTAGAAGATATCGCCGGGAAACGCCTCACGGCCGGGGGGCCTGCGGAGGAGCAGCGAGACCTCGCGATAGGCGACGGCCTGCTTGGAGAGGTCGTCGTAGATGACGAGGGTCGGCTTGCCCTGCTCGTACATGAAGAACTCGGCCATGGCGCAGCCGGCATAAGGGGCGATGTACTGCATCGGGGCGGGGTCGCTGGCCCCGGCGGCGACCACAATGGTGTAGTCGAGCGCCCCATGGCGACGGAAGACGTCGACCAGCGCGGCGGTTGTTGACTCCTTCTGGGCGATCGCCACGTAGATACAGATGACGCCGGTCCCCTTCTGATTGAGGATGGCGTCGATGGCGATGGCCGTCTTGCCGGTCTTGCGATCGCCGATGATCAGCTCGCGCTGACCGCGGCCGATCGGGATCATGGTGTCGATCGACTTGATCCCGGTCTGGAGGGGCTCGTCCACCGGCTGCCGCTCGGCGATGCCCGGGGCTGGTCGACTCCAGTGCCCAGGTCTTGTCGGTCGCGACCGGGCCTTGATCGTCGATCGGCTCGCCCAGGCCGTTGACGACGCGGCCGATCAGCGCCTCGCCCACCGGCACGCGGAGCAGCGCGCCGGTCGCCGTGACCGTGTCCCCCTCCTCGATCTGGGTGTAGTCGCCCAGGATCATGACGCCCACGGACGACTCTTCGAGGTTCAGTGCGATCCCCTTGACGCCGTTCTCGAACGACACCATTTCGCCGGCCATCAACCCGGAGAGGCCGTAGACCCGCGCGATGCCGTCCCCCACCTCGAGGACCTGGCCGACCTCGCTTCGCGTGACCTCGGGGGAGAACTGCTCGATCTCACGCTGGATAACTGAACTGATCTCGTCGGCTCTGAATTTCATGCGTCTTCCCTTCGATCAGTCGATGGCGAAGCTGTGCGAGTCGGCTCTTGACCGACGCGTCGTAAAGGGTATCTCCGACCTGGACGACCAGGCCGCCGATCAGCGCAGGGGTCGGTCGACACGTTCAGGATCGGGGTGCCGGCGACCAGGCGGGCGAGCCGGTCGCGGAGGGATTGCAACTGGCCCTCGTCGAGCGGGACGGCCGATCGAACGCGGACCGGGATCCGCCGGTTGCGACGATCCCAGATCGCCTGGCCCTCCCGCAGCACGGCCCGCAGCAGGTCGAGACGGCCGTGGCGGTTGAGGACGCGAAGAAAGCGGAGCACAAGGCTGGAGGCGCGGCCGTCGAAGATCTGGAGCAGCATGCGATCCTTCTCGGCCGACGGGACCCGGCCCGAGCCCGAGAATCTCGGCGAAGCGGGGGAACGGCTTGAGGACGTCCGCCTCGATCTCGGCGAGCTCGTCGAGCGCCGGCCCGGCCCCACCTTCTTTCTCGGCCGCGTTGACGAAGGCTTCGGCATAGCGCCTGGCGACGGCAATCGACTCGTCGTCCAACGCGGGTTCCTTCGGTCGTGGCGGCGGAGCTGTTGGCGGTCATGCGGCATGCCCCTCCTGTCCGTTAGCCCCGGCGGGCAGCTCCTGAATCGCCGCGTTGAGCAGCCGGCCATGATCGTCGTCGGTGAGCTGCTTGGACAGCACGCGACCGGCGATCGAGACGGCCATCTCGGCCGTCTTCTGCCAGATCTCTCCCAGCGCCTGGTCGCGTGCCGCCACGATCTCTCGCTGGGCCCTCAGCCGGGCCGCGTCGGACTCCTCCTGCGCTTGCTTGACAATCTGGTCGGCTGCCGCTTGCGCGTCCTGGCCGCGCCTTCTCGATCAGGGCCCGAACCTCGTCGGCCGCGCGGGCCATCTGCTTGCGATGCTCGGCCATCAAGCTCTCGCTCTCGTTCCGCGCCCGCTCGGTGTCCTGGAGGACCTTCTCGAGGTGGCTCTCACGCTTGTGCAGGGCTTCGAGCAGGGGATTCCAGGCGAACTTGCGGAGGAGCAGGAAGCAGCCCCACGAAGACCACCAGGGTCCAGATCGCCAGGGTCGGCTCGACCTTCAGCGGGCTCGGCGATCCTGCCGAGGAACCGTGTTCTCCCGCCGGAGCGGCGCCGGGGCATGGCCGCCGGGCTCAGGCCGCATGTTCGATCCGCCTTGTGCGTTTCCTGGGCGGCCAGCCGGTCGCTCGCGACAGCGAGGCAACACGACAGCCAACACCACAACCCTGATAGGTTGGATTCGATCGTCGCAGCATGATGATCTCTCGGGTCGGACGAAACGAGTCGATGGACGAGAGTGTCTCGATCGTGTTCGCGAATCGGCCGGCGGATCCCGTCGGGATCGGCAGGCCGGATGCTCACGTTGCCGGGGCCGGCCTGGAGCCGTGACGGCGCTGAGGCCGGTGTTCCCGGGACCGCGCACGGTCACTTGATCAAGATGATCAACAGCGCGAAGAACGTCACACCCTCGATCAGCGCGGCGGCGATGATCATGGAGGTGTTGATGTTGCCGGCGATTTCCGGCTGGCGGGCCATGCTCTCCACGGCCCCCTTCGCCAGGCCGCCGATGCCCAGGGCCGCGCCGACGATCACCACGCCGGCACCGATCGCCCGGAAATCCGAGAACGGCCGCGGGCCCCTCAGGCTGGCCTGGGCGGACCCGTTGGCGAAGAGGAACAGCGCACCGGCCACCATGATCGACTTGATCCACTTCATCTGATTCTCGACTCCTTGTCACGCTCTTGAGAGACATTCATCTCGAAGGAAGACGCGGCGGAATCGGCCAGGCCCGCCGGCCGAGACGGCGCCACGATGGCCCGCCTCTCGGTACATCCATCAATCCAATCGGCCGCCGACCGCCGTCGTGGTCCGGCTCGGACCGCACTCGCCCGGCCGATCGGACACGGCTCATCGAATCGACGCCAATCTAGTGGGGATGGATCGCAAATCCGATGAACAATGCGGACAAGAACGTAAAGATATAGGCTTGCAAAAACGCGACGAACAGCTCCAGCACGCTCAGGAGGATCACTCCCATGATGCTGGCCGGCAGGACCAGGTAGACAGGATCAAGGCAGCCCAGGCGAGCAGGATGAAGCCGAGGATGACCGAGAGGACCACGTGTCCCGCGAACATGTTGGCGAACAACCGCACGCTCAAGACAATGTGGCGGATCGAGCAGCCCGGCGATCTCGATCATGAACATGAGGCCCCAGAGCGGGGGCTTCATCCAGTCGCGGCACCTCGAGGTGGGGCACCAGGCCCACCCAGAAGCCCGCGACTCCCCATCTCGACGCATCCCGGCCATCGTCACCGTCAGCCAGCGTCATGACGGCGAGGACCGCGGTCACGTTGATGTTGCCCGTGGCCGACGCCCCTCCCGGGA
Organism: uncultured Isosphaeraceae bacterium; assembly: GCA_963842405.1. GTDB lineage: Bacteria > Planctomycetota > Planctomycetia > Isosphaerales > Isosphaeraceae > CAVZRC01. The sequence continues at coordinate 43,102 of CAWJGW010000009.1, read as the reverse complement.
TGATCCCGAGCAGGTTGTTGAACAGGATGAAGAAGAACACCGTCCAGAGATACGGCAAGAACCGGTCGGCGCCATGGCCGCCGATCGACGGCCGGGCCACGTCGTCGCGGATGAACAGGATCATGGCCTCGAACATGTTCATGAACCAGCCGCGGCTGACATAGGTCCGCGCGATGTGCCGGACCACGGGGATCAGGACCGCGATCATCAGGACCCCGGCGATCACCTCCATCACCATGAAGCGCGTGATCTGGAAATCGCCGATCTTCGGCAGGTGGATTGTCGAGCTCAGTAACGATCGGGCGGCGAGAACCACGGGATCTCGATCGTGGGGTGATCGATGACGTGGCTCAGGGGGCTCTCGGAGTGTCCAGCCATGATTGTCCACGATCGTCTGACGCGACGAGGGCGGGCCGAAACGGCCTGCAGGCCCTGTTGGCTGTCGCGTCCGGATTGGGTTTTGATGCGTTCCAGTCAGGTCGGCGTCCCTTGAGGGCCCTGCGGCCCTGTTCCATCCCGGGAGCGGTTCTCCCGGGAGACCGATCCGCCGGGGAGTTGCCGCGACATCCGCACGGTCTGCAACATCCCGGTGGCGAATCCCAGCCCGGCACCGACGATCGTTCCCGCCGGGGTCGTGTGCAGCCAGGAATCCACACCATAGCCGAGCATTGCCGGCAGTGCGAACATCAGCCCGATCGTCGTGACCCGCGAGGCCCATTCGATGCCCAGGGCCAGTGGGGACCGCGACTCCTGCTGCTTAATCCACGCACGACTCCCGCTCGCGACGCTCCTGGGCAATCGGAGCAGACCGAGATGCTTGCTGCCACCGGCCCGGCATCGTCGGTCGGCGAAACTCGGTTCACTCGTCGAGGTACGTCCAGGCGGGGGACGATCTTGTGCGTCCAGTCTACTGGGCAATTCCCCCGTGTCAACTCCTCAGCCCCCAGTTCGAGAAATTTTTCACAAAGTCGGACGCGACAGATTATCAATGATTTATTAAATTTTTCTGCCAGACCGCTGAGGCCCCGTGGCGGGTGTCCGCGCACGCCTGCTGACGAGACTGTCCGTTTTCGAACACCGGGTCGGTTCGACGATTGACAGGTCTCAAGTCAATATGGTATGTGCGTAGCAACGCGAGACGACAGGCAACAGGCCTCAACCACAGACACGACGTTCCTCGACTTGCCCCGTCCACCCAGTCAGAGGACTCGCCATGATGCCATGCTTCCGTGGAAAGTCCCTGCCGAGCCAGCGACCCCAGGCGGCTTCCAGCCCAAGTCAAGGGCTGGAAGGCCGCCTTTGTTGTTTTAAGCCGGTAGTGGTGATCGGGCCCCCGACGCTGGGGGATCTCGTAGGCGTTGCGATCGCTGGTCAAGCGGCTGCCTGGTAAAGAGTCGCACCTTCCAGTCCGGGATGCATGGAGTTTTCCGGATCGGTCCACTCAGGGATGATTGTCGTATCAATGCACAACCATCTCTCGCGGCGACCGGCGAGGCGAAGCGAGGGGTGATCGGAGTGGTACCGTATGACCGTCGATGCACTCAAGGACTGCAATAAAAGACATCTGGCTCAGTTGGCGAAGGAGCAGGGAATCACCGGGTGGCACGCGATGCGAAAAGATCAGTTGATCCGGGCGTTGTCGCTCCCGCGCCCCACCGCGGTCACCGGCAAGGATAAGGCGGCCTCGAAGACCCAACGGCCATCCCAATCCCAAGGGTTCGGCGACGGCGGGCTCGCACTGCGGCCAACGGCCGTAACGGCGCCCCGGCGGTCCAGCAACGCGCGGCGGCCCCGGCTCATAACCTGGATCACGCCTGCCAGAAGGATCGGATCGTCGTCCTGACCCGCGATTCTTATTGGTTGCATGCCTACTGGGAGCTGAGCCGGACCACCCTGGCCCGAGCCCAGGCCGCCCTGGGTCAGGATTGGCATACGGCCCGACCGATCCTCCGGCTCATGGATGTCTCCAGCGAAGATACCACCTCCTCCGCCGAGCGCCAGGTGCGTGATATCCCGATCCATGGCGGCGTCAACAATTGGTATATCGACGTGCTCGAGCCGCCCCGATCCTACCGGATCGACATCGGCTACCTTTCGAGGCGAGGGCGGTTCTACGTCCTGGCCCGGTCGAACGTGGTGACGACTCCCAAGGCCGGGGTCACGGACCCCCTCAGCGAGAACTGGATCGACGTCCAGAAGCAGTTCGACCGGATCGAGACCCCGGCATCGATCGGCGGCAACTCGAATGGAAATCATCATGCGAACACGGCGATCGACCTTCGCGATTTGTTCGAGGAGCGGCTTCGCCGGCCCATGTGCAGCCTCGCGCTCCAGAACCTCGCCACGGCCGCCTTGCCCTCGCTGGGGCGGCGAGTTCCATTTCCAGATCGATGCCGAGTTGATCGTGTACGGCACGACCGAGCCCAACGCACGGGTCACGCTCCAGGGGGAGCCGGTCCAGCTCCGCGCCGACGGGACTTTCACCGTCCGCTTCAGCCTGCCGGACTCTCGCCAGATCATCCCCGCGGTCGCCGCGAGTGCCGACGGCATCGAGGAGCGGACCATTGTCCTGGCCGTGGAACGCAACACCAAAGAACTCGAGCCGATGATCCACGACAATAACGAGATTTGAGTCCCTTGTCCCTGGTCCGTGGTCCCTGGTAGTGTGGTTTATCGCCTGGGACCGTCATCTTGCTTCTGCGCGGGGTAAAGCCAGTACGGACAACGGATAACGGACCACGGACCACGGACCCATGAGTCAAGACATCCGGCCGATCCTGGCCGGCTGGGATTTCGAGCCCGAGCTCATCCAGGTGCGCATCATCTCCGGTGACGACGGCTCGGAGAAGCTCCAGATGCGGATGGACCTGGGGCTACTCCAGATGGAGATCGACGGGCGACCCGACGGGGAACGGCCGGAGGGCTACGAGTCGCTGCTGGAACTTTACGAGGCCCGGGCAAGCCAGGCCGTGGCCCTCGGCGAACGGTTCACGCTCAAGGCCGACGACTGCTCGCGGCTGATGCGCGAGGGGCTCCAGTACTATCATCGCTATGTCTCGGCCTTCCAGATCGAGCGATACGATCTGGTGGCGCGGGATACGGCGCGGAACCTCCGGCTCTTTTCGTTTGTGGCCAACCACGCCGCCCGGCAGCGCGACCGGATGGAGTTCGAGCAATATCGGCCTTACGTCGAGCTGATGCACACGCGCGCCAAGGCCACCCAAGCCTTGCGACAGGAGGATTATCCCACGGCGCTGGCATACATCGACGAAGGGATCGAGGCCATCCGCCGCTTCCTCGCGGAATACCAGCAGGAGGAACGCGAGGCCGAGTGCTCCGAACTGCGATTCCTCCGGCAGTGGCGCCGGGAGGTTGACGGCGAACGGCCGATCGGGCCGCTGGAACGGCTGGAACAGCAGCTCCAGGTCTCCGTGACCCTCGAGGACTACGAAGAAGCGGCACGGATTCGCGACCAGATCCACAGGCTGCGTGCCGGCGATGCCCGCGAGCACCGGACACTCGGCTCCCCCTGAAGGTCCCAGCCCGTTCTCCCGCTCCCTGATCCGAGACTGTCGCATCGATACCGGGACCCGGGTGCCTAAACATCAGTCCCGCCACCCTGCGCTCCGCACGAGTCGCCACGTGTCGCGACCAAGGCAAGAAAACGAAATCATGCCACGTGTTTTAGGCGACCGGCGGGAATTAACTTACCCGAGAGGCGATCGTGGCCATACCAGCCCGACGCGCCAGTTTTGAAGTGCGCTTTCTCCGCCGCCCCGAAGGGGCAGCCACAAATCAGCCCAGGGCAACGCCCTGGGAAACGGAACACGTGAATAACCCTTGCCCTGAAAGGGCAAAACCGGACGCTCGATCCCAGCGATGGTCCTTCGCAAGCGATTGGGACAGAAAGCCAGGAGGCTTAACGTGTTACGCCCTTTCAGGGCTTGGTGGATTCGGATCGGTGGTCGAATTCCAGGGCGTTGCCCTGGGCTCGATCGGTTCGGCCCCTTCGGGCAAAACTACAAACGTGGATTCACGCACAGCGAGGGTCACCGAAGTCCTTGTCACACCTGCGAAGACCCTCGCTGCGCGCTTTGAAATTGCTCTTCCCGAGGCGGAAAAGGCTTGAAAACAAGGGGATTTTGGCGTCTGAGGCGTGAAATTACACCCACCCCTGGGGTAGGAGAAATCGCGTTTTTCCCGAGAAATCCGCTTAATGACCCCTGAAAAAGTGCAACTTCAAAACTGGCGCGTTCGGGCTGGTATGGGCAGGCAGTCTCCGCGCTCTCGGGGGGGGTTCTCACCCATGCGGTCGCCTTATAGTTCACTAGTCTGGGAAGCCAGGAGCGATCCGAGGGCTCAGCGGTTTGGGAATGACGGAACGAGCCAGAACCCATAGTCAAACGTTCACCGATTGGGGTGCTCGGTCTCACAGGATGCTTGCAGAAAGGATTTGACGAACCCATGCGAGGCACAAGACATGGAATCGGGCACCGACGCGAAGAAATCCGCCAAGATTCGTCGGTCGACTCTTGACAATCGCTATGACCGTGCGATTACTATTATGAATTCGAATAACACCCTTGGCGCAGTATTCGTTTTTTTCCGATAAATCCCGAGGGGTGTCGCGAGGCGGAAAGCGGATGCAGCTCGAGACTTTGAAGATCTTCTGCGACGTCGTGCGGTGGTCGAGCTTCTCGCGGGGTGCCGAGGAGAACGGCATCTCCCAGTCGTCGGCCAGCCAGGCGGTCCACCAGTTGGAGGCCCGACTGGGCGTGAAGTTGATCGACCGCTCGAAGCGGCCGCTGGTACCGACTCCGCAAGGGAAGCTGTACTACGATGGCTGCAAAGACCTGGTCGAGCGTTACCTGGACCTGGAGAACAGAGTCAAAGCCCTGGGGAACGAGGAGACCGTGACGGGCACGGTCGGCGTCGCGGCGATCTACTCGGTGGGCCTGGACCACATGAGTCGGTACGTGAAGATCTTCGAGCAGAGTCATCCGAGGGCGAGCGTCCGGCTCGAGTACCTGCACCCCGAACGTGTGGTCGAGAAGGTGACCAGCGGTGAGGCCGAACTGGGCCTGGTGTCGTGCCCGCGGAAGTGGCCCGATCTGAACGTGATCGCCTGGCGCGAGGAGCCGATGGTCCTGGCGATCCATCCGTCCCACCGCTTCGCCCATCGGCAGAGCGTGCCCATCACCGAGCTGGATGGCGAGCCGTTCATCGCCTTCGATCCCGAACTGTCGATCCGGCGTTCGATCGACCGCTTCCTCCGTCATCACGACATCCATGTCGAAGTCGATGCTCGAATTTGATAATATCGAGAATATCAAGCGAGCCGTCGAGATCCCGTCGGGGATCTCCATCCTGCCGGAGCCTTCGCTGGCCCGGGAGATCAAGGCGGGGACGCTCGTCGCGGTCCGGATCGATGGCCAGGATCCCGGCGACCGCCTCATCCGCCCCCTGGCGATCATCCACCGACGGCACGGCAACCTTGATCGGGCGGCCTCGAAATTCCTGGACTTGCTGATCCACGTAACCGTCATGGTTGACCGTCGCCAAATCAGCCGTGCCCGGATCCGCCGCATGTCCCGGCCATCACGTCTCCGTGACGCCCTCGCCGAGGAGCCCGACATCCGGCGGAAAACTGGCGCAGGTCGATCGTGGATCGTGAGCTCGTATCAGAACCCTGCCCACTCCGATTGAACAAATCAAGGCAGATTAGACTGATCTGGAAAAGAACACGGCCGGCTCCCCGCCGGTCGGGCATGGTGCCGCAAGGCCGTTTGAAGAAGGACTATCGACCGATGAGCTCCGGCCTACCGACCAGCCCAAGGACTCTATGATCCCCGCATTCGAACACGATAGCTGCGGCGTGGGGTTCGTCGTCGATCTGAAAGGGCGGCGATCGCACCAGCTCGTGCGAGACGGCCTCACAGCATTATTTAATATGAATCATCGGGGTGCATGTGGATGTGAGAATAACACGGGCGATGGAGCCGGGCTCTTAATCCAGATCCCGCATGAGTTCTTCGCGAGCCGATGCGAGGCCCTGGGGATTGCGCTTCCCGAACCCGAGCATTATGGCGTGGGCGCGTTCTTCACGTCGCGGCGAGGAGGGCCCGCAGCAATTGGGAAGTCCCTCTTCGAACGGATCGTCTCGGAGGAGGGGCAAGCGTTCCTGGGCTGGCGGCCAATCGCGACCGACTCCTCGTCGCTGGGCGAGGGTGCGCGGGCCGTCGAGCCGGTCATGTGGCACGCCTTCGTCGGCCGGAGTCCGCCGGCTTGGACGCCGACCAGTTCGAGCGGAAGCTCTACGTCATCCGCAAGCGGTTCGAGAGCGAGATCGAGACCTTGGGGCTCGACGATCGCAAGTTCTTCTACTTCGCGAGCCTCTCGTGCCGGACGCTGGTCTACAAGGGGATGCTCACGACCGAGCAGCTCGGCCGCTACTTCGCCGACGACCTGGGCGACCCCCTGCTGGCCAGCGCGCTGTGCATGTTCCACTCGCGGTTCAGCACCAACACGTTCCCCAGTTGGGAGCTGGCCCACCCGTATCGGATGATCTCGCACAACGGCGAGATCAATACACTGCGCGGCAACATCAACTGGATGAAGGCGCGCGAGGCCCTGTTCGCCTCGGATCGCTATGAGCCGGGCGACATCGCGAAGATCATGCCGATCATCCGCGAGGGGCTCAGCGACACGGCCTGCCTCGACAACGCCGTGGAGCTGCTCGTCCGGTCGGGCTATTCGCTCCCCCACGCCATGATGATGCTCATCCCCGAGGCGTGGGAGAACCACGAATCGATGTCTCAGGTTAAGAAGGACTTCTACAAATATCATAGCTGCCTGATGGAGCCCTGGGATGGTCCCGCATCGGTGACGTTCACCGATGGCAACGTCATCGGCGCGGTGCTCGACCGCAACGGCCTGCGGCCCAGCCGTTATGTCGTGACCGACGACGACCGGGTGATCATGGCCTCCGAGGTCGGCGCCCTGGAAATCGCCCCGGAGAGGATCGTCAAGAAGGGGCGGCTCGAACCCGGCAAGATGTTCCTGGTCGACCTCCAGGCCGGGCGGATCATCGGCGACGATGAGCTGAAGCATGGGCTCGCCTCGGCCAGGCCCTACGGGAAGTGGCTCCGCCAGTACATGGTGACCCTGGCCGACTTGCCGTGGGCCCCTGATGTCCCCGGCCCCGATCCGGACACGCTGCTCCACCGCCAGATCGCTTTCGGCTATACCCTCGAGGACCTCAAGTACATCGTCGGCCCGATGGGGTCCGCCGGCGAGGAGGCGATCGGGTCGATGGGCACGGATACCCCGCTGGCCGTCCTCTCCGACCGCGCACAGCCGCTGTTCAATTACTTCAAGCAACTCTTCGCGCAGGTGACGAACCCCCCGCTGGACGCGATCCGCGAGGAGCTGGTCACCTCGGTCTTCACCGGCGCCGGCGGCGAGGGAAACCTTCTCGGACCCGAAGCCCGACTCCTGCCGGCAGATCGCGCTGGATATCCCGATCCTGGCCAACCACGAGCTGGCACGGCTCAAGCTGCTCGACGGCTGGCGCGGGTTCAAGTCGGTGACGCTCCCCATGCTGTTCGTGGCCGCGGAGGGGGCCAAGGGGCTGGAGGAGGCCCTCCGTTCGCTGTTCGACCGCGCCTGCGCGGCGATCGAGCAGGGGGCCAACCTGATCATCCTCTCCGACCGGGGCGTGAGCGCCGAGATGGCCCCGATCCCCTCGTTGCTGGCCTGTTCGGGGCTCCATCACGACATGGTCCGGCGCGGCCTGCGCTCCCGCGCCGGGCTGGTGATCGAGTGCGGCGACGCCCGCGAGGTCCACCACCTCGCCCTGCTGCTGGGATATGGGGCCGGCACGGTCAACCCCTACGTCGCCTTCGAGACGCTCGACGATCTGATCGGCAAGGGGATCATCACGGGCATCGATCACGATCAGGCCGTGTACAAGTATCGCAAGGCCCTCAAGAAGGGCGTCGTCAAGGTCATGTCCAAGATGGGCATCAGTACCATCCAGAGCTATCGCGGTGCCCAGATCTTCGAGGCGATCGGGCTGAACGAGGATTTCGTGAGCCGATACTTCGACAAGACGGCCTCGCGGGTCGGCGGCATCGGCCTGGCCGAGGTCGCCCGGGAGACGCTCTACCACCACCGGCGGGCCTACACCAGCCGCGACTTCTGGACGACCCAGCTCCTGGAGGGGGGCCAGTACCAGTGGCGCCGGGATGGGGAATTCCATCTCTTCAATCCGGAGACGGTCTTCCGGCTCCAGCATGCCACCCAGGCCGGACGATATGATATCTTCAAGAAATATACGCGCATGGTCGACGAGCAGACCGAGCGGCTCTGCACGCTCCGCGGCCTGTTCGAGTTCCGGTTCGACAAGTGCGACCCGGTGCCGATCGAGGAGGTCGAGCCGGTCGAGTCGATCGTCAAGCGGTTCGCCACCGGCGCCATGAGCTACGGTTCGATCTCGGCCGAGGCGCACGAGACCCTGGCCATCGCCATGAACCGGCTGGGAGCCAAGTCGAACACCGGCGAGGGGGGCGAGGACCCCGAACGGTTCCGACCGCTTCCCAATGGGGACAGCCGTCGCAGTGCCATCAAGCAAGTAGCTTCGGGCCGGTTCGGCGTCACCAGCGAGTACCTCGTCAATGCCGACGAGCTGCAAATCAAGATGGCGCAGGGCGCCAAGCCGGGCGAGGGGGGGCAACTCCCCGGGCACAAGGTCTGGCCCTGGATCGCCAAGGTGCGGTTCTCCACGCCCGGCGTCGGCCTCATCAGCCCACCGCCGCATCACGACATCTATTCCATCGAAGACCTGGCCCAGTTGATCTACGACCTGAAGAACAGCAACCCCCGGGCGCGGATCAGCGTCAAGCTGGTGGCCGAGATGGGCGTGGGGACCGTCGCGGCGGGGGTGGCCAAGGCCCACAGCGATGTCGTCCTGATCAGCGGCCATGACGGCGGCACCGGCGCCAGCCCGCTGACCTCGCTCAAGCACGCCGGCATCCCCTGGGAACTGGGGCTGGCCGAGACCCAGCAGACCCTCGTCTTGAACAAGCTCCGCGACCGGATCGTCGTCCAGACCGACGGCCAGCTCAAGACCGGCCGGGACGTCGCGATCGCCGCGCTGCTCGGCGCCGAGGAGTACGGGTTCGCCACGGCTCCGCTGGTGGTCATGGGCTGCATCATGATGCGGGTCTGCCACCTGGATACCTGCCCGGTCGGGATCGCCACCCAGAATCCCCGGCTGCGAGAGAAGTTCCGCGGCCGCGCCGAGCATGTCATCAACTTCTTCCATTTCATCGCCCAGGAGGTCCGCGAGCTGATGGCCCAGCTTGGTTTCCGTACCATCGAGGAGATGATCGGCCGCAGCGACCTGCTGGATATGCGAAAGGCGATCGACCATTACAAGGCCAAGGGCCTCGATTTCAGCAAGATCTTCTACCGGCCCAACGTGGGTCCGGAGGTCGCCGTCCGCAAGGTGCGCGACCAGGATCACGGATTGGAGTCGTCGCTCGACCGGATGAAGCTGATCCCGGCCTGCGAGCCGGCCCTGGAGCGGGGCGAGCCGGTCGCGCTGGAGCTGCCGATTCGCAACATCAACCGCACGGTGGGCACGATCCTGGGCAGCGAGCTGACCCGGCGTTATGGCAGTGCGGGGCTCCCCGACGGCACGATCCAGCTCAAGTTCACCGGCTCGGCCGGCCAGAGCTTCGGCGCGTTCCTCCCACGCGGGATCACACTGACCATCGAGGGCGACTCGAACGACTACGTCGGCAAGGGACTCTCCGGCGGCAAGATCATCATCTTCCCGCCCAGGAGTTCGCGGTTCGTCGCGAAGGACAATGTCCTGATCGGCAACGTCGCGCTGTATGGCGCCACCGGCGGCCAGGCGTTCTTCCGCGGCCGGGCGGGCGAACGCTTCTGCGTCCGCAACAGCGGGGCGCATGCGGTCGTCGAAGGAGCCGGCGACCATTGTTGCGAATACATGACCGGCGGTGTTGCCGTCGTCATCGGCCCGACCGGACGAAACTTCGCCGCCGGCATGAGCGGCGGCATGGCGTTCGTCCTGGACGAACACCAGGAATTCCCCGGTCGCTGCAACCTGGAGATGGTCGAATTGGAACCGCTGAGCGAGCCTGACGATATTGATCTAGTCCGCGACCTCCTGATCCGGCACGCCGGCTACACCGGCAGTCAGGTCGCCGCGCGACTCCTTAAAGACTGGGAATGGGCGGTGAGTCGGTTCGTCAAGGTCATGCCGACCGACTACCGACGCGTCCTGAATGAACAACGCTCGGCCGCGGGTCTCAGCTCCGCCCACGATCGGCTCGAAGAGGTGGAGGTTAACCGTGGGTAAGCCGACCGGATTCATTGAGTTCCCGCGCGAGCTGCCGGACCGTCGGCCCGCTTCGCAGCGGATTTCCGACTTCCTCGAGGTCTATCAGCCGTTCCCCGCGGAGAAGCTCCGAAACCAGGGCGCGCGGTGCATGGACTGCGGCATCCCGTTCTGCCACCAGGGCTGTCCCCTCGGCAACCTGATCCCCGACTGGAACGACCTGGTCTACAAAGACCAGTGGCGGGCGGCGCTGGACCGACTCCACGCGACCAACAACTTCCCCGAGTTCACCGGCAAGCTCTGCCCGGCCCCGTGCGAAGCTTCCTGCGTCCTGGGGATCAACGCCGACCCGGTCACGATCAAGCAGATCGAGGCCAGCATCATCGACCGGGCGTGGGAGGAGGGTTGGGTGCTCCCTCAGCCGCCCAAGGTCAGGACGGGCAAGACCGTGGCGGTCGTCGGCTCCGGTCCCGCCGGGCTGGCCTGCGCGCAGCAGCTTGCCCGAGCCGGACACGCGGTCACCGTCTTTGAGCGTGCCGACCGCATCGGCGGTCTGCTCCGCTACGGCATCCCCGACTTCAAGATGGAGAAGCGCCACCTCGATCGTCGCCTCGAGCAGATGGACGCCGAAGGAGTTGACTTCCGTCCGAGCACGAATGTCGGGGTCGACATCACAGCCAAGGAGCTCCTCGACCAGTTCGACGCGGTCTGTCTTTGCGGCGGCGCGACCCAGGCGCGCGACCTGTCGATCGAAGGCCGCCAGCTCGACGGCATCCACTTCGCCATGGACTTCCTGCCCATGCAGAACCGCCGGGTCGCCGGTGATTGGATCGACGATCGCGAGTTCATCTCGGCCCACGATCTTGATGTCATCATCATCGGCGGCGGCGACACCGGCGCCGACTGCCTGGGGACCGTCCATCGCCAGCGGTGCCGGAGCGTTCACCAGTTCGAGATCGTCCCCCGTCCCCCGGACGGCCGTGAACCGACCAACCCCTGGCCCCAGTGGTCCAACGTCTTCCGCGTCTCCTCCGCGCACGAGGAGGGAGGCGTCCGGCAGTATTCGATCAACACCCGGCGGTTCCTCGGCGACGAACGCGGCCACGTCCGGGCCCTCGAGACGATCCAGGTCGAGATGAAGGCGGATAACGGGCGGATGAAGTTCGTCGACGTCCCCGGGACCGAGAAGGTCTATCCGGCCCAGCTCGTCCTGCTGGCCATGGGCTTCGTCGGTCCCGAGCGGAAGGGGATGCTCGAGCAGTTCGGCGTCGAGCTCGATGCGATGGGCAACGTCAAGGCCGACGCCGACAAGCGGACCAGCGTCGCCAAGGTCTTCACGGCCGGCGACATGACCCGCGGCCAGAGCCTCATCGTCTGGGCCATCGCCGAGGGACGACATGCCGCTTATTCGATCGATGAGTACCTCATGGGCGCGTCGGATCTTCCCAAGCCCCTGGTACATGGCAACAATCTCCGGCCCTTCGTTTAGGGTCCACAGCAACGGCTCGTGATTCTCAGGCATGGGGGAGGACGAGATGAAGCGGACGCATCCGGTCTGGATCACTCGAAGATATGGTCTTGCGATGATGCTGGTCGCCTGGCTGGCCGCCGGCCCGGAGCTCGCGCGGGCCCAGAACCTCGAGAATCCCGTGATCAACGCATTCGAGATCTCCCCGGCCGGGTCGCTCGAATGGGAGATGCTGGACCGACTCGCGGTGACGGGTCAATACTACCGCGATGACCTGCCGCGTCTGGCGCGGTTGACGGTCCTCGAGTCGATCGCGATGTATGAGAACCTGCGGGTTGATCTCCGCGAAACGAGCATCGGGGCCCGGCTCGAGGGCGAAATGAGCCAGTTGTGGGACGCGGCCGAAGTCTTCTCGGTCAGTGCCAACTATCCGCCCCCGGACGTCGCCGGCCTGAATCGCGAGCGGGCGTTGCTGGCCGACGTCAATGCCGCGTTCCTCCAGATCGATTCGTCGCTCGGGCGACTACCCGGTGTGTCGACCAACGCCGCGATCCACTTGCAGGACATCGCTCGCCTGCTCCCGGTGATGAACGCGGTATTCGAGGCGATCGATGCCGAAGTTGCCCCGCCGGTCCCCGCTCCCGACAACCGCGCGGCGGACCTCGCGGCGCTCCGGCAGCAATCGCGTCGATTGGCCGAGGACCTCCGGGGCCTGGCGGCCGAATTGAGCAAGGTGGTTCCGGCCCCAGCCGGCCGCGACGCTCTGATCGAAGACATGAACGGCTTGATCGACCTCGTGCAAGGCTTCGACCGGACTCTGTCCGCCAATCCCTCGAACAAAAACCTCGAAGATTCGCTGAGGCTGGTGAGGAGCCGCATGTGGACCGTCGAGGCCCGGATGGTTCGACTCGCCGGGACACCAACTCTGCGGGGCCGATGGCGACAGGTCCGGCAACGGATCGATGCCCTCTCGGACCAGTTCGGACTTCCCCGCGTCATCTCGCTCGTTCGTGCCGTCGGGCCGGCTCGGGGTGTCGACCGGAAGCTAGTGGCACAGGTCGATCGGGCGGTAGCCACCCTGGACGGGTTCCTGGCCCAGGCGGGTGCGGGTCTGAGGAGGACCGAGGAGGGAGCCGCAATTCGAGGAGCCGGTCGGTCCGTATGCGGCTCAGTCTGCTCCAGCTCCGCCAGCGTGCGATTGCGAAAGAATCGGCCGGACAATTGACGATGGTGCTTCGAGAGATCGAGGCGATGAACCGGCAACTGATTGGCCGTGCCAGGCCCGATGGCCGCGTCACTCGCGGGAGCTCTACCCTGAAGGTTCCCGACTTCGAGGCGCCGTCGCAGGCCGTGAGCAAGTTGAGTGATCTCGCGCCGAAATCTTGATGTCAACGGACGAGCCGTTGTCTCAATCCCGAGGGATCGTCCGTGAACACGCCGTCAACACCGATTTCGGCGAGGTGAGGGGCGAGGTTTCCCTCCGCCTGGTGGTTGACCGTATAAACCAGGACGGGGATGCCGATCTGTTTCAGATCGGTGACGATCTCGTGCCGCAGGGCTCGCGCCGAGCGTTGTCGACGATAGGAGACCGCATCGGCTCCCAGGACTTCGGTTGAGAGATGAACGGTATCGGCCCTGACCAGGCTGGCCGCATAGGCGTCGATGCGATAGAGCGGCGTCGCCGCGAGGATTCCCAGGGAATACCGGCGATCGGGGCGCCGGGCCGCGACGATATCGTTGTGATCGAATGAGGAAATCAAGACACGTTCGGCGGTGTCGGTCGCCTCGATGACGTCCAGCACGCGATCGACCAGGCTCGGCGGCTGTTCGGGGAAGGACTTGATCTCGACGTTGACGAGCCAATCCTGCTGCTTGGTGAGGGTCAACGCCTCGGCCAAGGTGGGGATGAAGACCTGGCCGGAGCGATAGTAGTCGATGTGAGCGGCATCGAGTTGGTTCAAGGTGTTGAAGTCTCGGGCCGAGCGTGGCCCGCCGTTGCCGTCCACGAACCAGGAGCCGGCGTCGAGGGACTGGACCTCTTCCAGGTCGAAGTCGGTGATGCGAAAGCCGTCCCGGCCGCGGGGGTCGCCCGCGAAACGCAGCGGCGACGTCGGTGGTTCGCAGCAGCGATTCATCGTGGAGGACGACCGGGACCCCGTCCCGGGTCAACTGGACGTCAAGCTCCGAAGCTTCGGCTCCGGCTTCCCAGCCCAGTCGCGCGGCTTCGAGCGTATTCTCGGGCGCGTGGAACGAATCGCCTCGGTGCGCCACGATGACCGGATGGCTTCGGGTTGATTTCAAGAGTGCGAGGAAGCGATTCTCTGCTCGACTTGTGGGCAATGCCATCGATTTCCTCTATGATGTGCCGGTGTACGTTGCGTGAGTCGTGGCCGGGTGATTCGGTCGCCTCATCCCGATCACTGGCTTGCAAATCTGCGAGTCCATTGCCAAGATTCCCGGATCTCGGCATTATACGACAGTTCAGGCATGCATTTGCACGACATCTTGGACGTCGGCTTCAGGGCACGAGGCAAAGACATGGCTCGCATCATCAAGTGGAGCTTAACACTGGCAGCCTCGGACTATGTTGCGGGGTTATCCGCGATCGCACCAAGTATGAACAGCGTCCAGAAGCGTCTGCTTGTCGAACAGTACTATGCACCGGAGCGGCGTCGTCTCCGCTGAAAATACTCGCCAGGCTGGCCGAAGTGAAGGGAGGCTATCCGCGTGTCAATGCCGAGTACGGCAGACTTGGTCGGATGCTGTGTGTATATACCAGAAAAGAGCCGGATGTGAGGCAGAAAGGCCCGAACCGTGGGAAGGAACGTTTGTGGGCTGTGTGGTCCAACGGTTGGCGAACGGACGAAGGCTTCGTCTGGCAGATGCTGCCGTCAGTCGCGGAGGCGTTGGAAGAGCTTGGGTGGGTCACCCCTGAAACGGACCGACGCCCTGAAGTGAACGCATTCAATTGGCAGATTGAGGCTCGCCGTTGGCTACGGGGCCTCCGTGAGATAACCCCCAACTTGGAAGATAGCATCATCTTCTTTTTCGAACGTGCGTTTCAAAGCACACGCTGCCCTGATCGCGCTTGGTTCGGGGCCCACTCCACTGGGCTCAGCTTGGTAGTTGGTGGGATCTATCTCGCGGCTGTACACCGAACTGGCAAGGCTAAGGGCCTCTGGTTGTTAGTCGATCAGGAGCCGCCAGCAATCGAGGGAGTTGAGTGTACGCCTGTGCTGTCAACGTTAGGCTCAGAATACCCTTTGATCTGGGTACACGCAAAGTCGCTCACGAGCGTACTGGACGTCGTGATCAACGATCACCTCTGGGAGATGTTCGGAGCAGCCTCCGAGAAGATCCTCCTCTCATCTCGGATCGCCAACGACAGAGATTCCGTTCATGAGCGTCGCAAGAAACGGCGACTGAGCGAGTTTTGGGTTAACCCTCCTCCTGAGGAGTTGGCCTTCAAGATCCCTGAGGAGTTTGAGGAAGGCCATATCAAATTCCAACTTCACCGCCGAAAGGAACGGAACCCAGAGGCGGTGCGGCAAGAAGGAGATTGCCTTGGCGAAACGGGGCTCGTTGACTTGCGAAGTCTGTGATTTCGATTTTACGCGGGTCTATGGGACTTTGGGCCAAGGGTTTGCCGAGTGTCATCACATGTTGCCGCTGGCCTCAGTGGAAGAGGGACATCGAACGAGGTTGAGCGAGCTTGCCATCGTCTGTGCTAACTGCCATCGGATGCTCCACAAGAGCTGCCCGATGTTATCGGTCGAGCAGTTGAGGGATGTGGTACTACGACAACGTGCCGAGCAGCCCGCCTGATCGGCGCGACCCTGATCGGCAATGCCAAGGGATGACCAATGCACGTTCTGAATGCGGGAGAATCCTCGAACTACTTCGATTCCCTCGTTGATGAACGCCAAGATAGCGCCGTCAGTGTCATCCACGGGGCCTGGCTGGAGCACTCGTCGTCGCTCGGGCGTTTGGAGCATCTAGAGCCAACGTCTCCACTCGATATGCTCGTGCTGTACCAAGCCGCCGCCGAAACGTTCCGGGAATGGAGTCCCGATCTATTGCATCACGAAGAGCTGTCTCGATGCGGTCGCGTCATCAATCGGGAACGAGCGGAGCAGGCGCTGCTATCCGTTGCGGACCCTGAGTTAGCCACGCTTGCAACCCGATTCGCAAATTGGGTAATTGCCCTATCCGAGACGGCGGCCGTCGCGCAGGACCTCAACTACTACGTTGTCCTCTTCCTTCGCTCCGTCCAAGACAAGAAAGTGATCGAGGGCATCGTAAGCGGTTCGATCAGCAGGCATTCCCAACGGCTTGCCGATCCGGATTTCTGGTGAGCGCGAGGCGTTGAGTCAACGCCGAGGAGCTACTGGCCCGCCGCTGATCTCCTATTGTTGATCGCGGGTCGCTTGCTCGGCACCATCCGCCCAAGCCAAGCCGCATTTCGGCACTTGACAGCTACTATCAAGAACGAGGACATTCTCGGGAGAATTTCCATGGCAGCGAGCTATACCGCTGTGATTCAGCAGCACGGCGAATGGTGGATTGGCTGGGTCGAAGAAGTTCCGGGTGTGAACTCCCAGGGCCATACCCGCGAGGAGCTACTAGAGAACCTACGCGATGCGCTGGAAGAAGCTTTGGAGATGAACCGGGCTGACGCGCGTGCGGCCGCGAGCGGAGTTTACGAGGAGGTGATCATCCCGTCGTGAAACGGCATGAACTAATCGCTCATCTGCGCCGGCATGGGTGTGTCTTGGTCCGCGAGGGTCAGCGGCACTCATGGTGGGGCAATCCTGCCAGTAACCGTCGTTCTGCTGTGCCCCGACATAACGAAGTTCCCGATCCCCTGGCCCGGAAGATCTGTCGGGATCTCGACATTGCAGAACCGTAGTCTCTCGCAAGGGGGGGACAAAATGGGCCACGATTTGCGAGAGCTGGCGGGGAACACGGTCAAGGGACCACGGTCTCGACGTCGGTCGCCTTCTTGTTCACGACCTTGTCGCGGGTGTGGACGATGAACCACGTCTGGCCCGTGCCGGAGGTGACCGTGTTGGCCTGGGCGTCCTCGGTCACGGTCGAGGCGGTCAGGACGTACGAGCCGTTCAGGCCACCGCCGGAGGTCAGGTCCGAGACGCGCTGGGTGAAGCCGATGTCCGTGCGGTCCCATTCAGCCAGGATGGCTTCGAGGGCCACATCGTTGAGGTCGTAGGTCGTCCCGCCGCCGATCAGCAGGGTGGCGCCGCTGCCGCCGGTCAACGTGGCTGCTCCGCCGCCGCCGATCAGCACGGCAGGGCCCGAACCAGCGGTCAGCGTGTCCGTCCCGGTGCTGCCGACGACCCCCTGGATGTTCGTCACTCCCTTGGCGACGCCCGTCGCCGCGCCGGTGGCGAGGTTTACCGTGACCGTGGTGGATTCACGTGCGTAGTTCAAGAGGTTCGGGCCGGTGCCTCCCGCGATTGAGCCGGAGAGCGAGCCGCCCGTCGAGAAGTCGAAGCTGTTGGCCGCCGAGCCGCCGACCAGGTTGGCGAATCCGGTGAAGTTCACCCAGCCCCCCAGCGAGCCGGCGTTCGCCCCGGTCAGGCTCCAGGAAGTGGCGACGGCGGGGCCGTCGAGCGTGTTGGTCCCGGTCCCGCCGTCGATCGTCACCGGGTCCGGCCCGGGCGAGCCGGAGACGTACACAGGTGTGCCGTGGTCATCGGTGTCGAGCGTCACCCCGCCTCTCATGTTCGCGTAGTTGATCGAGCGAGTATTTACACTGCCGGTGAGGCCGCTGAAGTAATAACTCGACCGCGCGATGGACTGGCCCGTCACCGTGTACGTGTACCACTCCGCCCAGCCGAGTCCGGATGTCGCCGCCAGGGGATCCAACGAGTCATTGACGGTCAGGCTGTCGGTACCGCTTCCGCCGTTGACCGTCAGGTTGCTCGCGAGCTGGCCCAGGTTCTCCGCCACGGCCGTGACGCTGACGGCCGTGTTCCCGTGCCGACGTTCACCGTGGTCGGCTCGGAAGTGCCCTCGACGTCCACGGGAGTGCCGTTGTCATCGGTGTCGAGCGTGACCCCGCCGGTCATGTTCGCATAGTTGATGTAGAGGGTGAACCGCATCAGGAGGAAGCGGGTGCCGACATAAGTCGTCCGCTCAACGGACTGGCCCGAGACCGTGTAGGCGTACGCGGTCGACGTGCCAACGCCAGACGTCGCCGCCAGCGGGTTCAACGAATCGAAGACGGTCAGGCTGTCAGTCCCACTCCCGCCGTTGACCGTCAAGTTGCTCGACAGCAAGCCCAGATTCTCGGCCGAGGCGGTGACGCTGACGGCCGTGTTCCCCGTGCCGACATTCACCGTGGTCGGAGCGGAGGTTCCCTCGACGTCCACGGGAGTGCCGTTGTTATCGGTGTCGAGCGTGACCCCGCCGGTCATGTTCGTGTAGTTGATGTAGAGGGTGAACCGCATCAGGAGGAAGCGGGTGTCGCAGCATAGTCGTTCGCGTCGACGGACTGGCCCGAGACCGTGTAGGCGTACGAGGTTGACGTGCCAACGCCAGACGTCGCCGCCAGCGGGTTGAGCGAGTCGTTGACGGTCAGGCTGTCGGTCCCGCTCCCGCCGTTGACCGTCAGGTTGCTCGCGAGCTGGCCCAGGTTCTTGGCCGAAGCCGTGACGGTGACCGGTGTGTTCCCCGTGCCGACGTTCACTGTCGTCGGGACCGATGTTCCCTCGACGTCAACGGAGGTGCCATTATCATCAGTGTTGAGCGTGACGCCCGCGCTGAGGTCCTGGTAATCGATCGCTCGCCACGGAGCTGACAGGAATCGCTGCCTCGAAGTGCCCGTTGATCGCCCCGGCCGTCAAGGTATACTGCGACGTCCCCGGCTTGGCCAGTTCCTGCTGGTCGTTGACGACCAGGGCGTCGGCGCCCGACCCGCCATTGAGCGTCAGGGGCATCGTAGCGTACAACGCAGGACGTGAAGGGAGCGAGCGATTGGCCGAACTCAGCGACGGTGACCGTGGTGTTGCCCGAGCCGAGGTTCACCGTGGTCAGACCGGACATCCCCTCGACATCGACCGGGGTGCCGTTGTTGTCGCGTGTTGAGGGTCACACTCCCGCTGAAGCCCTGATAGGAGATGAGTGCCGCGTAGGGGGAGACGGGGAGCGTGCGGGAGATCCATCCCGGATACACCAGGTAGGGCGACGACGAGCCATACGAGGTCCTTCTGGTCGTCCACGACCACGTTGTCAGTGCCCGTGCCACCGTTGAGCGTCAGCGGGGAGCCGAACGCAGCGAGCGACTGGCCGGACGCAGCGATGGTCACTGTCGTATTGCCGGAGCCGACGTTGATCGTGGTCGGTATCGACGCGAGTGTCCCTTCGACGTTGACCGGCGTCCCGACGTTGTCGGTGTCGAGGGTCACGCCGCCCGAGAGGCTCGTGTAAGTGATGGTTTCTCCCAGGTGGTAGTGAATCGTGGTGCCGATCTGGACGTTGTAGGTCCGCGCGATCGAGCCCACACCCAGAGAGTCGCTCACGGTGTACTGGTTCGCCGTCTCATTGGCCGAGGTGTGCGCCTTGTCGTTGACGGTCAGCGAGTCCTTGCCCGAACCGCCGTAGATGGCGATATCGGGTATCAGGTCGTCCATGTTCTCGGAGGCCGGCGCGGCGGAGAGGGTGTCGGTGCCGGTGCCGGCATAGTAATCGATCGCGCTCGAACGCCCCCGAGTAGGAGACATCAGCCCGAGTTACTCTCGCCAGAAGTAACCGTCCTCGATCGTGACGTTCTCGGAGTCAGGATTGGTCTGGTCGTCGAAGCTCATGGCGTTGTACGGCGCCGATGCCGGAGACAAAGACCAGCGCCTGGATCAACGTGAGGTTCTCGTCGGCCGCGGAGAAGATGACGCTGTTGCTGCCGCCGCCGAGATTGATGTACGTCGTGCAGGAGGCCGAGATTGACGAGCACGGTGTCGCTGGCCGCGCCCTTGTTCAGCGTCACCTGGGCCGGGGAACCGCCGCTGTAGTCCACGATCGGGCGGCCGTCCAGGCCGAAATACCACCCATTGAGGCTCCAGGTGTGGGAAGTCGTGTCCGCCTGGTCGTCGAAGTTCAGGACTGGTCTGATGGTTCGGGTCATTCACGGTCATGAGCGAGTACGCAAAGTTGCCGATGTTCTCGGCGTCCGGGCTGACGTTGATCGTGACCGGATGGCTCGTCGCGTTGATCTTCAGACCCGTGCCGGCGCCCCAATTGCCGGTGAGGTTGATCGTCGTGGACACCGATGTGGCGTTGACGATGACGTTCGTGATGGCCCCCGGATCGAACGAGATGGTCTGGCCGTCGAGCGTCGCGGTGATCCGCCGCTGCCGTGACTGGTCGAGCGTGATGGTATCGGCCGTGTTCGGCGCCGGCCTGGCCGCCGTTGATGGTGAGCGTGGAACCGGTCGGTTCGGTGGAATTGGCTGAGGGAGCCGCCGCTCACCGTGAACTGGAACGAGTTCCCGTCCGGGGACGATGTAAGCCTGGTTCTGATTCGACCAGTACGGCTGCACCAGCATCCCCGTAGGGCCTCCGAGGCGGTAACCCCAGTCTCTTGCTTCGTGGTCTGCGATCTGGTCATCGCTCGCCATCCGTAAGGGGCCTTCGACTCGGTCGCACCCGGGCTGACGACGACGCCCGAGGATCATCCGGGTCGGTCATCACTTCGGCCAGCTCGTGCCCGAGGGTCGTCGACAATTCGTCCGGCGATTGGTCGGAGCACCAGACCAGGGGCACGTCGACCATGGGGTCCGAATCGACGGACTGCCAGGCCGTGAAACTCGCGTTCGTGTTCCATCCGGCGTCCCCGGCATCCACGGTCGTCGGTGGGGTGACGAAGACGAAGATCGGCACGGATGATCCGTATCCGAACACGTTGACCGTGCCGTTGTTAGCGATGGTCTTCAACTCCTGATAGATGTCGTTCGCCAGGGTCGAATCGGAGACGTTGCCCGGAGCGTCCGGCGAGGTAATGGGCACGGGCTTGGATGCGAGGCTGACGTGCACCGGGTCTGCCGACGTACTGCGACAGCCCGCTGAAGTAGCCGCCGTTGATCAGGGTCGAGACGTAGGCTGTGACGGTGCTCTCCTGGGACGCGGTCCAGGAGGAGCCCCAGTAAACGAGCTGGACGGTCGGATTGGAGATCTCCCACCCGTGATTGTTGGTGGTCGGCTCCGCCCCGTACTGGGGCGTGAACAGGATCGTGGGAACCACGCGGTCCTCGAGCATCTCCACGAGGAACCGGTTCATGCATCGCCGGCGCGAATCTCGATGGGTCCTACTGGGGCTTCGGCGGGTCATCAAGGCGGCGAGTGCTTGCATTACCAGGTGTCCTTTCACGCCGGAGTGTTCTTCGCGAGAGCGTGCGTGTTGGAAGACCCGGTGACATCGCAACCACCCGCTTCCCCGCCGCGTCCTGAATGAAGGACTGCGCAGGGGGGCGGTCTGGACAGGAATTCGGAGAAGAATCCGGAAAAGTGAAGTCGCCGGTGCCGCGCTCAGGGGGCGGGGGCGAAGACGTCCTCGGGCAGCTCGCCGGCCGGGCCGGCGAGTACGGCTTCGGCCTCGGCGCGGAAGCCGGTCAAGGGCTCGGCCCAACGCTCATCGAGGGTCTTGTGATCGCCGAGCCAACCGAGGGCGCGGTCGAAGTTGAGTGCGGCGCGTCCGCGCGGTGTCCCAGCCGGTGGTGGGCCATGGCCAGGAAGAAGAGGTCGAAGGCGTCGGACTGGCCGCGGCCGGCGGCCAGGCTACGCTCGAGGGTGCCGATGGCCTCGTCGTACCGGCCCGCCCGGTACAGGGCGACGCCCAGCGTGTTGAGGGACATGGCGTCGCCGGGAACCAGGTCCGTCGCCCGACGACCCAGCGCCACCGCCCGGTCGAGATCGCGCCTCGGCTCCGGACCGTTGGCCAGCTCCCAGGCCCGGCCGTTGCAACTTTCGGCCAGCCATACTCGGACCAGGTATTGGTCGGGTTTGAGGGCGAGCGCGGCCTCCAGGTCGACGATCGCGGGATCGAATTGGTTCAGGTCTCGGTAGATCGCTCCGCGCATGGCCCGATAGTGGGCATCGCCCGGTCGCAGGCGGATCGCCCGTGTCCAGTCGTCGATCGCCTCCGGGTAGCGCTTCAGTTTGGCCAGGGCATGAGCGCGATGGTGGTAGGCGTCGGCGTCGTTGGGATCGCTCTGCGAGCCGCGCGGTGTATCGCTCGATCAGCGCTGTGGGGGACTCGGTGAAATGCTCGAGGTGCTCGGCCAGCTTGCCGAAATCGACCTGGAGCGGAGGCAGGGGGGACGCCGAGGGGTTCGCGGGGTCATCTTCGGAATAGGCCGGCGCGTCCCAGTCGAGGCCCATGCCGGCCAGGTCCTTGCGGATGGCCCGCAGGTCCCAGACGTGCACGGCCGGAGACGGACGTCCTTGGTGGTCACCACCAGGCGCGACCCGTCGGGGCTGAAGGTCGACCGACGCCACGCTGCACAGGTCGGGGCTTTCGAGCCGTGCCAGCGTGCGGCCGGTCTCGATCTCGACCAGGCGGATCACCTGGCTCCGGTCCTGGACGACCACCAGCCGGCCGTCGGGGGAGAAGCAGCCACTGACGTCCGCCGATCTGCCGCTCCTCGCGCCAGGTGCCGACTTCCCAGAGCCGGCCGGGGACTTCCCGCCACCAGCCACTTCCCATCGGGGCTGAAGCTGACCCCTGTGCCACAATCGATGGGCAGCTCGGCCACCTTCGTGGAATCGTGGATGCGCCAGACCTGGGCACCCCGACCCTGATGCGTGCCGGTCGCCAGCCATTGCCCGTCCGGGCTGACGGCGACGCCGCGGCAATCGTCCAGCGGGCCCACGCGGATCGTCCGCTCAGCGGTCGCGACGTAAGCGTAGTCCGATCTGGCCTTGGCCACGATCCGGCCCGATCGGTCCTCGGCGATCGTCGCCGAGACCCGCCGGCAACGGGAGCGCGACGCGGCGGGCCGATGCTGGAATTCGCCCCGCTCTCGGTCGAGCTGGATCGGCCACCGCTGCACGCCGATCGCGCCGCTGGTGATCAAGTCGCCCGACGGCTCGAACATCAGGTGCCAGGCGTTGCCGATCGGCAGGAAGGCGAGCTCGGTGCCGCGGGCCAGGTCCCAGAGCACCGCGCCCCGGTTCGTGCCGACGGCCAGCACCCGGCCGTCGTGCCGGACCGACGGGCGTGCATAATCCGATCGGCTCACGAGAAGCATGGGCGAACGTCCGGTATTCCAGGGCCGGATCGACCTGGTAGGTGGTCAGTTTGTCCTCGAGCGAAACGACGATCCGTCCGTCCCGGCTGAATTCGGGCGTCGGAGCTGCCGGTCACGCTCAGCAGGGGCCGGCCCAGGATCGGGTCCCAGAGCCGCAGCTGCCCTTCCAAGCCGTTGCTGGCCAGCAGCGTGCCGGCGGGATGGAAGGACTCGCATTCAAGCCGCCATTGTCATGGCCTTCGAGGGTCGCCCGCCGAATGCCGGTCGCGGCGTCCCAGAGGTCGATCTTGAGTCGTAGCCCGGAGTCGCCAGCGTGGTGCCGTCGGGGCTCCAGGCGACGTCATCCGCGACAGTCCGCAAGGGGAACGTCCGGACCAGCCGGCCGGTCTCCGCCTCCAGGATCCGGCAGGTCGGGGGGTTTCGGCTCATTGTCGATGACGGCGATCTGGGCCCCGTCGGGACGGAAGGCCAGGCGACTCGGCTTTCCCGGGCCAGCGCCGGCCGGGCCGACCGGTCGCCAGGTCGTAGACGAGGAGGTCGCCATCCTCGTGGGCCACGGCGATCCGCCGGCTGTCCGGGCTGAATCGGGCCGCGCTCCAGATGCGGCCCGGGTCCTCCACGGCGACGGCGCGCCGGTCGACGTCCCAGACCGTCAGGGCACGGCCGGGATAATGCGTGGTCGCCAGATAGCGGCCGTCGGGGCTGAAGCCGAAGATCGCAGATGTCGCGATCGCCCCGGGACTGGAACTGGGCGATCTCCTGGTCATCGGCGACGCGGCGGACCGAGATCGTCCCATCGCGGAACCGCAGGGCGTACCGCGTCATGGTGGGATCGAAGGCGATCCGCGATCACGCCCGGCGGCAGAGTGATGACCCGGCCGGTGGGTTTGAGGTCGGGGAGGGCCAGGCAGGCGATCGCCAGGTCGCGGAGCCGAGCGAACTGGTCGGGAGGCAGTCTCAGGTCCCGGGCGATCTCCTGCAGCACGGTCCTGGCGCCGCCAGGGCCTCGAACCGCTGGCCGGGCCTGCCGGCTGAACCGCGTCGGCGCGGGCTTGCGCCGTGTAAGCGTCGAACGGTTCTTGCGCGTCTCGGGCTCGAGCGTGCCGCGATCCGAGCGACGTACGCTCTGACCCGCAACGCCTCGGCCTGGTTGCGGTAGAGAACGGCCGCCCAGGTCGCCGACACACGGCCAGCACGGTCGTCAAGCACGCCGCGGCGATGTTGGCGCCGGCCAGCCAGGGGTCGCGCTTGCACCATCGCCAGAACCGCTCGACGACCGACACCGGCCGCGACCGGATCGGACGCCCCTCGACGAACCGGCGCAGCTCGTCGGCCAGCTCGCCCGCCGAGCCGAACCGGTCCTTCGGGTCCTTGGCCAGGGCCTTCAGGACGATCGTCTCCAGGTCGCGCGGGATCTGCCGGTCGAGCTGACGCGGCGGCACCGGGCGCGTCGTTGCGGATCCGCTCGATCAGCCGGATCTGGTCGGACTCCTCGAACGGCGGCCGCAAGGCCAGCAGCTCGTACAGCGTCGCCCCCAGCGAATAGATGTCGCCGCGCCGGTCCGACGTGCCGCGGAACCGCTCGGGCGCCATGTAGCGGAGCGTGCCCACCAGCTCGCGCGACTGCGACAGGTCGTCCCCCTCTTCGAGCTTCGCCAGGCCGAAGTCGGTCACCCAGACGTTGCCCAGCGCGTCGAGCAGCAGGTTCGACGGCTTGATGTCGCGATGCAGGACGCCGCGACGATGGGCGTACTCCAGGGCGTCGGCCACCTGGGCGCCGACCCGCGCGATCTCGCGAAAGTACCGCAGCTCGCCCGAGCCGCCCAGCGACGACGAGCCGAGCGTCGACGGCTCGTCACGGCCCGGCTCGCTGCCGCCGGCCCGCGGTGAGGTCCCGGATCGCCGCGATCGCGCGACGGCCGCCGATCGGCCTCGCCGGTGGCCGCGGCCGCGTCGACCGGCCGCGGTCGCCGCGGCGAAGCGGCCGGTCAAGAGCCCTCTCACGGCGGCCGATGGAGGCGAGCGCGGCGGCCCCGGCCGGCAGTGGTGAGGATCGCATCGGAGCCGAGGAGACCATCGGCGTGCGTGCCGTCGTCGCGGAGGCGACGGATGTCGGCCAGGACATGGTCCAGGGGCTGACCCTGGATGAACTGCATGGCGTAGTAGCAGACCCCGTCCTGCTCGCCGTAGTCGAAGACGCCGACGATGTTCGTGTGGTGCAGCCCGGCCGCCAGGCGGGCCTCGGCGTGGAACCGGCGCAAGTATTTCGGGTCGGCCCGGAATCGCGGGTGCATGACCTTCAGCGCCACCCGGCTCTTGAGCGACTCGTGCTCGGCCTCGTAGACCACCCCCATCCCCCCGCCGCCGATCCGGCGGAGGATCACGTAATCGCCCAGCCGCTCGGGCGACGGGCCCTCGTCCCGGAGTTCCCTCGAGCCCGTCCGACGCCCCGGGGACGCGCTGGAATGCCGCCGGTCGAGCGGCCGAGCTGCTCCAGCTCGACCAGGGCCGGGATCAACTCGCGGATCGGCCCGGCCAGCTCCGGATGACGTGCGATCAGCTCGGTCAGCGCCGGCCGCTCTCCCCGGCGGAACCGGTCCAGAAACGACTCGACGACCGGGCCCAGGGGATCGTCGTCTCCGGCGATGCCGTCGATCCGCCGTTCATGACCAGGCCTCCTTCTGCCCTCCCGGCAGGGCCGAGAGGATCTCCTTGAGCCGGCTCAAGGCCCGGAGGTAGCGCTTGGTCGCCGCCGACTCGCCCAGGCCCAGCACCCGCGCGCACTCGCCGTTGCTGAGCTGCTCGAAGTGGCGCAGGACCAGCACCTCGCGGTCGATCGGGTCCATGCGATCGAGCGCCTCCTGGAGCTGTCGCTTCCGCTCGGCCCGGATCGCCACCTCGCTGGCCCGCGTGTCGCGGCCCAGGAGCTGCGCCGCCAGCGCCGCCGAGGTCGCCGCGGGAAACGCCCCGGCGTGGATCGAGACGTCACGCCCGGCGTCCCGCGCCCTGGTCCCGAGCTGCTGGCGATGCACGAGCTGCAACCGCTGAAGCGTCAGGAACCGCAGCCACAGGAACGGCGGCATCGGGTCCGCCTGGCGAACGTACTCGGGCCGGCGCTCGGTGGCCTCGAGGAACGCCTCCTGGATCACGTCCGAGGGGTCGATCCGGCCGCGCAGCCGCTGATCCAGCCGGAGCGCGACCATCCGCCGCAGGCGGTCGCGGTGGGCCGACAGGAACCGGCCCCAGTCCGCGCGATCGGTCCCGATCGCCGCAACCCGATCCCGATCCCCGCCTTCCCCCGAATTGCCCGTTGCCTCGTTCGTGTCCATAATAGATAAGACTGCACTTGGCCGCCGATTCGGGCCAGGAAAAACCTGCCATGGCCTATCGCCAATATATTCCGAAGAGTTCGCCGTTGATTGAACCACAGGACCCCGAGATTTGGGGATAGGTCTTGCCATTTGGCCTTGCCGAGATCCGGCCGATCGCTAAGATTGCGTGTCCTTTCTAAAGGCCCTTGCGATCGGGAAGACCCGCTCGCAATCATCCAATCGTGCTGAGGGCCACCCATGAACCAGCAGCTTTCGTTTGAGCGTCGGCTGGGTTGGCGGACGCGGGGGCTGTTGCTAGTGGCAGCGGCCGGATTGGCGGGGCTCTTGGGATTGGCAAGGACGTTGGTGCCGGACCCGCGAGGTTTCGGTACTCACCTCCAACTCGGGCTCCGGCCCTGTGCTTTCGCCACCGTGACGGGCCGACTCTGTCCGACTTGCGGCATGACCACGGCCTTCGCGTGGTTCACGCGCGGGCGGATTGATCGGTCCTGGCGTGCAAACCCGGCGGGGTGCCTGCTGGCCCTGCTCTCGATCCCGTTGATGGCCTGGTTCGTCGTGAGCGCGGTCCGTAACGAACCCGTAGGATTCCGGTCCTTGTCGGGGCCCATGGTGGGCCTGCTAACGGCCGGCGTGGTCTTCAGCCTCGCGTCCTGGTTGGTCCGGTTGATCGTTTCGCCAGCCGTCCTGGCCGGCTCGGGGCTGGGCCCCGGGGGAGTGGCCAGGTCGATCGGCTGGTGAATTATCCAAGGAAGGAGGGGGTTCAGGATGACCCCTCGATTACTCGCCAACGCAAAGGTGCGGCTTGCCATGGTCGCCGTCCTGGCCGTGGGAACTCTGATCGCGATCAGCGGTTGCGATCCCCGAACCCTGGCCTATTTCCTCCAGCCCTTCGAGTCGATGGTCGAGCCACCCTGCGAAACCTCGTTCGAAGGCAAGAAAGTCGTCGTCCTCTGCCACGTGGCCTCCAACTCGATGGCGGAATACTCGTCCCTCGATCGCGATCTGACCCGTGAGTTCACCTCGATCCTCCGGAAGAAGGTGAAGAAGATCGTGGTCGTCGATCCCGACAAGGTCGCGACCTGGGTCGAAGCCCACCCCAAGTGGACCGCCCCGTCCGAGATCGCCAACGACTTCAATGCGGACGTCGTCATCTTCCTCGAAGTCGAGCAGTTCCAGATCCAATCGCCGGGCGACCTGAATATGCTGCACGGCGAGTCCAAGGTGCATATCCAGGCCTTCGAGATGCAATACCCCAAGAACAGCAAGGATAAGCCGATCAAGGATCAGCCCAAGGAACCCGTCTCGATCTACGACGATTACGGCGAGACGCAGTTCCCCGATCGCGGACCGATCCCCGCCGAAAACGGCTCCAGCCGGTCGAAGTTCCGGATCAAGTTCGTCAAGATCGTCGCCAAGGAGGCCTCCTGGCACTTCGTCGAACACCGAGAGGAAGACTCGATCCAGGATTCGCGCGAGTACTGAGCGCAGACCCGAAGTCTCCCTCCCCAGAGGGGCGGAAACCGATGCCTCGGCATCCGAATTCCGCCCCTCCGGAGGTTTCAACCGCCAGGGACCGATTGTCGGGACAGTTGACTCACGGATGCCACCTCTTATAATCGAACCTGAGTTGAGAGCGCCTGGATCGAAGCCCACGGTCAGTCAAAGGATACTCCCTCCCAATCAGCCGGAAAGATCGTGGCGCCAAATACGGCTGACCGACGCCTATACTGTAAGTCAGCAGCAACCAACCGAAGCAAACTGCGGACTCTTTCTGATACCTCATCTAGCTCATGAGGTGCTAGTTGGTTGAGTGGGAGGGCTCGTGATCCCTCCGTTCGATTTCGTGTCTCAACAGGAGCAAGCATCGATGCGCAAGGTTCTTCTTAGCCTGGTGGCCATCTCTGCGATCGCCATCCCCGCCTTGGCCGGAAAGTTCAACAAGGTCGTCAGCGTCGGCGACAAGGCACCCACGTTCTCGGGCCTCCCCGCGATCTACAATGGCGAGGAAACCAGCCTCAGCCTTCCTGACATCAAGGAAGACGTTGTGGTCGTTGTGTTCCTGGCCAATCATTGCCCCGTCGTCAAGGCGTACGAAGACCGCCTGATCGAGTTCACCAACGACTACAAGTCCAAGGGCGTCCGCGTGGTCGGGATCGCCGTCTCCTTGATGGAGCAAGACAAGCTGGCCGGCATCAAGGACTACACGAAGGACAAGAAATCCAACTACATCTACGGGTATGACGAAACCCAGGCGGTTGGCAAGGCGTACGGCGCAACCAACACCCCCCAGTTCTTCGTCCTCGACAAAGAGCGGAAGATCCGCTACACCGGCGCGATGGACGACAGTCAGGCCGAGAGCAAGGTCACCAAGACCTACCTTCGCGACGCGGTTGACGCCGTGCTCAAGAGCGAGACTCCCGCGCTCGACGAGACGCGTCCGGCCGGCTGCAGTATTTCGTACAAGAGGAAGTGAGCAAGCTCAATTCCACACGGCTTGAGACTTCTCCCGGCCTTGGTGGCCGGGAGGAGACCGAAGCAATCGATCTCGGATTCCCGTGAGGGCGAGGCTCCTTCCGTCGCCGACCTGAGGCTTCGGACGGAGCCTCGCCCTGCCGTCGCTCATGAAGGCCATGGTATCGGTCGAGGCTCCAAGCTCCTGACGAGGGTCTTTCGATGAGGTTGTTTGTCTTCCGTGCGCTGACGATCGCCAGTCTGGTCGGTATCACGGTCCTTGGGGTGGGAAAAGCCGCTTTCCCCGAGGATCAGGAATCCGGGAAAGTCGTGAAGCTCGAAAGGCTCAACTGGAGCCAGTTTCAGCACCGCCTGGCCAACCCGAAGGTCAAGTACACTGTCGTTGACGCCTGGTCAACGACTTGCGGCCCCTGCAAGGAAAACTTTCCTCACGTGGTCGAGATGCATCGGAAGTACGCCCCGAAAGGGCTGGCCATCATCTCGTTGTCCCTGGACGACCCCAGCGACAAGAACGCCGTGGCGGAGGCCGAACGCTTCCTCAAGGAAAAGAAAGCCGCCTTCTCCAACGTCCTGCTCGACGAGAAATTCGGCGATGGATTCGATAAGCTGAACATCAACGGAATCCCCGCCGTATTCATCTATGGGCCTGATGGCAAAGAAGTGAAACGATTCACCATGGACGATCCGAACAACCAATTCACTTACGACGAGGTCGAGAAGGCCATTGCGGCTTTGCTCGGCGTGAAGTCCTGAGAGGCAATTCCCGTCCAGACGCGGCTCTTTCCGCCCCGCGAGGGGGCACAACCCTTTGTGTATGCTCAATGCTCCCACTGCCTTGCCTGGTGGGAGTGGATCGAAACGATCGAAAAGATAGAACCATGAAAGACGGCATTCATCCGAAGTATCAAGATAGTGTGGTGGTATGTGGGTGCGGGAATACCTTCACCACGCGGAGCACGAAGGCCAAGATCATGGTCGAGGTCTGCTCCAAGTGCCATCCTTACTTCACGGGCTCGGTGAAGTTCGTCGATGCCGCCGGCCGGGTCAACAAGTTCAACAAGAAGTTCCAGGGAACCTACGGCAAGGGCAAGGCGAAGAAGACCGCCGTTGCCGCGACGGCCGCGGCCCCGACCGAGAACGCTTAGCCAAGATCGACAAGCCTACGAGGACGGCCTGCTGACGGACGCACCGAGTGTCTGCCACTGGGCCGTTCTCTTTTTTGGTCCTTGGTCCGTGGTCTGATGGGTTTGGATTCGGACTGTCGAGGCCCGCCTGAATCCTCCGAAGACATGCTCGGTATCGCTCAAGGCGACCGGTGGGTGGAACCCCCCCGAGACCACCGACAGGGCGGAGACTGCCTTCCCATACCAGCCCGACGCCGCCAGTTTTGAAGTTGCGCATTTTGGGATTTTGCCCCGAAGGGGCCCGACAAATCAGCCCAGGGCAACGCCCTGGGGACCGATCAACGATCCGAATCCACCAAGCCCTGAAAGGGCGTAACACGTTCAGGCGACTCCTTTTTTGTCTCAATCGCCTGCGAAGAACCATCGCTGGGATTGAGCACCGGTTTTGCCCTTTCAGGGCAAGGGTTATTCACGTGTTCCGCTTCCCAGGGCGTTGCCCTGGGCTGATTTGTGGCTGCCCCTTCGGGGCGTCGGAAGAGAGCGCAACTTCAAAACTGGCGCGTCGGGCTGGTATGGCCACGATCGCCTCTCGGGTAAGTTAATTCCCGCCGGTCGCCCAAAGGACCAAGGACCAAGGACCAAGGACAAAGATGTTCGACAAGCTTCAGACCGACTATCAGCGATTCCTGGAGATCGAGCGCTTGTTGCTCGATCCTGAGGTAACCGTCGACGCCGCTCGGGTCACGGCTTTGGCGAAAGAAAGGGGTGCGCTCGCCAAGATCGCGATCCCTTACGGCCGTTACCTCGAGCTGAGTCGTCAGATTACCGAAGCCGAGCAGCTCTGTGCCGGTGAGACCGACTCCGAGATGCGATCGTATGCCGAGGCGGAGCTCGACGACTTGCGCGCCCGGCATCAGCAGGAAGGGGAGTATCTCCGGGACATGCTCTACGACAGTCGCGCGGGCACGAGCCATGCCGCGATGATCGTTGAGATCCGCGCGGGGACCGGCGGCGATGAAGCGGCCCTGTTCGCTCGCGACCTCTTCGAGATGTACCGCAGGTTCGCCGAGCAGATGAGCTGGAAGTTCGAAACGCTCGACCTCGAGCCGACCGAGCTGGCGGGCTTTCGTGAAGTCTCATTCAGCGTCTCCGGGCAGGGGGCATTCCGCCATCTCCAGTTCGAGAGCGGCTGCCACCGCGTCCAGCGTGTCCCCCAGACCGAGGCCCAGGGACGAATCCACACCTCCACCGCCACCGTCGCCGTCCTCCCGGAGCCGGAGGAGGTCGACATCGTGATTCGTACCGAAGATCTGCTCATCGACGTCATGCGCTCGGGGGGACCGGGGGGCCAGCATCAGAACAAGACCGAGAGCGGCGTGCGGATCACCCATCTGCCGACCGGGGTCGTGGTCAATTGCCGCGACGAGCGGAGTCAGTACAAGAACAAGTCGAAGGCCATGCGCATCCTTCGCAGCCGGCTGTTCGATCAGATGCAGGAGAGTGCCCGTTCCGAGCGCGACCAGACCCGGCGCAACATGATCGGATCGGGGGACCGCTCGCAGAAGATGCGGACCTATAATTTCCCGCAAAACCGCGTGTCCGACCATCGGATTGGCCTGACGCTCTACAACCTCGACCAGGTGATCCAGGGCAACCTGCTCCCGTTGACCAAGGCCCTGATCGACCACGATCGCCGGGAACAGCTCGGCGATCTCGTTTGACCTGCTGGCGTCGGGTGGGCAGGAATCCAACGCCTCGGCGCCCCCCAAGGACCAAGGACCGAGGACCAGACACGTGATCGACGCTCAACCACCGCTGAGTGCCAGCTCGAATCCGGACGGACGGACCGAAGACGCCTGGACCGTCGGACGGCTCCTGACCTGGACGGCCGATTATCTCAAACGGCGAGGCTCCGAGAGTCCTCGGCTCGACGCCGAGGTGATGCTGGCCCATGTCCTTCAGTGGCCGCGGGTCCAACTTTATACCCACTTCACGGACGAGGTGAACGAGGCCCCGCGCGGGCGGTTTCGCGACCTGGTCCGCCGCCGCGTCGAGGGAGCGCCCGTCGCCTACCTGGTGGGCCGCAAGGAGTTTTACTCGCTGGCCTTCGAGGTCTCTCCGGCCGTGCTGATCCCTCGTCCGGAGTCGGAATTCGTCGTTGTCGAGTTCCTCGCCGTCACCAAGAATGTCGAATCGCCCCGCGCCATCGACGTCGGCACCGGCTCCGGATGCCTCGCGGTCGCCTCGGCGTACCGGCACCACGGGGTCCGCTTCGTCGCGATCGACATCAGTGAAGAAGCCCTGGCAGTCGCCAGGAAGAACGCCGATCAGCACGGGGTCGCCGACCGGATCGATTTCCGGCAGGGCAATCGCCTGGGGCCCGTCGCCAACGAAGGCCCGTTCGACATCATCGTCTCGAACCCCCCCTACATCCCCACGAGCGAGATCGATCGGCTCGAAGTCGGGGTCCGCGACTACGAGCCCCGGACCGCGCTCGACGGCGGTCTCAGCGGACTCGAGATGGTCGCCCAGTTGATCGAAGAATCCGTACCTCTGCTCAAGCCGGGAGGCCACCTGATCCTGGAGATCGGGACCGATCAGGAGAAGCCCGTGCGCTCCCTGATCGAGGCCCAGAAGGTCCTCCGCCTGGCTCCGACCATCCACGACCACGCCCAGCATCCGCGCGTCATCCGCGCAACGCTTGTGGAATGACTCTTTTGTCCTTGGTCCCTTGTCCCTTGTCCTTTGTTAGTCCTCGGTATCGCCGAGGAGGAAATCCGATCGTACAAACGCCCCGGACCCCCGACTTCCTGACCCCGCGCCGTGGGCGCGGAGCCTCTGCGGACCAAGGAAATGGGAACGACCGAGGACGAAGAACGGTTCAAACCCTCTGTCGTTTCGCTGGCACACTCCGCAAGGCTTCGGGGAGGGTGCTCATCGCGGCCCAGCGCTGGTCCTTCCGCCGGGAGGTCAGCTTCCTGAGGATCTGACAGATCTCCTCGGACAGCTTCGGCTTGACGACGGCCGGATCGAGCGGCTCGGTATTGATTCGCTGAAGCATCATCGTCGTGCTGTTGTTGGCATCGTACGGCAGACGATCGGTCAAGAACTCGAAGGCGAGGACCCCGAACGCGAAGATGTCGATTCGCTCGTCGATCGGCTCGCGGCGGAGCAGCTCGGGAGCCATGTATTGCAAGGTCCCCGTACGATTGCCGGGGCGGCAGAAGGCCGGGGTGTTCGGGACCGACAGGCCGAAATCGATGAGCTTGACCTGTTGCTCGCGGTTGACGAGGAAATTCCGAGGGTTGATATCGTGGTGAATGAACCCCGAAGCATGGACGGCCGCCAGTCCCTCGGCAGCCTGGGCGAGCAACTCCACGCGCTGGGCCGTCCGGGCCGACCGCGTCTCCCGAACGTACTGGAAGCTCACACCATCGATGTATTCCATCATCAGGTAGTGCTCCCCCTGAGTGGAATCTCCATGCTCAAAGGTGCGAACGACGTGCGGATGAATGAGTTGGACAGGCAATCTCGCCCTCGGGTGGACGCGGCTGCTCGATGGAAGCGCGCGCCGCGGCCGCCCGGTTTTTCTCGGGAAGCTGGATCTTCAGACAGACGGTCCGCCCCGTCTCGTTATCGAGGGCCCGATAAACGCGGGACATGCTGCCGCGTGACATCTCCGAGACCAGCGCGAACCGGCGCTGGAGGTTAACGCGTCCGCGATACCCCTTCGCTCCATGTGACGATCCTGGCCCGAACATTTCCTTCAGCTTGCTGAGCATCGAGATGCTCTCCTCGTGCTCAAGAGTCGATCGAGTGTGCTGTACGTTTCCGGCACCGGCGAATGAGAGACGGCCACGGGCCATGGCGAGGAACCCGATCGGGGCCGAATCGGGCAATCCGTTCCCCGCGATCTCCAAATCCTGATCCTGATCTCAACTGACTCCCAGGGCGTCAGTCGCGCCTCGACACCCAGATTCGAGGCGATTGTCTCTTCCCCACGCTGAGGACCGTTCCCGTCTGGGCAAAGCCCTCCAGGATTAATCCACTATGAGCAATTCGACCCGAACGTTCAATTCTTCACAGGAGTGCTAGATGACCCCTGCGCGGGGTCAAGAGTGATATTCTCAACGGGAGGGCGAGGCTCCGTCCGAGCCGGCAGCAAGAAGAGGCCCGGACTCCCAAGATCGATCAATTCCGCCCGCGTGAGGTATGTCCCCTGTTCCGCAGTTTCATATTGCCTACTTACGGGCCGAATTTCCACAGACTATTCTAAACCATACGACGCTTGTGAGACATCGTGACAGAAAGAGGTACGGAAAGTCCAGTGTGACAAATCAGAGGGCAGGTTGACCGGAACTCAATCCACCGACGCAACACTCAGCCAATTGGTGGGTTGCGCTGAGCCATCCCCAGCTTCACTGACCCCGGAAACGCCTCCCCAGAGCATTCACCAGTAAACCCACGATTTACGCAAGCGAGCTGGGATGCGTGCATTGCACGATGACGGTTGGTCTTCGGAATGACACCGTCATGGAGTGTACCGTAGGATACGCTGGCCGGGGACAGGTAGGAGACCGGCGGTTCGTGCCAGGATGCGTTCTTCTCCCAACTGGTCATGGAACCGGGCGACCAGGGAGATGGGAGGGGCGTGATCCGGCCAGTTCTCGAACTCCTGCGTTTGCAACAGTACGTATCGACTCTCGGAACCGGGCAGGTAATTCAGGAAGCGCGGGCTTCGTAACTGTCGGACCGGCCGGCCGATGAAGAATGAGAGATCGTCGGGCCAATCGTGGAGTGTGTAGAGCGACCATTTCCGGGGTATCCACTGGCCGATCGCGCGACCCCAGGGTCCTTGACTGCGGCGGTAATTCCACTCGGGGACGTAGTAGCCACAGTGAGCCAGTTTCAAACCGATCCCCAGGACCATGAGAGTGACCAGGCCCCGTCGTGGATTGTCTCGCCCAGGGCTGACCATCCCAGGACGATGACAACCGGGATCATGAGGCCCATGACGATGCCGAGGGTGCGGTAGTAAGGCATGGTCAGAATCCAGATGAAGCACCCGTAGATCATCACGATGAGCCAGAGGGTCAGGACGGCCGAAAACAGGAAGAAGAACGCACGCCTTGCGGCGGGGGCGAGGGCATTTCGCCAGACCGATTCGAGGCTGGCCGCCGCGACGACGAGCAAGCCGGCCAGAGCAACAACTCGTGCCGCCGGGCCAAGGCCGGGTACCAGGGACCCGGCGATGAGGCTGGCGAGTGCCGCCTGGAGCCAGCCTGTGACCCACGCCCGGCCTTCCATCGGCCAGGCGTCGCGATTCGATCGGCTCAATGCCAGGAATGAGAACGGGCTCCAGGGCAATCCCAGAAAAAAGAGCACGCCGAACGCGAGTCCCAGCTCCGGCCGCTGAGTCAGGGGGAGGGTGAGTGCCGCAGCCCAAAGTTCCACGGAAGCCACGCCGATCGTCGCGGCGGACCAGACGATCACTGTGCCGAGTGTCGGCAGCAGAAGGCGGAGCGAAAAGCGGGAGCCGCGCCGGCCGATCACGAGGATGGCCAGCGCGATCACGGCCAGGGGAGGCCATCCTCCCGCCAGGAACGCCAGGGAAGCCCAAAGCCCGGCGATCCAGTCCGAACCGCGTGTCAGGATGCGGTCGATCGCCCCCAGTGTGGCCAGCCCGAGGATCGGGTCGATTCCCGCGCCGGCCGAGCGATCGATCACGGCCAGGCTGCTGAACCAGCAGAAGCTGAAGATAATGGCGGCGCGAGTGCCGAACGTCCGGGACATCCCCGCGACCAGGAGCCATCCGGCGAAGATCGCCGCCAGCGCGGCCGGCCACCGGACCACGGCCGTTGTCGGCCGGCCGGTCGAGGTGAGACGGGTCAGGGCGAGACTCGGCATGACCTGGGCCGGCCAGAGGTCGGGGGCCCAGTAACCGAGGACCTGGCCCATCGGCCCGACCCGCTCGCCGGCCGCCAGGCCGAGCCGTGCCTCCCGCGGCCCCACGTCCAGGCCGCTGGCGCCCAAGGCGACAAACATCAGGGCCAGCCCGACCAGGGCGAGCCCCGTCCACGACCCGGCGGGAGGACCCGGCAGGGCGCACGTGCCGGAGTCCGCCCGGATGGCCCGGTTCTGATGCGGATGGGCCCGCGTCATCGAGGCGATCTCAAGGTTCATGCACCGCCTCCTTGCGGGGCTCGTCCGGTACGCGGTTGCGGTTGACCACCATGTCGGCCCGGAGCAGCGACGCCAGGGGCTTGGTCTTGACCATTGCGTAGATGTAACCGGGTACCAGGCCATAATGATAGGTCTGACGCTCCAGCTCGTTCGCGACATCCTCGGGCGTCCACCCATCACGCTCGAACCGATAGAAGGCCACCGACGCACCGGTCCGGCAGGTTCCCCGGGCGCAGTGCACCAGCGCAGGCCGGCGAGCCGGGTCATCCAGGATCTTCAGGAACTCACGGAATTGCCATTCCTCACCGAGTCCGTCGCCGGGCATTGGCAGATTCACGAAGTCCACCCCGAGCCGGTGGCTTAACGCTGCGCTCCTCCTTCAGCTCATCGCCCGGCCACTGCAAGTTGACGACCGTGCGAATCTGATAACGCTTGATCGCTTCCCGGAGCTGGTCTCCCGAAAGCTGGCCGCTTCGATAGAGGATGCCACGCTTGACCTCGTCCCAATGGTCCCAGACCAGTTGACCTTGCCGATCCATCGTGATCAGCCAGCCGGCCACCATCACGGCGGACAGCGGAACCAGCCCGGAAAGCACTTTACGCATCGACTGGGTCCTACGCGGCGGCAACCGAATGCCGATCAGCCCGATTTCGAGGTATAAGGGAGGATTCAACAGCGAGGGAGACGTGAAGCCTGGTTGCGGATGCCCCTATCACGGCGGCGAATGGTAGGATAGATCGCGTCCCCGGTCAATCCGAACCGATCCCGGTTGAGCGAGCGAACCTGCCGATTGCCTCCGCGTTGTCGATTGGTGGTTCGTCCGCTAGAATATCCGTGTGATCTTTCCGCCTCGGAGTCGCGCGATGCGTATCGGCACAGCCCCGACTGCCCCCGCTCGACGAGCCACCCTGGACGACCTGATGAA
The DNA here is from genome assembly GCA_963842405.1 of uncultured Isosphaeraceae bacterium. Taxonomy (GTDB): domain Bacteria; phylum Planctomycetota; class Planctomycetia; order Isosphaerales; family Isosphaeraceae; genus CAVZRC01. The sequence continues at coordinate 5,970 of CAWJGW010000009.1, read as the reverse complement.
GGTTGACGGGCAAGCCGAGTTGATTGGCGGAAGGATTGTCCACCAGATGGCCGCGGGACACCTACCGAGCCAGGTTGTCGCTCGGATTCTCCGCAGCCTGGACGACCACGCCGAGTTGACGGGCCGTGGGATGGCGTTCACCAGCACTCTGGGATACGCCGTTCCCGAGCTCCCATCCGGGCGCGAATCCTTCTCGCCGGACGCTTCCTACTACGTGGGTCCGCTTCCGGACAATCCGATGCGGTTCATCGAGGGCCCGCCCACGTTCGCCGTCGAAGTCCGGAGCGAGAACGACTACGGCAAGGCGGCTGAGCAAGAGATGGCCGACAAGCGAGCCGACTACTTCCAGGCCGGTACTCTCGTCGTCTGGGATGTCGACCCTATCGCCGAATCCGTCCGGAAGTATCTGGCGAGCTCGCCCGATCGGCCGATCCAATTCAACCGCGGCGATCAGGCTGATGGCGAACCGGCGGTACCTGGCTGGCGTATATCCGTGGATCGGATCTTCTCCTGAACCGCCGAGCGGGTGCCTCGATTTCCGGTACGATCTCGCGGATGGCTCCTCGGAGGACCCTCCTCCGATCCGGGCCTTGATCAAGTGACTTCGGGATACCTCCTTGCCTTCGAGGCCATCAATCATGCATCGAGCTCATCCTGGCCGACTGCCTGCGGCGTGCCTTCCCATCGTCCTGGCACTCTTGGCTGGGCTCCTGCTCGTCCCGGCCTCTCCGTCGTTCGCGGATCCTCCCAAACCGAAGCTCCCGGACAGCCGAGCTCGGTCCAAGCCGAGGACCGCGGAGATCACGACAGCGGTGGAGCCATCGAGGGCGAAACCGGGTGATACCGTTACCTTTAAGGTGATCGCCAAGCTCGAACCCGGCTTCCACATTTACAAGGACACCGACAAGCCCAAGCAGGCGGCCGGTCCGGTCTATACCACCTTCGACTTCTTCGACACGGCGGGTCTCAAGGTCGAGGGTAGTTGGCAGCCCTCGAGGGACCCGATCAAGCACAAGGAGCCAGTCTGGCCCGACCTGCCCTTCGTCGAGTATTACGAAGACGAGGTGACCTGGAGCATCAAGCTCAAGGTCCCCGAGGGCACCGAGCCGGGGAAGAAGACGCTTCGCTGCCAGGTCGGCTACATGATCTGCAACGAGCTGTAGGAGTGGCGGTGAAGCCCGGGAAAGCACCTACGAACGAAGCGCGGGCATCGCATTGTACTTCACACCAGGCGGAGGGAGACTGTCGTATTCACGTTTCCACTCCAGGCTGAAATCGACAGTTTCGCCGAGTCCCGTCCGGTCTAAAAATGGACGGCCGAAGCTCGACACGCCACTAAAGTAGTCCGCGATGAATTGGACGGTCACGTTTCGCGCGCCTACGTGGAAGAGGCCAGGGGCGCTCGACGGCAGTTGGAAGATGCCCTTGCACAGAGGGGGAAGCCCGCCAGGAAATGCGTGTGACGATGGCTGTGTCGGCGATTGGCCTGCGGCTGACGGAGGGGGTATATGGCTCGGGCACGGCCAGTCATTCGAGTGCGGTTGAAGTTGCGGCCCGGTCTTACCGGGCTTCGCCAGAACCACTTCGAGCACCGGCAATTGCCGGGTCTCGATGGTGCACCACCAGCTTGAAACGATCAGCCAGCAGAGAGCGCATCATGAGGCGCATCTTGTCCTTGGAGGGGTTCCCTCCAGATCGCGCCTGGATGTCAAACCGCTCGGTACTGGCCCACTTGGGCAGTTCTGGCAGCAGGAACGAAGTCTGATCAACCCTGAGCTTGTATGCAAATGCTATATAGGTGACCAGCGGAAAATTCTTCGCGGAAAAAAAGCCGCCGTTAGGAGTGTAGACATCTCCCGCCCCCAACGGAAAGTTGGAGTCCGAATCTTCAGCGGAGTTGTCCGGTTTCACGGAAGCGACATCGAACGCTGACTGATCAGGGACGGCTGCCGAACGTGGATCGGGTGGAGTTCGGCCGCTCTCGGCGGGTCGGCCCTGGCTGAACGCGAAACCGATCGCGAAGGCGAGCATGAACCCACGCCTAACAATCGGAATCACGTGAACTCCCCCAGAGGAAATCGGGCGTCATGCGAACGCACAGCCTCACTGCATGGCTTCTCTTGGTTTCCTATCGTGAAGACCATCGCCTGCCGCGAATCGAAGAGCACAGATGCGGCAAGCATCAGAGGACGAACTTGCCTTTTCGATAGCACCTTCGTGGCGACTCCTTGCCATTGAAGGATATCAAAAACACGACATTGCAGATCACTCTTGCAGCCGTACCACATGTCAGAATGCCAGAATCGCTTGCAACGCCCATCAATCCGGCTGTTGGACGGCATTCTCGACGTAGAATGCGCCGGATTCAGGTTTAAGGATGAGGGTCAACGAATCTGCTCGGTTTCGTTAGGTGACCCCAAGTAGGAAAGACGGCATGGCCCTGCCGTCAAGTGGGCGAGAATCGATACCATCGCGTTAATTCTCGGCAGGTGTTAGGCGACGGCAAGATTGACTAGATTGAGAACGACAAACGGGCCTTTGCAAGAGTCGGGTGCGGTGATCCGCCGCTTTTGGATCGAGCCCAACAGCATCCTCTCCGTCTTTCTTACCGCAAGGCGTGGAACGCCGCAACCAAAAGAGGTATCATACGGTACCGAGACGATAGTGGACTATCCTTCCGCTAGACACGCAACTACTTTTCTCGCACACTTGGAAGGCAACAGGGAACAGTCTCTCCGCAGCCACTTGCTGGGGGTCTCACGAGCCGCTCAAAAACACTCCGATAAAATTGGCATTGGAACGGCGGGGGCCACGATCGGCCTGCTACACGATCTCGGAAAGTATTCTGCCGCCTTTCAACAATATCTGCGCCGGATGGCGCTTAATGAAGATACGGAGCAACCGGATCAAGAACGTGGAAAGATCGATCATTCCACGGCGGGAGCACAGACTATTTGGCGCTGCCTGAAGGCTGAGGGACTGGTGGAAGGAATTGCAGGCGAAATCCTCGCCATTTGTGTAGCATCCCATCATTCTGGCTTGATCGACTGCATAACGCCGAGTGGACAGGACAACCTTACACGGCGGATGAACAAGGCGGACGCGGACTCGCACTTCGACGAGGTTTGGGCGAGCGCCGAACAGGAGATCAGCGAAGAGTGCAGGAAAAAACTGCAAGATGCGAGCCTGGTTGGCGGCCTCCGCGGAGTCATCCAGAGCGTTTGCCGGCTTGATCCGAGCCCGAGTATACAGCAGAGATTCAAGGCCGGCCTCCTGGTCCGGTTTCTGTTTAGCTGCTTGATCGACGCCGACCGGACGGATACAGCCGACTTTTCAAACAAGCTGGCGGCTGCCCTGCGTCAGGATGGCCGATACGCCGGATGGTCCGCGCTGACCGCCCTGCTGGAGCATAGACTCCAGGATTTTCCGCGCGCTCACCGCTTGACGAGCTTCGCAAAGAAGTCTCCGAGGCCTGTCTGTCGGCCTGCGGAGCGTCCGAAAGGGCGTACCTCCTCACCGTTCCCACTGGCGGCGGCAAGACTCTTGCCAGCCTCCGTTTCGCGCTGCATCATGCGGCCAAATGGACCATGGACCGGGAAATTTATGTCAGTCCCTACACGTCCATCATCGACCAGAATGCCAAGGTGGCTCGCGGCATCCTGGAACCAGGCGGGACCGAGTTTGCCAGCGTAGTACTGGAACATCACTCGAACCTGACGCCCGCGCACCAGACCTGGAGAAGCAAGATTCTGTCGGAAAACTGGGATGCTCCGGTGGTATTCACTACCGCCGTGCAGCTTCTGGAAGGTCTTTTCGGGTCGGGCACGCGGGCTGTGCGCCGCATGCACCAAATGGCCAAGTCGGTCCTGATCTTCGATGAGATCCAGACTCTACCCGTCCGGTGTGTCCACCTGATGAATAACGCGCTGAACTTTCTGGTGGAGCAATGTGGCAGCACCGTCGTGCTTTGCACCGCGACTCAACCGCTGCTGCACCAGGTCGACGAGGGCAAGGGCGCTCTTCGCCTTAGCGCGGACGCGGAGATCATGCGCGATGTCCCGGCGCTATTTGCGCAAGTTCGCCGGTATGAGACGTCCGATCGCCGAAGGGCCGCCGGTTGGGGACACGATGAAGCGGCACAGTTGGCCATCGGCGAGACACGGAGAGCCGGAAGTTGCCTGGTTGTAGTCAACACCAAGCGCGAGGCGCTTTCGATCTTTAAGGAATGCAGGTCCGGGGCGGGTGACGTGGCGGTGTCTCACCTAGCACCGGCATGTGCCCGGCCCACCGGATGAAGGTTCTGGAGGAAATCAAGGGGCGCCGTAGAGCAGGGCTCGCTACGATCTGCGTGAGTACGCAACTGATCGAGGCGGGCGTCGATATCAGCTTTGGTCTGCCATCCGGGCGCTGGCCGGGCTTGGCTCACATCGCGCAGGCCGCGGGCCGCTGCAATCGCCACGGCGAGATGGAGTTGGGGCGCGTGCATGTGATTAATCTGAAGGGCGAAGTGCCGCGGGCCTGGCCGAGATTCGGAAAGCGCAGGAGGCCGCGGAACGGGTGCTCGACGAGAACGGTGCCAACAGGGAAGACCGGGCCTTGAACCTATCGGACCCCACGCTGATCGAGCGGTACTTCAGTTATTACTTCTTCGACCGCCGCAACGAAATGGAGTACCCGGTTGGACCGACCAGGCGGAACGAGACGATACTCTGTTGAACATGCTGGCGGAAAACAGGTTGGCGGTCAACGGCCGCCGGGCACCTCCTCCCGTGTATCTGCGCCAGGCCTTTGCAACAGCCGCGAAGGCGTTCCAGGCGATTGACGCCAGCACACAGGTGTAATCGTTCCGTACGGGCCCGAAGGGAAGGCTGTGATTAGCGAGCTGTGCGCGGCGTTCAAGGTGGAAAAACAATTCAAGCTGTTGAAGCGAGCGCAGCAGTTCACGGTGAACGTGTTTCCGAATGTTCTCCGCGAGTTGCATCGGGATCAAGCGGTGCATGAAGTCCAAGAAGGAACGGGAATTCTTTATCTGGAAGAGCAGTGGTATAGCGACGCCTTCGGACTCGATACCGAGGGACGAGCGAATGGGGTTTGAGTATGCATGGCACGCCGAAAAACACAATCGAGTTTCGCACCTGGGGACGGTTCGCGATGTTTACTGATCCGCTGACGCGCGTGGGTGGAGAGAAATGCTCGTATCACGTGCCGACCTACGAGGCACTGAAAGGTATCGCCAAATCGATCTACTGGAAGCCAACGTTTATCTGGGTAGTCGATGCCGTGCAGGTAATGAAGAGGATCAGGACGCAGACCAAGGGTACTATAGCCTAAACTACGGCGGAGGCAATAGCCTAGCCTCGATTCCCACGCTCCCCCTTTGAGCACGAGTTTTTGTCAAGACGCTACTAAAATCAAGTGTTTCCGCTGGTGTCATTAGATATATACAGTACTGATAATTATAATCATGATGCACTATCCGGTCCACGCAGAGTTTGAGACCAGCCATCTGTGTTGATGGATACATGCCATAGATATGCAAGTATTATGGGCTTCGTGATGCTCATTGCGGCTTTAAACATTCAAAACGCCTTGATTGTTTAATGTTCTTATAGCATCATGGAACTATGCCTTCCAGTACTGTGGATCACATATCACTCCCTCCGATGAGAAATTCTTTCTCGCCCCCCAGTTCCCTTTGCAGCGTCAGTACGAAGCTCTCCGCGCCTTCCTCGTCGAGGATGAGCCGTCTGGCGACGTCGCACGCCGTTTTGGCTATTCTCCTTCCTCCTTCCGCGTCCTCTGCCACCGGTTCCGACACGATCCCCATAAACGCGCATCTTCTTCCGTCTGCCCTAGCGCGGTCCCCAGTCCGCTCCCGCTCGTGACCGCGTGCGGGATTTGGCCGTCGCCATGCGCAAACGCAATCTCTCCGTTTACGACATTCGCCAGGAACTCGACGCTCTCCACCTC
>CAWJGW010000008.1:0-144146 GCA_963842405.1 uncultured Isosphaeraceae bacterium | reverse complement strand
CAACGGCCGTGGATCTCTATGCCGCAGCTGGCGGAGGTGGCCCGATGACACGCAAAGTGGAGCCCGCACGAGCCGGAGGGTCCGCGGCGTTGCCCGCGAAAGCGGCATCGGCCGACTGGGACGTTGGTGGACCAACTGGTGAAGCTGGGGCTGGATTTCGCGGCCGAGGCGCTGCCGGGATCTTGACCCGCGCGGTCAAGCACGCCTGGGCCGCCGACCTGCTCGATCGGCTTCTCCGCGGCGGCGGCGCGCCGCGACGAACGCCGCGTGCGGACGTCGCTGAAGTTGTCGAACCTGCCGCTGGGCATGACGCTGGGCAACTTCGACTTTGGTTTCCAGCCGTCGATTGATCGGCGGCAAATCGAGACGTTGGCGACGTGTGCGTTCATTCGCGAGCAATGCACGTTGCTGGTCCAGGGCCCGCCCGGAGTGGGCAAGACGCATTTGGCGGTCGGCCTGGGCGTTCGCGCGATCGAGCAGGGCTTCAGGGTGGCCTTCTACCCACTGGACGAACTGCTGCACGCGATGCGCAAGGACGCCGTGTGCCGCAGAGCGCTGAAGAGGAAGAAATACTTCAAGCGTGTCTGGTGGTCTGATGAGGTGGGCTTCGAGACCATCAGCGCAGGACGCCAGCCTATTCTTCCGACTGGTCAGCTACCGCTACCGACGGGGCAGCACTGCGATCACGACGAACAAGGCGTCAAGGACTGGCCCGGCATCCTGGCTGGCGACGAGGCCATGGCGACGGCGATCCTCGACCGGCTGCTGCACAAGAGCGTGGTGCTCAACATCCGGGGGCGGAGCTACCGGCTGCAAGACCTGGAGGAGAGCTCAATGGGCGGTCGTGAGGCGGCGTGGGAGGTTCCCGAGGGCGGGCGTGCCGTGCGCCGGCATGATCCTTCAGACCCGGAAGTCGTGGAGGGAGCTTCCAGGAATCACAATATCATGTTTTGAATAGTTATAATAATTAATTATTATTTATTTTATATGAGTGGTGGTCCCCGGAGAAGACCGCCGCCGGGGCGGGAGTGAACATCAAGTCGGAGAGTGGGGGGGGGGGTGAATCTTCAGACTTGGAGGCTGCGGGGGGAAGCCTTCAGTAATTAGATGATTCTATATTGTTAATATTTAATTTATTAACGATAATCAATTCAGCATAGGCGGTGGTCCTGGAGGAAACCGCCGCCGTGGTGGGAGTGACCATCGAGTCGCGGAGTGGGGGCCTGGAGTTTCCGCTGTTGTCCGGGAGGAGACGCCACGGTCCTGGTGGCGACGCCCCAAACGCCTTGGTAGAGATCGCAGCCGGTTGGGGAGGACCGGCACGCGCGAGGGCCGGAGAACGAGTTGGTAAGAGTGCGGATCCTGGTTCCTCCCGTCATGCGGATGGGGAGAGAATCCGGTCGGAGCCGAAGCCAGAACAGGTAGGTAATCGGGCTTGACTCCAGGCCCAATCACGCATGATGGCGGCAAAGGGACCCGCCATCCGAGCGAGCCTCGGGCTCGTCAGGTTCGGGTTCACTCGCATCGTCAGGTCTCTTGGAGTTAGTCAGCAAGTCAGTCCGCCGCGACGCATGGTTCTTGGTGACGTGGTGGTCTTGGAGGAGCCATCCACGAGTCGATTGGGAGCGTCCCGGGATTGATCGGGGTCAGAAAAGGCCGGATTGAGGGAGGGATTCACCCGGTCGTGTACACTAGCCATTTTGTTCAGTGAAACGGCCTTGGAGGAGCCGATGACGGCGGCGGAGAGGAGTTATATATTGGGCTTGATCGGGAGACCATTGACCGCCGAGCTGGCGGCGAAGAACCACCGGTCATGTACACTGGTCTGTCTGTTTAGTCGCGGCGGACCGGAGGAGCCGTCGGCGAATCGGAGGAGGCGTCAGGGTCTGGAAGAGCCGGTTCGAGAGACCTCGGTCGTGGAGGAAACCGAAGGTCGAGAAGGCGAGGTATTCGTAACGATTGAGGTCCAAGCCCTTGCCACCCTGTTGGACGCGGGAGGAGCCAACAGGCCCTGTGACCGAGGCGAAAAGTCGGGGAAACCATCGAATAACCGGGGTGGTCTGGGAGGAAACCGCCCTGCCATGAGAGCATCAGGCCTCGTAACAGTTCGGGTTCACTAACCTCGTAAGGATTCGGGTCTCTTGACACCGTTCTGGCGGCCGTGTCTGAGTATTACGAACTGGAAGCCGGCGCCTGAGCCGGCGGCATGCCCGGCACATCGCCCGCGCCATGGCGGCGTGGCTCTGTCGTCGGCATACCTTGGCGACGCTCAGCGAGATCGCGGCCGGCTTGGGCCTGTCGCGTGCGGACAGCGTGCCGTGCCTGGTGCGACGGTTGGAGACGCGATTGAAGACCTCTGCCCACTTAGTCCGAGACGTCGAAGGAATTGTACAGATCCTCTCGCGAAGGACGATCCAGGACGTGGCACTCGCCAGGCGGCCGGAACGGAAGACCGTCCAGTAGGCTGACGGCCCACCGCGGATCGGGATGCAACGAAGCCCGGGTAAGTACTCAGCCTCGGTTCGAAAAAAATGGGCTTGTCCAGGATGCGTGTTTTACCCAGAACTGCATAGGTATCAAGCGAGCGACTTCAAATATCCCTATTTCCCTAAGTCTGACTCTAGTCTGACCCCAGAACTGCATAGGTATCAAGCGAGCGACTTCAAATATCCCTATTTCCCTAGTCTGACTCTAGTCTGACCCCAAGTCTGACTAGTCTCACCCCAAGTCTAACTTGACCCCAAGTCTGACTAAGTCTGACCCCAAGTCTGTCTCCAAGTCTGTACCCTGACCCCAAGTCTGTACCCTAGTCTGACCCCAAGTCTGTACAAAGTCTGAGGGGACCCCGCAAGACGCATCGGATCAGACCTCGGCACAGAGGACTCGCACGGATCCTAACTTTCTCCTTTCCGGCGACTTCCATCTGTTATGATGGAGGAACCTGAGACATTTCGTCGATGGCACCACTTCCGCCGACGAGTAAGGTATGACTACCATGCTAAAGCCCGAAAAGACTCGTGAAAACGCAAGAAGTGGAGCCAGTTCAAGTAGAACATCCTGAAATGATGGTCGATGAAGATAGCACGATCCGTCTTGTCTCGAGGAACGATTCCGCTGGGGACGTCTTCAAGGAGCAGCAGGACAGTACGAAGCGGAAGCTTGCACTCGTACTCGAAGTCCCGCATGGGTTCGGTTCGACGCAAGACGCCCTCGAGTGGGTGAAGGAAATTAAGAAGCTTGAGCAAGAGGCGTACAAGAAGGCGATTTCCAAAGAGAAACAGCCGTCGGTGTGTGTTTGCTATGACTACTGGAAGACACTGCCTTGCCTTCTCGTCCTGGCACCCGATCTGAAGGAAATCTCCGATCTGTCGCGCCGTAAAGAGGAGGAGAAGGTTCGGGCGAACCTGGCGGAGGAGGGTGCGATTGTTTTCGAGCGTACTGATAAGGAAGGCGGCGGAAGCCATGACATCGACGACTTTCGCAAGACGATTAACCGCTGCTACAACCCGAGTCGATCCCACAAAATGACCAAACGGCACGGGCCGACGACTTGACCCAGTTCTTCTTTCGAAAGTTGAATCCGACGCCATCGATCGACGAGGCATACGGCCGGTTCCCCACGCACATCAAGCCACTCGACCAGGCATCCCTTGAAAAGAAGGTGGAGAAGGGGTTCGAGGATTACGACGACGATAAGAGGAATCCCTGGTGGAACCTGGACTATTGAACAATGAGCGACCCCTTCTTGTCCGCCCACCAGGTTTACCCTCATTTCTTCAACCTGGGCGGTCAAGTATCGCCAATCAGCATCCGCGATCAGATGCTACGCGAGCAAGACGATCGTGGAAGAGGGCACTCGAGGCCAAGCTCATCGGAGGTGAAGAACATCGCCCCCTATTAGTCGTCGGGGCTGGTGCCGCCGTGCAACGGCTGCGATCTACGCGGCGAGCAAAGATGTTCCTACCGTCCTCCTCGATCGGGATGCCGCGCCGTTCACGCGCCAGGCAAGTTGTACTACCCGCTGGATCGACCCGACACAGTATGACTGGCCGGTGGATCATTGGGACCGCGGTATCTGCCCCTCTGTAGTTGTTCCCACCCCGTTGCCGTGGCGCTCCAACTGGGCGCACTACCTCGCCGCGCAGTGGTCGATACGTTTGAATCTTGCTGGTCGCCAATTCCCCTGGCTGCGGACTTATTATCGAACCACGGTGACGGCGGCGAGGCCTGTTGGCACACCACTAATCGGCTGGGATGTTCAGTTCAACCTTTCGAAAGCCTGGTTCCACTTCGGGATGATTGCATGGACGGTAGGATTCGGAGCAGAGCGGTGCGAGGTTACGTCCTGTGACGGATCGGCGCCTTATCGGGGATACGCTTTTTGGAAGTCGGACCCGTTTCAAAGAGCCAACTGCGGCTTACCAACGGCCAATGATGCAAAAGTGCTCATTTCAGGATCTGGAGACGGCGCTCTTTCAGGATTTCTTGAGAATCATGACCGTCAATAAGTCGGCCGAGGAAATCCTGAGAGCCTGCTCGTTGCGCGATGAAGTGGCCAAAACGCTTCAAAGCGCCGAAGACCTCGCCCAGAGAGCCTACCACTGGAGTGAAACGAAGGTGCACGATCACAGAGTCCTTGATCAGTTGCATAAGGTGCATCAGGATCTTGTCGAGAAACTCGTGCCGTCTAAGAGGCCTCGCGCACTCACTCGCCGTCTGGACAAGTTGGTTCGTAACCCCGCACCGAAAATCACGATCGTTTCTAGCTGCACTCATTTCTCCAATTGTTTCGGCCTGAATCGATTTCTTGTACTTCTCATCACCCGTTTTCTTGAGCTGCACCGCAAACGTTCAGACGTCCTCCGGTTGGGAAAGAAACTCAAGTGCGTGAAGGGGATTAAGGGTCACACCTGCGACGGAAGCCCCATCACTTGCCACGGCGAGGATCACCAAGTCGATTTGGTTGATGCGCCGCAATGCGGGTCGCCGGCAGGGGCGAACGTCAGCGAAACTCTCACAGCGAACATCGTGATAATCCGTCACGGGATCGACCCGAGCATCCTCCCCCCGTGCCCGACGTCATGCTGCCCCGGCAATTGCTGCCATATCACGTTTAGTGGGCTTGTGGCACTCGTCCACGGGACCGGTCGATCAGGGCGTCTACTCGTCCGGATGAAGACGTGTCACCGGTGGTATCCTCCTCGCCGAAAAAGTGGTACCCTCGGAAACGCACGAGATTTGGAGCTGGGGTCTCAGGAAACATGCCCGTTGAACGGATGGGGAGCCGACAGCACGGGCTCTGTCACGTGAGTCATTTCGACGGATGGCGCGACCCCGTTGATCCCGTGCGGTACACCGGCCGGCTTCGTGCCGTCGCCGAACCACTGGATGACGTAATAGAAGACCGGCGTGAGGAAGATCCCGAACGCTGTCACGCCGAGCATGCCGCTGAACACCGCGGTTCCCAGCGACCGCCGCATCTCGGCACCGGCCCCCTCGGCGATCACCAGCGGTAAGACGCCGAAGATGAAGGCGAACGAGGTCATCAGGATCGGCCGCAGCCGCAGCCGGCACGCTTCGATCGTCGCTTCCCGGCGCGGCACGCCGGCCTCCTGGCTCTGCTTGGCGAACTCGACGATCAAGATCGCGTTCTTGCTGGCCAGGCCGACCAGCACCACGAAACCGATCTGGGTGAAGAGGCTCACGTCCATGCCGACCAGGTTCACGCCCACGAGCGAGCAGAGCAAACACATCGGCACCACCAGGATGACCGCCAGCGGCAGTTTCCAGCTCTCGTACTGCGCCGCCAGGACCAGGAAGACAAAGACCACCGCCAGCGCGAAGACGCCGGTCGCGGTGTTCCCCGCCTGGAGCTGCATGTAGGCCAGCTCGGTCCAGTCCGTGGCCATCGACCGCGTCAATTTCAATTCCTCGTCGGCGATCTCCTGCATCATCGCGATCGCCTGCCCCGAGCTGGTGCCCGGTGCCGGATTGCCGGTGATCGCGGTGGAGGAATACATGTTGTAGCGCATCACCGAGACCGGGCCGCTGGTGTTGCTCACGTCCAGCAACGTGGCCAGTCGGATCATCTGCCCCTTGTTGTTCCGCACCTGGAGCTGCCGGATATCCTGGGCGTCGCCGCGGAAATTCTGGTCGGCCTGGATGTTCACCTGCCACGACCGGCCGAACTGGTTGAAGTTATTGACGTAGTACGAGCCCAGGTAGACCTGCAACGTGTTGAACAGCTCGCTGACCGGCACGCCCAGGGCCATGCACTTGGTCCGGTCGATGCTGAGATAGAGCCAGGGCGTGTTCGCCCGCGAGCTGTTGAACAGGCCCTGAAGCCCCGGCGTCTTGTTGCCCCGCTCCACGATCTGATCGCTGATCCGCTGCAAGGTCCCCACGCCGAGATTGCCGCGATCCTCGATGATCAGCTTGAAGCCGCCGGTCGTGCCCAGGCCGTCGATCGGCGGCGCCCCGAACGCCGTGACGATCGCCCCGCGCACCTCCCGCTGACACCGCTCTTTCAAGACTTCGGCGATGGCGTCGGCCGTCAGATTCGGGCCGCGTCGCCGGGAGAACTCCTCGAGCATCACGTACAGCGAGCCCAGGTTCGGCGCGTTGGCGTTCAGGAGCAGCGACTGGCCCGAGACGCCGACCGTGTGCGCAACGCCCGGCGTCTCGCGCGCCAGTGTTTCGATGCGGGCCATGACCCGCTGCGTGCGTTCGGTCGAGGCCGAATCCGGCAGTTGCACGTTGAGCAGCAGATAGCCCTTGTCCTGCTGCGGGACGAAGCCCGTGGGCGTGCGGATGAATTCCCAGTAGGTCAGGCCCAGCAGCCCGCCGTAGAGCATCAGCACGATCACGCTGATCCTCAACACGCCGGCGACGATCCGGCCATACACGTTGGTCATCTTGTCGAAGAGCCGGTTGAAACCCCGGAACAGCCAGCCCAGCACGGCGTTCACCGGCCGGATGATCAACAAGCCGACGATCAGGCCGGCCAGCAAGCCGGGGGTGAACGCGGCCGCGTCGTAGGCCCAGGGCATCCACCCCGAGGCTCTCCAGCTCGTCTCGGCTCAACTCCGGTAGCCATCCCAGATGGACGAACTGACCGACCACGTAGTCCTTGGCATACCAGACCGTGAGCATCCCGCCCACGATGCCGAAGAATCCACCACGGCAACGCCTCCCGCTTCAGCTCGTGGCCGTGGGCACCCTCTTCCGTCTTGAAGATCATCACCGCCCGCGACGGCGTCATCGTCAGCGCGTTGATCGCCGAGATGATCGTCGAGACCGCGATCGTCACCGCGAACTGCCGGAAGAACTGGCCCGTGATCCCGCCCAGGAAGCAGCACGGGATGAACACCGAGCTGAGCACCAGCGTGATCGCCAGGACCGGTCCGGTGATCTCCTCCATCGCCTTGATCGTCGCCGTCCGCGAGTCGAGGCCGGTCGCGATCAGCCGCTCGATGTTCTCCAGCACCACGATGGCGTCATCCACCACGATGCCGATCGCCAGCACCAGGCCGAAGAGCGTCAGGTTGTTCAGGCTGAAGCCCATCGCGGCCATGATCGCGAAGGTGCCGATCAGCGAGACCGGCACGTCGATCATCGGCAGGATCATCGCCTTCCAGTCCTGGAGGAAGATCAGCACCACGATGCCGACGAGGATGACGGCGTCGCGAAGGGTCTTGAAGACCTCGTTGACCGACTCGTGGATGAACGGCGTGGTGTCGTAGACGATCTGGTAATCCAGGCCGTCGGGGAAGCGGGTCTTGAGCTCCCGCATCTTGGCGTAGACGCCCTTGGCGGTCTCCAGCGCATTGGAACCGGGCAACTGGTAGATGGACACGGCCACGGATGGCTTGCCGTCGAGGGTGCAGGACTGGTCGTACTGCCGCGACCCCAGCTCGACGCGGGCCACGTCGCGGAGCCGGACGATGCCCGTGGCCTGCGACAGTCGCGCCGCCCTCGCTGTTGGAGCCGCCTTGATCGGTCGGACCGCCCTGGAAGTTCGCTCCCGCCTGCCCGCTCCGCGCCCTGCCGCACTCGACCGCCGCCGCCGCCGCCCTGGGAGGACTCGGCGCATGAAGTCGTCTGTACCGGCCTTGATGATGATGTCGCCGAACTGGTCCGGCTCGACGAGCCGGCCCAGGGTATTGATCGTGAGCTGGAATTGCTGGCCCTTCGGGACGGGCTGCTGGCCGATCTGCCCGGCGGCGACCTGGAGGTTCTGCTGGGCGACGGCGGTGACCACGTCCATGGCGCTGAGGTTCAGCGCCGCCAGCTTGGCGGGGTCGAGCCAGGCCCTCAGGCTGTAGTCGCGCTGGCCCAGGTAGGTGATGCCCGCGACGCCGGGAAGCCGGCCCAGCTCGTCCTTGATGTAGATCGTGGCGTAGTTGCTGAGGAACGTGTTGTCGTACCGGCCGTCCGGCGAGAGCAGGTTCACGATCATCATCGTGTTCGGGGACATCTTCTTGACGCTGATGCCCTCGTTCTGGACCAGCGGCCGGGATGACCGGCAGCGCCAGCGAGACGCGATTCTGCACCAGCACCTGGGCCATGTCGGTGTCCATGCCCAGGCGAAAGGTGACGGTCAGGGTGTAGGTGCCGTCGTTGGTGCATTGCGACGACATGTACATCATGTTCTCGACGCCGCTGACCTGCTCCTCGATCGGTGCCGCGACGGTGTTCCGGACCGTCACGGCATTCGCCCCCGGGTAGATGGCCGTCACCAGCACCGTGGGCGGCGTGACGTCGGGATACTGGGCCACCGGCAGCGTGAACACGGCCACGCCTCCCGCCAGCACGATGACCAGCGAGAGGACGATGGCGAAGACCGGACGGTCGATGAAGAATCGCGAAATCATAGCTCATGAACCTCGGTCGTCTCGATCGGGTCGCCCTTGTAGTGCGCGTGTCCCGGCTGCATTTCCGTGGACACCGGCGAATTGGGAGCGTCCGAGGCATCCACCGGCTTCGACCGGAGCCGGCTATAGACGTCCATCAAGATCAGCATCACCATCATGCCGGTGCACGCGCCAACCGTCTCGGCCCACTGGGAGCGGACGATATTCAGCCGGGCGAGCAAGTAGCCGATGCCCCAGACCCATCGCTCCGCCCACCAGGGTGGAGCCGACCCATCGCGTGGTCTGGGCCGAGAAGAGCCGCGTCTCGCTGAGTCCCTGGATCACGGAGAAGAAGACCGGCGTCAGGAAGATGCCGAACAACGTCACGCCGACCATGCCGTTGAACACGGCGATCCCCAGCGATCGCCGCATCTCCGCCCCGGCCCCCGAGGCCACCATCAGCGGGACCACCCCGATGATGAAGGCGAACGACGTCATCAGGATCGGCCGCAGCCGCAGCCGGCACGCCTCCAGGGTCGCATCGTAGCGCGACAGGCCCTCCATGTGCTTCTGCTTGGCGTACTCGACGATCAGGATGGCATTCTTGCACGCCAGGCCGACCAGCACCACCAGGCCGATCTGCACGAAGATGTTCACTTCCCGGCCCGTCGACAGCACGCCGAGCAGGGAACAGAGCAGGCACATCGGCACCACCAGGATCACCGCCAGCGGCAGCGCCCAGCTCTCGTAGAGCGCCGCCAGGGCCAGGAAGACGCTCACGACCGACAGGCGCGAAGACGTACATCGCGGTGTTGCCCGCCTTGATCTGGAGGAACATCACCTCGGTCCACTCCGCCCTCATGGACAGCGGCAAGGTCTCGTCGGTCAGGCGGTTGATGGCCGCGATCGTCTCCCCGGAGCTGATCCCCGGCTGCCAGGCTCCCGGTGATCTGCGAGGCCGTGTAGAGGTTATACCGCGTGACGCTGACCGGGCCGCCGACGTCTCGCGCACGCGGACCAGCGGTGCCCAGTGGCACCATCTGCCCCCACTTGTTCCGGACCTGGAGCAGGTTGATGTCCTCCACCCGGTTGCGGAAATCGCCCTCCAACTGGACCGTGACTTGCCAGTGGCGGCCGAACTGGTTGAAGCTGTTGACGTAGAGCGAGCCCAGGTACATCGACAGCGTCTGATTCACGTCGTCGAACGACAGGCCCAGGGATTCGGCCTTGGTCCGGTCGATGTCCAGGTAGAGCTGCGGCGTGCGGGAGCGGAACTGGCTGGATGCGGTGGCCAGGCCCGGCTGCTTCTTCATCGCCGCCACCAGCTCGTCCGTCTCCCGCTGCAAGTCCACGAACCCGCGACCGCCTCGGTCCTCGATGATGAGCTTGTAGCCGCCGGCGGTGCCCAGGCCGGGGATCGCCGAGGAATTGCGCACGGCGACCATCCGCATCCTTGACCTGCCGCTTGAACTCCTTTCGCAACCGGGCCATGATGCCATTGGCGGTCAGCTCGGGGGCCTGCCGGTCGTCGAACGGGTCCAGGACGATGAACATCGATCCGAAGTTGGACGCGTTGGCCTGCAAGAGGAACGACATCCCCGCGAGGCCACCGTGTGCGCCACCCCCGGCGTCTCGAGGCAGATCTTTTCGACGATGGCCATCGTGCTCCTTGGTCCGCTGTAACGAGGCCGAGTCGGGCAACTGGACGCTCAGGATCAGCCGCCCCTGGTCCTGCTCCGGGATGAACCCCGAGGGGGCGCGCTTGAAGGTCCCGTAGGTCAGCACCAGCAGCCCGCCGTAGATCATCAGCACGATCACGCTCATCCGGAGCGACTTGCCGACCATCCAGCCGTAGACCCCGGTCATCCTGTCGAAGAGCCGGTTGAAGCCCCGGAAGAGCCAGCCCAGCACGGCGTTCACCGGCCGGATGATGAACCAGCCGACCACCAGGCCGACCACCAGGCCGGGGCTGAACGCGGCCGCGTGGTGGAGGAGCCAGGGCATCCAGCCCGAGGCCGCCTCCAGCCCGGCTCCGCTCGATTCCGCTAGCAGGCCCAGATGGATGAACTGACCGAGCACGAAGTCCTTGGCATACCAGACCGTGAGCATCCCGCCGAAGATGCCGAAGGACCACCACGGCAACGCCTCCCGCTTGAACTCGTGGCCGTGGGCACTCTCCTCCGTCTTGAAGATCAACACCGCCCGCGATGGGGTCATCGTCAGCGCGTTCACCGCCGAGATGATCGTCGAGACCGCGATCGTCACCGCGAACTGCCGGAAGAACTGGCCCGTGATGCCCGTGATGAAGCAGCACGGGATGAACACCGAGCTGAGCGCCAGCGTGATCGCCAGGATCGGCCCGGTGATCTCCTCCATCGCCTTGATCGTCGCCGTCCGCGCGTCGTACCCCTTGGCGATCATCCGCTCGGTGTTCTCCAGCACCACGATGGCGTCATCCACCACGATGCCGATCGCCAGCACCAGGCCGAAGAGCGTCAGGTTGTTCAGGCTGAAGCCCAGCGCCGCCATGAAGGCGAACGTGCCGATCAACGAGACCGGGACGTCGATCATCGGCAGGATCATCGCCTTCCAGTCCTGAAGGAAGACCAGCACGACGATGCCCACCAGGATGACGGCTTCGAACAGGGTGTAGATCACGTCCCTGACCGACTCGCGGATGAACGGCGTCGTGTCGTAGGCGATGTCGTAGCTCACCCCGTCGGGGAACCGCGTCTTGAGCTCCTTCATCTTGGCTCGCACCCGGTCGGCGACATCGAGTGCATTGGTCCCGGGGAGCTGGTAGATACTCAGGCCCACGGACGGCTTGCCGTCAAAAGTACACGACTGGTTGTAGTTCTGGGCGCCGAGCTCGACGCGGGCCACGTCGCGGAGCCGGACGATGCCGGTCGCCGGATCGTCGGGACGATCCGAGCCGACCTTGACGACGATGTTCGCGAACTCCTCCGGATTGGTGAGCCGGCCCAGGGTATCGATCGGCAACTGGAAATACTGTCCCCGGGCGACCGGAAGCTGACCGATCTGCCCGGCGGGTGCATCGATGTTCTGCTCGCGGATCGCGTTCGCCACATCCATGGCGGTCATGTTCCGCGACGCCAGCTTCTGAGGGTCGAGCCAGGCACGGATGCTGTAGTCGCGCTGGCCCATGTAGTTGATGTCCGAGACCCCGTAGACCGCGCAGCAACTCGTCCTTGACATAGATCGTGGCGAAATTGCTCAGGTAGATGTCGTCGTAGCGGCCGTCCGGCGAGAAGAAGTTGACGATCATCAAGTTGTCCGGCGTCTTCTTCCGGATCGTGATCCCCTGGTTCTGGACCTGGGTCGGCAACTGCGGCATGGCCAGCGTGACGCGGTTCTGCACCATGACCAGGGCCGCGTTCACGTCGGTGCCGATATCGAAGGTGACCGTCAGCGAGTAGGTGCCGTCATTGCCCATCTGCGCGGACATGTAGAGCATGCCGTCGATGCCGTTGACCTGCTGCTCGATCGGTGCCGCCACGGTGTCGGCCACCACCGGGGCGCTGGCGCCGGGGTAACTGATGGACACCGCAATACCGGGCGGGGTGATCCGGGGATATTGCGCCATCGGCAGGAAATAGAGCGAGATCCCGCCGATGAGGGTGATGACGACGGACAGGACGGTCGCGAAGATCGGTCGATCGATGAAGAACCGCGAGATCATGGCGGGCCCCCTCAGCGCTGGGTGGTTTCGGCCGGGGACGACGCCGACTTGCCGGACTCCGGCTGCGAAGGCTTGCGGGTTTCCGGCGGGGGGAATGCCGACCTGATCGTCTCCGAGCGGGCAGATGCCTTTTTGCTTGTTTCCGGCGGGGGAGATGCCGACTTGCGCGTGTCCGGTGGGGGAGATGCCGACTTGCCCGATGGCGGCGGCGTTACGGTCTGTGCCGGCCCGAGTGTTGGCATGGGCAGTTGCTCGGGCTTCACCTCCATGCGCGGCCTGACCTGCTGCAAAGCGCCGACGACGATCCACTCATCCCCCTTGAGCCCCTCCCTGATCACGCGCAGGCCATCCTCCTGGAGCGCACCGGTCGTCACGCGTTGGTACTGGACCTTATTGTTGGCATCGAGCACGTAGACGAACTTCTTATCCTGGTCGGACGCCACGGCCCGGTCGATGACCAGGAGGGCCCGGTGGGGTTCGCCGATCGGCAGGCGCATCCGCACGAACCGGCCGGGCGTTAACAGCCGTTGGCCCCCCTTCGGCGCGGGGTTCGGGAACACACCCCGCACCAGGATGCTCCCCGTGGTCGGGTTGAACTGGTTATTGAAGAAGTTGATTTGCCCCGTGTGCGGGAAGCCCTCTTCGCCCTGCAAGCCCATGAGGACCGGCATCTTCGGACGATCCTTGTAAGTCTTGATCCGCCCCTCGTTGGCCACCCGCCGGATCCGCAGATCGGTGGGCTCGTCCATCTCGAAATAGGCGTACATCGGGTCCACCGACACGATCGTGGTCAACAGCGTCTGGTTCTGGTTGACCAGGTTGCCGAGGGTCAAGTAGTAGCGACTGATCTGGCCGTCGATCGGCGCCAGAACCCGGGTCCATTCGTGGTTGATCACGAAGAGCTCCATGCTCTTCTTGTAGGCGTTGACCCGAGCCTGGGCCTCGTCGACCTGGGCCTGTTCCTGGTCGAATTGCTGCTGGCTGATGGAGCCGCGCGACAAGGAGTTGATGGCCCGGTCCCGGGCGAGGGTCGTCTTGGCCAGCTTGAGCGAGGCCTGATAGAGATCGACCTGGCCCTGGGCCTGGTCGACCTGGGCCTGGTAAGGCCGAGGATCGACCACGAACAGGAGGTCCCCCTTCTTGACTTCCGCCCCCTCCTCGAACGGCATCTCGACCAGGTAGCCGGAGACTCTCGGGCGGATATCCACCGAATGGACCGCCTCGGTCCGGCCGGTAAAGTCCACGTAGTCGGTGACCTCCCGATCGACCGGACGGCTCACCGGCACCACCAGCAGCTCGGACGGAGCGACCTTGGCCTGATTGGCCTGGCAACCGCCTGCCGCGGCCAGGAACAAAGAGCAGGAGAATCCCAGGAAGAGAAGACGGCGGAACATCAATGCCTCACGCAGGGGATGATTTCTGGGCAGGTTTCGCAATCGTCTACTCACGCCAGGCCGGTCTCGCGTACCAGTCCTATTAAGCATCTTAACACTGGATCGGAGCCAATTTCATGCCCTGACCTCGATCATTCGCGGAGGTCGCTCGCATCCATGCGCCTACGCGAAAAACCGTGAAGACACAAGGGCCTCTCAGGAATCGGCGTCGCTCGTGGCATGCCTGGCCGAGATTAGCCTGAAGAAATCATCCTAGGAGGGTGGAATGTCGGTCGCAAGTCAGTCGTCGTGCGAGCTTGCGCGAAGGGCTTGACTCAGCCATCCGCCCAGCAGGAGGAGTGAACAACCCACCAGCAGATCGGTGACAAATGGTTCGAGCATCGCACTGATCTCCCTTCGAGGAAAGCTCCGGACGGAAGGAGGGCGAGACTCCGTCCGAGCCGACCCCATGGCCCGGGTGAATCGAATCGCTCAATAAAGAGTTGCGCGGAATCTGGTTTGAACCCTTCATCGATCTTTCGGGAAATGAGGATGAGCGGGGCCAAGCCTCGGCGGGATCGGGCGCGCATCATGGGGAGGAATCAGGCCGATAGAGGCACCGGCTGAGAGTTCGCCGCGCCGTCTCAAATGGTCGCCAGAGCCTGGGCGAGGTCGCTCAACAGATCTTCCTGGTGCTCGCAACCCGCGCTGAGGCGGATGAATCCCCCCGGGACCTTGTCGCCGCCCCAACGGGCGCGGCGCTCGGCCGTCGTGTGCAACCCGCCGAAGCTGGTAGCCTGGAGCACCAACCGGCAAGCGGCGAGGAACGTCTCCGCGGCCTCGACTGAGGCGAGCTCGAAGCTCACGATCGGGCCGAACCGCGTCATCTGCCGCGCGGCGACCGGGTAGGCGGGGTCGGTGGGCAGCCCGGGGTAGCGGACCCGGAGCACTTCGGGACGACCGGACAGGAACTCGGCGATTGCCAGAGCGTTGGCGGCCATGCGCTCCAGACGGACGTCGAGCGTTCCCAGCGATCGATGCGCCAGCCAGACCTCCATGGGACCGGGGATCGCGCCGAACTGGGTGCGCCAGGCCCGCAGCCGTTGTGCCCAGTCGGGGTCGCGGACGGCCACGTGTCCGAGCACCAGGTCGCCGTGACCGGTGAGCCCCTTGGTGTCGGAAGCCAGCGAGAAGTCCGCCCCGAGACCGAGCGGTCGCTGTCCGAGGACCGTGGCGGTCGTGTTGTCCACCACGACAAGGACACCCCGTTCGTGCGCGAGCTCGGCCAGGCCCGCGATGTCACAGACATCGAGCCCGGGGTTGCTGGGGCTTTCCAGCCACAGGAGCTTCGCGCCCTCGAGACATCCCGCCTGGGCGCCGCCGGCGGTCGGGGCCATCCGGATCGACACTCCCATCTGAGCGAAAAACCCTTCCGCAAGCATTCGAGCCGTGTAGTACCCATCGGCGGGCAGAACCGCAACTTCTCCGGTGCGGAGAACGCAACCCAGGATGGCGGCCGTGGCCGCCATGCCGGAGGCGAAAACCACGGTCTCACCGCCCTCCAGTTCCCCGAGGGCCTTTTCGAACAGAGTCCATGTCGGGTTGTGGTATCGCCCATAGGTGTAAGACGAGCTCGCCGGATCACCGGCGAAGTGGAAAGCACCGGCGAATACGGGACCGGGAAGAAATGGCTGGCCCTGCGACGGTTCCGGCAGGCCGGCGCGGATCACTCGGGTTGCATCCTTCATGGAAGTTGCCTCTTCCTCCGTTCGGAGGAGATCCTCGATCGCAGGTAGGTCAGCTCGCAGTCGAGCGGCTCCGAGAAAGGAAACTGGGGAGAATCCCTCTTCGCGGCTGACCACTTTGAACGCTGACCCCTTTAGGCTCTGTCTGAGATTCGACAGCCGTACAGCGTTGCCCCCTTGTATGTTGGATTCGGGCCAGTTTGCGATACTGGCACCAGTGTCGTGGGGAGAGCTGTAGCCCCCCTGAGGCTCTGACCTCTTGGATGAGATTGCTCCCTCCGGCTTGGGCTGAAGGTATTGGTACATCTTGCGGCTCGACCGCTGATCACAAGGATCACCTGGCTCAAGATCCCCGGAGGAGACTCACGCCTACCCATCAGACACTTGTCGTATCCAGTCCCTTCCTGTCTCCGAGGATGATTGCCATGATGACTACCACTGGCTTCGACCGCATCGGCGTCGGCATCGATACCGCCCGCTACGGTCACCGCGTCTCGTTCCTCGGGCCCGACCTCCGGCCCGCCGCCAAGCCGCTCACCGTCACCGAGAACCACGCCGGCTACCAGGCCCTGCGGGATCGCTTGGAGCAGTTGCGCCTCAAGCACCCCCAGGTCCACTTCCACATCCGCATCGACGCCGCCGGACAGTACGCCGCCAATCTCGAGCAGTTCCTCCGCGGCCTGGACGGGCCCCTGACCATCTCCGTCGGCGAGCCCAAGCGCAACAAGGATTATCGGAAGGCGCACTTCCCCAAGCGCACCACCGACGATACGGAGAGCCAGGCCATGGCCCGCTTCGCCATCGTCGAGCGACCGCCCGCCACGCCGGCGGCCAAGCCACCCATGACCCTGCTCCGCGAGCTCGTCGCCCGCTTGCAAGGCCAGGTCAAGCAGACCACCCGGGCCACCAACCGACTCCATAATCTCCTGGCCCGCACCTTTCCCGAGCTGGCCACCCTCGCCGAAGACATCACGGCCGGTTGGGTGCTGCACTTGCTCCCGAAGTATCCCACCGCCCAGCGGGTCGCCGCGGCCCATCTCAGCTCCCTGGAGAAGATCCCCTATCTGGACAGCGCGAAAGCCCGGGTGCTGCAACAGGCCGCCGGCAGCTCGGTGGCCTCGCTCCGCGGGGACATGGCCGAGGCGCTGGTGCGCACCCTCGTCGAGCAGGTCGTTCGCAGCCGCGCCGCCGAGCGCGAGTTGCTGGAGCTGGTGACCGCGGCTTGGGACGAGTTGCCGGATTCGCCCCACGTCCAGGTCCTGACCATCACCGGCATCGGCCCGGCGACCGCGGCCATCCTGGTCGCCAAGATCGTGGATATCGAGCGGTTCGCGACGCCGAACCACCTGGTCAACTACTTCGGCATCTTCCCCGAGGAAGACAGCTCCGGGGTGGACAAGGAGGGTCGGCCCCTGCCCACCGGGGTGATGCGGATGTCGCCCAAGGGAAACGATCTGGCCCGCGCCTATCTCTGGAACGCGGCGCGGCCGGCCATCGTCCACAACCCGGCCGTCTGGGCCCTGTATCGTCGCCAGAGAGCCAAGGGGAAGCGCGGCGACGTCGCGATCGGCCACAGCATGCGCAAGTTGCTGCATCTGGTCTTCGCCGTCTGGAAGACCAATCGCCCCTTCGACGCGGGGCACTACCCCTGGGAACCGGTCGCCGCGACGGCCGCGACCCGCGAAACGACCACGACCACAGCCGGCACGACGGCCGCACCGGGTGACCCACTCGGCGGCACCGGTGACAAAGAAGCCGTGGGCCACAAGCGGGGCGAACCCGCGGGGAAAGTGGTCACCACGGCTACCCCCACAGTAGAGCCGACGCCGTCGGCTGTCAAGCCGGCGGCCCCAGCGATCGGCGTCGTGCGCCCCCGGGTGGACTACGCATTCTTGCGCAAACAGATCAGCATGGAACGGGTGCTCACGCATCTGGGCCTTCTGTCGCAGCTCCGCGGCGGCGGTCAGCAACGTCGCGGTCCCTGTCCGTTGCACAGCCACCCCGCGGCGGCGGAGCGCACCTTCTCGGTCAATCTTCAGAAGAACATGTTCAAATGTTTCCACTCGGAGTGCGGGGTCCAGGGCAATGCGCTGGACCTGTGGGCGGCCCTGCATCGCCTGCCGCTGTATGAGGCCGCGCTGGATCTGGCCGAGACGTTCGGACTCCCCCGGAATAGAGAAGAGGAACCCGTACCCAGAACCCGTCATCCTGAGTAACACGGGATGCCGGGATCCCTCGGTGAGGTGGGCGGATCGGGATTCGCACGGGAATCTCCCAAGTTCGCAGCCTCGACACCAGTGGGCGAGATGAGCGGCTGTGCCTCATTCGCCCAGGCGTTCTCCGTCCGTGTCCAGTATTCCGGGGGCATCCGACGACTTCCGCCGTCATCACGGTTGACGGCCCTTGATTTTCAACGGTACATCTCATCCGCCCTACGGGCACCTTCTCCCCGGGGGGGAGAAGGAGAGAAGATGACCGGTCGGTGGCGGTTTACCCCTTCCCCCTGGGGGGAAGGTGGCCCGAAGGGCCGGATGAGGGGTCCGCGCAGTAGTCGGCCACCGGATTGCCAGACAGAGCCCAATCCGCCCCGTCAGCGATTGCAGCCTCGAAGACATGATCCGCAAGTCGCTTATGGCGGTCACTTCTCTTTTAACTTGTCCCGGAACACGGCTCGCAGCTTATCGACCTTGGGCCTGATCACGACCCGGCAGTACGGTCTCTGGGAATTCTCGGCGTAGTAGTTCTGGTGGTCGGCCTCGGCCGGATAGAATGCGGTGAACGGAACAATCTCCGTGACGACCGGGTTCGAGAATACCCCTGCCGCTTCGATCTTCCGCTTGTAGACCTCCGCGAGTTGCTTCTGCCGGTCGGAGTGCGTGAAGATGACGGACCGGTATTGCGGGCCGACGTCGTTACCCTGTCGGTTCAGCGTCGTCGGGTCGTGCGACCGCCAGAAAACCTCGAGCAACTCCGGGTATGAGATCACAGCCGGGTCGAACGTCACCTGGATGACCTCAGCGTGCCCGGTCGTGCCGGAGCAGACCTCGACATAGGTCGGATTGGGAACCTGGCCGCCACTGAACCCCGACACCACTTTCGACACACCCTTCAACTGCTGGAACACGGCCTCGGTACACCAGAAACACCCGGTCCCAAAGGTGGCTAGCTCCTTCTCGCCAGTGGGCGAGGGCTTTGCCGCACCGGCAACCTCGTCTGGTTTGAGGACCGGGAAATCTTCGTGCACGGTGGCTAACTCCTTCCTCCCGTTGGGCACAGCCGTACTGGCAACTTCGCCGGGCTTGAGGACCGGGAAATCCTCGTGCATGATGGACCCACCTCGGAATTGCGCGGCGATGAGTATCGCCGCGATCAAAACGACTGGGCTCGCCAAGATCGCCTTGCGCCACATGATTGACCTCTCACCGGGTCGCCCCGACGGTTCGTAGCGTTATCGTCCTCTGCTCAGAATGGTGTTCGCGGAACCGGCACCTCGTCAAGTTGCCGTCGTGCATTTTGGAGACACGATCGGTCTTGGCACCCTCGCCGCCACACGAACACCTTGCGAATGCGGCCGTGAGTGCTTGCGCATCTTGTCAAAACGTGTAAGGAGAGAAACAATAGTCTGATCCGGTCAAGCTCATTCGGGCAAGCCAACGGGGGTGAGGTCATGTCACGTATCATGCGATCGCCTGTTCTGCGGCGGGCCAGCGTCGTGTTATTGACGGCGCTCTGGCTCGCTCCCATCGAAATTCCTCTGTTCCGTGTATCGCCCTGCCCGGTGCGCCCGGTGGCGGCCCAGGATTTTCCGCCTCAAGTGCCTGGTGGACAAGACATTCCGAACCAGGACCCGGACGACCCGGACGCCATGCCGCGCCCCGCGCGAAGGCGGCTCGCAAGAGGCTCCGGCTCCCCGAGAAGGGGGCTACCAAGAAGGCCGACGCGAAAGCCAAGACCAAGAAGGCCGCGGGGACGGAGACGAAAGCGGCCGATTCGGGCCAGCTCAAGTTTTCGCAAGACATTGCCCCGATCCTCGTTGCCAACTGCGTCGGCTGCCACACCGCCGGGAAGGTCGGGGTGACCAAGGGCAAGCTGGACTTGACGACCTTCGAGAAGCTCAAGAAGGGAACGACCAAACATCCCGTGCTGGTCGCCGGCAACCCGGACGAGAGCCACCTGGTCCTGAGGGTCAACGGAGAGGAGGAGCCGCGGATGCCCCAGGGGGGCCAAAACAAGATGTCGGACGAGGCCGTCGCCAAGATCGCCCAGTGGGTCAAGGAAGGGGCCAAGCTCGACACAGGGATCGACCCCAAGGCGACGCTGGCGTCCTATGCGGCATCCCCCGATCAATTGCGTCAGAGAGAACTGGCCAAGATGCCGGTCTCGGAACGCGATAAGAACATCGAGGCCGTCGGCCGCGAACGCTGGAAACAGGCCAATGCCAAGCTGAATCCCGAGATCGTGGCCGGCAAGCAGTTCATCATGTTCAGCAACATGCCAAAGGATCGGGCTTCCAGTTCCATCAAGGCGATGGAGACTCAATACTTGCACCTCAGGCGATACTTCGGCGTGCCGACCACGGAGTGGGTCGAGAAGGTCAGCCTCTACGTCTTCAGCAGTCGGAAGGACTTTATCGAGTTCGTCCGCACCGTGGAGGGCCACGACCTGGATCCCGAGGAGCAAACCACCGTCAAACTGGCAATCGCCCAACCCTACATCGCGGTCGTCGACCCGGCGGGGGGCAAGAGGGAAGAGGCCGCTCCGAAGCGGCGGACCAAGGGCCGGCGGAGCGAGGAGAGCGGAGGCACGGCTCGGTCGTTGCTCGGGCTTCTGACCGAGGCCCTGGGCACGGGAGCCGTCGCGGCCTCATCGGGCGACTCGCCCCGATGGCTCAGGGACGGGATCGGCACCTACCTGGCTTCCGTCGTCGAGCCCCGAAGCTCTTACTATCAGCAACTCCGCCAGACGGCCCTCGGCAATTTCCAGCAGGGCTGGGAGACCAAGGCCGGCTATGCTCTGGGCGGGGCCGAGCAGATCTCACTCACCGACCGCCGCGCGGTCAGCTTCGCCCTCGTCGAGTGCATGATGAGGTCGGCGTTCAGTCAGGACTTCCCCACGTTCCTCCACGGCATGCTCGAGGGCCAAGGGAAACTCGATGAGATGCTCAGGAGCGTCTACAACGGCAGCCGCAAGGAATTCCTGGATATCACCGGCGAGTGGATCGCCACACATTACGGGAACCTCCAATGACCGGTACTGACTCCGAGCTCGCCTGCTCCGGATCCGGATGGCTACTTCCTGCCCGCGGGATCCGGGTCGCGGCACGTCATCTTCCCGGGCGTCGAGATCCGCACGACCGCCGGCAAGGGCGTCATGCTCTCGGTCGTCCACTTCGAGCCCGAGTCGGTCGTGGCCGACCATGCCCATCCCCACGAGCAGATGGGCTACCTGCTGGAGGGACAACTCGAGTTCACCGTGGGAGGCGTCACGCCGCCTCCTCGGGCCCGGCGATATGTGGCGCATCCCCGGCGGGGTCGTCCACCGCGTCCGCGCCCTGGATCAGCCCGCCGTGGCACTCGACGTGTTCCATCCGATCCGCGAAGATTACCTGTGAGTTTTCAGTGTTCAGTTTTCAATCCGGCGAAGATCTAAATAACTCCACGCAACAGGGAAAGTGAAGGTGAGATGTGGGGTCGGATGCGGCTTTCTCTCGCCCCGAAGGGGCCGCAACAAACCAGCCCGGGGCATCGCCCCGGGGACGCGACGACCACCCCAAACCGAGCCCTGAAAGGGCGACACAGACCGGGCCAGGGCAGCGCCTGTACCGCCCTTTCAGGGCTGGCCACGGCTGGGGTGCTGCCGTTCCCGGGGCGATGCCCCGGGCTGGTTTGTGACTGCCCCTTTGGGGCGAAATCCGCCCACTCTCGGCACACTTCTCATCATGTCACCCGAGAGTCACTCACTTTCCCTGCTACCAGGATTTATATAGCCTTTTCTTACCGAACGCTGAAAACTGAACACTGAAAGCTGGAAGAATCCCATGCCCCGTGTCGTCGTCATCGGATCGAGCAACACGGACATGACCGTGCGGGTGCCTCGGTTGCCGGCGCCGGGGCAGACGATCCTGGGCAGCTCGTTCACGACGTCGCCCGGCGGCAAGGGGGCTAACCAGGCGGTCGCGGCCCGCCGTGCGGGCGCCGAGGTCGTCTTCGTCACGGCCGTCGGCGATGATGAATTGGGCCGCCAGGCGCTGGAGCTCTATCGGCGCGAGGGGATCGACGTCAGTCATGTCCGGGTCGTCGAAGGGGTCGCGTCGGGCGTGGCCTTGATCTTCGTGGACGATCATGGCGAGAACCTGATCGGCGTTGCGCCGGGGGCCAATCATCGGCTGACTCCGGAGGACATCGACCGGCTCCCGGCCTCGCTGTTCCGCGACGGACGACGTGCTGCTCGCCAGCCTGGAGGTCCCACTGGAGACCGCGAGCCGAGCCCTGAAGCGCGGCTGGGATGCGGGGATGTTCACGATCCTGAACCCGGCCCCCGCCCCGGCGCTCTCGGAAGCCGAGGTGAGGGCGCTCTTCTCGGGCGTCATGGCGATCACGCCGAACCGCGTCGAAGCCCTGGCGCTCGCAGGGATGACGCAATCCGAAGGGGCCGAGCCCGATTGGCCGGCCTGTGGCTTTCGTCTGAAGGCAATGGGTCCGGCGGTCGTGGTCATCACCCTCGGCGCTCGGCGGCTGCGAGGTCATCGCCGCCAAGTCGTGCACCATCCCCGCGCCCCAGGTCGAGGCCGTTGATACCGTCGGCGCCGGCGACGCCTTCAATGGTGCGCTGGCGGTCGCGATCGCGGACAACGCGATCAAGCTCTCCAGCAAGGCCGCCGCCTGGGCCAACGCCGCCGCCGCGCTGGCCGTCACCCAGCCCGGTGCGCAGTCGGCATTGCCCTACCGTGATGCGATCGACCGCCTCGCCAGGCGAGGCAAACTGGACTGAGCACAAGCCTCCTGATGCAAAGGAACACGATGATATCGCAACGGCCGGATCTGGGCTTGGTGCCTGTTGATCGCGATGGCGGGCCTGGTATGGCTGGGCCTGGAGGGCCAGCGATGTACCTGGGCGCACGACCGGCCGTCCGGCCCGCTGCACAAGACCCGATCGGCGGTGATCGCCCGGCAGGGGATGGCCGCGACCAGCCAGCCGCTGGCGACCGCGACCGCCATCCGCGTCTTGCAGCAGGGTGGCAATGCCATCGATGCGGCGATCGCCGCGAACGCCGTGCTCGGCGTGGTCGAGCCGATGTCCTGCGGGATCGGCGGCGACCTGTTCGCCATCGTCTGGGACTCCAAGACGAAGCGGCTCATCGGCCTGAACGCCAGCGGCCGCGCACCGGGATCCGCCACGATCGAGCTGTTCCGCTCGAAGGGGCTGACGAAGATCCCCGTCCATGGCCCTCTGAGCTGGTCGGTCCCCGGTTGCGTGGACGGCTGGGACCAGCTCCGCCGCCGCTTCGGCACCAGGGCGTGGTCCGAGCTGCCTGGCGCCGGCGATCGCCTACGCCGAGCTGGGATTCCCCGTCAGCGAGATCATCGCCGACGATTGGCGTGCCGCCGAGCCGAGCCTCCGCGAAATCCCCACCTCGGCCGCCTGCTTCCTCCCCGGCGGCCACGCGCCGGCGGTGGGGTCGGTCTTCCGCAACCCGGGGCTCGCTCGCTCCCTCCGGATCATCGCCCAGGACGGTCGCGACGCGTTCTACAAGGGCCTCCTGGCCGACGCGATCGTTCGGTACTCGCAATCCGTCGGCGGCCTGTTCACCCACCAGGACTTCGCCGAGCACACCAGCACCGACGTCGAGCCGGTCTCGACCAACTATCGGGGCTACGACGTCTGGGAGCTGCCCCCCAACGGCCAGGGGATCGCCGTGCTCCAGATGCTCAACCTGCTCGAGCCGTTCGACCTCAAGGCCATGGGACCGCAGTCGGCCGAAGCGCTGCACCTGATGATCGAGGCCAAGAAGCTGGCCTATGAGGACCGGGCCAAGTTCTATGCCGACCCCGCGTTCGTCCACGCGCCGATCGCCACCCTGATCTCCAAGCCGTATGCCGACCGGCGTCGGGCCGAGATGAAGACCGACCGGGCCAATCTCCATCCGACCGCCGGCGAGCCCGCCGGAGCCGACACGATCTACATGACCGTGGTCGACCGCGACTTCAACTGCGTCAGCCTGATCCAGAGCAACTTCCACGGTTTCGGCTCCTACCACGTGCCGGGCGACCTGGGCTTCGCGCTCCAGAACCGCGGCAGCCTCTTCGCGCTCGACCCGAACCATCTCAACCGGCTCGAGCCGCGGAAGCGGCCGTTCCACACGATCATCCCGGGCTTCGTCACGAAGGGAGGCCAGCCCTGGCTCAGCTTCGGGCTGATGGGCGGGGACATGCAGGCCCAGGGACACGCCCAGGTGCTCTGCAACATGATCGACTTCGGCATGGACGTCCAGGAGGCCGGCGACGCCCCGCGGTTCCGCCACTTCGGCTCGTCCGAGCCGACCGGCCAGCCGGCCGACGGCGGCGGCTCGGTCGCCCTGGAGTCGGGGATCTCCGCCGAGGTCCGCCGCGCGCTCTATGCCAAGGGGCACCGCGTGGTCGATTCCCCCGGCGGCTTCGGCGGCTACCAGGCCATCCGCATCGACCTCGAACGCGGCGTCCTCATCGGCGGCTCCGACCCCCGCAAGGACGGCTGCGCGATGGGGTATTGATGTGCCCTACTTCACCAGCGGCCGGACCTCGATCTTGCGGAAGAGGATCTCGGCGCCTTCGGACTGGAACAGGATCTTGCCCTTGGTGAGGCTGGAATTCGTGCCGATGTTGACGACGTAGCCATTGAGGATGGTCGTGATCGAGCCGCCGTCGCAGACGACTTCCATGCGGTTCCACTCGCCGGCGGGCTTCTCGACGTCGCGACGGCCGCGGAACCCGAGGACGTCCTTCCAGGCCGGGTCGCGGCCCCACCAGTTGTATCGGACCGAATTGCGCGTGACGGGCTTCCCCGCCTTTTTCAAAGTAATACTGGCGGTCCGGTCCGCGGCGCGTCTCGCAGGTCAGGCTCGGCTTCGCCCGTCCGGCGACCAGGATGAAGTCGCCGCAGCCCCCCTCGATGATCTGACATTCCTGCGACTCCATCCAGTTGCCGCCCGCCGCGCCGTCCGGCCCGACGCAGTGCACCAGGATTCCCGAGTCGCGCGCGCTTCTCCTTCCGTGGGGCCCAGGTCCGCTCACCCCACTTCCATTCGGTGATCAAATGATAGTTCTGGAACTCATCCTGCGTCGTCAATCCGCCGAATTCCTCCCCCGAGATGTCGATCATGCCGTCGCGGACCGAGAACACATGCTTCGGATCGTCGCGTCCCCGGCTCTCGCAGAAAGGGATAAAACCCGGTCAAGTCCTTGCCGTTGAACTGGAAGATCGGCTCCCCCGACCGGATCGAGGGCAGCTCCCGGGCGAACGACGGGACCTCGGGCTCCTTCTCCTGGCCGACGGCTCGGCGTCGGAGCCCCAAGACCCCAGGCCAGGCTCAGACCCATTCCGGCCAGCAACACGCTGAGTCGGATACCAAGTCGTGCGGGCATAACGCGAGCTCCGGTATCGGATGGAGAGGAGAGGGACCCCGCTCAATGGCGCTGGCGGTGGATCGCGGCACCCTGCTCCCGGCAGATCGACTCGACCCTGGCCAGGATCTTCTTGTCGGGGCAGGCGATCGACAGGATCATGCCCTGGCCGCCTTCGATCTGTTCCGGCGGGGTGACGCCCAGCCGGTCGTTCGGGACGCCGAGCTGCATCAAGATCTGGATGACCAGGTTCCCCTGGGCCGAGTTGTAGAAGTAGGCGACGACCCGGGGCATGCTCTCGGCCTTCTCGACCAGCCCGGGCCGGATCTGCGGCGTTTCCATGGTTGACCTACTCCTCGAACGGTGCGGCTAGCGGTGGCTTACTCGCCTGACTGCCTAATGACGACCAGCCAAGTTTGACGTACCGCCCGGCAAATCGCAAGGCGGCTCCGGCGGTCAGCGACCCGTGAGGAGGATCGTCGGCGCTTCGTGGCCAAGGATTCCGGGGATTTGTTACGATGAGACCGAGAGCGCGGGACGCACATAGCCAGGGGAGTCCTACCAGCCCATGCCGATTCTGTTCGCAAGCCTGATCGTTCTCGGGGCCGCCGCCTGGGCTGCCGCCGCTGGAGCCCCTGGGCCGGTTCGACGCACAGGCGATCCCGGAGGCGTCGGGGATCGTCAAGAGCCGGCGTTTCCCGGGGATCTTCTGGGTCCACAACGACTCGGGGAACGCCCCCCTGCTCTTCGCGGTCCGGAGCGACGGCCGGATCGTCCGCCAGTTCCGGCTCGCGATCCCCAACCTCGACTGGGAGGACATCGCGATCGACGACCACGGGCATCTGTACCTGGGCGACATCGGCAACAACACCGGCCTGCTGCGGATCCGGATGATTTACCGGATCGACGAGCCTGACCCGTCATCCCCCGAAGTCCCGGACCGGCCGCTAGCCGCCGCGGCGGCCGTGTCCTATGCCCTGCCCCGGTCGAACCGGTTCGACGCGGAGGGCCTGGTCTACGACCAGAAGACGGCGATCCTGGTCACCAAGTACCTGGACGGTCGCGAGGCGGAACTGTTCGCCGTACCGATGGATGCGCCCCGTCGCCGCCGCCGGCCGGCCGGTCCCGGTCGATTCGTCCGATCGGCCGGCTGCCCGGCTTCACAGAGCCCGCCACGGGCGCCGAGCCTGAGCGAGGACGGCACGCTGCTGGCGGTCTGCTCGTACGCGGTGACGCGCATCTACCGGCGGGGCGAATCGCCCCCCTGGCAGCTCCTGGCCGAGGTCCGGTACGAGTCGCTGCCGATCGAGGGAATCACCTGGGACGGGCGCGACCTGATCCTGGCCGCCGAGGAGGGGCGAGGGCTCTATCGCCTGTCCGAGGCGACCTGGCGACGCCGCGGCACGGCGCGAGCCAGCCCCGCGGCGAGCGAGCCAAGACGCGGGAGTGCCGAAAGCGAAATGATGGCCCAGACGAGCGACGTCGTGATCGTGGGGGGCGGCGTGATCGGCCTGTCGATCGCCTACGCCCTGGCGCGCGAGGGGATCCGGCCCACGGTGCTGGATCGCCGCGAGCTGGGCCGCGAGGCCTCCTGGGCCGGCGCCGGGCTGATCCCTCCGATCGCCGAGCACGGCCTCGGCGAATCCGAATCCGACCGTGGGGCTCCGGTCCTGGAGTGCGCGGCTCTACCCCGATTGGTCGGCCGCGCTGCGGGAGGAGACCGGCATCGACACCGGCTATCGACGCACCGGCGGAGTGGACGTGGCCTGGACCGATCGCGAGGACCAGGCGCTGCGGGCCGCGGCCGGCCAGTGGCGGGCCGAGGGGATCGCCTACGAGCGTCTGGCCCCCGGCGACTACGCGCGGGTCGAGCCGGCGCTCAACCCCGAGCTCAGATCCGTCTACTACCTGCCCGACCGGGCCCAGGTCCGCAACCCCCGACTCCTCCGGGCCCTGATCGAGGCCGCCTCCCGGCGCGGGGCCTGCCTGAAGCCGTGGCACAGCGTCGAGGGATATGCGATCCACGACGGCCGACGCGTGGACGGCGATCCGGACCAGTGCCGGGACGATCCCCTGCGGCCTGGTGATCGTGGCGGCCGGAGCCTGGTCCGGTCCGTTGCTCGAGTCGCATCGGCGTCCGCGTTCCGACCCCGCCGCTGAAGGGGCAGATCGTGCTCCTGAAGGGCGATCGTCCGCTGATCGGCCGCATCGTCGAGCACGGGAAGAACTACCTGGTCCCCCGCGACGACGGCCGGGTACTGGTCGGGGCCACCGAGCAAGACGCGGGCTTCGACACGCGATCCCACCTTCGAGGCCACCCGCGGCCTGCTCGACGAGGCCATGAGGCTCTGCCCGATCCTGAGCCAGGCCGAGGTCGAGGCGACCTGGGCCGGCCTCCGGCCGGGAAGCATCGACAGCAAGCCCTACATCGGACGGGTCCCCGGCTTCGAGAACCTGATCGTCGCCACCGGCCACAAGCGCGCCGGCTTGCAGCTCGCACCGGCCACCGCCGAGCTCGTCGCCGACCTCGTCCTCGGCCGCCCCCGCGCCTGGACCTCGGACCCTTCCGACCCGATCGCCAGCCCGACCTGATGGGAGACGATGCGTTCCGATCCTGAGCCTCACGACTTCGATCTCGCGCTCGGGACTCCGGTTGGGCAAGTGGACCGAGGGTCTCGCCGACTGCCGATGCTCTCCGATATCCGTCTGGCATCAGGCGTCGAATCGGTCGAAGTGCGGAGACGCCGTGCTGATAACCCCCTCTTCCAGTAGGGCCTTGCTCAACTCGACGAACCACCCGGCTCGCCGGTGATGACCAGGACCTTGCCGGCGGCGGCGAGTCCCAGCGCGATGCTCCGCTCGCCCAGCCGGCAGACGACGGCGCCGGCCTCCGGGCGGTTTTCCAGGAGGATGCCGTTGGCGTGGAGGTCCAGGCCGCATTCGCTGAGATAGCGCAGGAAGGCCGGGTCCTGGTCCATGACCCGTGCGACGCGGAACGGCTGGCCCGGCTGACAGCGTGCCAGCGGGGTCCCCTCGATCTCGGCGAAGCGACCCATCGGCGCGCGGGATCGGGTCGCCGTGCGGATCCACCGCCGGATGGCCGAGATACTCGTCGATCCGATCGATCAGCCGCTCCGACGCGGCGTGCTCCATGTGCTCGGCTTCCTCGTGGACCTCGTCCCAGGACATCTTGAGCGTCTCGACCAGGAACAGCTCCAGCAGGCGGTGCCGGCGGATGATCTTCAAGGCCAACCGCTGGCCGGACTCGGTCAGCCGTGCCCCCTCATAAGGCGTATACGTGGCCAGGCTCGCCTCCGAGAGGGTCTTGAGCATCCCGGTGACCGTACCGGGCGACACGTTCAGTGCATGCGCCAGCTCGCCGGTGCTCACGGCGCTGCCGGGATCGCTCCGCGCGGCGATCAGTGCGATCCGCTTGACGTAATTCTCGACGGTTAGACTGGCCACAGCTTCATCCAGGCTCTCGACCCGGCTCGATGATCGCGGGAAGAATCCGAGACGACCCGACCCAACGCCCCGGACGGGCCATTCATCCTACGCCAGTCACCCACCCCAGGCAAAGAGGAGCCGCCCCGGGCCGATGGAGTTGGACGGAACATGAGCTCTTGGAAATCACGCGGGTTCCCTGGTATGTTCGGAAACTTCGCCCGGCGGTTCAGGTCCAGCCCGGCTGGCGTTGCTCCCGATGAATTTCGAGTCGACCCGAGAGGAGGACACCGTGAAGGGACCTAGATCCAGAGCCAGGACCGCCAGGTGGTCGATCGGCTGGGGGATGTTCCTGTCCCTGATCCTCGCCGTCCCGGCCTCGGCACAGAAGCCCGAGGCCGAGCCGCTGGCGCGTTATTTCCCCGCCGAGGGGCTGGCCATCCTGTTCGAGCACCGGGGACTCGACGCCCAGCCGGATGCCTGGAAGGGCACGGCCGCGTACAAGATGCTCAACGAGACCTCGCTCGGCGCCATGCTCGAAGACATCACCACCCAGGTCGCCGATCGCGCACTCCAGACCATGCCCGGCGGTCCAATCAGCGGCAAGGTGATGGTCCCGTTGCTCATCCACATGGCGCGTAAGGGGTTCGCCGTTGGCTTGCTGGTCAATCCCCAACCTCCCCAGCCCAGGGCCGTGGTGGTCGTGATCCGTGACGTGGCCAAGAATGACCTCTTCAAGCAACTGATCGAGCGGATTCCGCCACTCAACGAGCCCGCCGCGAAACGCGTTGCACAGCCCGGCGGGCGGACGGTCTGGGTGTCCGACGCACCGCCGTTCCGCTGGTGGTACGAGAAGGATGACTTCGTCGTCTCGATCGCCCCGAACCTGGCCGCCGACCCGGTCGCCGACGTGCTCGACGGCAAGACCCCCAGTGCCCTGAAGCACCCGGTGTACGTCGGATTGACGAAGCCCATGCCCGGTCAAGTGCCGGTCGGCATGTTCTTCGCCGATCTGGCGATGATGGTCGATCGGTCGGCGATACCGCCTCTAGGCGGTCGGGCCGCCGGGCTCGGACTCGACAGTATCAAGCGCGTCGAATCCCGATGGGGCATCCAGGACAAGGGGCTGGTGATCACGGTTGCCGTCCAGGCTCCCCGGCCGCGCCGAGGAATCCTCGCCCTCTTCGACCAACCGCCGATGGGGCCCGGGACGACGGTGGTCGCTCCCCAGGGTGTGACCGGCTTCGCACTCCTGTCGGTCGACCCGATCCGGTTCGGCGACGCCGTCATGGCGATGTTGAAGCAGAACGACCCGGACTCGGCGGCCTCGGTCGGACGATTCGCCGCCAGGTTCCAGGATCGGACCGGCCTGAGCC
The DNA here is from genome assembly GCA_963842405.1 of uncultured Isosphaeraceae bacterium. Lineage (GTDB taxonomy): Bacteria > Planctomycetota > Planctomycetia > Isosphaerales > Isosphaeraceae > CAVZRC01. The sequence continues at coordinate 114,057 of CAWJGW010000008.1, read as the reverse complement.
TGCGCGACGACCTGCTGGGCAAGCTCGGCCCGAGGATGGCCGTCCTGGCCCCGGGGGGTGGAGGTGGGAGCTTGTTCGGGATGTGGTTCCACCCGCCCGAGATCGGGCTGGTCGCGGAGGTCAAGGACGCCCGGAGCTTCGTGACCGCGCTCGATCGCCTCATGACGGCGGCCAACCGCGAGCTCAAGGCGGCCGGAGCGATGGTCCCACCCAGCGCGGCCAGCCGAGCCGGCCGGGAACGGAATTCGCCGAGTTCCGCCGGCTCAAGGCCCCCGAGATCGGGTATATTCTCACCATACCCCCCTCGGTGCTCCCGACGCCCGCCGGCCTGCGGCCGACGGTCCTGGTCGACGTCGAACGCGGCAAGATGGCCTTCGCCACCACGCTCCCAACGGCCCGGCGGCTCTTGCCCGCGCTGGACTTGAACGGGACGGAGGTCCAGCCCGGCAAGGGACGTGACACGGTGCTCTTTGTCCAGTCGGACCCGAGCGGCTCGCTGCCCGAGCTCCTGGTGAACCTCCCGTCGCTGGTCCAGTTCATCGGCTACGTGGCCACCCAACGCCAACCCGGCGGCCCTGGCGCGCCGGGTCGGGGCGGGCCACCGTTCCGACTTCAGCTCGACCCGGACGCCATCCCCGACGTCGAAGTGATGCGTGCTGCACCTGTTCCCATCGAAGCTCACGATCGCCGTCGACGACGCTTCGATCCGCCTGTCGGCCTACCAGGCCTTCCCTCTACCGGCACCTCAGTTCAACGTCGGGACGGAGGTGCCCGTCCTGATCGCGTTGCTCTTGCCGGCGGTGCAGGCGGCCCGCGAGGCGGCGCGGCGCGCCCAGTGCGTCAACAACCTGAAGCAGATCGGCCTGGCGATGCACAACTATGAGAGTGCAAACGGGGCTTTCCCCGCCGCGGCCATCGTTGACGAGCAGAGAAAGCCGCTGCTGAGCTGGCGCGTGGCGATCCTGCCGTACCTCGAGCAGAAGTCACTTTACGACAAGTTCAAGCTCGACGAGCCCTGGGACAGCCCCCACAACAAGGCCCTGCTCAAGGAAATGCCGGCCGTCTACGGCTGCCCCTCGCGGAACCTCGCCGGGGAGCCGGGAATGACGGCGTATCGCGTCTTCTCCGGCCCGGGAGCGATCCTCGACCCGACACGCCCGACCCGAATTGCCGAGGTGACCGACGGGCTGACAAACACCTTCATGGTCGTCGAGTCTGTCGAGGCCATCCCCTGGACCAAGCCCGATGACCTGCCGTTTGGAAACGCTCGGGGTCTCCCGGGTATCCCGCTGTTCGGTGCCGGCTCCAAACACCCGGGCGGATTCAATGCCCTCTTCGGAGACGGATCGGTCCGGTTCATCAAGATGTCCATCAGCCCCCAGTTGTTTCGTGGCCTGATCACGCGGTCTGGCGGCGAGAACATCGCCCCGGGTGGCCCGTAGACCGCGGGGTCGCCGTCGTCCTATCAGTAGACCGTGATTTCGACAAGGGAGGCTCTTTCTTGTATTTGTCGTAAGAGGTTCTGCTCATTGCCTTTAACCTAGTTCAGTCAAAGGACGACGGCTCGCAATCGAGGGAACTTATTGGTAGGATGGCAGGATCGATTCGGAGCCAGTGGGTTGGAATGTCGGCCGAACGCTCAACCTCTAGGGGATTTAGGTTAGACAACAATCCTGATGTCATCGGCCTGCTCTGGTCCGTGATAGATCCGTTTACCCCACGCGAGTTTGCCCACATGCTGGGGTGTCCGCCTCGAAGGCCGGGGCCCTCAGAACCCGGAACGAGACACCAATGGATGCATCCAAGGTCTCGTCGGTCTCACCAACCGAGCCACCCAGAGTTTATCGAGCGATGAGGCGCGACGTTTCGGACGGGCTGCGGCTCGTGGGGTCGAACAGTTCTTCCGAACTCGGTGCTCGCCCGGGAGTCGATATCACGGTGGATCCGGCCGGGAACGTGGTTCTCGACGAAAGCGGGATGTCTGTCGCCCCGGCATGGCGGAACCTCGAGTTCACCCGTATTCCAAAGCGACTTCACTCCATCGTGCCAGGGGCGTCGGGTGCGAACAGCACCTCTTGCTTTGCTATGGGAGTTGGAACCTTCCAACGTAACCCAGTCGCGAATGGGCTGGAGTTGATCCCTGACCAAGGGCCAGCCCCGGTTACCCACGGCGTGATTGCGCCTGTTCAGGTTGTACCGACAGCTGAATACCAGTCAGACCTCGCGAACACCCGCGCTGCCTGGCAGATCGACGAGACATGACCATGTATGAACATATCCCGTTCGGCAGCCCGATCTTCAATCTCGTGGCGAAAGGGCTCGTCGCACTTCACAGGCTGATCAAGGAAGGAAAGGACGACTCACCCGAGGCCGACTCGATCCGCGACACTCTGGATGCGCCGCTGAAGGCATTGAGCCGGATCGAGAAGGACCGTGCCCAGTGGCTCTCCGAGGGCCGTACTCAGTCAGCGAGCCGCCTGCGGCGGCCACTCTGAAACCGATGAATCCCCAGGCTCTGCAACAGCTCAACGAGGCCTTTGAGGCCCGCCAAAGCCGGGGAATGGGATCGAGCACTGACGCTGCTCCGCCGGTGGCGGGAGTACATCTCGCCTGATTTGCTCAGCTACCTCCGAGGGTCCATTTGGCTGGAGGCCGGTATTCCCGAGGTCGCGGTGGTGTTTTTCGGGCACGCTTCGGAGGGCAACCCTGAGGACGCGAACTACCGGGCGATCTACATGCACGCCCTGACGGAGTCCGACCCAGGCGCCGCAGCCGGGCTCGCTCAGCAGGTGCTGGCCGACTACGAGAATTACGCTCCGGTGGTGGTGGCCCGGGCGGCCGACATCCGCTTTAACGAAACCAGGACCACTCGGGACGCCGAATCTGCCCAAGAGTATCGTGAGCTGATCGCGATCCTCGAAACGAACTTGATGAGGATCGAGAACGACGAAGACGCGGCGAGTCGCAAGTCGAACTTACGCGAGGTCGGTGGGCCTGCTCGGCTTCTGCCACGAGTTCTTGGGGAACGCGGCAGCCGCGGTGCAGTACTACTCGCGAGGGCTTCAGGTGAACCCGAAAAACGATGGGTTACTCGTCGCGCGGGGAATTCTCCAGTATGGCAGTAGCCCACGCGCGATTACCGACTTCGATCAGGCAGTGAAGCTCGGCTCGCCGGTTGTGTGGCCCTACCTCTTCTTGGCCCACTACTACCTGACCTCGAACCGCCTGGAGCAGTGCCGGGAAATGTGCGAGGCCGGCCTCCGTATGCGGGGGTCTGATACCGCGAAAAGCCAACTTGAAGAGTGGCGGGCGATCGCTCAAGCCGAACTGGGCTTTCCGCGGGAGTCGGTCAGGGCAGCGTTTGAGGCCGCGGTCCGATTGGACCCTTTGAACGAGCTGGCCAGGCGAAATCAGGATGCCTTTGAAGCCTCTCTCAGAGTGCCCCGCGCCACGTCCTCACACGAATTGGGAGAAGAGGTCGGAGGCAGCCATCAGGCAATTCGGCGTCGCCGAACGTCGATTATCCTTGGCGGCATGATTGCTTTCGTTCACCGCCAGGTGAGGTCGAACTTTTCAATCGGCCGGCTGATTGCGGTAATTCAGCCGCCACGGAAGTCTTGCCTCCAAGTCCCTATCTCCATCGACAAAAAAGCTCAATAGCCGCCCTGTCGCCCCGCTCTTGATAGCGGAGTGCCGGTCGCCTTGAAGCACGCGATCGTGCGAAGTTGGAAAATGCATTATGATGGATCGGCGACCTCGCTCGATGCCATCATCAGTCGTGAATTGCTGCGAATCACGCGAGTAGCTGCTTGTTGACGCAAAAGTGGCCGAGTACGAGTTGTCGGTCAGGGAACATCAGCCCAATTGCCCGTCCCGTGAGGTCAGATATGAACGTACCAGCGAACGCTTCTGGCGACGCGCACGAGGGTTGGATGCAGTCTTCCACGTGTCGGGCCGTGGACGAGGCAGGGCGAACCGCGGGGCGCGAGTATGGGCTGGCCGAATCGATTTCGCGAACGTTGGCGGGGCTGTTGGGCCGTCAGGCCAGACAGAAATTCGGCGGGTCAGACGCGACCGGCCGCGCGACGCTCGTTGGCCTGGCCCGCGCCTTCGCGACCGACCGGCTGCGAGAACTGAGCGATCGCCTCCTCGCCTCCTCGAGCTGGGACGAGTGGCTCGCGGGCGTCGTCGTGCCGCCGCCTGCCGGAGACCTGCCGGCTTACACCAAGAACCTGGACATCAATCTCGAGCCATCGGAGCCATCGATCGACACCCTTTTGAAAGTGGGATCGCCTACCGGCGGGACGACGCTCGTCCACCTTCGCATCCAGAAGTGGTATCAGCCGGACCTCGACCGACACCTCTTCGAAGCGAGTCGAAAGGTCGAGCGGAAGCATGGGCAGATGCCGATGGTCGTCGTGATCTTGATGTGGCCGCCCGCCGAAGGGCCGGGTATGACAGGCCGGTTCGAGGAGCACGACGCCACGGGGAAGGTGACGCGCGTCTTCACGTACACGATACGCAAAGCGTGGGAGTCGACGCCGGAAGAGGTGACGCAAAGCCCGGGGACGATGATGCTCGCACCCTTGACCAAAGGGGCCCGGGAGCGGATGCCGGAAGTTGTGCGGATGATGAAGGAGGGGTTGGATAGAAACCAGGCCGACGCCAAGACGCGCGAGATGGCCTGGATCTCAGCCTACTGGTCCATGGGACTGGTCTGCGACCTGGACGAAGCCCACCGCGCCCTGGGCGACGTGCTGCCTTTCATCCACGGCGCCGAGCACTACCTGAACTGTAAAGGCCATGCCTTCCTCGAGGCATACTCGTCGGCCCAGCAGGAAGGACGGCGGCAAGCCGCGCGCGACCTGGTCCTGCGGCAGGCCACGCGCCGGTTCGGCCCGGATGCCGACGCCGCCGTTGCGATCGCATCCATCGCGGAGCCGGACGAGCTCGACGCACTCGCCCAGCGCGTCTTGACCGCCGCCGATTGGCCGTCGCTCCTGGCGAAGCCTTGACGGCACGCGGCGAGTGTGCTCGAAGACGCACATTCATCGCACCGTGTGCTCGCGGCGCAGCCAGCCGTCGCCGATGCCTTCGAAGTGGCCGAAGATCCAGTCGCCATTCTCGGAGAGGACCGTGAACTCGGCGCCGTCCTTGAGGGGCTGGTCGAAGGCCGGTTCGTAGTCCTTGCCGATCCCCTTGCGGGCGATGGTTTCGTGAGTGACGACGCCGTGCCGCGACCCGGCGACGTCAGCATAGGTCAGGCCGGCATCGAGACTCAAGACGGCGGCAATGACGAGAAGGGCCGCGCTGATCCAGTACGCGCGCGGCCGGCGGAAAATCAGGGCCGCGCAGGCCGTCAGAGCCGCCAGCAGAAAGCCCGTGAACGCCCCATAAGCCTTCTCGGGAAACGACAACCAGCCGCTCCAGAACAGCACGTGACTCCACCACGGCGGAGGCGGTTCGGCCAATCGGCCCGGGGCGACCGAGAGCGCCTGCCGTAAATTCGCCTCGAGATACGGATCGCGCGGGCGGTACGGCTTGGCCTTGCGGTACGCCGCGATCGACCGGCCGTACTCCCCCGCCCGGAAGTACGCATTCCCCAGGTTGTAGTAAACGGCCCCGTTGCGGAACCCGTCGGCGAGCAGGGATTCCAGGAGGGCCGCCGACTCGCGGTAGGCTTCCGGAGTCTTCGCGGCATCGAAGACCTCGAGCGCGCGGACGAACGTCCGCTCGCGCGTTCCCGGTTCGGCGGCGAAGGCCTCCGCCGGCAGGACGAAGATCATTGCGATCAAGGCCGGGACGATCCTGTGCATCACTCAGGCACCCCGTTCCAGGTGGCGGGCCAGGCTCGGGATGAGCCGCTCGGCCGTTGCGATCATCGCCGGGGCCTCGGATGCGATTCCCGACCCGTATTCCGCCGATTCGATGGCTTCCAGCAATCGCGTTACCTCCGCACGGTCGACGTCGGGAACGGCCGTCCGGGCGAGGGTCGCGTCGGCTTCCGACGCCGTCAGGCCCTCGGCGACGATGTTCCGCATGTCGGCGATCAACCCGACCAGGGCCGATCGAATGGCCCGCAGTGCGTCCATCGATCGTCCCTCGGCGAGGACTTTGCGGGCCTCGGCCAGCTTGCGCTCGGCCGTGCGCCGCGCATGCCGCTTTCGCTGCCAGACCACATCGCCCGACTTGCGTCGCCGGGCCGAGACGACCACCATCAGGCACCCCACTCCACACCATAAACCCGCGGTCACCTCGGCCATCGCGACGACGTTGACGCGTTGATCGTTCAGTTCCGACGGATCGGTCACATTTTGAAAAATCCCCTGCGCCCGCGTCTTGATCTCCTGGGTCCCGGAGCCGGAGAACGACCCGACAAGGTCGCCCGCGTCCAGGCGACTGGCTGCCGATACCGCGAGCGCAATCGGTTGGGTCGTGAGCTCCGCGAACTCTTCGGTATCGGGATTGAAAACCGTGACGGCCAGGGAGGGAATCCCGACTCCGGCCCGCTTCGGTCGCAGCGCATACTCGAATCGCTTCATCTCCCTCTCTCGGCGCCCGGTGGGGTCCTTGTCGACGACTTCGAAATCGGCGGCGATCTGGGGAGTTGCCGCGAGGTCCGGCGCCGAGATCAGGTCGAGCGATCCGCTGGATTGCCCGCGCTCGAAGTCGAGCGTGAGCGTGAGCGGGTCACCCACGCGTAATGTGGTGGGACTGGCGGACGCCGCCACCCGGTAATTGCCGATCCCGCCGCAGAAGGTCGCGGGCCTCGGCGTCGGGACTTCGCGCCGCCTCCACCGTCACTGCCGGGGCGACCGCGACCAGATGCCGGACGGTGTAAGTGCTGCCTTCCATTCCTTCCACGAACGACCCTTTCACAGTCGCCGGGCCGAGTGTATACGTTCCCGCCTTCTCGGCAGTGAGCCGACGCGTTGAGCTCGTAGACGAAATAATTGACCGGACGGCCATCCATCCCCTTCCGGCTTTCGCGCCCCTGGTACAGGTTGAAGACCGCCGCCCGCGGTCCGTCGAACAATGAAAACGCGCCGCTCCGCGTCGCGACGTCGTTGAGCGTGAACCCGATGCCATCCTCGGCGAGGAGTTTCTGAAGCCATCGGGCCTTGTCGTCGCCCGTCAGTCCCGCGGGCAGATCGACCCAGTTGACCTCGATGTGAGGAGGGCGTCGTCGCAGCGGGCCCAGGGGGTCGCGATCGGGGTCGTCCGGCAAAGGGCGAACGAGCACGCGGACCGTGACCTCGAACGGCTGCGTGGGATAAACCTTTTCGCGATCCGTCTTGATCTCGGGGACGACCAGGTCTTGGGCCTCGGGAGTGATGACGTTCAGGGACAGCGCGCGGCCCGACACGGTCTTGCCGTCAATCGTCGCGGTCGGGGCCGGGATGACCAGCTTGCCGGCTCGCTTCGGCGTCAGGCGGAAACGGAAGACGTGGCCGAAGCTGTTCTGCTGGGTGAACTTGCCGTTGAAAAACGTCATGGACGATTGGTTGCGCGACTCGTTGCCAGTGGAGACGACGTCGAAATCCGGACGCAGTGCCGACAGGTCCGGCGACGGCGGATTCTTGACGTTGCGAATCTCGACGACGTAGTCGACGCTTTCGCCGATGAAGATCTCCTTGGCATCTGCTTCGACCGCGATTTCCGGTTCGTCCGCGGCGCTGGCCTGCGCGGCGAGAATCGAGGAGCGCCACGCCGGCCAGACCGGTCATCGCATAGTTGGTATGTCGCATCACCAATCCTTCTCCACGGGAGCTCTGACCGAACACACGAGCCTTCATGATGCGGTCGCGTTCGCGCTTTTCCTGCTGCCGTTCGCGGACCTTGCGCAGGGCCTCTTCGATCCGATCGCGCGAGACCTGCGGCTGGGGCTGTTTCTGCTTCTCTCGTCGGACTTCTTTGGCTCTTCCTGCTTCTTCTGTTCCTGATCTTTCTTCTGCTGGTCCTTCTTCTCGGTCGTTCTTCGCTGTCTTTCTTCTGCTGGTCGTTCTTCTTCTGTTGATCCTTCTGGTCCTCCTTCTTCTGGTCCTCGTTCTTCTTGTTCTGATCCTGCTTCTGCTGGTCCTGCTGATCTTGCCGGGGCTGGGCCTTCTGAATCTCTTCGAGAATCTTCCGCGCCTCTTCGGCCGGAGGGTAGGCAGCCTGAGCATTCTTCTGTTTGAGCGATTTGACCGTCCGTTCCATCTGCTCGACGGCTCGCGGCGCCAGCTCGATCGCCTTCTGATAACCCGCCTTGATCAGCTTGGGATCGATTGGTTTTGGCTGGGCGGCCCCGGCATCTTGCGGATCGTCTTTTCCGGAGGATGAGTCGTCCCCCTTCTGCGCCGCGTCGGGCGGTTGCGACTTCTCCATCCGTTCCAGTTCGGCCTCGGCCTTGAGCTTGAGCAATTGCGTCCGGCGGAGCGTTCGCTGCTGGATTTCCGTGAGCGGTGCCAGATCGTCGCTCTCGGTCCCGATCGACGCAGGACCGGTGCCTGCCGATGCGCCTTTCGATGCAGGCTGAGTTTCGTCTCGATGCGGATCATTCTTGGCGGAGGGCTCGTCAGTCGCTGATTTCGAATCGGCGGAAGAGGTCGGCGGCGAGAGGGATCCGGCGATGAGCGTCTGGTCCGCCAGGTCGCGAGCCAGCAGGGCGTGAAACGGGATCACGGCATCCCAGATCTTCTCCAGCTCGTCGATCGCGGCTTGCTGGTCCGCGGCCGCCGGCACGGCTTGCCGGCCGTCGAGGTGGCGCGAGGCGGATGCCATCTTATCGCCGGCGGCAGTCGCCCAGTCCTGGAGCAGCTTGATTCCTTGCTCCAGCTCGGCCGAGTTACCTTGCGGAGCACTCCCACCACCGGTTGGCTTGGGCGTCAGCTCGGACTTGATCTTCTCCTTGAGCGGGGGAATCTCCTGCTGGAGCTCATCTTGCAGGCGTTTCGGCTCGGCAAAGGCGTCTGCCGGCGAGGTCGCCGTGAGGGCTTTGACCGATTCCCGCAAGGCTCTTTGAGTCTCGATCAGGAATTCCAGAAACGCCACCAGGTTCGTTTCCTGTCGCCGGGCCTCGCGATCGCGTGCGTTGCCACCGGTCGGTGTAATACTTGATCCACTGCCGCACGAGCTCGATGTCGCGGCGGGCGCTGGGCGTTGTCCGGCTGCAATTCCAGGCAGTGACGGAAGGACGCAACCGCCGCCTTCAACTGGTCGAGGATCTCCGGGCGCTTGTCGGGGGCGACGTTTTCCGGATGGTCTCCCGCCAGCCGGCTGCGCTTCTTCCGCCGCGAGCGTTCCCAGGTTGAAGTGGGCCGAGGCCGCCAGTCCCTTGTCGTGCGCGAGACCCGCCTTCAGATACCATTCCCGGGCTTGCGCCACGTCTCCCTTGCGATGCGAGGCACAGGCCTGGTCGAACGCGGCGATCGCGGCCTTGCGCGGCGTCGCCGCTGTCGAATTGCTCGCGGGCTGCCGCGAACCGGTCCCGCGCCTTGTCGAATTCGCCGTTGCCATACCAGCGCAATCCCTCGCGAACCGCCTCCGCCGGATTGTCGGCCCGACTGGTTCCGGCAAGAGACGCGACCAGAACGAGTGCCGTCGAGACCGGCAGGGCGGGATGACCGGCCCTGGCACCCGGTTTCCCTCGCGCAGTGGCGCGGGGCTCGAGTTCCGTGCTCCGGAGACTTGACCGCATTGGGATAGGGACGCGTGAACGCATCGGCCAGCAGGGCCAGCAGCGCGATCGCGAGGAAGATCTGGAACTGGTCCGCCCGACGAATCCGTTTGCTGGCTCTGCTCTTCGCTGCCGCGCCGGCCCTGAAGGTATTTCGCGTACAGTTCTCCCAGATCGTAGGCGCGGGTTCCCACGGGGACATAGACACCGGACGTCTTGAGCGCGATTTCCTTGAGGAGCGAGCCGTCCAGTTTGCTCCACACCTGGTGCCCCTGGTACTCGACGTACGATTTGGATTCCGCGCCCTGCGGGATGCGCGCGCCGTGATCGGCGTCCCCCAGGCCGACGGTGAAGATCGTGACATGATGCTCGGCGGCGACCGCCGCCGCCTCGAGGGGATACGACTGCTGGTCGTCGCCGTCGGTGATCAGCAGGATCGCCTGATCGCGGTCGGCCTTGGCCTGGAACACCTCGAGGGCCTTGCGAATCGCGTCGCCGATGGCCGTGCCGCCGCGCGGCGCGCTGGCCGGGTCGAGCTCGTCGAGCGATCGGCGGAAGGCGTCGTAATCGACGGTGAGCGGACACTTCACCACCGCCTGCCCCGCGAAGGCGATCAGGCCCACGCGTTCCCCTTCGAGCCGGTTGACCAGGGCCGCCACGTCGGCCTTGGCGCGGCCGAGCCGGCTGGGCGGGACGTCCTCGGCGAGCATCGACCGCGAGACGTCGATCAGCACGTAGAGATCGCTACCGCGGGGAATGACCTCTTCATATTGCGTCCCGAACCGCGGACCGGCGAGGGCGACCAGTCCGGTCACGAGGGCCGTTTCGCGCAAGAGCAATTTCACCCAGAATCGGGCCCGCGAATCCGCCGGCAGGATCCGCGACCACATCGCCTGGGCCACGAACGCCTCGGCCGCCCGACGCCGCCGGCGACGGGAATACAGTGACAGCGCCAGCCAGGCCGCTGCCAGCGGCAGGATCAAATACAGCCATTCAGGATGTTGCCATTCCATCTCTGACCGGATCTCCCTACGGCAACGAACGAAACCGGGTTTCCGTCAAGACACCGACGAGGAGAATCACAGCCAACCCCGGCGCCGGCGAACCAGCGGAACAATTCCGTATATTCCGAGTACTTCGTCTCCTCGAACTCCGATTTTTCCAGCTTGTCGATCTCGGCGTAGACCTCGCGCCAGTCCCTCGGAATCGGAGGCGTGAAAATACTGGCCTCGCCCGGTCTGGGCCATCTCCCGCAACAGGTCCTCGTCGATGCGAAACTGCGCCGGCACCAGGACCCGGTTTCCGAATTCGTCTTCCTGGGGAATGGGCACCATGCCGCTCCGGCCGATGCCGATCGTATACAACCGGATCCCCGATTCCGCCGCGATCCGGGCCGCTTCGCGCGGGTCGACGACCCCGGCATTGCAATCGCCGTCGGTGAGCAGGATGAGCACCTTGCTCTTGGCTTTCGCCCCGCGCAGGCGGTCGACCGCCACCGCGACGCCGTCGCCGATCGCGGTCGCCAGTTCCTCCTGCAACGCCTGGGCATTGATCACCCGCCCCTGACTGTCGCGGATCGGCTTGGGGATTTCGAGCCCCTGGACGATATCGACCAGGGCGCCGTGATCGAGGGTCAACGGACACTTGCTGTCGGCGAACCCCCCGAAGGCGACGAGTCCGACGAGATCATCCGGGCGGCCCGACAATCCGCTCGCGCGGGAGCCGAGCACGAATTCCTGAATGACGTGCTTGACGGCCTCCAGCCGGCTGACGTCCCGGCCGTTCGAGCTGAAAGTCGATGGCCTCCATCGAGCCGGAAACGTCGAGCACCATCTCGATGGCGATCCCCTGGCCGGAGATCCGGGATTCCGCCTTCCCCGCTTGCGGCCGGGCCAGCCCGGTAATCACCAGGCACAGGCCCAGTCCGTAGAGATACGGCAGGCCGCGTCGCAGCCGCTGCGCCAGAGTGACGGGAAGACCTTTGAGATCGGTCACGCTGGAGAAGACCGCCGCGGGTCGCCCCTGCGGACGAAATCGCCACCAGAGCGCGCCCACCACGACGGGTGCGAGGATCAGCCAGAACGAAGAATAGAATCGAAGTGCGTTCACGGAAACGACCTTGCTCCTCTTGATCCATTGTGCTCAATCCGCGCACGGCACGGCCGGCCATCACGGCAGCCGGTGACGGCTTCAGGTTGACGAACTCGTGGGCCCGTGCGATGGCCTGGTCAATTTGACCCTCCCCCGGCTGCTGCCCGGCGTACTTGATCAGGTCGGCCGCCTCCAGGAATTCCGCGAGCCGGACGGAACGCTCCGGCGGAAACGCGGCCCGCGACCGCATGTCGCGCAGGAATTCCTCGGTCGTCTGCTCGGGGGCCCGGATCCCCGTCGTGTCCTCGACATACTGGCGGACGATGCCGGTGAGCCGCAGATAGAATTCCTTGACCAGGCCGCGCCCGGGAGGTTCTCCGCCAGCAACAGCTCCAGGGCCGCCTGCGCGATCTCCTCGGGCGTCTGGCGGCGCGGTTCGATCGGCCGTCGCTTTCGCCGTCGCAGCGCCACGACGGCGAGGATCGCCAGCAGGACGGCCAGGCCCGACGCGACCAGCCAGCCGATCGCGGTCGTCTGCGGCACCGGCTGCGGTGGCAACATCGGTTCGAGGTTCGCCAGACTCGGTGCTGCGTCTCCCAGCTCCGACGTGACGTTCACCTCCAGCGGATCCGTCTCGATCAGGGCCGGTTCACCCCGCCGTTCCGAATTCGGGCGTTTGTCCACGAATTCGATCGACACCGACCGGATCAGGTGCTTGCCGGCATGCGCCGGCTCCAACTGATAGTGGAAGCGGCGCAGGTTCTTCTCACCCGCCTCGGGGGGCCGCTCGCTGTAGTCGCGAATGAGAAAGTCGCCCACGGCCTGTCCGAACGCCGGCGGCTTGATCTCGACGCCGGGCTGGGACTCGACTCGGACGTCCATCTCCACGAGATCCGACAGCCGCGGCTCGCGCGGCGAGACGCGCACGAACAGCTTCACCGGCCCTTTCTCGGCAGTGCGCTCGATCGTGTTTCCCGACCCGGACGGCGACGCGCCTCCTTTCGTCGCATCACGCCGCAGCCGGCGAGCAGGACCATGCCACCCATCGCGCAAACGAACGCCGCTCTCCTCCAGGGAGAGAGCCGGGCGGACTGCCGCATGAGTTTGCTGTTCGCCTTGACGATCATCGTTGCCGCTCGCGCATGTGAAAGAACTTCTGCAAGCTGATCGCGTAAGGCTGATCGGTGCGAATCTCGAGGCGGTCGACGTTCGCCCGGCGGAGCCAGCCCGCCAGCCGTTGTTCCCGCTCGCTGCGCCGCCTTCGCGAACAGTGCCCGCACGCGCGGGTGGCGCGTGTCGAGTTCCAGCAGTTCATCCGTCTCGGCATCGCGGAGCGTCAGAAACCCGACGTCCGGCATGCTCGATTCGCGTGGGTCCCCCATCGTCACGGCGACACAGTCGTGCCGCTGGTTGGCGATCGCCAGGGCGCGCGAACAATCCGGTCCCAGAAAATCGCTCATCACAAACACGACGCAACGCCGCCGCTGAACCCGGCCCAGAAAGTCGAGGGCCTTCGAGATGTCGGTCTGCGCCTTGACCGGCTCGGTGGCCAGCAGCTCGCGGATCAGCCGCAGCACGTTCGCCCGCCCCTTGCGGGGCGGGATGTACTTCACCACGTCATCGGTAAAGAAGAGGAGGCCGACCTTGTCGTGGTTTCGGAGCGCCGTGAACATCAACACCGCCGCCACTTCCACGGCCGTCTCCATCTTGCTCAAGCGGAACGAGCCGAACGAACCGGACGCCGAAATATCGACGGCCAGGATCACCGTGAGCTCGCGTTCCTCGCAGAACGTTTTCACGAACGGCGTTCCCGTCCGGGCGGTGACGTTCCAGTCGATGCTGCGGATTTCATCGCCGGGGACGTATTCGCGAACGGCGTCGAACTCCATTCCGCGTCCTTTGAAGACGCTCAGATACTCCCCCGCCAGCAGGTCATTGACCTGCCGCCGGGCGACGATCTGAATGCGCCGGACTTCTTTCAGGACATCTTCCAGTTGTCGAGTAGGCATGGCAAATCGGCTTCAGGGCACGGGAACCGATTCAAGCACCTTGCGGATGACGTCGTCGGAAGTGGTCTCTTCGGCTTCGGCCTCGTAAGTCAAGAGCACGCGGTGCCGGAGAATGTCGAGCGCCACGTCCTTCACGTCCTGGGGCGTGACATAGGCGCGGCCGACGAGGAACGCATTGGCGCGGGCAGCCAGGCACAGGTTGATCGACGCCCGCGGCGAGGCGCCATACTCGATCAGCGGCTTCAGGTCGTTGAGCCGGTACTTTTCGGGATGCCGGGTTGCCGAGACGATGTCCAGGACGTAATCCTTCACCTTGTCATCCAGATAAATGGAGTCGGCCGTCTGCTTCATCTCGGCGAGCTGCGCCGGACTCAGGACCGGCTGGACCTCGCGCCGGAGGCCGTCCAGGGCGACATCGACGACCTTGCGCTCCTCGCTCGTGCTGGGATAGTCGACCACCACCTTCAGCATGAAGCGGTCAACCTGAGCTTCGGGCAACGGGTAGGTTCCCTCCTGCTCGATCGGGTTCTGCGTGGCCAGGACGAGGAACGGCTCCTCGAGCGCGAACGATTCGTCCCCGATCGTGACCTGATGCTCCTGCATCGCCTCCAGCAAGCGCCGACTGCACCTTGGACGGTGCGCGGTTGATCTCATCGGCCAGGATGAGGTTCGCAAAGATCGGACCCTTGCGGGTACTGAACGCCCCTTCCCGCGGATTATAGATCAGCGTGCCGATCAGGTCGGCCGGAAGCAGGTCCGGCGTGAACTGGATGCGGTTGAACTTGCAATGGATCGCGGCCGCCAGCGCCTTGATCGCCGTGGTCTTCGCCAGCCCGGGGACGCCCTCGAGCAGGACGTGCCCCCCGGTGAGCAGCGCGATCAACAGCCGCGAAAGCATCAGGTCCTGCCCGATCAGGACCTTGCGAACCTCCGTCTTGACCCGTTCGAGCTGGTCCGAGTACTGGAGAACCTGATCCTTGATCTTCTGGATGTCGACGGCCATATTCTCCGATCAAACCTCCCGATCTCGTGTCTGGTTTCGATAGCTTCGCCGCCGGTTCCCAGGTTTTCTGTGTACGGGTGTCCCCTGGGCCGTTCCGATTGGCGGCTCTCTCGTGGAACTATAGATAAAGCCAGTCACTCTGTGCTACGCAAGTCAGATTCTTGAGGTTCGCTGCCAATCTGCCCGTCGGCGAGTGTGTTGCAGACCTCTCGCCGCATATCGGACTGATCTCAGCACCGAGTGGCGCGGTCGCGGTCCCGGAGAAGACCGAGAAAACGCGGATGGCGCCTATGCTCGTATTGCCGATCCGGAATGCCAAGCGACATAATCCCTTGTGGCAAACCTGCTCGCCGCAAGAGATTGGTTTTGTTACCGTGACATGGCCGATTCAAATTCTGCCGGCCCGAACCTTGAGGGTTGCCGCTATCTCCAGGGTACATCGAACGGCCATGTCGGATGTCCCTGCATGCTGGCTTACTACAACATCGGGGGATAAGAATGGAAGAAGTGGAGTGCTCCGGTCCGGACGAACTGAGGGCGGCACTGTCCGCGATACTGGCCAGGCATGGGATCGACGCGGAGTCGGAGGGGGACTGGCTCACCCTTCCGGATCATCGCGGCAGGATCCAGGGACTGATCTTTGAGCGGAAGGACGTGCACGCGTTCGCCTCGACCCAGGTTGACATTCGATTCTCTCCCTGGCCGGGATGCCTGATCTGCGAATCGTTCGGCGGCATGGGCGAAACCCGTGAGGCGCGGATCGGATGGGCGATCGAGACCTTTCTCTCGAACACGCTGCACGTGCTCCTGAAAGTCTTCGTGGACGCGGACTGCGGAGAGCATACCAATGAATACGAGATCACCAACCAGGGCGTCCGATTCAAGGTCACCGACGGCAATGTTCTGATCCGAGGGAATGCGTCCGCCGAGCCCGGGATGGACTGGTTCCCCGGATTCCAGGGGCTCCTGGAAAACCAGCCGCTGCCCGAGGGGACACACTGGGTCCGGCTCTACTACGCGCAGTTGGATCGCAAGCGGACCATGCTGGAATTGCTGCTTGACAACCGGCCCTGGGCGGACGCAATGCCGGCTGCCGGCGTGTTGCCCTGGCCGTTGCTCGATGGCTTTCTGAGTCTCAGGATCTTCTCGGTCGTCCAGGGCGGCGTGGACGTCGGCCGGGCGGCCGGCGTGATCGCACGCAATCCCGACGCCGACGACCAGTGCCTGGAGGAGCTCCTGGTCGCCTCGGGCTTGACCGCATTGGACGCCCGGAGGCTGATCGTGCTCTTACCCGTCGCATTCGGCGGACGGATCCTCGACCGACTGGGCGTCACCCACTCCACCATCTGCCAGGTTGACGATGGCCGATCGCGTTCGACTGTCGATCTCTCCTCGAGCGGTTTGTTCCAGCAAGCCCGAACCCTTGCCGAGACCGCCCTGTCCGAAGGCACGCTCAGCCGCGACGAATTTGTCGCCCTCGCCGGCCGCGACTCCAGCTTCCAAGCCGTCAACAACGCCCTCCACGCCGGCTCCGCCCCCAAGGACCTCCGGCTCGCCTCGACCACCATCTTCTGGAACGAAGCCGCCCCACTCTGCCCGATAACGCCCGGGTCTTCCTTACCTCCCAGGCGGAAACCTTGGTGGCGATTCTGAGCGCGATCGTTTCCGGAGTTGTCGTAGGAATCGATGGTTCTGGGCACGGATCAGGTTGCTCAGAGAGTCTTTCATAATGTAATGGTAGGCCAATGGCCCCCGTACTCCCCGATTAGTGCAACGTTGTGAAAATGAAAAGGTGCGATTTGGATGGATTCGCAGGCTCGAGTGAGAAAGGGCGTGTCGTGAATTTAGGTACAACAAGCAGGTCCTCACCTCCGACCGCCCAATCGGGCCGCACCGTGAACG
The DNA here is from genome assembly GCA_963842405.1 of uncultured Isosphaeraceae bacterium. Classification (GTDB taxonomy): domain Bacteria; phylum Planctomycetota; class Planctomycetia; order Isosphaerales; family Isosphaeraceae; genus CAVZRC01. Next base: position 97,394 of record CAWJGW010000008.1, on the reverse strand, counting down.
ACGGTCTTGCCGGCCGGGAGGTAAGTTCCCGGCGCGAGGCGTGCCTCGGGCCGCGTGGTTCTTTGGCGAGCGGGAGCGTCATGAGAACCGGATCACGAACGCAAACGACCCCGTGGTCGCGGTCCACCTTGATCGCGGAGCTGTCCCACTTTCTGGCGGCCCTCCTCGTCCTCGCCTCCTGCTCGGTCGCGGCAGCCGGGGAGACCAAGCGGGTGCTCGTCGTCTACCCGACGAGCGATGGGCAGCCGGGGATTCTCCGATTCCAAGAGAGCTTGCGGCTTGGTCTCATGAACGGCCCGACCGCCCGCTTTGAAGTTTTTAACGAGTACTTGGATTCCGCGAGATTTCCGGACGAGCGATATCAGAGTCATTTGGCCGATTTCCTTCGGACGAAGTATTTGGGGAGGGAGCCCGATGTGATCATCGCGGCGCTCGCCCCGTCGCTCGACTTCGTATTGAAGTACCGCGACAACCTATTTCCCGGCGTGCCCGTAGTCTTTGGCGCGATCGATAAGCATGAAGCGGAAGCCCGGACCTTGGGTAAAGGCGTCCTGGGAATTCCCATGACTGTGGACCTGGAACCAACGCTGGACCTCGCCCTTCGGCTTCACCCGGACACCCGGCGCGTGGTCGTCGTCTCGGGCAAATCGCGTACAGACGCTTATTGGGCCGAGGAGGCAAGGCGAGCGTTCCGCCGCTACGAAACCAAGTTGGATTTTGTTTACCTGACTGGCTTGCCTCTCAACGATCTCTTGCGCGAGGTCGCCAACTTGCCAGACCGCAGCGTCGTCTACTATCTCCACGTCCTCGAAGACGGTCTCGGGAACGCCTACATTCCGGCGGATGTGGCCCGTCGAATCTCGGCCGCGGCGAACGCACCGGTCTACGGCCATTACAGCACGTACGTCGGAGGCGGGATCGTCGGCGGCTGTATCGTCGCGCTTCGAGACCGAGGGCGCGAACGCGGCGGACATAGCGTTGCGCGTCTTGGCTGGCCAAGAACCCGAGAGCATCAGGCTCTCCGAAACGACCAAGAACCCGACCGTGGTCGACTGGTCTCAACTGAAGCGCTGGGGCATCGGAGAGGAGAGGCTACCACCCGAGATTATCATCTTGAATAAGCCGCCGAACTTCTGGGATCTCTACACATGGCAAGTGATCGGTGCGATAGCGGTTTGCGCCGCGGAGGCCCTGCTGATTGCCGGCCTGCTGTTGGAACGTGCGAATCGGAGACGGGCGGAGGAGGGCTTGCGCGAGGGTCAACTCGAGTTGCGGAGGTTGACAGGCCGGCTGCTGCTGGCCCAAGAAACGGAACGCCGACGCATCGCCCTTGAGTTGCACGACGACCTGAACCAGAGCCTGGCACTCCTGGCCGTCGACCTGGACCTGCTCGGCCAGAACCCGCCCGTGTCCGGTGCCTTGCTCGGCGAGCGGATGCACGAGCTGTCGGGTCGAGTCAAGCAACTGTCCTCCGAAGTGCATGAACTCTCACACCAGTTGCACCCCACGAAAGTCGAGCAACTTGGGCTCGTGGTCGCCGTCCGCGGCCTGTGCGGCGAGTTGAGCCATACCCATGGCGTGGATATCGATTTTACCGCCGAGCAGGTGGCGTCCACGATATCGGCTGACACATCCTTGTGTCTCTACCGCATCACCCAGGAAGCCCTGCGGAACGTCATCAAGCACAGTGGCGCCCGGCACGCCCGGGTCGAACTGCGTGGAAGGCCAGACGCGATCTCCCTCCGGATCTCCGACGACGGGTGCGGTTTCGACACCGGCTCGGCTGACGGCAAGGGGGGGCTCGGCCTGGTCAGCATGAGGGAGCGGCTGCGCTTGGTCGGCGGTGACATCGCGATCCTCTCGCGGCCCCCCGGCGGCGTACAGATCGACGTCCGCATCCCAATCGATACGTCCTCGATCAACCGGCGGGAAGACGCTTCTCACGGGCCACCGACAGGTGTATCATGACGACGGGTGATCCTTCGATCCTTGGGAGACGGCCATGCGGCGACCGCGTGTCATGCTGGCGGACGACCACCGACTGGTCCGGGAAGCCTTCGCGCGTCTGCTCGAGGTGCCCTGTGACGTGGTGGGTGCCGTGGGTGACGGACGCGCTCTGATCGAGGCCGCGTCCGAACTCCGACCGGACATCGTCGTGCTCGACGTCTCAATGCCCCTGTTGAACGGGCTGGACGCCGGCCGACAACTCAAACGCCTCATGCCCGAGGTCAAGCTGATCTTTCTGACGGTCAGCGAGGATCCCGATCTCGCCGCCGAGGCATTCCGTGCCGGAGCATCCGGATACCTCCTCAAGAACTCGGCCGCCTCGGAGCTGCTCAAGGCGATCCAGGAAGTCTTCGAGGGGCGCTCCTACGTCACGCCTCTGTCCACGCAGGGCCTCGTCGGGTCCTTCCTCCGCGATCCTGGGCCGACGAGTCCAACCGGCCAGTTGAGCACCCGTCAGCGCGAGGTGTTGCAACTGCTGGCTGAGGGGCGCACGATGAAGGAAATCGCCCAAATCATGAAGATCACGCCGCGGACCGTCGCGTTCCACAAGTACAGCATGATGCACGAACTCGGGATCAAGAGCAGCGCTGGGCTGGTGCAGTACGCCGTCAAGCTCGGCGTGGTCGCCGTCTAGCCAAGCACCTATCAGTATTTCCCGTTACAACCTGTCACTTCTGCCAGTTGAACCCATCCCTGGTCCGTCGTAGTCTGGGACCATGCCTCAAGGCTTGCCGCTTTCCACTCAATCCGGTTGAGAGGAGGCATGGGCGCACTCTTGCACTCCGATGCTGCCCGGTCCAAGCTGACAAGCAGTTCCGGGAGCAAGCCACTTCCGTAGCGTAATCCGATCCAGGACAACTCTTGGCGTCTGCGAATGTGCGACCGGGGGCATTTCTCGCAGCAAAGGTGAGAAGCGCGATGGAGCCGAGCGGGGACCAGGCCGGGTGGTTTGCAGATGGCCGCTTAGCTCGAATGAAGCATGATTTGGGTCCGCTCTATGCAATGGCCGCGGCCTTGGTGTGCGCCGCGGCGAGTTGGTACCTCCTCAAGGAACTGGGCCCGCTGCTCCGCCCTCTGACCCTCGCGGTGTTCCTGGCTTACACCGTCCTTCCGGTCCAACGCAGCTTGCGCCGGAGGGTCCCCGCGATCGTCGCCGGACCGCTCCTGGCCCTGCTCGTTGCGGCGGCGATACTCGGGCTGGCCTTCCTCCTCTACGCCAACCTCGTCGACCTCAAGGCCGAGTTGCCTCGCCTCATCGAGCGATCCCGGGAACTGATCGCTCAGCTTCGTACCTGGGGCCGAGACCGCTTGCCCGCCTGGGTGCTCGCCCCAGCCCCGGACGGGGCCCCGACCGAGGCGGAGACCTCCGCGAGGTTCAAGGCCCTGGCTTCCATTCTGGTCAACACGGCGGCCGGCTTCCTGACCGAGGCCCTGATCGTCGTGTTGTATTTGCTGTTCCTGCTGCTCGAGGCTCGTCGTTTTCCCGAGCTGGTCCGGGCGAGGATTCAGCCGGTACAGGCTGACCGCGTTCTCAGAATCTTCGATTCGATCAACCGGGCAATGGACTCATACCTGAGGGCCAAGGTACTCTCCAGCCTGGTGACGGCGCTACCCGTCGTGGTCATCTTGTGGGCCTTCGGCGTGTCGTTCCCGGGCATGTGGGGTATCCTGGCCTTCGTCGGCAATTTCATCCCTTATGTGGGCAGCCTGGTTGCCTTCGTGCTCCCGGTCTTGCTGGCGTTCCTCGAACTGGAGCCGCCCTGGCGGCCGGTTGCGGTACTGGCGCTTCTGATCTTGGTGCACGTCGTGACCAACAACTTCGTCGAGCCACGACTGACCGGTCACGCCGTGGGCCTCAACCCGCTCATGGTGTTGGTCGCACTGGCGTTCTGGGGCCTGTGCTGGGGCCTTGTCGGGATGGTGCTGGCCGTGCCATTGACGGTGATGCTCAAGATCGTGTTCGAAAACATCGGGCTCACACTCCCCCTGGCCCGGACCATGGTCGAGGAATGATACGAAGTCCATGTATTCCGTCCGCTCCTTGTGACCAGGTCGCCCGAGCAAGCGCCTCTGGCACCGCGGCTTCCAGGAACATTGGGGCTGCCGTGCCGCCCGGCTGTCGCCGCTAACCCTTCTCTCACGGATCGAGATTGTCCCGCCGCACACCTATCGATATTACCTCGCAGAACCTGTCACTTCTGCCAGTAGACCTCGCCCCCGTGGACTCATATTCTTTAGGTATGGACCCACGCCGTGGGCCTTCTCACCCGGGCCATCCGGGGGAGTGATCAAGGCCGTTCACGCCCCCGGAGCAGACGGGAGGGACCTGTGAGCCGGGCCAGTGTCTTGTTGGCCGACGATCACGAGGCGTTCCTCGAAGTCGAATCTCGACTCCTCGAACCGGAGTTCGAAGTGGTCGAGACTGTCCGCGACGGGCGGGCGGCGGTAGAGGCAGCCGCCCGGCTCGCGCCCGACGTCTTGGTGCTCGACATTTCGATGCCTATCCTGGACGGGATCGAGGCGGTACGGTCGCTGCGGGCGGCCGGATCGCGGTCGAAGTTCGTGTTCCTGACGGTCCACGGCGATGAGGATTATGTTCGCGCAGCGCTCGCGGCCGGCGCAGTCGGATACGTCGTCAAGTCCCGGCTCGCATCCGACCTCCTTCCCGCCTTGAGGGAAGCACTGGCCGGTCGTCGGTTCATTTCCCCGTCCCTCAGCCAGGGATGAGCGATTTCTGTAGGCTCGCCTGCGGCCCCGATGTACCTCCGGGTGACATGAGGTGGCTCCGCCCTGGCGATGCTGCGTCCAGGGCGAGTTCGTATAGGATTGCCGCCAGCCCTGCAACTTTTTCCCCCACCGACTGTCAGTCTTGACAGGTGCGCCCCCGCAGATTCCTAGCTACCGTAAACCGTCTCGAATTCGATGTGACGCCGGTTACAGCTTCATCCGCGACGAGACGCGCCGGTAGTTCGAGAAGCGACAAGGATTAACCCCATGAGCGACGTTGGCGACCTGGCAGCCGATCCGGGTCTGGCGGGTGGCCCGCCACCGGTCGGAGGGAAGCCAAGGCCCTACGTCCTGACGATCAACGGCGGCTCATCCAGCCTGAAGTTCGCTCTGTACCCGGTGGCCGGCCCGAGCGAACCGATCCTCTCCGGCCGAATCGAACGGATCGGTCGCGGGGAATCCCGGCTGGTCGTCAGCGGCATCGGCGGCTCCGGGAGGGAGTCTCACGCCGTCGAGGCCCCGGACCAGGCCGCGGCCGCCAGGCTAGTGATCGAGCACCTCGAACGAGACTCAGGGCTCGCCGCGATCGCGGCCGTCGGGCACCGGGTCGTCCACGGCGGAGTCCACTTCACCGAGCCGATGCGAGTGACCCCGCAGATGCTCGATCAACTCCGGCGAATCAGCCCCCTCGATCCGGAACACCTGCCCGGCGAAATCAACCTCATCGAGACCTTCGGTGGTGCCGTGCCCGGTGTGCCGCAGGTCGCCTGCTTCGACACCGGCTTTCACCGCACGATGCCCAGGACCGCCCAGATCGTGCCGATCCCGCGCAAGTACTGGGGACTCGGCATCCGTCGGTATGGGTTCCACGGGCTCTCTTACGCCTATCTCATGGAGGAGCTGGAGCGGATCGCCGGTTCGGCGGAGGCCCGGGGACGGGTCGTCCTGGCGCACCTCGGCTCGGGCGCGAGCCTGGCGGCGGTGCGAGAGGGCCGCTGCCTGGAAACGACGATGGGGTTCACCCCCGCATCCGGCCTGGTCATGGGAACGCGCAGCGGCGACCTCGACCCAAGTTTGAATGCGTTCCTCGCCAAAGCCGAAGGAATGACGCCCCAGCAGTTCCACCGCATGGTCAACCAGGAGTCGGGCCTCCTGGGAGTCTCGGAGACGAGTGCCGACATGCGCGACCTCGTTGCCCGACGTGAGACCGACCTCCGCGCGGCCGAGGCGTTCGACGTCTTCTGCTACCGGGTGAAATTGGGGGTCGGGGCCATGGCCGCGGTTCTGGGAGGGCTGGACGCGCTCGTCTTCTCCGGCGGCATCGGCGAGAATTCTCCCGAGGTCCGCCGCCGCGCGTGCGAAGGGCTTGAATTCCTGGGCATCGCCCTCGACGACGGGCGAAACACGTCGGGTGAACCGATGATCTCCACCGACGCGAGCCCGACCAGGGTCCGAGTGATACGGACCGACGAGGAGACCGTGATCGCGAGGGAGACGATTCGCCTCGGGGTCCAGCACACATGACTACCAACAACGATCGCATCGACTGTGGTAAACCCTGTTATGGAGCGTACGGATGGACGCGACGCCAATGATTCAATCACGCCACGAGGCCGCGATGCCGTCGGGCGATTCTCGAGGCGAGCAGGTACCGCTGTCGACGGACGAGCTCCGCAAGCTCGACGCCTACTGGCGGGCCTCGAATTATCTCTCGGTCGGGCAGATCTACCTGCTCGCCAACCCGCTCCTGCGGGAGCCGCTCAAGCGTGAGCACATCAAGCCGCGCCTGCTCGGGCACTGGGGCACGTCGCCGGGCCTCAACATGCTTTGCACGCACCTCAACCGGGTCATCAAGCGTGATGATCTGGACATGATTTACATCATCGGGCCGGGGCATGGCGGCCCTTCATTGGTCGCTCACGCCTACCTGGAAGGGACTTACAGCGAGGTCTACCCGGAGATCGGCCAGGACGCCGATGGGATGCGGAAGCTGTTCAAGCAGTTCAGCTTCCCGGGAGGCATCCCCAGCCATGTCGCGCCGAGACGCCGGGCAGCATTCACGAGGGTGGCGAGCTTGGGTACGCCCTCAGCCACGCCTATGGGGCGGCGTTCGACAACCCGGACCTGATCGTCGCCTGTGTCGTCGGCGACGGCGAGGCGGAGACCGGACCCCTCGCAACCGGCTGGCACGGCAACAAGTTCCTCAATCCGGCCCGAGACGGCTGCGTACTCCCGATCCTCCATCTGAACGGCTACAAGATCGCCAACCCCTGCTTCCTCGCCCGCATCCCGAAGGACGAACTGCAGAAGTTCTTCGAGGGCATGGGCTACAAGCCGTACTTCGTCGAGGGACACGACCCGGCGGCGGTCCAACAGCAGTTGGCTGGAGTGCTCGACACGGTGGTGGCGGAGATCAAGCAGATCTGGGCTGACGCCCGTACCAAGGGCGTCGTGAAGCGACCGGCCTGGCCGATGATCGTCTTCCGCACGCCGAAGGGCTGGACCTGTCCGCCGGAGATCGACGGCAAGAAGTGCGAGGACTACTGGCGCTCGCATCAGGTGCCGATGGGCGACATGGACAAGCCCGAGCACATTCGCATCCTCGAACAGTGGATGAAGAGCTACCGGCCCGAAGAGCTGTTCGACGCGGAGGGGCGGCTCAAGCCCGAACTGGCCGAATTGGCTCCGAAGGGCCACCGACGGATGAGCGACAACCCGCACGCCAACGGCGGCCTGCTGCTCCGAGACCTGAAGATGCCGGACTTCCGCGACTATGCCGTCAAAGTGCCCAGCCCTGGGGCAATCGACGCCGAATCGACCCGCGAGATGGGCAGGTTTCTCCGGGACATCATGAAGCAAAACCTGGACAGCAAGAACCTGCGCCTGTTCAGCCCGGACGAAAACAACTCGAACCGTTGGCAGGACGTGCTCGAGGTGACCAACCGCTGCTACATGGCCGACATCTACCCGGAAGACGACCACCTGTCGCCGGACGGCCGGGTGATGGAGGTGCTCAGCGAACACCAGTGCCAGGGCTGGCTGGAGGGATACCTGCTGACCGGCCGGCATGGGTTCTTCTCGTGCTACGAAGCGTTCATCCACATCATCGACTCGATGTTCAACCAGCACGCCAAGTGGCTGAAGGTGTGCCACGACATTCCCTGGCGCCGGCCGATCGCGTCGTTGAACTACCTGCTCAGTTCGCACGTTTGGCGGCAGGATCATAACGGCTTGAGCCACCAGGACCCCGGCTTCATCGACCACGTCGTCAACAAAAAGGCCTCCGTCGTCCGGGTCTATCTGCCTCCGGACGCCAACACGCTTCTGTCGGTCACCGATCACTGCATGCGCAGCCGGAACTACGTGAACGTCGTCATCGCCGGGAAGCAACCCGCGCCGCAGTGGTTGACCATGGATCAGGCCATCAAGCATTGCACGCCGGGCTCGGCATCTGGGATTGGGCCAGTAACGACAAAGGCGGCGAGCCGGACGTGGTCATGGCCTGCTGCGGCGACGTGCCGACCCTGGAGACGCTGGCGGCAGTCGAGTTGCTGCGCCAGCACCTGCCCGAACTCAAGGTGCGGGTGGTCAACGTCGTGAACCTGATGAAGCTCCAGCCGGCGAGCGAGCACCCGCACGGGCTTTCCGACGCGGACTTCGACGCCCTGTTCACAAAGGACAAGCCGATCATCTTCGCCTTCCACGGCTACCCCTGGCTCATCCACCGGTTGACGTACCGGCGGACCAACCACAAGAACCTGCACGTCCGCGGCTACAAGGAGGAGGGTACGACGACAACGCCCTTCGACATGGTGGTCCTCAACGACCTCGACCGGTTCCATCTGGTGGAGGACGTGATCGATCGGCTTCCCCAACTCGGCTCCCGCGCGGCCTACTTCAAGCAGGCGATCCACGAGAAGCTGATCGAGCACAAGGAGTACATCGAACGACACGGCGATGACATGCCGGCGATCAGCGGCTGGAGGTGGGGGTTGGCGGGGGCGGCTTCCAAGGGGTCCACAACCACCGAAGGCGACAACGTCTAGGATCAAGATCGAGGCCGGGCGCAGACTCGCGGCCGGCCGTCGTCACCTCAAGGAGAGCCCATGCCATCCGAGTTGCCGCGATTGTTCCTCGCCAGGCACGGCGACACGGCCTGGACCGATTCCCGACAGCGCACCGGGCGGACCGATATCCCCTTGAACGCGGTCGGCGAGGACCGCGCCCGCCAATTCGGTGAGCGATTGAGGCGATTCTCCTTCGCGTCCGTCTTCACCAGCCCCCTCCAGCGCGCCTCGAGGACTTGCGAACTCGCTGGTTTTGGAGCGGTCGCGACGGTCGATCCCGACCTCGTCGAGTGGGATTACGGGCGCTACGAGGGGCTGGTTCTTCGGGAAATTCAGAGGGAACGGCCCACCTGGGAGCTTTTTCGTGACGGCTGCCCCGAAGGCGAGTCCCCCGAAGATGTCGCCGCCCGAGCCGATCGGATCATCGCCCGCGTCATGGGTATCGAGGGGGATGTTCTCGCATTTTCGAGTGGACACATCATCAGAATGATCGCGGCTCGATGGCTCGGCCTGCCGCCGAGGGCTGGGCGGTTCTTCTACTGCCGACCCGCGAGCGTGGGTGTGCTCGCCTTCGAACACAAGAGCCGAGACGAGCCGATTATCAGCATCTGGAACCAGGTCGCCCACCCGCGAGAGTAAGTCGAGCAGACCATGGCCACTTCGTCCCGGCACGCGGGACCGGCTGCAGAAGGGAGCAGGGTCGTGACGGTCGCCAAGCAGATCCAGCGCAGTTCCCCCCCCAGTGCCTCCGCCGAGAGCATTGGCCGAAGCTATCCCTTGGGCGCCACCGTCATCGAGGGGGGCGTCAACTTCAGCCTGTTCTCGCGCACCGCCACGGGGGTTGAACTCCTGCTATTTGACCGGGAGGACGACGCCAGTCCGTCCCGCGTGATCCCGATCGATCCAGTGACGAACCGGACCTACCACTACTGGCACGTGTTCGTGCCAGGAGTACCGCCGGGACAGATCTATGGCTACCGGGTCGAGGGGCCGTCGGCCCCCGAGAGGGGTCTGCGGTTCGATCCGGCCAAGGTCCTGATCGACCCGTACGGGCGGGGGGTTGTCATCCCCAAGAACTACGACCGCGAGGCCGCGAAACAAGCGGGCGACAACGCGGCGACGGCAATGAAAAGCGTGGTCGTCGATCCGGGCGCGTACGACTGGGAGGGCGACCTCCCGCTGAGCCGGCCCTCTTCACGCACCATCATTTACGAGATGCACGTCCGAGGATTTACGCGCCACCCGAATTCCGGGGTCACAGAGAAGTCCCGCGGCACGTTCGCCGGGCTGATCGAGAAGATTCCCTATCTGAACGGACTCGGGATCACCGCCGTGGAGTTGCTGCCTGTGTTTGCGTTTGACCCACAGGCGTGCCCGCCGGGCCTGGTGAACTACTGGGGTTATCAGCCCGTGTCCTTCTTCGCGCCGCACCCGGCCTATAGCTCGCGCCGCGACTCTCTCGGCCCCGTCGATGAGTTCCGAGACATGGTGAAAGCCCTCCACCGGGCGGGCATCGAGGTCATCCTCGACGTGGTGTTCAACCACACCGCCGAGGGCGATCACACGGGGCCGACGCTCAGTCTCCGTGGGATCGACAACCCGACTTACTACATCCTCGAAGAGGGCGGCTCGCGATACGCCGACTATACCGGTTGCGGGAATACTCTGAACGGAAACCAGCCGATCGTCCGCCGGATGATCGTGGACAGTCTGCGCTACTGGGTCGAGGAGATGCACGTCGACGGCTTTCGGTTCGACCTGGCGTCGATCCTGGCCCGCGACCACTCGGGGCGTCCGATGCCGAACCCGCCAGTCCTCTGGGATATCGAGTCGGACCCGGCGCTGGCCGGCACGAAGCTCATCGCCGAGGCGTGGGACGCCGCCGGGCTCTACCAGGTCGGAAGCTTCGTGGGCGACGCCTGGAAGGAGTGGAACGGCCGCTTCCGCGACGACGTTCGCGACTTCCTCCGCGGCGCGCCTGGGACGGTGCGGCGCGTCGCGGACCGGCTGGTAGGAAGTCCCGAAGTCTACGGCCACAAAGAGCGCGAGGCCGAACAGAGCGTCAACTTCGTAACATGCCACGATGGCTTCACGCTCAACGACCTCGTTTCCTACAACGATAAGCATAACGAGGCCAACGGCGAGAACAACCGCGACGGCGCCGACGACAACCGGAGCTGGAACTGCGGAATCGAAGGCCCGACCGAGGACTCTGAGGTCGAAAGGCTGCGTAATCGCCAGGTGAAGAATGGCCTGACTCTCACCCTGATGTCGCTGGGAGTCCCGATGATCTTGATGGGGGATGAGGTCCGGCGCACGCAACAGGGCAACAACAACGCCTACTGCCACGACGACCCCTCCACCTGGTTCGACTGGTCGCTCCTGGAGAAGCACGCCGATGTCCATCGTTTCGTGAGCCTTCTGGCCGCGAGGCGATCGCTGCGGGACGTGGAGCATGAGCGTCAACGCGTGAGCCTCAACACCTTCCTGCGGGAGGCGAACAGGGCCTGGCATGGCGTGAAACTGCATGAGCCGGATTGGGGCGAGTCTTCGCACAGCATCGCCCTGGGCGCGGAGCTTCGCAGGGAGGGGATCTTCTTACATTTCATCCTGAACGCCTACTGGGAGCCGCTCGAGTTCGAGTTGCCGGTCGTCGGCGAAGGGGCTTCATGGCGACGCTGGATCGACACGGCCCTCGATTCGCCGAACGACATCGTCCCCTGGCAGACGGCACCGACGATCCCGGGCAACAGCTATCGAGTCGGTGCCCGCTCGGTCGTGATGCTGATATCGACCGGCCGAATCGAAGCGAGCTCCTCGCCAGCAGCAAATAAATTGCCCCCATCATCGTCACAGATGACACATTCACATCAAAGTGGAGAGTGATTTATGAAGAAGATTTATCTGGGCCCTCGTCCTGATAGGGCTCGTGGGAGCGGGTTCGGCGGCCGCGTGGCGGTGGTGGAAGCTCTCGCAGGCGAGCCGCCCTGCCGACCGGCATCGTCTCGGGGAACGGCAGGATCGAGTCCGTCCAGGTCGACGTGGCCGCCAAATACGGCGGGCGGATCAAGGAGATCCTGGCGCGGGAGGGAGACCTGGTCGAGGAGGGACAGGTCCTCGTCAAGATGGACACGACGAGCTTGAGGCCGAGCTCGAGAAGGACAAAGCGAAACTCGCCGAAAGCGAACAAGCCGCCGCCGAAGTCAAAACCGAGATCACGAAAGACGAAAGCCAACTGAACCTGGCGGATGTGGAATTCAAGCGCAGCAAGAGCCTTGTTCGAACGCAAAGTCGTCGCACGGGAGGAGTACGACCGGTACAGGACCCGCCTGGAGACGGCGAAAGCCTCACTCGAAGGGTCCAAGGCCAAGCTGAACACAGCGAACCAGTCGATCAACGCGGCCGCGGCGGAAGTGAAGCGAACGGAGGCGACGATCGACGATGCCACCCTCAAATCGCCGGTCAAGGGGCGAGTCCTCTACCGGCTCGCCGAGCCGGCCGAGGTCGTTCCGCTCGGCGGGAAGATCCTGACGCTCGTCAACCTGGGCGACGTGTACATGGAAATGTACCTCCCCGCGCAAGAGGCCGCCCGGGTCAAGATCGGGGCCGACGCCCGCATCGTGCTCGACGCCCGGCCCGAATACGCCGCGCAGGCGAAAGTCAGCTACGTCTCGCCCGAAGCCCAGTTCACCCCGAAGCAAGTCGAAACGCGCAGCGAGCGCGACAAGCTCATGTTCCGCATCAAGCTCCAGGTGCCGCCTGAGCTGGTGCTCCCCTACATCGAGCGGATCAAGACCGGAGTCCGGGGCATGGGCTACGTGCGCCTCGACGACACGGTCGCCTGGCCCGCATTCCTGGAACGGCACTTTCCTCCCAAGCCCTGACCGCGGGTATCCCGATGCCAACCCTGACCAAACCCGTCGCAAGCATCACCGACCTCACACACCGCTACGGGAAGGCGTGCGCGCTCGATTCGGTGGCGGCCGAGATCCCGTCCGGTTGTATGGTCGGCCTGATCGGCCCCGACGGCGTCGGTAAGTCGACTCTCATGGGGATCATCGCCGGCGCGAAGAAGATCCAGTCCGGAAAGGTCCAGGTGCTGGGCGGCGACATCGCGGACCGCCGGCACCGCAACGCCGTCTGCCCGCTCATCGCCTACATGCCGCAAGGGCTCGGCAAGAACCTGTACTTCGAGCTGAGCGTCTTCGAGAACATCGACTTCTTCGCACAACTGTTCGGGCTCTCCCGCGCGGAGCGTCGCAAGCGGATCGACGGGCTCCTGAAGGCGACCGGGCTCGACCCTTTCCCGAACCGGCCGGCCGGGAAGCTGTCGGGGGGCATGAAGCAGAAGGTCGGGCTCTGCTCGTCGTTGATTCACGACCCGGACCTGCTCATTCTCGACGAGCCCACGACGGGCGTCGACCCGCTCTCGCGTCAGCAATTCTGGACGCTCGTCGACAACATCCGCGCCGGCAGGCCGGGGATGAGCGTGCTCGTCTCGACGGCCTATATGGATGAAGCCGATCGCTTCGACTGGCTGATCGCGATGGATGCCGGGCGGATTCTGGCCACGGGCACCCCTCAAGAGCTCAAGCAAAGGACGGGAACCGAGAACCTGGAAGAGACCTTCGTGGCCCTGTTGCCCGAGGGGAAACGTGGCTCGGGGCGGCGTTTGACCATCCCTCCTCGCGTCCACACCGACGCCGAGCCGGCCATCGTGGCCAAGAACCTCACGCGCCGCTTCGGAACGTTCACGGCCGTCAACGCGGTGAACTTCACGATCGAACGCGGCGAGATCTTCGGCTTCCTCGGCTCCAACGGCTGCGGCAAGTCGACGACCATGAAGATGCTGACTGGCCTCCTGCCCGCGACCGAAGGAGAGGCGATACTCTTCGGCAAGCCCGTAGACCCCAAGAACAACGACGCCCGCATGCGCGTCGGCTACATGTCGCAGGCGTTCTCCCTCTACGGCGAGCTGACGGTCGCCCAGAACCTCTGGATCCACGCCCGCCTCTATCACTTGCCTCCCGAGTCGAGGCAATCCCGGATCGACGAGCTGGTCCAGCGCTTCGGGCTCGCGCAGTACGTCGACGACCTCCCCGAATCGATCCCGCTCGGCGTGCGCCAGCGGCTCTCGCTCGCGGTGGCGATCATCCACGACCCGGAGATGCTGATCCTCGACGAGCCGACGTCCGGTGTCGACCCGGTGGCACGCGACGAGTTCTGGGAATTGCTGATCGAGCTCTCGCGCGAAAAGCAGGTCACGATCTTCATCTCAACCCACTTCATGAACGAGGCGATGCGCTGCGACCGCATCTCCTTGATGCACGCGGGGGTCGTGCTGGCGTGTGACACCCCGAAAGCCCTGATGGCCGCGCGCGGGACGGACGTACTGGAGGAGGCATTCATCGGCTACATCGCCGACGCCTCGAGTGAGGCGAGCAAGGGGGACCAGAAGGCGGCTGAGCCGGTCCAGACCGAGACGCTCGCCCCTTCAACCCCGCAGGGCGAGCATCCCGCGGCGCAGTCCTCCTTCAAGCTCGGCCGCCTCTTAGCCTACAGCCGGCGCGAGACGCTCGAGATCCTGCGCGACCCGGTGCGGCTCGCGTTCGCGTTCGTCGGCTCGTTGGTACTGATGCTGGCGTTCGGGTTCGGGATCACGACCGACGTCGAGAACATCCGCTTGGCGGCCCTGGATCTCGACCAGACGCCGGAGAGCCGGGCCTACCTCGCCGAGTTCGAGAGTTCGCCGTCGTTCCTCCCCCAGCGCCCGCTCCGCAGCCAGCGGGAAGATGGAACAGAGGTTGCGGGCGAACGACATCTCGCTGGCGATCGAAATGCCGACGGAGTTCGGTCGCAACTTCAAACGAGACGCGAGTCCCGAGGTCTCCGCCGTGGTCGACGGGGCCAACCCGTTTCGCGCCGAGACCATCAAGCAATACGTCACCAGTGTGAATCAGCTTTTCGCCACCCGGAACCCCAACGCCTCGCCCGGCGCCAGGTCGTCGCAGCGCCACGGCTCGATCCAGTCGCGCTACCTCTACAACCCGAGCTTCGAGAGCGTCTACGCCATCGTGCCGAGTATCCCGCCGATCCTGCTGATCCTGATCCCGGCCATCCTCATGGCGGTGAGCGTCGTGCGGGAGAAGGAGCTCGGCTCCATCATCAACTTCTACGTGACGCCTACCACGCGGCTCGAGTTCCTGCTGGGCAAGCAGCTCCCGTACATCGCGATCGGGATGATCAATTACGTGATCTTGATGCTCATGGCGATCGTCGTTTTCCAGGTGCCGCTCAAGGGGAGCGGCCTGACGCTGACGCTCTGCGCATTGCTGTACGTGACCGCGACCACGGGGATCGGCCTGCTGGTCTCGACCTTCACGCCCAGCCAGGTCGCCGCGGTCTTCGTCACGGCGATCCTGACGATCCTGCCGACGACCCAGTTCTCCGGGATGCTGCAGCCGGTCTCGACCCTGGAAGGGCGGGCGCGAGTTGGTGGGCTCGCTCTGGCCGACGACTTACTACATGCACGCGAGCGTCGGGGCCTTCACGAAGGCGCTCGGCCCGCGCCTGCTCGCGGGCGACGTCCTGGCCCTGGCCCTCTTCATCCCGGTGTTGACCGTGCTGACAGCCGCCGCCCTCAAGGGCCAGGAGTCGTGACCATGAAACGGTTGGCCAATATTTTCTGGCTCGGGACCAAGGAGCTGCGGAGCCTCCAGCGCGACACCGTGCTCGTGATCTTCGTCATCTACGCATTCACGTTTGCCATCTACACCCAGGCGAAAGGAACGTCGTCCGAGGTCCACAATGCGTCGATCGCTTTCGTCGACGAGGACCAGTCCACGCTCTCGAAGCGGCTGTTCGAGTCGTTCTACCCCCCGCGATTCAAGCACCCGCAAGCGATCAAGGCCGACGAGGCCGATCGGTTGATGGATAACGGGAGTTTCATGTTCGTCGTGGTCGTGCCCCCCCACTTCGAAGCCGACGTCCGCGCGGGCCGCGGTCCCGAGTTGCAGGTCAACATCGACGCGACCGCCATGCAGCAGGCGAGCATCGGCGCCGGTTACATCCGGAATATCCTCACTGATCAGGTCCTGAGCTACCTCAGGCGGTCGGAGAACAAGCCGGAGGTCCCCGTCTCGGTCGTCGTCCGCAAGGCCTATAACCCCAACGGGGACACGTCGTGGTTCACCAGCATCGTGGCCATCATCAACCAGGTGACCACGCTCACGATGATCCTGACCGGTGCGGCGCTGATCCGCGAGCGCGAGCACGGGACGATCGAGCACATGCTGGTCATGCCGCTCTCGGCCTTCGAGATCGCGCTCGCGAAGGTCTGGGCGAACGGCCTCGTTGTCCTGGTCGCCGTGACCGCTTCGCTCTTCCTGGTCGTCCGGACGCTCCTCGCGGTCCCCATCGCCGGGTCGCCCGCGCTCTTCCTGGCGGGCGTGGTCCTCTACCTGTTCTTCGGGACCGCGCTCGGGATCTTCCTCGGGACCATCACGCGGTCCATGGCGCAGTTCGCGCTCTTGATCATCCTGCTGATCATCGTGCTCCAGTTGCTGTCGGGCGGGAATACGCCGATCGAGAGCCAGCCCGTGTGGATGCAGCGGCTCACGCTGGTCCTGCCTTCGCGGCACTTCGTCGCCTTCTCGCAGGCCATCATCTACCGCGGCGCCGGCCTGGAGACGGTCTGGCCGCAGTTCCTGGCCGTCACCGGCATCGGGCTCTTGCTCTTTGTCTTCAGTCTGAGGCTGTTCCGTCAATCGATCGCCGTCAGCCGCTGACGAAATGATCGGGTCCACCATTCGTCGCGGAAACGTCGTGCCGTCCCGGATTCCAGGTTCGCGATCGCACCGATTCTGATGGTCGGCGGGACCTTCAAGATCGTGGCGGCCCTGAGCTACCGCTTCGCGGAGTGGGGCGGCCCGCTCGTGAGCGGCGGCATGCACTTGGTCCTTGGTATCATGATCTGGTGGGAGTTGCCGGCGTTGGCCTTGTGGGTGATCGGTCGGTTCGTGGGGATCAACTGGCTCTTCCGCGGGCTCAACGGAATCACCCTGGTGCTTGGCTTCGGTCAGCTCCCCCGCGTGGAGGCAAATTGATTGGCGTGACCCGGCAGGAGAGTGCTAGAATCTGAGTCATCGTGGGTGGCAGAGTCGATTCCCGGCATCGACTCTCGGGACCGGAAAGTTCGACTCTACCAACACCACAGGGTGCCGCAACGCACCGCACGATTTCGATCCACGGACCTAGCAACCCAAGACGGAGCGAACCATGACCACATTACGGAAGCAACTGGTGGCCGTTTTCGCGGACCGGGCGAGCCGGCAGTGGATCGTGCGCGACCCCGAAGGCAATTCTGGCTTGTCCCCTCCGTAGCCAACCCGTGGGACCATCGTCAACCGCTTCCAGCCCGAGCGCGGAGATGGACCTCGAGCCGGTTCCCGGACATTACAAGGACATGCTGGGCCTGCCCTTTTGAACGATCGCGGGTATACCGTGACACGCGAACACGACCGACTCGACGCAGTCCGCGAGCAAGACGTCCCCTGGAAGAAGTGGGGACCCTATCTCAGCGAGCGGCAGTGGGGGACCGTCCGCGAGGACTACAGCGAAGGCGGAGACGCCTGGAACTATTTCACCCACGACCAGGCGCGCTCCCGCGCCTATCGCTGGGGCGAGGACGGCCTGGCCGGCATCTCCGATGACCGGCAGCGGCTCTGCTTCGCCCTGCGCCCTCTGGAACGGGCGGGACCCGATCCTCAAGGAACGCCTCTTCGGCCTGACCAACAGCGAGAGCAATCATGGGGAGGACGTCAAGGAGTATTACTTCTACCTCGACAACACGCCGACCCACTCCTACATGAAGCAGCTCTACAAGTACCCGCAGGGCCCCTTCCCATACGCCGACCTTGTCGACACCAGCCGCCGCCGGAGCCGCCACGAATTCGAGTACGAGCTGCTCGACACGGGCGCCTTCGACGACGATCGCTACTGGGACGTGTTCGTGGAGTACGCCAAGGCGGCTCCCGAGGACATCCTGATCCTGATCAGCGTCCACAACCGAGGCCCCGAACCGGCTCACGCTCCACGTGCTGCCGACGCTCTGGTTCCGGAACCAGTGGTCCTGGCACGGCAACCCCGACAGGCCGACCCTCCAGCGGTCCACCAGCGCCACGACGGGCAGTGTCGTCAAGGCCGTCGAGCGCCACGCTCGGGGAACGCTTCCTCTTCTGCGAAGGGGACGTGCCGCTCCTTTTCACCGAGAACGAGACCAACACCCAGCGCATCTTCGGCGTCGCCAACCGGTCCCCGTACGTCAAGGACAGCATCAACGACTTCATCGTCCATGGCCGGGAAGGCCTGCTGAATCCGGAGCAAACCGGGCACGAAGGTGGCGGCCCACTACCAGCTCGAGGTCGGCCCCGGCCAGTGCCGGCAGGTGCGCCTCCGCCTCTCCGACGTCGCCCCCGGGTCCTTCGCCCGGCACAACGGCGAATTCCGGCACGCCGTTCGGCAGCGCCTTTGATCGAGTGATCCAGCGAGCGGCGCAACGAGGCGGACGAGTTCTATGCCGCCATCACGCCGAAGTCGCTCGACGCCGACGCGGCCAACGTCATTCGCCAGGCCCTGGCGGGAATGCTCTGGAGCAAGCAGTTCTATCACTACGACGTCGACAAGTGGCTGGAAGAACGCGGCTCCGACCCCTTCAAGGCCACGCGCAAGGCCGCCGCCGCGCAACGATCACTGGCACCACATGTTCAACGGCGACGTGATCTCCATGCCCGACAAGTGGGAGTATCCCTGGTACGCGGCGTGGGACCTGGCCTTCCATGTGCTGGCGCTGACCGCTCGTCGATCCCGACTTCGGCAAGCAGCAACTGCGGCTGATGCTGCGTGAGCGGTACATGCACCCCAACGGCCAGATCCCGGCCTACGAGTGGAACTTCGGCGACGTCAACCCGCCGGTGCATGCCTGGTCCACCATCTTCACCTACCGCCTCGAAAAGGCACAGCGCGGGGAAGGCGACAGGGAGTGGCTCAAGAGCTGCTTCCAGAAGCTCTTGCTGAACTTCACGTGGTGGGTGAACCGCAAGGATCGTTCCGGGCGGAACGTCTTCGAGGGCGGCTTCCTGGGGCTCGACAACATCGGCGTGTTCGATCGCAGCGCGCCGTTGCCGACCGGCGGCTACCTGGAGCAGGCCGACGGCACCGCCTGGATGGCCCTTTTCTGCCAGAACATGCTCGAGATCGCCGTGGAGCTGGCGCCGACCGATCCCGACTACGAGGACATGGCGCTGAAGTTCAGCGAGCACTTCCTCTGGATCGCCTCGGCGATGGGGCACCTGGGCCAGGATACCGGGATGTGGGACGAGGAGGACGGCTTCTACTACGACGTGCTCCGGTTGCCCGACGGCCTGCGCCGAGCGGCTCAAGGTCCGCTCCATGGTCGGTCTCCTTCCCCTGTGCGCGACCACGACCTTCGAGGGAGACCTGCTGGCGAAAAGTCCCCGAAATTGCCGGGCGATTCGAGTCGTTCCTCGCCGCTCGCCCCGAGCTCGCCGCGGCGATCCACGACCCGCTCAAGCTTGGGGTTGCGCGGCCGGCGGCTCGGTTCCATCCTGAACGAGACCCGGCTGCGGCGGGTGCTGGCGAAGATGCTCGACGAGCAGGAGTTCCTCGAGCCCCTACGGCATCCGCTCGCTCTCGCGCTACCATGCCGACCACCCTTATCTGATCCAGGCCGGCGGCCAGGAATACCGCGTCGCCTATCTGCCCGCGGAGTCGGATACGGGGATGTTCGGCGGCAACTCGAACTGGCGCGGACCGATCTGGACGCCGGTCAATGCCCTGATCATCCGGGCCCTGCTCCAGTACTACCTCTACTACGGCAACGATTTCACCGTCGAATGTCCCACCGGCTCCGGCCGGAGGATGAACCTCTACCAAGTGGCCGAGGAGATCGCGCGTCGGCTGGCCGGATCTTCCTGAAAGGTCCCGATGGTCGGCGTCCGGTCCATGGCGGCACCCGGAAGTTCCAGGAGGACCCGCACTGGCGCGATTGCCTGCTGTTCTACGAGTATTTCCACGGCGATAACGGGGCCGGGCTCGGAGCCAGCCACCAGACCGGCTGGACGGGGATCATCGCGCGGCTCATGCACCTCTTTGCGTGCGTCACCCCGGAGCAGGGCCTGGAGGGGGGCGCCACCACCTATTTCGAGAGTCAGGCCCGATCGAGGGCCATGACTTCCTCTTCGGCTTGATTTGTCGTTTCAGGGATGCGACTTACGGAATGACCTCGGTGTCGGGCCAAGACGTTGGTCTCGCTGACTCGAGAGAGTTCAAAGCATCTCGTCAGTCCTCCTCCAGTTGCCCGTCAGTTCGCTCCGATCGATGCGAGGTAGGCAACGACCTTCACACGTTTCTTTGCACGAGCGTAGTCGAGCGGCGTCCTTCCTGATGGGTCTCTCGCGTTCAGTTCGGAACCGGCCTCGAGCAAGAGCTCGAGCACCGATGTGGACGTATTCCTCTCAGCGCAGACATGGAGCGGTGTCCGCCCGCCTCCGTCCAGAGCGTTCGGGTCGGCCCCATTCTGCAAGAGCCACCTCACAGCCTTGACTGTTCCTCGGTTGGCTGCCCCATGCAGAAGGGTGCGCCCACGTTCAGGCCGCATGTTGATGTCGAATCCGTAGTCGAGAACGATTCTTGCAATGTGGTAAAAGGGATCTCCGCTGCGCACATGTGGCTCCAGCGACCACTCCAGCACTTGCTGAAATCGGTCGGCCCTCAGTCCTCCGTGGTCAAGTAGCAGACGCATCACCTCCTCGTTGCCGCCCCACCAGGCGCAAAGAAACGCCGGAAAGGCCCACATTCCGCTTTCCTCCTCATGCCTCGGGCTAACTCGGTGGTCGAGCAAGAGACGGCAAACCTCGGTCAATCGTCTTTTCATGTGCTCGTCGCGTCGGCCCAGACCCGAACCCGCACAGTAGAATAACAGGTTGAACCCATTTTCATCTTTCAGATCGGACAGCCGGTGCCGGGACGCATGACCTTGCAGGAATTCGAGGTCCCCGACAGATGCCCGAGCGAAGGGATTGTCTGGGAGTCCCTTGCCCATCATGGACTCGATGATTTCGTTGTTTCCATACTGGGCCGCGAGGCAAACGACAGGTTGGTTCATCCAGCCGGCGCGAGCGTCGAGGTCGAGCCCTCGATCGATGCACCATTGTAATATGCGTTGATGATCAGATTTGCGTTTCACCGTTCTGAAGTCGGTGACGGCGCGGTCGAAGACGTAGGCGAGGTCCAGGTTTTCGATGACAGCCGCTCTGCGACACAACTCTTCGAAGTAACCGTACTTCGCCAACTTGCCGATCGGCAGCGTCTTCGGATCTTGTGTCATTCTAGAGACTCGTACCGAACACGTTGATGAAATTTCTATTTAATCATCCGGCCGGCTCGCCGATCCGGAGCCAGGCGACTTTGAGGTAGGACCCTTCGGGTGTGTCGAGCGCGACGGGGTGGTCGGCGGCCGCGCCGCCGAAGGCCAGGATCTGGGCCGGGCGCTCCGCCTTCCGGGCCGCGGCGCGGAGCAGGCCGAGGAAGTCCGGGGCAGGGAGCAGCCCCGAGCACGAGCAGGTGACCAGCACGCCCCCCGGCTCGACCAGCTTCATCGCCATCACGTTCAGATCAAAATACTTCCGCTTCCCTGGCGCGATCTCGTCGCGGTCGGGGATCAACTTGGGCGGATCGAGCACGATAACTCCGTAACTGTTGCCGTTCATTGCCATCTGCCGCAGGTAGCCGAAGGCGTCGGCGTGGACGACGTCGAGGCGAACCTGGTTGGCGTTGCCGTTCTCGCGCGCCAGGGCCACGGCCTTCTCGTCCAGGTCGACGCACGTGACCTGCCCGCGCCTGGCCTCGAATCAGGGCGTTGAGCCCGAAGCCGCCGGTGTAGCAGCACAGGTCCAGCACGGACCGCCCCGCGCAGAACCGCGCCAGGTCGCGGCGGTTATCGCGCTGGTCGCAGAAGAAGCCGGTCTTGTGCGATTCCTCGAAATGGATGCGATAGCGGATCCCGTGCTCCTGGATGGTCACGCGGGGGGGCAGTTGCGAACTGACCAGCGGGCGGCCGGTGAAGTCTTCCTGGAGTGCGATCCGTTCGTCGACGCCCACGCGGAAATGCGCCGTGCCCAACCGATCGGCGAGGAGCGACAGGATCGGCCCGATCCGCTGGTACATGCCCAGGCTGAAGATCTCGACCGAGAGGACGTCGGCGAACCGGTCGACGATCAGGCCGCTGAGGCCATCGCCCTCGGCGTGGACAACGCGGTAGGCATCGGTCTCCCGGTCCAGGCCAAGGACCGACGTCCGCAAGGCCACGGCCTCGTCGATGCGACGGGCCCAGAATTCCGGGCCCGGCGGCTCGGCCCGGCGCGACAGGAACCTCAGGCTGATCTGCGACCGGCCGTTCCAGAGCGCGTAGCCGAGCTGCTGGCCGTCGCGGTCGACGACCCGCACCAGGTCGCCGTGATTGGGAGCGGCCGCCCCGACCGGCCCCTCGACCATCTTGCGATAGACGAATGTATGGTTGCCGGCCGAGCGGATCGCCATGGTCGGCAGGGTCTCTTCTGGCGTCAGGCTGCGGTCGGGGAACCTCGGCGCGGGACTCGGATCCGGTCCTGGCGGCCGATCGGGGGGGTTGTGGACGTGCCATCCCGTTTCAGTCCTCGATATCCGTGTCGTCGAACCCATCGTCGTCGGAGAACGCCTCCGGATCGATCCCACCGCCCCTTTGCAGCCGGCGCAGTCGGACCAGCAAGGCCGTTGCATACCGCTGGACCGCCAGTTGTTTGGTCAGCACGGCCTCGTCGGCCGCCTCGGGTGGAATCTCCGCCATCAACCGATGGGACTGAATCAAGCTCGCCCATCCGGCCTCGAAGACGGCGGTCGAGGCCCCCTCCTGTTCCCTGGCCTGCTTCAATAGCTGACGCGCCCGCTTCAGACCGGCCTGGGCCTGCTGGAGTTGACGCAATGCCGTACCCGGGCTCATCCCCCGCATCTCGACCCTCCTGTCGCCTCGCCACTGGCTCGGAGCAAAACCCGCAGATTCACTTTGTCACCAGGAAGAATAGAGTATAAACTAAAGGGCGACTGAACTCGCACAATCGCTTTGCGGGAGCCTTACGTAATGGCTGGCGAGCAACAATCGGCCACTGCCGTCATCGAGCCCGAAGTCACCACCGAGCCGCCGCAAACGCGGCGCCTGCCCCCCTACAATGTCGTGATCCTCAACGACGAGGAGCACTCGTTCCCCTACGTCATCGAGTTGCTCGTCAAGCTCTTCCGCCATCCGCTTCCCAAGGCGGAGGAGCTAACCTGGCGGATCCATACGACCGGGCGTGCCATCGTCTACACGACTCACAAGGAGCTGGCGGAGCTGAAACGCGACCAGGTCATCGCCTACGGCCCGGACCCGCGCATGGAAATATCCAAAGGACCGCTCCGATGTTACGTCGAACCGGCACCGACGGGTTGAGAGCGATGCTTGTCCCTGATCAGCTCACACTCAACGTAGCGGGCAGCCCGGTCGTGATGTCGGGATAGAGCAGCGTGATCCCGAGCCCACGCTTCATGCGATGATTCGCGACCCGCTTGTTGGTTGCGTCGCGGGCCGCCTCGGCACTCCCGGGGATGGGCATTGCAAATCGAGGCTCCGGAGCCGCCAGAGCCCGCGCCGCCACCGAGTAATACTCGCGGCGCGTGACCGGCCGGTCGTCTCCGACCACATAGATCGGTTCGGGCTCGTCGGCGTCGAGGGCGGCCGCGGACACCCGTGCGGCGTCATCGATGTGGACTAGGTTCAGGAACTTGTCCGGGTCGCCGGGGATCGGCTCGCCCCGCTCCAGGATCGTCCGTCGCACGATCCGGCCCGGCCCGTAGAGGCCCGCAAACCGCAAGACGACCGCCGAACCGGTCCAGGCGCGAATGCGCCCCTCGGCCTCCAGGCAGACCTTTCCCGATTCGTGCAGAGGACAAGTTGGCGAGTCCTCGTCAACCCACTCGCCACCCGCCTGACCGTAAACGCCCGTCGAGCTGGCATAGACGAACCGCCCCACCGAAGGCGGCAGGTTTTCGAGGACGTTTTGCAACCCATCCACGTAGACGGCACGCATTGCGGCCCCCGCGGCGCGGTCGAACCCCACGCAGTAGAAGACGCGATGAGCCCGGGGCAGGCCGCGCAAGGAATCGGGCTGGAGCACGTCGGCGATAATGGGCTCGATGCCCAGGCCAGCGATTTCCGCCGCGCGACCCGACGATCGGACCGTCCCGAAAACGCGGACGCCGTCCCGGAGGAGCAAGACACCCAAACGCTGGCCCAGGTAGCCGCAGCCGATGATCAACGTGCTGATGGGTCAATCTCCTGCGGATCGGCCAATGGAACCGCCGGGGCCTCCGTCTCGGGACAACCGGCGTCGAGGTAGTCCTGAAGCATGATCTGGGCGGCGAGCTGGTCGCGCAGGGCCTTCCGTTTCTCTCGCTTCAGGCCGGCGTCGAGCAATCGCTGCTCGGCCTCGACCGTGGAATATCGCTCGTCGTAATAGATGACCGGTCGCTTGGTGACCTCGCCCAGCCAGTCGCCGAAGTTGCGGGCCAGCGCGGCGCTCTGACCCTCCCGCCCGCTGGTATGCAGCGGCAGGCCGATGACGATTCGCTCGACCTCGTTCTCCTCGACGAGCTCGCGGTAATGACTGGCATCGTGCTCTGGCCCCGCGCAATCCGTAGACCTCGACCGGAAAGGCGATCGTCCGGCCCGGATCGCTCAGGGCCGCCCCTACCCGCCGCGTGCCATGATCGAGACCGAGGATGCGAGGCATGGACGAAGACCCCTTGGGCCGCAATTTGCCGTGGCTTCTCTTGAAAAGGCATCGCAGCCGGACCAGTATGTCCATCATAGCGGAACCTTCCGGCGATTTCGCCGCGATCTGACCCGGCGATTGGGCCATACCCGGCAAGAGTAGGATCGCCGAACTCGTCCAAAGCCATTGTTGAGGTCTCTTTCATGGTCGTGTCCATCCGGCCGGAACAGCCCGCCGACGCCGCCGCGATCCGGCGGGTCCTCGAAGCCGCCTTTCCGACCGCCGCCGAGGCCCACCTGGTCGAACTTCTTCGTGCGGGAGGCCACCTCGGGATCTCGCTCGTTGCTGAAGTGGATGACGAGATCGTCGGTCATATCGCGTTCAGCCCGGTCGAGATCGAGGGCGCAGCCGTCGAAGGAATCGGCATCGGCCTGGCACCGCTCGCGGTCCTCCCGGACTACCAGAGGCAAGGGATCGGCGGCCAACTCGTCCGCGAGGGTCTCGCGGCTTGCGAGCGCAGCCGGATCCGGCTTCGTGGTCGTGCTGGGGGAGCCGGAGTATTATCAACGCTTCGGCTTCACGCGGGCCGACCGCCGGGGACTGGGGAATGAGTACGGGGCCGATGAGGCGTTCATGGTCCTGGAACTGCGCGAGCGGCAGCATCCCGGAGAACGGCGGCCTGGTCCGGTATGGTCCCGAATTCGCCGCGTTTGCCATTTGAAGAACGGAGGCACCGTCCCGTGCGCCGGGTCCCGGGTTACTCGCTCTGGCTGGGGCATGTCGGCGATGTCCGCGACCTCCGCGGCATCCACGCGGCGGGGATCCTCGCCGTCGTCGACCTGGCGATCGATGAGCCCCCGGCATCGTGACCCGCGAGCTGGTCTATTGCCGCTTCCCGCTCATCGACGGGACGGGGAATCCTCGTTGGCTGGTTCGGGCGGCCGTCGAGACCGTCGCTGTGCCTGTTGCGTTGCGACACGCCGACCCTGGTCTACTGCGGAGCGGGCATGAGCCGCTCGCCATGTATTGCCGCGGCGGCAATCGCTCGGGTTCGAGGTTGTCCCGCCGCCGAAGGGCTAGCCATCACTCTTCAGGCTCCCGCAGCCGACGTCTCACCGGGGTTATGGGCCGAAGTCCAGGAAATCCTCACAGGAGACCACGATGGACGATCATTACCCGACGATAGATGAGCCGGCCACAGTGGATTATGTCCTGGCCGTCCTGCGCGATGAGCATCGCCAGCAGTGCGAGTACGATTTCGCGGCCGACCCCGATGCGTCGCTCTCGATGAGAACCACGGTCGCCGAGTGGCGTGAAGCCTGCGATCTGATCGCCCGCACGACCTCGGGCGAGCCCTCAAACAGACCTGGGGCATCGCCTGTTCCGATGCCGAGTGGCGGGTCGTCCTCGAGCCGGAAGATCAAAGGCGGCTCGCTCGACGTCTGCGCACTGATTGCCCGGCATGCGATCCGGCGTCGGGTTCGCCCATGCTCGACTGCTCGGCAGTGATTGTGCTTCCGCGGGGCGTTCTGACGATCCGCTCCTTGCTGCGACAGGCTGGGGCCGATGTGAGTCAGGTTCGCGCCGTCGACTCGACTGGCAGACTATACCCGACGCCATGTCCACACCTATTCCTTGGCCGACATCTCTCGCCTCGCCCCGGGCAGCCTGCCACCCGTCCGGATTCGTAGCAGCCCGATTTACCACGCGGCGGTCTGGGGACCTCTTGCAGGATGGATCTGCACTTTGGTAGGAAGCTGTAGTGGTCTGTACCTGCTTACGCTTGCCGGAGTGCCTCTTTGCGGCGATTGGCTACATCCTGGCCTGGGCTATTGCGGAGTACACACGGCCGATCAGCGTCGAGTTCGGCGAACTACGGACGTTCCGGGATCTCGCCCTGGTGGTTGCCGATCGTGAATCCGCCTGAACTGGCCGTTCACGAACGCTGGAGGCATCGGGTCGGTCGTAGGCTCGACGTCGAAGACGCGGATCAAGGTCACGGCGATCCGGCCGCCGAAGCAGACGTCGACATCGCTGAGCGGCCGTCGGGCTCGCGACTGGTAGTTGCCGGTGTAGGCGGCCTGGCCGTCCTCGACGCGATAGGTCAGGGGCAAGGGGGAAGGGTCGAGCGGGCAGAAGACGATGTCGGGGTCGGGCTCGTCCGGCCCGGGGTGGGGGAAGTTGACGTTCCAGAAGGTGCCGGGTTCCTGGGGCAAGGCCAGCAACTGGCGGAGGACCCTCGTGGCCCAACGCGCCGCGCGGGGCCAATCGATCGACCCGCCCGCGGGCGATGTAGTGCGACAGGGCGATCCCCGGCACGCCATGGAGCACCCCCTCCCGGACGGCGGCGACCGTCCCCGAATGGTAGACGTCCGCACCCAGGTTGCCGCCGGCGTTGATCCCGGAGAGGACCCAGTCGACCTCCGGCGCGAGGTGATCGAGCGCCAGTCGGACGCAATCGGCCGGAGTTCCCGCCACGGCCACGCGGTCCTCGCCCAGTCGGGTGATCGCGATCGGCGCGTGGGTCGTCACCTGGTGCCCGCAACCGGAGACCGGGCCGATCGGGGCGACCAGCCGGCAACGGCCGAGGCCCTCCGCGGCCTGCCATAATGCCGACAGCCCCGGCGCATCCCAGCCGTCGTCGTTGGTCAAGAGAAACGTCGTCTCGGGTCGACTCAACGCGGCCCGCCTCCTCGCACAATCAGGCCCTGAATGCCAAGGCCCGGCCTCTCGCCGTCTCGCTCTCAACATCGATCCGGCCGGACTCGTCCTGGTTGGATTGTGGACGTCTCGCCGGGGAATGTCAAAGCCTCGCAAGATGATCGGCACGCCAGTCGCCGGACTGAACTCAGTAGCCAAGCCACCCGAGGCGTGATAAGTTGTTTGGGCGCAATGTTGTGTGGGGAATCCGTGAAGCTCGTGCGAGGCGGGTCGATGGCGGAGTTCTTTCGGTTGGACGGCCAGGTCGCGCTGGTAACCGGCGCCGGCCAGGGGATCGGTGCCGGGATCGCCCGGCGGCTGCATGCCGCCGGCGCCCGGGTCGCCGTGTTCGACCGCGACCCGGGCTGGCCCGGGCCGTCGCCGGGGAGCTCGACGGCCTGGACCTGGTCGGCGATGTCCGCGCGGAGGACCAGGTCTCCGCGGCCGTCGAGCAGGCCGAGGCCCGGCTCGGGCCGCTGTCGATCCTGGTCAACAATGCCGGGATCACCGGCCGCACCGACCTGAGCTGGAACCTCCAGCTCGACGAGGTGCGCGAGGTCTTCGAGGTCAACATGATCGGCCCGTTCCTGTTCTGCAAGGCCGCGGTGCCCCGGATGCTCGGCGCGGATACGGGCGGATCGTCAACGTGGCCTCGATCGCCGGCAAGGAGGGGAACCCCACGCTCATGCCCTACTCGGCCTCCAAGGCCGCCGTCATCGCGATGACCAAGTCCCTCGCCAAGGAGCTGGCCGGCAAGGGAAACGTCACGGTCAACGCGATCTCGCCGGCCGTCATCCGCACGGCGATCCTCGATGGCGTCGCACCCGGCACGGTCGAGTACATGATCTCGAAGATCCCGATCGGGCGGACCGGGACCATCGACGAGGTCGCGGCGCTGGTCCATTACCTGGCCAGTCCGGAAGCCAGCTTCACGACCGGCCAGTGCTACGACATCAGCGGCGGCCGGGCCACCTATTGACCGATCCGACAATCGAATCGTCCAGCGGGCCATCGATCCATCTGGGGATGAAACTTTCAAGAGACGCGGCCCGCCGGTGCGACGGAACGACGAGATGGACATACCCCTGCCACCGATCCCCGGTCGACGTCCTGAAGGCGATCACAGGCGAGTGCCCCGCGCCGCGGGGCGAAGACCGAGCCCGCCGCCTGGATCCAGCGGCGCCGGCCCTCTCGCCGACCGGGCCCCAGGCCTATCAACCCCCCATCTCGGCGCTGGCCCCGCTGTTCCGAAATCGGCTGGAACGGATGTACCGTTGCCGCGTCGCCTTCGTCATCGACATCAACACCCGGCCCACCACGCGCGTGCTGGGAGGCTATTATCGGTCGCGGCGATTGGTGCGCATCTACTCCCACGATCGCAAGGAAGGCCGTCGGCCCCTGAATGAGCTGTTTGACACCTTCCTGCACGAGGTCGCGCATCATCTCGAGTACACCGAGCCGCAATCGTTCGCATCCCGCGTCTGCCGGCGCGTCCCCGGCCGGATGCATAGCCGGCTGTTCTGGAAGATCCTCAGCGAGCTGAAGCGGATGTGGGCCGACGTGCAGGAGCGGCACTGGGCCGAACTGCGGACCCAGCACCGCCCTTGAACCTCATCCTTGCGACGACCGGTGGAAATCCCATCGGCCCCGACCTTACTTGGAGGAAAGTCCCAGTTCCTTGACCTTGGCGGCGACGTCCTCGCCCGCCTTGTCGACCTTGCACCGTCCTTGTCGATCTCCTTGATGATCCCATCCTTGTCGATGTAGAACGTCCAGCGATTGGCCAGGCCGGACGGTTCTCTATGAGCACGCCGTAGGCCTTGGCCACGCTCTTATCCGGGTCGCTGAGGATCGGGTAGTCCAGATCGAGCGATTCGGCGAACTTCTTGTTCAATTCGGGCGTGTCGACGCTGGCGGTGAAATAGGCGACGTCCAGCTCGTGCAGCGCCTTGCTGTTGGCGCGGAGCGACTTGCATTCCTTGGTGCAGCCGCCGGTGAACGCCTTGGGGAACCAGGCGATGACCACCGCGGACTTCCCCTTGAACTGGTCGAGTGTGTAGGTCTTGCCGTCGGACCCCTTGAGCTCGAACGCCGGCGCCTTGTCGCCGACCTTCAGCTCGGCCCGGACCGCGCCGGCACCACCGACCAGCACCAGGCCGATCCCGAGCCCCAGGGTGGTAATCAACCGTCCGATGCTTTGAATCATCACAGCCTCCACGTGTTTCGGCCTCGTCAGACGACACAACTCCCGGACGCTAATGGTGTCCGGGACCAGATTTGAAGCCTAACAAGCCCCATCGGCCGACGCAACTCACGGTCGGTCGGGAAGACCTCCGAGTTTCTTTTTTCAAATTCGCGTCTAAAATCTGGTAGACTCTCAAGTGAGCGAAGACGCCTTCCTCCAGCGGAATCGCAGTCAGACTCCCGAATTCTCCTGCACGTTGCGCACCATGAGTAGGTGACTGATGCGAAATCGCCGTCGCGGCCTCCGGCCCGCCCTCGACCCGCTCGACGACCGCTGCTTGCTCTCGGGATTAACGCCGGCCACATTGACCCACGCCTATGGCCTGGATGCGATTACGTTCACGTCGTCCTCTGGCGCGACGGTCCAGGGGAACGGCTCGGGCGAGACAATCGCCATCATCGAGGCCTACCACGACCCGACGCTCATCTCCGACCTGGCCGTGTTCGACCAGACGTACAACCTACCCGAAACGTCGCCGACGGTGGTCAACCTGGGGGGCGCGAAGTCCAACCCCGGCTGGGCACTCGAGGAATCGCTGGACGTGGAATCGGCGCACGCGATCGCCCCCGGCGCGAATCTCGTGGTCATCGAGGCCAAGTCGCAGACCCGTCAGGCCCTGCTGGCCGCGGTGAACACGGCTCGGAATATTCCGCAAGTGGACGTGGTCTCGATGAGCTGGGGATTCAGCGAGGTCTCCTACGAGTCCTCCTCCCACTTCACGACCCCCGCCGGGCACACGGGCATCACGTTCGTCGCCGCCAGCGGGGACAACGGACTGGCCGGCGGTACGAACTGGCCGGCGGTCTCGCCCAATGTCCTCGCGGTCGGAGGGACCTCCCTGGTCGTCAACGACTCGGGGAACTACGAGTACGAGACGGCCTGGTACGACAGCGGCGGCGGCTTCAGCCGTTATGAAAAGGAGCCGGGCTATCAGAGGATCATCCAGACGACCGGAAAGCGGAGCACGCCCGACGTCGCCTTCGACGGCGACCCGGACACGGGGGTCGAAGTCTATGAGACCTCACTCTACTACCGGCCAGGGGTCGTGGTCGGTCGTCGGCGGCACGAGCCTGGGGACGCCGGCCTGGGCGGCCATCATCGCCATCGTCGACCAGGGCCGCGCCCTCCAGGGCAAGGGGAGCCTCGACGGCGCATCGCAGACCTTGCCGATGCTCTACAGCCTCCCCTCGACCGCCTTCAACTCGGTCGCCGATGCCTCTCGACACCGATGTCTCTAGCGGCGCCAACCTGGCGACCGGCCTCGGGTCACCGAACGGCCCGGTGCTGATCGCCGATCTCGTCGCCAGCAACTTCGCCGTGCCCCTGACCACCTCGGCCGCGGCCGGATCCGGCTCGAATTCCGTGGTCCATTCCCGCTCCCGCAAGTCGCATGTCGCCAAGGACAATACGCCGACGAGCCACCATCAACCGGCCGGAGGCGGCCATGCGGCTTTTCGGGTCTCGACCGCCGCCGCGAAGTCCTCCGCCCATCCCGTCATCCGGGTCGTACACGCGACGCGTCGGTGACCGCGGCGAGCGCGGCGAAGGGCAGGGATCCGCTCGGTGCCGGCGGAGCTCCATCGATTTGCAGGCGACCGTGATCCGCACCGATCAGCCCCGTGCGGGCCGCGCGGCTTGGCGAACGGCCGCGCATTGGTTAATTTGCTACGGTCCTGCCCTCAAGTCATAGGAGATTCGCCATGACAACGCCCGCGAAAAAGGTGCCCCTATCCGGGAGCCATCGCGATCCGGTGCCGGGCTCACATCCGATCGGACCGATTCATCCCGAGGAGCGGATCGAGGTGACCGTGCGGATCCGGCCGCGCGCGCCGATCTCCGACGACGTCAAGTCGCGGACGATGCAGGCCCAATCACCTCGTCATCGCGCCTACATGACCCACGCACAACTGGCCACAAACCACGGGGCCTCCCCCGAGGATATCGCCAAGGTCGTGGCCTTCGCCACCGCGCACAACCTGGCGGTCGTCCACACCAGCGAGGCACGGAGGAGCGTCTGGCTCTCGGGCACCGCCGCCGACTTCAGCGCGGCCTTTGACGTCCCGCTCCAGGAGTATGGACTGCCCGAGGGCGGCACCTACCGCGGCCGCACCGGGCCGATCCAGATCCCGGCCGACCTCGACGGCATCGTCGTGGGCATCTTCGGGCTGGACAACCGCCCCCAGGCCCGGCCCCATTTCCGGATCCGCACCGCAAGGTCCGCGGCAGCCGGCCCCAAGGCCGAGCAGACCCAGTTCACCGCCCCGCAAGTCGCCCAGCTCTATGACTTCCCCACCGAGGTGACCGGGAGCGGACAGTGCATCGGCATCATCGAGCTGGGCGGCGGGTACAAGACGGCCGACTTGAT
Source organism: uncultured Isosphaeraceae bacterium (assembly GCA_963842405.1). Classification (GTDB taxonomy): domain Bacteria; phylum Planctomycetota; class Planctomycetia; order Isosphaerales; family Isosphaeraceae; genus CAVZRC01. Next base: position 65,420 of record CAWJGW010000008.1, on the reverse strand, counting down.
GACCTACTTCTCCGGGCTGGGCCTGACCGCGCCCAGCGTTTCGAGCGTCTCGGTCGATCAGGGCAAGAACTCCCCCACCGGCAGCGCGGACGGCCCCGACGGCGAGGTCATGCTCGACATCGAAGTCGCCGGGGCGGTCGCGCCCGGGGCCAAGATCGTCGTCTACTTCTGCCCCAACACCGCCCAGGGATTCCTCGACGGCGATGACGCAGGCCGTCCACGACACCACGAACAAGCCCTCGGTGATCTCGATCAGTTGGGGAGGCCCCGAGTCGAACTGGACCGCCCAGTCCATGGAACAGTTCGACCAGGCCTTCCAGGCCGCCGCCGCCCTGGGCATCTCGGTCTGCGTCGCCTGCCGGAGACAACGGGTCGAGCGACGGCGTCAGCGACGGCCTGGCCCACGTCGACTTCCCCGCCTCCAGCCCGAACGTCCTGGCCTGCGGCGGCACGACCATCGACGTCAACACGGGCAGCACCACCATCTCCAACGAGGTTGTCTGGAACGACGGCGCCGACGGTGGTGCCACCGGGGGCGGCATCAGCGACCAGTTCCCCCTGCCGAGCTACCAGCAAAATGCCGGCGTACCGCCCTCGGCGAATCCCGGCGGCCAGGTCGGCCGCGGCCTGCCCGACGTCGCCGCCGACGCCGACCCGGATACCGGCTACTCCGTCCGCGTCGACGGCAGCGACACAGTCATCGGGGGCACCAGCGCCGTCGCCCCGCTCTGGGCGGGCCTCATCGCCTTGCTCAACCAGTCACTCGGCCACCAGGTCGGATTCCTCAACCCCATCCTCTACAGCTCAATCTCCCAGGCGAGCGTCTTTCGCGACATCACCAGCGGCAACAACGGCGCCTACTCCGCCAAGCCGGCTGGGACGCCTGCTCCGGATGGGGTTCCGCCGACGGCGCCAAGCTGCTGGAGGCCCTGGACCCGCCGAGCTCCCAGGGCTCTTAATCCTTACCCAGAGCGCTCTGGATTCATGTCGGGCCCGAGGATGACGACGTACCTGCCAACGGCGAATGACTTCAACGGCGGAAACCGTCACGCGAGACAATTGAGGAGACCATCGATGAGTCGTGTGCTGGCCGCGATCGGCGTGCTGGGGCTGTTCCTGGTGCTGGCGGCCCCGGGTCGCGGGGCCGAGCTGATTTTGCCGCAAGGCCGGAGCGCCTTCTACGCCGACGAGTCGATCGAGCTGGCCGTCGCCGGGTTGAACCGCGGCCAGGCGGCGACGATCGCGCTGGCGCCCCAGGGGAAGACGGCGGGGCTCGCGAATCGAGAGGTCCGCGTCGAAGGGGATGGCTCGACGGTCACCGTGGTCCTGCCGCCGCTGTTCCTCGCACCCGGCGTCTATGAGACAACCCTCGACGGCAAGCCGACCCCACACCGGCTGACCATCTCGGCCGGCGTGAACGATTCGACGATGCTGATCACGCAGACGATCGACATGGACCGGGTGCGGGCGACCGGCGGGAATTTCGTGCTCGGCAACGCCTTCGAGTTCGGACTGGTCGGGCCCGACGGCCTGCCGTCGAAAGACCTGCGGCGCCGATCGGGCGGCCTGAACGTCTTCGACCAGGCGGTCGCCGCCGACCTGCCGACCGTCGTCTACATGTACTGGACCGGTTACGTGACGCACAAGCCCTGGGGCACGCGCAAGGGCTGGGCCGAGTCGACCATGGGCGAGACCATGCGGATGTTCAACCTTCATGCCGCCCAGCGGCTGCGGCGGTACCGGCGGAACCTTGTGAGCGTCGGCACGATCGACGAGCCGGGGCTCGGCCCGGGGAAGACGCCGGCCGGCGGCTGGGCCTCGGGATTCGCCAACTGGGACTCGGGGCCCTGGTACGAGGCCCGCGGCTGGAAGTTCACCGACGACCCGGCGCGGGGACCGACGAGGCCTGGCGGCGCTACGCCACGATCCGCGGCGGGATCATCGGCGAGCGGCAGGCGGAGGCCCACGCCGACTTCAAGCGCGTCTGGCCCGACGCGGTCTTCAGCGCCGACAACTATGCCGCCTTCGCCGTGATGGACGGCGCCGACCCGATGAATCAGCGGACCAACGACATCCCGGCCACCCACGTCTTCCTCGACTGGGGAACCGGCCGGCTGGGCACCCTCAGCGGCCTCTATATCGAGAAGTCGCACGACCCGACGGCCCACCTGGCCGTGGCGATGAACGGCCAGCTCATGGGCGGCGCCATGCCCAGCGCCGTGCAGCAGGTCTGCTATCGCGGCATGATGAACGCGATGCTCGCCGCCGGCCTGCGCAGCAACTGGTGGCTCAACTGGAGTCGCATCGAACCGGACCATCTCAAGGCGGTCAACGAGCCGGCGCGCCGGCTCGGCCCGCTGTTCCTCGCCATGCGGCCCGACCGCCATGACGTGGCCCTGCTCTGGAGCCAGTCCGAGATCATGATGCGCTGCAAACCGCTCGTGGCCCGCGCCGCCCACCTCAAGCCCGGCGAGCCGATGAAGCGGACCATCGCCGTACTCCCCGAGAACTCGGCGACCAAAGGCCCTTACGAGCTGGAGATCAGCACCAACGGGGAAGGTGGCAACTATCGCGACCAGGTCCAGTCGGCCCACCTGGCGCTCAACCGCGCCGGCTATCCCGCCCACGTGCTGCACGAGCGCATCCTCGCCGAGCGGGATCCTCAAGAATTACAAGGTGCTGTTCATCGTCGGGCAGACGGCCGAGCCACCGCCCGAGTCGCGGCGGGCGATCGCCGAGTTCGTCGCGGCCGGCGGCCAGGTGGTCGTCGACCGGAGCACCACGGTCCGCTTCCCGGCGCCCTGACGTCCGAGGCCGACTTCCACGACCCGGCCGCCCGATGGGCTGCCGCTGTTCCAGCTCTCCGAGCGCGAGCCCGGCCGGTTCAAAACGCCGCGCGAGGCCAGCTATTACCAGACCAACCACTTCATGGACGCCCCGGCCCGCGCCGCGGTCGCCCCGATCAAGGCCGTCATGGCACGGACCAAGGCCCGGCCCATCTTCATCACCGACTCGGTCCACCTGATGGGCGAGCGGCACAACGCCGGCGAAGGCTCCCTCTTCATGGTGCTCAACGCCCACGACCAGCCGCCGGATATCCCCGAAACCCAGCGGCACATGGTCTGGAACTACGCCCCCTACTCCGCCCGCTTCACGCTCGCGGGAATCCCGACGGGCAGCGCGGTCTACCGCATCGAGGGGACCGACTGGACGCGGGTGTCGCGGGTCACCGACTTCGACCGGCCGCAGCAGGCCGAATTCGCCGCGACCGAGATGAAGCTCTACCTGGTCGCGCCCCACGAGCCGCAAGAGGCTCAGATGCTGTCGCCGTGAGCGCAGGGGAACGCCATCCAGGTTCGGGCCGTGGTGGATGACCTCGAGATGCCCTGGCCGCTGACCGTGACGATCGCACGGCCCGACGGCTCGGAGCTCTTCCGCGTCCACCGCGCCACCGACGCTCTCGGCCGTGTACGACGAGTCGTTTCCCCTCGGCGGCAACGCACCGGCCGGGACGTACACGCTCCGCGTCACCAGCCCCGTGGGCGACCTCGTGGCGGAGTCGCGCGTTCCCGGTGGAGCACGGGGCCGACCAGCCGCGGATCCAGACCCTCGCCGGTCCCGTCCGCTACTTCGACGCCGACGCGATCCGCTCGTTCCTGGCCGGCAAGCCCGAGCTGTCGATCGCCCTGGCGGGCGACCGATACCGTCAGCAGGCCGAGGCCCTGGCCGCCGCGCTGCGAACGCGGGGCCTCTCGGTGCAGATCGCCGACGAGCGCTCGCTCTTCCGCCGCCATCCTTACCCGCGCGTCTTCGACCCCTATATCAAGGTCTATCAGGCCAAGCGGTCCCGAGAGACGGCCACCCGGAATGAAGGTCGACCGATCGGTCAAACTCCAGATCGAGGACGACGGCCGGATCCGCGCGATCGCCCCGGACGGCACCGACCTGGGCGAATCCTGGCGCGACACGCCCAACCTCATGGCGACGGTCGCCGGCAAGGGATTCATCGACTATCACGCGGCCGACGCCGAGGAGATGTACGAGCCCGGCTGCAAGATCCACATCGACGGCGCGAAGAAGTGGACGGTCGTGCTCGGCGAGAAGACCGAGGTCAAGGCGACGCCGGAGGCCCGCGCTGCGGTGGTCGCGGCCCTGGACACGCCTGGGCTCCTACTCGGGCGGCTACAACCTGACCCCCCAGCTCCCCGAGGGCTATGCCTGCGACCGCCACCTGATCCTCCTGGGCGACAGCACCACCGGCGGCGAGCTCGTCGCCGCGCTCCAGGCCAGCGAACTGCTCCCTCAGGTCGCCGATGCCCGGTATCCCGGGCCCGGCAAGGCGCTCCTCAGCTTCGCGTGGAGCCCGTTCGCCCTGGAGAAGAATGTGATCCTGATCGGCGCGTCCGACGACGCGGGCGTCCGTGCCGGCGTCGAGGGCCTCTTGTCATTGGTCATCAGTCATTAGAAGCTGACGCGGCCAACGGGCCGCGTTCGACGCTTAGGCGACCGGCAGGAATTCTCTTACCCGCGATGCGGTCGTGGCCATACCAGCCCGACGCGCCAGACGAGTGCATTTTCGGATTCGAGCCCGAAGCGCCAGCGAGTGCATGGTTTTCGGATTCGAGCCCGAAGCGCCAGCGAGTGCATGGTTTTCGGATTCGAGCCCGAAGCGCCAGCGAGTGCATGTTTTCGGATTCGAGCCCGAAGCGCCAGCGAGTGCATGGATCGTCCCCACCGGAATGCACTCGCTGGCGCGTCGGGCTCTGGAATTCGAGCCCGAAGCGCCAGCGAGTGCATTTTCGGATTCGAGCCCAAAGCGCCAGCGAGTGCATGGATCGCCCCCACCGGAATGCACTCGCTGGCGCGTCGGGCTCGGAGGTCGGATTCGAGCCCGAAGCGCCAGCGAGTGCATGGATCGCCCCCACCGGAATGCACTCGCTGGCGCGTCGGGCTCGTAGGAGCATCGCAGCAGCGCCCACCAATCTTGTCCCACGAGCCAAATTGTATGGGGGCATGGATTTCCCCGCTTCGCTGGTCTACCCTATTGCCATACGATCGTTCAATTAGCTCCTGATGTTCCGTCGGCGCAACTGGCTGCCTTGCTGGTCAACAATTGCCAGGCAGTTCCGAGGTTGCAGTAGGTCGCCCATGACCGTTGACGAGATCCACGTTGGCTCAGTGGTCACGGGTCCGCTACTGCCCGAGCCCGTCGAAGTGCTCGCAGTGGTCCCTCTGGGCGATTCGGTCAAGCTGATCGGCAAGGGCTGCAAGACGGGGCTGGTGCGCGATCCCGTCCTCACCCAGGCCCAGTTGGCTCAGCTTCGCTTCACCCCGCTCCGGGAGTCGTTCGACGGCGACCCGACCCTGTTCCGGCTGGGCATCGAAGCCCATCGGCTCGGCGCTCGCCTACGAGTACGACCCCTACTTCTCGCTCTCGATCGCCCGGGTCGATCCGCTGCCGCACCAGCTCGAGGCGGTCTACGACTACTTCCTCAAGCTGCCCCGCATCCGCTTCCTGCTGGCCGACGACCCGGGCGCGGGCAAGACGATCATGGCGGGGCTGCTGCTCAAGGAACTGAAGGCCCGCGGGCTGGTCCGCCGGACGCTGATCGTCGCCCCGGCCAACCTGACCTTCCAGTGGCAGCGCGAACTCAAGGACAAGTTCCGCGAGAGCTTCGAGGTCATCCGCGGCGAGACGCTCCGCACCAACTACGGCCACAACCCCTGGCAGGACCGCGATCAGGTCATCACGTCGATCTCCTGGGTCTCGCGCGTCGAGGACGCCAAGGAGAGCCTGCTCCGCTCGCACTGGGACCTGATCGTCGTGGACGAGGCGCACAAGATGAGCGCCTACGCCGACGACCGCAAGACGCTCGCCTACCGGCTCGGCGAGTCCCTGTCGAGCATGACCGACCACTACCTGCTCATGACGGCCACGCCGCACAAGGGCGACGCCGAGAACTTCTGCCGGTTCCTGGCCCTGCTCGACAAGGACGTCTACGGCAACGTCAAGAGCCTGGAAGACGCCATGCGGCGCGGCAGCGCGCCGTTCTACCTGCGGCGGACCAAGGAGGCCCTGGTCACCTTCCCCGACCCGGACACCGGCGAGGTCAAGAAGCTCTTCACGAAACGCGAGGTCAAGACGACCACGTTCGAGCTGAACGCCGAGGAGTTCGATTTCTACGACGCCCTGACCCGCTACGTCGAGGACCAGTCGATCCGCGCATCGGCCGACGACTCGGCGGCGGGGCGGGCCGTCGGCTTCATCATGGCGATGCTCCAGCGCCGGATGGCCTCGAGCGTCTACGCCGTGCGGCGGTCGCTGGAGCGCATGAAGGCGAAGCGCGAGGAGATCCTGGCCGACCCCGAGGCCTACCGCAGGCAGCGGATCGAGCGGCGCATCCCCGACGACTTCGACGAGCTTACCGACGACGAGCAGGCCGACCTCCTCTCCAAGCTGGAAAACGAGGTCATCTCGATCGACCCGGCCGTGCTCCGCGAGGAGATCGCCCGGCTGTCGGCCCTGATCGCCCAGGCACGCGGGCTGGAGGCCAGGGGCGTCGGCACCAAGCTCGCGGAGCTGCGCCGCGTCCTGACCGAGATCGGGGCGTTCGCCGACCCCAAGGCCGAAGCTGCTGCTCTTCACCGAGCACAAGGACACGCTCGATTACCTCGCGGGCGACGGCAAGGACGGCCGGCCCCTCGGCAAGCTCCGCGAGTGGGGGCTGTCGGTCACCCAGATCCACGGCGGGATGAAGATCGGCGACCGCGACACGCCCGGCACCCGCATCTACGCCGAGCGCGAGTTCAAGGAGCAGGCCCAGGTGCTGGTGGCGACCGAGGCGGCCGGCGAGGGGATCAACCTCCAGTTCTGCCACATGCTCGTGAACGTCGACATCCCCTGGAACCCGGTGCGGCTGGAGCAGCGGATGGGCCGCATCCACCGCTACGGCCAGGAGCACGACTGCCTGATCTTCAACTTCGTCGCGGTGAACACCAACGAAGGGCGGGTGCTGGCCAAGCTGCTGGAACGCCTGCGCGAAATCCGCAAGGAGCTGGGCACCGACCAGGTCTTCGACGTGGTCGGCGAGGTCTTCCCCGGCAACCTGCTGGAGCGGCTGTTCCGCGACCTCTACACCCGCCGCACCAACGTCCCGGACATCGAGGCCCGCATCGTCCGCGACGTGAACCCCGCAGCGGTTCCGGGCGATCACCGAATCGACCCTGGAGGGGCTGGCGAAGAAGGAGCTGAACCTCTCGGCGATCGTCGGCAAGTCGGTCGAGGCCCGGGAGCGGCGGCTGGTGCCCGAGGTGATCGAGGACTTCTTCATCCAGGCGGCCCCGATCGCCGGGCTTCACCCCAAGCCGACGGCCAAGGGGGGGCACGTCTACCGCGTCGGCAAGGTGCCCCGCGCCTCTGCTCCCGATCGGCCAGCGGTTGGAACCCCGGTTCGGCCGGCTGGGCCGCGACTATCCCAAGATCGCCTTCGACAAGGCGCTCCTCCCGTCGGACCCGACCCTGGAATGGGTCACGCCGGGCCATCCGCTGTTCGAGGTCGTGCGCGAGGATGTCATCGACCGCGTTGCGGACCACCTGCGCCGCGGTGCGATCTTCTACGACCTCCAGAGCAAGGAGCCCGCCCGCCTCGACGCCTTCGCCGCCTCGATCAAGGACGGGCGGGGCGACTGCCTGCACCGCCGGTTGTTCGTCGTCGAGACCGAGATGTCGGGCGCGATGAGCGTCCGCCAGCCGACGATGTTCCTCGACGGACTGGTCCCCGCCGCGCCGGGCTCCGTGGTCCCCGACGACGTCGCACTCCCCGACCGCCACGGCGTCGAGCGAGTCCTCTGGAGAAGGCGTTGCAGCCCTTCCTCACCGAGGTCGCCGGAGAGCGCGAGCAGCAGAACGACACGATCCGCCGGCACGTCGAGATCTCGCTCCAGACCCTGATCGACCGCCAGAACCTCCAACTGGCCGACTACCTCAACCGCCAGGTCGAGGGGCAGAACGTCCCCGGCCTCGACGGGCTGATCTCCCAGGTCGAGGGACACCTCGACCGGCTGAACGACCGGCTGGAGGGTCGGCTCCGCGAGCTGGAGATGGAGCGCCACTGCACGATCGCCGACATCACCCACCTGGGCCGGGCCTGGGTCCTGCCCCACCCCGAGCGCACGACCCCCGCGCTGGCCCCGATGGTCCGCGACGACGAGATCGAGCGGATCGCCATCGAGTTCGCCACCCGGCACGAAGAGGCGCGCGGCTGGCAGGTCGAGAGCGTCGAATCCGAGAACCGAGGCTTCGACCTGATCTCGCGACGGCCCCACCCCGAGGACCCCAAGACCTTCGTCGAGGTCCGGTTCATCGAGGTCAAGGGCCGGGCGGGCGTCGGCGAGATCGCCCTGACGGCCAACGAGTACAAGACCGCCGGGCGGCTCAAGAGCGATTACTGGCTCTACGCGGTCTTCAACTGCGGCGAGCACGCCGGAGCTGCACACGATCCAGGACCCGGCCACGCTCGGCTGGGTGCCGGTGGTGCAGGTCGAGCACTACCACATCGACCCGGGGAAGATCCTCGCGGCCGATTCGTCGGGCGGGAACCCGCAGACGGGCGGCAAATCGTCGTGGTCGTTGCGGTCACGCAGCATTCAAACGCCCAGGAGGCTGGATTTTGATGATAAGCCCAAGGATTAGACGCCTTACAGACGAGTTGCACATGGGGCGGCAGCGATGTCCATTTGCCCTAACCCGAAGCACTCGCGAGGATTCCGGTGGCTATGCCCTCGCTGATGCTCTTTGAAGTTGCACATTCTTCCGCCGCCCCGAAGGGGCCTTAACATATCAGCCCAGGGCAACGCCCTGGGGAATCAGGACGACCCCAATCACATAGCCCTGAAAGGGCGTTACAGGGACAATCGCCATGCCTCAATCTCTCGCGAAAAACCTGATCCATCTGATCTACAGCACGAAGGACCGCGAGCCTTCCCTCTCTCCTGGAATCCGGCCTGGACTCTACAAATACAAGGCGGGCATCCTCATGGAGTGGAAAAGTCCTGCTCTGATTATCGGCGGCGTCGCGGATCACGTGCATGTCTTGTTCTGCCTCTCGAAGAATCATGCCCTAGCGAAGGTGATCGAGGAGATCAAAAAAGGATCCTCCAAGTGGCTGAAGACGCAGGGGCAGGAATTTCGTGACTTTCACTGGCAAGCAGGCTATGGTGCCTTCTCGGTCAGCCAATCCCATGTCGAGCAGGTGCGTCAGTACGTCGAAAACCAAGAGGAGCACCACCACACGCGATCCTTTCAGGACGAGTTCCTGGCATTCCTGAATCGATATAAAATCGAATATGACGAGCGGTTCCTCTGGGATTAACCTGCCGTTGGCGCATGAACCGGTTAGCCCAGGGCATCGCCCCGTGGAATCTTCTCCTCGCCCCGAAGGGGCTGGGACAAACCAGCCCGGGGCATCGCCCCCGGGGACGAGGCGGCCACCACAGACCCAGCCCTGAAAGGGCGATACGAAACGTGCCAGTACCTTCGCTTGTACCGCCCTTTCAGGGCTTGGTTTTTGTGGGGACATACCCTTCCCAGGGCGATGCCCTGGGCTGTCATGTGACTGCCCCTTCGGGGCGAATTCCGCGGAGAAAGCCAAGATGACGACCTATCCCAAGCGCCTGATCGAAGTCGATCTGCCGATAAAGCGGATCAGCGCCCACGCGCGTCGGGAGAAGTCGATCCGGCACGGGCACATCTCGACGCTGCACATCTGGTGGGCGCGACGGCCGCTGGCGGCGTGTCGCGCGGTCATCTGCGCGGCGCTCTGGCCCGACCCGGCCGATCCCAATTGCCCCCAGAGCTTTCGAGACGTCGCATCGCAACTAATCACCGAGTTCGCGGAGAAAGTGTTCCGGACTGCCGCGCTCCACGACACGGTTTCTCCCGAGTCGTTCGGTCAATGGGAAGGGATCGTCAAGGCCGGGGAACAAGGGCTGGTCTTCGATACGCACGACGCGATTCATCTCAACAAGCTTCGCTTCGCCCTCCTCGACTTCATCGCCGATTTCGCCAACTGGGACAACTCGACCGTCCCCGCCTACCTCGAAACCAGCCGCGCCCTCACCCAGGCCGCGCACGAAGCACTCGGCGGCGAGCCCGGCACCCGGCCGCTTGTGGTCGATCCATTTGCCGGCGGCGGCTCCATCCCGCTCGAAGCCCTGCGTGTGGGCGCGGACGCCTTTGCCAGCGACCTCAATCCCGATTCCCGTGCTGCTCAACAAGGTCGTCCTCGAATACATCCCCAAGTATGGGCAGCGGCTTGCCGATGAAGTCCGCAAATGGGGCGAGTGGATCAAGACGTGAAGCCGAGAAGGAACTCGCCGAGTTCTATCCCAAGGACGCAGATGGTGCGACACCCATCGCCTATCTCTGGGCACGGACGATCCGATGCGAAGGTCCCGGCTGCGGTGCGGAAGTGCCGCTTATCCGCTCTCTGGCTGCCAAGAATCAATCGCCGTTGCTCTATCGTGCCGCTGATGCGTTCGCGTGTGGCTGGCGAATAAGGGAAAAGGCAGCATTGCACTGAAACCTGTTCCTGGCCAGAAGAAGACCAGCATTGAAATCGAGATATCGACGACGCTAGCCAATCGATGTTGGTAATCCGACGATTACGCGGCTCAACTACATGCCCGTGTTGCGGCTACACAACGCCGATTGCATCGGCTCGCAAACAACTGAAAGCAAGACAAGGCGGAGCCGAGTAGTTTCCTGGAAAAACTCCACAGAATCTGAGCAGACGTACCGTATTGAAAGCGGCGTCTCCTGGGCGGAACCTGCCAGGTGGTAACTCACCATCAGGCCCTGCACCAGGAGACACGCCATGACTGAAGCTACGCTGACCTGGTCCATCTGGCAAGCGTTGCTCAACGCCTTCGCTTGCTGCTTCACCCGCCGCGGCTTCCCCCACTTTGCCGAGTGGATCACCGCCATGGCCCTCAACGTCGAGGAGCATACCATCACCCAGTCGGTCCTGGCCTTGGACCAACCCGGGGCCTGGAAGACCCTGGAATGCTTCGCCGAGTACGGCGGCTGGCACTCCGACCGCGTCACCTGGGGGCTGACGCGTCTGATCGAGACCGCCCCGGGCCGCGTCTGGCACGGCTACCGGGTCTCGGCCGTCGATGACACCAAAGCCCATCGCTCCAGCCCTCACGTTTGGGGGACCTGCACCTTCCACGAGTATACGGCCCGCTGTCCCAACCGGGCCGGGACCGTCCGGGCCCACAACTGGGTGGTCCTGGGCGCCTTGCTCCATGAACAGGCCAAGCCAGCCTGGTTCCTGCCGATCGCCGGCTATCTCTACTTCCGCCAGTCGCAGTTGCCGGCCGAGCCCGGTGAACCCGGCGGCACCGCGCCGTTCCAGACCAAGTGCGACCTGGCCGTCGCCTTGCTCCGCGCCCAGGCCCGGATCATCGCCGGTAAGCACTTGGGCGTCTTCGACGGCGGCTACGCGCTGCGGAGCGTGGTCCGGCGGTTGGTCCGGCCCGAGGACGGGTTGCCCCGGATCGAGTTCCTCACCCGGTTTCGCCACGACGCCCGGCTGTTTGCCTTGCCCCCGCAGGAGTCCCCCAAGGGGAAGCGCGGCCCCAAGCCGAAGTGGGGCAAGAAACTGCCCCCGCCCCGTCAAGGAGGCCGCTGGGCCGGGCCGTGGCACGTCGGTTTCGCCTTCGTCTACGGGCGGATGCGGCGGATTCGCTGGAAGGAGGTCGTCTGCCTCTGGCGGGTCTTGGGACACGAGGTGCCGGTCAAGGCGATCGCCGCCGAGGTCGAAGGGTACAAGAAGCGGTTCACCCTGGTGACCTCGGCGGTGGAGCTCACGGGGTCGCAGATGGTGGAGCTGTTCGCAGCCCGGTTCCGTCAGGAGGACGGCTTCCGCGACCTGAAGCAACGGCTGGGCTGGGAGGAGTGCCGGGCCTGGACCAAGAACCCGATCGAGCGGACCACCCAGGCGCAATGGGTGACGATGAGCCTGCTGCGACTGTTGCAGTTCCGCCTGGAGGCGACCGGGGAACAGGACTGGTGGATCCGGCCGCCCTGGAACCCGGACAAGGATCGGCCGAGCGTGCTGGACGCCGAGCGGCTTCTGCGGCGGCATCGCGGTGAAATTCAGCGCTTTCTCTCGGAATGGCTGGGAACTGCAGAGAAATCCGAGGGGGCCGTGGCATGAACCGAGTGTAAGGGCGTCCTCAGCGGGCATCGGATGGTGCTCCCGCAGCCGATGCGGCAGGTAGAACGGCTCGGTGACCAGGTTGAGCCACCGCGGCGACGCAGTTGGTGCGCACCTGGGCCGCGATTGTGGAGTTTTTCTTGGAAACTACTGGCTAGCACGGCACGACTAATAGCAATTCGCCAGGACGACAAACGTACGGAGAACGGACCTTTCGTCTTCCAACAAAGCGGGATATTGAGGCAACACAGAACTGCTCGTCTGCAGCGTCTGAAGTCTGAGCATACGGGACCAATTTCACTTGTGCCGGATGAGCCGACACCGCAGGGGGGCGGCAGGGGAGCCGGAAGGGCATTTTCCCAACGCAATTATGGGATGACCGCTTTGAGGATCTTTTCAACCCAAGGCAAGTCGTTGGCGTTGTCCACCTTCGCCACACTTGTTCGCCGGCGTAGTGAGAACTTGGCACATGATGAAGCTGGACTCGCCCTGGCAGTTCAAGCCTGTCTTGCTCATGGCTGTGGACCGACTGGCCGACTATAACTCATCCCTTTGTACGCTCGAACATCCTGGGAGCCGTGATTCTGCACACGTTTGCACGAAATGCCTTCCAATAGTCTGGGATTTCGCCGAAATCAATCCATTCTCACGGAAGCCGGATGCCAATTGGATGACCGGGTTCGAGACGATACTCGCCACGATCGAAACCGAACGTGCTCCTCGAATCCCGGTCACGTAGAACAAGCGTCGGCAACTGCACACCCTCTGCCCGATGATTCGGCCCAGCATTTGTGACAGACCCCCCGTATTACGACGCTGTTCCATACGCCGACCTTTCTGACTTTTTCTATGTCTGGCTACAGCGGATGCTCCGCGAGCCTTCAGCCGACTTTTGCTTGCCGGAGCTTACTCCAAAAGAGGAAGAAATCATCGTAGATGACCGCATAAGAGCAATGGACCAACGCGTTGCTTCTACGAGCGACACTATGACCAAGGCTTTGTGCCGAAGGTCGGCGAGTTCTGTCGCCCGACGGCATTGGCATCGATCGTTTTCGCCAGCAAGACCACGGCGAGTTGGGAAGCCATTTTGAAGGCGGTTGTCGACGCCGGCTGGATCATCACTGGCTCTTGGCCCATCGATACGGAGATGGAGCCCGGTCGGCTCGCGCAAGGTCAGCCGCTCTGGCCTCCTCCGTCCATCTCGTCTGCCGCCCGCGCGAGAATCCCGATGGCTCGGTTCGTGACAGACGAAATCGGCGATTGGCGCGATGTTCTCGCCGAACTTCCCCGCCGAATTCACGAATGGATGCCGCGTCTTGCCGACGAAGGCGTCGTCGGTGCGGACGCGATTTTCGCCTGTCTCGGACCGGCCCTCGAAATCTTCAGCCGCTACAGCCGGGTCGAAAAGTCCAACGGCGACGTCGTTCCGCTCCGCGAATATCTGGAGCACGTCTGGGCCGCCGTCTCGAATGAAGCCCTGTCGATGATCTTCAAGGACGCCGACGCCGCGCGGCCTCGAACCGGACGCACGCCTCACGGCGATGTGGCTCTGGACCCTCGGCACCGCAGCCTCGGACACCAACGGAAAGGTCTCGGCCGAGGAAGACGAGGCCGACACGGACGATGAAGAAGCCGAAAAGCCGTCCAAGGTCAGCGGCTTCGTGCTGGAATTCGACGCCGCCCGCAAGATCGCCCAGGGGCTCGGCATCCACCTGGAGAAGAGCCCGAGCATCGTCGAGGTGAAGGGCGACAAGGCCCGCCTCCTTCCCGTCGCCGAGCGTACCAAATACCTGTTCGGCAAAGAGGCTGCCGACGCTCCGACCGCGAAGAAGAAGCCCAAGAAGAAGGACACCCAGCTCTCGTTCTTCGAGGTGCTCAAGGAGGCCGACGCCGATGTGAGCGCCGACGGGCCGGACACTCAAGGCTCCGAAGGGGGGCTCGACCGTCCTGGATCGCGTCCATCAGGCCATGATCCTGTTCGCCGCCGGGCGTTCCGAGGCCCTCAAGAGCTTCCTCGTCGATGAGGGCATCGGCAAGGACGCGCGGTTCTGGAAGCTGGCCCAATCGCTGTCCGCCCTTTACCCGCCGGGGATCGACGAGAAGCGCTGGGTCGATGGCGTGCTGGCTCGCAAGAAAGGGCTCGGTTTCTGATGGAGACTCGCAGCCTGACCGATCGCTGGCGTCACCGGCTGTTCCGCATCCTCGAATCGGGCGACTCGGGGAAGCCGCTCAAGGAGGCGGCGCTGGCGGGGAAGCTCGGGGTCTGGACCACTCATCTGACCGGCTCCGTCGTCGCGGCCTGCGGAGCGATGGGCTGGCGGGCGGCGGCAAGAGGACACCTGGGCGATGTGCTGCCGGTGGCTCGCAACGAGTATCTCGCGCTGGACGTGATCGCCTTCTCGGAATCCGAGGCGAGGTGGCCCTTGCCCGTCGCCGTCTTCGAGCTGGAGAATAGCAAGGACGATGATTATGTCGCGTATGCCCTCTGGAAGGTGCTCTGCGTCCGCGCCGCGCTCCGGGTTGTCTTCGCCTATCGCAGCGACGTGAAGGCGGGGGTGGAGCTGGTCGGCCGGTTGACCGAGTCCGTGATCGGCGGGCTGTCGATCGACGAGCGGCGAGCCATCAAGGGGGAGACCTCGCTCATCATCGGCAACCGGGGCGTCGCGGAGACCTTTCCCTACGGCTACTTCAAGGCCTGGACGCTGGACACCAACACGGGACGGTTCGACAAACTTTGAGAGGCCGGGAGGCATGACCGATGGCGGAGTGTGAATATTTGGAGTTGGGATTTGCGTCTCCGCCCCTTCGGGGCTTTGTTGGGCGAGGGTCTCACGACCCCGCCCGCGGCCCGACCGAAGGTCTCCTGGTTTTCGTCGTATGCCCTGAGAGGACAAATTCCACTGAAACCGCGGGGCCTATGATCCGACGGGAGACCTTCGGTCGGGCACTCCGGCGGGGTCGTGAGACCCGCCCGAACACGCCGAGACCCGCGCCGAACACGCCGCACTGCGGCGGGGTCGTGAACTCCGCCGAACATGCCGAGACCCGCGCCGAACACGCCGAGACCCGCCCCGAACACGAACACCGACCAGGCAGGAGGGTGAGCGAAGATGGCCAAGTTGCAGCCCTGGTACAAAGTCATACCGCCTCGCGAAGACCTCCGCGAAGGGCGTCCCCTGGACGCCTCGGAGTTCGCCGTCCACCTGGATCACATCCGCGATAACCGTGCTCCCAAGGACTACCAGGACCCCGCGCGCTTCTTCGAGCGGACGTTCCTGACCAGGAACCTCAAAGACCTCGCCGCCCAGACGGTCCGACGGCTCTCGGGAATCACCGTCGAGACCTCGGCCATCTTCAACATGGCCACCCAGTTCGGCGGCGGCAAGACGCACTCGCTGACGCTGCTCTACCACCTCGCCAGGTCGGGACCCGCGGCGCAGGACTGGCAGGGCGTCGCCGACATCCTGGAATCAGCCCAGGTGAAGCAGGTGCCCAGGGCGGCGACGGCGGTCTTTGTCGGGACCGAGTTCGACTCCCTCACCGGTCGCGGCGGCAACGGTGAGCCTCGTCGGATGACGCCCTGGGGCGAGATCGCCTGGCAGCTCGGCGGGGAGAAGGCGTTCGCGGCGGTGGCCCAGCCACGACGAGGACGGGTATCGCGCCGGGCGGAGATGTGATCCGGGCTTTTCTGCCCGACGGCCCGACCCTCATCCTGATGGACGAGCTGCTCAATTACATCAACCGTTGCCGCAACCACCCAAGAAGCTCGGCGCACAGTTCCACAACTTCCTCCACAACCTCTCGGAAGAAGCCCGCGGCCGCAAGAACCTCGTCCTGTGCGTGTCGATCCCGGCCTCCGAGCTGGAGATGACCGCCGAGGATCACAGAGATTACGAGTCGATCAAGAAGCTGCTCGACCGGCTCGGCAAGGCGGTGATCATCTCCGCCGAGACCGACCATGCCGAGATCATCCGTCGCCGACTCTTCGATTGGTCCGGCCTGCCTGAAGACGGCAAGAAGACCGCCGCGGCCTACGCCGACTGGGTGCAAGACCACAAGCAGATGGTCGGCGATTTCGACGCCGACTCCGCCAGAGAGCGGTTCCAGGCGGCCTATCCGTTCCACCCGGCACTGCTCTCCGTCTTCGAGCGGAAGTGGCAGAGCCTCCCTCGATTCCAGAAGACGCGCGGGATACTCCGGTTGCTGGCGCTATGGGTCTCGCACGCCTACAAGAGGGGCTATGAGGGGGTACACCGCGACCCACTGATCGGGCTGGGCACCGCCCCCCTGGACGACCCTTACTTCCGTGCCGCCCTCTTCGAGCAGCTCGGCAACAACGACCTCGAAGGGCCGGTAACGACCGACATCGCGGGCAAGAAGGACGCGCACGCCCTGCGGCTGGACCGCGAGGCCGATGACGCGGTCAAGAAGTCGCAGGCTGCACCAGAAGGTCGCGACGACGATCCTGTTCGAGTCGAACGGCGGCATGACCAGGGCCGAGGCGACCGTGCCCGAGATCCGCCTGGCGGTCGCGGAGCCCGACCTGGACATCGCCAACGTCGAGTCGGCCCTCGAAGCCCTGGACAGTAGCTGCTATTACCTGAGATCCGACCACAACCGCTACCGGTTCAGCATGAGCCCGAACCTGAACAAGCTGCTCACCGACCGCCGCTCGGGCGTCTCGCCCAGGGACATCGACGAGCGGGTCAAGCAGGTGGTCCAGGAGGCGTTCAAGGCGCGGCCCTCGGGGCTGGAATGGGTACCGTTCCCCGAAAAGAGCGGGCAGGTCGCCGACCGCCCGGTGCTGACGCTGGTGGTGATGTCTCCCACCCAGGGCCACGGCGACCCCGCCACGCTCAAGCTGATCGACCAGATCGTCCGCGAGCATGGCCAGTCGGGTCGGACGTTCAAGAGCGCCCTGCTCTTCGCGGTCGCCGAGAACGACACCGCCCTCCGCGACGAGGCCCGCAAGCTGCTCGCCTGGGAAGATATCCAGGACGACGATGAGACGGTCAAGCGGCTCGACGACGGTCAGAAGACGGCAACTCGACACGGGAGTCAAGAAGAGCGGCCCGCGACCTCAGGGAGACGGTCTGGCGGGCGTACAAGTATCTCTTACTGTTGGGGCGGGATAATGCGATTCAGACGATCGACCTCGGGCTCATCAATTCCAGCGCGGCCGGTTCGCTGGCGGAACTCTACGTCAATCGGCTCCGCGAGCGCGATGAGATCACGGAAGGCGTCGGGCCGAACAAGCTGATCAAGGCGTGGCCGCCCGCGAACAAGGAATGGACGACCAAGGCGGTCCGGGATGCCTTCTTCTCGTCGCCGACGCTGCCCCGGCTGTTGAAACCGGACGCGATCAAGCGGACGATCGCCGACGGGATCAACCAGAAGCTCATCGCCTACGCGGGCAAGACCCCGAGCGGTCAATATGACCCGTTCGATCTTCGAGCCGGATACCGGAGTTGATCAGGACGACATCGAAATCTCGGAGGAGATGGTCATCATCCGAGCGAAAGATGTGGTGATTATCGTAGATCCGGCTCGGTTGACGCGCATCGAGGTTCGCCCATCGTCGGCGACAGTTCTTCCGGGCCAGTCGATCCGGTTCTCCGCGACGTGTTTCGATCAACATGGACGGCCCATCGATGGCTCCGGGCTGGCCTGGTCAACGACCGGCGGAACGATCGACCCCGAAGGGCGATACTCCGCCGAAGCGGTCGGACAGTATCGAATCGAGGCGAGCGTCGGGACCGTCACCGGCACCACCGGCGTCAGCGTCCAAAAAACACCGCCTGACCCGGTGAAAGGACTGTCCTGGCGCGGGACCGTTCCGCCGCAGAAGTGGATGAACTTCTACACGAAAGTCCTCTCTCGGTTCGCCTCATCCCCCGGCTTGAATCTGGAGGTCTCGTTCCGGGTCGCACCGAGCGAGGAGGTGACCGAGGCCAAGATTGAGGAGGCCAAGGCCGCGCTCGAGAACTGGGGCTCTCCGAGGACGCGAGGTCGAGCTAGAGCGCTTTACGATTGGGTTGCGCACGCAATGGCCGCAGGGATTTGCGGTCGTTCCCGCGGCCTGAAGGGCCGCCGGAGCCCAGCCCGGGGAGAATCCCCGGGACTCCGTCGCAGGCCCCTGGCATCGCACCCTGAAAGGGTGCCGGAGACGGGCGCTGCCGAGTCCTGCGGCCTTTCAGGCCGCAAAGTCTCGTCGCGTCGGCCAGTCCCCGGGGTTTCACCCCGGGCTGGGCTCCTTGCGGCCCTTCAGGCCGCCGGAAAGACCGCACACCACCATGGTGTGTCGCGTGGTCCGTCCAAGCGTAAAGCGCTCTAGAGCGACTAACGCTTGGGTTGCATATACGAGCCCGACGCGCCAGCGAGTGCATTCCCGCGGGGATCAGCCACTCACTCGCTGGCGCTTCGGGCTCGAATCGTCGGTCTCCGCGCTGCCAATGTTTCCGGGTGAGTTTCCACCCGCTGGTCGCCTTAGAGCTGGAAGTTGAAGACCTTGTTCCACCATCTCAACAGCCACCAGCCGAGCCGTATAGGACCCGCCATCGATCTTGGCGAAGCCGCGCAAGCCCGGTTCGAGCTCGAGGTTGGGGTTCTCCACGGGAATGATGATTTCATAGACGGCGGTCAACGGCTTGGCGTTGCCCGTCTTGGGATCGGGCTTGGAGGCCACCTCGCCCTCGGCCATGTTGGAGAGTTCGGTGGGGACCTCGTCGCTGGTTCGCTTGGCGATCTCCGAAACCTTGCTCTTGAAGGTTGTCTCGGCCTTGCCGTGGACCTTGAGCCAGGCATCGTTGGGGATCTTGATCAGATGGATGTCCGCCTGGTCGAGGATCAGGTGGGCCTCGAGATGGTGCGGATCGCCGATCTCGCAGAAAAACGGCTTTTCGGTCTTGGCCTCGGGATCGCTCGTCTTGCCGGGCTTGAGCCACTGGCCCACCCCCGAGCGATGCGGCGCCCCGATGACCTGGCCCTCCCGGTTGGAGACCAGCGTCAGCTTGCCGATCTGGCCGGTGATCTTCTCGATCATCGGCTCCAGCTTGTCCGCATATTCCTTGTGCCTGCATGGCCTGGGCCCGGTACTCGCCCGGGCTCATGCTTGAAGAACAGATACTTGGTGAAACTGATCTCCTGGTCCTGCTGGCGCTGGATCAGCTCCTTCTGCTTCTCCGGGTTGGAGAGCTTGGCCAGCACGGTGTCTTTCTTGATCCACTCGCCGTTCTTGACGTTGAGCTCGACCAGCCGCCCTTCGGTCTCGACGTAGACGACCTCGGGCTTGGCGAGCTTGAGAACAAAAGTCCCGGACACGCGGAGCGGCGTCGGGATCAGCAGGATTCCCGTGACCAGCGCGATCGCCGCCACGGCGTAAGCGGTCGCACGTACTTTTTTCACTTTGCGCAACCTCCCGGGCGTGCGAAGGAACTTGATGATCTGATAGACCGGCATCCCCGCCAAGGGGACCAGCGCACCGGCCGCCAGCAAGTAGCTGACCGACTCGAGCTTGTACGGCTTGAGGATCTGGGACAGGAACCAGAGGATGGCGAACGTCACGAACCATCGATAGATGTAGCTGGCCACCGCGTAGGTCACGAACAGGTACCGCCGCGACTTCGGCAGGTAGCTCTGCACGGGGATCTCCAGGCCCAGCACCTTCTCCTGGACCAGGTAGGCGAAGAACTGGGTGCTCTTGATCCGCAGGTTGGGGATCTCCAGCCAGTCGGCCATCACGTAGTAGCCGTCATATCGCAGCAGCGGATTGGCGTTGAACAGGATCGTGTTGACCGAACAGATGAACATCGTCGCCATGGCCAGGCTGTTCAGCAGTCCGGGCGTGCTGTACCACCAGACGAACGTGGCGATACTGGCCAGGAAACACTCGACGTAGATGCCCGCCGCGGAGATCCAGATGCGTTTCCACTTGTTCGGCAGGAGCCAGCTATCGGTCACGTCGCAGTACAAGGCCGGGGTGAGGACCAGGAAGAGGATCCCCATCTCGTGGACTTCGCCGCCGTAGTGCTTGGCCGTCAGGCCGTGGCCGAACTCGTGGATGATCTTCACGACGGCCAGGCAGACCCAGAAGCTCATGATGGTCCACCAGTTGAAGAAGCTCTGGAAGTCCGGCAGCTTGTCGTAAAAGGTCTTCCAGTTGCTTGCGACCAGCAGGATGGCCAAGAGCATCGACGACACGCTCACGGTGATGAACGCGGGCGTGAAGATCCAGCGAAAGAACGGGTACATCCGGGTCAACAGCCGCTCGGGGTCGATGACCGGGATCTTGATGAACAGGATGTTGGCCAGGAAGCTCCAGACCTTGCGCCACCGGTTCTTCTTGCGGCGGCGGATCAGCACCTTGGCCTGCTCGCCGCTGTCGATCTGGATGATCCCCGCCTCGTGGAGCTGGGCCACGAACCGCGTCAGGTCCTCGATCGAGATCGTCTGCGGCCGGTACTTCCGCTCGAACGCCTTCTTCACGTCCTGGAGCGTTTGCTTGCCGTCGAATTGCTGAAGAAGGAAGTATTCCTCGATCTTGAAGCGGAAATACTTCAGCGCCAGGGGGTCCTTGATGACGTAGTGCGTCATCCCCTCATAGAACTGGGGCTGGACGACCAGGTCCGGCCGCAGCCTGACCTGGAGGTGTTCGGCGGCTTGCCCGAACGCTTGGGTGGGAACCTGGCTGGGAGCGGCACTCATCTCTATTGGTCCTTTGTCCTTTGTCCTTGTCCTTTGTCCCTTGTCGAACTCGAGGTCTGGTCAAACCCTCGTCCTTGGTCAGAGGTCGAGCCTTGCAGTCTCAACGAGCCCTCCACGCCCGGAGACTCGGCGTCTCCACCGGCTCCGAGCTTCGGGCAGTGTCAACAAAGGACCATGGACCAAGGACCAAGGACGAGAATTCACTGGGCCCTGGCCGTTCGGGTTGGCGGGTCCGCCTGGGGGTTGGCCGCGGCGTTGGCGTCCGTCGTCACGAAGATCTTCATCTGCACCTTCAGACCGGGCCTCAGGTCATAAGGCGCGGGATTCTCGAACTCGGCGCGGATGCGGACCGCATTCTCGGCCACCGGTTGGATCTCCGGATCGACGAAGGTGATCTTGCCCCGAAATCGCTTCTTCTCGATGGGCAGGGGCTCGGGTGCCTGCCAGTGCCAGCCGGGGCTGGATCTCGACGACCTGGTCCTCCTTGACGCGATAGGCGTACTCCAGGGGGACGTAGGCGTCCACGGCCAGGCGGCTGAGATTGCCGATCTCGACGACCGCGTCGCCTGCGCGGACGCTCTGGCCCGGTTCCTTCATCCGCTTGATGACGATCCCTTCGAACGGGGCGCGGATCGTGTGCTCCTCGAGGGTCTGCTTGGCCAGTTCGTACTCGGCCTTGGCGATCCCCCGATTCTCGATGGCTTCCTTCTTCATGGCGGTGGCGGCCTTCAGCTCGCCCTCGTTCTTGGCGACGTCCTCCGCGGAGACCATCCCCGGCTTGCGCTCGTTGAGGCGCGTGTTCCGGGCGCAGACCGACAATGCCACTTCCTCCTGGGCCTCGGCCTTCTCCACGGGGCCGACGCTGTCGGCCTGGAGCTGCGCCTTGCGGACGGTCAGCTCGGCGAACGTGCGATGCAGGAAGCCGATGGTCCCGTCCTTCTTGACCGGCATACCGATCTGGAGCTCCATCTTCTCGATGACCCCCTCGCGCAAGGCGGCGACGGAGGACTTCTCGATCCAGGTGACATAGGGCAATTCGGTCAAGACCAGCACCTGGACCCCTGGGTTTCCCGGCTGCGCCGCGGCCCCGCCGTTCTGGGCGAGTGCGGCGGCGCTCAGCAATATCAAGGATCCCGCGGCCAGCGCCGCGATCGGCTTCAGAATAGACATGGTTGAACGAGCCTCCTCGCCATCAGATTAACGGGTGTTGTCGGGGCTCGCGCCCCGATCGGAATGGTGTCACGGTCGTCAAAACCTACGGCTCGGGTCGCGCGCTCCGCGATCCGTTCGTCTCTGCGGACTTAACTTCAGTTCACGTCACATCGCGTCGAGTCACGTCACGTCAATGCATGAACGGCCAGCGGAACAGAACGGACTCGTAGAAGACCTGAACGGGCTTGCGGAGCAGGTAGTAGGCCAGATTGGTGGTGCCGCAGTTGACCCGAGCGCGGACCTCGGAGCCGGGCCGCATCTCTTCGGTCTGGTTGCGCTTCATGTAGTCCTCCCGGACCTCGTCCGAGAAGCCGACCGTCACTTTCACGACATGCCGGTTCTTGTACTGTTCCGACTCGGCGACGTTCTCGGCACTGGGGGCGATCTTCCGCACGTAGCCGTTATAGCGGTGGGTCGGGTCGGTCATGGTCACGAAGTAGGCGGAAAGGGTCGCGTCGGGCTTCTTCCGCCCCGCCTTGATGTCCTCGTCAAGTTGTGCTTGGCGGCCAGGACTGGCCCCATATCGTCGTCGGGCACCTCGACCTCCAGGAGCCAGTCGCCCTCGGTCCCGGCGATCTGGAGCAGTTCGGTGCCGACCTCGACCGGCCGGCCCATCAGGGTCTTCTTGGCCTCCCAGGTGGTGATGATCCCATCCTGGGGAGCCCGGACGTTCATCGACTCGAGCTGCTCCTGGATGATCTCGATCCGCTGCCGCGCCCTTCCTCGGTGTACTTGGCCTCGTAGAGCTGGGCCCGGATCTGGTTGATATCCATGTCGCCCTGCGATGCCTGGGTCGATCCGGCCTTGTCCTCCTGCCTCCTGAGGGAGCTGTACTGGGTCCTCGGCCTTGGACTGCTCGGCCATGAGCCCCTTGAGCTCCTTCTGCAGCTCGGGGCTATCGAGCTTGACCAGGAGGTCCCCCTTCTTCACCCGAGAGCCGTGATCGACGAGGACCTCGGCGACGATCGCGCTGGGCACCGGCGAATAGACCTTGCGTCGCTCCTCGGGCAACAGCGAGCCGTGCCCTTCGATGGTGAGCGTGCACGGGACGAACGCCATGGCGACGACGACCATGATCACGGCGGCGACCACCGCGACGATCTTGGCCAGGGTGCGGCCCCGGAACATTCGCCAGGGGGAGCCCATCGCCTTGAGGACCGGCTTGAGGAAGATCTTGTGGTGTTCCTGGGCGTTCCACAGGCGCCGTCGAAGCGTGCCGGGAGACGACCTCGGTCCGGGCGTGCATGTCCGTCGGCGCCAGCTCGTCGCCGATCTGCTCGGCCACCAGGCAGCCGAACGTCTTCCTTCTCCTTGCTCTCGGTCACCTGCTCGGTCTCGGGCTTGTGCAGGATCGTGACGATGACGATCTTCGAGCCCGACTCGTCCACGTACATCTCGATCGCGTCGCGGAGGTCCGGCGCGAATCCGTCGGTGGTCCCGGTGTACACCAGGTCTTCACCCGATCGGATCACCGCCTTGCAGAGCCGGGTCAGCTCGCGCACCAGGTTCGACCGCTGCTCGACGACCTCCTGGCCGCTGACCGCCTCGACCATGACCCGGCCGGAGATCTTCAGCGCGACGCTCAGCCGGTCGCAGCCGACCAGACGCTTGCCGTCGTTGACAACGGAGTACGACGACTCCTTCAGGTCGAGCGAGGCGTGGATCTGGTGCGTGAAACCCTTCGAGCTGGTTCCAGAGCCGCTGCTGCGACATCATCTGCCGCATCTGCCGGTTCTTCAGATAGGTGGCCGCCAGGTCGCAGAGGTCGCTGACGAACCGCAGCGTGCTCTTCTGCTGGGCCGCCCGGCGAGTGGGATCCATCAGGATCTCCAGCAGGCCGGTGACCTGCTTGTCGACCATCAGCGGGGCGAGGATCAACGAGTATTCGGTCGGGTTGAACGCCTGGGGGACGCCCTCGATCACGGCGCCCGGCGGGATGATCTGGGCTTGCGACGCCTGGAGCATGCAGCCCAGCAGCGCGTCGTGCGGCGCGGTCTTGACCCGGCCGTCCATCAGCCCGGTGGCGCCGAACTCCACCTGGTATTGCAGCCTCAGACCGCCCCGGCCGTCCATCAGCCAGAAGGCGCCGCCGCTGGCGGCGACCGCCGCGACCGAGCGATTGAGGAACTCCACGTAGAACTCGGACGGTTGGATGTCCGATTCCGCCAGGTCGGCGATCTCGGCCACCAGCTTGCGAATCTGGTTCTTCGTCTGCTCCAGCAGACCAGGATCAATGGTTTCTTCCGGCATGGTGGCACCAGGGGGTAAGCGCCTGAGACCCGTGTCGCCCCGCCAGGGCGAGCCCTCACTCCAGTGGACAACAATCGCGGGACCGCAGCCGCCAAGAGAACGCGGCCCAGGCTGAACATCCCTAACGGGACGCCCACCTCCGTGAACTTCCTGACCTTTTTTTTCGACGTTCCCGACCCGGGCCTCGCCGATGGCCGATCCACATCGCAACTGTCCTCAAAGAGTGAGCCCGCCGGCAAGGTGCCAGACGACCCGTGCGGCTCGTCGAGCGAATCTGGGTGGATATGGTAAATGGCTTCGTCGGGCGAATCTGGTAAGGTTGAATCAATGGGTCAATTTGGCAAGCCGCTTCTCTTTGTCCTTTCTCTCCAAACAATCCATTTTCCCGTTGTAGGGTGGGTGCAACCCACCAGAGCCACGACCGGATGCCGGTGGGTTTCACCCACCCTACAGAAACCTGCTGGGATGGATTCTTACCCACACGGCGCCGCTTCAACGTCGAGCCGGCGGAAGGATGTGCTGGGCGAGCCACTGGTAGGCGGGCGGTTCGGCGCCCTCGATGTAGGGGAGGTTGTGGTGAGCTCCTGGGACCGAGGACAGGTCAACGGCGATGCCGCGCCGGGCGGCGAGCCAGGCGAAGGACTCGGCCTGCGCGTCGAAATTGTAGTTGTCGCGGCCGGGGTAGTTGACGTAGATGTCCAGCTCGCCGGGGCGGAGGTCGGTCGACGAGAGAAGGTCGGCCGGGTTGTCGCGGGCGACCTTGGCGATCACGTCCGGCCCGGTGCCGTAGACCGGTTCGAGGTACGTCTTCACGCGCCTGCGGAGTAGCCCGAGGTAGAAGCGAGCGATGATCATGTTGGGGTCGTACTCGGTCCGCTCGCGGTACGTGGCCGGGTTGAAGTCGGCGTGGTAGGAACCCTCCGAATTGTCGTAAAGCAGGTTGAGCGGCGCGGCGAGGGTGGCGACTGCACCGAAGAGGTGGCGATGCTTCAGCGCGATCGCCATGGCACCGTAGCCGCCGGCCGAGACGCCGAGCAAGGCGTGCCCCTGACGCTCTGGGCGGATCGAGTAGGTTTGCATCAGGAACGGCACGACCTCGGCAACGATGTGATCCTCGAACCGACCTCCCAGGCCGTTGATCCAGAGCGAGTGAGTGGAGGTCAACCGGTTCGACCCGTCGTACGTCCCGTCAGGGGCCGCGATGATGGTCGGCGGCATCTCGCCCCGACTCATCATGCCGTCGAGTGCCTTGAGGTCGTCGGGATCGAGGAGATCGTGCTCGTCGACGTCGGAACCGTGGAGGAACAGTATCAATGGATAGGCGACCGACGGGTCATAGCCCGGCGGCAGGTACACGTAGAGATCTCGTGGCCTGCCCAGGATCGGCGAGTAGAGCCGCCGGTCCGCGCCATGGTTATGGGTATAATCCACCACTCGGCCGCAAAGCTGCCTGTTGAGGTGCTCGAGGTTTACCAACTCGAACAACTGCGCCTCGGCGGGGCCGGCGGCCGAGGCGAGCAGCACGAGGGCCGCGACGAGGTGTTTCATAATCGATCCCCCGATCGGGATGAGTCCCGGTCTAGAGCGCTTCACGATTGAGTGGCGCACGCGCGGACCCCCTCACCCGGCCTTCGGCCGACCTCTCCCCAAGGGCGAGGTTAAAAAAGCCTTTCCCTTCTCCCCTCGGGGAGAAGGTGCCCGAAGGGCGGATGAGGGGGCGATTTCTCATCAGCGCCCGGCGTGTGCGCAAACCAACCGTAAAGCGCTCTAGTTTCGTCAAAGAGAATAGATCGGCCAGTCTCGGCGCGCGGCTGGCGATAATCTACTCCGGCACCCTGTCGTTTTGACGGATTTAGAAGAGGCCCTTCGGCGAACACCCCCCGGGTTCCGGGTGCCACCGGTTGGGCACGACCTGTGAGGGTTGGTTCCGGGCGGGTCCGCACGGGTTGAGTACACCCTCCAGGGCCTGGTTCCGATCGTGGGTCTTGCGGGCCTCCCGAAATCTCGACAGCATCGGCAGATAGAAAACTTTAACCGTTGAAACTTTGTGTACACTCGGCCACAGGTGAACGCCCCGGGAATACTCGGCTTTCTCGCCGTCGTCCGGATCGTTGATGATTTCGAGTCGTTTGAGCAGGAAACTCGAATCGCACCCATGTTTTCGAAAACCGATCTCATCAACGTCCACCCATGCAGGTTTGGCCAGCCGATCGGGATTCAGCCCGTCGCAGTTCACGCGTCTCTTTTGCGTATCACCCCAGATCGCGCCACGCGACAAGATCCGATTGGTCTTCCGTGGCTCGGGAGGTCCGTGCCTCGATGCGGATCGCGCGGAGGGTCTGGTCGAGCTGAGGCCGGGCATGCCATAATGGGGGACTGAGGGTTCGGCGCAGAGCGGCGCGGTCCTTTCAGGCCCGGTCGCAGTCTTCCAGAGGACTCGTGCAGAGGTCGCTCCGCTCGAAATCATCATCCCCCATCAAGTCGGTGCGCCGATCGCGTACAGGGAGAAAGTTCCATGAGAGTGCAGTACGGGAGAATTCGCGGACAATTGGTCGGTTGCGTTCTCATTGGGGTGCTGGGCCTGGTCCTCGCCGGCTGCGACGCGCCCGACATCATGCCCATCGCGCCGCCGGGCGAGCCGATGCCCAGGACGTCCCCCGACGCGGACGCATCCCAGGCCCAGGGAGAGATGGCCGCGCCGTCGCTCCGGTCGGAAACCCCGACCGTCAAGGCGATTGATTATACGCCAGCCATGCCCACGGCGAAGGGCGAGACCAAGACGACCAAACGCGGCGTGAAGTATGAGACCCTCAAGGAGGGGACCGGTCCGGAGTTGAAGCCCGGCCAGTCGGCCCAGTTCGTTTACGTGGCCAAGCTGCTCGATGGCGGTAAGATCTTCGACGACCACACGAAACGGACCGGCCGGCCCGATGTTCTTACCGTCGGCATTGCCACGACCGATGGTTGGCAGGAGGCATTGCCCGGGATGAAAGTCGGTGAGATCCGGAAATTGATCATCCCGCCCGAGTTGGCCTACGGCGAGAAGGGTAAAGCCCCCGACATCCCGCCCAACGCGACCTTGCTCTTCGAGGTCGAGCTCGTCAATATCATCGGGAGCTGACGTACCGAGGCCGCACCAGCCCCGATCGTGAATTGTACCGGCTCACCCGACGGCACCGCAGTTCCCTCAACGGATATGCAGATCGATCAACGCCTCCGAGCCATCGGATCCGACGGCTCGGGGGATTGCTCTGCCTCTCATCTTGAGATAACCTCTTCGGATCGAAGAACCTACGTTCCGGTTCCGGCCTGATTCGGACGGACCGCCGGATCCGTCCCGATACCGTGGCATCGGCATCGGTGGTCCCCTAAGTGTGGAAACCCGATCCGAACCGCACGGATCGAGCCCCGATCGAATCATGAGGAACGGAATGACGAACGCGCCGAGCACACCCAAGCTCTCCAGCATGAAGTATCGCGTGGTCAACACATTGGGGACCGGCGCCGGCAGCACGATCCTGTTGATCAGCGACAAGACCGCGGGCGGCAAGCGTTATGCCCTGAAGGTGGTCCGCAAGCAGGAACCCGAGGATGAGATTTACATCCAGCAGGCGCTGACCGAATTCGAGGCGGCGAAGAAACTGAACCACCCGGCGATCGCCAAGGTGTTCGATTGCCGGCTGAAGAAGTCCTGGTTCAAAGTCAGGGGGGCGGAGCTCTTGCTCGAGTATGTCGAGGGGAAGACGCTCGACGAGATCGAGGCGCCCGAGCTTGGGCAGCTCGTCCTGGTCTTCTGCCAGGTCGCCAGCGCCATGACGCACATGCACCGCCGCGGAGTCTATCACGGCGACCTGAAGCCCGCCAACATCATGCTGGGCAAGACCGGCCAGGTGAAGCTCATCGACTTCGGCACCGCGTGGGTTCGCGGCCAGGAGAAGAACCGGATTCAAGGGACGCCCCAGTTCCTCGCGCCGGAGCAGTCCACGGAGAAGATCGGTCAACGAGAAGACCGACATTTACAACCTCGGCGCCACCATGTACCGCATGTTCACGGGCC
Organism: uncultured Isosphaeraceae bacterium; assembly: GCA_963842405.1. Lineage (GTDB taxonomy): Bacteria > Planctomycetota > Planctomycetia > Isosphaerales > Isosphaeraceae > CAVZRC01. The sequence continues at coordinate 36,977 of CAWJGW010000008.1, read as the reverse complement.
GGTACCCCCAGCAGGGCATCCTCAAGCCCGGCGACGAGCGAAAGCTGGTCCCCCCGATCAAGATCAACCCCCGCATCCCCGGGACGCTCAACGAGCTGATCCTCGGCAGCCTGAGCATCGACCCGTCGAAGCGGCCCGCCGGCATGTTCGAGATCCGCGACCAGTTGAACGCCGTCGCCAAGCACATGGGCCTGGCCGAAGTCGACCTCCGCGGGGCCGACGAGGACGATTGACGCCCGCATCGCGCGTCCAGCTCCAGCACGAGTCCGCAGTCCCACCCTCGATCGGGATCGATGGTTGTGTTCCGCTAGGCTCTCGATTGCCAGCGATTCGGGTCACGCTTGGTGTGGTGAACCGCGACTACCGCGACCCGGTCTGGTTCAATGCGGTAGTAGACGGCATAGGGGAAGCAGTGTACCAAGGAGCGGCGGACATTCCGGTAGATCACCGCTCGGAGTTCGGGATTTTGCTGGATGCGGTTGAGTACTGCTTGAACTTCGTCCAGAAACTCTTCACCGAGTCCTTTGCGCTGCCGCTCGTACCAGGCATACGCTTCATCGACTTCGGCCTGGACTTCCGGCTCAAAGACAAGCGGAGACTCATTGCGGGCACTCACGTACTGTTTGATCGCTTCCCAGGTCGTCACGTTCGTGGGATTAGCATCCAGGGCAGCCAGCCGGCGATCCAGCTTGGATCGCAACTCATCCGTGAATTCCGGCTCGTAACCTTCATCGACCAGCCGTTCCCAGATCTCTTCCATGAGCCGAAGACGATCATCAACCGGCCAGGAATGCATTGCCGTCAGGACGGTACTTAAGTCCATGGGCCACCTGTCGAGGAAAAATACTGTGGACCGATTACCCCACCCAGGATCGATCGTGCTGCCAATCATCTTAATCCAAGGCCCCCTGATGAGCCAGTCCGATCACGCGGTCTTGACCGAGCCAATGGCCGCGAGCAGCGTGAGTGTCTCTCGGTTTCGACCTATTCCCGACTCAGGGGCCTCCGTGGATTGTGCAAAGGCAATGATCAAAACGACTTGATGAAGCGGAGCGGCGGGTGCAATTCCCGCCGCCTCCACTTTCAACTTCATAAGCCATTTTATTGTAATTCTTTGCGTCTACAAGAGACGCGGGTAAGTTTCCCGCCGCCTCCACCTCGGTCCGGAATTCAGGATCGAGGCGGACTGGCGGAACACCCGATGAGCAATCGGTTTGCAGTTATTCACTTCTTTGGCTTGCGCATTGGGCTTCGTCGCCATGGGAGGTGAATGACGCCGAAAATCCGGCGCATGGCCAACACGAGTAAATGTCTTGCGCTTCGCGATCGATCGCTGAAGCCCTTGGTTACTGGATAGAGTTGCTGTTTAGGATTTCAAAAGTAGCCGCATCCCGATTCCTCGTGCCCGGGTCGACGTAAGGTGTCGTAATAAGAAACGAGGAGCGTGTCTGTTCTCCGTCGCTCCTGTTCCTCGTCCTGACGCATATCACTGGGGACTCGGATTGCCGGCCTGGCGGATCAGGGCATCGACCTTGCCCCACAGGGCCAGCCAGTCACTTCGCTCGGTCCCGGTCAGCGTTGCCAATGCGTCGGTGTCGCGAATGGCGGTCAGGTCGGTGTCCTTCCGCCAAGCTGGTGCCCATCGTCAGCAATCACCGTCGCGCTCAACCCGCCACGCTCGCCGAAGAAATCTCGCGAGAGACCCGCTGGAGCGGAACATTCTTGCAAGCCTGGCGGGTCAGGCGAGGAGACAGTGATTTTCCCTGTGAGGGGTTCGACGGGGCGAGTGTTCGCGACCCTCCATCGGTGAGTAATAGGGGGTCGTCGTCCGTCGAGTTTCGCTCAGGCGACAATGCAATCGCACTCTCGGACGCTGGAGTCCAGCCCCTCAAGAAGGCCGCTTGCCATGCGCCGGCTTATTGTCGACCACGATCTACATTTGAACCAAGTCACATTGGGAGCAAAGACGTGGGAGCGGGTCGAACGAAGATAAACTCGCAGCAAGACGATTTTCCAACCGGAGATACCTGATGAGTTCGCTTATAAAAGCAGTCGTTTTCGGCGTCGCGTCAGGTCTACTGGCTGTCGCAATCACTGTCGTCATCATCGGCTTGATGACGAACTGGGAGAATACGCACCGTCCCACATTTGTCCGCGAGGAGTCGGCCTGGTTCGGCGTCTTTTCCATACTCTCCGGGCTCAACGTGTGGTATCACGAGAGAAGTCCCTCCACCGGAAGTTAAGCTTTAGCCCGTTCCGGAATTCAACTCCGCGCCGTCGGCAGAAAACCCCAGCGCCTGGCTGGCTCGGTGGGGCTTCGCTCATCACTCGAAGGGATCGGGATTGAGCTCCAGCGACAGGCGAGCCGAGAGTCGTCGGCCGTCACCGCCGTCGCGCCTCGTCCGCCTTGCCCATCAGAGTCTCACATTCGACCCAGAAGGCCTGCCAGTCTTTTCGCTCCGGCTCCGGCAGCTTCGCGATGGCATCGCCGCGGACCGTGGCCAAGTCGGGATCTCGCGGCCACCAACGAATGGACATCAGCATGGTGCTACGGTCTTGCGGTGACCCGGTCTCCAGCAACTTAAACCACGCCGCCATCTCGGCCTTGAGCCACGCAAGCGCCCGGCGGCGGAGGTCGGACCTGGCAGCGTCTTCGAGCGGGGTTGCGTCCTTGCCCCGACCGGCCGCGACCAGCAGGGCGGAGCAGGCGGCATTGTATCGGTGCTGCGCGCGGCGGTTGTCACCGAGCTTCGGGTCTTTTTCCAGGGCATCGGCCCGGAATCGAAGGGCGTGGCCATACAATTTGTCGTCGTGGCACATCAGGGCCAGGTCAAGCTCCTCAGCAATAGTCTTCGGGTGGTCCTCCCCTTTCAGAATGGCGGGGAGCCGGCCAGCCAGCGACGCCAGCGTCTCGAACTTGGCGAACCACTCCGGCGGGTGGTAATAGTCCACCAGGGATCGCGGGCTCATCGCCTGAGCCTTTCGCACGACGGCGAGTGCCTCGGCGTGTTTCCCCGTCCGGCGGAGGGCGGTCGCATATTCAAGGTAGACTGGGAAATTTTCCGGCTCGAGCCGGATCGCCTCGCGGAACTCGGGGAGGGATTCGTCGAATTTCAACCACCAGCTGAGGAGCGAGGCCAAGATCTTGTGGTTCCCGGCGTCGTCAGGATTGAGCTTGATCGACTCGCGAATTTCGCGGGCCGCCTCGTCGTGCTTGCCTCGCCATCGTAGCGCGTTGCCGAGAAACCTGTGAGCCACCGAATCGTCGGGTTTGAGCCGGACTGCCTCGCGACATTCGGCCTCGGCCTCCTCGAGTTCTCGACCGGCGCGTAACGCGATGCTCAGGACGACGTGAGTGGAAACACTTCTCGGACGAATTCCGAGGGCCGCCGTCAAATGGCGCACGGCCTCTTCATGTTCGGGAAAGGTATCGTTCGGCGTGGTCCCGACCTCCATGGCATCTCCGAGGGCGAGGGCTAGCTCGACATGAATGCGGAAGTCGCCCGGATAGCGGCGAGCCGCTCGTCGTAATACCTGGGCCGACCGTGCGCCGTCACCGTGGCCGAACTTGAGCTGACGTGCCAGAAGCAAGAGTCCGGCGCAGGCTGGTCTTCTAGGTCGGGATCGTCGGCCATGCGTCGCACCTCGGCGACAGTCTCGGCGTCGTCGTTCCCGAGCTTCGCCCGCAGAGCGTCGCGCCACGGATCGCGGTCGCCCCGCCTGGCCGCTGAGACGAGGCGTCGCCAGTCAGCCTCGGGCCGGCCCACCCTCCGGCGGACGAAGGCCCAATCGTCGAGGTAGCCCGCCATCTCAATCGGGTCGGTCCGCGACGCCAGCCACATGCCAGACTCCTCGGATCCGGTCGAGTCGAGGTCCAGCCCGGCCTTGCGGAAAACGTCGGTGTATTCGGCGTCCGCTCTGCTTCAGCTCGCGGTGTATGACCCGGTTTGCCGCGGATCGGTTCGAGGTTCCCCAGTAGAGTCCGGTCGATCTCGATCTGCCGGGCCTTCGCGGCCGCGGCGGCCCGCTCGCGTTCCAGCCCGGCCATCATCGCATCCACGCGATTCTTGAGCGACGCATCGGTGTCTCCCCGTGCCAGCAGGCCCTCGGCCCGTTTCGCCGCCGCAAGCGCCGCCGACCATCGGCCCGCATCGCCCGGCGGAGCGGACAGGGCCTCGCCTCGCAATCGAGCTGCATCGGCCAGGGCGTCGTCGACGGCCCGGGCCGTCCTCGCGACCCGCTCGGCCCGCTGCCGCTGGTTCCAGGCATAGCCGCCGCCGCCGAGAAGTCCCAGCAGGATCACGGCCGCCGCCACCACCGTGGTCAGCCGTCGTCGGGCCCGCTTCCTCCACCCGCTCCAGCTCGGACCGACGCAGCCGCTCTTGCACTCCCGCCAGATAGGCCGTCACTCGGTCGGAGACGATGGCCGCCGTCCGCGGCCGGTCTGCGGGCTCGCGGGCCAGGCAGTCCCTCGCCAGCGCGATCAGCTCGGCGTCGGCTCCGCTGGCATCAAGGCGGGCGAATGCGTCGGCCAGGTCTCCCACGGCCGCCTTGCGCTGGATCTCGCCCGCCGTTCGTCCCGTGAACGCCGGCTGACCGCTGAGGATCTCGCAGAGGATTGAGCCAAGGGCGAAGACGTCGGCCCGCTCGTCGACCCGGTCGATCTCGCCGCGCGCCTGCTCGGGGGCCATGAACGACGGTGTGCCCAGCACCGACCCTGCGCGCGACAGATCGGAATCGGCGGAGCCGCTCCGGGCCGTCGCGATGATCGTTTCTCCCTTGGGGAGCTTGCCGGCTTGCTCGTCGTCGACAACCCCGCCGCGCGGCAGGACCTTTGCCAGACCCCAGTCCATCACCTGGACCTCGCCGAACGAGCCGACCATCACATTCGACGGCTTCAGGTCGCGGTGGATCACGCCCCGCGCATGGGCGTAGGCGACAGTCTGGGCGATCGACTCGAAGATCGACAGGAACCGGGGCAGTTCATCGCCCGGATGCTTGCGGCCGCCAAGAAGCTGGGCCAGCGTGTCGCCCTTGACCAGCTTCATGCTGAAGAAGGGGCGATGGTCGGCGAAAGCGCCGATTTCGTAGATGGGGACGATCCCCGGATGCTGCAACTGGCCGCCGATCTGGATCTCCTCGAGGAACCGGCGTACCATGTCCGCGTCGTTGCGGAAGTCCTCGCGCAGTACCTTCAGGGCCACGTCGCGGCCGATGTCCGGGTCGTGGCCTTTGAGCACCGAGCCCATGCCGCCTCGGGCGATCTCGCCGTCGATCCGGTAGCGTAGGCCCGCGTCGGCGCCGGGATTTGGACGCAAAAGCGGCGGCTCGGGGCCGCCGTCGGTATCGCGTAGCAAGACGTGCGGGACCGGCCCGATCGTTCGCGGCAAGCGTCTCGAGCACGCCCGGCGCCGATGCGCGGACGTCGATGGGCTCGGCCCTGGATTTGGCGCCGGGCAGAGCCTTGCCCCCGTGCCGGCCGCGCGGACTTTCGAGACTGGAGGCGCCTTCGCGGCGGCGGCGCCACTCCAGCTCGACGGCCATCAATTCGGCCTTCAGAGCGGAACGGAATCGTCCCTCGCCGTGGAGGTGATCTTCGAGCCGAGGATGCTCGCCGGATCGCCACGCCGCCTCGAAGCGGTCACACAGTCGATCAATTTCCTCGGCCTCGCTGGCCGAGAGCGTCGGCGCGCCATGTTGCCGGCCGGTGTCCTGCCCGTTGCGAGGATCGCTCATGCGTCCCCCTCGGCCGCCCAGCGCTTGCGGATGACCGCCAACTTCCTTTCGACGGTCCGCAGGCCGCAGTTGAGGGCGCGGGCGATCTCGTCGTTGGAATAGCCTTCGAGTCTGAGTCGGACCACCTCGCGCAGCGAATCATCAGCCAGGCTCTCAAACAGGCGGCGGGCCTCGTCGGCCACCAGGGCGGCGAACTCGGGCGTGGGCTCGCGGCCGGCGATCTCGTTGAGGACCTCGGGGTCGGCGAAGTCGACCAGTCCGCCTCGCTTCTCTCTCCGCTCGTCGCGCTCGGCGTTCCTGGCCTTGCGCGAGGCGATCGTCACGAGAAGCCGCCACAGATCCTCGCGGCTATCGAGGCGGTCGAACCTGCCGGCCGCGGCGCCCCGGAAGAAGCTCTCGAAGACGCTCAGCGCCACGTCTTCCCCGTCGGACGGACCCCCGGCCACGCTCCGGAGCCGAACCTGGGCCAGCCGGGCGATCTTGGTGAAATAGCGGTCCCACAGACGGTGCGACACGTGCTCGTGGCGCGAGCTGCCCAGTGCCTTGATCCAGCCCGTGACGTTGTCGGTGTCGTCGGTTCTCAAGGTTGCGGCCTTCGCTGATCCGGACGGATGCTGATCGTGGAGAGATCCATCGTACCAGGCCCTCGCGGAATCGCAGGAGCATTTCTCGACGGAAGTGATCGACCTGCGGCCGGCCTAACATTCCCGGGCCATCCCTTATAGGTTTATCACCGTCTGCGCGGCTCCGACCCGCCACGCCGCCCAGAGTTGTCTCGTCCAGGGGTGCCTGCGGGCAGGGAATCTTCCTCGACCTTGGCGGGTCGGCGGCCGGGGCGGTGATCTCTAGTAATGAAGGGAAGTGCACCGAGGCTTGATATCGGGCCACCTCACCGAGACGCTCGCAGGGCTTCCCACGGACAAGCGTGTTTTTTCCAAATAGCCACTGTACTTCAGGTTACGTCATCAAGGAGTCAACGTCCCATGCTCAGAAACAGCTCCGCGTCTTTTCGTGATCGTGTTACTCGGCCCCACTCTTGCCTTAGCCCACGGTGGCCAGGCTCAGGGCCGGCTTCGTCGTCAACGTGATCGAGAGCGGCGGCGATGTCGTCGCCACCGGGAGTGGGACCATCGACACCGACGCGATCTTAACTTCTCGAATTTCTACGGTCCCGCTGGCGGTTCATCATACCCGATCATCGCCGAGGTGTCAGTTGGGAATCCCGGCGAACGGCCAAGTCTGGCTTATGGCGCAGGCGTCTCCGGGCCGTCGAGCTTCGGCCCCGGCGGTACGCAGATTCTGCAACAAGCGGCACCGGCGACTTCGTCGGCCTCGATATCAGTGGCGGTCTCGGACTCGCTGTTCCGCAGGGCTACGTCTCTGGTTCGCAGCTCAATTCGAGCGACACCTGGAGTCGGCGCGACCTTCAGCAGCCTCGGCCTAACGCCCGGCACCTACATCTGGACCTGGGGCAGCGGGGCCGACGCCGACTCGTTCACGATGAACATCGGCGTCTCCTCCGTACCCGAGCCCGCCAGCCTGATGATGCTCGGCACGGGTTCGCTGGCGATCCTCGGGTTCGCCCGGCGACGAAGGCGGGCCTCGGCCTGACCTCGCGTCGCAGCGGGCCCGCTCGCGGCCGCGCCGGCGGACTTCGCTCAGGAATGCCGAATCCCACTGGCGACATGTATGGGAATCTCCCCTATATCGAAAACCACGGGAATCGCCGCTCGAGGCCGTTTCCGGAGCGAGGGGCTGGAGTGCGTGATCCGTAGCGGAAAACGCACCCCACTGACCGGAGCCGGGCGAGCCCGCCAGTCGCCAGTCGCCCTCGATCAGCGGACCTGTGGGCCGGTCTTACGGATTGGGTCTGGCGGCGGTTAAGCTGGGAGAGTCGCCCCAGCTCTGCTGATGCTGCCCCGCGAGGGAAGTCGGGCGACCACGCCCGGCCAGAGCCTCCGGGCCACGGCCTTGGTCCCTATCGCGAAGTGTGGGGGTCGCATGAACACGGACACGACAGCAGAGCCTTTACCGGCGAGCCCGCCGGCGCCCGACACGACCCGCCGGACGACGCTTTACCTGCTGCTGGCGGCAACCGTGGCAGCCGTGCTTCAAATCCCATTCAGCGCAGCACTCGCGCCGGGTAACGCGCAACCTGGGACTGCAATGGCCGACGCCGCGGCAAACGCGGCCGGAACGGTCTTGCTTGCCTACGTGATGATCCGCCTCGGATTCCGTGCGGCGCGTCGCACCGGGTTTGGGACGCTCATGCTCGCGGGCTGGGACGACGGCGCGTTCCGACCCGCCGTGGCTCGACGGGCGCTCCTGCTGGCCACGGGAATCGGGGTCGCGGAGGGCATCGCGGTCCTGGTCGGTAACGGCTTGGTGTCGCCCTATCTGCCCCAAGCGAACGTGAAGGAGCCAGCACCTTGGATGGGATTCCTCGCATCGATCAGTGCCGGTGTTACCGAGGAGATCCTCTTCCGCCTCGGCTTGATGACCAGCCTGGCCTGGCTTCTGACCGTACTGACGCGCCGCGGCGCCGCTGGCCCGGTGATCGTGCTCGTCGCGAACGTCCTCGCGGCGTTGGCGTTCGCGGCGCATTCACCTGCCGCAGGCCAAGGCCTTCTACGGTCTTTCGACGCTGATGGTCCTGGTCGTGATGATCGGCAACGGGGTGCCCGGCGTCATCTTCGGCTGGCTCTTCCGGCGCTTCGGACTCATCACGGCGATGGTTGCCCACTTCAGCGCGGATGTCGTCTTGCATGTCATCGGGCCAATGATCGGTTAGCGCGGACAGCTCCGCTGACGGGTCGGCGCACTGTCGTACGAGCCGGACCCGTAACCCTGCTGCCGGCTGCGCTATTGGGGGGCGGATTACGCACGCACGACGGGACGGGCCTCCGTAGATCGTTGATCTTTGTGCGTTTGCTCCCGGAACGCCGAGTGAGTAGGGCTTAACCCGACCTTCTGTTCCAATGATTGTCGGACCCCGGCTGCGAACTCAGCGGCAGTCTGAAGTCTCTGCTTGGCGTCCGGCGAAAGCCGAAGGTCAAGCTTGGCGGTCCGCGTCGATCGTCCCGGAATCGCAATCTCCTTGTCGTTTTCCAGAGAGTTAAATGATAGCATGCTTGTTCGAAAATGTCATGACAGATCATTCCGCGTCGACCCCTTGACCCTTTGCCGCACGCACGAGGGTGAGGATCGCCTGGACGATATGCGGAGGCAAACTTGGCCAATTGTCGATCACCTCGCGGAGTGACTCGGCCTCCCGGCCCATTTCCGACCAGGGGTAGGAGCGATTTCCGTAACCGCAAGTGCCGGAATTGGTTGCGAAATCTGGGACGCGGGTGCAATTCCCGCCGCCTCCATAAATAGCCACTTGCAACTCGTCGTAAATGGCCTTTTTTATTGGGTCTTCCGCAGAATCTGTGGGTTGATTCCGGGCCTTCTGGGTGATAGTTGGGGGAGGGACCAGAGGCCCCAGTTCCCCTCCCCCAAACCCCCACCCCCTTCCCTCTTCCCTGTGTTCCTGGAGAAAAGCGACATCGGCGCTGGTTACCTTCCGGTGAGAACGCCTCATCGATGTCGCTCCGGCTCAGCCGAGACCTTCTTTCGAGCCGGCCCTCGATTCGGACACCGAAACCGTGAGCCCGCACCGCCAGAGAACATCGAGAATCAGGCTGCATCCGATCGTAAGGGAACCGATTCCTACCCACGAATTCTGCGGAGGCTTTTTTGAATTTGAGACGTTTCACAGCCGTGGGGAGGTTGCGGGCAGTTACCCGCCGCCCACATCGGTCTCAGCCCTCGCAGCCCTTGTTATAAGCATCTCGCAAAACAGAGCTCTCGTCACTGTTCTAGCAATAACAGCGGGCGAAAAAGGTGTGTCCTACCGAAGCCGAATCGCCAAAATCCCGACAAATACCCGACAAAGCGGCGGCGGTTTCGGACCTATGAACTACGGAGCCCAAATCCAATCGTCAATCTGAATACGATCGGCTACTGATGCGACGGTGAGCGCCGCGATTCAGCACGAGTCGGTGATGTGAGCGATCAAGTACGCCGCCGAATCAGGCGCTGTCGTAGAACGCGGCCGCGATCCTGGTTTCCCGAGGTTCACTGTCGCGAGCGCGGCCAGCACTACTCGGTTCGATCCCTGCGTTGTACATTACTTTGACCCGCGGTCGCGCGGAACGGCCGCACGACCCGCGCCCCTTCCAATTGGTGCCTTGCGCGTGGTGGAGAGCCCGGCATGGAAACGGTCTACCTGGAGACAACATTTGTCAGCTACCTGGTCGCTCGCCAGAGTAGGGACCTGCTGGTCGCCGCGCACCAACCAGCAACCCAGGAATGGTGGGCGATTCGCCGCGGCGACTTTGAGTGTTGCGTCTCCCAAGTCGTCATCGACGAAGTCTCTGTCGGCGATCCAGCGGAGGTGCAGAAGAGACTTGCGATCACCAGCGGGCTGCCAGCCCTGGAGATCACGGAAGACGCCGAATCGTTGACACAAGTGATTATGGCTGGGGGCATCCTGCCTCCACAAGCGGTTCGTGATGCGGCCCATGTCGCGGTCGCGGCTGTTCACGCGGTCGACTTTCTGTTGACCTGGAATTGTAGGCACTTGGCAAACGCGCAGCTCGCGCGAAGAATAGGATCGGTGTGTCAGCGGCTAGGCTACAGGATACCGATCATCTGTACGCCCGAAGAACTCATGGGAGCTTAAGATCGTGTGGGAAGACCCCATCGTGGCGGATGTCCACCGGACACGGGAAAAGCTTGCGGCGGAATACGGGTTCGACGTGCAAACGATCTTCGCGGATCTTCGGAACGCGCCAGGCCGCGTTGGGTGGCAGGCTTGTGTCTCCAAGAAAACGAGGCGAACCAACGTCTGAAGTTGACCGGCCCGGCGATATCGGCTCACTCGGTTCGACGCCTACCGAGGCGGCACAAGCAACCTAGGCTGCGCGTTTGGCAGCATCTCGATTGGCATATTCCGTCAGTGCGCGCGATAGCTTGTGCCACGCTTGGCCGCCTTTTGAATACACGGGGACCAGGAAGACACCTCCGTTAACTCTGACAAGACCGCACCAATTCCATGATCGCATCTCTGACCGAAAGCGTCAGGCGGTGCCAGCTTGCGACCAGCTCGCAGAATGCCGCGTCCTCCCGACTCATTTCCTGCGCACTCTTGGCGGGAACTTCATAACAGCTTTGCCAATAGCGAGTTAAGGAATCAGGGTGGAAGGTGTAATCCCCGCCGCCTCCATTTCTGTTCTTTTAAAGTCCTGACACTGCAAGGACTTGCGCCGACGAAAGACGCGGGCATGGTACCCGCCGCCTCCAATTCGCGACACAACGTACCATTTGGCGCGGACTGACGGAAGGCCCTCTGCGCTATCCGTTTGCGGTGATTCATCTCTTTGGCTCGCGTCTCATCCTTCATCGTCTTGGGGGCAAATGACACCCTAAACGCAGCGCATCTGCAGGGGGAGCAGGTGACTTCTGTGTAGGGGGCGAGCGAGCTATTGATGCGCGTTTCGGTTGCTCGGGCAAAGTGGGCTATTGGGACGAAATACTAGCTGCGTCCGTGTTTCCTTCCCCTCTTTTCTGTAAATTCGCTTGTTCGACGCAAGTCCGGCCCAGCCGCAACGTCTCAGAGTTAGAGGCCGACCGACCGAAGGCCCGCGCGCACCGAACCTGGAGATTGCGGTTAAGGGTGGCGTCGTACGCACCCGGGAAAGTCCAGTTTCGGTCAAATCTCGCACTCATTCTTGTGTCCACCATGATCGCGTTCCTCACCAGCCCGGCACTGGCCGGCGACGCGGAGCGGTCGTAGTACAGCCCCCTGGAGAGCATTCGCCGTGCCTAACGCGGACCGTGATCGAGCGACCGATTGCTTGTCGAACCCCGATTCCCGTTCGGCCGAACGATCCGGCGCCCGCTCGGCGCCGGCTCCGGCTTCGATTGTCGTCCCACCTCGCGCGTCTGTTGCCTCGGGGGCGGACAAGACCCCCTCGCGGCGCGGCCGGCGAACGCGACGGCCGGAGGGAATTCGATCTCGCGTCCGGTTCCGGCCCCAGGTCGGCCTCCTCGAAGAGCGCGCCCTGCTGAGCGGGTTACAAGTCAATATCAACCCCTACGTCAATGGCAACCTTCAGAACGTCCTGAACGGGTCGAATTACCCGACCGGAGGAACGAGCCTGACGGTTGGGGGAGTCGCGTTCACCCTGGCGAACTATCCCGGTGGCGGGGGGGGGTTCATCGGACTTCCCTCGAGCCCGAGCTCCTTCGACGTGCCGGTCAACGTTGCCAACCCGACCACCGTCTACACTCTGATCAACTCGGGGTGGGGCGTTTACGGAGATACGGTTGGCGCAGTCGAATTCAAGGCAGCCGGCGGGCTCGACTACACGGTGAACCTGGTGGAGGGACAGAATATCCGCGATTATAACAACGACGGATTTAATAATACGATCGGACAGGGGGTCCTGGGAGCGACCTATCTCGGAACGGCGTATTTTGGCGGAGGTCAGGTCCGCCTCGACGCACAAGAATTCACGCTGCCGTCAAGTTTCCAATCGGCGACCCTGACCGACATCATCCTGCACGGCTATGGCGATGATCCCACCGGCATCCCGTCCCTCATGGCGGCGACCGTGAGCGTCAGCCCCACCCCAACTCCAACTCCGACACCGACGCCCACACCCACGCCGCCCCCGACGGGAACGGCCCCCACGCGAACCGTTCTGACAGCCCAGCCCAGGCCGGCGAGTCTCGGGCGGCCGGTCACCTTGACCGCCACGGTCAAGGACCTCAAACACCGTGGCCCGACTCCGATCGGTTCCGTCACCTTCCTGGACGGCACGACCATCTTGGGTACGATCGCTCTGCGCCACGGCAAGGCGAGCCTCAACACATCGAGCCTGCCCCTTGGCCCGAATACCATCCAGGCGTATTACATTCCGGGCCAGGGCTTCGCTCCCAGCACCGCGTCCGTTGTCGAGAACGTCCGGGCACACCGATCGAGGAGCAAGGCCGCGCCAGCCGCGGAGGCCGGGAGACGCGCGGTCCCCTCGACGTCCCTGGCCATCCGCATTGGCGGAGTGGGAGCGATTCCCGCTGGTGCCGTCACAATCGTAGGTGGACCCACCGTGCTGGGACCGATCGGGCCCGACCCGGGAAGGGCGGCACGCAGCGACGGCATCCCCGCGGCAACTCGTCACATGCGGACGGCGCCGGCGGGAACCGACAATGGCGTCCTCGACAGGGCGGTCCGGCGGATGCAGGCTGCCAACCAATCGATCTCGAAGGCGTCGAATGTCGCGGGTATGGGGCCGAGACCCGATGTTGCCGTATAGTCAGTGAAATACTCGTGTAAGCATGAACAATAGCGAACTACTTGTCTAGCATAGACCGGAACACCGTTGCCGGGCTGCCCAGGGACAGCCCGGGTAAATGCTGAGCCCTCCTTGGTCAAGCCGGCAGCATAGGCTCCCTCCCCCACGACGGCTCCCAAGTCCCGAACGCCAGCGACAAAAGGTTCAATCGCCGTCTTGTCGCCCGGAGTGAATTTCGGTCTTCTATACCGAACGCAATGACTGGCTGGGGATGCCGGTCTTTCCCGCCTGTCTTTTTCGCCTGTGGACTTCTCAGTTCGTGATTCAGGATCTTCGATGCGTGCAGACGTCCAAGTTTCCGGTTTGCCTGCCCGAGACAACCAGACTCACCTTGGTTATACTGGTCGCATTAGAAGGAGCGCCCCTATGACCACTCTCACTCCCGAGCAGCGGCAAGAGATCCAGAAGGCAGGCGAGGAGCCTATTCGACTCGCCGATCCCGAGACACAAACCGAGTACGTCATCCTTAAGGCCGACGTCTACGACCGTATCCGCGCCTTGGCCGATGATACGAGGGCCGCCTATCCCCTCGCGATGAAGGTCTTCGGACAAGACGGTTGGGACGATCCGCAAATGGATGAATACAACGTCCTTGACCCCCGCAGATGACGGTGAATCGGGGCGACGTTGTGCGAGTCGACTATCCGTTCACGACGGGCGGAGCCAAGGGCGCCCCGCTCTCGTCGTTCAAAATGACCGGGACAACGCGCGGATGACGAACACGATCGTCGCCCAAATCTCTGGCAACACCACTCGCGTGAACGAGGCCACGCAACATCTGATCGAGCTGGCGGCTGAGCCAGGCTGTGGACTCGCGAGGGATTCGGCGCTCGTCGGCCCCGTTTTGGCCTGTGACGCCACTACGTTTTGCGCCACGGACCCCATCGGTGAGACTTTCGTGAGGGTCGGTGAGGCTTGCTTTAGTCTGGACCCGCTTTCCTTCACCGGCGTGGAGAAGGCGATGCAGACTGGGCTCATCGCCGCGACCGCTGCACACCGTGATCGTTTGGCCGGACCGCAAGGACTTATGTCGCCAATGCTATCGTAATCGGTACAAGGAAACCGTGTCTGCCCATGCGTCGTGGGCGGGCAGATATTATCATGAAGTCATGTGTTTTTCGGAATGCCCGTATTGGCAGGCCGGATCCGTCGTAAGCAGAGACGAACCGCGGGAGCCGAGCCTACCCCGAGCTTCCCACGTGGAATTCCCGGTCAAGATAACGAAGGTTCGAGTGTCGGACAAAGCCCGGTTGGTTCAAGAACCGTGCATCGTCAGTGACGAAATCCGAGCGCACACGGCATTGTTCCACCCAAGCCTCGACCGTCCGGTCGCCGTCGTAGAAGGGGTCGAACTCGGGCGGCGATTAGAGATTGTGCCATCGATCGCTGATCTCGGCAGGCTTCTCTCGCTGTGGTCGAGCCGAGTGCCGCTCATGCAGGCGAAGCCGCCTTTCGGCTTGGATGATCCAGAACCAGATCCTGGAAACCTTTTCATGAGGGGAGTGTCGAATGCCCGCTGCTACCCCGGACAAACTCATTTTCTCTAACTGCGATCAACTGACCCTCAAGTATAAGGCGGCGGGCTTGAACGCTGTCGATAAGGCAGTGAAGAAACTTATCAAGGCCGACGCTTCCCGTGGCATCGTCACGAAGTTCGTGGACCTGAGTGATGCGTCGCCGATGGCTTCTTACGGGTGCCCCGCATCTCGGCCGGGAGCTCGGGGGACGCGAAACTCAACAAACAGGCCATCGACAAGATCTTCGTCTTCAACGACATCCGACCGGCCTACCTGATGCTTCTCGGCTCAACGGATGTAATCCCGCACGTGCCGCTCGACAATCCCATGGCCGGTGATGGCGATGCCAACGTGCCGAGTGACCTTCCTTACGCCTGCGATCAGCCTTACAGCACCGACGTTCAGGACTTCATCGCCCCGACGCGGGTCGTCGGCCGGCTGCCAAACGTCACCGGGGACAGCGATCCGGCCTACTTGGCGGGGCTGCTCGACACGGCAGCGAACTCTACGGACCGGCCCTCGACCGCCTACAACGGATTCCTGGGCATCTCGGCCCAAGTGTGGAAGCAATCCTCCGAGCTTTCGCTGGCCGCGGTTTTTGGCACACACGCCGGAATGAAGGTCTCCCCGCCCGATGGCTACAAGTGGTCGATCGCGGAAGCGAAACGCTTGTCGCACTTCGTTAACTGTCACGGTGCTGTCGCCGACCCGAACTTCTATGGACAGAAGGGGGCTTCGTACCCGGTGGCGCATTCCGCGTCGTGGATGGCCGGCAAAGTGGTCGAAGCCACGGTGATGGCAACCGAGTGCTGCTACGGTGCGGAACTCTATGACCCCTCGCTGCCCACGGCTGGCGGCCAGATTGGGATGTGCAACACATACCTCGCCTACAAGGCGTATACGTACTTCGGTAGTTCGACCATTGCCTACGGCCCGGACACGACGAACGACCAAGCCGACCTGATGTGCCAGTATTTCCTTCAGGAGATTCTGGGCGGCGCATCTGCCGGAAGGGCGTGTCTTCAAACCCGGCTGCAATACGTGAACCAAAAGAGCGGTGTTCTCACTCCGACCGATCTTAAGACACTCGCGGAATTCAACCTGATGGCGGACCCGTCGCTGACGCCGGTCGCCGCCCAACCGCACGTGACGGTGATCCCGTTGGCGGCGGGAGCGAAGAAGCTTGAAGCGGCAGTTGCGGCAGTTTCCCGACACGCTCGTTTTGGGCGGCGGGCGATGCTTGAGGCAACGGCGGAGGCAACCACCGCCTACCGCCTGCTGGAACCAACGGCGCCGGCCGAGCTGGAAAGACTGGATTCTTCGGGAAGCTCCGAAAACTTGCAGCCGAGCATGGCATCAAGAAGCCGGACCTGGTGCTGTCGTATGTTGTGGAAGCGGTTTCCACTTCGGCGCGGGGAAGGGGTTCGCCTCCAGTCCAGTTATGGCCGGCCTGGCCCCGAAGGCGGTTCATGTGATTCTTGAGCGGTCGGTTCCGCCGAACGATTCGCCGCAGATCACTTTGATACGGGGACTGCAAGCGATAGAGTACGAAAAGGAGATGGTCGCCCAAGTGTTCGAGAGCCGCTAGCCCGGCGGAGGCAACTATGCAGTACCATGGAATGGTTGTCCATCAGCGGTTTGGAGTGGGTAGCAAGAGCGAACATCAGGCCGTGGCGTTGCTCACGTCGGAAGGACCCGTGAAGCTCGCCCGAGCTGGAGGCAACCCGTTCCAGGACCCGGAATTGGAGAAACTGGTAGGCCGTGAGATCGTTGCAGAGGGCGAAATCCACCAAGAGCAATTGCTGATGACGCGCTGGAACGTACTCTCGGCCAAATGAAGCTGGCGCGTTACGCGGCTATCAGGTCGGCATTCACCGAAGACCATGTGTCAGCAGCCACACTACATGTCCGTTTCGTAAGTTCACCGCCATTTCCAGTCGTTACACCGCAAGGACTTACGACGCCGGGCCTTGGGAAAGACTTACGAAACGGACAGCTACGGTGCCCGGAACGATCGAAGTTGGACAGATCAGTCGTTCCGATCTGCAGCGGGACCGGGGCACGCTACTGGCATCCGGGGCGGCCAGAGGCAAGGCTGGCTGAGGGGCCCACCCACACGTCTCATCCGATCACCCAAGCATTCGTGCCACCTGATGAGCCGGCAAAGCCAAGCTTGCGAGAAGGAGCCAGACCCTCTACGATGGCGTGTTCGCCCATGCGGAGTGGGAACGTGCCGAAACTGCGCGGCGACGTCCGGCACGAGTGCCACGTAAGTCCCGATCGGGCAAGGAGCCCATGCAGTACAATCCCGCCAATCCGCTGATCGTCCAGGGGGATCGCACGATCCTGCTGGAGGTTGACAACCCGCTGCACGCGGACGCCCGCGACGCCATCGCGCCGTTCGCCGAGCTCGAGAAGAGCCCCGAGCACATCCACACCTACCGCCTGACCCCCCTGTCGCTCTGGAACGCCGCGGCGGCCGGCATGTCGGCCGAGGCGATGATCGAGGCGCTGGAGACCTATTCCAAGTTCCCGATCCCCGCCAACCTGCCGCCGGACCTCCGCGAGCTGGTGAGCCGGTACGGACGGGTCCGGCTGCAACGGGTCGAGGGTCAGCTCCGGCTGATCACCAACGACAAGCCCCTGCTCGAGGAGCTGGCGCGACAGCGCGGCGTGCGGGATTACCTGGGCGAGCGGGTCGACGAGACCAGCTTCGCCATCGACGACGCCCATCGCGGCGTCCTCAAGCAGGCGCTGATCGCGGTCGGCTACCCGGCCGAGGACATGGCCGGTTACAACGCCGGCGCGGCGCTGCCGATCGCGGTCCGGAAGGTCGCGCGGTGTCCGGCCTGCCGTTTCGGGTCCGCGATTATCAGGAGGGGGCCGTCGCCGCGTTCTACGCCGGCGGCGACGCCCGCGGCGGCTCGGGCGTGATCGTCCTGCCTTGCGGCGCCGGCAAGACGATCGTCGGCCTGGCCGCCATCGCGGCGCTCCAGACCGAGACCCTCGTCCTGACCACCAGCACGACCGCCGTCGAGCAGTGGAAACGGGAGATCCTCGACAAGACCGACCTCGACCCGGCCCTGGTCGGCACGTACACCGGCGACTCCAAGACGCTCGCCCCGGTGACCCTGGCGACCTACCAGATCGTGACCTATCGGCCCAAGAAGGACGGCGACTTCCCCCACTTCCACCTGTTCGACGAGCGCGACTGGGGGCTGATCATCTACGACGAGGTCCACCTGCTGCCCGCGCCGGTGTTCCGGATCACGGCCGAGATCCAGGCCCGCCGCCGCCTGGGACTGACCGCGACCCTGGTCCGCGAGGACAACCGCGAGGAGGACGTCTTCAGTCTGATCGGCCCCAAGAAGTACGACGTCCCCTGGCGCGTGCTGGAGTCCAAGGGGTGGATCGCCGAGGCCCAGTGCCACGAGGTCCGCCTGGGCTTGCCCGCGGCCATGCGGATGGAATACGCCCTGGCCGAGTGGCGGGAGAAGTTCCGCGTGGCCAGCGAGAATCCGCTCAAGGATGACCTGGTCGCCATCCTGCTGGATCGCTACGACGCGCCCGAGGACCGGGTCCTGGTCATCGGCCAGTACCTCAAGCAGTTGCGGCGGATCGCCGAGCGGTTCGAGATCCCGCTGATCACCGGCCAGACCCCCAACTCCGAGCGCGAAGAGCTCTACGGCAAGTTCCGCCGCGGCGTGCTCCGCCGGCTGATCCTCTCGAAGGTCGGCAACTTCGCGATCGACCTGCCCGACGCCAACGTGATGATCCAGGTCTCGGGCACGTTCGGCAGCCGGCAGGAGGAGGCCCAGCGACTCGGGCGAATCCTCCGCCCCAAGGAGGGCGAGCGCCCCGCGACCTTCTATTCACTGGTGACCCGCGACACCCGGGAGATGGACTTCGCTCACCACCGCCAGCTCTTCCTGACCGAGCAGGGCTACAACTATGAGATCCTCGATGAGACCGACATGGCCGAGCACGTCCAGTGCCGTCCGGAAGCGACCGTTTGAACGACGACGGACTCGCCCCGCCGGCCCACCCTGCTCCCGGACAATCGGTAGAGACAGATGACCCGACCCAGTACCCGAATCCCGGTCAAGCTGCACAAGAACGTGACCCTGATCCGCACCTCCGAGCCGGTGCTGGCCGAGGAGCTGCTGGCGCGGAAGTCGCTGGCGCGCTGGGTGCTGGGCCGGCTCTCCGAGACGGTGCTCCTGGTGCAGCCGGACGAGACGGACGCCGTGATCGAGGAGCTTCGCAAGATGGGCCACACGCCACGCCTGGTACGCTGAGCGGCTGTGAAGAGAATCGATTCCAGATGACAAATTCCGAATTGCGAATGGATATACTAATGTATTTTAAATGCCAGTCTTATGAATTCGGAATTCGCAATTCGGAATCCTCTATCCGATTCTTTCACAAGCTCTGAGCTGAGGGGGTCCCTCGCCGATGGCCGTCGCATCGCAGTTGCCTCCGCCTTCGAGTCCACCGCCGGACGAGCCGCGCCTGGCCTACCGATGGGCTCTGGGGCGCTACAAGGGTGCGCGGCTGGCGGCGATCCGGCTGGCTCAGGGCTTCCTCCCGGACAGCGATCGGATCCGGCCCGCCGGGACCGCCGAGGAGATCACCGAGCACCTGGACCAGCCCGCCGCCGTCGAGGCCCTGGCGGCGCGCGTGCCGATCGGCTCGCGGCTGGCGCTGAGCCTCTTCGCCGTGACCGAGACGACGTCCATGCCGCTGGCGGGACTGGCCCACGCGCTGGCGACCCTGGGCGCCGAGCCGATCGCGGCGCTGGTCCGGCTCCTGGAGCTGGGCCTGCTGGCGATCGAGCCCAATGCCGAGCGTCGGCCCGATCGATGATTTCACGGCCGCGCTGAAGCGGGGAAGCTCGGTGCCGCTTCGCGTCCGCGTCCACCCGGCCGTCCCGCACGCGGTCCGGATCGTCCGGCCCGAAGGGGGCCTGCCGGCGGTCTCGGGACCGGTCGTCCAGGTCCGCGAGTCGGACGGTCTGGAGCCGATCCTGCGACTGGGTGCGATCTGGCAACGGGCCGGGGCCGAGCCGTTGCGACAGACCCAGCAGGGGACCCTCTACAAGCGCGATCGGGAGCGGGTCGAGGACGACCCGGTGCTGGCCGGCGCGGTCACCGACGCCATCGCACCGCTGCCCCACCCGGCCGCGTTCTGGATGGCACTGGCCCGTCGCGTCGGGCTGGTCGAGCCGGACCTCTCCGGCCAGCGGCTCCTGGCCGCCCCGCCCGGCTTCTGGGCCGATAACGCGGTCCATCTCCCGCAGATGATCGCCACCGGCTGGTTGACCTTGCGGACCTGGCACGAGCCGGACGGCGCACCCGGCGTGGCGTCCGGGACCGAGCCGGAGCTGGCCGTGCCGTATCTCCGCCCCGCCGCGCTCCTCTGGCTGGCCACGCTCGGCGACGCGGAGTGGGTCGCCCTCGACGACCTGGCCGGCCACCTCTCGGCGCGGTACCCGGCGTGGGATCGCCTGACCTTGACCGACCCGCCGGACCGTGATGCGTCGGCCGCGAGGGACCCGGCCGCGACGCCCTCCGCACCGCGTCGTGGGCCCTGCGCCGCGCGGCCGGGCTCGGCCCGGGTCCGCGACCTTGCCGCGCGGGCAGGCCGTGCTGGAGTCGATCCTGCTGGGCGCGGCGTATCCGCTCGGGTTGGTCCGCGCCGCCGAGGAGCAAGGGACCGGGCGCCGCGTCGTGCAGTTGACCCCCCTGGGCCGATACGTCCTGGCGTCCGGCCCAACGCCCCCGCCCCGCCCGACATTCGACCAGTTCCTCTTTGTGCAGCCCAACTTCGAGATGATCGCCTATCGACAGGGCTTGACGCCCCACCTCGTGGGCCGGCTCAGCCGATTTGCCCAGTGGTCGCAGATCGGTGCCGCACTGGAGCTGAAGCTGACGCGCGAGTCGATCGTCTTCGGCCTGGAGGGGGGCCTGACGCCCGAGTTGATGCTCGAGACGCTCAGCCGGCACACCCAGCGGCCGCTGCCGGCCGGCGTCGTGGACGCCGTCCGGACCTGGGCGACCCGCCGCGAGCGCGTGACCTACTACGCGGCGGCGACGCTGATGGAGTTCGGCTCGAGCGGCCGAACGGGACCAGGCCCTGGAGTCCTGGCCCCCGAAGAACGGCGAACTGCCGACAGCCCGTCGGCGAGCGGTTCCTGCTGGTTGAACGACGAGCGGACGATCCCCTTCGACCGGTTCCGTCTGACCGGGGCCGCGCGACTATCGCCGCCCGCCCGAAGCCTGCGTGACGGTCGAGCCCGACGGCGTGTCGATGGCACTCGACCCGGCGCGTTCGGACCTCCTGGTCGACGCCGAGATCGGCCGGTTCGCCGACGAGCTCCCCCCGTCTCAGCCCGGGCCGGGGCGGTCCACCGCGCACGAGACACGGCGATTCATGGTCACCGCCGCGTCGTTGCGCCGGGGGATGAGCCGGGGCGTCAACCCGCTCGCAGCTCGCCGAGTGGTACACGCGACGGACCGGCGGCGAGATGCCGCCCGCCGTCCGGCTCATCCTGGCACCGCGGACCTCACGGGTCCCGCCGCTGAAGGCGGCCCGCATGATGGTCCTCAATTTGCCCAGCGCCGAGCTCCTCGATGGACTGCTCCAGCACCCCGCAACCAGCCCCTGGCTCGGCGATCGGCTCGGCCCCGAATCCGTCGCGATCCCCGACGATCAGACTCCGCCGCTTCAGAAGGCCCTGAAGGAGCTGGGGATCAGCTTGGAGGCGGAGTGATCCGACTTGAATTCCCGGACCCGTCAGGCCACAGAGCCCGATCGAACTTCGGGTGGGGCGATCGCTCCTGAGCGACACCACCACCAGTAGCCGAGCGCACACAAGCAGGCCCGCGCCGAGCAAGCCGAACGAGGAGGGCTCGGGGACAAGCTGAACCGTCGTGATTCCCGTGAAGGAGAAGCTGCTATCGGGATTCACCGTGATGGTCTCGGATCCGAACGAGATTTCCGGGCCGACGAGATGGATGGTCGGATTGAATTCCAGGGTGCTCTGCACATCGAACGTCAGGGTGCCTCCACCAACGAGCGCGGCGGTGACCGTCGTCTGGGTCGTTGCGTTGCCCGGACTGCCCGGGGTGAGAGATCCCTGGAATGAGAAGTACCCGGTGAAGTTGGGGAGGGCCGCCTCATTGATGGACGCAGAATAATTCCCAGTGACCGTCGATGGCGTGCGAGAGTAAGTTCCATTGAACGTGAAGAGGGGACTGCTCACTGTGAAGGGGTCGTTGTACGTCTCGTTGGTCAGCGACGCGAAGATCGGGGGTGAAGAGATTGGCGGATTCGGTATCGGGTTAAGAAGAGTATTGGCAACCATCTTTTTAAGCATGATATCGACAGGAATGCTCAAGGCAGGTAGATTACTCGTGGTGGTGCCGGAGCCGGATATCGCCTCCGTGAGTGAGGTTGCGGTCGTGGTGATGGGAGTGTAGTTGAGATTGAACGTTTGAACGACCGTCCCGGAATTACCCGTAGATGTATCCGTGATCGCTCCGGTCCAGGTGACCGAGGTCGCCCGTGCGGTCTCAACACCCAGCACCAGGGTCAAGAGCAAGGGGCCACACCAAAGCAGCCCTTTGAGTGGCCAAGATGGAGCCCGGGGTACTTTACGGTTGCGATCGAGATCGAGAGCCATCACGCACCTCCTGATCGGTCTGCTGTGAATCACCGGTCAACGACGGCCGGCATTACTGGGAGAAGAGGACACAGAATCGCAAGGTCATGAGACTCCGCGCTGAAGAGAACTTGTTCGTGCAGGTACGCGGCCGGAGGACTCTTCAGTGACGATTCCTGGCGAGACGGAAACCGTAGCTAGAGTTATGGAGCGACGATAACTGCGAGCCGCGTTTCGCCGAGCGGACGAGCGCCGGGTAGGCCAAGAATGCTCCGCCCCTGACGTGACGGTGGTCTGTTGAATCATCGCTCTTCGTCGCACGATCCTGACACCATTCGAACACATTCCCCAACATGTCGAACAACCCCAGATCGTTCGGCATGGTCAGGCCGCCCGCATGGGTCTGGTTCTTACTATTGGGCTGGTACCAGGCATAATTCTCGAGCAATCCGATCGAGTGGCCATAATACCGGCTGGTGACCGTACCCGCACGGCAGGCGTATTCCCATTCCGCCTCGAGGGGCAAGCGATACCTCTGGTCCCTGGGCAGGCCCTCCTTCTCGCTGAGCCAGTCGCAGTAGGCTGTGGCGTCGGACCAGCTCACGCCGATCACAGGACAATCCGGCCTGGGGCAGTATCGATTCAAGTCTTTCGCATCGATATGGAATTCTCGTTTCTCCTGCAAGAACCTCTGATACTGCTCGACGCTCACCTCCTTATCGGCGATGGCAAAACTGGAGACCCAGCGGCGATGGGGTATCTCGTCGGTCTCGCGATCCGGCTCATCGTACGGTGAGCCCATGCGGAATCTGGACGAGCCCTCGACGAGGACGAATGTCTGTCCCTGGGAATTGACCCACCATCGGCGTTTGCCCCGATCCTTGTCGCGGAAATTCATCAGCTCGACGTCGGCAATCTTCACCCTCTCGTCCTGTCCCCATTTCCGGAGAGTCCACCCCGCCGCTCCGTGGACGCCAGCGTCGGGATCGTTGCGGTAGAGATCGAGCAGCCGGGCAATCAAGTGCTCCCGCTCGCCGGGAGAGAAGCTCTCGGCGGCGTAGGTCCCGAGGGCCTGGATCAGAGCCCGCAGCCTCGAGGTCTCGGGATGAAACAGGATGTCGAGCGGCGGCTCCTGAGTGGTCGCTGAAGTGGGACGGGCGCCGGGATCGATCCGGTCGAGCTGGGCGGCGACGGCGTGAGCGTTGGCCCCCAGTGGATTGAGCCAGTTGATAATGAAGCTTCGCAGACGGGGATCGGTGCTGTGCACTAACCGGGGCCAGACCGTCTCGGCGTGCCCCAGCCGGACCAAGGCGACCGCCGCCCTCGTCTGGCGCTGCGCGAGTCGATCCCTGATGGTCTCCGGATCGGTCTCGCTCACAGCGGGACCTGCCTGCTTCCGGAGTTCCCGTTCCAGAGCGAGCAGGATTTCCGCCACCTTCCGCTCGACGGCAAGAAAGAGCTTCTCATATGAATTCGGGTCGGAATCCATGAGGAGATCGGCGAGCAAGCCGGGGTCATCGCTGGCATACTTGGTCAGGATGTCCGTCGACAGCGAGTATCCGGTCTTTGTTCCCTGTTCGGCCCGGAAGATCTCCGCCAGCGGGGCTTTCAGCCGGGACCGCACGGGGCGCAGGGCTTCGAGCCAATGGGCGAGAACCAGGGAATTTACCGACACTAACGCCCGGGCTACCTTGCCTCCTTCCGCATCCCAATTGCCGTCATCCGGCGCGTAGCTCGCCAAGGCACCGGCGGCCGGAAGTAGACCGGGATCGCCCGGCTTCGCGGACTCCAGAATCTTCCAGAGCTTCGGAGTCAGAGTGGATCGGTGACCTTGCAAGGCATCGCGCAGGACGAGGAGTTCGCTCGGTGTGGCATCAAGAAGGCGATCGAAGAGGTAGTCAACCTGGGTGGCATCGACGGGGAGGAGGGCCAGGCTGGCATGCAGATGCTCTCGACTCCGATTCTCGGCGCTGCGCACCATCCGCGCTAATTGGGGATCAGCCCAGCGTCGGTAGCCCGAGAGTTGCTCGATGATGGGAAGGACGTCGGTGGTGGCGGCGGCCACCAGCTTCTCCACCAGCGCCGATGCCCGCAGGGCACAGTAGCTTTCGATCCAGACCCAAGTCGCCAGTGCGACCAGGACTGCCAGGCACGAACCCCTCAGGCCGTGGACTCGTTGCGCCCGTCCCATCATTCTGCGTTGAGGGTCGGTCCAATCCCGCCTCTCCGTGAGTAGTCGGATGGCGGCCCACTCGAAGACGGAGGGAAGGTGCCGGTTCTCTGGCCGGGCATCCCAGATGGCCGCGCGCTCGGCGAGCCGCAGTTCGGCGCGTCCTCGACGGGTCTCGCGTTGCTTGCGAGTGAGCCAGTCGCGCAACGAGTGGACCAGGTAATCGTGGGTGAGCTCATAGTACCGCTCGGAATCCGTCCTGGCCCATGGGACCTCATCCGTCGAGCCCTCGGGGTCCGTCGGTGTGATCAGTCGCAGCTCGGAGCCAAGGACCTGGACGAGGTGGTCGAAGTCCAGGGGCCGGCTGGCGTAGCCCGAGGCTTCGCGCAACTCGGCTTCGGATCGCATCTGGCCCTTGATTGCCGCACCACCGCGAGGCAACAGCGCCCTCAGAACGGCCCGGGCCGCCTTCTGGTGCAGGCGATACTTCGGGTTTGCCTGGGGCGAGGCGAAGGTTTCCTCCAGGAACCTCACGCCGACGCCATCGGTACCACCGACCTCCCGCAGCGTAGACGGGGCCCAGGGCTTCCCCTTGACCATCTCGGCGAACAGCGCCAGTCGCACCGAGATGACCCGACCCTCCTGCGCGAGTCCGGCGATCGCCTGATCGAGGAAGGATTGCTGGTCCTTGGTGAGGTCGTCCGGCCCCTCGGGCAAGGCGCCGTACGCTTGACCGAAGGCCGTCAGGCACCTTGCGGGCGTGCCGCGGGTCGAAGAGGTCAACCAGGGCGATGTTCGCGTTGGGAGCCAGGTCGATCTCCAGGTCCATCATGAACCGGTTCGCCGCCATCCAGAAGTCATCCCGGACCAGCACGATCGCCTGGATGTGCTCGCCGTCGCACTGCCGCAGGGCTGCCACCAGCTCCGAGTTGTCCCGACCCTGCCGAGCGAATAACCATTGCTCGAACTGGTCGAGGACCAGCAACACTTTCCGGCCGGAACGGAGGACCCTCCCACGGCGAAGCTGGGAGATCGCGTTGACCAGACCGGCCTCGTCGGGAAGATCGGGGCATGCCTTGTGCAGTGCCTTCAGGAGGCGCGTCTCGGTCTGGTGGGGAGTGGCTTCGACATAGACTGAACAGACGTTTGGGGCCAGCCGGGGCAACAAGCCCGCCTTGACCAGGGAGGACTTGCCGCAGCCCGACGGGCCATAGATCAGCCCGACCCGGAAGGTGGTGTCGGGATCGACGGATTCGATCCGGGTCTTCCAGAACCGGAGGCCGTCCGGCAGGCCGTCCTGGTCCCGAGGGCCGGGAAGCAGGTCGAGGAAGAATGCGGCGTCGTGCTGGTCGAACGGGCGGAGACCCTTGGGGACGATCTTGAGGGCGGATCCGACGGATTCGGGCCGTCCCGATCCGTGCGGAGTCGAGCTTGCCTCGGAGGTGGGTCCAGCCGGTGCGATGGCCGGCGGAGGTGACGTGGTTTCCGCCTCGGCCCGGAGGAAGTTACGCAGGTCCTCGGCCATGTCCCGGGCCGTGGTGTATCGCTCCGATATCCGTTTCGACAGGGCCTTCAATGCGATCCTCTCCAGCTCCTTGGGGATCGCGTCATCGACCTGCCGAGGCGGGCGGGGTTCCGCGGTCGCGATCTTATGCGTCAGCTCGGGTCGCGACTTGCCCCGGAACGGCCGTCGACCGGTCAGCAACTCGTAGAAGATGATGCCGAGGCTGAAGATGTCCGAACGGCCGTCGACCCGGTGTCCCTCGCCCAGGGCTTGCTCGGGGCTCATATATGCGGCCGTTCCGGCGGGATCGCCTTCCTTGCCGGAGTCCTCGTCTCTCATCGCCAGTCCAAAGTCGGCGACGCACGGCTTGCCCTGGAGATCGATCAAGAGGTTGGCCGGTTTGAGGTCCTGATGGACCAGGTCACGAAGGTGTGCGTGGTGCACCGCGTCGGCGACCGTCGCGACCAGCTCGGCCGACTCGCGGAACGACGGCCGGTCCTGCCGCATCTGCTCCGCCAGGCTTTTCCCCTCGATGTACTTGGAGACGATGTAACAGAGGCCCTCGTCGGTCCGGCCCGCGTCGTAGACCGTAACGATGTTCGGGTGGTCAAGTCCGGCGAGTATCCGCGCCTCGCGGAGTAACCAGTCGCCCTCCATGGGGGTCGCCAGGCGGCCCGCCCGCACGACCTTCAACGCCACATCTCGATCCAACTCGGAGTCGCGGGCGAGGTAGACGATCCCGAAGTTGCCGCGGCCAAGTTCCTTGATCAGCTCATACTTCCCGAGCTGCGACCGGGTCATCGGCCGGAGTGAGGAGCGATCCAGGTCGCTCGAGCTCTTCGCGGCTTCGGAGGGGCGGACGACCCCCTTGGAGAGCCGATCCTCGGCGCCTTCGATCGGTTCCCGGCGTGACGCCGGGATGGGGAGCGTCTCGACAGATGGGTGCATCCCTTGCCACACGGTTAACAAGGCCGCGCGATGGTGAGGGAAGCGGTCCAGGTACTCCGAGAGCGCCAGGTCCGGCGTGCGCCGCAGTCGCAGCTCCATCTCCGTTGCAATCAGCTCCAGTTCAATCGTCGGGTCACCTCTGAGCTCCTGGAAGCGGACCAGGTAATGCTCCACGCGCGCTTCCTCAGCGTCCTTGAGGCGAAACTCCAGGTCGGTATGCACCAACTCGCACAGGACGGCCTGCCGAAGGGGCCCGCTCGGCGGCAGGTAGTCCTCGACTGCCGGCCGCCGCCCCTGTTTCCAGGCATCCTCGAACCTCTGGAGGATCGTCTCTTGCGCAACCCATGTTTGGCTGTCGAGGTCGGTCGCGTTCCCGACGGCGGACAACATCGGCGGCCTCCTTCCGATCCCGGTCGATGAGCCGAGCCTCCCGGCGGCCCTCCCACTGGCCACGGCCGTCAAGGAGCAGAGGTCTCATCGGCCTCGATCTGTTTGAGCAGGACCTGCTCGACGCGATACCCAACCCGCTTCACTTTGCGCTCGGAGAGGCCGAGTCGCGTGCTGATCTCGAGCGGGTGATATCCCCAGAGGATCAACTCGATGATGGTTCGTTCGTCGGGAGCGAACTTGAGCATCATTTGCTCGACCGTCTCTTCGAGGACGACCGTCTTGCTCCCCGTGGGCTCGGGGTCGATCGGCTCATTCCGACGTTCGCCGGCTGAGTCCGAGGAAAGGTTTCCAACCTCGACCCGGATGTTGCGTCGCTTGGCCAGGTAGTATTTGACCCGATTCAGACACTTCCGCTTCGTGATGACCGTCAGCAAGTTCCAGAGTGAATTCCAGTTGGCCAGGTCGTACTTCCCGGACCGCTGGCGGATGAAGAAGTGCCCTCAAGACCGATTGGACAACGTCTTCGGGGTCCTCCTTGCGGCGGAGTCGGGTGCCGAGTTTGGTATTCGCCAGGGCAATCAGCCGGGTGTTGAAGCGTCGATTGACCTCGGCGGCGGCGTCCTGGTCGCCGGCGCGAAGCATGACTTCTATCTGAGCGAATGAATCAAGCGAATTCATGCCAACGCCCTCGACGTCATCATCGGTCCCGCTTGCCAGTCCTAAGTTATGCCTCGACCGAAGGCCACTTGCAATGGGTGGATCAGTCATTGGCGATACCACTTGTGCCAAGGGATTCGCCCGGAATCCGGGCGCAGAGACATCCGCCGAACTGGAAAGGTCCCAGCGATGCCTCTGACGGCGCCTACGGGAGTGGCGGCAAGACGTGACAATGCAGCCGAGCCGAATGATCCGGTTTCTCAGCCCTCCGGAAACCCCTCGCGTATTCCGATCGCCATGACCCGATCTGGGCGGCTTGGACTCTCGACCATCGGTGCACAAATCGCGTCCCACCTTTCCTGATCCGGTACTTACATCGAGAAACCGGCCCGAATGGACGAGAAAAATTCGATATTCCTGGTCAATTTCGGTCCGATTGTTGATCTCCTCTATAGGCCGACCGCGGCATGTCGAAACAAGCCAGCTAGAGAGGTGAGGTCGGGGGACCACCTCCCTGCGGGAATGAACCTCTTTTGGAGATGATCGCGGGCCGAATCGCTCACAACACTCGGTTTCGGTAGACTCTCGCCCCTGAGTTCAGGTTGCCCAACCGGCCTCAGTGGTGCTCTCGCTCAGCGGCGCCCCCGCGCACGCGGAGTTCCTCGACATTGATGACTCGATCGTCGCGAAAGCCCTCTCCGGACTTCGATCGGCTTGGCCGGTTGTTATCGCGCAAGTCGGGTCCCCTGCGACGCGGAACCCCTGGGACGCGGTCCCGCCGCCGGCAGTCGCCGCGCGCCTGCCGTCCAAGACAACACACGAGCATAACTTGAGCCGGTAGGTGCTCCACGAACACGGGATCGGCTGGCCACAACAAGCTGGTCGGTGAAGTGATCGCTCCACGCGCCGGCCGCGCCTCCGATCCGTCATCGATCCGGGGGCGTCGGACCAGAGTCGGGACATCACTCCCGAGTATTGAGACTCTATTCCATTCTTCAACTGCGAAAGCGAACAAACACGCGTTTTCGCCCAGGACCGGAGGAACCTCCATGCCTTCTACTTGTTTCAGCAAGATGTTCACGTTGGTCGCT
The DNA here is from genome assembly GCA_963842405.1 of uncultured Isosphaeraceae bacterium. Taxonomy (GTDB): domain Bacteria; phylum Planctomycetota; class Planctomycetia; order Isosphaerales; family Isosphaeraceae; genus CAVZRC01. The sequence continues at coordinate 7,901 of CAWJGW010000008.1, read as the reverse complement.
TCAGTACTGTGCTACTTCGCGATGTGCGATTCCCTCCTGGCTGGGGGAGTCAACCTCTTCGCACTCGGGGCCGAACATGCGGACTCGGGCCCCAACTGGATCACTACCTGGGCAGCGGTGGTCGCGCCCGATGTCGCGGGGAATTCCGTGTTCGCGGGGACATGGGGCCTGGCGGTCGGTCCCCCGGGGGCCGCGTTCGGCGCGGGAGCCGGCCAGTCCACAAATGCGGGCGGTGTCCTCATCCTCCAGGCCCAAGCGGACGCCGCGCTCGCCTGGACCGGGTTACCCGGGGGCCTTCATGCCTTCGGCCTGGGATACGCCGATCCTGCGCCAAACCCCTTCCTGAATCCCCTGAGTAACAGCGCTCTGAATTCGATCTTCAATGACAATGGGCCCGTGACCGTGGTACCGTCCGAGACTCCGTCCCAGTACAACGCGGCTGTAGCCGCCCACCCCGTAAGTATGGCCATGCCCGGGCAGCTCCGGGCTCTTTACCCTCACGGCCACGTTCAACCCCACGACGGACCAGCTCTCGATTCAGATCTCGGGTAGCGATACGCTCCAGACCAAAGGGCTGTCCACCTACTCCGCAAGCCTGAGCCTGAACTCGGATAGCCTGGGGATCCACGATTCATTCACCTACGACGAGACCGGGAAGTACAATTTCCAAGGAGGATGGAATATCGAGTGACCTCACGGTGACCAAGAATGGGACAATGACCACCATTGATGGGAGTAACCTCGGATTCACCATCTCGGTGCCGTCGAATTTCTCGTTCAACACTTCCGATCTCGAACTGGAGACCATCAATACCTCCTCGGTCCCCGAGCCGGCCAGTCTCGCCCTGCTCGGTATCGGCATCGCGATCGTGTTCGGCTTCGCTCGTCGCCGGTACCGAGCGGTTTGATCCGGCCGAAAGACCCTCCCCGCGGCATCCTGCCGCCGAGGAAAACCAGGTCGGAGGAAAGAGCAGAGTCGGTTCGCACCTCCTCGGAAGGGAGATCGAAACCGACTCTGCTCGAATCCGATGCGGATCAACGCGAACGGGTCGGCCGGCAACTCCCCCTCGGGCGGTCTGGACGGATGTGCGTCTCACTTCTCCGCCCTCTGCAATAGCAGATCGACCGCGGCCCAGAAAGCCTGCCATTCCTGACGCTCTGCGTTCGGGGAGCTTGGCGATCTCCGCCGGATTGCGGACCCCTGTCAGGTCGACATCGATCCGCCAGTGGCGGAGGTTCTGGGCCACCTCGGCGCGGGCCGTGGTCGGGCTGGCGTCGAGGCGTCGGGCCCACGCCGCCAGGTCGGCCTTGAGACAATTCAGGGCCTGGGTGCGAAGTCGGGCACAGTCGGCCGGGCCGGGTGGGGGCTCGTCCCGGCCCTTCCCGCAACCGGCGAGCGCCGCATCACACGCAGCGTTGTATCGTCGGCCGGAAGCCAGGTCATCCGCCAGCGCCGGTCGCTCCGCGAACGCTTCGATGAAGAGGCGAGCGGCAGCGGCATGAAGCCCTTTGGCATGCGCGACCAACGCCAGATCGGCTCGCTCGGTGGCGTCGGCTGGCCGGTCTTGACCGGAGACGATCTTGGGGAGCTTTCTTTCGAGTTCGACCAGCCGACGGCACTCTTTCACCCAGTCGGCTGAGGGGGAGGACCATCTGGGTTGCCGCATCCCTATCGCGTGACCGCGTTCCATTGCGGCGAGGGCTTGGGGAAACTGCCCGAGATCTCTGAGCGCATGCCCGAGGTTGCAATGGGCATCGGGGTCTTCAGGGGCCAGGCGAGTTGCCTCGCGGAATTCCAAGACGGCGCCGGGCAGGTTACCCGAGTCGCCCAGTGCGGCGCCGAGGTTGAGGTGGGCGATGGCGGAGTCGGGCTTGAGGCGGACCGCCTCCTTGTGTTCGTCCACGGCGCCGGCCAGATCACCCTGCCTGCGCAACTCGGTGCCGAGGTTGGAATGGGCCTCGGGGTAGTCCGGCCTCAAGCGGATCGCCTCACGGAACGCCCGGCCTGCGCCGCGAGAGTCACCCGAGGCCGACAGGTGGACCCCGAGGTTATTGTGGGGGAGCGCGTCGAGCGGCACAGGCGGACTGCCTCCTTGTCCTCGGCGACCGCGCCGCGCGGAGATCGCCCGCATGTCTCAATGCGAGACCGAGGTTGGTGTGGGCCGGGGAGGAACCCGGGTTCGCTCGGATCGCCTTCCGGTACGCCGCGATGGCGCCGGCATGGTCTCCCAGATGCATGAGGGCCGTGGCGAGATTGAAATTCGCTCCGAAGTCATCGGGAGCCGCGGCCAGTTCGGTCCGGCTCAACGCCACGGCCTGCCGGGATAGCTCCAGAGCTTCGGCGTGCCGGCCCAACGCCGCCTTCATTTCACCGAGTTGGTTGATGTACCCGACATTGGCCTGGCGTCGTACCACGTCTTCCAGCACGGAGATCGCCTCGGCCGTCCGCCCGGCGTCCCGCAAGGTAACCGCCAACGTGTGCCCCGCCTCAGGCCGGAGCGTAGCTTCGGCGGTGAAGGCCCGCAGTGCGTCCTCGCGGCGTGGCGGCCGCGCCGTGATCAGGGCCACGCCGAGTGCCTGGTGAATCCAAGGGTCCTCGGGGTACTGGAAGCGTGCGGCTTGGAGGAGCCCGATCACCTTGTCGGACTCGCCCAGCCATTGAAGGGCGGCGGCCAGCAAGGTGATCGTCTGGGACGGCTGCTCGCTCAAATCCGGCGCCGCGGCCATCCGTAGGACGGCCTGCCTCCGCTCCGCCGTGTTTCCAGGCGCCATGGCGTCGCGGAGGGCATCACGCCAGGGGTTGGGGTCGAGGGTGTGGGCCAGCGCGGTGATCCGATCGGCCAGCTCGCTCGGCTTTCCCTGCCTTCGTAGCAGCATGGCCCAGTCGTCGAGGTACGAGGCGACCATGAGGAGAACCCGTCCGGGCCGATCTCGAAGGGCGTCGGCCGGTGTGCTGGGGCCTTCGGCATCGAGCCGGATTCCGTATCGTTCGAACGTGCGGCGATATCCGGCTGGAGCGTCGTACCCCTCGGCGAGCCTGGCGGCGCGAGCCGCGGCCAGGTCGCTGAGCAACGCCGCGTCGGCACGCGCTCTTGGCGGCCTCAGCCTTCACGACCTCGGAATGACCTCGCACCCGCCGGCGCAACCCTTCCGGCAATCGGCGGCTGTCGAGAGCTGTGGCGGCTGCGGCCAGGTCCTCGGCCCGGACCCATGTCGTCGCGTCGAGGCGTTCGGACCAGGCCGCTCGCGCCTCGCCCTGGACCTGATCGGCCCAGACCAGGGCCGCTTCGACCGCGGTGATCTCCTGACTCACCTGCCGCTGATAGGAGTAGAGCCAGGTCCCGCCCAACAGCAGCGCGGCCGCACAACCCGCAGCCGTCGCGGCTACCGCGGTGCGGTGACGCTTGGCCCACCGCCGCGCCCGCACCAGCCATGGCTCGCGCCAGGCCGTGACCGGCTCATCGGCCAGCCAATGCTCAATATCGTCGGCCAACGCTCGCGCGAGGTATAACGGTCCTCGGGTCGGGCTGATAGGGCCTTGAGGCAGATCGCTTCCAGGGCGCGAGGTAGCTTCGGGTCCCAGTGACGTGGTGGCACGACCTCCGCATCCCCCACCGTCTTGAGTGGGTCAGAACCTTGGAGGCTCGCCTCATCGAAGGCAAGTTTCCCGGTCAGGATCGCGTAGAGCAGGAGTCCCAGGCTGAAGATGTCGCTGGGCGGGCCTACAGGCTGGCCCTTGGCCTGCTCCGGGCTCATGTACCGCGGTGTCCCCAGGATCGCCCCGGTGGCCGTCAGATCCTCGGGCGACGGACTCGGCGACGGCACATCCTCGCCAGCCTCGGCGGCCGGGTCGTCCGCTCTGAACCACTTGGCCAGGCCCCAGTCCATCACCAAGGTCTCGCCGTAAGGACCCAGCATGATGTTCGACGGCTTCAGGTCACGGTGCACAATGCCCTGATCGTGGGCATACGAAACCGTGTTGCAGACCGTGATGAACTGCTGGAGCAGCCCCCGCGACTTCAGGCTCCGCTGGCTGGGGTCGCGCTGGAGGGATTCATCGCCATGGAATCCCTCGATCGCTTCCTGCAAGGTTCGGCCCTGGATCAAGGGCATGGTGTAGAACGGCCCGTCGGCATCCTGGCCCAGGCCGTAGATCGGCACGATGCCGGGGTGTTGCAGCCGGGCAGTGATGGCCGCCTCGCGGAGGAACCGCCGCCGCGCCGCATCGTGAAGCTTATCCGGCCGGATCCGCTTGAGCGCGACCAGCCGGTCCAGCTCGTCTTGATGAGCGGTGAGGACTCTCCCAACCCGCCAGCCGCATGGTGCCGCTGCGGCCGGTAAACCGCCGAGGCATGGAGGGCAGCCGGCAGCCCGCGATTGGGGCTCGCGCCCTTGGAGACGCCGCCGAGGGATGTCGATCGGCGTTGGGTCTCCTCGGATGCGAGGACCGAATCCATCTCCCGGACGGCTTCGATCCGTCGGGCCAGCTCCTGGAGAAGCTCCGGGCAATCGGTGCACAACTCTCCGGCGGTGAGGTCGCGGCCCTGCCGGCGCAGCTCGTCCCAGCGCAGCAGCAATTCGCCCAGCCGGTCTTCGTTTGGCTCGATCGACATCGGCGTCGGACTCCTGGATGGTGTGATCAATCAGATGGGGAGGTGACCGCCGAGGGAGTCGCGGAGCCGGACCCGGGCCGCCAGCCAGCGACTGTTGACGGTCCGTTCGGTGACGCCCAGCACGCCCGCGGCCTCGGCCTGGGTCAGCCCCTGGTACCACAGCAGGTCGAACAGCTCGCGGTCGGCCTCCACCAGGGAGTCGACGGCGCGGTGAAACTCACCCCAGGCGGCCAGCCGGCCCGGGTCGTTGTCGTGTCCGGCACCGACAGTTCATCGTCGGGTCGGCCGATCCCTCGCCACCCGTTCGCGTCGCGTGGTGGGCCCCGGGCCCGCGCGGGCCGTAATAGTGTCGTGCCAGGTCGATCAGCTCGCGGCGGACCTGGGCCGCGGCCAGGCGGAAGAAGTCGCGACGCCGTCGGCGGGGTACCGACGCAGGGCGCGGTCCAGGCGGATCAGGGCATTCTGGGCGACGTCCTCGCCCTGCTCCCAACGAGCCACGCCCGGGGTACCCCTTGAGCATCTTGCGAGCCAGCCGCTTCAGCCGCTCACGGCGCAGCTCAGGCAGCGCCGCGCCTGCGGTTTCGTCACCGGCGCGAAGGCGATCGATGCAGTCCTGAATGACAGTGGTGTGGTCGTCACGGGCCAAAGCTCGCCCCTTTCGCCCAGTTCGCCCGCGAGAAGCGACGTCGCCGATTTGAGTGTCCCTTCCCCCGATCATAACCCGATGCGTGCTGAATCGCACGGAGGGCGATTCTTTTTCCGGTCTTCGTTTCTGCCTGGGCCGGAACTTCCGCTTAACAGGGTAGGAGAGGTCGAGCGTTCGAGAGGCCATTTCCACCAGGAAAACCCGGTGAGGGCATCGATTCCTCTCCGTTCGGTTCGGCAACCTTCGGATGCGAGGGACGAGGTTGTCGTTTAGAAGGCGACCCGGTTCAACGGTCACCCTCGCGACCCGGTCAACCGGCCGCCCTTCGTCGGGGCGAGCCGACAGAAGAGGTGAGGGTCTGAGGCCCACCTCCCCGCAGGAATGAACCCTTGGGAGTCTTCACCATGTTCAGTGCGATCACCAATTCAGTGCGTTTGATTCGACAGTCGTGGTTCAAGGCGGCCGTGCTGGCCACGATCCTCGCAGCCGGTGGCACGTCCGCCCATGCGCAGTACTTGATCTACTATGACGACACGTCCGCTTGGTCGCTCTCGATGCACCACCAGTTCGAGTACGTCAAGGCGACGAGCGTGTTCGTCCCCGGGGAAGACTACATCGTCGCGTACTTCGACGCCGGGGCGACGGTGGCGGCCCCGAACTACTTCATCTATCTCTATCTCATCGATTGGAGCGAGGCAGGGTCCCTCGCCGGGATCGAAGAGGCGGGATGGGGTCGTGGATCGCGAGTACGCGGCGGGTTTCTGGGTCAACCCCGGCCACGAGTATTCCCTCATCATGTATGTCGAGAATGTGCAGGACAACGCCAGTTGGTGGTTCTACACCCACTTCCTCGAGATCGTCGAGTACGAGTACTGACCCGAAGCCGCCACGCCGACCGATCGGCGGCGAGCCGCCGGCCGATGCCCGAAGTCTCGCCCGAGGCGTCCCGTCCGGGCGCGATTGGCGACCGGGCTCCGCGGCCGTGCGACATCAATGGCGGAGGTGACGCTCAGGGCGAGGCGAAGACGTCGGCGGGCAGGTCGGGCATCCCGACCTTGGCCTTCCACGCCGCGGCCTGATCGGGCTTGCCCCACGCCTCGTACAGCCGCACCACCCGCTCCCCTGCCTCACGCAGGACGAATCGCTCGGCACGGGGATCCTGGGCTCGCGGGCCTTCGTCCCCTGGTAACCGGCGACGACCAGCGGCTCAGCCTCGGCATACCGGGCCTGGCCCAGCACCGCCCCGCCCAGCAGGCTCATGGCGTCGTACCGCCCCCAGTCGTCGGGCATCGCCTTCTCGCGGATCGCCAGTGCCTCGCGCAACAGCGGCTCGGCCTGCGACCACCTCCCCTGATTCAGCAGGTTCCGGCCGAGCGTGGCGAGGTCGCCGGCCAACAGGGCGCTGTCGGGCTTGACAATCTTGCGGCGGCGCGCCAGCACGTCGCCCATCAGATTTCGGCCTCAGCCCACCGGCCGAGCCCCTCGTAGGCGATGGCCAGGCTGCCGCGGGAATGGAGAGTGTCGGGGTGGTCGGGACCCAGCTTAATCGAATCTTAGCGTCCCTCGAAAGAGCGTCGCCGAGACAACCGCCGCCTCCTTGCGTGCCAGGTTTACTTGGAGCGTTCGAGGTGGTCGGCCCAGCTTGGCCTCCCTCAGTTTGAGCGTCGTCTCGTACGGCGCGATCGCCTCAGACATCCGGCCGGAGTTGAAGTAGGCGGCGGCCAGGTTGCCGCGGCTCAAGAGAGTGTGGGGTGGTCGGGACCCAGCTTGGCCTCGCAGAGCTTGAGCGTCGCCTCGTCCAGTGCAATCGCCTCGGCAGTTTGGCCGGCATTCTCGTAGGTGTTGCCCAGGCTGATGCGGTTCTTGAGCGTATCGGGGTGGTCGGGGCCGAGCTTGGCCTCCCTCACCTTGAGCGTCGCCACGTGGACACGCGATGGCCTCGGCAGTTCGGCCGGCCACCTGGTAGACGTTGGCCAGGTTGTTGCGGCTGTTGAGCGTATTGGGGTGTTCGGGGCCGAGCTTGGTCTCGTAGAGCTTGAGCGTCCCTTCGTCGAGCGGAGCGACTCGGACAGACGGCCGGCACCCCGGTAGGCTTTGGCCAGGTTGTTCCGGCTGGCGAGCGTGCTGGGGTGGTCGGGGCCCAGCTTGGCCTCCCAAACTTGAGCGTCGCCTCGTTAGCGGGATGGCCTCGGCAATTCGGCCGGCCTCCAGGTACGCTAATGCCAGGTTGTTGCGGCTCCTGAGCGTATCGGGGTGGTCAGGGCCGAGCTTCGCCTCCCTCCGCTTGAGAATCCCCTCGAACAACGCGATGGCCTCGGTCGTACGGCCGACGCCCGCGTAGGCGAGGGCCAGATTGTAACAGGTCGTGATCGAGTCGGGGTGGTCGGCCCCAGCGCGGCCTTGCGGAGGCGCGGGCCTTCGTGAGCAGGCTCACGGCCCAGTCGTACAGGGCCAGACCCCGGTAGGTCTTTCCCAGGCTGTCCAGGAGCTCCCCTCGGTCGCCTGCGATCCGGCGAACTCCTTTTCCAGCCGCTCACTGGCCCGGTCCAGTACGTCGGCCACCTTCACCTGCCGGCCGTCCTGATCCGGGTCGGGGCTGCGGAACGCCTCCACCAGGAAGGTGCTCACCGCCTGAGCCTGTT
>CAWJGW010000007.1:0-91845 GCA_963842405.1 uncultured Isosphaeraceae bacterium | reverse complement strand
GATTTCGATCATCCGGCCTTTCCGGACGGACATCCGCTCCGGCGTCACGTGCTCTATCGAGTCATCCCGGGCTCGCGGCCGGGCGGGCCGCCTGGGCCTGGCTGGTGATGATCTGGTCGAAGATCGCCCGGGTGCGACCGGGTGAAGCGTTCGACGTCGGCGAGGAACGCGGCAACGGATCGGGCCGAGTCCGCCGAGTCGTAGTTGAGCCGACGCGCCAGGCGCTCCAGATCGGCGGGCGCCTCGGGCAGTGCGCCGACGTTGCGATTCTGGATGAGCCGTAGCCGGCCCTCGACCGCGCGGAGGAAGTCGTAGGCGTCGCGCAGCTCGGTGTGAGTCTCCTGGTCGATGATGCCGTGGCGCCGCAGTGCGTCGAGCGCATCCCAGAGATTGGGGCGGAGCAGCTCCGGCTGGCGCGCGGCGTGGACGAGCTGGAGGTACTGGACGATGAACTCGATATCGGCGACGCCGCCGAACCCGCGCTTGAGGTGCTGTCGCGGGCGCGAGGCCTCGAGCCTGCGGCGCATCGCCAGCGCCTGCGCGGCCAGTTGCACCGGATCGGTCGGGGCGGCCAGCATCGCCCGGATGGCCTCGGTCACCTTGCGGCCGAACCCGCCCGTGGCGAAGACCACCCGGGCCCGGGTGAACGCCATCCGCTCCCAGGGCTGCGTCGAGCGGTCCAGGTAGTCGCGGAAGGCGTCGAGGGTCATGACCAGCGGCCCGGAGGCGCCGTGAGGCCGGAGCCGGGCGTCGACCGCGTACAGCGGGCCGGTGGCCGAGCCGTTCCCCAGCGCCTTGAGCACCCGCTGCACGACCTCGGTCACGAACTGGTCGTTCGAGATCGACGCGGGCCCGCCCGCGGTCATCCCGTCGGACTCGTGGAGGAAGACCAGGTCCAGGTCGCTGTGGTAGTTCAGCTCGCGACCGCCGCACTTTCCCAGCCCGAGGATCGCCCATCGGTCGTGACGGCGGCCGGCCGACGAGCCGGGGCGTCCCGTATCGCAGCGCACGCCGATCCCACTGGTCGCGCGGCCACCTGAGTCAACGACCGCCTCGGCGACGTCCGCCAGCTCGCGGGTCACCTCCCGCACCGGCTCCCGGCCGAGGATGTCGCGCGTACCGATCCGGATCCATTCCTTGTTCCGGAAGCTCCAGATGATCGGATACGGGTCCTCGGCCCCCTCGCAGAGCTCCGCCAGCTCCTTCTTGATCGCCGAGCCCGTCGACGGCCGATCCACCACCAGCGAGTCGACCAGGTCGTCGATCATCCCCGGGTTGTTGATCAGGATCTCGGAGAGGAACTGGCTCGTCGCGCACAGCTCGACGTACAGCCGCAGGCTCGGCGGATTGAAGTTGAACAGCTCCCAGAGGACCGCCTTGGCACCCAGCGACGCCGAAACCTTCTCCAGGTTGGTCAGCGTCATGTCCGGGTCGGGCGTGCGGCCGACGGCCTCGAGCAGCCGGGGCGCGATCGCGGCCAGGAAGTGCCGGCATCGGGCCTGCGAGAGGAACGGGAAGTCCTCGCGGGCCAGGGCCAGCAGGTTGTGGTAGGCCGTCGCCCGGTCGCGGAACGGATACGCGGCCAGGACCTCCGCGATCAGCTCGGGGGCCGGGTCGGGGTCGAGCACCGAGGTCGACGATCGGGTCGACCGCCGCGCCGTCGTCGCCGCGGAAGGCGTCGTGCAGCAGGTGATTGAGGATCCGCCGGTTCAGCTCGGTCTTGCCCCGATAGTCGCCGAGGAACCGGTTCGCCGGGCCGCTCCGCGCCTCCCAGTCGCTGGCCGGCGCGTAGCCCATCCGCAGGGCCAGCGTGCGCACGGACTCCATGTCGCGCGGCATCTCGTGCGTCTGCCGGTCGAAGACGATCTGGAGCCGGTGCTCGACCCGCCGGAGGAATCGGTATGTGTCGTCCATGATGTACCGTTCCTCGGCGCTGAGGCAGCCGACCCGCTCGAGCTGCGCGATGGCGTGGAGCGTGTTGCCGCCGCGCACCTCGGGGTACTCGCCGCCATGGAGGAGCTGGAGGAACTGGACGACGAACTCGACGTCGCGGATGCCGCCGCGGCCGGTCTTGACCTCGACCTCGGCCGTCCCGGCCGAGACGGTGCGCTGCTCGATCCGCCGCTTGAGGGCCTTGATCTCGGCGATCTCCGCGGCGGCGAGGTATCGGCGATAGACGAACGGGGTGATCGCCTCCAGGAAGGTCCGGCCCAGCGCCAGGTCGCCGGCGACCGGCCGGCACTTGATCAGCGCCTGGCGTTCCCAGGTCCGCCCCGGGTCACGTAATAGCCCAGCGTCGCGCCGAGCGACCGGGCCATCGCCCCCTGTTCCCCGTCCGGGCGCAAGCCGCATGTCGACCCGGTAGGCCATGCCCAGCGCGGTGTGCTCGGCCAGCAGCCGGACGATCTCGCTCCCCATCCGGGCGAACAGCTCGGCGTTGGAGACGACCTTGGGGCCGGTCGTCTGACCTTCCTCGTCGTAGAGGAAGATCGAGGTCGATGTCGGAGCTGTAGTTGAGCTCCTCGCCGCCCAGCTTTCCCAGGCCCAGCACGACGAACCGGGCGGGGAGCCCCGCGGCGTCGTCGGGACGCCGAACCGCGCCTCGGCGTGCGCCCGGGCCAGCCGCACGGCCGCCTCGACGCAGGCGTCGGCCAGGTGCGAGAGGTCCTGGGTGATCACCTCCAGCGGGAAGCCGCGGACGATGTCGTTATAGCCGATCCGGAGGCTCTCGCGCTGGCGGAACCGTCGCAGGGCCAGCTTCTGCTCGTCCTCGGTGGGCAGGGCGGCGATCGTGTTCCAGAGCCCCTCGACCAGGACCGCGCGATCCCGGCGTTCGGCGCCGGCCTGCAGCCAGTCGAACAGCTCGGGGTCGCGGATCAAGACCTCGCCGTAGTACTGGCTGGTGCTGAAGACCTGCAACAGGATCTCGGTCGTCCGCGGGTCGCCGCCAGGTCGTCGAGCGTCTCGATCGAGCCGGGGGACGGCGGCGAGGAACCGTTCGAGATTGGTCAGCGCCATGCCCGGGTCGGGGCATCGCGGCAAGACGGCGTCGAGCTGGACGGCGATCCGGGCGACCCGCTCCAGCCGCTCCGGGCCGGCACGGCGGGTCAGGTCGGCGAGGTCGCGCGCCCCTCGCTCCGGGTCGCGAACGCCCAGGCCGGCCAGCCAGTGCTGGACCAGCTCGGGGATCTCATGATAGGTCAAGAACCAGCCGGCGGTCATCCGCACCCTCGTTCTTCAGTGCAGGTGTCCTGCCTCACGGGCGAGGATGAGAGACGGATGCTGGATTCAAATCGTTCAAGATCGAGGAATCAGTCTGATCTTCTTGAATCTCTGGAATCTCGAATCGGGAATTGGAATCTCCCAGTGTTCGGACGGCGGCAGAGTCACTCCTGGGCCCGTTCGTTCGTCGGCCGACGGCACCGCCCCAACATGCTGAAGATGGCGGAAGATCAATTCGACGTCGGGCCGGCTGAGTCCCAGCCGGGCGGCGATGTCCCGTTCATCGGCCCCGGGGTCGAGCAAGGACCCGACCCGCTCGGCAAAGGGCCGAAGCCAGTCGCACAACGCCGGGCTCGGCGCGTGCCGGCGATGCGCACGGCCACGGGTCGCCGAAGTCCACGAAATCCGGGTCGAACCATATTCGCGGCCCCCCTGTGCAGCAGCTCGAGGAACCATCCCTCGAAGCTCGGGCGACGATCCGCGGGGCGGCTCCCGCGTCGCATCGTCGCCCGAGGTGAAGATCGGGTTGCCGCCGCCCGGCAGTCGATAGGCCAGATCGATGCAGACGGTCTCGACGTTCGGATTGCCCAGCTCGAACCAGCTCTCGGGCTGCACCACCAGGTCGGGCACGCGGGCGAACGGGACCATCGGCCCGATCGCCGAGAGGGGTGGATCAGCGGCCCGTACGCGATAGAAGCCGTTGGAGAGCACGCAGCCAGGCGCGGAGCCCGCGGGCAGCGCGATAGCCGTGCCGCTGCTCCCAGCCGGCGATCGACTGCGCGGATCGGCCCCGGGCCGGCAGGATCGCCGGCCGTCCGCGAACCCCGACGCCAGCACGGCCGCGATCGGCGAGCCAGGCGGGCGTCGATCCCGCACCCAGGCGACCCAGCACCTCACCAGATCGCCGAGCGGGACCGCCATCGACTCTCCCCTTCACGCCCGAGCGTGCGCGACATCGCTCGGTCGTCTCCACCCGGCCGAACAGCGTGACGCGCGCTGGCATCCTCGACCACGCACCCGCACGAACCGGCCGATCAGCCGCTCGTGCCCATCGAAGACCACGATCCGGTCGCAGGCCGTCCGACCCGTCAAGCTGACCGACTGCCATCCCAGCCGTCCCGCCGGGTCGCCGACCGGCTCGGCCCTTCGACCAGGACCTCGACGCGTCCGGCCGATCCAGCCGCCGGTTGTCCTCCAGGCTGATCGCCGTCTGGACGCGCCAGCAGCTCGTTGTTCCGCCGCTTCTTGACCGTCCTCGGGCACGTCGTCGGCGATACAGCGTGTCGGCCTTGGTTCCCTGCCGGGCGCTGTACTTGAAGATGAAGCTGTTCTTGAACCGGGCCCGCTCGACCAGCCGCACCGTCCGCTCGAACGACGCCTCGGTCTCGCCGCAGAAGCCGACGATGAAGTCGCTCGAGACGGCCACGTCGGGCACCGTCTCGCGAATCCGCGCGAGCATGTCCTCGTACGATGCGACCGTGTACATCCGCTTCATCCGCTTGAGGACCTCGTCGCAGCCGCTCTGTGCGGGGACGTGGAGGTATCGGCGAGACCCGGGGAGGTCGCGGACGGCCTGGAGCAGGTCGTCGGTCATGTCGTTGGGGAAGTTGGTGATGAACTTGATCCGCTCGATGCCGTCGATGTCGTGGAGCCGCTGCGAGCAGGTCGGAGAGGCGGCAGGTCCGGCCGTCGGCCTCGCGGAACTGGTAGCTGTTGACGGTCTGGCCCAGCAGGGTGATTTCCTTGACGCCCTGGTCGGCGAGCTGCCGCGCCTCGGCCACGATGCCGCGGGCGGCCGGCTCTGCTCGGGGCCGCGGACCGAGGGCACGATGCAGTAGGTGCAGAACTTGTCGCACCCCATCATGATCCGGACGAACGCCTGGAACGGGCTCGGCCGCATCGCCGGCTCGCGGAGCGGGTCGTACTCGGCGAAGCTCGCCGTGACGACTTCCCGCGAGCCGTCGTGCCGGGCTCGGCTGACGGCCAGCTTCGGGCCCTTCGTCCCTGGCCAGCGTCAGCAATTCCGAGACCCGCCCGAGCTGCCCGGGACCGACGACGACGTCGACATGCGGGTGCGCGCCGGAGGATCGCCCCTGGTCCTTCTGCGCCATGCAGCCGAGCACGCCGATCGTCAACTCCGGCTTTCGTCTCCTTGAGCCGCCGGATCCGCCCCAGGGCGCTGTAGATCTTGTCCTCGGCGTGCTGCCGGACCGAGCAGGTGTTGTACAGGATCGTGTCGGCCTGGTTGATGTCGTCGGTCAGCTCGTAGCCCTCGCTGCGGAGCTTGCCGACGACCAGCTCGCTGTCGAGCAGGTTCATCTGGCAGCCGACCGTCTCGATGTACAGCTTCTTCTTCGTGGGGGGCGGTTCGGCAGGATCGGCCATGGTCGACGGTTCCCTGGCAAGGATGTCTCAAGGGGATGAGGCAGCCCGTTCGTTGGCGGGGAACCAGGCCCGGCTCTCAGCGGCATCGAGCCGGGTCGAGCGAGCGTCCCGGCTCCCGTGTTCCCCATGCGATTCCGATCTTACCAGAGCACACGTCCGTCTGAAAACCGCGCCTGGAAGTCATTCCACGTCCGCCCCGGCTTTGGTCTCGGCCGGGGCGTCTCTCCGGCCTCTGGATGAAGCGAGACACTGGCTGGCCTGGCGGTGCTGATGGAGAATGCGTTCAGAACTCTTGGAATGGTCGCGGAGAGCGCCGCCCTTGAACCACCTGAATTACGAATTCGATGCGAGTCAGGGTGACTTGGCCGAGGTCACGCTGGACCGCGCGGTGAATGTCCTCCTGATGGACCATCATGAAACGCCATCGTCGGTAGCGGGCCGACCGCCCCGCCGGGCCGGCCTACTTTTTTGCATTGAAGGTCCTTGATCGCGGCGATCACTTCGATTAGTCTGGTTGGTCGATCGAGCAGATCGACGTCGGCCGCCGTCATCGGATCTCTCGTTCCCGATCCGTTGCAATTCCGTCCGCCCGAATCCGGTGCAGCAATGCAATCCTCGGCCCAAGGAACCGCGGTGCCTCTGAGGCTCGGGGCGATCCTGTCGCTCCTCATGCTCCTCTGCGCCCCGGCCCCCGCGGCCCGAGCCGGCTGTTCGGCCCACTACCTCACCTCGCGGACGCAAGCAGCCGCGGAGACATTCGCCCTCGATCCACTGATCCTGAGCGGGTCGGTGCTCCCACCCCACGACGAGACACCGCCGTCGCGGCCGACGCCCTGCTCCGGGGCGCTCTGCTCCGGAAACCCGGCCGTCCCGCTTTCGACCGTGCCGCCCGTCATGACCGAGGGCGATGGCGACTGGGCCATCTCCCTTCATCCCCCCGTCCTCGCCGATCCCGGATCGATCGCCCGCCCGGCCGAGGACGTGCGCCTCGTTCCCGTTGACCATCCTTCCTCGATCTTCCATCCACCTCGCCGCCCTGGCCCTCGGCCCACGACCTGACCGTGTGATCGGGCGACCCGGACTCGCGACGCGTCTCGGCCCTTGTCGGCCGGGCGCCGCCTGCGCACGCGCGACGGGCCAGCTTCACCGTGTCGCCGACGCATCCCTCTGCGTGACTGTCCCTTGCCTGCCGCGGCTTCTCCGAAGCAGACCCGCTTCAAGTGCCAGCATTCTGGAGCGGATCAAGTTCAGGTCCGATCGTGGATGGCTACCACGCCACCCTCGAAGCCAGCCGGCCTCCAGACGCTCGCACCCGGCTGGACGCCATTGACCCGCATTCTCGGGGCTTCGCGTTTGGAGATGTGGCTCTCCCACCTCAAACAAAATGTCTCGTCTTCGCTGTCAAGCCGCGGCACGCATGCCGGCCGGGCTGATCGCACCGAGTTGCCGCCGGAGCTGGCGGCGATGTCTGCGGAAGGGTTGTCTGTAGGGCTCTACGCTGTCCTCGGGGCCGTCACGCCCCAGGCTATGGGAATATCGCCCGCTACGCGGGCTTCAGGACCAGATTGCATTGAGAGAGGAACTTGCAGTATGAACCGACCGCCTGGATGGTTCCGGCGCCGAGCCACCTTGCTCGTGTCTGCGGCCATTGTCATCAGCCTGTACGTAATGACTCGCGAGCCGGCACTATCCAAGGCCGAGTCAGAAGAGGTCGTCAACAACTTCCGGTTTAGCCGGACGCCGTTGCCCGAAGTGG
This sequence comes from uncultured Isosphaeraceae bacterium, assembly GCA_963842405.1. Taxonomy (GTDB): domain Bacteria; phylum Planctomycetota; class Planctomycetia; order Isosphaerales; family Isosphaeraceae; genus CAVZRC01. The sequence continues at coordinate 84,482 of CAWJGW010000007.1, read as the reverse complement.
CCAACCACCCGCCGTACAAGTATGTCCGCAAGGTCCACCCCAGCATGCGGCACATCCGAGCCTACTTGTCCACGCTCGGGGCCAGCGTGGCGCTGGGCGATCTGGACGGCGACGGGCTGCAAAACGACGTCGTCTGGATCGATCCACGCACCGACCAGGTCATATTGCGGTCCCGTCCCCGGATACCGGGGCGCGTTACGAAACATTCGCACTCGACCCCGGATCGTCGTTCCCCAACTGGAACCCCGCGACGATGTGCCCTCAGGGCCCCCTGATCGCCGACTTGAATGAGGACGGCCTGATGGACGTGCTCGTCGTCCACTGGGGCCGTAGCCCGATCGTTTATCTGCGCAGAACGCCGGCCGACTCGAAGACCCCGCCCTCGGCCGCCGAATTCGAAGCGCAGGAATTGATCAAGGGCGACGACCGCTGGTACTCCTCGACGGCGGCTGTGGCCGACCTGGACGGCAACGGGCACCTCGATCTGATCATCGGCAATTACTTCCCCGACGGCTCCCGAATGTTGGACGAGAATGCCCAGGGATTCGAAAGCTTGCATGACTCGCTGGCGAGGTCCGGCAACGGCGGTGGTCTCCGATTCTTCCGGTTTGTGAGCGCGACCTCGGGCCGGCATCCGACGGTCCGATTCGACCAGCAGAAGGATGCGATCGCCGAGGACCTGACCCACGGCTGGAGCTTTGCCATCGGGCCCGCCGATCTCGACGGTGACTTGCTGCCGGAAATCTATGTTTCCAACGACTTCGGCCCCGACCGCCTGCTGCATAATCGCTCGACCCCCGGCCACTTTCAGTTCGCGGCCTTGCACGGAGAGCGCACGATGGACACGCCGGCCTCGTGCGTCATCAACCAGGACTCTTTCAAAGGCATGGGCGTGGACTTCGGCGACATCAACGGCGATGGGTTGCTGGATATCTACGTGAGCAACCTGACTTCCAGTTGGGCCCTGACCGAGAGCCATTTCCTGTGGCTGAACACCGGCCAGACCGAGCGCATGAAAGACGGGATCGCTCCGTTCCGGCAAGCCAGCGAAGAACTGGGCCTGGCACGCAGCGGCTGGTCGTGGGACTGCCGGCTGGCGGATTTGAACAACGACGGCGTCCTCGAGGCGCTCCAGGCGAATGGCTTCATCAAGGGGCAAATCAACAAGTGGCCCGAACTGCAAAGCCTCGGCACCAGCAACAACCAACTCTTGCACAACCCGAAGTTCTGGCCGAGCCTCCAGCCTGGCGACGACCTCAGCGGCCATGACACCTTCGCCTTCTTCGCCAGGGCCAGGGACGGCCGCTATTACGACGTGGCCCCCAAACTGATGTTGCAGGACGGTCAGTCCATGTCCGAGGCGATGCTGACGCGCGGCATCTCCCTGGCCGACGTGGACGGCGACGGCCGGCTCGATTTCGCCCTCGCGAGTCAATGGCAGCCGTCTTACTTTTACCACAATGAGTGCCCCAGGCCCGGCAACTTCATGGGGCTGCACCTGTTGCTCCCCCTGGAAAAGGGAAAGGCAACGCTCGTCGAGCCGGGTATCGGTCATCCGGTCGCGGAAAATCCGGGCCGGCCGGCCATCGGCGCCGCGGTGGCCATCCGGTTGCCGGACGGGCGTAAGCGGGTGGCCCAGATCGACGGCGGAACCGGCAATGCCGGAAAACGTGCCCCGGATGTTCACCTGGGTCTCGATACAATCACCGAAGCTCCCGTAGAGATTCGTTGGCGGGACCCGGACGGCAATCCCCATGAGGAAACTTTTCAATTGAAGGCGGGTTGGCACACCATCCGACTCGGTTGGCCGGCGGATAGGAAGGGAGAGCTTTGATGACGACGCAACAACAGCCGACGCGATCACGACCCTGCAGTTTTACCCCAAGCGCAGCGCCCTGCGTCGATATTTCGCCCTGTGGTACTTCACCATTTTACTCATCGTCTGGAACATCCTCGGCCATATGTTCCTCGGCTTCGAGCAGTCACACATCCAGCCGATCGTCGGGCTAGCGACGGCCATCGGCCTCCAATTCCTGCTGGAGTGGATCGACGCGCGAGCCAGCGACCGCAAGCCGCGGTACGCCGGCTCGTGGGCGGACCTGCTCAACTTTCTGCCGCCTGCCATCATCCCGGGTCTGGCTGTCACGATGATCCTGTATCCCAGCGATCGGCTGATGCCGGTGATATTCGGCACCGGCCTCGCCATCTGCTCGAAGGTGATTTTCCGTGCACCTGTGGGTGACGGCAAAACACAGCACATCTTCAACCCGTCGAACCTCGGGATTGTCGCCACGCTGCTCTTATTCCCCTCGATCGGAGTGGCACCCCCGTATCACTTCACGGAGAACTTGACCGGGATGTGGCACTGGGCGCTGCCCGGCTTGGTGCTGGCGACGGGCCTCGTCGTCCATGGGTTGTTCACGGGCCGATTGACGCTTGTCCTGACCTGGCTGGTCGCGTTTGTCATCCAGGGTGAAGTGCGGAGCTGGTACTTCGGGACGTCATGGATCGTGCCCCTGACGCCGATGACCAGTGCGGCGTTCATGGTATTTACCCTGTACATGATCCCTGACCCGGCAACGACGCCGGTCAAGCCGCTGCGCCAGGCGCTATTCGCCATGGCCATCGCAGCGGCCTACGGCGTGCTCCTGGTCGAGCATATGGTGTACGGTTTGTTCATCGCATTGGCGATCGTCTGCGCCATGCGGGCTGTGGGTTTCTACGCCTGGGCGGCATGGCAGTCCATTCGCGCAAGTCCGCGAGGACCCCGTCATGCTTCAGCCGGAGATGGCCGGCACCGCGAGCGGAATGTCGGCGGGTTGACGCCCGCGCCGGCGCGGCCGGGGTGGCCAATCGAACGATTGCGCGGATCGCAACTCACGTTCCGCGCATCAGCCCTAGATTCTGTTCAACGGCGTGCAGGGCAGATTCAATGGATCATCGAAACCAATTCCGATCCATGACCGGGGGGTTGTGCCCTCAATCGGCTCGTCGATGACCGTGGTTTCTCTCTCATTAGATTCAAGCGGCGCTCAGATTCTTGCGTCATAATCGATTGCCGTGGCAGATGCTCGAGGGACGGCGCGGCTCCGGCGGCAAGGCGGAACGGCCGATCCCGACGAAAGATGGAGGTTTACCCGACGATGCACCAGTTTGATCACGAGTGCACTGGTTCGCGCGACCAGGCAACTCGCCGGGCGTTATATCTGGACGAATCCAAGCATCGCCCAGACGTTCCGGTGTCGGCCGACGTACCACGCCTCGTTCAAGAAGACCTGGCTGTCTCTCATGTGGGGCGGCGAATCCGACACCCGGCGCTTGCGGGAGTCGATCGCCGTGGCGATTTCGGCGGCGAATCAGTGCTTCTACTGAACGTCAGAGCATCTGCTCTTCCTGCAGGCTGCAGGATCCGACTTCGATACAGGCGCACGACCTGGTCGATGCCGTCGTGCAGGCAATCCGGCCCCCGCACGACGAACAGACACCCAGAGATTTTCGTATATTTAAACATCATAACTCAAATATAAATAATGGGTTCTCCCCCAGGCGCCGGGACTGGATCCGGAGCGGATCGCGGAGCGCGTCGAGCGTGCCGGTTGCAAGGGTCCCGAGAGCTTGCTCGTGGCGCTCGCGGCGCACGCGACGCTCGCCTCTCCCTTGGGAGACGTGGATTTCGACTGGATCGCCTCGGCCGCGGCCCGCATCGGGGACGAGGATCTCTTGCTCGAGGCGGCCGGCGTCGTGTTCGCGTTCAACTTCATCAATCGCATCGCCGACGTGCGCCGGGTGCGGCTGGAATACCGTTTCCTCCGCGAGTTGAAGCCGATTCGGGGCTGGGTCGAGCGTCGGTTTGCGTCGCTGATTGGGCTGGTCTACGACTTGTCTTACAAGCATCAGCCCCGTCACTCGCAAGCAGAACTGCTGGATCGGCTGGGTGTCCTGTTCGAGCGTCTGGGTGCACCGGCTGTGCCCGAGGTCTTCAACTGGTTGAGCCGATCGCCGGCGGTGCTCGAGGGGGTGCTCGAGCTGATCGAAGTCAACGTCATGAGTGCTGGGGTCCGTTTCGACCTCTGGAAGGAAGCGGCGGCGATTGCCGTGGCATCTCGGGCGATGCCGGGTTCCGGCCTGAGTCGGGTGGTCGATCAGTGGCTGCCCCAGGGATCGTTGTCCGATTCGAATACACTCCGCTCGTGGGCGGCTCCGCCGGGTATCGCCTCCGATTCGTGTCTCGTGTCGGCGTGTCGCCGATATTCGTGGCAGGTGGCGAACGCGGCCTACACGATTACCGATGAACAGATCCGCAAGATCTCTGCGCTGGGGCTCCTGGACGCCGAAATCCTGGATCTCACACTCGCCACCGCGCTATTCTCCGCGTTGGCCATCATCGAACCGATCAGCGCGGCCGTCGCGCCGATACCGATCGCCGGGGGGTAGACGTTGCAGTCGACACCAATACCTGGCATTCGCCTGACTTACGTTTGACCACGGCCGGTCGGCGGCTCCGCCTCCGCCGGTTCGCATTTCTTCTGGCCTCGACCTGGTTCCCACCCTCTCACGTGGGAATAAGATTTCGTGTCTGCTCGGCCATCCTCTCTCACTCGAATCCGGTCGGTTGCAACGATCTCAAAGAAACGGCTTGATACCGATGGGTTTCACCCAGCGACGACATGAGCCGCCGAAAATGTTTGACATTCCTCCAACAAATAACTTCCGCGAGAGTGACCGTTCTGGTAGAGTGATGGGCGTGGTTCTGACGCAGTCAACGCCTCGGCTTGGCCTTGTATCACCACGCTCCTGACGGATCGACGGCTCATGAGACTCACCAACTTCGCCACGGGCTCGATCGCATTCGGTATAGCCCTAGCCGTCGCATGCGCCGTCGGCGCCGCCCAGCCCACAGGCCGACAAGGACGACAGGCATTGGGCCTTTGTGCCGGTTCAGCGGCCCGAGCTTCCTCCGGTGACCAATCCGACCTGGTCGCGCAATCCCGATCGATCGCTTTGTGCTGGCGAAGATGGAGGCGGAGGGAATCGAGCCGGTGGAAGCCGCCGATCGCCGGACTCTGATCCGCCGCCTTTATCTGGATCTCATCGGATTGCCGCCAACCGTCGATGAGGTCCGGACGTTCCTGGAAGACCGGTCGCCTGATGCGGTCGCCAAGGTGGTTGACGACCTGTTGGCCCGCCCGCAGTATGGCGAGCGATGGGCGCGGCACTGGCTCGACGTCGTGCGATATGCCGAATCGAACGGCTACGAACGCGACGGCGCCAAGCCTCACGCCTGGCGATATCGCGACTACGTCATCGATGCCCTCAACCAGGACAAACCCTACGATCAGTTTGTGACCGAGCAGTTGGCGGGCGACGAGGTTGAAGGCTCGGACGCGACGGCTCAGATCGCCACGACGTTCCTCCGGCTCGGGACCTGGGACGACGAGCCGGCCGATCCGGTGGTCGACCGCTACGACCAGCTCGACGACGTGCTGGGCACGGCGGCGACCGCATTCCTGGGAATCACGCTCCGATGCGCCCGATGCCACGACCACAAGTTCGAGCCGTTCTCGCAGGTCGACTACTATCGAATGCTCGCCGTCTTCGAGCCGCTCAAGCGTCCTCAGGACGGCCGGACCGACCTCGACCGCCTGGTCGGGACCAAGGCCGAGCTGGCCGCCTATCAGGCGGCCCATGCCAGGGCCGAGGCCGAGTTCGGCCCAGGTCTGGGAACGGATCGAGGAGCTCGCCAGGCCCGAGATCGACCGGCTGTTCGCCCCGCCGGAAAAGACGAAGGACGGCAAACCTGCCAGGAAACGGACCTCCTTGCCCCGGAGGCCGCCAAGGCGTTCCAGACCGAACCGTCGAAGCGTTCGCAGCAACAGCGCAATCTCGTCAAGTTCTTCGCCGCGACGCTCGAGGCCGAGGTGCGACAGATCGCGCCCGAGGAGGTCAAGGCCGCTCTCAAACTCCTGGACGACCGGGTCGCGGCCATCAAGGCGGCCCAGCCCAAGGAACCTCCGCGCGCCTACATCTGGTATGAGGACGGACCGAAGGCCCCTCTGACCCACGTCCTCAAACGCGGGGACCCCACGCGGCCGGGCATCGTCGTCGAGCCAGGGGTGCCCGCCGTCCTGGCCGCGCGGCAGCCTGGCCCGCCCGTGCCCACCGCACACGTCGACCGGTCGCAGGCTCTGGCTGGCTCGATGGCTGATCAGCCCGGAAAACCCGCTCGTGGCGCGGGTGATCGTCAACCGAATCTGGCAGTTCCATTTCGGTGAGGGGCTCGTCGCATCCTCGAACGATTTCGGAGTCATGGGCGATCCCCCCAGTCATCCTGAGCTACTCGACTGGCTGGCCCACGAGCTCGTGGCTTCCGGCTGGCGTCTCAAGCCGTTGCACCGGATGATCGTCCTGTCGCAGACGTACCAGCAGTCGTCGCAGCTACAGTCCGGAAGCCGCCAGGATCGACCCGAGGGCGACGTATCTCTGGCGATGGCGGCCGCGTCGCCTCGAAGCCGAGGTCGTCCGGGACTCGATCCTGGCGGTCAGCGGGCGGTTGAACCCCCGGATGGGAGGCCCGTCTTTCTATCCCACCCTTCCCCGCGAGGTGCTCGAGGGCCAGTCCCGGCCGGGCGAGGGCTGGGGCAAGTCGGACGATCGCGAACAATCCCGCCGGAGCATTTATATTTTCGCGAAGCGGAGCCTTGCCGTTCCCGAGCTCGAGATCCTGGACGCCCCCGATACCACGAGCAGTTGCGAACGGAGGATGGTCTCGACGACCGGGCCGCAGGCCCTCACGTTCCTCAACGGGGCGTTCATGTACGAGCAGGCCCGGCACTTCGCCGCCCGGTTGGTCGCCGAAGTGGGTCAAACCCCCAAGGACCAGGTCGAACGGGCGTTCGAGCTCGCGCTGGGCTCGGCCTCCGCGGCCCGAGGAGTCGCAGGCCGCGCTCGAATTCCTCGACAAGCAACAGCGGCAGATCCGAAGCCGATGCACAAGTGCGAAAGCCGAATGCCGATCTCCTGCGGACCAGCGCAAAGCCCTGGAGGCGTTTTGCCTGGTCGTCCTGAACATGAACGAGTTCGTCTATAATCACTGACGGACGATCCTCGAACGCGATGCCTGGAGGACTCTCATGAACGGCGATTCCCGCAGCGACCGACTCATGCCGCGGGCCTTGACTCCTTGTGGACGCACCGGCCGGGAGTTTCTCTGGGAAGCCGGCGGCGGGTTCGTCGGCACCGCGCTGAGCACCATGCTGGCCATGGATGGGTTCTTCGCGAGCTCGGCCGCCGGGTCGGAGCGGGGAACGCCGGTCGCTTCGCCAATGGCCCCCAGGACGCCGCACTTTCCGGGCAAGGCCAAGGCGTGCATCGTCCTGTTCATGTACGGGGGCGTCAGTCAGGTCGACACGTTCGACCCCAAGCCGGAGCTCAACAAGCACAACGGTAAGCCGATTCCAACCCTGGTCCGCGATCCGGTGCTGAAGGCGCGAAACCCGGGGATGTTACTGGGTTCGTCCCGCAAGTTCGCGAAGCACGGCCAGGCGGGGATCGAGGTCTCCGACCTCTTCCCGAACCTGGCCCGGTGCGTCGACGACCTGGCGGTCATCCGGAGCATGCATACCGACAGCTTCGCACATGGCTCGGGCCTGCTCCAGATGAACACGGGATTCGTTCGCCAGGGGTATCCGAGCCTGGGTTCCTGGGTGACTTACGGGCTGGGAACGGTCAACAGCAACTTGCCGGGCTACGTCGTTCTCCTCGACCACCGAGGCGGGCCGATCTCCGGCCCTCCGAACTGGGGCGCCGGCTTCATGCCGGCGACCTATCAAGGCACCCAGTTTCGCACCAGCGGCGATCCCATCTTGAACCTCCGGCCGCCGCGGGGAATCTCGGCCGCGCAGCAGCGCAACCAGCTCGACCTCCTGGCCAGGCTGAGCCCAACCTCCGGAGTCGCCAGCCCGGACAACTCCGAGATGATGGCCCGCATCGCCAGCTACGAGCTGGCCTTCCGGATGCAGGCCAGCGCCCCGGAGGCGGTCGACCTTTCGAGCGAATCGACCGAGACGCAGCGGCTCTACGGACTCGACGACCCAAGGACCGAGCGGTTCGGCCGGCGTTGCCTCCTGGCTCGACGACTGGTCGAGCGCGGAGTCCGGTTCGTCCAGGTCTACTCCGGCGGCGGCCACACCGACGAGAACTGGGACGCCCACGGCGACGTCAACAAGAATCACGAGCTGCACTGCGGAGAGACCGACCGGCCGATCGCGGGGCTCTTGATCGATCTCAAGCGGCGGGGACTCCTGGATGAAACGCTGGTCGTCTGGGTCGGCGAGTTCGGCCGGACGCCCACCGGCCAGGGCGGCAAAGGGCGCGACCATAGCCCTCGAGGTTTCTCCGCCTGGCTGGCCGGCGGCGGCATCAAGGGAGGCCAGGCCCATGGGGCGACCGACGACTTTGGTTACGCAGCCGTCGAGAACAAGGTCCATGTCCACGATTTGCACGCCACGATCTTGCACTTGCTGGGCTTCGATCATACGCTCTTGACGTATTTTCACGGCGGCCGCGACATGCGACTGACCGACGTCCACGGCCAGGTTGTCCGGGACTTGCTGGCCTGAGAGGCTGTGAAGAAATCGATTCCAGATGACGGATTACGAATTGCGGATGGATATAAAGCCTGGTTTCAAAAGCATTTATGAATCCGCAATTCGTAATTTGCAATCCGCTATCCGATTCTTTCACAAGCTCTGAGTTGACGCCTACAACAGCCTCATTTCTCCGGGAGCGAACGATCCAATGTCCGATGCTTTCGCGAACCGAGTGGCCCTCGTGACAGGCGGATCTCGTGGCATCGGCCGAGCCACGGCTTTGCGACTGGCGCGGCCGAGGGCGCGAACGTCGCCATCAGCTTCGCCTCGCGATCCAGAGAGGCCGAGCAAGTGGTCGCCGAGATCCAGGCGATGGGACGCAAGGCCATCTGTGCCCCTTGCAATGTCGCGAAGCCGGATGAGGTCAATCGCCTGGTCGCGCGGACACGCGATGAGTTGGGACCACTCGACCTCCTCGCCCACTGCGGCGCGATCAGCAACATCTGCGACCATTCGAAGCTGTCCTACGAGCTCTGGCTCGAGACGATTGACGTGAATCTGAACGGGGCGTTCCTGGTGGTGTTCGCGGTCAAGGACGAGATGATCGCGCGGCAATTCGGGCGGATCGTCCTGGTGTCATCGGTCGCGGCGCTCCGGCCTCGAAAGATGCAAATCCATTACGCCTCTTCCAAGGCCGGTGTCATCGCCCTGACTCGCTGCTGCGCCGAGGCATTCGCACCCGATAATGTTCGCGTCAACTGCGTGGCGCCCGGGCTCATCGATACCGAGATGGCCCACGTTCTCCCGGAGGAGGCGATGAAACGCATCGTGGCCGATACGCCGATGGGTCGAATCGGCCATCCCGAAGAGATCGCCTCGATCATCGTCTTCCTCCTGGGAGAGGAGTCCAGCTTCATGACCGGCGAAACGCTCTCCGCCAGCGGCGGACGCGTGACGCTCCCTTGAATCTCCCGATCAGCCGGGAGCACCGTCCGAGTGTGAAGTTCTCGAGTAATCTCCCGGATCGCATGACCTCGGAAGGAGCTCTATCATGACATGCCGACATTTGGACAAGGTTGACCCCGTGCCTCCGCGGACGCTCGGGTGTGAAGAGTGTCTGAAATCCGGCACGCGTTGGGTTCATTTGCGGCTATGCCTGAGCTGCGGCCACGTCGGATGTTGTGACAGTTCACCCGGCCGCCACGCGACGAAACACTTTCACACAATGGGCCACCCGGTGATGGCATCCTTTGAGCCCGGTGAGCGATGGGCCTGGTGCTACATCGATCAAGCGGAGCTCCCTGTACCGGAGGCGGTCACGCCATACCTGCGCGATTGAAATCGGCGGACCGACCGGTGGTGGAGAATGTCCCGCGATCATTCCCATCCGCGCTGTTCCCAAGAAGTCACACCAAATGGGGATTGGTTCCGCGTCCCGCGGGAGCCGATCCCTTTTTTGTTCGCATTCGTGAACGTGTTCTAGACTTGAAGGAGAGGATGGTGCGCCAACGAGGAACTCGATCACTCCAGCAATCGCGATGGCTATGGAACCGGACGCAGACAAATTCGTGCCGGCACTGACGCTCGGTCGGGCGGGTGTCGATTGGGGCCGTCGTCTGGCAGACCTCGCGTTGCTGGGGCTGACGCCTTTACTGTTCCTGTGGAACCTCCTCCTGCTGGTGCTCTTGTTCCAGTCGATGCCGCAAAATGACCTGGGCCGGCCGCTGCTGAGCACTCAGGCTTTCCTCGCGGGCAAGGACATGTATGCCCTGAATGAGGTTGTCGTTTATCACTTCAACCGAGACACGGTCATCCATCTCTGGAACCTGAACCCGCCGCATTCCCACCTCTTGTACTTGCCCCTGACGGTCATGCCGCCAGGGTTGGCCCTGCTGGTCTGGTGCGTACTGAGCGGGCTTTGCCTTTACGGATCGATCCGGATCATCGTGTCAGAGATCGGGATCGCGCTCACGCCTCGCCGAATGGAGTGGATGGCTCTGGGGCTCCTGGCTTTCACTGGCACGGGTGCGGCATTGATCACCGCCCACGTGTCATTCCTGCTGATGCTCGCGATCACGCTGTCGTGGCGCGATGCCCGACATGGGCGGTGGGGCCAGGCAGGGGCCTGGTTGGGGCTGGCCCTGAGCATCAAGCCATTCCTGTTGATCTTCGTTCCCTACCTCGTCCTCAAGCGTTGCTGGCGGGGAATTGCGTCCATGGGACTGACCGTCGGCCTGGCATTTCTGCTGGGCCTGCTGGTCTTCGGTCCAGCAAACCACCACTCCTGGCTGCGGGTACTCTCCCAGGCCGATTCGTGGGCCTGGCTTCCCTTGAACGCATCGTTGTACGGAACCTTGAACCGCGTGCTGATGAAGAACCCAGCGTTCACGCCGATGTTGGCACTCCGAGCCGGGCGTCGTCCGGGCGGCCTGGCTCGCCCTGGGGAGCCTCGCGGGCCTGGCGGCGCTACTCCGGACCGTGACGGATTCTTCGAGTTCGAGCACCGACCGGGCCTTCGGGATCCTTCTGGTCAGTGGCGCTGCTCCTCTCGCCCCTGGGATGGATCTACTATTTCTGGCTGCCCGTGGGCCCGATTGCGGCGCTGGCTCGAGATTGGTGGATCGAGCGCTCCAAGCCGGTTGACGACGGAAGCCAGGCGAGCGGCTCACCGAGCTGGTACCTGTTCCTCGCCGCCGTGCCGGGCATGGCCACTCCCATGTTTGTCGCCTTGACCTTTCAGCCCTCCGCCCTGGCAACCCTCCTGATCTCGAGTATCCACTTCTGGAGCCTTCTGCTCGTGTGGCTGGCGCTCATGCTTGACGGGCTCGATCTCCGACCCGCATGCTTCCAGGCGAATCGGTCGGTGAGGTCCCCATTTTGTCCATTCCGCTGAACGTGTTCTAAGCTTTCAAGAGTGGTTGGTCCGCCACCGAGTAACCTGATCGCTCGAACACTTGCGATGAGTATGGAACGCAACCCCGACGAAGTGGTACCTGCACGAGCCGGCGGCGTTGTCGCCTGTCGAGCAGGGTCGTCGTCTGGCAACCCTCGCGATGATCGGGTTGACGCTCTTTCTGATCGAATGGAACGGCTTCTTGCTGGTGGCGTCATTCCAGTCGATGCCGAAGAACGACTTCGGCCGGCCGCTCCTGAGCACTCGGGCCTTCCTCGATGGGAAGGACATGTATGCCGCGACCGAAGGTGTGGTGATTCAGTACGATCGAGACAAGTTCCTCTATCTCTGGGACCTGAACCCACCTCATTCCCACCTCTTGTATTTGCCACTGGCCGTCATGCCGCCGGGTTGGCCCTGCTCGCCTGGTGGGTCCTGAGCGGGCTGTGCCTTTATGGATCAATCCGGATCATCCTGTCGGAGACCCGGATCGAGCTCACGCCACGTCTCAAGAAGTGGATGGTGGTGGGGCTCCTGTCCTTCTCGGCCATGGGCGTGGCCATGGTCACGGCCCACATATCATTCCCGCTGATGCTCTTGATCACGCTGTCGTGGCGCGATGCCCGACATGGGCGGTGGGGCAAGGCAGGGGCCTGGTTGGGGCTAGCCTTGAGTATCAAGCCGTTTCTCTTGATTTTCATTCCCTACCTCGTCCTCAAGCGTTGCTGGCGGGGAGTCGCGGCTGTCGGACTGACCGTCGGCCTGGCATTTCTGCTGGGCCTGCTGGTCTTCGGCCCAGAGAGCCACCACTCCTGGCTGCGGGTCCTTTCCCGAGCGGATTCGTGGGCCTGGCTCCCCTTGAACGCATCGCTGTACGGGCTTTTGAGCCGCACGTTGACGAAGACCCCCTTGTACACGCCGATCGTGGCGCTCGATCCCGGCCTGGTCCGGCTGGCCTGGCTCGTCCTGGGAATCCCCGTGGGTTTTGTGGCGTTGCTCCGGGTCCTGACGAATTCTTCGAGTCATGGCACCGACCGGGCCTTCGCGATTCTTCTGGTCAGTGCGCTGATCCTCTCTCCCCTGGGATGGATCTACTATTTCTGGTTGCCCGTGGGCCCAATCGCGGCGATGGCTCGAGATTGGTGGATCGAGCGATCCGAGCAGGTCAGCAGAGGAAGCACGGCGATCGGCTCACCGAGTTGGTACTTGTTCCTCGCCTCCATGGTGGGCATGACCACCCCCTGGTCGTTTCCTCCAGCTTCCAACCGTCGGCCCTGGCGACCGTCCTGATCTCGAGTATCCACTTCTGGAGCCTTGTGCTCGTGTGGCTGGCGCTCATTCTTGACCGGCTCGATCTCCGACCCGCACTGGCCCGGGCGAGTACGTTCGTTCGGTTGATTCGCCTGGGCAATGGACTGATCCCGAACTCCTTTCCGGGACGACATGAACCATGAAACCCACACTTTCCGCCCTGGACTCTCAATGATTTCCGGATCAGTGTCGTGTTGCCGGTCTTCTCGGAGACGAGAACGGTCCGAGAGATCGTGGACTGGCTTCGCGCCAATCTCGAACCGTGGTTATTCGAAGTGATCATCGTGATTTCTCCCCAGTCCTCGCGGGAATCGATCGAGGTCTGCCAGGAACTCGCTCGCACGGATTCGCGGGTCCAGGTCTTCGAGCAGCGAGGAGAACCCGGGAGTCGGCCGGGCGTTTCGCGAGGGTTACGCACGAGTCAAGGGCAACGTCGTTCTGAGCATGGATTCCGACGGCGAGATGGAGCTGGCCACGATCCCCCGCATGATCGCCGAGATGGCGAGGGGGAACTTCGGGCTCGTGGCCGGCTCGCGATGGCTGCCCGGCGGCGGGTTCGTCGGCTACAGCCCTGCCAAGCGATGGCTCAACTGGGGCTTCCAGCAGCTCTTCCGCGTTCTCTTCCGGACCCGGCTCCACGATCTGACCTACGGTTTCAAACTGATGCGGACCGAGCTGGTCCGGAACATCTCCTGGGAGGCGATCTACCAGGAGATCGGCTGCGAGACCACCGTCAAGACGATCCGGCTGGGCATCCCGGTCTCCGAAGTACCCACCACCTGGAGAGCACGGGTGGAAGGCCGTTCCACCAACAACTTCGCGCGGAACTTCCGTTATGTCGGCATGGCGACTGTCGATCCTGGCCCGCGGGGTCCGGTACTCTCCCTTCGAAGCGGAAGACGGGGCGGCCGAAGGCGACCGGCATCCCCACCATCGAGTGCCCACGGCGCCGGCCTCGGCATGTCATGTTATTTCCGCTCGATCGCCGGAGCGTGACCTAGACTAAGGATGTGACCTCCGGCACCGGACAAGACCTGCCGGCTCCCTGCGACAACCCGGCGGCGTTGCGCCGCCTCAGCCTATCAAGGACACGAATTCATGGCGGAGTCCGTCCTGATCACCGGTGGCGCGGGCTATCTGGGCTCGATCCTTTGTGGTCACCTTCTGGAACGCGGGTTCCGGGTCACCGTCCTGGATAACCTGTCGTTCGGCGAGCAGAGCCTGTTCCACCTCTGCGCCGAGCCTCGGTTCGGGTTCGTGCATGGCGATGTCCGCGACGAGCAACTGGTCCGTCGGTTGAGCTGCGAGGCGGACATCCTGATCCCTCTGGCCGCGATCGTCGGGCGCCCCGGCGTGCGATCGCGATCCCGCGCTGGCGCAATCGGTGAACCTCGATGCCATCCGCCATCTGCTCCGTTGCCGCAGCCCCCGGCAGCTCGTCGTCTATCCGACGACCAACAGCGGGTACGGAACGAAGTCCGGAAACGCCTACTGCACCGAGGAGACCCCGCTCGAGCCGATCTCGCTCTACGGTCGAACCAAGGTGGAGGCCGAGGCGGCCGTCCTGCAAAGCCCCAACACGATCACGCTCCGCCTGGCCACGGTCTTCGGCACCTCGCCCCGGATGCGGCTTGACCTGCTGGTCAATCACTTTGTCCACGAGGCCGTCACGCGGCGGGCGATCGTGCTCTTCGAGAAGGACTTCAAACGAAACTACGTGCATATCCGGGACGTCGCCGATTGTTTCCTGCACTGCATCGCCCATGCGGATCGGATGGCGGGCCGGCCGTACAACGTCGGCCTGGACTCCGCCAATCTCTCCAAGGAGGAGCTGGCGAACAAGATCCGGCAGCATGTCAGGGACCTGACCATCCTGGTTGCGGAGCTGGGTCGGGACCCCGACCAGCGAAACTACATCGTCTCGAGCCGAGCGGCTGTGCAATGCGGGTTTCGTGGCGCGGCGGTCACTGGACGAGGGCATCCAGGAGCTGATCAAAGGATATCGAATGCTCGGCAGAGGACGATTCATGAACGTCTGAGAAGCCGGGAGCCCCAGACCGGTCCTCGGCGGAGACAAATTGCATGATCACGTGTAGCTTACCGACCATGGCGCGGCGTACCGCGCGGCACGATCCCGACCGATTCGATCGTTCGAGCCAAGGCCCCGTTTCGTGTCAGTTTCGCGGGGGGCGGCACCGATCTGCCCCACTGGTACACGCAGCATCAAGGGGCCGTCTTTTCCAGCACGATCGATCGCTATGCTTACGTCACCCTGTACCCGAGAGACGATGAGCTAGTCCGCATCCGATCGCTCGACCTGGGCCTGAACATCACCTTCGACGTGAACCATCCGCCGACAGTACGACGGAGTGCTGGATCTGGCGAAGGCGGTCATCTACCGCCTCCAGACTCGCCGGGGCATGGAGCTGGACGTCCGGTCGGCGGCGCCGCCCGGCAGCGGGCTGGGAGGATCCTCGTCGGTGACGGCGGCGATCATCGGGGTCGTTGCCGCCTACACCGGACAGGCCCTCGACTGCTACGAGCAGGCTGAGCTGAACTTCGAAGTCGAGCGTCACGACCTGGGAATCGAAGGAGGCAAGCAGGACCAGTACGCCACCACGTTCGGCGGGTTCAACGTCATCGAGTTCTACCCGGATGCCGCTGTCGTAAACACCCTCGAACTGGACCGCGACACCGTCAACGACCTGGAGTCGCATCTGCTGCTGTGTTACACGGGCCGGGTGCGCGCGGACCTCGGCCTGGTCTCGAACCAGGTACGCCTCTATCGCGAGGGTCGCAAGACGACGCACATGGGGATGGTGCGCCTCTGCGAGCTGGCCTACGAGATGGCGGAAGCCGTCACCGAGGGAAGGCTCAACGACTTCGGTCAGCTCCTGCACGAGGCGTACGTTCACAAGAAGCGGATCAATCCCGAGGTCGCGACGGGAACGATCGCCGACGAGCTGTACGCCGAGGCGCGGCGGCACGGTGCCCTCGGCGGCAAACTGCTGGGGGCCGGAGGAGGCGGCTACCTGTTGGTCTACTGCGAGACCGGCCGGCAGCACGAAGTACGGCAAGCGCTTCAGCTCCTGGGCGGAACGGTGACGGACTTCACGTTCGACACTCGGGGCGTCGAGGTCTGGCGGAGCCAGGATCGCTGAACCGGGACGGCGCGAGAGGAGTGAGCCATGGTCGAACTCACGGCATTGATCCTCGCCGGTGGCGAGGGCACCCGCCTCCGGGGCGTGCTGCCCGGCATCCCCAAAGTCCTGGCGCCGGTGTGTGGCCGCCCTTTCCTGAGTTACCTGCTGGACCAGGTCCAGGCCGCCGGCGTCCGCGAGGTCGTGCTCTGTACCGGCTATCGGGCCGACCAGGTCCTCGAGACCTTCGGCACGCGATACCAGGACCTCGAGCTGCGGTACTCGTCCGAGTCCCGACCGCTGGGCACGGCCGGGCGCTCCGGCTCGCGCTCTCCCAGGTCGAGGCCGAGAGGTTCCTGGTGCTCAACGGAGACTCCTATATCCATTGCCCGCTCGACGAATTCCATCGCTGGCACCTTGCGCGCGAGGCGTCGTTTCCCGGGTCGTTGCTCCTCACCTGGTCGGCGGACACGAGTCGTTTTGGAACCGTCGAGCTGGGTCCCCGCGGAAGCGATCCGGTCGTTTCGGGAGAAGTCGCGGCTTTCCGAAGCCGGCTGGATCAACACCGGCGTCTACCTTCTCCGGCGTTCCTTGCTCGAATCGATCCGTCCAGGACCGGACCATCTCGCTCGAGCGGGAGATGTTTCCGCGCTGGATCGCTCGAGGGCTCGGGGGCTACACCATCCGCGCCCCGTTCGTCGATATCGGCACGCCGGAATCGTTCGCACAAGCCGGCAGGTTCATGGCGGGGCTCCGGGAAAACTGCTGGAGCCCGGAGGTTTCTCTCATATCCGGCTGATTGGAGGAGGTGCATGTCGTACTGGAAAAAGAATCGAGTCATGGTCACCGGCGGCGAGGGCTTCCTGGGAAGCCATGTCGTCGAGCAACTACAACTCGCGGGCTGCAACCACGTCGTGGTCGTGAGGCACCGGGACTTCGACCTGAGCCAGGAGGAGGACGTCCAGCGATTGTTCAAGGAGCACCGCGTGGACGTGCTCTTGCACCTGGCCGGCCTGGTCGGAGGCATCGCCGCCAACAAGGCGCAGGCCCGCCGACTTCTTCCTCCAGAACCTGATGATGAATACGCTGACCTTGCACCATGCCTGGCAGGCCGGTGTCAAGAAGGTGGTGGCGGCCGGCGCGGGATGTGGCTACCCGGAGCACGCGCCGCTGCCGCTCCGGGAGACCAGCTTCTGGGACGGGTTTCCCCCAACCGGAGAGCGCTCCTTACTCGCTGGCCAAACGGATGCTACACGTCCAGTCGATGGCCTACTGGACCAGCACCGCTTCCCGGTCATCGTGACCGTTCCCGGCAATATCTACGGGCCGTACGACAACTTCGACCTGGAGAACGCCCACGTCATACCGGCGCTGGTCCGCAAGTTCGTCACGGCCGTCGAGCAGGACCAGGATCGCCTCGAGGTCTGGGGCTCCGGCGCACGCCACCCGTGACTTCGTGTATGCCGGGGACGTGGCCGAGGGCATCCTTCGGGCCGCCGAGACTTACGACCGATCCGGCCTGGTCAACCTCGCCTCGGGCCAGGAGACGAGCATCCGGAGCGTGGTGAACGCACTCGAAGAAATCAGCGGCTTTCGAGGCGAGGTCGTCTGGGACGCCACGCGGCCCGACGGCCAGTCTCGGCGCGTCTTCGACGTCTCCCGGGCCCTGGACGAGATGGGCTGGAAGGCGCGAACCTCGCTCCGAGCCGGCCTGGCGACCACCATGCAGTGGTACCGCGAGCATTGTTCGACCGCACGAAACGACTGTCCGGTTTCAGCACGAGAGTATGCTAATGCGTAAAGTCCTGGTCACGGGTGGAGCGGGGTTCCTGGGGACCTACCTGGTTCCCCTGCTGCGCGAAACCTGCGAGGTGGTCTCGATCGACCGCGAGGAACTGGACATCACGGACATGGCCGCTGTCCGGCGGGTCATCTCCCAGGAGCGTCCGCGGCTCGTTTGCCATCTTGCAGCCCTGTGCGGCGCGGCCCCGAGCCGGGAGGACCCGCCCGACTACTACGCGGTCAACACGCTGGGCACGGTGCATTTGCTCGAGGCTTGCCGACGGGCCGGGGTCGGGCAATTCCTGTTCGCCTCGAGCCTGACCGTTCACGGATCGTCGCCGGACCCGGTGAACGAGGCGTCGGCGTTCGCCCCCCGTCACCCCTACGCCGCCAGCAAGGTGGCCGCGGAGTTCGCAGTGCGCGACTACAGCCTTCACTTCGGCATTCGTTCGATCATCTTGAGGCCGACCCTGGTCGTTGGAGAGGGAAGCAAGGAACTGCATGCCCTTGGTGATTTCGTGCTCAAGGCGCTCCGCGATGAGGAGATCGTCCTATTTGGCGGGGGCGAGCACTATCGCGATTTCGTCCATCCGGAGGACGTGGCCGCGGCCATGGTCCTGGCCGTGGACCGACTGAATCGATCTATCGGTTCGATGCACGACATATTCAACATTAGTTCTGGCCAGGCGCTCGAGCATGAAGCAGCTTGCCAATGAGGTGATCCGTCTGGTCCGTTCGGGACGGCACAGGCCGGGTCCCCAGTCGAATCAGTCATTCAGCCTCTACACCCAGATCGATCGGGCCAAACGCGAACTCGGTTTCGAGCCCCGTGTCGGAACCGAAGACATGATCCGCCGGCTGATCCAGCACTTCAAGGAGACGAATCGTCATGGCTTGCCCCCGAATGACCATAGTCATCACCACGATCAATGTGCCGCGATTGCTTGAAGACTATGCCAGGAACTTTGAACGGTTCGGGCATCTTCACGAAGTGAGCGGCGCTGATCGTCGGTGACAGGAAGACGCCCCATGGGACCGTCGCCGACCTGGCGGCGAACCTCCGCATGATCGGCTTCGACGCCCGATACGTGGACCTCGAGGAACAGGACCGATATCTCGACCGCTTCCCCGTGCTGAAGCCGCTGATCCCCTTCAATTCCGACAATCGCCGCAACATCGGCTACTTGATGGCCGCGGAGCGCGGGGCGGATATCATCGTTGCCGTCGATGATGACAACTTCGTCGGCGACGACGATTGGTATGAGGGCCACGCCCTGGTTGGCTCAACGTTGCGGCTGAAGACCGTGTCGTCCTCGAGCGGCTGGTTCAATCCCTGCCGGCTGATGGATATGGAGTCGCCGGTTCCCACCTACGCGCGAGGCTATCCGTACGCGAAACGCCATCTTGCCGTTGAGGAAACCTATTCGATTACGGAGGGACGCGTGGTCCTCAACGGGGGAATGTGGCTGGGCGATCCCGACGTGGACTCGCTGACGCGGCTCACGCTGCCGGCGCGGGCCGTCCGCCTGACCGAGGAACGCCTCATGCTCGCCCCGGGGACCTGGGCGCCGATCAACACTCAGAACACCGCCTTCCATCGGGACATCCTGCCGGCGTTCTACTTCGTGCCGGTCGGTGATCCGGTCAGCGGCATCGCGGTCGAGCGATACGGTGACATCTGGGCCGGATTCTTTGCCAGGAAGCTGATCGACCACCTGCACGATCGAATTACCTTCGGGAGCCCGGCCTGCGACCACCGCCGCAACGCCCATAACCTGCTGGGCGATCTCGAGCTGGAATTCTGGTCGGTCATCCTGACCGATCCGCTCGCCGAGTTCCTCCGAGGCTGGTCCCTGACGGCCTCCAGCTATGGGGATGCCTATATCGAACTGGCGGACCACCTGGAATCGGCGGACTGGCCCCATAAGCGAATGGCCGGCGAGTTCAAGACCTTCTTCACAAAGATGGCCCGCGCCATGCGCGTCTGGGTGGAAACGTGCCGGCAGCTCGGCTAGGCTCTGTCTGGCAATGCGTTCGCCGGCTACGGCGCGGCCCCCTCATCCGGCCCTGCGGGCCACCTTCCCCCCGAGGGGGGAAGGAGTCAAACCGGCGCCGACCGCTCACCTTCTCTCCTTCTCCCCCCGGGGAGAAGGTGCCCGCAGGGCGGATGAGGGGGCTGCGGAACGGACGTCGAATCTCAGACAGAGCCTGGACCGCTCGACAATCTCAATACCCGACCTTCTTGTTGACCACGTTCAAGAGCATCTCGCCCACTGCGAAACGGCGGAGGTTCTCGCGGAAGATCTCGTGCCGGCGACGGTCGCCGCCCGGCGACTGACCCGCGCTGTGGGGCGTGATGATCGCGTTGCGGGTCCAGAGCGGGTGGCCCTTGGGCAGCGGCTCCGGGTCGGTCACATCGAGTCCGGCCGCGGAGACCTGACCGCTATCGAGAGCGGCGATCAGGGCGCCGGTGTTGACCACCTTTCCGCGCGAGACGTTGATCAGGACGACGCCCCGCTTCATCATGGCGAATTCGTTCGCGCCAATCATCCTCATCGACTGCTTCGTCAACGGGACGGCGCTGGCGACGACGTCGGCGCGGGGGAGCAGCGCGTGGAAGTCCTCGGGTTTATGCAACTCCTCGACGAACAGCGGCCGCTCAAGCACTTTCGGGTCGGTTGCGAGTACGCGCATGCCGAACGCGTTGGCCCGGCGAGCGATCTCGCTGCCGATGCCGCCGAGCCCGATGACCAGGAGCGTCTTGCCCATCAGCTCGTCAAGGACCACGTTCGGCCCGCGTGAGCGCCATTCCTGGCCCGGCTGCGCGGATGAAATGGACGAGGCTCCTTGTGAACGCGAGGAGGTATCCGATCGCCTGATCGGCGATCTCGGGACCGTAGGCGCGCTGCATGTTGGTCAAGATGATGTCGCGCTCGACGAGATCGGGAATCTCCATCAGGTGCTCGACCCCCGCGCTGGGCTGCTGGACCCACTTCAGCGACTTGCCGGCCCGGATCACGCCCGGTGAGATGTAGGCGTAACTGGCCGCAGCCCCGGGCGCCTGTTCGATCGCCTCGGCCTCGCTATGACACACCACCAGGTCGATCCCGGGTGCGGAGGCATTCAATTCGGCGAGCTCCGCCACCGTCATCGTGGGGACGATCACCTTGAGTTGACTGGACTGGCTGGCAGGGGCCGTGGTCGCCTGAGCCAGGGTGGCGGCGGCCGTCGAGGCGGCGAGGAAATGGCGGCGATTCATGGTGGGTCTCCGGTTCTCAGGTCGTTGCTGGGGGATCAGGCGATTATTTCCTTCACCACCGTACCGGAGACGTCGGTCAGGCGGTAGTCGCGTCCGGCATGACGATAGGTCAACCTCGTGTGGTCGAGACCGAGCAGGTGGAGGATCGTGGCGTGGAAGTCGTGGACGTGCACCATGTCCTCCGCCACGGCGATCCCGTATTCGTCGGTGGCTCCGTGGACGATCCCGCCTTTCACTCCGCCGCCCGCCAGCCACGACGAGAAGCACTGATGGTGATGCTCCCGACCGGCGGCGCCGGGCTGGGAGTTGTACGGCGTGCGGCCGAACTCGGTGGTCCAGACGACGAGCGTGTCCTCGAGTAACCCGCGCGACTTCAGGTCGATGAGCAGCCCGGCGATGGGCCGGTCGACGTTCCTGGCCATGGGGACGTGCTCCATCATGTTTCCGTGCGCATCCCAGTTGTTCGACGAGCCGGAGTCGATCAGCTCGATGAACCGGACTCCGCGCTCGGCCAGCCGGCGGCCGACCAGGCATTGCCAGGCGAAGCCGTCGGTCCGGCCCCGCTCGAGGCCGTACAGCCTGAGCGTGGCGTCGGATTCGCCGGAGAGGTCGAACACCTCGGGGGCCTCGCGCTGCATGCCGTAGGCCGTCTCGAACGAGCGGATCCGGGCCTCGATCACGGCGTCGGCCTCGTGACGTGCGAGGTGCCGGCGATTGGCGTCGGCCACCATCTCGAGCTCGAGCTGCTGGAGCGCGTCCGAGCCGGCCCGGCGCCGCACGTTGGCGATGGGTGTCGGACCGGGCTCGATGTGGGTGCCCTGATGGCAGCCCGGCAAGAAGTCCGACCCCCAGGTCTGGGTGCCGGCATAAGGGAGGTGGGGAGCCACCGCCACGAATGAGGGGAAGTTCCGGTTCTCCGTACCCAGGCCATAGCTGACCCAGGCGCCAAGGCTCGGCCGGGCGAAGGTGAACGAGCCGGTGTGCATGCCGAGCGTACCCTCGTAATGGTTGGTGTGGTCCGATGACATCGACCGGATGAGGCAGAGGTCGTCCACCACCGACCGCATGTGCGGGAACAGGTCGCTCACCTCGGTCCCGCACGCACCGCCGGGATGGAAGGCGAACTGCGGGCTCTTGAGGTACAGCATGAAGTCGCCCGGCTTGCCCTGGAAGTTGTTGACCCGCACCGTCTTGCCCGCACTCGGCGAAGAGCTTGGGCTTGGGATCGAACGAATCGACGTGCGACACGCCGCCGGTCATGTACAGGAAGATGACCCGGCGCGCTTTCGGCGGAAAGTGGGTCGGCCTGGGCGCCAGGGGATCGTCGGCCGGACTCGAAGGCCGGGTGCCAGCCTGGGAAAGCTCGGAGAGCATGACGTTCAGGGCGATCGACCCGAAGCCGCCGGCCGCCATGCGGAGAACCTCGCGCCGTGTGGGCCGATGTTGAGAAGTTGCCATGGCTTGAGTTTGCCTCCCCGTCGTCTCCGTCGCCGGACAGATCCGGCTTCTACGTCATCAGTCGATAAAAACAAATTCATTGCTCGCGAACAGCGTCCGGGCGAAGGCCGACCAGCTCAGCCGGGAGTGCTCGCCGACGGCAACTCCGTCGACCTGGAGCTGCCGCCGGTAGCGATCCAGGAAATCCTTGCTCTTCTCGAGTTCCTCATCGAGAGGCTCACGTGCCAGGGCCAAGCGGTAGGCCAGCCGGATCCGGTCGCCCTCGTCGGTCCGCGCCGCGAGCAGCCGCCGTGCGAAACCCTCCGCCTGCTCGTGCACGAACGGGTCGTTCATGAAGAACAGGGCCTGGGTCGGCACCGTCGTGATGGATCGCTTCGCGGTGCTCGCGTTCGGGTCGGGACCATCGAAGAGGGAGAGGAACGGGTGCCGCCGGTTGCGCTGCGTCATCAGGTAGACGCTGCGCCGGGTGCTCGGATAGACGGCGTAGAACGGACCGTGCTGGGTGAAGGCCGTCCCCAGCGGAGGGAACGGGTGGGGGCCGGCGGGCGAACGATCGAGGCCGCCGCCGAGCATCAGGATCGCGTCGCGGATCGATTCCGCTTCGAGGCGACGCGGAAGGAACCGCCAGAGTCGTTCATTGGCGGGATCGATCTCGGCCGCCCGGCTGTCGTAATCGCTCGAGAGCTGATACGTCGACGAGAGCATGATGAGCCGGTGCATCGCCTTGATCGACCAGCCGCCGGCCATGAACCGGTACGCCAGGTCGTCGAGGAGACCAGGGTGCGAGGGCCGCCGGCCCCGCTGCCCGAAATCGTTCTCGGTGGCCACCAGGCCGTTGCCGAAGTGTCCCTGCCAGATCCGGTTGACCATGACCCGGGCCGTCAGCGGATTCCCGGGCCGGGTGAGCCAATGGGCGAGCTGCAACCGGCCACTGCCTTCGACGCCGTCGGCGAGCGAGTCGCCGCCGAGGACTTCCAGGAACCGCCGCGGCACAACCTCGCCCGGTTTCGAGGGCTCTCCCCGTTTCTGGATCCTCACGTCATGAGGCGTCCCCTCGGCCACGCCGTAGGCCAGCTCGCCAGCTCGCTGCTCGATCAAAGCGGCAAGGTTGCGTGCGCGATCGTCCCGCCCCGACTTGCCGGACGGCCCGGCGCCGGAGGAAGAGCCGACCGGGGGAATCGGAATCTCGCGGAGCGCGATGTTATCCACGTCGAGTGCCGGCCGGACGCCCGCGACCGGGCCCCGGCCATCCAGCAGGATCGTGTCGATCGTGCCATCCCAGCCGGTCGAGAACGGCCGGTCCGAGAACGTCGTCACGTCCCCCGGCGCACCGATGGTGCCCGAGAAGCGTCCTCCGGTCCAGGTCGAGGACGAGGCGGAGGTTGTACCAGGTCGCCGGGCGGATCGGGCGGATCGATTCGGTCGAATCGCCGTTCCGCACGAGAACGGCATTCGCGCCGACGAAGACCTCGATGGCCGGGGAACGGCCCAGCCCGTGCCCCAGAAAGACGTCGGTAGGTCCCTGGCCCGCCGGCTTGCGGACTCGCGTTGCGGAAGTCGATGTTGAAGTGCAGTCGGCCGCCGGTCTTCGCGGTCCTGGCTGACGACATCCGTTGCCAGACGCGATGATCGGACGCATCATTGGGGAAACGGACGCCGACCGCCCCCTCGAAGTGCGTGAGATTGGTGAATGGACTCTGGGCCTGCGCGATCACATCGGGGCTGCCCTCGAAGAGCCAGGGCGTAACGAGGCAGCCAAGGCTCCCGCCTGCCGATGGCTTCTGGATCTCGAAGTCGCCGTCCAGCTCGTCCAGGGTCTCGATGGTGATCCTGGCCTTGTTCGCCTTCAGGCTGGCCTCCAGCGCGGCGAGTTCCCGCGCGAAGGATTCTCGCAGGGCCTCGGACTCGGCGCGGGGCCGGAGCGAGGCCATCGATCGCATGTTCGGCTTCTGCTCCGAGCCGGGGAAGGGATACCGCGTGCTGTCGAAGATGCCGTAGAGGGCGTAGTAGTCCCGGACGGAGACGGGGTCGTACTTGTGGTCGTGGCACCGCGCGCAGCCGAGCGTGAGGCCGAGGATCGCCTGGCCGAGCGTGTCGATCGTGTCCTGGATGGTGAGGTGGTGGTAGTTCTCGGAGTCGAACCCGAAGCGACGCGACACGGCAATAAAGCCCGTGGCCGTCACGAGTCGGGCGTACGATGGCCCGGGGTCCTCTCCGGCCATGATGTCGCCGGCCACCTGCTCGCGGACGAACTGGTCGTACGGCGTGTCCTGGTTGAAGGCCGAGATGACGTAGTCGCGATACTTGTAGGCCTCGCGGACGGGGTAGTCGGCGGTTTCTCCGGCGGTATCCGCGTACCGGACGACATCGAGCCAATGCCGCCCCCACCGCTCGCCGTAGGCCGGCGAGGCCAGCAGTCGCTCGACCACCCTGGCGAAGGCATCGGGCGACGCGTCGGCCAGGAACGCGTTGACGTCCTCGGGCATCGGCGGCAATCCCGTCAAGTCGAACGTGGCGCGACGGATCAGGGCCCGCCGGTCCGCCGGCCGGACCGGGTGCAACCCCTTCGCCTCGAGTCCCGCCAGGATCCATCGATCGACCGGCGAGCGGACCCAGTCGCGATCCGCGACCTCGGGGGCCGGTCGTGGCCGGACCGGCTGGAAGGACCAGAACGCTCGATCCTCCGGGGAGATGCCCCCCTGCGGATGGAGGCTCCCCGCGGCATCATCGGGCCAGGGTGCCGCCTTGGGCAACCCATCGCGTCAAGGTCGCGATCTGCTCGTCCTTGAGCCTGGAGTCGGGGGGCATCTGAATGTCCCCCTCGTGCCGGATCGCCTTCACGAACAGGCTCTGCTCGGGCCGTGCCCGGGACGATGGCCGGTCCGCTGTCTCCTCCCTGCATCATCGCCGCCCGCGAGTCGAGTCGCAGGTTCGATTCCTGCTTCCGGGGTCCATGACACTTGACGCATCGGGCCGCCAGCAGCGGCCGGACCTGGTTCTCGAAATCCGCGAGCGCCTTGGGGTCGTCGATGGTAGCGGCTGCGCGCGCGGGCTCGCCCGATTTCGCGGTGAGCCCCAGAAGGACCAGGGCGAGTGACGCCAGCAACAATCGCATGCCCCTGAGCATGGCTACTCCTCAAAGACGCCGGTTCATGGGACCCCGTCAGTATCCCAGTTCTCGAGCCAGGGCTCAACGGTTCCCTTCGGCTCGAGAAGACGAATCGGACAGATCGCGGCGGCAGGTATCGCCGCGGGCGGTTGGGACGGGGCGTCCAGAGCCGTTGAGTCGCAACCGACCAGGTTGTTGAATCGGTCCGGGAAATCGGCTGGAATACGCGATGGGATCCCTGACGTGAGGCGATCCAAAGATGGGATCGGTCGAGTCTGGAAAACAGGCGGAGGGGTACCATGGCTTCGCGGATCTGCCGGCCGTTGTACGTTGGATCGAGCCTTCTCATCATCGTGGGCGTCTTGTCGGTGCGGAATCCCGGTGTCCGTGCCGACGAGTTCGCCGCGCCCTTACCTGAGGGCGTGAAGGCCGTCTGGGACCTGGACCAGGCCAATCGCGAAACGACTCCCACACGCGAGCGATTCTGCATCAACGGACTGTGGCGCTGGCAGCCCGCCGGGCCCAGGCCCGAACAGCCACCCGCGAAAGGCTGGGGCTACTTCAAGGTCCCGGGGTGCTGGCCCGGAATCACCGACTACATGCAGAAGGACTCCCAGACGCTCTACCCGCATCCCGACTGGAAGGACGTCCGGCTGGCCGGCTTGACCGCGGCCTGGTACGAGCGGGAGATCACCGTCCCCGGTCATTGGGCGCGGCCGTCGCATCGCCGTGTGCGTCGAGTACCTGAACTCCTATGCGGCCGTGTTCGTCGATGGCAAGCCGGCGGGCGAGATCCGGTTTCCCGGCGGCGAGCTGGACCTGACGCCGCTCTGCCGGCCCGGCGGCAAGCACCGGCTCAGCATGCTCGTCGTGGCGCTGCCGCTGAAGGCTGTCATGCTCTCGTACAACGACACCGCCTCGGCCCGGCAGGTGAAGGGGACCGTGCCCCGGCGCGGGCTGTGTGGCGACGTCTACCTCGTAGGCACTCCCGCCGGTGCCCGGATCACCGACGTCAGGGTGGACACCTCGGTGCGCAAGGGGCAGATCTCGTTCGACGCCGCCTTGCAGGATCTCGATGCCGGCCGGCGCGTATTCCGCTCCGCGCCCGGATCGCCCAGGACGGCCGCGACGTGACGCGGAGTTCACGAGCCAGGTCCTCAACGAGACCGATCTCGACAACGGACGCATCACGTTCACCGGGAACTGGAAGCCGGACCGGCTCTGGGACCTCCACACGCCCGGCAACCTGTATTCCCTGAGTCTCTCGTTGCTCGACGCGACACGGCCAGGTGCTGGATACGGCCCTGCGACGTGCGATTCGGGTTCCGCGAGTTCTGGATCGACGGCCGCGACTTCTACCTGAACGGCACGCGCATCTTCCTGTCCGCCGTCCCGCTCGACAATGCCCAGATCGGCGCGGCACTGCGCCAGCTACGACGGCGCGCGCGAGAGCCTGGAGCGGCTCAAGAGCTTCGGCATCAACTTCGTTTACACCCACAACTATGGCTGCGAGCCGGGTTCCCACCTGAGCTTCGCGGAGATCCTCCGGGCCGCGGACGACGTGGGCATGCTCGTCTCCTTTTCCCAGCCGCACTTCAGCCACTACGACTGGCAGGTCGCCCGACGCCGATCGCGACAACGGCTACCTGCGGCATGCCGAGTTCTACGTCCGCAAGGCCCAGAACCATCCCTCGGTCGTCTTCTACTCCATGAGCCACAACGCGCACCGGCTACGACGAAGACATGAATCCCGACCTGATCGACGGCATCCACGACCCGCGCGACGCCTGGGCGCTGAACAACGCCAAGCTCGCCCTGCGCGCGGAGGCCATCGTCCGGCGCCTCGACCCGAGCCGCATCGTCTACCACCACGCCTCGGGCAACCTCGGCTCGATGCACACGATCAACTTCTATCCCAACTTCGCCCCGATCCAGGAACTCTCCGACTGGTTCGAGCACTGGGCGACGCAGGGCGTCAAGCCGGTGTTCACCTGCGAGTACGGCGCGCCGTTCACCTGGGACTGGGCCATGTACCGCGGCTGGTACAAGGGCGAGCGGTCGTTCGGCAGCGCCGGGTCCCGTGGGAGTTCTGCTTCGCCGAGTGGAACGCGCAGTTCCTCGGCGACCGGGCCTTCCAGATCAGCGAGATGGAGAAGGCGAACCTGCGCTGGGAGGCCAAGCAGTTCCGCGCCGGCAACCTCTGGCACCGCTGGGATTACCCTTATCGAGCTCGGATCGCAGCTCTTCGACGACCGGCACGCGGTGATCGGCATGTATCTCACCGACAACTGGCGCGCCTTCCGGACCTGGGGCGTCTCGGCGACCTCCCCGTGGGAGCACGGGCACTTCTGGAGGCTGCGCGACGGCGTCGACAAGCGCCGCAGGGAGTTCCCGGTGGACTGGGACCACCTCCAGCGGCCGGGGTTCAGTCCGGACTACATCGACAGCCGCTACGAGCGGATGGACCTGGCCTTCGAGCGATCGGACTGGATCCCGACGGCGGACGGGCAGGCCCTCTTGCGCAACAACCGGCCGCTGCTGGCCTACATCGGCGGCCAGCCCGCGCACTTCACGAGCAAGGACCACAACTTCTGCCCGGGCGAAACGGTCGAGAAGCAGATCATCGTCATCAACAATTCCCGCACGACCGTGACGGCCGATTGCCCGTGGTCGCTCGACCTCCCCGAAGCTCGTCGGCGGCAACAAGAAACTCGACTGTGCCGACGGGTCAGCAGGAGCGCATTCCCTTGAGATTCGCATTGCCGGCCGCGTTGACACCCGGCACAGTACGACCTGAGCGCGACGGTCACGTTCAGCACCGGCGAGATCCAGCAGGATTCCTTCTCCATTCACGTCCTGCCCCGGCCGCCGGCGCCCGTCGACGACGACCGCAAGGATCGCGCTCTTCGACCCGAAGGGCGAGACCCGCAAGCTCCTGGACGCGATGGGTGTCGCGTGCCGGACCGTCGACGCCGGACGCCGATCTGTCGGCCTACGACATCTTGATCGTGGGCAAGTCCGCCCTGACCGTCGACGGGCCGGCGCCGGGCATCGGCCGCGTCCGCGACGGTCTGAAGGTCATCGTCTTCGAGCAGACCTCGGAGGTCCTGGAGAAACGGCTCGGGTTTCGCGTCACGGAGTACGGCTTGAGGCAGGTCTTTCCGCGGATGGCCGACCATCCGCTCCTGGCCGGGATCGCCGCGGAGCACCTGCGCGACTGGCGCGGCGAGGCCACGATCCTGCCGCCGCAGGCTCGATTACGAGATGCGGCCTCGACTATGGCCCCACGGTCAAGTGGTGCGACATCCCGGTGACGCGCGTCTGGCGTTGCGGCAATCGCGGCAACGTGGCTTCGGTCCTGATCGAGAAGCCCGCTCGCGGCAATTTCCTGCCGATCCTCGACGGCGGCTTCAGCCTCCAGTACAGCCCGCTCCTGGAGTACCGCGAAGGCCAGGGGCTGGTGCTGTTCTGCCAGCTCGATCGTGACCGGACGCACCGAGACCGATCCCGCGGCCGAGTCGCTGACGCGGAATATCCTCCAGTACGTGTCGACCTGGAAGCCGGCCCCCGGCCGGAAAGTCGTTTATGCCGGCGATCCGGCCGGGATCCGCCATCTCGAATCCGCGGGCATCGCCGTGGATGCGTACGAGGGCGCGAACCTGTCGCCGACCGACCAGGTCCTTGTGGTGGGTCCTGGCGGCGGGCGGAAGCTCGCGGCCCGCGCACCGGCCATCGCCGACTGGTTGAAGGCCGGTGGGAACGTGCTGGCGATCGGGCTCGACGAGCAAGACGCGAACGCCTTCCTGCCCTTCAAAGTCCGCATGAAGAAAGCCGAGCACATCTCGGCCGACTTCGATCCCTTCGACGCGCGTTCGCTTCTCGCGGGAGTTGGGCCCGCGGATGTCCACAACCGCGACCCGCGGGAACTGCCCCTCATCACGGCGGGTGCCACGGTCATCGGCGACGGCGTCCTGGCCCGGGCCGAGGGCGTCAACGTCGTCTTCTGTCAGCTCGTGCCCTGGCAGTTCGACTACGGCGAGAAGCCCAACGTCAAGCGGACGTATCGCCGCACGTCGTTCCTCGTGTCGCGATTGCTCGCCAACATGGGCGTCGACGGCGACACGCCGGTCCTGGCCCGCTTCCAGACTCCCGTAGCGGCTGCGCCTCCGGAACGGCGATGGCTGAACTGGCCTCTACCTCGACCAGCCCGAAGAATGGGATGACCCGTACCGCTTCTTCCGCTGGTGATCTACCGACGGTCGCGGGCCCTGGCCAGCAGCGCGTCGACCTCGGACCAGAGGGCCCGGCACGCTTTCCGCTCGTCCGCGGAGAGCTTGAACATCGCGGCCTCATCGCGAATGCCGGTCAGGTTGACGTCGAGCCTCCACTGCTCGAGAGTCTGTCGGACGGACAGCCGCGATTGGGATGAGCCGTCCTCCAGGATCTTCGACCACGCCGCCAGGTCAGACCTGAGCCACTCTCGTGCCTGCTCGCGCCATCGGGATCGGGCCGCATCGTCCAATGAGGGCTCATCCTTGGTTTGGCCGCTACCGGCCAGTGCCGCGGCGCAGGCGGCGTTGTATCGATGCTGGACCCGCATGTCCGCCGCCAGGGCGGGTTGGGCCTGGAAGGCTTCCAGCCAGAATCGCGCCGAGGCGCCGTAAAGCTGCTGGGTGTAGCAGAGATCGGCCAGTGCGAGGGTCTCGTCCGAGTTGGCAGGCCGGTCCTTGCCCTGGAGGAGGGCTGGCAGACGGCCCTTGAGCTGGACCTGTCGCTGTGCCTGGCGCACCCACTCGGCTGAGGGATAACGCCAGCCCACGCGGTTCGAGCCGAGTTCGTGGCCGCGCTGGATCTCCGTCACGGCTTCCTCGAACCGCCCTTGCATCTTGAGCAGTTGACCGAGATTGCAATGGGCCTCCGCGTAATCCGGTCGGATTCGGATCGCCTCGCGGAATGCGGCGATCGCCTCCTCCTGATCCCCCCGCAAGAACAGGGCGAGGCCCAGGTCGAAATGAGCATGCGGCCATGTTGGGTTTGAGACGAATCGCCGCCTGAAACTCGGCGATCCCATCCTCCAGCTTCCCATGGGCTTGCAAGGCTTTGCCGAGTTTATCGTGTAACTCGGCATCATCCGGCATGAGGCGGATTGCCTCCCGGTACGAGGCGATCGCTTCCTCCAGGTTCCCTCGATTGGCCAGGGCGACGCCGAGGTAGCTGTGGGCCATGGCGAGGTCCGGCTTGATCCGGAGGGCGGCCCGGAATGCGGCGATCGCTCCCTCGTAGTCATGCTTGTTGTCGCAGAGGATGACACCCAGGCTGATGAAGCTCTTCACGAAATCCGGCCTGAGTCGGATCGCCTCCCGGAATGCGGCGATCGCCTCCTCCATCCTCCCCTGCGCGCGGAGGGCGTCTCCCAGGTTCTGGTGGACCGGGGCATCATCCGGTTTGAGTCGGATCGCTTCCCGGTATTCAGCGATCGCTTCCTCCAGCTTCCCCTGCGCATGGAGGGCGTTCCCCAGGTTCTGGTGAGCGGAGACGGCATTCGGTTCGAGGCGGATCGCTTCCCGGGATTCGGCGACTGGCCTCCTCCAGCTTCCCCTGTTGGCACAGGGCAAAGCCGAGGTTGCTGTGGGCCAAGGCATAATCGGTCTTGAGACGGGCGGCCTCCCGGAATTCGGCGATCGCCTCGTCCAGCTTCCCCTGGCGAAGTAAGGCATTACCAAAATTCAGGTGGGTCGGGGCTTCGTCGGGCTGGAGCCGGATTTGTTGGCTCAGGATCGCGACGGCCTTTTGCAGAGCAACCTGGGACCTTGGGAGCTCGCCTTGTTCTTGCAACAGGTGACCGAAGCAGGCCCAGTGCCCACCGTCGTCGGGACGGAGCCGCACCAGGTCCTCAAACACGGCGATCGCCTCGTCCGGCTCTCCCAAGGCTTCCAGGCTGTGCGCCAGCCGATGAGCCGTTTCGGGGCGGATCGCGCGCGCCGCGGTGTAGTATCGAATGGCCTCGCCGCGCCGCGCCAACGCCTCCAGGCATCGGGCCAGATCGTAACTGAGCCAAACGTCGCCGGGATAACGTCGCTGCCCCTGCCGCAGGACGGTCTCGGCCGCCTTCGGCTCGCCTCTATTGAGCAGGGCCTTGCCCAGGAGATCGAGACTGATTGCCGGCAAGTCAACCTGCTGGGCCGACTCGGCCAGTCGGCGAAAGGCGGGGGTGCGCTCGGGGCCATCGGGCCCTTCGAGCAGCTCGCGGAGCTGGTTGCGCCAGGGGTCGGGGTCGACGTTCCGAGCCACCTCGGTCAAGCGATGGGCACCGGCCATGTCGTTTCGAAGCCTTCGTCTCGAGTCCGCCCAATCGTCCAGCGCCGCGGCGAGCAAGACCGCCTCCGAAAGGGACCGGCCCTTGATCTGGGCGGCCGCCTCGGCCGGCGGCATGGCGAAGACGTCGATCCCAACCTCGCGGAACGCCGCGAGATAATCGGAATCGCCGATGGAGCCATCCGGGGCATAGGACCTGGCCGAGCGAATATCGGCGAGGCGGTCGAGCAGTCGTCGGCGGGCTTCCGCGGTCTGGACGGCTGCCGCGGCCGCCTGCTTCTCGCTCTGAATCGCCTCGAGCACCGTCTTGGTCTGCTTCCGCAGTTCGGGGTCCGCGCCGGGGTCCAGAAGTGCGCTGGCCTTCTGAGCGGCGGCCAGCGCATCGACCCAGGACGACAGGTCTCCCAACGCCGCCCCCTGCGCAGCCCTCTCAACCGTGTCGCCTCTTGCAAAGCCGCATTGACGCGGGCCGACATCGCCGCCGCCCGCGTCCGCCGGTCCCGCTCCACCCACCGCCAGCCGCTGACTCCCAGGGCGCCGGCGATGACGAGCCATGTGGAGAGTGCCACGCTCATCCGCCGCACCCGCCTCTCCGCCAGCGCCCGGCCCTGCGCCGCCGCGGCCGTCGCCTGTGCCTCCTGGGCTCGCGCCAGCTCGGCCGCCCGCGCCAGCTCGGCGGCCTTGAGCCGCTCTTGCACCCCGGCCAGGTAGGCCGTCAGCCGTCGAGCCACCTCGCCCGCATTGCGGAGCCGCTGCCGTGACTCGGCCGCCAGACATTGACGCGCCAGGGCCACCAGCTCGGCGTCCGCCTCGGAGCCGTCGAGACGCCGCAGCGCCTCGGCCGTGTCACCCCGCAGCGCCTTGCTGAAGACCACCTCGGACGACTCTCCGGTGTACGCCGGCCGGCCGGTGAGGATCTCGCACAAGATCGACCCCAGCCCGAAGACGTCGGCCCGCTCGTCGACCACCTCGCCGCTGGCCTGTTCGGGCGCCATGTAGGCCGGCGTACCCAGTACCGAGCCGGCTCGCGACCCGTCGGCGTCCGAGTCGCGGATCGTGCCGATGAGGCTCACGGGGGGCTCGCTGATGCGGTGCCGGGGTTCGTCGGCGATACCCCTCTCGGGTAGGACTTTGGCCAGTCCCCAGTCCATGACCTGCACCTCGCCGAAGCTCCCGACCATGACGTTCGATGGCTTCAAGTCGCGGTGGATCACCCCACGTGCATGCGCGTAGGCCATCGTATGGCAGATCTGCTCGAAGATTCCCAGGAATCGCTGCAGGTCCTTCGCCGGGGTCGCGCGGATCGGAAGAGGGTGGCCAGGGTGCTCCCCTGGACCAGCTTCATGGTGAAGAAAGGCCGATGGTCGGCAAACTGACCGAGCTCATAGACCGGCACGATCCCCGGGTGCTGGAGCTGGCCGCCGATCTGCGCCTCCTCGACGAAACGACGAACGACCTCGGGATCGTCGTGATATTCCGCGAGCAAGACCTTGATGGCCAGGTCGCGACCCAGGTCGGGGTCGCGGCCCTTGAGGACCGCGCCCATGCCACCGTGAGCGATCTCGCCAAAGAGCTGGTAACGGCCGGTGTCCACGGGCATCTCGGAGGAGGTCGGCTGGACGACGGGAGACTGGACCTCGGCCTGGGCGTCGCGGAGCAGGACACGAGGGACCGGGCCGATCGCCTGGGCCAGTCGGGCCAGGATGCTCGGGGTCGCGAATCGGTCCCAACCCGGCAAGTCCCGCTCCTCGGCCGCGGCCGATTCCACTCGGGAATCATCGGGAACCGATCGCGTCCTCTCGCCGAAGACGTCGTCGATCACCGCGGCATGCTCCGGGAAGCGGAGGCGGTACTCTTCCGCAGTCGGTTTCTCGCCATCCCTGGAGCGGATCTCACGCTCGACCCGCAGCAGCTCGTCCAGGAGTCGCCCGCGTCGAGACTCGGACACTTCAGAGAGGTAGTCTTCGATCCGTGGTCGCGGCCCGCGCTTCCAGTCCCGCTCGAAGCGGTCGGCTGCCGCGTTGACCCAACTCCAGTCCTCCGGCGGGACCTCCCTCATGGCAACCTCCACGATGGTGAACGATCGGATCCGAGTCACCGAGCATCGGCAAATGCACCCAGCCTTGAACGATCATGGCGGAGATATCAAACCGAATGCAAGGATATCCCCGGCCACACGGCCCGCACCAGCGCCAGGTCTGCTGGTACGAGGGTCCGGATGAGGGCACGATCTCCGCGAAGGCGGTTGAGTTGCCGTTGCTTGACCGGCCCAAGCTGTCGCTTCTGGACCGGCCGGGATTCGGGGCTGGACAGCCAGACCGACACGGCTTCGATCCATCGGCCGAACCGTTCCTGGGTCGGCAGGTAAGCCCCGATCAGCAGCCCTAGGCCAAACGCCAGTCCGACCACCCACATCGGATGTTTCCAGTTCGGTCGGATGGGGATGCGAGTCTTCGGCACGAGCATCGATGGCCCCTCCGTGTGGCGATAGCCCTGGGTTGACTGTGCACGGATACAGGGACCATGCTCGCCCGCACGATCCGACTTCGAGGGCATCTTGCAATCGCTCGGCAGCGTTCTTCGCCCCGCTCGCTGGGGGATTTTCAAGCGGCACTGTCATCATGCGACGTCCACAGGCTTCGGATCCGTCCGAGCTTACGCTCGATGGAGCGCTCGGTGCATTCGAGCCGATCGGCAATCTCACGGTTGGAATACCCTTCCAGCCGCCAGAGCGCGATCCGGCGCAGCTCGGGATCGGCCAGCGCCTCCAGCCTCCTCTCCAACGCTTCGTTGAGCACGGCCGCCTCCGCCGGAGACGGCCCGGCGGCATTCATCTGCTCCAGCACCCAGTCTGGCCAGATCAACTCGTCCCCATCCATGAGAGTGGGGTCCTGTTCACGGCTGACATTGCGCTTGCCACGGCCCGTGCTTGTTGGCCGCATTCCGGGCCTTGCGGAGCGTGATGGTCACCAGCAGCTTCCAGAGCTCGTCGCGGCCGGCCAGTTCGAACTCGCCCCGCCCTTGCCGCGCGCAGAAGCTCTGGAACATGCTCTGGAGCACGTCCTCCTCGTCCACGCGGCGGCGAAC
This sequence comes from uncultured Isosphaeraceae bacterium, assembly GCA_963842405.1. GTDB lineage: Bacteria > Planctomycetota > Planctomycetia > Isosphaerales > Isosphaeraceae > CAVZRC01. The sequence continues at coordinate 49,540 of CAWJGW010000007.1, read as the reverse complement.
CCGCTTGTCCAGGTTCTTGCGAGCCAGCTCCAGCAGGTTGCGGAAGTAGCGTTGCCAGATCAGTCGGGCGGCCATGTCGCGCACGGTCGGGTCGTGAGAGCGGAGGAGCTGGATCAGCCGCGTCACCGAGCCGTCGTGGTCCATGGCGCTTGCCTCCCGAAAGGGTGAATGAGGCCGCGACAATCGCCGCTCGACACGCACCACCCTCGATCTCATCAATATTCCACGCGGCTACCCGACAGCAGTGCGCCGCGCTTTTTCAGCCTGCGCGGGCGCCCCTCCTGTACTGAGAGGGGTCACGATCATTGACCGACTTCCGATCACGATAATCGATGGAAGCCGTGGTTTGCACACGGCCGAAGTACCGGTGGCCTCTTCTCTCGGCTCCGGATGGTCGTTCCGTTCCCTGCTCTCTCTGGGCGGCGGAACGGGGAACGCACCCTGGATCTCGCTCAGACCCTCGTGGATCACGGACCATCACTTGGTGTTGACCCTCAACGATCTGGCCCCGAACCTGCGCACCAGGCTCCGCGCAACTCGGCCTCGGGATGGCAAACGGACAGGCACGAGTGCTCGGCTGTGAGTGTTGGTTCCGGTGTGCGCCTTCGGCGTGCAAAGACGCACTGGCTTCGAGGAAACGCCCATCAGACCGATGATCGCCGACCACGGTCACCTCTCGGAGAGGTGCTTCGGTCGATCCGACGAATGGCACTAGGTTAAGGAAGCTGTTTTTACATAAATGGTTACAGGCCAGGAAGTTGTGCCAAATCGCACCCGGTTGGCTTAAGTTAAAGCAAAGACTGGCGTTAGGTCAAATCGGGTTCCTTAAGCTAGTGCCATTCGTCGATCCGACCGAAGCACCAAGGCGACCGTCCGACGCTTCGGTCGATCAGACGAATGGCACTAGCTTAGGCACAAGTCTATTATGATAAAGGATTTGTGCCTGTTGGCGGCTGGCTGATCGCTAGCGCCATCATAATGTGGAATCATTATTATTAGTGTATTATACTGGAAACATAGGGCTTCAGAGGGAGACCCCGAGAATCAAGCCTGAGGTGCGGGGAAAACTCTGTTCGCAAATCCAATTCGGATAGCGGTTTGCGCCTAAGCTAGTGCCATTCGTCGATCCGACCGAAGTGCGCAGCAGACATGGCGTCGACTCCGCCGATCCAAGGGCGACGGACCGAGTGCCGGACGAGTTTGGCCGGGGTGGACTCGCTGGCGGAGCGCCCCGATCAGGACGGAGCCAGCGAGTCACGACAATGGTTGCTGCTGCGATCGGCCGGGTCAGACTGTTGGAGCAATCCCCAGATTGTCCAGCCGTCACGCGGATTGAGGAACGTCCCCGTTGCTCGCGTCCCGTTGCTCGTCCCCAGCCGTCACGCGGATTGAGAAACGTCTCCGTTGCTCGTCCGTCCCCGTTGCTCGTCTCCACGACGCTCAATCCTCGGTGAGCATGCCGCGCAACTCGCCACACACTGTGAGTAGACTGCGACCGCTCGTCAGGCCGTCAAGCAAGTGCTCACAGACGAGTATCGACGTATGTTGGAGCTTGCGCCGCTTCGGCAGCGCCACGTCGGGTGCGACGTCATGAGCGAGCAGCACACGATTGGCCGCCCGAGAGAGAGCGTTGACGAAGTGCCACAGCGTATCCCCGGGCTCCGCATCGAACGACTCCAACACAAGCGTGCGTTCCGGATCGCGAATTTCGAGGTAGTCCAGCACCAGCGGAACGAGCGGTCGTAGCATGCCGAGCCTAACTGCGGAACGGGAGAGCGTGGTCATGCCAACCGAAATGCCGTTTAACAGTTTCGGTAGCAGGTGGTCCAACTCCGTCGCCCAAAGGTCGAGCGTCGCGACACGGACTTGACCGATTGCCTCGACACGACGGACCATGCCGTTGGTACACACCAAGCGATGGAGGTAGACCCACAACTCAGCCGCCACGCCATCGTACTCCTCAAGCAAGATGCCGATGCCACCGCCGATGACGGAATCCCTGACCAAGGACTCGCTGGTCGGGCACACCAAATTCACACGAAGCGTGCCAGCGAGTTGCACGACCTCTTGGATAAACGATCGCTTCGGCTCGGGGAGATGACGATGGAGCCTTCAAAAAACACGTTGGTGGCCCTGGCAACAACACTTTCCGGCCCGGCTCTCATCGCCTCCATCGCTCGTCGGAGATGAACCAGTCCAGCGCCGTCAACGTCGAAGCTCGTCGTGCTTTCGTTTCGCCAGATCGAGGAAGTCATCATCTTCTCCCCCGCAGAGAGCCGCAGCATCTGGCGAGCTGGCATTGCGGTAGCAGCGATTCGCATGAAGTCCGCCAGGGTCTCCGAATGATTGACCTGCGCGAGAAGGCGTGCCCCATCCGGCACAGTCCAGCCGCTGCGAGTGAGCAAGTCGCGCCACGAATCGCCAGGGCCGCTCCCATCGACAGCATCCTCGATGAGGGCGTCCACGGGAGAGGCGATGTCGAATAGCGTGCGAGCACCCGTCGGCCAGTTCGCGTCAGGGGTCGCCGGCAACTCCGCGGCAGCCCGCAGGTCTTGGTCAGTAATAAACTGGCGCAAGCGACGTGCACCCCCATCTTCCGCAAGGTGGCCGAAACATCGCGCGATCGCCGTCGGTCGGCTGTCCATCCGACACGACAAGGAGCATACGTTGTTCGTCGGTCGTGGTTGCATCAAGAGGTTCGCGCCGAAGCGTGCCACAATCTCCCGCAGACATGCGCACATTGGGGTGTCGCCGTAAATGAAGTTCCCTGCGTTCCTGAGGGACCCTTCGCTACTCGCCCACATCGTACCGAGTTCGCTAACGGTTACCGTGGTGTCCCCGGCGGTGCGGAGGTACTCTTGTACGTCCCGCAACACGTGCGCTTTCGGCCTCGTCGGTCAGACGTCGCCTTGCATCTGCCTCGGCGGCGGCCATTGCCGCGTCAACATCGGCGCCGAACCCATAACTCCTGGCGAGTCCGGCAAGCCCTCCCAGCCCGCTTGCCTGCGCCGCATCAGCACCACGTCGTTCAGCGGCGTCACGTGCCTTACGTTTGCTCTCTTCTAGAAAACGATCAAACGCCCGGATCCCGCGTAACGCCCAAGATCGTCAACAGGTCACCGTAGCCCGGAGGGATCTTCAAACCGAAGGCGTACACGAGTACGCGCAACGGAAGTTCAACCTCTGGAGCGAACTTCGACGCCAAGTGCTTGAATTCTCGGTCAGCGCGTCTATGCCACGGCCGACTCCCTCCAAGCGGGAGATGTCAACCGCTCGGTCGTTCCGAATGCTAGACGTCATTGAACCTGAGACGTTGACAGCCACGCCCAACAGTGTCGGATTGAATTCCATGATCATTTCCCGTTTCGCGCGATCTGAATAGCGCGTCCTGCATGGCACCCGACGCCAGCCTGATGCGTCGACCGTGTTCGCTCCACCATGCTTGGTATGCTTTTCGAGCGTAGACACTTGTTCCTCAACAGATGAACCAGTGATCACATCTAGTGCTGCGATGAGTAATCTTTTCTTGGACACCGGCAATTCCTCGGGGAAGGGGAAGGTCTTAATCGCAGCGTATACCGATCCGATCAACTCGTCGTACTCAGCGGCCAATCCGAGACTCCGTGCATCCTGTTCGTGCACGCGGGCCAAGTGATCGAGATCCACGCCGATCTCAGTGCGAAACGCCTCGAACCTTTCCTTCTCGAAGAATACTCGGAGGGAAAGCGACTGCGCGGGAAACGATGTCCTGTATGTCCCGGGTCCAAGCCAGCAGCCGCAATGCTAGCTGGCGCCGCATTCGCGCTGAGTACTCCGCGGTGGCCTCCTGGATCGCCTTGCGTATCGTCGCGGCTGGTGTTTCAAGCACTTCCAGCCATGTGCTCCCAACGACCGGAGGGCGGTACGTTGCCATCAAGATGCCGAGCAGGTCGCTCGGTAGGTGCAATGTGACGCCCAGTGGCTGCAGTAGAAAAGTTCGCCGGCGGCCCAGTCTTGCCATGAACAGGCCCAATTCAAAAAGGATGTTGTCGCGAAGAACCGGAGCCGAGACGTCTCGCTTTATGAGTACATCGTCAGGTGTCGCCACCAACACCGCGCAGTTGACCGTATCCAGTAACTTCTCAAGCGTCTCAATAGGCGTGACGCTGGGCAAGAAGACGTCATCCTTCCACAGTACGCACTGCATGGCTCCCGCGAGAAGATCCCGAAGCGTGCTTGCGATTTCGAGCCCCTCCGTCGAGGAACCGATAAAGGTGATCGTGCCACGATTATTAACGTCATTCAATGACATGTTAAAAACTCATGACATAATAATTTCAGATGGACACCTATGATCGCGAACTGCACGACCAACTGGAGAACCCAAAGGTTTTCAGCGTGGCATCGTTAGGTGTGCGGCCGGGTTCGATTGGCAGGTGGTGCATTGGAGCTCCGGCCTAATTAAGCGAGAAAGATGCATTGTCTTGTGACATCTTCACATACCCGTCGGTTCGTTGATATTCAGGGGCGACCCTATTTCGTCCGCCCCCCCCCATCGAACCTACGATCCTGTACCTTCGATTTAAAGTAGCAGAACTATTGAAATACTGTTTCCTCATCAATCGGAAATACAGATCCCGCTGAAATCTCCTTAACCAGGAGAGGCAGTCAAGCTCGTCAGAGAAAACGTGGTAAGGAAAGGGCCTGTGTAGGTCCATTAGTGGGAACAACAGCATTGTCCAAATCCCGAGGAAGCCCGAGATTTCGCGGCCTCTCTTGGCAATATCGTTGCAGAGCCAAAGGAACACATTGAAAGAATGTCTCTTGAACAAGATCGTCCGCATCGAAAGAGTTGTGCGTCAGGTCAAAGGCGGAACTCCACAAGCGTTCTCTGAGGCCCTCGTAAATTACGCCGAATAGCTCGAGTAGCCCTGTCCTGTTGATCGGGCATTCCCAAACCATCGTATTGGACCGCGGAGACTTCGTCATGACTCTGCTAGTAGTAGCGAGTACGGATAACCCGAGATCAGTGCAATGAGCGCGTCGCACATGAACTCGCGAAGAATGTCGAAATGGTTGACTTAAAGGAAGAGGCATTCGCTGCGACGAATTTTCCAGCCCTGGTGCTGCAGAAATACCTTCTTAATTGTTCTCTTCACCAACGGAGAACCTCCGGGCTCCCTGGGCCGCAGGCCAGTGTACAAGAAGTCCCCATGTCAAGCCCTAACTCCGAATCCTCAGGCAAACTATACTCATGCGTCGGACCGCGCCTTGAGGAGATAGGCTGATTCTCCGAGTCGCAAAGCCAGGTGTCAACAGAAAAATATCGGTCGCATCACAGGGCTATTGAATGGCGGCCATAACTCATTGCGAGGCAAGGAGATCCGCACTGGAGGTCTGGCCGACCTAAATCTTTGGCCGATTTGGAGTTGCGCCAATCATGGAATAGGATTGTGACACGACCCGATTCTTGAATCTTGAATTCTGAATCGCAGGTTTCCCAAACGCGCGTGGCGCAGAGTTTCTACGCAGGAGGACTTTACTTGTTCCGGAAAAGGTCGCTCTGCACGATCGTGTGGACCATGCTGCGCATGCCGTACTGGCTGGCCTTCGCCGCGTCGAGGATTGTCTTCGATCGCCTCCCGATCGGAAAACCGCACCGGCGCGCCGGTGGCGTAGATCGTCAACTGCCGGACCAGGTTCCTCGCGATGGGCCGTTCCTCCTCGACCGGTAGCCTCTCAAGTTTGCGCACGTCCTGGAACGGCCGGCCGTCGGGCAGGTGGCGCGGCCGAATCGACCGGCATGTAAACACGCCTCGGACCGTCGGCGCAGGCGGCGCGATCTTAACAGCGGATGGCGGTCGCGGTACAATGAGCTCCAAGTACTCATTGGCCTGCCAGCATGTGAGCAAGTGGCTAGAGAGGACATCGGGGAACGCGGGCAGTGGCTGTTCAGCCTCCTCATGACCGACCTCTGCGGGCGGGATGACCCGTTCTTCCGCCCCCGGTTCCTGGGCGATAAGTACCCCACGTTCGACTACATCGTCGAGGTGGTGGACCAGCCGTCGTATTTCTTCTTCGTGCAGGTCAAAGGTACCACGCTGGGATACACCGCGGAGGAGCACCGCCTGCGGGTGCAGGTCACGCAGGATGACATCAACCGCATGGTTGCCTACCCGGCGCCGACGTACGTGGTTGGGATTGACGTAAACGCAATCGGAGTCGGGTTCCTCCTTTCCGTGAACGAGCCCCGCGACAACGTGGCGAGTCTGACCAGCCGTTTCCAGATCGACTGCGGCGTCCTCGAGCAGCTCAGGGATGAGGTCATTGGCTTCTGGTCCAGCCGGAATATGACCCTCACTGGCTCGCGCTTCCGGGAGTAGGAATCGAGTATGTCTACCACAAGAGAGCCCTGGTTCGTGGCGGAGCGAAGCGAGGCACTGGCCGGGGTGCTGCTGACCTCCCGCAAGGACGTTCGCGTCCGAGACGAGCGGAAGCGCGATAGCGGGCTGGACTTCCTGGTCGAGATCGAGACGGGCGATCCCCTGTCCACGCAGCTATTCGTCGTGGAGGTGAAGGGGGCGACGTCGTCGGACCCGAACGACTGGATGCAGAACGTCGAGCCGCTCTTCAGCGGGCGCGGCGGCCCGATTTCTCTGCCGATGTGCGTCTTCGTGGTGAACGTCCGCGAGAACAAGGCCTTCTACGCTTGGGTTGCCGAGCCACAGGTCGAGGCGAAGGGCGCCACGCTGCGGTTGCACGAGACGGCTACATTCCACCCGCTCAACTCCGCCGCGGTCAGCGACATCATCGATCGGGTGAAGGCCTGGTACCAGGCGCTGCCCAATCAACTGTTGCCCGCGTGACTCCCGTGGCGATGCTCCAGACCGCCAAGATATCTCGGAGCCAGGCGTGGCTGCGCGCATTGACACGGCGCGCCAAACCCCGAGGAACGCGGGTTAAGGTCCGGAACGCGGCTCAGTTCGGCCCGGCGTTGGCGTCGGTCCTGGATTAGGATTCTGAGCGAGGTACGACCTCGGCCTGGCCGCACCACTCCCGCCATCGGGCGGGACGTGGCAGGCAGTTGAATCTAGCTGCGTTCCTGTTTCCGCTCCCGTCCCTGTTTCCGCTCCTCGTCCCAGATCCAGAGGGGTCAGACGTATAAAAATAAATCGCCCGGTTGACTCAGACTTCCCATCTTGGATCCAGAGGGGTCATGGATCCAGAGGGGTCATAAAAATAAATCGCCCGGTTGACTCAGACTTCCCATCTTGTGTCTTTGTCGAGTTGGTATAGATCCGGTCTGCGAGACGACAAGAAGGGTGAAATGGGCGATTTAAAAAGGATGGGTGGGATTTTATTGTTATACGTCTGAGTACGACACGAGGGTGTCGCAAGAACTGTGTTGCTCTTCCATCAAAGGAGGTGACGACACCTGCTGTTCTGCCAGCAGTCCCCTACCGAGGCATGCGTCGCCGGCAACGGCGGGGTGTGAAGCCCTCGGGACAACGTATCCTCATCCGCAAGGATGGCGACCGGAGCGCGAGCCGAGGCCGCGACTGCCAGCACCGTGGCGGTCGGGGACCGGGGCGCGTGGTATGGCCAACCCAGGTGAACCGCCGCAAGCGTCGTTAATAACGACAAGCCAAAGGTGCTGATAGGCTTGGACCAAAACGGTGAGTGGCCAGGACCGGATGCTTCAGACTCATCCGGCGCAGATGATGAGTCACCGGCGTCGAGGCGGGGCCTAACCCACGAGGGTTCCTGCGATGCAACGTGGTAAGCCCGTCGTCCTCCCGCGAGGGTAGGCCAGCCGCAAGGCGAGCCGATGGGGCGGCGGGTAAAGGATGAGGGAGGAAGCGAACGCCGGCCTGTAATGGGCCGGATAGGGGTTGCGACATCACCCCGCGCGAAAGCGAGCTGACTTCCCTCGGGTGTTGGCGGACATGAACTGACAGCCAACCGGCTCGGGGGGCAAAGCAGATCTGTCACGGACGGTAACGCCCGTGGTGCGGCCCCCGCCGAATTTCGGTAGCCGGCCCTGCCGTAGTAATGTCCAGGTTGACCCCAAGGCCAATGGGGCGACCGCGTTCCGTAAGTGGTGTGGTGGGCCGGCGGAGCCGTGCCCGGTCGTGCCACGCAGGGGCGTTGTCCGATGCTTGAGTCGTATGCATTCAAAGGTGCACGTACGGTTCTGAGGGGAGGGGGTGGGGGCGACCTCACCTCCTTACCCGACCCCCGTCTTCCCTACGTCTGACCCCGTCTTCCGTCTTTTCCCGACCGGCGGCTGATCGTGGCGGTCGGCCAGGACGGGGCGACAGTTGTTGACGCGACGACCGGCTCGGCGCTCACGCCGCGCATGGCGTCGGACCGAATCCCGTTTCTGTCTGTCCGTATCTCGGCCGACGGTACCGGCGCCGTCGCGGCGGGACTCAGCGGCGAACTGGTGGGGTTTTCCCTGGCGGACCTCAGCCGGCCGACGAACGCCCCGGTCGAAGAACTCCGCCTCCGTGCCGAATTGGCCTCGTCCCAGCGGGTACACGAGTCGGGCGTGCTCGTGCAACTGATCGCCGAGGAGTGGCTGGAACGGTGGCAGCGATCCAGCAGCCACGACCCGGCCCCATTGTTCGGGAGCCCGGACGCTCCGGCGCTCGGCGATCTGTCGCGGGAACGCCAGGCGTAACTCCGCAGAGGCTCACGATGAGCTCCCGTCTGCCACCCGCGCGAATCTCACCCCCTTTCCCCTGCCCAGAAGTGTCGCCGCATCCGACCGAATGCAGCGAGCCCTTGCCCGTCGAGTACGCGGGATATACCATATGATGGATACCATCAAATCGCGGAGGTCGGTCATGGCGATTGCCAGAGTGTTCCGGACGGGTCGAAGCCAGGCGATTCGGCTACCGAAGGAGTTTCGCGTCGAGGCGGACACGGTCCACCTCAAGCGCACAAGCGAAGGATTCCTCGTGATCACCAGAGACCCCTGGGAGATCTTCTTCGAAGGCGTCCAGAAACTCTCCAACGAGTTCTTGAGCCGCGAGCGTGTCCAGCCCGAGCTGGAATCACGGGATTGATTGCCGTGCTCTACATGCTGGACACGGACATGGTCATCTTCATGCTGCGCGGACTCAAAGCGTCGGCTCGGCAGCGCGCCCGCCGCGAGAGGGCCCTGGCCTTGGTGGCGCGCTGCCGGGAGGCCCAGGCCAAGGGCGACGTGGTCGGACTGTCGGCCATCACGGTCTCGGAACTCGAATTCGGCGCCCACAACAGTGGCGACTATGAGACCGAGATCGTCGCTGTCCAAGAAATCTTGATGCCTTTCGAGGTGTACGATTACAACGGCACGACCTGCCCTGCGCAATACGGCCGGATCCGGCACGAGCTGGAACGGGCCGGCCAGACAATCGGGGCCATGGACCTATTAATCGCCGCGCATGCCCTCGCCCTCACGGCGACGCTGGTGACGAATAACCTCGCCCACTTTCAGCGGATCTCCGGCCTCTCGGTAACGCGTTGGCCGTGACCCACTGGTCCGGCGACCAAGGATCCAGAGGGGTCAGACGTATAAAAATAAATCGTCCGGTTGACTCAGGCTTCCCATCTTGTGTCTTTGTCGAGTTGGTGACAGACCTGGTCTGCGAGACGACAAGAAGGGTGAAATAGGGGATTTAAAAAGGATGGGGGATTTATTGTTATACGTCTGACCCCGTCTTTCCTGGTATTCCTCGGCGATGGCTCGATTAGCACGTGTCGTTGCTCCTAGCTTGCCACACCACATTACCCAGAGGGGAAACCGGAGGAACCGGCCGACGCGTCGCTTGGACGTCTGGCTCTTCACCACGCTTTCATGAACCAGAAGATCATACCGATGTCGCCGACTCGCTGATTGGTCAACGGCGTCGGTAGACCGGCCAGGAAATACCAGTCGCGGCCCAGGTGCGTACGCATGCCGGGGGTCACCGTCACGCTGGTACGTTGACCGTCGTGAAGGGGGGTGTTCACCACCGTCGAGACGTACCAGGTGAAGTCGCCGAACAGCGGCACGTCGTGATCGGTCAAGGTCTGACCGATGGCGAGCTCGCTGATCAGAGTGTCAGACCCACCGCCGCCGAGCGGGATGTAGTCACCGATCCTGCCTCGAATCACCCACCGGCCCGCGAAATTGTTCCAGAAGGCGAAGGCGGGGGTCAGGGCGGTTTTCCCCGCAAGGGGCTGGCTGCCGGTCGGGATCAGCGCCACGACCTCGGCCGTGAGCGACAAGTCTTTCGTCTCGTGCAGCAAGACGCGGGGCGTGAACGAGATATCGCCGAATGTGGTGTGGTCCTTCGTCGTGGGCCTCGTCAGCCCGGACGGGGAGATGATGGGCAGCCCGCTGGAAGCGCTGTTGCGGAGCACGAAGGGGATGTTCGTGGTCAGGAGCAGGCGACGGCTCAGCGGCGTCAAGAGGGTGTAGCCACCGAGGTAGGCGTTGCCCTTCGGGCCCTGGTTGAACGTCTGGGAGAACGTGAAGAACCACAGCCGGTACAGGTTGGCGTCCGCGGCATTGATCCAGCCCTGTCGCGGTGCGCCGCCGGAACCGTTGGGGGACGGTACCCAGGCTTCGTTCCAACCCTCGCTGAAGAGCGTCGAGAGCGGCAGGGGGCGCCAGTCGTCCGGATCGGGCTGGCCGAAGATCGACTCGGTGATCGTGCCGAAGATCCCCTGTACGACCCGGGGTGCCGTCGATCCTGCGCCAGGGACGGGGTAGTACAACGGCTGGGGAACGGTCATCAGGCCGGCGTTCGGTTCGGACGTGGGTAATTCAGAATCGAATAGATCGGTGATATTCTGGGCCGGTATTCCGGTCGGTGGTACCGGTGGCGACGGGTTTTGCGCCGAGCGCGAGCGGCGAACGCAAATAACGAGAGAGCGAGCGCGGCCGCGAACGGGCCACCTCGCAGGCGGCGAGTATGGCTTCCTGCCATCGATCGACCCTCAGTGTACGGATCACGAGCATCCCGGCTATTGGAGGCGGGACACCCACATGTGGGTCGTCGCCCGGAACCCATCGACGCGCAGACGGTAAGACCAGGTCAGCGCATGATCTTTTCGACCGACAGCGCGTTCCGACTTTATCCGAGTTTCCTCAAAGTCGCTAAATTCCAATTCTTTCGTTTGTTCCGCAGAATCCGCCAGGTTGACAGTCACGAAGTGTGAGTCAAACGCTCCGAGGGCTTCGGCCAAGCCCGCCAGCCCGAATGCGGGCCTGGGCTCCATCGGAGCCATGCGGGACGACGCGGACGAGCTGGACGAGATTGTCGCCGACGCTTACCGCAAACGGCAGGAGCCCTGGCGGGACATCTCCGTTGAATAAAGCCCTCCTCGACACCGACATCTACTCGTCGCATTCCGGCTGCGTTACGACCTGGCAGCGGTGCGCTTCGGCTTGGTCTTGCCCTTGAGCTTCTTGCCCATGGTCCGGTCTCTCTTGTGGACATGGGCTTTGATCGCCTGACCCGCCGTCCGGTCTTTCTTGTGGACATGGGCCTTGAGCGTCTGATCCACCGGCGGGTCTTCGGGGGCAGGGGCCTCGTCCAGTCGCGAGATGTCCAGACGCCGGCCCGCGATCTTGACCATTTTCAGCGTGTGGAACACCTTGGGCGGCATGCCGGCGAGCAGGTTGACCGTGCTGTAGTCGTCGAAGATCTCGATCCGTCCGATGAAACGGCTTTCGAGTCCGGTCTCGTTGGCGATCGCTCCGACGATGTTCGCCGGCTTGACCTGCTGGGCATGGCCGACTTCGATCCGGTACGTCTCCATTCGCTCGGATTGGCGGCCGCCTTGAGGTAGCCCGTCGAGCACGGGACGCGACCGAGGACGCGTCGCGACTCTCGCGAGCCTCGGCAAAGCTGGTCTCCGGCAGGTCCTCCGCGAGCAGCAACGGCGTGTCGCCCGCGGCCAGGGCCGCCAGGGCCGCGGCGATCTGTTCCAGGGGCACGTCGTTCTCGGCTGCGGTACTGCTCCACGAGCGAGGTGAAGGTGGCCAGGTCCGGGTGAGCCATCCCGGCCGTGATCCGCTCGTGAAAGCGGGCCACCCGCCGCTGATTGATGGCTTCGGTCGTGGGGATTTCCATCGGCTCGATCGTCTGCCGGGTGGCGTGCTCGATGCGACGGAGCAGGTGCCGCCCGCGGGGGTGGAGGAACATGATCGCGTTGCCGCTCCGACCGGCCCGGCCCGTCCGACCGATCCGGTGGACGTAGCCTTCGCTGTCGGTGGGGAAATCGTAGTTGATGACGTGGCTGATGCGCTGCACGTCCAGGCCGCGGGCGGCCACATCCGTGGCAACGATCACGTCGAGCTTGCCCGATCGCAGGCCCTCGATGATGCGCTCGCGCTGGCTCTGCGGGACGTCACTGCTCAGGGCCGCGGTCCGGTGCCCCTGGCTGGAGAGGTATTCCGCGAGCGGTTCGGTCGTGCTCTTGGTATTGACGAAGACCAGGACGCCGTCGATCGGTTCGGCTTCCAGGACCCGGGCCAGCACGACTTCTTTCTGATGCGGATTGACGACCACGAAGCGTTGCCGCACCGTGTCCGCCGTGGCGGCCTTTTGCTTGATCGTGATCTCGGCGGGGTTCCGCAGGTGCCGCTGGGCGATCCGGCGGATCGCATCGGGCATGGTGGCCGAGAAGAGCGCGATCTGCCGCTGGGCCGGGGCCTTCGTGAGGATCCAGTCCACGTCATCGGCGAAGCCCATCTGGAGCATTTCATCGGCTTCGTCCAGGACCAGCCCCCGCAGGGCGTCCAGCTTGAGCGAGCCGCGGTTGATGTGGTCCATGACCCGGCCCGGCGTGCCCACGACGACATGGACGCCGCGATCCAGGTGCCGGAACTGGACCTGATAATCCTGGCCGCCGTAGATCGGGGCGACTCGCAGGCCCGGCAGGCCGGCGGCATACCGCTTGAACGCCTCGGCAACCTGGATCGCCAGTTCACGGGTCGGCGTCAGGACCAGCACCTGCGGGACTTTCTGGTCCAGGTCGATCCCCTGGAGCATGGGAACGGCGAAAGCCGCGGTCTTCCCGGTGCCGGTCTGCGCCTGGCCGAGCACATCGCGGCCCGCGAGCAGCAACGGGATGGCACGGGCCTGGATCGGCGTCGCCGTCGAGTACCCGGCGTTCTGGATCGCCTGGAGGAGCGGGCCGCTCAAGTTCAGTTCTTCGAAGGTCAGTTCGGAATTCTGGTCGGATGAAGAGAAGGACATTCAGCTTGTACCTGGGACTGAGGATGGAGAACCTGTTGTGCCGCTGTGAAGAGGCCGATCAAGCTCGCCGTCAGTGGACCGCGGCCCATACGTTGCTCGGCGGTGGGCGTCACTTCACTCGAGCGGACGCCACGAAACCCATGAACGGCTTGATCGACTGAGTCGGGTAGGATTCAAAAACCGGGGAAGTGATCCACACAGCCGACAGGCGGGGCAATCGCTAACTGGCCCGAACTTCATCCATCCCTAACATCTCCATGATAACCGGTTTGAGTCCAAAGGAAAAGGGCCGGAATAGCTCATCCGGCCTCGAAAGGCTCGACAGGACAACCATCCTGATCTCAGGAATTTGCCAGAACCCCCACGGGCGGCACGTGATCGAGGTCGAAGACATCAGGATCAGGCGAGACTCCGTCCGATCTCGCAAGGTTATTTCGAGATCGCGGGGCTGCCGGAGTGGCGACGGGATCCGACACCAACGGCGGTCTGAAGGTTCTCGCCGAATAGGGGATTCAGCGATGGTGATCCAGACAAATGTCGTGCCGGTGGACAACATTTGGTCTGGATCAGCCTTCTGAAACATATGTCCGACCGCGTTTTTTGCGTGCGAAAGAGGCGGTCGGACATATGTCTAGAAGGTAGGATCTGTCGGCAGGGTGGTTTGTGGAACGGGGCCGGTGTAAGCTCTGGATTAGTAACGACCCTTTACAGAGTCTCGGCGGGCCGGGCCGCTGAACCTGAGCGTGAGACGGCAGGGTCACGTAGTGCGGGGTGGTATGCAAGACTCAGACGAGTTGCTTCGGTTACTACGTACCTGGTCGCCAGGGCTCTCGTTGGCCGACCGACTCACGATCCTGTCGGCGTTCGTCGCGTACTGGCACGGGGACCGGATCGTTCCACTCCGGCCCCCCGATGCGAACCTCCCCCTGCCGTTGGCGCTGAGTTGGGTCTACTCGGAGGTCTCCGCACGCAACCCCCGCGCGTTTGAGGAGTATGGCTCGGGTTGGGTCCGTGGCGACCCGATCGTGAACTTCAACAGCCTCCGAGATCCGCGATGTTTCGAGGTCGATGGATCCGGCATGCTCGTGTTCCTGATCGAACAGCAAGGTGTCTATTGTTGTGGCACTCCGGCCGGGCCCAGCGATGGCCCCGTGTTCCGGCAAGAGATGCATTCGACGGCGTGGCGGTGTTCTCGCCGACTCCCTCTCCGATTTCTTGCTGTGGGCGATCATCTTTGAACTGAAGTACTGCCGGGAGCAGACGATGTGGAGGCTGTTCTCCCCCGAGGAAGCTGCGAGGATCACCGCGCCCATGGTTCAGGTGGATACGGGCAATGTCTCGACCTACGGCACCAGTCATCGAATCTGGCACGCGAGCGATCTCGCGATCATCTCGTCGCCGAGTGGGGTGAACGAGTCGTGCCTCGGGGCCGTTGCCCGGAACTCTCGGTGTCTCGACCTGCTCAGGACAGTGGCGGTCTGGGAAGCGGAGTTAGCGGGCTAACCCTATGGTGCAGAGGCCCCGGCCCACCGTTTTGAAGTCTCGCATTTGGGATTTTGCCCCGAAGGGGCCGAACAGATCAGCCCAGGGCAATGCCCTGGGGACCGACCCACGATCCCAATCCATCAAGCCCTGAAAGGGCGCAACACGGTCAGTTTCCTGGCTTTCTGTCTCAATCGCTTGCGAAGGACGATCGCCGGAATTGAGCGTCCGGTTTTGCCCTTTCAGGGCAAGGGTTATTCACGTGCTCCGTTTCCCAGGGCGTTGCCCTGGGCTGATTTGTGGCTGCCCCTTCGGGGCGACCGAAGAATGTGCAAACTTCAAAAGCCCACCGCGAGGGTCGTAAACCCTGAATCATGATTCAACCGTTACATTCGGATGGCTTGTTACGCTATGGCGTATCCCGCCAGAGGATCGCGTAGAGTTGAAGGCCGATTGACCCAAGCAGGATAAGAGAGACCACAGCAACGAGAATGAACAGACCCGGGTTCGAGCGTGCCCACGCGACGATACCTAGGAGTAAGCCGACGACCGATATCAGGATCATGAATTGGCGGATTGTGAATTGCACGCGAGGCAGTCGCATGGGTCGGCCCTCGTAGGTCAGAACTGTAAAGCCTCGATACTAGACCAGGCTTTACACCGCAGATTTGACCTAAGTCCTGACTCGACGTCTCGGATTTCGTTGATGCGATCGGGATATTCAGCCTTTACACATCAGACGTTTGTAAGCCGCCTCCTCTGGCGGTCGTGAAGCGTTCACGATTCGGGCGATCGCCACCCTCCAATGATACCGCGCCGCAACGTTCGTCGCACTCTGGTCGAACGGTTGACCCCTCGCCGGGTGACGGTCTGTGCCCGACGCCAGGGCTCTCGGCCCCCGCTCGGAAGGCGCTGATGGCGCCTTCCGAGCCGAGCCTTCGCAGTTCCGGCCCAACGGAATCCCAAGGCCGAGGGCCGCGGATTCTTTAGGACGTTTTTTTATTTGCAGTATAATGACGCCGATCTCGCCGCGATGTGCCAAGTGAAGAATCGCATCGATCCGCGATGGTTGTCAGGGCGGGGAACTCTTCTCCAGAGGGAAACTCGTGAACCCGTTTCGAATCGCACTCGCCAATATCAGGTTCCCGGCCACTCCTGAGGAGTCGATCACGCTCGCCGAGCAGGCCATCGATCAAGCCTCCATCCAGGGAGCACGGATCATCTGCTTTCCGGAATGCTTCGTCCCCGGCTATCGAGGAATCGGCAAGTCCGTGCCGCCTCCCGATCCCGAGTTCCTCGAACGCGCCTGGTCCGTCATCGCCGAAGCCGCCGCGAAGGCAAAGATCACAGTCGTTCTCGGGACGGAACGCTTTGTTGACGGCGCACTGGTCGCGACCGCCCTGGTGATCGATCCGGACGGATCGATCGCGGGCTTTCAGGACAAGGTCCAGATCGACCCCTCGGAAGAGGGCACCTACACACCGGGCTCCGGCCGCCGCGTCTTTCAAGCCGGCCCGTTGACTTTCGGCATCGCGATCTGCCACGAAGGCTGGCGGTATCCCGAGACCGTCCGCTGGGCCGCACGGCGGGGAGCACACACTGTGTTTCACCCGCACTTCCACGAAGCGGAGCCCGGTTCGTACCGGCCGTCGGCCTTCGCCGATCCCGCGAATACCTTTCACGAGAAGGCGGCCCTCTGCCGCGCCGCCGAGAACACCTGCTATTTCGCAACCGTCAATTTCGCGAGTCTCGGCTCTCCGACCACGTCGGCGATCGTCCGTCCGGATGGGACACTACTGAGCTACCAGCCCTATGGCGAGGAAGGATTGCTGATCGCAGACATCGACATCACCACGGCGACCGGCCTACTCGCGGCACGTTGCAGAACGGTCCCGTGATCGCGTGATCCATGGCCTGAAGAAACTACGGCTCATGGGCCGAGATAGGTGAATTCCGTTCCTACAAGCCCGACGTGCCAGCGAGTGAATGGATGGTCCCCGACGGAATCCACTCGCTGGCGCTTTGGGCTCGTATAAGATCGCGGCAGCGGCCACCAATCTTGGCCCATGAGCCGAAACTACTTCGACGGCACCGCGTTCTTCCGGATGTAGTCCTCGATCGGCCGCGAGGGCGATGGCCCGATATAGTGGAACGCCTCGGCGTACTCCACGCCGTATCTCCGCCCCAGTTCCCGGTCGCGAGCCAGCAGGAACTCCTTGATGTAATTGCGGTCGGCCGTCGCATCGTCGTCACCCAGGAGCGGCAGTCGCCGGCCTTCCTTGGCCAGCTCCGCGCGGAGCCTCGATCCGTGACGTCCGCCGGGTCCCTTGGCCTGGTTGGCGCGGTTGGCCTCCACCTTCTTGTCCACGACCCCGCTGATGTCCACCACGCGGGTGATCTCCGGCTCGACGCGCGTAATAATACTTCTCCTTGACCGCGTGGGGCTTCAGTCCGGCCGCGAACTGTTCCGGATAATCGTGATCCCTGCCGGCCATCCAGCACGCGGCCTCGACGCCGCGGGCGATGGTGTAGTGATCGGGATTCTCCTCGTCGTGAGCCCAGGGGTCCCAGCAGATGACCGTATCGACCTTCAACAACCGGATCAGGAAGATCAGGCGGCATTGCAGCTCGTTCTGCGAGACGTCGCCCATGCGGTGGTTGCCGTAGTTGAGGTTGAAGGCCCGTTTCAGGCCCAGGATCCTGCGCCACCTCGTCGTTGTCGCGCTCGTTGCCCAGCACGTTCTCGCCGATGGTGCCGGGCGTCCCGAGCCCGGGAGCGTCGCCCATGTCGTCGTTGGTCGCGCGGACCAGGTAGCCGGTGTAACCCTCCTTGACGAGCTTGGCGACCGTGCCGGCGGAGGTCAGCGGGATGTCATCGGAATGGGCCTGGACCGCCAGCAGCACCTTGCCCTTGTGAGGCGTGCCCGCCGCCGCGCCTTCGACGACGATCTCGCGGGTCGATTGCTGCGCCTCCGCCGATCGGAGTCGCAGGAGTGCTGTGCCGGCCATCAGCTTGGTGAGGAATTCGCGTCGTCGCATGGAGGTGTTCTCGCGCGGGGTCTGGAGTTGGTCAGTCGTCAGTGGAGACCAGGAGACGTTCGGTCGCGCATCCGGGCGGAGTCAGGAGACCCTCGCCCGGTGCAAGGCTCTGTCTGGCAAGCCGGTCGCCGGCTGGTGCGGCCCCCTCATCCGGCCCTTCGGGCCACCTTCCCCCCGAGGGGGGAAGGGCTCAAACCGGCGCCGACCGCTCATCTTCTCCCTTCTCCCCCGGGGAGAAGGTGCCCGAAGGGCGGATGAGGGGGCTGCGGGATGGACGTCGAATCCTCCGCGCGGTCCCCTCATCCGGCCCTTCGGGCCACCTTCCCCCCGAGGGGGGAAGGGCTCAAACCGGCGCCGACCGCTCATCTTCTCCCTTCTCCCCCGGGGAGAAAGTGCCCGAAGGGCGGATGAGGGGGGCTGCGGAACGGACGTCGAATCTCAGACAGAGCCTAGAATTCGGTAGATTTCACACATCCTGCTGGGATAGCTTGTCGCGTCATTTCGGTCCCATGGGCCGCCCCGCGCCTAACTCCAGCCGGTTTGACGGCCCGTAAGCCTTGATGCACGCCGCGTAGGCTCGCTCGACCTCCGCCTTTGGGATCGGCTGGCCCATGGCGTCGACCGGCTCGGATATCCGGAGCGGGCGCGGAGCCAGTCGGGCGGCCAGGTCGGGCAAGTCATAAGCCTCGAGCACGCCGGGGACCACGTTGCCGATCTGGCCCCGGCTGATCCCCTTCTCGACGACGTCGGTCCACGAGATCAGCGACCGCTCGAGGACGACCTCCTTGATCAAGCCGTCGCGGTCGAGCAAGGCCGCGTGAAGAACGATCGGACCGGCTGCGCCGACGCCCACGACCCGGAAGCCGTTGTGTCTACCCTGGCCCTGTTTTGACTCGGCATCCAGCCCCGCCAGGATCCGTCAGAACATCGGCCACGCGCTGGCCGAGCAGCGGCCGGTTCAGGTGGAACGACAGGAAGGCTTCCTTGACGTCGTTACCGAACGGCGATCCGCTGCGGCCGGGGTAGGACCGGGATCCGTCTCGCCCATGCCCCGGGGATCGACCAGCACCACCCGCCCGGCGGAACGCATCAGCGCGTCGATCGCTCCCTCCGCGGCCAGGTCTTGCTTCCCGATGACGCCGATCTTGACGAGGGTCGGTCCTGACTTGTCGGATCGGCCGGTAGAGATATCCAG
The DNA here is from genome assembly GCA_963842405.1 of uncultured Isosphaeraceae bacterium. GTDB lineage: Bacteria > Planctomycetota > Planctomycetia > Isosphaerales > Isosphaeraceae > CAVZRC01. The sequence goes on along the minus strand of CAWJGW010000007.1, from coordinate 30,607 downwards.
GACCGGAACGATCATGCTCGAATCGACATCATCGAAGGTAAAGATGAGTTTGCGGATCGTGAAGCCCGGGCGGGAGATTGTCTCCACGACCTCGGGTCTGACCGGCCTGTTCCAGCGGTCCCTCAGCCCCAGTCGTCGCTCGACCTCCTTGCGGAAGTCCTCGTCCGATCGCTTCGCGTTCAAGGAGTCGCGTGCGGTTTGGAGGGCGCGGGCGCGCTCGGCGTTGAGGTCGAACACCGACCGGTCCTTGAAGTCGCTGATGGACCTGGCCCGTCCTGGTGCATTGCAGCTCGGCGTCGGTGGCGATCGGGAAGTCGGGCTCGTCGACGGCGCTGGTCCTGCTTCAGGAGCCATCGCATCATCCAGCGGGCCGTGGCAATGCGGCGGGGGCGCGTGAAGCCGTGCTCCTCGTCCGACTCGAACAGGTCCACCCGCTCGCCGTAACCGAGCCGGCCGAAGATCAGCTTGACCTCGCGGAAGGTATCCCAGCTCCCCCGGATGTCGAAGAAGTCGCGGGTGCCGACCGTCAGGAGGGTCGGCTTCGGCGCGTGCAGAGTCACGTAATCGGCGTGATCCATTCCGGCGGCGACCTGGCCGGTGATGTTCTGCTCGGCGTCCTGCGGTCCGATCGTGGCGAAGAGCCGCTCCAGCGAGGTGATGAAACACGACGGCGCCGCGACCGCGATCCGGTCGTCGAGCGCCATGAGGTAGGCGGTCATCGTGCCGCCTCCGGAGTTGCCGGTGCAGCCCAGGCGGGTGGGATCGACCTCGGGCCGGCTGGCGAGGTAGTCGAGTGCGCGCAGGCCGTCCCAGATCCGATAGCTCGCCAACTGCCGGCCGACCAGGAGTGCCCCGATCCCGGCCATGGTGTGCTCGGTCGTGCCGCGGATCACGGGCTTGCCCTGCGCATCGAGGCGCTGATACCGCTCGCCCTGACCGATCGGGTCATAGCACAGGACGGCCATCCCGTTCTTCGCCAGCAGGATGCACGCCCGCTGATAGTCCTCGTACGCCTTGCCGTTGTCGCTGTGGCCGCACGGCAAGAGGATGCCCGGGAACGGAGCCTTGCCTTCCGGTACGTAAAGGTTGGCCGTGACGTGGTGCGCAGGGCGGCTCTCGAAGATGACCTTCTCGATGCGGTAGCCGTCGCGCTGAAGCGTCCCGACGACGTGCGGCGGGTTCAGCGGCGTCCGCTCGGGCAGGTCACCGAGCGATCGCAGGAAAAACGCACGCAGCTCCTTCTGCCGGCGGGCGATGTCCTCGGGCGTCTTGATGGCGGCGATCGCCTGTCGCCGCGCGTTGAATCGCCCTTGCGCCTGGCTCGACCAGATCTCGGTAAAGCCAACCACGCGGAGAGGCGGGTCCGTCTTGTTCATCCCGCCCGGTTTCAGTACCTGGAAGTCCGACGGTTTCAAAGGGCCGTCGGCGGCGACGACTGGCGGAGAGAGGATCGACACCAATCCCAGCATGACGCAGAGGGGCAAGGTCGCGCGCATCGTATGACTCCGGCAAGAATCGATCATCAAAAAAGTTAACCACGGAAAACACGGACAAACACGGAAGGGGAAGATTCAGCCAGATTCTCTTTTCCGTGTCCGTCCGTGTTTTCCGTGGTTGATCTCTGATTCCCCGGCGCCGCGATCGGCCGTTGCTGGACGAATCGGCTGTAAGGACTTCGCCTCAATGGTCGAGGATGCGCAGGGTTAATGCAAGCGAGTTGAGCCGGGTCGCGGTCGTGTCGGCACGCGACATGAAGACAACCGGCGCGGTGGTCCCTTGCAAAACGCCACCGAACCGGCAATCGGCGGTGTACATGATCGCCTTGACGGTGAGGTTGGCCGAGAGGAGGTTGGGGAAGAGCATGATGTCGGCGGCCCCGACGACCGAGCCCTCGATCCGCTTCCTGGCGACGGCCTCGGTGGCGTAGGCCAGGTCGAAGGAGAGCGGGCCTTCGATCGAACAGTCGCCGAATTCGCCCTGCTGGTTGCGCCGGGTCAGCTCGTCGGCCTCGACGGTCTCGGGCATCGCCAGCCTTGACGGTCTCGGTCGCCGCCATCAGCGCGACCTTGGGCTTCGCCGCGCCCAGGGCCTGCGCGACCGCGACGGCTTCGCGCAGGATTTCGATCCGCTTCGCGAAGATTGGGCGTGACGGAGATCCCCGTGTCGGCCAGGAGGAACCGGCGATCGTCGCGAGGGACCTCCATCAGGACGACCTGACAGATCACGCGACCGGTTCGCAATCCGGTCGTGGGGTCCAGCACGGCCTCCATCAAGGCGGGCGTGGCGATCTGACCCTTCATCAACGCCCGGGCGTTGCCGGACTTCACCTCGGCGACCGCCGTCGCTGGCGATCGCAGTCTCCTTCGGCGTGGTGGATCGCGAAGCCGTCGAGGGCGATCCCCTGCGAATCGGCGATCGCGCGAATTCGCGGCTCGGGCCCGACCAGGATCGGCTGGACCCAGCCCCGATCGGCGGCGATCCGGAGCGCTTCCAGGACCGTGGGATCATCACCGCCGGCCGCGGCCACCCGGACCGGCTCGGTCCGGGCATCGGCATCGCGGTACAGGCTGTCGAATCCGTCGAGCGGCATCTCGATCAATCCTCGACCCGGAGCTGGATCTCGTCCGAATTCGCGCGCAGCTCGGGTGCATACATCGCCTGGGCTCGGGCGGGCAGGGCGTGGAACCGGCCGGGGATCTCGGCGCGGAGACGGTACGAGACGCTGTGCTTGCCCCGGGCCAGGGTCCGCGCGAAGAAGGCCACGCGCTCGTCGCGGAACTCGACGTAGGCGCCCAGGTCGTTGCCGTTGTAGCCGCTCCGGACCTCCGCCGGCTCGAAGCCGGCCGCCTTGTAGTCCTCGAAGACGAGGTACTCGTAATCGTTCTTGCTGTCGATCTCGAGCTCGACCTCGACCAGCTCGCCGCTCTTGAGCATCGCTCCGTCGGCCAGCAGCTCGCGGCGATAGCGCTCGACCCGCTGGCTGACCGACTGGCCATGGCCGCCGGCCACGTCCACCGCCTTGTCATCCTTGACGAGCCGGTAGACCTTGCGATCGACCTTGATCTCCAGGCCCGCGTGAGCGATCGGGTCCTCGAGCGTGAAGTTGGTCAGGTAGGCGTTGAAGTAGAGCGGGCCTTTCCCTCGCTTGAGGAACGAGACCGTGTGCTCGCCGGTCTCCAGCGCGGGGCCTTCGAGGACGAAGGCGTTGTCGAACGTGAAGAGATCGGCCGGGGTGATCTTCACCTCCTTGCGGTTCTGGCCGTCGAGGGCGATCGTGATCGACATGTCGGGCCGGTCCTCGCCGCTGGCCTTGAGATAGTCGGCCAGGGCCTCGATGCAGAAGGCCGTGTCGCGGGTCGAGTTCCAGTACGCTGCCGTGCTTGCGGTTATTCAGCACGTACTTGACCAGCCGAGGCGCCAGCTCGCCCTTGGGATCGGTGCGGGCCAGCAGCTTGAGGTAGAACGCGTCGGTCTCGACCTCGCTGCCGTACCACCACCACCAGTAACCCTCGTTGGGGAGCTTGAGGTAAGCCGTCTGGTTCTCGTTGTCCTGGACGACGTACTGGCCGATGTTCTGGAGCACGATCGCCAGCTTGGCCTTCTCGCCGATCCGCTCCAGCCCCAGGCCGAACATCGCCTTCGCATAGACCGAGAGATGGGTGCGATCCCGATCCAGGAAGCCGAGCATCCGGTCGTTGCGGACCCCGGCGTCGGTCAGGACCATGAAGACCATCGCGTCGAGGTCATCGGCGGACGTCTTGTACGGCTTGACCTCGACTGACTCCGTTCTCGAGCAACGCGGCCTGCCTGGCCTGGTAATCCGTGAGCCAGGCGACGCCTCGATCGAGCATCCCCTCGGGCAACTTCAGGTCGTTCTGGCGGGCGACTTGCAGGCCGTGGACGACCAGGGCCGTGGTGTGTGGCGACGCGAACTCACCGTAGCCGGAGAACCAGCCCCAGCCGCCGTCGGAGAGCTGCATGTCGGCCAGGCGTTGAATCCCGGCGCCGGCCATCTTCGTGACCTCGGCCGGGTCGAAGACCGGGTTGTGCTCGTAACCCTTCCACTTCTTGCCACGGTCGCGGGCGTCGCCGATCTCCTGGGCGTTGAGGTTGGTGTGCTTGTCCCGGATCGCCTTCAGGTCGAGCCCGAGGTTGATCAAGCACCTTCTGGGTGATGACCGTCGGCAGGAACCGGTTGAGGGTCTGCTCGGTGCAGCCGTAGGGATAGTCGGCGAGGTAAGGCAGGGCGTCGACCAGCGCGCCGGCCAGGGTCGGGGAGTACCGCACTTCGAGCCGCGATTGGTCCGGCTTGCGTTCGGCCGGGACGCGGAGGACGACTTGCGCCTTCTCCTGATCGGGCCGGATCGCGCCGGCGAAGGCTTCCGTCTTGAGCATGCCGTGGACATAGGCCGGGAAGGTCATCTGAGCGGCGTCGGATTCCTCGTCGGTCAACGCCTTCATCCGGATGACGGCCTGGCCCTCGTGGGCGACCTTCACCCGCCAGTCGACCCGGTGCTCCGACCCGGCCGCGATCTCGACGGTCCGGGCCAGCGCGGTCTCGCTCATCGGCTGGAGGACGCTGCCATCGAACTCGAGGACGACCTGAACGGCCTTCTTCGTCTTGAGCTTGTTGTGGACGTTGGCCGACAGCACGACCTCGTCCTTCTCGACGAAGAACCGGGGCGCCTGGAGCCGGACGAGCAGGTCCTTGGTCGTGATGATCTCCGACTCGCCCTGACCGACCTTGGTCCCGAGGCCCATCGTCCAGGTCTTGACCTTCCAGGTCGTCAGGCTCTCGGGCAGGGGGAACTCGACCTCGGCGGTGCCGTCCGCGGCGGTGGTGATGGCGGCGGCCCAGAAGGCGGTGTCGGCGAAGTTGGTGCGGATGACGGGCTGGACCGCGGGTTGTCCTTCGGACGGATCGGCGCATGGAGATTGCCGGCGAGGCCCATCGCAGACGCGTCCACCTGCGGTCGGCGCCTTCGACTTGGCCATCGCCCGAGCCCATCGGCGCCGGGGCGGCGGACTTCATCGCCATCGCCGTAGCATGCCGCCACCCATGCCGCCCATCCCGCCCCGGCTCACCTCTCATCCTCACCATCCAGTGCGACGCACCGTCGCCGCCACCGTTCGCGAGATGAGATCTCCGAAAGCCCCCAGATCCTGCATGGGCATCTCGTTCGGCCTCGTCAGGTTGGCCGACCAGCGGTCGAGGCTCGACTCGGTCTGAGGGTAGTGGGATCGCTTCCACTTCCAGAAGACTTCCTTGATATCCGGGACATTCGAACCGCCCGAGATGTATTCGACGGCCTTGTCATAGACGGCCACCACCGTCGAACCCACGAACGGCTTCTTGTCGGGGCCGGTGATCTTGACCTTGACCTTGGCCTTCTGGCCGGGCTTGTACGTCTTCTGGGAAGGCTCGACCGCGACATCGACGACCCGCGACTCGGGCGGGATGGCGATCTCGCGGGCTTCGTCGTGGACCTTGCCGTCGGCGACCGTCAGGGCCTCGACGAAGATGTTGGGCATGTCGCCGGGGACGATGCCGATCTCCTCGACGGTGCTCTTGCCCCGCAGGTGGACGACCTTCGGCGGCAGGTACACGCTGTTCGTCGGCCGGACGAAGAGCAGGACCGTGGAGTTCACCTGGTTTGTGTTGATCAACAGCCGGAGCGTCTCGCCGGGCCGGTACTCCTTCTTCTCGGGGATGATCTCCAGGTCGTTGAATCGGAAGCTCGCGCCGTCGAACCCTTGCCCGGTGATCGTGAGCAGGTAGCCGCCCTCGATCGCGTGGCCGTGGCCGTCGTCGATCGTCGAGGAGAGCCGGTACTGGCCCGGGGCCGATGCCTTGATCGTCTGTCGGGCCTGACCGTCGGCGTCGAGCGTCAGGTCCCAGCTCTCGACGGGCGTCTCGACCGGCTTTCGCTCGGCGTCGTAGGCGATCTTGAGCAGCTTGAGCGTCCCCTTGCCGGCGACCGGCTTGTGGGCGAGCGTCTGGCGCGGACTTCGGCCTCGATCGTGTCGCCCGCGCGGTAGTGGCCGCGATCGACCCAGGTATAGACGCTGAAGGGCTTGCGCCGACCAGCACGGTCCCCGTGCCGACGATCGTGCGGCGGGACTGGTCGGTGATCTCGGCCGTGATCTCGTACCGCTGGTCCTGATCCGGGTGGGCTGCCTTGGCCATCGCGGTGTCGATCTCGATGGGGAGCGTCCCATCGGGCCGGATCGGCAGCTCGGCCTCGGCCACCACTTCGGGAGGCGCCTGCGGGACGCCCCCACCACGCAACTATGGGCCGGAGCATGCCCCACCGCGACCAGCCGGGATACCACGAGGAATCGGCGGCGAACCACCAGTAGCCCGAGCCGAACAGCCAGTCCCATCGGGCGGCGGGATACCAGCGCGCGTCGGCCGTCGTGCGGGTGATCTTGTACTTGACCTTCGCCTCGGCGACCGGTCCGCCGAAGTAGTACTTCGCGTTGATGGTCGCCGAGACTTTCTCGCCGAGCATCACCGGCGTCTTCGGGGCCTCGACGTTCACCTCGAACTCGGGCTTCTTGTACTCCTCGACCCGGAACGAGCCGCCGCCACGCTCTGGGAATGAAGACCTGATAAACCCCGAGCATCGCGTCGGAAGGCAGCTCGAACGAGCCGTCGAAGCCGCCGAAGGCGTCGGCCTTGAAGGTCTTCGCGAAGACCTTGTCCCCCTTGGGATTCTGGATCTCGACGGCGAAGGTCTGGCCGGCGAACTCCGAGGCAACCGGCTGATCGTATCGGGCGCGTGCGACCCAGAACTTGAACCGCACCGGCGAGCCGGGACGATAGACCGGCCGGTCGGTGATCGTGTAGACCTTCACCTGGTCATAGGCAGGGTCTCGCTGCGCCGAAGATACCAGATGTTGGTGAAGCCCAGGTGGGCGAATCGGCCCTCCGTCGTCGTCGCGGTGACGAGCCATTGATAATACCTCCTCGGGTCGGTCAGATCGGCGAGCGGCACCTGGAGCTGGCCGTCATCGTCGGTCTTGAGCGACATCGACTTGGTCTCGACCCGGAACTCGTTCTTGCCATCCACTTGCACCTGTCGCCAGCCGAACAGCTCGACCGCGGCCCGGGGAACCGGCTGGCCGGTGCGGGCATCGGCGACGAAGTAGTACGCCTTGTCCGTGAGAGGCTTCTTGACGATGACCGTGTCGTCGACCCAGACCACGATCTGGCTGGTGTTCCCGTTCTCCATGCGAGCGGTGAGCAGGTAGGCGCCGGCCTTCTGGAGCGGCGTGGTGACGGTGATCCGCTTGTCGAGGTGGCCCGGCAGCGGCTCGAGGTCCAGGTCCCACTGGGCGACGGAACGGCCCACATACTGTTGCTGGTTCTGGGCAACCAGGCGGGAACCGATGTCATTGATGTTGACCTTCTGCCAGTCGATCTGCTTCGGTCCGGAGGTGATGTAGTCCTTGACGTCCTTCAGGAGCTTGCCGACGAGGACCTCGTGGGCTTCGAACTGAACGCGGCGGCCGTTGCGGAAGCGGAAGTCGACCGAGGCCCCCCGGCTGGCGGGCTGCGGTGCCATCGCATCGAACTGGCCCCAGGCGCCGAGGATCTGGTCGAGGCGCTGCGTTTTCCAGCCGCCGTTCTTATCGCCATAGGTGTCTCGGCTTCGCTTCAGGTAATCGGCGGCCCGGTCGAACTGGCGGCGGTTCTCGAAGATCGTTGCCAGGGCGGTCAGGGCCTCTTCCCCATGTCCGGTCTTCGGATTGTCGGCGATCGCCAGGTCGATCTTGATCGGGTTGAACTCGTCGGGGAGCGTAAACCGTTTGATGCCGGTGGCGAGCCGGGCGATCGTCTCGTCGTCCTTGAGCGTGTCCAGCGCATAGGGGCCGGAGGCTTCGGGAAGGTCGCTGGCGGGCCGGCCGGAGTACGCCGCCCCGATCAGGGTCTGGGTGCCGAACTGGCTGAGCCAGAAACCGGCCAGTGACCGAGCGCGTCGTGTTGAGCAGGCCGGGATCGGCTTCGACGGCCTGGGCGAGTGCCCACCGCCAGCGCTGGCCGTCGTTCCTGGCCTTTCGAAAGCTCTCGGGGACCCGGTAATAAACGGGCGTCCCGTCGGGCTCGACGGGTGCCCCGGCTTGCTGTCCGCCCCAAGTGAACCGTAACCACCCTCATCGTAGTCGGCCAGGACGTCGAGGGGCGTGAGGTTCTGGAGCCGCCAGGATTTGTTTTCCGCCCGGTCGCCCATGAGGGCGTGGCTGAGCGTCAGCAGGTAACGGCCCGCCGCGCCGCGATCGGGGTCCGACCGCGCACGATCCAGTCCTTGAACCAGGAGCTGCAAGGCGCGGGACCGATCGCGCTCGTACGAGCCGACGTATCGGCCTCCGCCGCGATGCCAGCCGCGATGGAACTTGCCCGCGACGATGAAGCCGAAGTGCTGAGGGTCGTTCAGGTAGCTCTCGGCCGCCGCCTGGAGCAGCCGCCAGTTCCCCGGGTGGACCGCGACGACCGCCTCGCGGAAGGCGTCGATCTCGTCGATTCGTCCCAGCTTCCAGAGGCACTCGACCGCTCGTCCCAGGTCGGTCCCAACGCGATTGGGCTCGGTCTTCGGATCGAGAGCGAGGACTCGGTAACCCTCGTAGGCATCCTTGAAGTTTCCCTGCGCGAACAGCTTATCGAACCGTTCGCGGTCGCCGGGGCCTTCGGTGCGGTAGCCCAGGGCAACGCCGACGGCCAGCAGCGTGAAGGATACCAGTCCCATGACGACCAGCCGGTGAACATCCATGGCAGCCTCGCACGGTTCGAGCCTCCCCCGGCGATCCCGGAGGTGAATGAAGAAGGGACCCCGTCAGTATAACGATCCCGAGGCGCCGTTCTTAGTGCCGATCCCCATTTGCTCGGCGATTCGCTCGTGCCTCTCCATGGCTTCCAGGGTCCCGAGCTCGAGGATGAGTTCCCGGTCGGTCATGGCCACGGGATTCTCCTTGGTCACCGACCGGATCAAGCCATACCACATCGCCTGGAGCCGGAGTACGAACGCCTGTCGGCCATACCAATCGGCTTCACGGCGAAAGAGGGCTTTCAAGCGGCTGTTGTCCGTCTCATCGGCCATTATCGAACACAAGCGGGCCAGCCTTTCCGTCCGATCCGCCTGGGCGACGTAAAACGGAGGTCGCCACACCCAGGCGGAAAGAACAAGGAGGAGGCAAGCGGTCAGGATCTCGATGGTCAGCCGGATTCGCAGAGGGAGCTTGGCGAGCCCATAGAGGCAAGCGGCGAAGATGAGGACGATCAAGAAGATAGAAGCGATCGAATCGGGATGCTGTATGACGATGGCCAGGACGACGCCGACGCCGGCGATGACCTTCATCATCTGGCCCAAGGTGAATTGTCGGGCCGCTATTGGACTGACGCGTTTCCCTCTCCTTTGTCGGGGAAGGGCGTGTTGATTCTCGTCGATGGCTGCGCGGGAGAATCGCCCATGATCGACTGGCCTCGATGAGGATCAACGCGTGTCGAGAACCTCGTCCCAGGAGGTTGCGGCGAGTAGACACACAGCCATGCGGATCAGTCGCTCGAAATCCTCCTCCTCCTTGATGGCAGCCTTCACCTTCTCGGTTGGTGCGCCGAACTTGATTTCCCCTTGTCTGAGCAGAAACTTTCCCACTCCTTCCAGGGCGCAACTTCGTAGAAATGCTCGCATAACAACAAATCTCTCTCTATAGGCATGAGGATTTCTCCGTACCTTCCGCTCTCGACCGCGACTTCTGGGTTCGAATCGCGAAGACACCTTACGCTGTCTCCAGGACATCGTTCCAGGAGGCTGCAGTGAACAGACCGCAGTCCACCATACAACGGAGTCGCGACAGATCCTCCAGCTCCTGGATGGCTGGCCTTCACCGTCTTGACTGGTGAGCCGAATCGGATCGCCCCTATTGAGCAGCGTCCTTTCGTAGCTCCCTTGATGGCCCTTGCTCGAGGATGTACTGATAGGTCGTCGAATCTTCCACGGCTCGAACCCTCCGAGACGAGGACATGGCGGTTTCACCGCGATTCATTGCCGGGTTTGGATCGCAAGGGCAAGCTTACGGTGTCTCCAGAACCTCGTTCCACGTGGCCGCCGTGAGTAGACGCAATCCCATGCGCTTCGAGGCGTGGAGAGATCCTCCAGCTCCTGGATTGAAGTCTTCACCTTCTCGGTTGGTGCACCGAACTTGCTAGCCCCTAACTCGAGTAATATCGCTCGCACCCCCTTCAGGCACCCCTGCTCGACGATGTACTGATAGGTCGTCGAATCTTCCACGGCTCGATACCTCCGGAACATGTTGACGGCGAGTTCTCGATCCAGTCTCAGGCCGGACAGCGACGAGGGTCGAGGTGATGAGATGATTGGCCACCTCCCGGTCGTAGGTCCCGTTCCACGCGCCGGCACAACTGGGCGACCACTTCGGCGACGCCGTCCTCCATGGATACCCCCGGAGGCAGTGCGCCGAGCACGCTCAGCGGCAGCACGCCCGGCCCGCAACGGAGTAGTCGCTTTGCCGGTATCTGCCAGATTCGGATCACCTCGTACCGGAAGTCCATTTTGCCGCGCCGGGGCTGGGCCGAATAGGTCAGTCGCCCCGTGATGTTGGGATCGTCGGCCTTGGGGCGCAACAGGATCACCACGCTATGGACGGGGACATGGAAACGATAGCGAAGTGCGGCGTTATACAGGCAGATCCGGTCGGGTAGGTCCGGATCGGGGCCGGTCTGGAAGTTCAGGTCGAGGACCGATCGGAGCGGGTCGCCGTGGCCGAGGACCACGTCGGTGGCCGCGGAGATCACCGAGAGGTCCACGTTCAAGGGGTAGATGTCCGACGCATCTCCCAGGCGAAAGGACAGGACGTAGTCCTCGGGATAGCGGCGGGCAAGGCCCTTCGTCGTGGCGTCGTAGCGGAACGGCATGGGCAAATCCCTGGCGACGTGCTCGCCGGTGAGAGGTCAACGGCATTTGTCCGACTTTTGTAGGGTGGGTGAAACCCACCGATGTTCAGCTATTTCCCGGTGGGTTTCACCCACCCTACACGGACAATAATCTTACTGTGCCGACGCCGCAGCCCTGCGACGACCCCGAGCCCGGCCCTCCGGTTGAGGAGGGTTCCCCTCGGGCGGAGTCGATGGCGTGGCGATGTCGCCGGGCGAGCCGGTCTTCTCCTTCTCGGGCTTGGGGGTGAGCAGGGTGCGACGGATGAAGTCCTGCTGGATCCGCTGGTAGTGCGCACCGCCGATGCCGTGCCGCGACGACGGATAGATCATCAGCTCGAAGTCCTTGTTCGCGAGCTGGAGCGCCTGGACCAGCCGCATGGTGTTCCGCAACGACACGTTGTCGTCGATCGCCCCGTGCAGGATCAGCAGCTTGCCGTGCAGCTTCCCGGCCGCCTTCACGACCGACGAGGCGTTGTAACCTTCCGGGTTGTCCTGGGGCAGTCCCATGAACCGCTCGGTGTAGATCGAATCATAGTCGCGCCAGTCGGTCACCGGCGCACCGGCGATCCCCGCGGCGAAGAGGTCGCAGTGGGTCATGGCGTACGACGTGATATATCCGCCGTAGCTGTGGCCGCTCATGCCGATCCGCGAGCCGTCCACATAGGGCTTCTGCTTGAGCCAGTTGATCGCGTCCTTGATGTCTTCGAGCTCCTGGACGCCCAGGTGCTTGTAAGCCTTCCAGGCGGAGACGGCACCCTTGCCGCTGGCGCTCCTCGGGTCCATGTGGAAGATGACGAAACCCTCGTGGGCCATCGCGTGGTCCCGCATCCGGCCGCCGGCCCAGGCGTCGGAGACCGTGGGGGTGTGCGGGCCGGCGTAGGTCGTGAACCAGACCGGATACTTCTTGCCCGGCTCGAGGTCGGGCGGCAGGATCAGCTCGGCCTCCAGCAGGAAGCCGTCCCGGGCCGGGATCTGGAACCGCTCGTGCGGGCCGAACCGCAGCCGCTTCGTCTCGTGCGAGGGGTTGGAGTCGATCGTCCGGACCAGCTTGCCGTCGGCGGTGTAAAGGCCGATGCGGTCCGGGGTGCGGATGTCGGACCGGCCCGACAGGAAGAGCTTGCCGTCCGGGCTCATGTTCGCGGTGTGGGTGCCGGGCGTCTGCGTGAGGCGTTCGATGGGACTGCCCGGCTTGACGCGGTAGAAGTTGGTCGACATCGGGGCCTCGCGGGTGCCCGTGAAGTAGATCCAGCCGTCCTTGAGGTCGACGTGATCCAGCCGGCGGGCCTCCCACGGTCCCGAGGTGAGCTGGGCCTTGAGCGTGCCGTCCGAGGCGTACTGGTAGATGTGCTTCCAGCCGTCGCGCTCGCTCAGCCAGAGGAACGTCCCATCCTTGTAGGGGTGGATCAGGCCGGGGCTGTCGATCCAGGCCTTGGTCGCGTCGCGGAACAAACGCTTGACCGCACCGGTTTCGGGCGCGACCTTGACCAGGTCGAGCCAGGTCTGGGCACGGTCCTGCACGTAGCAATACGCGGCCGAGCTGTCCGGCCACCAGCCCACCTCGCTGATCAGCGACGAGTCCGGCGAGTAGTCGGAGAGGTCCGCCCACTGCACCGCGCCGCCCATGCCGCCGACGATGCCCAGCCGCACCTTCGGATTGGCCTCGCCGGAGCGGGGATAGTGCGTCTTCTCGACGTTCCGCGCCGTCGCGCTGAAGGCGTCGTCGAGGACCGTGTGATAGGGGACGCCCGCGTCGTCGAACTCCATGAACGCGAGTCGCTTCGAGTCGGGACTCCACCAGAACGACGGCCAGCGCCGGTTCCAGATCTCCTCGAAGTAGACCCAGTCGGCCTGCCCATGACGCAGGTCTTCGCGCCCGCCGGTGGTCAGGCGGTGCTCCTTCTGGGTGGCGATGTCGACTGCGTACAGGTCGAAGTCGCGGACGAACGCGACGTGCTTGCCGTCCGGACTGAACTGGGGCCATTGCTCGCGGCCGGGCTGGTTCGTCAGGCGGACGGCCGTGGAGCCGTCGAACGTGGCGTAGTACAGGTCCTGGTCGTGTTCGAACAGGAAGCCCTTCTTGGCCGGGTCCATGTCGAATGTCGTCTGGCTCGCGATCGATTCGGCGGTTTCGGCATCGATCGATGGGATGCGGGCCAGGGCCTTTGCCAGTACCTTGGCATCGACGAACGGCTGGGAGCGGCCGGTCCTGGCGTCGAACTTGAGGAGCCGTCCCTCGCGGGTCTGGAGCCAGTGCTCGCCGTCGAGCCAGCGCGCCTGGCCGCCGAATCCGAAGCCGCCGCGGCCGCCGCGGCCACCGCCGCCTCCGCCCGTCGCGAGCGTGATCGGCCGCGGTGGCCCCTGGCTCTCGGCGAGCGGCTCGGCGCCCGTCGTGAACAGGGGAGCGGACCGGGGCAGCCGGACCACGGGGAAGTCGCCCCCGACTTTCAATCCGGCGTCGAAGAAGTTCCAGGTGGCGAGGCCGTCCTCCGAGCGGGGCTCGAGCAGGCCGACCGCCAGCGTGCCCAGCGGCTGGGCCGTCTTCACCACCAGGGTGCCGGCCGGAACCAGCCGCGCCGCCTTCTGGCTGCTGACTTTCAGCGTCGACGGCCTGATGGCCCTCGAACCGCCTCGGCGACTTTTCGATCGCGTCGATCTTGTAGACCTCGAGGTCGAGCTCGATGTCCTCGCGGAGCTCCAGGACTTCCAGCCCGTGCCGCTGGAGGGCCGCCACGGCTTCGCCGAACGTCGGCGGGATCAGGTAGGCGAACGGGCGGGCAACCGATTCGGCCGCCTCGAACTCGTTGACCAGCTCGACCTTGTAGTCCTTGGTCACATCGGTCTTGATGCGGCGGCCATTCGCGTCGCGGCCTCTTCGAACCCGAGGATCGTCACCGGCTCCTTGGCCGGCCTTGACGCGCGACCGGATCGCCACCTGGTCCGCCTCCTGCGAGGACGCACCGGATCGCCGCGACGGGGCCAGCAGCCGGACGATCTCGGCCTTGCGGCCCGCCGCGATTTCCAGGCAGCCGAGCACGAAGTCGCGAGTCGCCAGCACCCGCGTCTTGTACGGGGCATAGGAGTAAGCCTCGGAGAGGACCGACAGCCGGTTCCTCAGCCCGACATAGGTCGTGCCGTAACGGGGCTCGGCCGGATAGGTGGTCCACTTGGTGTGGTCCCGGTCGATATTCCCGTAGTAGAACGCCTTGAGGTCGGTCCGTTTCTCGAAGTTCTTGGTGACCTCGGGGAAGAACGTCTGGCGCATGAAGCCGATGACCTTGGGGTCGCCGGCCGGGTTCTTCGGGCCGTCGTAGGTAATCGTGTAACGGTGATAGGAGCCGTTGGTCGTGTGGGTATCGATGAAGAGATGAGGATTCCACTCGTTGAGGAACTTGACCAGTCCGCGGGTCTCCGGTGCCTCCAGCTTGATGAAGTCGCGGTTGAGGTCGAGGCCGCGTGCGTTGGCCCGCTGGCCCATCCCCTCCTCGGGGCCGACCTGGCCGGGCCGGTTGGTCTTCGAGACCCGCTCGTTGCCGTCGGCGTTGTAGATCGGCGCCACGGCGAGGACGATGTCCTTCAACAAGGGGGGATGCGGACCGGCAAAGACCTCGCGGAGCAGCATCGGCAGGGCTTCCTTGCCGCAGACTTCCCCGGCGTGGATGTTGCCGATGACGAAGCAGACCAGCTTGCCGGATCGTGTGGCCTCGGCGGGGGTCTTGATCGGCGGATCGGCGACGATCAACAGCGGGAGCGATCGCCCTTCCGACGTCCGGCCCAGCTCGGTGAGGTAGGCGTTCGGCGTCGCCTTGGCGAACTCCTTGCACCATGCCATGACGTCGTCATACCGCGCGGTGGCGCGATAGCCGCTCCGCTCGGCGACCGTCTGCAACGCGGCGCCCTTCTCGGGAGCCTGCTGGCCCAGGACGGGCAAGACCAACGCGACCAAGCTGAAAATGGACGACATCGCCGGGAGTCCCTCGCTGGACGGGATCAAGCGGATGGTCGGGGGACAGGACCCCCTCCTACAGCGGTCTCATGTAGGAGCCGGCTCCGTCCGGCGATCGCAATCCGTGGGAAAACCGCAATAACAACCTATCCGACCCGGGCCTCCAAATCGAGTGCCGACAGGACCCGATCGCGACGTTGCCGGCCGGCAAGCACCCCGGTACGTTGAGAGAGGATGTCGTTGCATCCGATCGTTCGCGTCGAATGTGACGAAAATCGGAGGTCCGTCGCGTGCGCTCTCCCTTTGCCGACAGCCCCGAGTTCCAGCGATTGCTGGTCGGCGACGGTCCCGTGCACCTGGCGCGGATCGCCCTGGAGATCGCCCGCGACGCTTATCCCGACCTGGAGATCGAGTCCTACCTGGTCCGGATCCAGGACTTCGCCGACCGGGTCCGCGTCCGATGCCCCCGCGGGGCGAAGGTGCGCGACATCCTCGGGCAGATCAACTGGGTCTTGTACGTCGAGGAGGAGATGCGCGGGAACGAGCGACGACTATTACGACCCGCGGAACAGCTATCTCAACGAGGTGCTCGACCGCCGGCTGGGGATCCCGATCAGCCTGTCGGTGCTCTACCAGGCGGTGGCGGAGCCGTTGGGGCTGTCGATGGCGGGAGTCAACCTGCCGGCGCATTTCATGCTGCGGGTCGACGACGGGGAGCAGACGTGGTTCGTCGACCCCTACGATAGCGGGAATGCGATGAGTCGCGAGGCCTGCGAGCGCAAGCTCTCGGACATCCTCCAGCAGCCGGTGGCTCTCACCGATGCCATGGCGGCGGCTTGCCCCATCGCGGTGGTCGTCACGCGGATGCTCCGGAACGTGAAGGCGATCTACCTCAATGCGAATGATATCCCGTTGGCCCTGCCGGTCCAGCGCCGGCTGACCGCGCTCAACCCGCTCGACCCTCGGGAAGTTCAGGACATGGGCATACTCTGCCTCAATGCCGATCGTCCGGGCGAGGCGATCGACCCGCTCCAGGCGTATCTTGCGAGATCAACCGAGTCCGCCGAGACCAAGGAGATCCAGGCCCTGTTCGAGGTCGCTCGGCGCCGCGTGGCACAGTCGAATTGAACGGGCGAACCGAGGAAAAGGCTGATGGATCTCGACGATCGGGCGATTGATGAGGTCGTGCAAGACGTCGATCGGACGACTTGCTGCGTGGTCGGCGGGGGACCGGCGGGGTCGTGCTCGCCCTGTTGCTGGCCCGGCGCGGCGTGGAGACGGTCTTGCTCGAGGCCCACCGGGATTTCGATCGTGACTTTCGCGGCGACACGCTCTACCCGTCGGTCATGGAGATCATGGCTGAGCTGGGCCTGGCCGAGCGACTCCTCCGGCTCCCGCACGGCAAGATGCGGACGATGACCTTTCACACGCCCGGTGGCGAGCTCGAGGTCGGCGACCTGGGTCGGCTGCGCACGTCGTTTCCGTACGTCACGATGCTGCCCCAGTCGGATTTCCTGCGGACCCTCACCGAGGAGGCGGACCGGTTTCCGGCATTCCGGCGCGTGATGGGGGCGACCGTCCAGCGGCTGATCGTCGAAGGCGGGGAGGTCCGCGGGGTTTGCTACCGGGGGCCGGACGACCAATGGCACGCGGTGCGGGCCGACTTGACGGTCGGTGCCGACGGCCGGTTCTCGAAGCTGCGGCAGCTCGTCGGTGCGGTGCCGGTGCGCGCGGGCCCTCCGATCGACCTCTTGTGGCTGCGGCTGCCGCGCCGTCCGGGCGACCTCTCGGAAGCCGGCGGGGGGTTCCTCGGTGCGGGCCGCTACATGATCGTGCTCAGCCGCGGCGACCAATGGCAGATCGGCTACGTCATCCCCAAGGGGACTTACCCGCGGGTCCGCGCCGCGGGGCTCGACCAACTGCGGAGGTCGATCGCCGAGCTCGCGCCGAGGCTGGCCTGGGGCCTCGAATCGCTGACCGACTGGCGTCAGGCGCCGGTGTTGTCGGTGGAGGTGAGCCGGCTCCGGCGATGGTGGCAACCCGGGCTCCTGCTGATCGGCGATGCGGCGCACGTCATGTCGCCGGTCGGCGGGGTCGGGATCGGCAATGCCGTGCAGGATGCCGTCGAGGCGGCCAACATCCTCGCCCGGCCCTTGCTGGCCCGCCGATTGTCTCAGCGCGACCTTCGCGCCGTGCAGCGCCGGCGCGAATGGCCCACGCGCGTTATGCAAATCATGCAGGAGTTTGCTTATCGCCTCTATATCGCACGCGCCTTGCGAGCGACCGGCCGATTCCGACTGCCGCTCTGGGTCCGGCTCATCCCTCGCCTGCCGGTGCTCGGCGACCTGCCGATCCGGCTGATCGCCCTGGGCGTCCGGCGCGTCCACGTCGAAGATTGAGCCCCAGCCACGGTCGGCGACGACGGCCGGCTACTCGGCGCCCGGGTCGTAGCCGTGCCAGCGCGGGAGCCAGCAGGTCACCCGGCGCCGGTAATCGCGGTAAGCCGCGCCGAACCGGACCTCCAGGTCGGCTTCCTCGCCCGGCCGGACGCCAAAGTTCCAGATCAAGAGGCCCGCCAGTACGTACGCCAGGACCGACGGCGACCCGAGGTAAAGCCCGACCGCCGCACCCTGGCCGAGCCCGGCGATGGCCATCGGGTTTCGCACGTATCGATAAGGCCCGGCCACGACCAGCTCGCGCGTGCAATCTAGTGGCAGCGGTGTCCCGCGCCCCCGGATCGCCATGATGAGCCCGCTCGTCAGCCCGAGCGTCCCACAGAGCGCGAATAACACCACTGCGGCGACTCGCCAGCCCGGCGCGGCGAACCGGAGCGTTCCCAGGCCGATCGCCCCTTCCAACCGGTAAATCATCGAGGGGATCAGGAACAAGAGCGTGGACCAGAAGACCGCGGATTGGATGAGAGTCTTGGCGACATTCCAGGCGGCCGATGCGGGCCGTGCCTGTCGGCTGGGGATCGGGGCTGCCAAGGCTCACCTCGACGGACGGAGCCGCCACGCCAGATAGGGCGGGACGACGAGTGACGGTGCCATGAATGCCGCTCCGACCGTGACACGACCCGACCAGGCGGCCAGGGTCAAGACGTACAGCGATGCGTAGGCCGCGGCCCCCGCGTGGACGCACAGGATCGGCCAGGCCCATGCTCGGTACCGGATCAGCCCATAGGCGGCCGCGAGGGAGCCGCCGACGTAGAGGATCAGATCGGCGATCGCGAAGGCCAGGAGCGTGACTTCCGGCGCCCCGGGTGCCACGAAGAAAACCCGTGCCTTCGGGAACGTCAGCAGGACCACCCACCAGGCGAGTCCGCCCAGCCCCTGGACCACCAGGAAGCTTACGCCCAGCCTTCGTACCAGGTCTTCGCGCATCGCACCGACCCGCATCAACGCCCTCGGTGGCCATCTGGCAGCCAAGAGAATCCTTTGAGCAGACCGAAGCCATCCTCATCGGTGAGGATACCTGCGCGGATCATCGCGTGTTATCGCGCAATGCTCAACCGTTAAATCGTTAGTGGCGAGTAGCTCGTAACAAGTGGTTAGTTCTACAGCGGAAGGAGTTCTGGTGTTTACCAGAGGTTCCTGGCGGCCTGAAGGGCCGCGGGAGCAAAGCCCGGGGTGAAACCCCGGGAACCAACGGCCACCCCCATCCTGCCGCGGCCTGAAGGGCCGCAGGTGGCACCCGCTCCTGCACCCCTTCAGGGTGCACCGGAGTGGGGCCGGCCCATCCTGGTCCCCGGGGTTTCACCCCGGGCTGGGCTCCTGCGGCCCTTCAGGCCGCCCTTGGCTTTCCGAGACGTCTCGCTGAACGCCATCAGGCGGTGCGAGGTCGCGGCGAGTGACCACGCACATGAGTGCGTGGTCACTCGGTGGTGCCACTCCAAAGCGTCAGGCTTTCCGTGCCACGTTGAGCCAGGTGTGGACGTGCGGGGAGCCGCGGAAGTACCAGGCGAAGGCGGGTCCTTCGAGCTTCCAGATGTCCCAGACGCCGTCGTTGCCAATGTCGCCTTCCTTGAAGAAGGTCATGCGGAGCTTATCAACGCCGCCGTTGACGTCGAGGCATTCGCGGACCTCGGCGGCATCCATGGCACGGAAGGGGCTGAGCATCTTTTCGAGGAGGTCGCGGACCATGGCCTTCTGCTGGCCGTCGAGGCCGGCGATATCCAGCCCGGTCTTGGGAAGCTGATCCCCCCTGAGCTTGATCACCTTGGGCTGGTCGGCTCGGGGCCCTGTCAATGAGGGCCTGAGTGCCGCTGAGCCGGCTCGAGGGTCTTGAAGATCTTGTTGGCCTGCTCGGCCTGATACCACCAAACATTGTTAGTGTGCTTGGCGTCCTCGTTGTTGTGGCCATCGGCGGCGTGGCCGTAGAAGATCGGACCGCCGAAGGCGGCGCCCTCGACGCTGTTGCCATCGGCACGGAGAGTGTCGTGCCGGCCGGACAGGACCCACTCGAACGGCTTGTCCGTACCCGGCTCGCCGAAGACGGCCACGTGGTAGTTCTCGAATCCCCCGTCGTCGTCTTCCATCTGCTTCGTGAACCGCTCGTAGCCTTCCTCGCTGCACAGGTTCTTCATGATCTCCTGGCAGAGGGCCTGCTGCTCGGTGAGTCAGGTCGCTGATCTTCGGCTTGACGATCGCCCAGTTGTTGTTGACCATCGACCGCTTGGGGTCGTCGAACGGGAACCAGAGTTCCTTGCGCTGTTCTTTTGTCAGGGTCTTGTGGAACCGGGCGACCGCGGTCTCGGCGGCCGACGAGGGGGACGGACCGACCTTGGCCGGTTCTCCCGCCGCGGCGACCCGACCCAGGAACGGGACCGAGGCCGCCAGGACACCGGCCCCGACGCCCCTGACAAACTCACGTCGTGAGAGCGGGACCGTCGCGCAGTCCGGGCAATCCGACTCCTTCATTCTCCGGTCGTTGACCTCTGCCATGGGAGTCGTTCTCCTTGTTTCAGTCGTTTCAGGTTGCTCCCGGATTTCAGGCCGGGCGAAATCGACCAAAGACCGGATGCTACGCTCCGAACCGAAACGGAAACCGGCCTTCAGCCTCAAGGTCAGGCTAATCCGCGAGGATGGCTCGCGTCAACATGCCAGAGACTTTCGTCGCCAGTATGCGCTGCTCCGATCCGATCGGCGCGCCGTTCATGGTCCGCGGCAAAGGCAAGGTCCGGCCAACCCCTCTGAACGAGAGATCGATCCGGACCTGTGCATGCATTCGATCTGTCGCGATCAATGCATTATCGGATAGAACATTGGTGTCACGCTGGCCGTCGACGAGATCTGCGCGACGGCGGGGAGCTGTGCGATCGGCAACATGCCATCGATGATCCCGTAGGTGGCGGAGTCGGTGGTGACCTGGAGGCCGTCGCTCTGAAGCTGGGTGAGGAACGTGTTGAAGTCGGCGGAATCGCTCGATTGGAAATTGATTCCGACATTGGTGCCGCTGATGACGATCGCGTTGACTCCGGTCGGACTGAATGTACCACTGCCGCCCGCGCTCTCATAAGTCTCATATTGCGAGTAGATGCGACTGAAGCTGGACGCTCACATTGGCCGGGAGCGTGGTGGATGTGCCCGTGCCCGAGCCCGAGGAAGTCGAAGTCGAAGTCGGGGCCGGTGATGTGGTTGTCGTGATGACCGGGTGTGTGGTGGTCGTGGCGACCACGCTCGCGGGGTTCGTGGTGGTTGTCGAGGTTGCGGTTCGAAGACGGCCGTCGCAGCCGCAGGTGCCGCCAGACTGGCCGACCCGGAGGAACTCATGGTATCCAAGACGGCCGTCGCAGCCGCGGGTGCCGCTAGACTGGCCGACGCGGAGGAACTCATGGCCGGGGCCACGGTGACTCTGGCGGAATGAGATTACCGCCTTCGTGTCTGGTCAGCCTGACCGTGCGAACGTCCTCGATCCTCGCGAGCCTGGCTCATGCCGCTCGAGAGCGATTTCCGCCTTCTCTGCGGCCCTGGCATGCGCCGAGGAGACCGCGGCGACATGGGCCTCCGCGACGGCGGCCACGGAGGCTCGCCGACAGGACGATCCGATCATCGAGACATTCCAGGTCGAACATCGCATTCCGCCGAGTCCGCCGATCGCTTCGCAGTGTGGTCATCATGGCTGGATCTCCTCTGTCCGGTTGGAGCGGCCGTCAGGCCCTCGCTGTGGAAGATCGCCGGGATCCGGGCGCACCCGATCCGGCGGGTGAAATCACGTGATGTCGAACTCAATTGGTGTTGGCCCCGCTCTGCCATCAAGTCCGCCCGCGGAAACCGGGCCGCTCACTCCTTGGATCGGGCCATCGCTTGGCCTTTCGGAAGATCTGTCGGAGCCGCATTGGGATAATAGCAAGTGCAAGAGGCGTGCCGAATCTGATGGATACGCCCGCCAAATGGGCAGCCGCTGGATTCGGCCCGTGTGAGGCAATAGGATAAGTCGCATCGATCGCCCGTCGGGTCGACGGGCCGCAAGACCAGACGGACGCCTGCGCGAGCGATCCGCGATCGGCCGCACGAGCCGGCGAGCCGCGGACCTATCGAGAAAGCGACATTCGATATGCCGACATTTATGCTGACGGATGTCTCGCACGAGGTGTGGGTCGAGGACCTGACGGTGGATGCGGCTCAACTGGGCCTGGCCGTGACGGCCCCCTGGTCGGTGAGCAAGCGCCGGCTGCGGGGCGGCCGTCGCGACGGGGTTGACCTGATCGTGGTGGACAACGGGGCGCTGCGGTTCGCGATCGTGCCGACGCGGGGCATGGGCTTGTGGAAGGGCTTCTACCTGGGGAATTACCTGGGCTGGGAGTCGCCGATCACCGACGGCCCGGTCCATCCGTGGTTCGTGAACCTGATGGCGGCCGGCGGCCTGGGCTGGCTCGACGGCTACGACGAGCTGATGGCCCGCTGCGGGCTGGAGAACAACGGGGCGCCGTTCGAGGTCAAGACGGTCCATCCCGACGGCTCGGAGAGCCATACGACCTTCGGCCTGCACGGCCGGATCGCGAATATCCCCGCGTCGTATGTCGCCGTGCACATCGACGCCGAGCCGCCTCACGAGATCGTCATCGAGGGGCATGTCGAGGAGTCGCGCCTCTTCGGGCCGCAGATCCGCATGGAGACGCGCTACGCAACCGTGCCCGGCTCGAACGTGCTCTCGATCCACGACGAGTTCATCAACCTCAAGGACCAGCCGGTCGAGATGCAGATCCTCTACCATTGCAACTTCGGCCCCCCGTTCCTCGGTGAGGGCGCGCGGTTCGTCGCCCCGATCCGGACCGTGACCCCGCGCGACGCCCGGGCCCAGGAGGGCATCGACCATCACGACCGCTACGGCGCCCCCGAGCCGGGCTTTGCCGAGCAAGTGTATTACTACGACTTGCACGCCGAATCGCCCGGCGGAGGGCAACGCTGGCCATGCTCCGCAACCAGGCGGGCGACAAGGCGGTCGTGCTCCGGTTCCGCAAGGACCAGCTCCCGGCGTTCACCTTGTGGAAGAACACCGCCGGTCTGCGCGACGGATATGTCACCGGGCTGGAGCCCGCCACGAATTACCCCAATAAGCTCCCGTTCGAAAAGGCCCGCGGCCGCGTCGTCACCCTGCCGCCCGGCGGCCGTTACGTCGTGGACCTCACCTTCGAAGTGCTCGCCAGCGCCGATGAGGTCGCCGCGATCGAGGCGGAGATCCAGCGCCGCCAGGCCCAGGGTGGCCCGGCGAAGGTCAATCCCGGGCCCGTGGAGCCGTTCGCTCCCGAGGGCTGACGCCCGGCACCCGTTGCCTTTTCAACCGAGGCGGCTCGACGTCTCTCGGAGAAGCTCGGAAACACTATCCCCGCGCCAACCAGGCTCGCCAACGGGCGCGGACCGTTCGCGTGAACATGTCTCTGAGTTTCGTCAGCGGCCTTGGTCCCGATCCGGTCGCAAGGAAAAGGTCCGGCCCACCCCCTGAGCGAGAGGTCGGTCCGGACCATTGCATGCATTCAGTCGGTCGCGATCACGCCATTCTATTGCAACATCGGCGTCACGCTGGCCGATGCAGACATGCTTTGCGGCCTCGGGGAGCGCCGAAATCGGCAACATGCCCTCAATGATCCCTAACCCGGGTAAATCGGAGCTGACCCGGAGACCATCGCTCTCGAGTTGGGCGAAGTCCTTGTCGAAGGCGTCAAAATTGCTCGTCTGGAAATCGATTCCAATGTTGTTGCCACTGATGATCATCCCCTGGGGGAGCCCGGTCGGGCTGAAGTTAGCACTTCCGCTCGAGCCGACGGAGGCCTCGAATTGCGTGTAGACGGACTGAAGCTGGGGCTCAAATTGCTCGGGAGCGGGCCGGTGGAAGGCCGAGAACGACCGGAGTCGAAGTCGAGGTCGTTGTCGAAGTCGTGGCCGCCGGGGTGGATGCCGTTACGGCCAGGTTCGGAGTGACCGGGGAGACTGGGGTCGTACTGGTAGTGGTGCCGGTCAACGAGACCGCAGATGAAGAGGCCGCGTTGCTGTTGGTCACCGCGGAACTCGTCATGATATGATGCTTGGCGTCGTACCTGGCAAGTCGGGCCTCATCCCGATCGAGGGTGATGGTCGCCTTTTCCACCGCCTTGGGATGCCCCAGGGAGACCTCGAGGGCGAGATGGGCCTCCGCCGCGGCGACCGCGGAGGCCGCCGACAAGACGATCCGATCATCGAGGCATTCCAGGTTGAACAGGGCATTCCGCCGAGTCCGCCGATCGCTTCGCAGGGTGGTCGTCATGGCTGATCTCCTGTCCGGTTAGAGCGGCCGTCAGGCCCTCGTTGTGAGATCGCCGGGTTGCGGGCGCAGGCCCGATCCGGCGGGTGGATCCGTGATGTCGAACTCAAATTGGTGCTGGCCCCGCCTGGCATCAAATCCGCCCGCGGAAACCGGGCCGATCACTCATCGGGTTGGACCATCGGTTGGCCCTTCGGAGAATCTCTCGGAGCCGTAATTGGAATCATGATTACTGCAAGAGGCGTGCCGAACCTGATGGATATGTAGGTCGATTTGGGCCGTTGCTGGATTCGGGCCATGGGAGACAAAAGGATAAGTCGCATCGATCGCCTGACGGGGGCTGGCGGGCCGCAAGACCACACGGTCGCCCGGGAATGGAAGGATACGTCTGTGGAGTAAGCGACAGGAAATCTACCGAATTCTTGATAGAACTCGAACAACTGAGCCAGCTCTCGATAGCCAGCCACCTGGCGAACGGTCAGTTTCTCCTTGGCAATCACGGCTAGCCAACCACGCATGCGCTCTTCGACCGTGACGATCGACACGCCAACGACTTCAGATTGCGGAACGGCGCATCAGCCGATCGATGAGGCGGCGGCCTCGGTCGCTTTCGGGATACTTCAGATGAGTGGCATGGTCCGTGTCGATGATGATCATTCCGGTGCCTCACCGCGTCGCGCCGACTCACGCTCCGCTTCACGCATCCGCTCACATTCCTCATCGACCTCGCGCATGAACTCACTATCGCGAAACATGCCAATCACTTTGCGCCAGTCTTTCGGCGAGCGATTCGATTCCTTCATCGCCAGTGCGGTCTCCAGCGCGCTTCAACGCGTCTGGCGAGAGATTCCAGAGTCAATTCGGTCATCGAGCACCTCTGAGTCTTGGGAAGTCCAGGATTTGATCGTACCTGACATCGGCTATTCTGGCCTGTCGGCGGAGCAGCCGCATCGCATTGGCGACGACGAGCAGGCTGGTGCCGACGTCGGCGGCGATGGCCATCCAGAGGTTGGCGAGTCCGAAGACGGCCAGGAGCAGGACCAGTGCCTTGGTCACCAGGGCCAGGGCGATGTTCTGGCGGATGACGCCGAGGGTGGACCGGCTGTGTCGGATCAGCCAGGGGAGCCGGCCGAGGTCGTCGGCCAGGAGGATGATATCGGCGGTCTCCAGCGCGGCGCCGCTGGAGATCCCGCCCAGGGCGATGCTGACCTTCGCCGCGGCGAGGGCGGGGGCGTCGTTGACACCGTCGCCGACCATGCCGGTCGGCCCGTGGCGGGCATCGAGCTCGGCGATGGCGGAGACCTTATCGGCCGGCAGGAGGCCCGCGCAGCTGCTCGCCGACGCCCAGCTCGCGGGCCATCGCGGCGGCCGTCCCGGCGTTATCACCGGTGAGCATGATCGTCCGCAGGCCCATCCGGTGCAGCTCGGCCAGCACCCGCGCCGCCTCGGGACGCGGCCGGTCGGCCAGCCGGATCCAGCCCATCGGGCCGCTATGGGCCGTCAAGGCGACCGCCGTCCCGACCGAGCTGGAGTTCTCCGCCTGGTCGAGCTGGTCGTGGAACTCGGGGCGGCAGAGACCCTCTTCGTCGATGTAGCGATGGCTGCCCAGGTGGTATTCCTCCGCGTCGACCTGCCCGTGGGCACCCCGGCCGGGGATCGCACGATAGTTGTCGGCGAGCGGCACTTCCAGGCTCCGGCCCCGGGCGTATCGGGCGATGGCCTTGCCCAGGACATGGCCGCCTCGGTCCCCCAGCGCCGCGGCGATCCGCACCATGCGTTCCTCGTCCTGCATGGCCGGGGGCACAGACGACCTCGACCACGTCCGGCTGACCCTGGGTCAAGGTTCCCGTCTTGTCGAAGGCCAGGGCGCGGAGCCGGCCGATCTCCTCGAGGTATTCGCCGCCTCGGATCAAGATGCCCGCCCGCGCCGCCGCCGCCAGTCCGCTGACGATGGCCACCGGCGTGGCGATCACCAGCGCACACGGGCAGGCGATCACCAGCACCACGAGTCCCCGGCTGAACCACTCGCGAAACAACCCCCAGTCCCACGCCGACGGCCCGCCCTGAATCACGGCGAACAGCGGCGGCCCCAGCATGACCAGCAGGGACAGCCCCACGACGATCGGAGTGTACACGGCGGCGAACCGGGAGATCCGCCGCTCGATCGGGGCGCGGCCCGCCTGGTTGGCCCGCACCTGGTCCACGACCCGGGAGATCAACGCGTCTCCCACCGGGCCGGATGCCCGGACCTCCAGCGTCCCCTCGCCGTTGACCGTCCCGGCGTAGACCGGGTCGCCCGGCTCCCGCACCACGGGGACCGACTCGCCCGTGATCGTCTTCTGGTCGAACGCTCGAACGGCCCGAGACCACCTCGCCGTCGACCGGGATCGTGTCGCCGGCCCGCACCAGGAGGCGATCGCCGGTACGCACCTGGCCGGCCGGCACGACCTGGATCGTGCCATCCGGCCCGATCCGCTCGGCCGTGGGCGGGGCCAGGTCCAGCAGCGCCCGGATCGATCGCCGGGCGCGGTCCAGGCTCAGGGCCTCCAGCGCCTCGGAGAGCCCGTACAGAAAGGCCACCGTCGCGGCCTCATTCCACTCGCCCAGGGCCATGGCGCCGAGGATCGCCAGTCCCATGAGCACGTCGATATCCAGGTGCAGCCGCAACAGGTTCCGCGCCGCCCGGGGAAACAGCCCCACTCCCCCGATGGCGACGGCCATCGCATACCCGAACACGGACAGCCGGCCCGCGGTCACACTCTCCAGGCCCATCGCCGGCCCCAGCCAGGAGAATGCCATCCCCAGCGCGAGTGCCAGTCCCGAGCCGACCGTCAGGACCCACTGCTCGTATCGCGACCACCATGAGGGCCCTGATCCCTCGGGCTCCCCTTGCACGGTCGCCTGCATCCCGGTCCGCTCGACGATCAGCCGGGCCAGCCCGACCGGATCGACGGCCCCTGCGTGGTAATCCACGGTCATCGTCCCGTGGATCAGGTCGAACCCCAGTCCGGTGATCGCCTCCTGATCGCGCAGGGCCGCGCAAAGCGCCGCGACCTCGGTCGGGCAGTCGAGGCCCCGAACCTGGAGCATGATACGGGCTTGGCTCATCGGTCCTTCCTGTTAGCTCGACGAATCCGTCTAAGATCCCGTCTCGCGTCGGGGTCGTAGCCCAGCCGTCGGTTGGAAAATCGCCGCGGCGATCGACCCCATTCGGGCCATCCCGCTGAATTATAAGGCCAGACTGACTTTGCGCGAACCCGATCACAGGTCTTTCGGCATGGGCCAGGTGAAGTCCTGCCTTTAGACTCGTGTCGGATCTGCACCGGCCCCATTGTAGCTGGGATTTCAACCTATCATGTCCCCACGCTCCATGTCATGCCCCGCCTTGCCCGGCTGAGGAGCGGTCTTGTGCCGGCCCGCCGGTTCCTTTCTGCTAAAAGGCTGGGAGGTCGCGAGCGGATGCCGGGAGGAGCCCGGCGCCGGCAACCATCCATGGACCGGAGACGGGGACAAGCTAGAAGCGGGGGAACGGCCTTCCGGACCCCGTGGAGCGAAGGGGGTGCCACGTTGTGGACGGGGAGTTGGAACCACGCCGAAGACAGCGTGCCTCACCCGCGTGTCACCGCGAGACGACCCAGTCGTGTGAGGGACAGCGATATTCCACAACGTGACGAACCGGATGCGTTTAACGGGTACGCCGCGGAACGCGGTGTTGAATCCCTGACTCAGTCAGGAGGAACTCGGAGGAATGTTCCTGGGTCATCTGGTTGACCTGAACGCGAAAGTCGGAGGGGAAAACAGCATGCCGGAAAAGCGGGAGCCACTGGAAGACGCTGAAGGTGTCGTCCCGCAAGACCCGCGTGATATGGCGAAAGCTGCATTGCCTGAATCCCAATCCCCAGCGGCGCAACCTTACGCTCGCTGCTAAAGCGTCTGGAACGCAGCGTCTCCTGGGGGCAGACCGTTCGCGTTTGCGGACTGCCACCTCCGACTGAGAGAGCGATGAAGTAACGAACTTATTTGAAGGGGATGAGTGGGGCGCCTAAGTCACGCTCGATACGTTCAGCACCAACGGAACGTGGGATGGCCTAACGGGCGCGAGCCCCACGGTCACGGAGTCTCCGTAGTAGTCGGAGGCGGGGAGAGCCGGCCACGTGGCGAAGGGAGACAGGCCGGGCGACGTTTGAAAGGGGAAGGGTGCGAGATGCACATGAACCTGAACCGAGTGGATGTCGCCTGTCTGGAGAGCTGATTGACGCGGAAACGGTCACGATCAGTTCGGAGGGGGGCGGAGGGAAAAGGACGCAGCCGGTTTCCCGCAAGGGCTTACGAACCCCGGCACAAGCCGAGACCTCGCCAGCCGCCTACCCTACGCACGTCCGGATCTGTGGGCCGAGAAACTCATCTCGTCACATCTCCTCGACCTGCCTCTGAAGTGCCTATAATCGGGTTTTCGGCACTTCTCAGTTGGTCGAGTGGTGCCATGCCCGTCGCCAGAGGAATCAACAAGGAGGGTCAACATGCGTCGATCTCGAACCACCACTGTCCCCCCCGCGCCCGATCGGTCAAGCCCGTCCCCTGGTTCCGTGCCAGTTCTGGATGACATTGACCCCCGAATCCCGACAGCAAATCCTGGGCACACTCAGCCGGATCGTGGCCCAGCAGCTCGCCGTGCCTCCCGTCATCCCGGAGGCAACCCATGAGCACCCCTGACAGACCCAAAGCCCCCCTGATCGCTCCACCTGGCACTGGGACCATCGCGTCGCGGGTTGCGGCCGGCCTCGGGTTGCGGCCGTCTCCGCTTGAGGAAAGGCACTGGAGCCGATGGGCCATCGTCTACATCCGTCAATCCGAGCCCCAACAGGTTCTCAATCACATCGAATCACGGCAACGGCAATACGCCTTGGTCAACCTGGCCGTATCCCTGGGATGGCCCAGGGACCGAATCCTGCTCATTGACGAGGACCAGGGCAAGAGTGGCAAGACGGCCGATCGGCGAACCGGATTTCATGCATCCTGGCCGAGGTTACCATGGATCATGTCGGCTTGATCCTGGGGATCGAGATGAGTCGCATGGCCCGCAACAACAAGGATTGGCATCATCTCATGGAAATGTGTGCTATATTCGGAACACTCGTGGCGGACGAGGACCGCATCTATGACCCCAGCGATCCCGAGGATCGCCTCATCCTGGGTTTTAAGGGGACCATGAGTGAGTATGAGCTGATTCTCATGAATAAACGGTTGGAACGCAATCGGCTGTTCAAAGCCAAACGGTGCGCGCTTGTTCCTCGACGTGCCCTGCGGGTATGTCAAGCTACCCACGGGGGAAGTCGTCCGCGATCCGGACGAGCAGGTGCAAGCGACGGTGCAGTTGGTCTTCGAGCTGTTCACCGAACTCGGCTCCTGCCGGCGGCTCTACCGCCATCTGGTGCGGAACCGGATCTGCCTGGGGATCCGCATCCACCGCGGAGTGCGACGCGGTCAGTTGGAATGGCACCCGCCCACACCCGGCATGCTGAGCCGGATGCTGCATCATCCGATCTATGCGGGAGCCTATTCCTACGGGCGTCGCCGCATCGATCACAAGCGGACCGCCTGCGGTGACGGCAAGCCCAAGATGCGCGAGGTGCCGATGTCCGAGTGGATGGTGCTGGAACGGGACCGCCTGCCGGCCTACATCACCTGGCAACGGTACGAAGACAACCTGCGACGGTTGGACCAGAACAGCCAGCGGCCCGGTTCGCTCGGGGCGCCCCGCACGGGCAAGGCCCTGTTGACGAGCCTGCTGGTTTGCGGAGCCTGTGGCCGGCGGATGTACGCCAGCTATCGGAGCAAGTCAACGGCCTATTACGGGTGTATGCGACGGAAGAACGAGGGATCGACGTGCTGCGGACTGGAAGCCGGTGCCGTGGACGATCTGGTGGTCCAGCAGGTTTTGCGGGCCCTCGAGCCGGCGACTTTGGAGTTGAGCCTCAAAGCCATCCAGGATGTTCACCACGAGCGCGAGCGGTTGCACCGCCACTGGAAGCAACGCCTTGAGCGAGCCACGTATGAGTCCGAACGTGCCGAGCGGCAGTACCAGGCGGTTGAGCCGGAGAATCGTCTGGTGGCACGCAGCTTGGAGCGGCAGTGGGAGGAGGCGCTGCGAAAGCAGCGCGACCTCGCGGAGGAATCCGATCGCTTCTTGAAGGAACAGCCACCGCAGATCCGTGAGGACCAGCGTGCTCGAATCCTGGCCCTCTCCAACGACCTGCCGGCGCTTTGGAACGCACCCGAGACGACCGCGGCCGATCGCAAGGAGATCATCCGCTTGGTGGTGGAGCGCGTCGTGGTCCATGTCCGGGCGGACAGTGAGCATGCCGAGGCGGTGATCTCGTGGCGGGGCGGCGCCACCACGCACCACCCGATCATTCGCCCGGTCTCGCGCTACGAATCGTTGGAAAGCTATGATCAGTTGATGAATCGAATCATTGCGATGCGTCAGGAGGGTGCAGACCATCAAGCAGATCGCGGTGCAGCTCAACGCGGAAGGCTATCGCACGCCGCGATCCCGGAAGGGCTACACCAGCACCTCAGTGCGAAAACTGTTGTCCCGTGGCGAACTGACATGGGGAAGGATTCCGACCAGGCAACTCGACCGCCACGAGTGGTGGCTGCCGGACCTGGCCGGCGAGCTTCAAATGTCGGCGGACAAACTGCGGGACTGGGCGCATGCGTGGCTGGGTTCGTTCCCGACAGATTCCGCCGCGCGGGTTGTGGGTCATCTGGGCCGACGGACGGGAGCGACAGCGGTTGCGGAAGCTCCGGGCAGCGTCGAAACGGGGCAGCCTGTGAAAGGAGCACCGTTTCGCGAGAAGGACATCCCTTGATTTCTCTTGATCCCATTGATCCACAGTGAGTGGCTCGGTGGGATCGAGGCTTTGTGACAAAGGAGGCGTTATGACACGCAGAATCCCGGATCTGTGGGA
>CAWJGW010000006.1:0-81427 GCA_963842405.1 uncultured Isosphaeraceae bacterium | reverse complement strand
ATGCCATGCAGCCAAGAACACGACCACTCAGCGAAGGAAGTCCGTTGACCCTGTTGATGTTATATCGATCTCTTCCCTTTTGCAAGATCTATCGTAGCGTCGCAAATAGTGTCGAACTCTCGTAGTACCGGGGAGGTGCAAATAGTACCCGGTAGTACCACGACGAGTTGGAAGATTACCGATGCGAATCGGCTCCGCTCGGCAGGTCTCGGCGGTGGCCTGAAGCCCGAAGGGATTGAATCAAACTCAGATCAGCCGATCACCCGTACGAGGATGGCGACGTCTTGGGCCTCGGTGCACTGGGCGGTCCTTGGCCACAGCGACGCGGACACCACGATGACCTACGCCGAGCGTGACGCCACCCTGGCATCCGTTGCGATGGAACAGGTCGGCTGATCCGATCCACTTCGCCGCCGTGGGCACATCCTACGAGTGCGAGTGGCTTCTTTCGGTGTGTTGAGTGATCGACCAGTTGCTTGGCCTTGCCGAATCATGGCATCCTCGGCTGGTCGCCGAGCGGCTCCGGCACACATCGGCCACGAGGGTTCGGTCCCGAGTCGGGCTGGAGGCGGCCCGGGTCGTCTGGGACATGCCAGGGCGGACGTGACCCGGTTTATGCCGAACGGGACCTGGCTAAGACCCACGCGGTCATGGCCGAACTCGGGTGATGACTGGCTGCGCAGGTGAGACGATCACCAAGAATTCGCTCGGGCCTGTTCGGGGAGCCAGATCTCCGAACAGGCGGCCTTGCAACTTTCGCCCACAGCGACGACGATGAGAGAGAGTGCGTTGCGTTTGGTCTATCACGGTTGTTGTCGTGCTCCGACGCATTCGTTCCGACAGAGACACGAACTTCCCATGAATGCGATCTCTTCAGGCCGGGACATCGACCAACAAGCTACTGACAAGGAGATCATCGATTCAGGCAGAGCGATTCTTCCGACCCCGAGGTCAGCGTCCCGATTAACGGCGATGCCATACAGAAGCCAACCGTGGCTCGAATCCGGGATTGGAGACCTAAACCTTTGGATTTTATGGAGATAAATCGTTTCTCCAGAAATTTATTGCTCGCAAGATGAGACTAAGTTTTCCTAGCACTAGGAAAACTTACTCGTTCAAATCTTGGTAGTAAGTTCTCTGCTCGGCTGTCTCTTTTCCAGAACTTGGATCTCTGGGATTTGAAATCGGGCGTCTCCGACTCCGGAGTCCTTGATTTGTCCCTACAGAGCAGAGCCTAAGCTAAGAATCCGCCCTAAAGACTTGCCGAACATCTCGGAGTCTCAGCCTCTCCGCGAGACCCGCACCACGACCACCGATTGGTCTTCGGGGACTTGCCGAGCAGGCTTGGATCTTCACGCAATCGGCGGCCCACATCGATTCGCTCAAGTCCTGATGATGATCAAAGCGTCCTTCCCCCCGCGTAAAACGCCGACCGACCTCTCGAAGGCGAGCTAAAGCTGGTCGCTCACACCAAACCCTTACCCACCACCGAGCCTCTGCGCGCCGCACTTCTCCCTCGGATGCCTCGTGATAAGCACGGTTCATATCGGCGAAATATTCTGTACTCTCTTCAGAGAAATTTCTTCTAAGTCTTTTTATTGTATAGACTTAGATAAAAAACCATTGCAAGATGACCTGCCCGATTCGCGGCAGGCCGCAAAAGAGCGTCTAGTAGAGCCAGCACGCGAATGGCCGCGTGTTTGT
The DNA here is from genome assembly GCA_963842405.1 of uncultured Isosphaeraceae bacterium. Taxonomy (GTDB): domain Bacteria; phylum Planctomycetota; class Planctomycetia; order Isosphaerales; family Isosphaeraceae; genus CAVZRC01. The sequence goes on along the minus strand of CAWJGW010000006.1, from coordinate 79,723 downwards.
TCGCGAGGAAACACAATGATCGACCATCGGATTGAGACCGTTCGGACATTGACCGAGGCCGCTGCGGGATTGCCACGGCGGCGGGGTGGCAAGCGCGTCAATGTCGCGACACTTTATCGCTGGGCAACTCATGGCTGCCGCGGTGTGCGGCTCGAGACCATCCAGATCGGCGGGACCCGATGCACCTCGCAAGAGGCCCTTCAACGGTTCTTCGTCAAGCTGACGAATTCTGACCGCGATCCGGTCTTTGCTGACGGGGGCACTAACCATTCATCACCAATTCCTCGGCGAGAACGTGACGCCAAAGCCGTCGAGGCGGAGTTGGAGCGATTAGGCATCTAGCCCGGCCCCGGCCTGATTGTTAGCCGGCGGTGCCATCCGGCCGCCATCGAGATTGGCGGTTTTCCCGGACCACTTGAGCCCGATCGCTGGTGCCAATAACACAGACGCATCCGAGATACTCGCAGGCGAGGTGCAAGAGACGTGGAGATGATTGAGCATGCTGCCACCCGGCCAACAAGGCCGGAATCTACCGCAGTCGATTCAACGATTGGCATTTGTCACAGCGGCACGGGGACTCGTCACGTTACTCAAGAAACCCCAGGCCGAGAGCTGGCTCAGTCGTCCAAGGACGACGTGAAAGTGGACCTGCTCAGGATTTCCACACCGACGGAAGTCCTGTATCAAGACCAGGTCTTGCGGAAAGACGGTGCCGACGAAGACGACCTTTCGGCCCGATCGGGGAACGCGATCGAGGCGTGGGACCTTAGACAAGTCCCATCTCCCATCCAGAACTCGGAACCTGGCTCGGCCAACGACCGGCGGCATGAGCGACTGACGGAGATCGCGATCGAGATCGTATCGCAACTCCGGCGGCTTGCGACAGCGGCCGCACGGTTTCGACGCCAAGCTCAAGCTCGGCCTGTATCTGATCGAGGCACGGGGGCTGTGCAGACGAGGCGAGTGGACGCACTTCCTCAACAGTCAGGGGCTCAAGCTGCGCGTTGCCGAAGAATGCATGCACTTTGCAAAATACCAGGATCTCCTCGAGGCCAATGCGCACGACCGCTCGCCTTGGACCACCGAAGAGGCCCGTAAGCTGATCTCCTCGCATCGGAAGGCGATCGGTAAGGGCCGGCAGCGGAGGCCGGCGAGTCGACTGAACCCCGGGTCCATCCGCCAGCGGGACCAGGAGGTCGACACGGGCAATCAGGGACGGGCTGATCAACCACGCAGCAACACTTCGGACGCGGCGAATCGCGAACCCGTCGCGACGCATTCCGACTCACCCTCCGCGGAGGTCCCGGATTCCGCGACGCCGGCCACACCACATCAGACAGCGGCCAGGAACCGATGCGCTGATGATGTCGCTGACGCCGACGAACGTGCAGCCACGACGATGGTGGGACAGCAGCGAGTTTCGGCTCCCCCAGAGCCCTCCGACGAAGAGTGGCTCGCTTTGATCCCGCTTCGACTAGACCTCGCCGACACGAGCAACTTCGACAGGGACGCGCTCCTGTGGCGAAGAACACGGTCGCTCGCGTTGCAGGTGTGCGAGCTGATCAACCCCACTCCCGATGAGGTCGGGAGATCGACGTACTTCAAGATGGCCAGGAATCGATACCGACTCCGGCTCTTGTTCGGGCTACGGGTCAATCATCCGCAACTGTGGAGGATCTGCCCGCAGTGCCGCGGCCAATTCACTGACCGGCCAGGCACGATGACGTGCAGCGGGTGCGAGGGGGCCGGCTTTCTCCTCACACACGAGGGAGAGCCCGTGGAGGAGGGTGAGGCAGGGTAGCCGACTCGGCTCATTGCCCGATCATACCATCCGGGTGAATCCGCGACCAAACAACATCGAGACTGCGTGCGCGACCAAATGGAGCGGCCCCACACGGGTGACAGCCTGTGTGGGGCCGGAATTGATCGGAGGGACCGATCGGGCCAGATGTCATTCTATCCGATTTCGCAGTCGGGGACCAAACCCGGCGATTCGAGTCCAATGCTGCCGGCGCGTAGGTTCGCTCCTCCCGGGCGATCGCGCAACGATCGGCGGCCTCAACCGGCGACGAGATGCGTACGATCGAGGCGAGCCATCGGCGCCCCGATCGCCGGGCTGGCGCGTGGCGCCGCATTCCTCGAAGAGCATGAGAAGGTAGTACGAGGACAGGCCGGCACCGGCGGAGTATCGCGACGCAGCAACACGAGGAACGACGGAGGTGCCCGCCGATGATCGCCGCTGCCGTCGCCGATGCCGCAATCACCTTCGATCAGACGCGTTGCAAGGTATTCGACGTCGAGGTCTCTCCCGGCCGCTGGCTGGTCGGCTTCTACAGCCGCGGCCCCGGCGGCGAATTCTACCGGGTCGTTGACACCCCCGACGAGCTGGACCACACGCTGAACACCATCGAGGAATCGAAAGAGACCCTCGTCGGCTACAACTGCAGCAGCTACGACATCCCGATGCTGCGGGCAATCCTGGCCGGCAGGGACGCCTACAAATCCAGTCAGGAACTGATCCACAGCAACCGGTTCAAGCTACCGGATTGGGTTGACTCCGCCCCGCAGGTCAACGTGGATCACATCGACCTCTGGCACGGCTAGCGAGAGGAGGCTACTTCCCCTCTCTCAAGGTCGTGGCCGCGAGACTGGGTTATCCCTTGCTCCGCGATCTGCCGTACCCCCCGGAATCGGAGCTGAGCGACGACCAGTGGCAGGAAGTCCGGGAGTATAACCGGGTTGACCTCGAGATCACCTGGACGTTGCTGGAATACTTTACCGACGACCTCAAGGCGATGGCTGACCTCTCCGCGGAAGGCCGGCTTCGACGCCCGCTCGATGACCGAGCAGAAGGCAGCCGAGAGGCTCCTGGAGAACGATTACCAAGATCGCCGCGGCAACAGGCCCCCAAGGATGCCGGCCCCGGCGTCCGTCTACTACGACCCACCGGTATGCGTCGTCCCACCCGAAGCCCCGCTGGCACGTGAGTGGCACGACCGGATCGTCCGGACACATCTACGCGTCGAGCGGGACAATGACGGAAGGATCCACATCGACGCCCAGGGGGACGAGTTCCCGGTCGGTCCGCTCGTCGTGAGCGTCGGCCAGGGCGGCATTCACACGGAAGACAAGGCCGGCGTTTACTACCCCGACGACGAAAGGGAGCTGTTCTCGGTTGACGCGTCGTCCTACTACCCCACGATGGTCTCCACCTTCGGTTTCATGACCCGGAGCTACGGCGACGCGGGCAAGGAGATCTACAAGGGGCTGCTCGAGCTGAGGCTCGAACGCAAGGCCGCGGCCAGCCGAGAGCAGGATCCCGACCGAACGGGCGCGACTCAACGCCGCGTCGATTGGGTACAAACTCGCGCTGAACTCCGTGTACGGCAAGTTCAAAGATCGCTACTCATCCCTGTTCGATCCCCAAGCCCAGGTTGACGTATCCTTCACCGGCCAGTTCCTGCTGATCAATCTGATCGAGGGGCTCCAGGCCGCCGATTGTCTAGTCATCTCGGCAAATACAGATGGGTTATTCCTCCAGCCTCTCCGGGGCGATGACCGGTGGAGGGCCGTGCTTGGCGACTGGCAGTCGCAGACCGGGATGATCCTGGAGGCCGAGCCGCTCCGTCGGCTGGTCATCCTGGCCAGCAATAACTACGCCTACGTCACGGAGAGCGGGAAGATCCTCAGGAAGGGTGCGAGCCTCAACGGGATGTTGACGCCGGACTCGATCCCGAACCACCTCGTGATCCGTGACGCCGTAGCCAACGCCCTCCTGTTCGATATCCCGCCCGAGCGGACCATCTCCAACTGTCGCGATCCCATACGATTCTGCGGGCTGGTACAGAAGCGGGGGAAGACCAAGCGGATCTGCTTCGTTGACGCTTCTGGGGCCACGAGCGAGCTTCCCGGGCGGGTCACTCGCTGGTATCGGGCCAAGGGATGCTCGAACCGGATCGAGCGGGAATACAGCGACGGCCGGAGGGCGAGAATCGATGGGGCTGAATCGGTAGGGCTGGCGAACGACCTGTCCGGCGGTCGCATGCCCGACGACATCGATTACACCTGGTGCTTCGCCCGGGCGAGGGAGATCGTCCAGGCAACACCTGGCTATCACCACCAATCACCGGAATTGCTCCAGGGCCACCGGGACGCGACCTTCGTCCACGATCTGGGTCTCGTGCCGATCCCCAAGAGAGGCAAGAGCCAACCGGCCGGCTCATCTTACAACTATCCCTTCCCGACATACCTCTGGGACTGGGATCAGTTTGACTCGATCGGACTCAACACGGGACCGAAGGTCCAAACACTGGTCATCGACATCGATGACCCGGTCCGGTTCAAGAGCCACGTCGCCAGAGGACAGAGCCCCTTACTGGCTAAGCGATGGGACGATCTTGCCGGGTGCCTGGTCAGCTTCCACGGGGATGTTGAACCCACGGATGTTCGCCGAGGTGACGGTCGCGGGAAGCTGATCTTCCCCTGCCAGCTCACCGACGACCACCCGCTGGCCTCCATGAGACCGGACAAGTTCCGTCAGGAACATGGCTTCGAGGTCTTCTTCGGCAAGGGCCTACCGACCGTTCTCGGCCAACATCCGGATGGCGATGAGTACCGGCTCGACGGCCGGCTCACCGATCCGCCGTCGTGGCTCATCGAGATCATCACACCTAGAGTCACAAGGCGGGACCGGAGGCCCTCAAGACGAGCCGTCGGATCAGAATCGAGCGCCGCATCGCTCGACGACCTGGTCCAGGAACTGGTGACCATCGACCCGGCCCTCGATCCGGCGGCGGTCTCGTTCCGCCCCAAGACGATGGGTGGCGAACTCACCATTCTGGTCGGCCGGTGTCCCTTCGAACATGAGTCGGGAACGAGTACCGACAGCGACCTTGCGTCGGATTCAACGGGCACGGCGAGCCGTTCGTCCAGTGCAAGCATGCGAGTTGCACGCGTGTCCGCGAGATCAACCGACAGGTCAAGGAACGATTCCGGTCGCGGCAGGACATCGGGCCCGAAGTGGGTTCGAGCAATATCGAGCTGACGGACCTGGCCAGGGCGATGGCCGCGAGCCTAGGCCGGGGAATCGTGAGCTACCACGAGGCCCCGACGGGGGCCGGCAAGACCCATGGGCTGGGCCAGCTCGCGGCCCACCGGTATCAGCTCGGACTCCGTACCTTGGTCTCCGTCTACAGTCAGGCGCACGCCGATGAGATCATCGAAGTGATCACGAATCATGCTCCCGAGGCGTCCGAGCGAGATGCCGTGTGCAAGGCCATCGGCGCCGATCCCGGGGGCGAGGACCAGGAGGAAGAGGACCATGGCGGCTTCCATTATCCGATCGGTGACGGGACCCGGGTGATCATCACAAGCCACCAGCAGCTCGGCCGGCGCGGCTTCTCGCAGTACCTCCGCGGCATCTGGCCACTCCTGGAGCCGGACGAGGAGGCCGGCCTGCCGCCCTACACCATCCTCATCGACGAGGCATCGAAGTTCCTGGCCCAGATCCGCAAAGAGATCCCGCTTGACCACCGCGCGGCCAGGCGGGCCAATCCCCAGGGCGGGATGCTGGTCCCCCTCAACGACTGCCCCAAGACGGCCGGCAGCGGCAACTGCGGCAACTGCCGGCTCCGTGGACACGGCGTGGAGATGATCATCAACCGCTTCGGCATCCGGGAGCCGAATTTCCCCGAAACCACACTGCTCGACCGTGCCACCGGCGAGGAACTCTCAAGGCCCCAGCTCCCGCTGGACGTCACGGAGGACAATTTCGGGGTGGGCTCGCAGGTCCGCATCAGCGACACCCTGGTGGCGGCCCGGGTCACCGACTACGCGAACCAGCCGCTCGATCCGAGTATCCGGTTAACCGCCACCCTCTATCGCTGGCGGGGGGAGGAAACGCCCCACGAGCCCCCCGAGATGAGCCTAATGCATATGCTCACGTATGCCTTCAGGCCCGTGATGACCTGGGAGTACCCCCACGATCACGAAGGTAAACCGCTCGACCCGGCGACGCTGACCAAGCGACTGGAGGATAAAGACAAGGACTGGGCAAGGGGCGTAACCTTCCCGCTGCGGACCTGCCAGGTGCCCCACCTGCACTTCATCGATTTGATGCCGCTCGAACAACTCCACCGCTTCTGCGAGCAGTTCCACGCATCGGTCCTGTTCGCAGGGGCCACACCGCTGCCCGACGACGCAGACATTCTCCGTGCGGTCTTCGGCAAGATCGAGGAGGTCTCGCATCCCTACCCCGACCGGCGAATCAAGCAGATCATGCTGGTCTTCCCTGATGGCAGGCACGGCTGGGGCAGCCTGATCGACCGCGACGGCAAGCTGATTACCTCGACACTCGAGGAGTGCGGTCCGCAGCTCATCTTCACGCCAACCAAGATCCGGGCCATAAACCTCTACGATGAGGTGCGCGACAAGCAGGAGACGGTCGAGCTGGTGGTGGAGCGAGACCGGGTGATGGACAGCAGGAAGCCATTACGCACCGACAAGCTGTCGAAGACGATCATCTCGTATAGCCGGGGCATCATCGGCGTCGGCAGTAACCGGATGCTAGGCCTGCGGTGCCTGGTGGTCGACGCCTCGGCCTTCCGGCATATCGGCTCGTTCACGCCCGAGGAGATCACACCCGAAGCGTTTGCCCGGCTGCGGGTCGAGGAACGGACAGCCCTGATCCTCCAGAACCTTGGCAGGGGCCTGCGAGGTGAGGCTGGCAAGACCATCGCCCTGGTGGTCCTCAATGCCGACCCGGAGATCCGCGAGGCGATTGCCGCGGCGCCGGCCATCACCCGGGGTAGCGAGGAGCCGCCGGTTGTAATCGCGGCCGAGGATCTGGGCGTTCTGCTCGATCAAGCGAAGCGGTGGCTGGACGCCGGTGGTGGCCCGGCCCCCGAGCCGGACCCCGCGAAGGCAAGCCGGAAGGCCGGTTGTCCCCCCTGTCATCCCGAGCCGACGCCGGAGGACGCCCTGTCGGCGGTGAAGTCAGGCATGACCTACCGGGAATACAGCCGAGAACGGCACCTGGATCGGCTGCCGCCAGAGAAGAGAGAGGAAATCAAGGCGGTATTCAAGGAGCACACCCACAAAAAGCCCCGAAAAAAGCGGGCCGCCAGCCCGATCAATGCCGCCTGAATGGGGGCGTGGATGCTTTGCAATGCAAAGTGTCACCAAATACCTCTAGTAACGGGGGGATTGGTGACACTTTTCTTGCAGAGGCTGAACGAGGCGTAAGGACACCAAATACCGCGCCTGGCTCGTCGTCCACAGGGACCTTTTTTGTGAAAGGTGGCTGCCACGGGCTTTGGAACCACCGCCGTCAACCGAGGGCCGCCCCATCGGCCGCTGTTCGCGTGCAACGAGGCGGCCCCGACGTCGAACCTCGCGGGGCCGTCCCAGCGGTCCCTATTGCCGCTGGCCTTGGCGACCCACCTCGCGGGGTCTCCTCGGTCGCAGCCATGGTGACCAACTTCGACGGCCCCCACTCGTCGCCACCCGAAGTCCGTTGTCCCTGTCAACAACAGCAGGCGGCGGTCCTATCGGCTGTATGCCAGCGTCACCAGCCGGCTGTGATTGAGAGGGTCAGCGGGATCGCGAGGCTGCCCCTCGATGGCTGCCCTGGCCGTACCCGCACGGCCCATTCGTTGGTATCCCCCGCCGTCCGCTCGCGATGTTGACGAGGGCACCGGGCCGGGTGGTTCGCGTTCTCGAACCTCGCGATTATCGTCGAGGAAAAGAATCTTGAGAAAAACCGCTCCGCTGGTTTTGCGCACGAGTCGCAGTCATGGTAGGGTCGAGTAATCGAGCCTCAGAAATGAATATCTGGATCGCAAGGAGCGTACAATGAACAAGGAGAGGTTGACCAGGACGAGTGTCTTCCTCGGCTGCGACCAGCTCGAGCAGCTCAGGGCATTCTCGAACGAGTCCGGTGTCCCCATTGCTGTGATGGTTCGACGAGGTGTCGCCCTCTACCTCAGCGATCTACCCGTCACTTCGGTCGGAGGAATCAGACCCCGCGCGGGACCATCCGAGCCGGCTGCGAAAGAGACTTCGATGAGAGCGGCAGTGGTGTCTCCCTCGATCTGATATAGCTACCAGCAAGGAGGCTGATTACATGGAGGTGCTCGTAGTTGTCTCAGTCATCGCTGTGGTCAAGCTCATCGGTTTTCTCAAACGCCAGTTCCTGGCGCGTCGCCACGCCGCCACGCCGCAATGCGGTCTCGATTCGCGATGGCCCTCGGCTTACACGGAGGTAAGAGATGGAACTCAATGAACCGGCCGGCGAGCCGCCCAGGGAGGTGTCATCGGATGCCTTGAGCTGGAGTGAACACTTCGCGGGCCATCTCAAGGAGAGCTCCGTCCCGCTATTTCTGAGCGCGACCCTTGGCCGCGTACTGCCGCAGATCGACCTCCTCGCGTACAAGCTCTATCGCGACAAGATCCTGGCCGATTGCGGAAACCCCACCGATCCGATCGAGGTCATCTTGGTCGAGCAGATCGTGATGGCACATCTTATTACGGGGCATCTCCAGGTCAGGGGTGCGAACACAGAATCGATCGAGAGTGCGGGAGTCTATCTTGGCGCGGCGGCCCGCCTGACTGGCGAGCTAAGACGGACAGCGGTCGCGCTCCAAAGCTTCCGAATAGCCGCCCGGCAATTAAACGATGCCCCCGCGAGGGAGTCCATGGTCCCGGGTGAGCTTGCACAGCACATCGAGGACGACTCGAAGAAAAACTCCGCCGACAACGAAAAGGAAACCGCTCCCAGGAGTACCAATGAAGCGAGCCCACCCTACCTCCCCTTGCGCCGCTGCGCAACAGGCTGACCCCACTGGCCAGCGTCGGCGGGGACCGAAGCGCTGGAGCCCTGAGGGCCTGGATCGCCTCCGCGCCTCCGCGATGGCGACACGTCCCTGGGAGCTGACGTGCGGCCCCAGGACGGCCGAAGGGAAGGCCCGCTCCTCACAAAACGGCCGCGTCCGGCAGAGAGGCGAGAAGTCGGTCCGCGAGTTGCGGGCCGAACTGGCAGACGTTTTCACCCTGATGAACGAGATGACCGAGGCCCGTCGCTCGCTGGCTCGCTGATGTGCGCCGATCGCCAGCATCGGACCGGTCATCTCAGTCATCTCGAGATCGATGCTGCAAGACGTGATCTCCCAGCTATCGAGGCTCGAATCCATGGCAAGGACGACCATGACGACCGCCAGCGACTCTTGTGGAATCAGCGAAAACGTACTCTGAATCCGTTGGTGCAGGTTTCGGTGAGGCCAGGCCCGCTGGAGTTGCCGACCAGGAAACACAACGGGACTTCAGATCTAACATCTTGCGGAGATTTAAGATACTTCATTTTTCTAGAAGTCTTCCAGGTGCAAGAGTAGGCCAACTTTTCCTACTGCTAGGAAAACTACGAATGCATTCTTTGCTAGCGACCTACCCACGCCTGACGCTCTTGCGGACGGCGAATTGCGGTCTCGAGCGGCTTGGTGTCGTCGCCCGCTCGAGCGGATCGGGCCAAACTGACGCCAATGGCCCGTATCGACATGCTCTCGTAGGGGCGACGTCATCGCCTTTCCGGCTCGCAGGCTAAAACAAACAATTGGCGAGAGTCGTTGTTCAGAGCGTAGTGGCCGGATCAGCGTCCCGGCCGGAAGCGGAACCGTTTCAGTACGCCGCACATGCGGCGAGGGGAGACTCGGAGATGCAATTAGAGCCGGACACCGCGACATTGAATTCCTTAGACGAGCCGATCGATACAATGATCGTTCCGCTCGATATGACGAACGAGCCCATGGCAGGCGAGCCCGCCACGATATTGCAGGGCGGCCCGGCCGGTGACCAGGCAATCGTCATCGGTCCCGTCGCGCTCGAGCTGACGCCGATCGCGAACGGCAAACCAGATCACGGTGCCGCCGCGTGGACGGTGGCGATCTCGTGGCCGTCCACACGGTCGACATGGGGCGGGCGGCTCAGGCAAGCGACTCATCGAGCAGATCCTCGAGAAGCTGGCACTCTCCGAGCACGAGGAGGCGGCACTGAATCAATCGCTCGACCAGCGCCTGCTGGAGATCTCCGCCGCGCCGGTGGTGGTCCTCCAGCCCGGTGATGATGCCATGGCTCCAGAGGCCGAGTTCAGCGTCGTCGATGCTGAGAATCCCCGGGATTCCGGCCTGTACTGGAATCTTGAGGTGCCACCGGCCCAGATCTGCAACTTCGATATGCGGATCACCGAGCACGTTGTCTTCCGAGACGACGGCGAGCAGGAGACCCGGCTGCGACTGGTGATCCGGCATCGCGGCCGCGAGCGGTCGATCGAGATGACCGCGGCCGATTTCACCAGCAACGGCCGGCTCCGGACCGCCATCTACGGTGCGGCGTTGCCCGGGGTTGACATCAAGCTCGGTACCGACGCCTTGCGGCTGGCCATCGTCGCGGTCAGCGATCCCGCGATTCGCCAGGTGACGACCGCAACGGGTTGGACGGACGATCGCTCAAGATTCCTCGTCCCCGGCGGCCACGTTGACGTCCACGGCTACCATGATTACGATCCGGCGCAGGGCGTGGCCCAGGTCGATCTCGCCGGTTGCGATAACGCGCATTGGCTCGGCCTGCGTCGCTTGTCTGGTGAACAGCTCCAGGAGGTCAAGGAGCATCTTGTGCATGACGTGCTACGGCTTCACGACCGGAGCGTCATGAGGTCCCTGTTCGGCGCCGCGGTGCTGGCGCCGCTCCGGAGCCTCGCCGCCCCGAGATCGCGGCCGGTGATCTGGCTCCGAGGCCGGACGGGGTCCGGCAAGACGTTCCTGGCGTCCTTGTTCATGAATCTGTTCGGCGATTATCCTCTCGATGCAAGCGGTCGGATCGCGACCTGGGGCTCGACTGCCAATTATTTGCAGATGACTGGGTTCTATTACCGGGATTGCCTCCTGCTCATCGACGACTACAAGCCGGAGACGACCCGGCATTCAGACGTCGTGCGGCTGCTGCAGAATTCCGGCGACGGGACCGCTCGAGGCCGCCTGCGTCACGATACGACCACGCGGGCGAGCCGGCCGGTCCGTGGCCTCATCCTCGCGACCGGTGAGGATTATCCGATTCAGAACGCCAGCGGACTGGGCGCTCGATCATTGTCGAGGTACCCAATCGAGAGAAGGATGCCGATCTGGGCGATCGCTGCCTCAAGATGAGCCCGCTCTACCGCGGTCTCATGGCGGACTTCCTGACCTGGGCCATCAGCGAGGCGAAAGGGTCGGCGTTCGCGGATCGCGTCGAGCACTGGCAGCGGCACTACTATCAGTCGATCAGGGGCCGCCAGAATGATGCACGGATCGCGGGGAACCATGCACTGCTGGCCGCGGCATTCGAGATCTTCGCAGCCTACATGCAGGACGTGTGGCCCGGAGCCGCGCAGGAAGCCGAGGAATTCGCACTGATTGATCTCGCCGAGATGGTAGCGGTGAGCGTGGGTTCGGCCGAAGCCGAGCAGGCGAGCACGATCTTCCTCGAGACTCTACGGTCGCTCCTGGACTGGGGCCGGGTCCGGTTCGAGGGGCAGAGTGGTAGCCAGACCTCCAGCAGCGAGTGACGCACGTAGCCGGTCGTCGGTCGTCGGTCGTGTGGTGGCGGGCGGCTCGGCGGATGATGGGGAGGGTGGACGGGTCGTCGAGCTGTCGCTGGCCATGGCCTCGCAAGCCGTTCAGCGCTCGCTACGACAGCAAGGAAAGCCCGCGATCCAGATCAGCGAGAAGACCTTGATCGCTCAGCTCGAGGCGGACGGGCTCCTGCTCGACAAGGACAACCGCACGATCGCGCCCGGCCAGTCGGGGACCAAGTCGAGACAGGTACGCATCGATAGGAAGCGAGTCCGCGTCATCCGGATCAAGCTGGACGATCTCCTGTGTTCTGATGCTGAGGCGGGCCAGCCTGCTCGATCGGCTGTCGCCGAGAGCGTCGAGGTTCGGTGAGACTGAACGTGAGACAGCAAGTGAGTCAGGGGCAAGTCGCGATCTGGCAGGCACTTGCAGCCTGAGTGTCTCACGATCTCGCGTGACTACGCGCTGTTGTGGCGACTTCTCGATGAGTGTTCTTGCTATTGGACTGTCCAGTCTGGCGGCGGCGAGCGCGTACCAACTTTCCCTAACATAAGGGAATCTCTGACGGGCTGCTCCCGTCGTCCCTGCCTTGATGGCGGCACCGTCCTTTTTCCAAGAAAGCAAACGAGTCCGGCTGATGAATCGAGGTTGAATTCATCAACCATGAATCGCCGCTACTTCTTCGCTGCCACCCCCACACCGCCTTCGACGACCTCGGAGCCGATCCGCCAGTCCGGTCGGCTCAAGGTAATCGCCCATCCATGAATCTCGCGGAGCTCGACGACCTGAAGGCCGTCGTCTCCGATATCGAACTGGTCTTGTGGGGGACCGCGGCTGAGGCAGTCGAGCAGGCACGGGGCTGCCGACTGCTACGGCTTCATCACGCGGCGTGTGATTTGGGCCGACGTGTCGGTCCGGTGGGTCCAGCAGCCCACAGCCGTCGTCGGGGGCCTGATGGAGATCCCAGAGCTGGTTCTGCTCATTCAGCGTCCCGGTCCGATCGGTAGTAGATCCGGGACCCTGGCCGGAGCTTCTTGAGCTCCTTGACGCCCGCGATCGTCATATCTGTCCAGATCACGTACAGCTCTTCCAGCGAATCGAGCTTGGCCAGCGCCGAGACGGCCGCGTCTGTGATGTGCGTGTCGTTCAGCCAGAGCTTCTTGAGCCGGACCAGTGGCTTCAGATGGACCAGGCCCTGATCTCTCACATCGGTCTGCCCGAGATTCAACCCGGTCAGGCTCGTCAGCTTCCCGATGTGCCGCAAGCCCGCATCGGTGATCCGATCGCCCCGCAGTCCCAGATAGGTGAGTCGGTGCAAGCCGAGCGAGATGAACGAGTCCGGCATCCGTCACCCTCGTCTCGCCGATAGGTAGGTGTTCGAGCTTGGTCAGCCCCTTGAGATGCGACAGGCCGTCGTCGCCCACGTCGGGTCCGGTACAGGTTCAGCCAGACGAGGTTCTTCAGATCGGAGAGCCGGCGTAGGCCATCGTCGCCGATCGATGTCTCCTCGAGCGACAGGTCGGTTATCGCGTTGAACCCGGCGAGCTGGCCGAGATCGTCATCCTTGACCTTGGTCCGGTTCAGGTTCACTTCCACGACCCTCCCCTCGCGCTCGAAGACCGTGCCGCCGATTCGCCGCAGCTCCAGCGATCTGCTGTTCTTGATCGGATGGGGTCGTCGCAAGGCGAGCTTCGTCGTCGAACCCATTCGCTGGCAGTAGAGCCGTCTCGCCCTGCGAAGTCTCTGGTGGGATCGCCCGAAGGGCCCGAGACCGACTGCGAGGGCAACGAAGATCGAAGCCAGGCCTATGAGTCGGTGCCAACGGATCATGCTCGCACTCCTCGCAGTCCTGGCTCGATGTTCGTCCGACATGCCATGCCATCAGCTCCCGTGATGATATCCGAGGTCGATGGTCCATTCGAGCGGCCATAGGTTCTGTCGAAGACGCCGGCCGAGCAGCCGCCCTATTCCAACGCGCGTTTGCTCAATCTACCTACCATGGGCACCAATGGCGAGAACGGCCCTCACGCCCTGCAGGTGTGGCGATCGAATGTTCGATGGACCCGCGGCTGGTGTCAGACGGTAAAGTCTGCATGAGGCATTGCAGGCGTTTTATCAGCGATCGGAGCCCGGCTGCGTAAATCCCCCGGGGATGAGAAACGAGACCGTTGATTTGTGGCGGAAATGATCAGTCGAAGATCAGCCGTTCGACATGCTATTTGAGACGGGTGGCATGGGACTGCCCTGCTTCGGCCCCCCACTTCGCGTCGCACTGAGCGAGCCGGCGTATCGACCAAGACTGATTAACGAGTGGATGGGCCATCAGATGGCCGAGCAGCATAGCTATCAGCACCGGATCCACCGAGGCAGAAAGCCGCGATCTGCGAGCGATTTGGGGGATAGACTACGAGGCAGGGAGTCTAGGATACGAACCTAGCCGCGAAGCGTTGAAGAGATGTTGGTGTGGCGTTGCTAATGCGTTGCTCTGCCTCCGGATGCATCGAAATCACACGGCAATCACATTGAACCAAGATTGGGATCGCACGGGCAATACTTTCCCCTATTCTTCCCCTGCCATCGCTAGGCTCTGTCTGAAGAATTTGCTTTCCAGGGCCAATCAGATCAGGCAGCGGTCGATTCTCGCGGGGAATCCGCGGTTTTCGGCTCTCGACCTACTGTACGCCCGTCGAATCTTCGACAGAGCCTAGAGGGGCTCGAGCGGCTGCGCGTTCCCTCGATCCGCCAAATGTGTGGAGGCGCATGCTCGAGCGCTCTTCTTCCAGGGACATGCAGCGATTCAACCGTCAAAGTTGACCCATCGAATGGATCATCACCTGGGCTCAGTTGCTGTTAGCGAAGTTGCGCCTGCCGCGCTCGAATCCATGGTGAGCCAGGTGGGAGGCCACATCCGCCCACAGGGAAGCCCCAAGACGGCCCTCCCTGGCCGAAAACCCCACCGGATCGCGACGATCTAACCCCTTGTTTCACCGTGCCCGCGATGGCCGTGGAGGAACTACTAAGCGTTGTGGGGCTTCCGGCCCGCTAGGGATTGCTGTCCGCCCTCGACAGGCCGAACCACCCGCAGGGACCAACCTGACGACGCTATCTCCAAAGGTCTTGCCTTTCGCGGCGTCTATCCCATACCGTAAAAGCAACCCCGAAAAAGGAGTATCCCATGAGAGCATTGCTGGCCGCGATCCCGTTTGTATTCCCCGTCTTCGTCGCCGCCCAAGACTCGGTCGGCTCCGTCAAAGACGCCTCCCCCCGGATCACGCCCGAAATGAAGGCCAAGACGGAATCCATCGCCCGGGCACTCGAGGGTCTCGCGCCCGAAGGCTTCACGAAAAAGAGCCTTGTTGAACGCTACACCGAAGCCAACTTGTACGAGAAGATCGACGGCCGGTCCGAACTGTTTCAATCCTACGACGTGACGGGCATGACCTTCGTCACCTTCTCCAAAGCGGACGACCCAGCCAAATTCATCGACGTCTTCCTCTACGACATGACCACCCCCCTCGGCGCCTTCGGCGTCTATTCGGTCGAGCGCCCGTCTGGCAGCAAGGCCATCGCAACCGGCGACGGCGGCCACCGCACCGGGGCGGACTTATTCTTCCGGAAGGGCCAATACTATGCGTCGATCCTGACATCGGGTCCCGACGAGGAGGTCCAGAAAGCGGTATCGGCCTTGGCCGCTACACTGGCGAATCGCCTGAAAGGCGAAGCGGCGGAGCTATGGGGTCTCGCCATGCTCCCGGCGAAGAATCGGATCGACAATACGGTCCAATACTTCATGGTCGATGCCCTGGGGCTCGACTTCCTGACCAACGCGTTCATGGCCCAATACCGCGACCGCGAGGCCGAGTTCACCGGCTTCGTCGCGCGCTGCAAATCAGCTAATAACGCCGCAGAAGTCCTGGCCAAGTTCAAGGCCCACCTCGAAGAATTCGGCGACATGGCCGAACCGGCGAAAATCGAAGGGGCGTCGGTCATGTTCGCCGAGGTCGGCGGCGGCGACTTCGACGGCGCCTGCCAAGTCGGCAACGTCATCGCCGGCGTCACGGCGGTCAAGGGCCGCGACGCGGCCGTCAAGGCCATGACCTTCCTGCTCAAAGGACTGAGGATCCCGAAATGACCTGGCCGGCGTCTGCTGATAGGCCAAGAGGTTAGCCATACCCTGCGGATCGGGGTCAACCTCCAGCTCTTCCAGCATCATCGACAGACCGTTCGCCCGCATCGAGGGCATGTTGACCCGTCGAATAGTGTGCTCAGCGCCGCCGAAGGATACCCTCACGCGGCGCGGCGGACAAAAACGGTCGGCGCCGATCAAGCCCTGGCGAACAGCTCCGCCGAGCGCTGAACGGCTGTGAGATTCTCTTTGAAATGGGCGAAGTTCTGCATGTCTGAATTGACCACGTTGACGCCGTGGGCGAGGACAAACGCGTAGGACCGCTGCCAGGGTGAAAGCCCCGATTGCATAAGCTTGTCGCTGTAGTGCCCGTCGAAGGCGTTCGCCAACTCCTTACCGCCGCGGGACGATAAGTAGCGGGCCGCCTTCATACCGACGAGACCAATGCCGGCGTCCCTGGCGCGCTGCAATGTGGGTTGAAGCTCGACCATCGTCGGCGTGCCGGTAAGGAGACTCTTCGAATCCCAGTCGTACCACCCGGCGGGAGTGATGGCGATCATGGCGAGGTCGTACCAGCCCGTTCCAATCATGGCCTCGAGCACTTGCTGCGCCCGCTTGTGGGTACTCACCCCCCAATGGCCCACCTTCCCGGCCTGTTTCGCCTTGAGGAAGGCCTCATGCAGTTGCTCGCAACGGACGACCTCCGGTTCGCCGACGCCCATCAGGTAGTAGGCGTCAACATAGTCAGTACCCAGATCGGTGAGGCTCGCATCGAGCAGCCCCGTCCAGTAATCGGCCAGAAACTTGCCTTGCTTGACGGTCAACGGCTTGCCCGCTTCGTAGCCGTCAATGGGACGCAACGGCGCTTTGGACGTGACCCAGATCTTGCCGCGGTGCGCCGCGAGGAAGGGAGCGAATGCGCGCTCGCTACCCTTGTAATAGGCGTTGGAGCCGAGATCGTAGAAGTTCACGCCCACGTCGAACGCCGCGTTGAGCAACCGAACGGCCTTCCCGCCCATCAACGCCGCCCCGCCGCCGAAAACGAGGTGGCTGCACATGAAATTCGTCCGGCCGAGCTTGCGGTAGGGCATGCCGCTCCGCTCGTTGCGGTGGATCAGGCCGTCGGCCGGCGCGTCCTGGGCCCGCGCCGACGGCGCGACGGCCGCCGTGGCAGTGGCGGCGGCGGTGGTCTTGATGAATGCCCGGCGGTTCATCTCGTACGGCGCGGTCATGGTGCTACTCCTGCAGTTGGACGATCCCGGCATCGTTACCTCCCACCACTCTAGGCTGGACGGGCGCATCGCGTCAATCTTCGCCGTCTTTCGCCGTCGTACGCCCCGAATCCCGGACTGGTGCAGCATGGGACGGTAGGACTTGACCGGGGTGCAGGACCATGCGGGAGCGACGCCGATCCAGGCCCGAGTCGTCCTTGACGTCCTGGTCGGCTGGCAGGCCCTCGCCGAGGCGTACCGCGGGTGTGCCCTCAGCTCCGATCTCATCTCGGCTGGAAAGCCCTTCGTTCGGCGGCCGCAGACCACCCTCGCAGTCGATGGCCACTGCTTCCTGGGCCGTGTCGTACGACAAGACCGGCAAGATCTGCCACGCGACCGAGCTCGCAGTCGATGGCCACTGCTTCCTGGGCCGTGTCTCCCTTCGGGCGTTTCGGATCAGCTTGCGGATCGACACGGCCTATCCCCCTGCAAGCTTCCTCTGATCGACCGACGCATCGCTCGGCGAGGAGATATTGAATCGGCCCGGGTCATCATGCTGAGTTAACAGAGGCGCTTCGGGCCGACCGAAGCCAACTACCGAACGATAGGGCCGGCCCTCAATGCCGTCCAGGATCGCCAGTCGGCTCCGATCGGGCCAGTCGGGCGATCTAGCGACCTGAATCTGGTTCACAAACCATTCATGAAAAAGCTTTACGGTCAGGCGAGATCTCATCTCTTGCTGCTCTTTCCCACAGCGGCAAGAGAGGTGGATCCATGAGAAAACCGTTGAGTCTGCTAAACCGTTTAATCACCGTCGATGTGCCGGAGAAGAAGGAAGCATAGGACGCCTGGTCTCATGTAGCGGCCGACAACGAAAAAGGCCGCCGAATGCCCGATGGTGGGTATTCGGCGGCCCGCATGCTGTCGTCCGTGTTGGTCAGGGCTTGATAATGACCTTCGTCTCGGTCGTAACCGGCGGCGTGACCTCGATCACCTCTACTACGGGCTTTGCCTTGATGACCTTAACTTCTTTGACCACGGCCAGTTCATCGACAACGCTGGTTACACCGATCGTGTTTTCCACCACCTCTACCGCCCGAAGTTTGGCGGCATCGTTCAGGACCGATCCCCGAAGGACTACCACCCCGCCCGCACGGGCCTCGATTTGAATCGTGGATCCTACGAACCGCTTATCCCACTCGATCCGACGGGAGACGCGGCCGAGCACTTCTCGCTCCTGGGCGGTGATCTGCCCGCGTGCGATCTCGGTCTCCACGCGGTAGCGGATGTTCTTCCCCGCATTATCCAGGGCCTGGCCTGCTCGACGGATTGGGCCGTCCTGTGCGAAGGCCGTGGAAGCCATGAGGGAGAGCGTGAGCAAGGAAACGGAAAGTGAACGAGTCATGATCGTGCTCCGGGGGACTTAGGGGCATCTTTCTATTTTGAAACCGGCCGATGGCCTGAATACGACGGGCACTAGAGGCATTTGACGTGCCGACTGGGCTTGTAGATTTTTCAATCGCGCTGTTATTAGATCCGGCGAGGACAATCACTCTGGATGAAGGAATTACGACGGACCTTGTGAAGAATCCGGACGTTGAGAAGAGTCCCCAAGGTAGGTCTCTCGGGGGGCTGGCCTCGTAACTTCCTTGATGCATCGCCTCTTCCTCCTGCTGTTCTTTGGCACGCCATCCCCGCCTGCACGGCAGACTATTCCACCCGCGTCATCGGCATCACCGACGGCGACCCGATCACCATGTTGACGGCCGACAAGACGCAGCATCGCATCCGGCTTCACGACATCGACGCACCGAAGACGGGGCAGGACTTCAGCAGCCGGGCCAAGCAGCTCGCCTCGAGCCTGGCATTCGGCAGGCAGGTGACGATCCGTTGGCGAGGTTCTTCACCGGCCTGTCCGGCTCGCTCCCGCTGCTGATGCTGGTGGGGGAAGGCTGCGATCTCTTCAACGGCAATCACCCCCGGCAATCCTGGCCAGTACACAAGCACGAGCGACAGGCGTATCGGGGTATGGGGGCGTTTGTGGGACGATCGGCAGTACATTGTCGTGCTCGCGACCTTCTGCGACGATAGCTGGGTCAACTTCAAGGCCGATCACTGGGGCACGACCATGAATCGACGCCGGTTCTTAACCGCGACCTCAAGTCTGGTAGCTACCAACACCGCAGCGTCGGCCGAACAGCCCTCGGCTGACGAAGCCGCCGTCCGCCAGATCATCAAGCGTTATGTCGACGCCCGAGAGGCCAGCGACGCCAAGGCCATCGAGCCGCTGTTGACGCCGGATGCAGACCAGCTCGTCTCGGACGGAACATGGCGAAGGGGACGCGACGAGCTCGTGAAGGGCATGCTGGAGTCGTCGAGAAAGAACCCGGCCAGGAGGAGCATCACCGTCGAGTCGGTCCGGATGCTCACGACCGAGGTGGCCCTGGCTGATGGACGTTACACCCAGAAGGCCCAGGCAGGCGGCAAGGACCGCGAGATGTGGACGGCGATCACCCTGAAGCGGGGTGCGGATGGCTGGCGGATCGCGGCGATCCGGAACATGCTGCCCGCCTCAAACTGAGGATGGACTAGCGGAGCCCGATCGAGTTCGATCCGGTATCGCAGGGGGAGTCGGCGGGGTATCGGCGGGGGGTTTGTCGGTAGAGGTGGGTATGCGCGAGCAGACAAGGTGGCTTACAAGAGTCCAATGTGTAAAGGCTGAATATCCCCATTACATCAACGAAATACGAGACGTTGCGTTAGGACTTACGTCAAGAACACGATGTAAAGCCTGGGCTAGTATCGAGACTTTCCAGGTGATCGAAGGACGGGGACGCTGATCAGGGGTGTAAGGCGGTAAAGGGCGATCGGGTGGATGACACCGAACCGAACTTGAGCATCCGGATCGCCGGGAACACCATGATCCCGTGCCTCCAGGCCATCGTCGCCAAGGGGTATCGTGTGACGCACTACTTCCTCGGCCGCGAGCCGGGCGATTGGGATAGGCCGCAATGGGACGCCGAGAAAGACGACCGGGTGTTCAGCGACACGGGCGTCGAGGAGCTACTCGGGTTGATCGCTATGTGGGAGGTCCGCGGCGACAACTGGCGGATCAAGCCCGGCGAGACCGAATTACACGACCGGCTCGTCGAGTCTGTCCCGATGTACGACCGCGAGGGTAATGTCATCGATGCCTAACCTGCGGTCGGTGGAGCGGGCCCGGCCCACAATTGAGGACTGGAAGCGGTGAGTTATAGTAGAGCCGGACAGGCGGGTTCGGGACGATGCGGGGACGTGGAGCAGGTGATCCAAGTGCCAGACCTTTCAGGCAAACCCCTTGAGGCCCCGACGTTTGGGCGAATTATTGACATTCTGGGGAGTGCGCGCAGCCGCAGGGCGATGTACCTCGGGATGGTCGATGTCCCGTCGGCAGAGAACTTCCTCAACGGCTTCCAGGTGGGTTGCTTCGCCTGCGGACGAGATGTCCCTGTTGAGGTCCGGGAGCGAGTCACGACGGCACACGGCTGGGGATGGTCTGCGAAGAGGCCGATCGAGGAGATGAGGGAACGGGGGCTGACCGAGGAGGAAATCGTCGATGAATTGTTCGCGATCGAGATCGCGGCCTGGGAAGCGTGTAACGGCTGATCCATAGTTGCGCGGACAGACGGGCGCGGGACGATGCGGGGATCCGGAAAGGGTGGACCGGTAACGAGACTTGCCAGTCCGTCATCACGGAGGATCGGGCTATGCGACTGCCCCGAATGACGATCCGTCGATGGATGATCATCATAGTGGTTGTCGGCCTCGTGACGGGCGGGATCATCGGCGGCATACGACTGAAACGGCGGCAAGAGCACTTCGGGTCGCTTGCGGAACGGTATGCGGCGCTGGAGAACTTGTGTCTCAAGGTCGCGAGGCGGCTCGACGCGGGCATCAAGCTGACCACCAAGGAGTTCGAACTGTTCGAGAAACATCCACCCTTAAGCGGGCCATCTCTCCTGGAGCAGACACGACGCCTGCTCCGTGAGTCCCAAGATAGACAGGCCGTCCAGGCACGAAAGTTGCGACGCTACGCGCGTCTGAAGCAGAAGTACGAATACGCCGCACGCTATCCCTGGCTCCCCGTCGAGCCCGACCCGCCTCCTCCGGAGCCGTAAACGGTGAGTCATAGTTGAGCCGGACAGGTGGGCGCGGGACGATGCCGGGACGTGGATAGGGCGATCCAGCATTCATACTTACCATCGGAACGGGCTGCGATGCCGGACCAACCGCCAGCGAATCATCAGCGACGTTGGCTTCGACTCAGCGTCCGGAGTCTACTGACCCCGGTTCTCGTTTCGAGGGGTGGGTTAGGAGGCAGTCAGCCCGGGCAATCATGATCGCTTCACTCGCTCTGTCTGTGTTAACGATCTTCCCGCCCTGCCGGAAGAAGGACGTGGTGATCAATCTGGAAACCCAGCGGATCGAGGCGATTAGCCCGTGGATCGGTTATGTACCAATCCTCTGGCTCCCCCATCCCCCCGGGTCCAAAGGCGGACCCGTCGTCGTGGCCTGGGACCTCGTAGCCCTTCATCTCTCCGTCATCATGCTTTTTACAGCAATTGCCCTTCGGAGGTTGGGCGGGCGCAGGACCGTGTCGCCTCCTGTCTAGGGTGATTCATAAGCGAGGCTTTACAGGACGCCATGGGATCGCGAGGGCTCATGAAGATACTCACCGGCAGGACTTACAACCCGACGGGAGGTGACGGACCGTTTGAATGCGTGGAGATCGTCCTCGACCTCGACCACGGGCGTTCGATCACGATCCGCCGCGAGGCGATCGGCGGGGCGGATGGACTCACGTTGTCCTGCGGTATTGACCGGGCGGAGAGGACAGCTAATGCCCGGTTTGTCATCCGCGCGCCGAGCTTCGGCGTTCTGCACCTGGGCGTCGAGCAGGCGAAGTGAAGCGAGCGGCGCCTCACCAGGGCCGTAAAGCGTGATGCATAGATGAAACGGACAGACCAGGGCCGGATGAGCCCGAGAAGTGGAACGGGTGAGTTAGCAGTTCGAGAGTTAGGCGGCTTCAATCCGAAGGTTGGCGGGAGGGGCGAGTGACTCTCCAATACCGCATCCGGTCGAAGTACCAGGACCAGTTGTGGCGACAGTGCGTCTACTTGTGTGAGCGGCTCCTGTCGGACGCGATCGACCGATGGTGCCTCTCGGACAGCGAGGTCCCCATACAACCGCTCGTCGCCGGCGTCCTACACTTGTTCTCACCGAGATGCGAGCCGTCCCAACTGTCTCCATATCGCCTCTGCGAGCGGCTGGGCAAGTTCGTGGGCACGCCTGCGGAGGAGTACCGCTTGACCTGGCCTCGCCACGAGGAGTCACAGGGGCAAGCCCTGATCGCTTCCCTGTCTGCGATCGTGGCGAGGGCCGTGTCGTCGTGGAACGACTCCGGCACGAACC
Organism: uncultured Isosphaeraceae bacterium; assembly: GCA_963842405.1. GTDB lineage: Bacteria > Planctomycetota > Planctomycetia > Isosphaerales > Isosphaeraceae > CAVZRC01. The sequence continues at coordinate 57,338 of CAWJGW010000006.1, read as the reverse complement.
CGTCGAGCAATCCGCTGGCCGAGCTGATAGTGGGGAGATCGTGGCCCAGCAGTACGTCATCTTCCACCACTGCGAGACGACACGACGTGATACCAACCACTGGGGCATCTGACCCAAGTCGGCCGTAAATGGTGATTCATAGAAGACCCGGACAGTGCGACCCGATGGACACCCAGCCATGCGACTGCCCCGAATGACGACACGGCGGTGGATGGTCGCGGTGCTGGTCGCCTCCCTGTTGCTCGGGGCGTTCGTGATCCGGCAACGGGCGGTTCATTTCATGCGGCTGGCTGCGTTCACCACCGAGAGGTCAATTACATCCGATTCTCGGTGCGTCGCCTGGCTCAAGGGACCGAATGACCCCCTCGACCGTGTTCTTCTCGCGACCCAAGGCTCTCGGACTATCACGAGAGCCTGGCGAGGAAATACGACAAGGCAGCGACCCAGCCCTGGCTGCCGGTCGAGCCCGACCCGCCGGAGCCGGAATGAATTCCTTCGGCGCAAGCGGTGGACCATAGTTGGCGCGGACAGTCGGGCGGGACGATGCAGGAATCTGTAACGCCGGATTAGAATCGAGAGTTGACAGCTTCAGTTAGGTGGCGAGCGGAGTCGGCGTGATGGGTGATCGCCTTGTGGCCGTAGCTATCGTCTTCGATGTCGCCCTGGTGCTGTATGCCCTGCTGACGATCGCGCAGCGTGCCTGCCTCCTCAGATCGCGACGGCATCGGTGGTACGCCGACTGGTACGCCGGCGCGGCCAGGGGTTGCAGGCGGCAGGCGGGGCTGTACGCTCTCGCGCGGGACTAGAGGCGGGGGTCCGGGCTCGGGCATTTTATCGAAGGGTGAGTCAGACGTTGCCCCGGGACGCGGCACGTCATGAGATCGAGTCGAGGACACATTCGCTTGTGCGCGCTTCTGGGACTTCATGGCTTAACGAGGCGATGCAGTGGTTTCGGTCCGCCTTAAGAGATGGAAACGGTGATTCATAGTTGGCGCGGACAGTCGGGCGCGGGACGATGCGGAGACCTGGAACGGGTGATCTAGAAACGACGGTTTACACTCTTGAGAGCGAGATGGGCCGTTATGCTTCCCTTTCGTGCGAGTGGATGATCTAGAATTCAATCTACCACGACGCTTCGCCATGAATTCCAAGTTGGTGAGCAAGCTGGTTCCATGGTCCGTCGTCATTGTCGTGATCGGCGGCTGTGGCAGTATCCTCTACCCGTTCGTTCAGGGGAGCTTGGAGTATAAGCGAGAGGTGGCTCCGTTCGGCGCATTAGGCGGGTACGTGACGGCCACGGGGGGAGGCGATATGGGCATCACGGCAGGACGAGAGGGCATCGGATCAATTCGCTTACACGAGAACGTCGGCGATCAGGAACTCGCGGGTCTCGCCCCGCGAATGGAACGATTCCCTAACCTCCATTCCCTCTCGCTCTCTGGGTCAAGAGTTACAGATGCAGGTCTTGCTCACCTCGCCGGACTGGGCCAACTCCGGCGGCTGGTCCTGGATGGCACACGCGTCACAGCGCAGGCGAGGTCAAATCTGAAGCGAGTGCTGCCCAAGCTGGAAATCGATGTGTACGGTGAACAGACCGAATCCCAGGGCAACGGGCATCACTAATACCGACGGGTGCAATCGCGCCGGTGCCACGATTCTGAGCCAAGCTTTGATGTTTTTCGAGCGTGACGTGGCTTGAGTCGGCCGACCCGGTCCGCTGATGACTTGAAAGTCGAGGTGCCCTTTCTGTGAAGTAACAGGATCAAACACACTCTGTTGCTCGACAGAAAAGGACACCCCGATGGACCATCCTACGTGCGCCCAGTCCCTTTTGACAACGCACTTCGCCACCTCTTTGTCGGCCTTGACGGTGCGACTGGTCCCACTGATTACCGAGATCGGTCGCCTCATCGTCAACTTCCGCCGGGCCGACCTCACGCCCCAAGCCGGCCATCGCTTGGAGACTCGCATGCAAGAGTTGCTTCGCGAACTCGGTCGGATCATCGTCGAATGGACCTTCAACCACCTGGAACCGCACGACCGCCGCGACCTGCCCGGTCAGATCGAGTCGGGCGGGACCTGGTATCGCCGCCGCTCCAAGACCCCCAATCGTTCGCTCGGGACCCTCTTCGGCACGATCACCCTTTGGCGGACCTTGTACCAGGATGTCCACGGCGTGGAGCCGTCGATCTTCCCGCTGGAGATCCGCCTGGGGTTGGAGTCCGGCCGGGCCACGCCGGCCCTGGCCGAATGCGCCGCCCGCGCGGCGGTCACCCTGGCCCAGAGCGCGGTGTTGGCGACCTTGCGCGACGATCATGGGGTCCGCTGGTCGGTGGCGACCTTGCGGTCGGTGATCGCCGGCGTGGCGGCGGGAATGGAAGCCCACCGTCAGGACGCCCAGGTGGACCGGCTCCTGGGCTGGCTGGAGCAGGCGGACCAGTCCGCGGGCAGCCGCAAGCCGGTGCTGGCCGTGGGCCGCGACGGGCTGATGTTGCCGATCCGCGGCCAGGCGTGTTACCGCGAGGGGGCCACGGCGACGGTCTCGGTCCACGACCGCACCGGGCGGCGGTTGGGGACGGTCTACCTGGGGCGGATGCCCGAGCCCGGCCAGGGGACCTTGTCGCGGCAATTGACCGCCGTGATCGCGGCCGTGTTGCGGGGTTGGACCGGACCGATGCCGCGGTTGGCCTATATCACCGATGGGGGGAACCACCAGACCCAATATTACCGCCGGGTGCTCAAGCGGATGAGCGATCCCCACCACCCCGGCCGGCGGCTGAAATGGCAGTGGGTGATCGATTTCTATCACGCCAGCGAATACATCTCCAAACTGGCCGATGCCCTGTTCGGCGACGCGCGGCGGGGGTCAAGTTGGGCGCGGAAGATGTGCCGCTGGTTGAAGAGCAAGCCGCGGGGGATCTACCGGGTGTTACACTCGGCGGCGGCGATCCGGCGACGACGGATCATCGCGTCGGCGGCGAAACGGGAGCAGTATCGCACGGCCTACGCCTACTTGCGGAAGCGGATGCGCTGGCTGGATTACGTCGGCTACCGCCGGGATCACGTGCCGATCGGCAGCGGTGTGACGGAAGCGGCGTGCAAGACGGTGTTCACCCAGCGGCTGAAGCAGTCAGGGATGAGCTGGAAGGGGGAGGGTGGGCAATGGATCACCGACTTTCGAGTGATCCACCTGAGCGGCGTCTGGAGCCAAGTGTATCAAGCCTACCTGGGCTCGAAGGCGATGCTTCCGATGGGGACTCAACGGACTACAGCGAAGAAAAAGAAGTCAAAGGCCGCATAATCGCTGGCACCGGCGCGATTGCACCCATACCGACGGGGTCTCGGCTGTGGCGCAAAGCTTGAATTATTGTTGAGAGTTGACACCCCGGACGCCGGCCTGGCGACGAAGCGCAAGCTGTGAACCAGAGTTGAGATTTTCCAGACGGATGCTTTCATGACTCCGCAAGGGCGGCCACACAAGCGATTGTGTCCAGCTTGTCGCGGGAGCGGGCGGGACCCGCGACTGAGGCACCGATATACGAGCGGCGGGAGAGATGACCGAACTTGCGAACGGTGCCAGGGCGAATGCTACGTGGAAATGGTCAACGAGAAGGGGTCGGACGGGGATGCGCCCGGCGCCAAGGATGGGACGCCTCAATAACAAGAGAACCGACAGATGTGGGCAGGAGAGGTCGGAACGTGTAACGGGTGAGTTAGAAACGACACTTTTCATGTGGTCGGCGGTCCGGGCCGCGGAGCTTCGGCGTTAGGCCGCGGGGGAAACCACGACAGGGGGTGGAGGTGATAGACTCAACCCTGCTGGCCGTCCTGGACGATTCGGAACGGCGACCCCGTGTCGCGGCGGTTCGCTTCACCGATGGCGAGGTCTACGATCTGCGCGTCATCTCGACCATGCATGCCGAGGAAGGCGGGGACGTAGTGGCCGAGGTGGTCCATTACGTCACTTCGAGGTCCCCCAATACGGTCCCGGACGGTGCGTTCATCAATTTCTATCTCGCGGACGTTGAGCAGATCACGCTCGATGGCGTGTGCGTCTTCGATCGGGAAGGTGCCGCCTCACAGTCGGTTGCAGCGGACCCGCCTGCTCCGGCCGCTGATCTTGGGCGTGAGGCGCGTGAATCGTTGCCCCTATCTATACTGCCCTATACCATCGACGATCCGATCGCCGATCCCCTGTCCGCCTGCGTCGAGGTAACGGTCGACTTCGACGACGGCCACAAGCGGTGGTGCTTCTTCGCCACGCCAGTGGCGCCGGCCTCGTGCGGCGACTGGGTCGAGGGCACACGAGTCCGCCTGCATCTCGGCGTTCCCCACATGATCATCGTCAGCGAACTAAACGAGGGCATTATCGACCGAGTGCTGCGGCAGTTGCATGCGGGGGGCGAACTCGAGGCGCACACCGCCCCCTTGGCGTAGGTGGCTGACGCCTAACCCGCGCTCCAGCGAACCCGGCCCGCCGAGTAAGTCGTAAACGGTGATCCATAGTTGGCGCGGACACTCGGACGCGGGACGATGTCGAGAGATGGAAAGGGTGATCCAGAGATGACCCGGACAGTCGGACGCGGGACGATGCCAGGAGAGCTTGGTCGAGGGATCGGAACCTGGCGATCGCATTCAGGCAAAGAGGGTTGCTCGTGGGCTATTACTGCGTCCTCAATCAGATGCCCGAGCGCGTCTTGATGCACATCGAGGAGTCTGAGATTGGAGAACTCTTTCGCCGACTCAAGGATCCGAGCAACCGTCGCGCCTCCCTGCTCGTGTTGTCACAGTACGCGCAGACAGCCATGGCGGACCAATCACCCCCACCGATCAGTCTTGAGAAATACTGGCGTCAACTCCACCATCTCCTGACTGGCGAACACCGCCCTACCTCATCGCCTCTCTCTCGATCCATCTACGGGGGGAGGCCATTCAAGGTTCGCGTGGGGGACGGTCCTGCACGTTACATCTGGGCAGACGAAGTTCGTGAGATTTCGAGCGCCCTCTCGTCGCTGACTCACGAGGGCCGTTCGTCGCCGTTTCGCGCCCGCGAGCATGAAGGCCGGCTTGCCTTTTGTCCCGTTCAACATAGAGAGGGATAGCCGGGAGATGCTTGGGGCACTCGAAGACTACTTCGACCTCCTTCAGACCTATTACCGGATTGCGGCGTCGTGCGGGAAGGCCATGTTGATCGGCGTGGTCTGATGCCCGGCCGCGCTGTTAACGGTGAATTATAGTTGAGCCGGACAGGTCGGCGCGGGACGATGCCTATGACGAAGACTGATCCACTCCGGATCTCATGCCTCCTGCTGGCGGGATGTGCGCGGCATGGCCCGGCGCCAGTCCCCTCGCCCGACGGCTCCATGACCCTGCATACCCGCGTCGAGAAGAGCCGGTCCGACCCTCGTACCTGTCGCTGCGTCATCTTCGAGGTCCGGGACAAATCGGGGCGGAGTCCTGCACTCGGAGAACACGAGGGCGTCGGATCGGATGCGCTGGGAGATGTCCTGGGTCACGAACGAACGAGTCCGGCTCAAGAGTTCGGACATCGGTACGCACGACTGGCGGAGGCAAGCGGACGGGAAGTGGGTGAAGGAGGGCGGCTGAGCGTCTCGTTACGATTGCCTTCGCCAATGCTGACGGCCGACCCGAGAACTCCGGACGGTGGCAGCGATGAACTATTAACGAGGGTTTACAGGGCATCGGTCCCTACTTGGTGGTCCTCGGAGGCCCCAGCCATGCGAATGCCCCGCGTGCGGCTCACGGTGCGGACGCTCATGCTTGGCGTGGCGCTTTCCGCTCTGGTCATCAGCCTAGCCGCCTGGCGCGAGGCCGTACGTAGGGCATCCCATTACCGAATCCTGGCTGACCAACACGCCAACCTCGCGCGAATTGCTCTCCTCTTGATTCGCGAGACAGAGGATGCGTTGCTGAGGCCGGACTACGAGTGCAGCGAACTAGACGTACTTTGCGTGAGGCAATACCGGCAGGAGGCAACGTACTACGCTGCATTGACGGCGAAGTACGAGGAGGCTGCCCGCCATCCCTTGTCCCCTGTCACAGCCGATCCACCCTCGCCCGTGCGAGTCACACAGCCTGAAGTGATGAGGCTGACGAAGAGAAGGCTCGATCCCAGCGAAGCGATGAGGTTGATCAACGGAAAAGTCGATCCCAGAAAACGAGGGGATGGTGACGAACGGTCTGAGTGACAATTGAGGTCCACCCTCGTCGCCGTTACCCCCCGACACCCGGCGATCGATGATTTGCCGGCTCGTCGATGACCGACGCAGGAGAGGCCCTATTTGGCATGATCGGGGCGCAGAGTCTGATCCATTGACGAGACTTTACACGACGGGCGGGCATCCAAGCCCGTCGACGCGACCCGAACCGGACTTGGGCGGTGCCCGCCCTTCGGGACCGGGCCGGTGGAGGGGACTGATGATCCGCAGGGGCGAGAGATATCGTGCCACGAGGCCACTACATATCATCGCGATGACATCGTGGTTCGCCCCCTGCACGGGCGGCAACGACGCCATCCTCCCGGCAGGCGAGGAATTCGTCGTCTCCAGCGACCCGGTCGAGGGGGCCACCGCCGTCTCCTGCGACCCGGTGCAATACGATCAACTTCATAGCCACTTCGTCCCGGCCAGGGATCGGAGGAATCGGCGGTATCGCGGGTACTACCTCTGCGTGACGATCGCCGAGATCCTCGCCGCTTGCACCAGGGTCGGTTGCCCCTCCGAGCCGAGAGAGAGGCCGCGACCGGCCAGACCGAGGCGTCCCTGGGATGGGTATCGAGAGGACGTCGAGGCGGGGGGAGCCATCGGCGTGCTCGTCCCGGTCCTCGGCGGCGATCCGGATACCTACCACTTGGTGCCGGCCGAGGACCTGGGTTCCATGAGGTTTCGGCTGCTTGGTTCGTTGCGAACAGTGGAGGGCCTGGCGTATCAGCCCGGCGATGTCGTTCGTTGCGTCGTCAAAGTGTTCGCTCTGGATGGGCCGGCCGAACTGCTGGTCGTCGAGCGGGTCGATCTCTAGCCCGTGCGGCGGAGTTGACTCACCCCGAATGAATTCCTTCGGGCGACAAGCTGTGGACCATAGTTGACCCGGACGGCCGGGCTCGTGAAGGTGCCCCGACCTGTCACGGGTGTCCAGTATTCAGGGTTCCAGCCGGTCTTGAGAGCCGGCTCACTGATTCTGAGAGTTCGACAGCCATGTTGGCTCAGATGCTGATCGCATTCCTCAAGGCGCCGTTGTACCCGTTGTACCTCTTGTTGCTCGGTATCGACGTGATCAGCGGTGAGAATCGCTGGTACTGGCAGCGACGGCGCCTAATGGAGGACGACCGCCCGCCGCTTCCCGATCCCGAGTACCTCCGTTCGATGCCCGTAGAACTGGGCGAGACGCCGCTCTGGCTGGCTGTCCGTCTTGCGGTAGCGGAGCCGACCGGCTTGCCGGCCGAGGCGATCTATCCGCAGGACCAGATCGCGGACCTGTGGCGCGATGCAGTGGGACGGCCCGGATCGCCAGGGCCACTGGTGTTCCGGCTGGAGCGAACCCTCGCGATCAGGATCAGCCGCCCGATGACCGAGAAGATCGCGGAGAGCATCCGCTTCCATCGGGACGGAGAGTTCCGAGAGTTCGCGGCGGCCGTGGTCCGGGTGCTGGACGAGGCCGCCGGACTGACTCGATAGGTATCCGCCCACCCGGGCGCCGCCGCGGACCCCGCCAGCCGGGTAAACTGGAAACGGTGGACCATAGTTGGCGCGGACAGTCTGGCGAGGGACGATGGCCGGACGTGTAACGGGTGATCCAGAGATGACCCGGACAGCCAGGACAGCGGCTCTACCAGCCGTCTTCCTGAGACAGTCGCTTGGGCGGAGCGGACATCATGACCAACCTTGCGTATCTCCTGGTCTGGGTCGTCTTGCTGGGGCCTGACTCTTTGTACCTCGGGGACGATCTCCGCGACGCGCTCCATGATGGCAACCTGGACCGAGTCAAGTCCTTGCTGGGGTCCGGGGCTGACGCGAACACCGAGTACGAGAACGGTTTCACCCCCATTTACTTCGCCTTCGTTCCGAAGATCGTCGATCTGCTCATCACCCACGGTGCGAAGCTCAACATCCGGGACAGGGCTTCCATCCAATCTCCGATCGAGCATGCCGCCGAACGATACGACCTCGTTCCGGAACATCGTGACACCTGGAGGATCATCGTCGCCAAGATGCACGACGCGGGTGCGGAGTACACGATCGATACGGCGATCTACTTGAACGATGTCCCGTTCGTCGAGAAGAGGCTCGCCGTCGATGCCTCCTGGGTGAACAAGAGGAGAGGAGCTCAACGCGTCCCCTTGCGCCTCGCGGCCCGGACCGGCCGCGTCGAGATCTGCAAGTTGCTCCTGGAGCACGGCGCCGACCCGAACGCCTTCGAGGAGGGCGTGGGTTATCCGATCATGGTCGATGCGGTGCAGCACCCAGTCGGTCGTGAAACTCTTGATCGAACATCGGGCCAATCTGAGGCGCAGGATCACCTGGCGCGGCGGGCGAAGCGGCGTGTGGATCATCGGGGATGAGGCATCCGCCCTCCACTACGCCGTCGAGGTGGGGAGTCTGGAGTCGGTGAAGCTCTTGCTCGCCGCCGGGCTGGACCCGAACGCCAGCGGATGACCAAGGACAAACTCCGTTACACATCGCCGTCAAGGTTTCGGTCGTAAAGCCACAACTGGACGCAGACTTGCACCACCTGAACGGGCAGGGTAACCCGCCACAGAAAGAAACATATCATTTCGCCGATATAGTCGCCGTGCTCCTTGAGAACGATGCATCTGTCTCCTTCGCGGACAGATCGGGCAAGACCCCTCTGGATTTGGCCGATGAGGTCAAGATTCCGGAAGAGATCCGCAAGCTCCTCCGTCGGAAACGAGCAGTGATCGACGCTAAATTCCGTCATGCGATGTTTGACGACCGATGAACCCGGTGGAGTGGCGAACGTCTCGACAATAGTCGAGACTTGACGCTCGGTCCTCGGCGCAGCGGAAGGCGCAAAGGGTGATCCAGTAGCGAGACTTGACATGGGTGAACGGAAAGGGCCGCAGCCCAATTAGAGGTTGGGCGGCTCTTGAAGGAGCTGCGATGCAGGCGGTCAGGATTCGCGATATGGAACCCGGCGGCCGATTCCTCGCCGTCAACCTGCACCACGTGCTCGACACTCTTGGTGAGCGAGCCCTCGACTCGTCATGGCAAATCGATGGTCTCTGGGCGACGCCCGAGACCGAGGCCAACGCCCTGGAGAGGTTGGCTAACCAGCAAAAGCCCGTCCCAGGCCGCACTCTCAAGGAGGCCGCCTATAAGGTCGACCAGGTCATTGACGGCGAATTCTTGGCGTTCGAGCCCGGTCAAGACGAGCCCTGGGTGATCGTGGAGGCGGTCGATAGTTCTTATTACACAGTGCGATCCAAAGAGCCGGCCGTCCTGTGGTCCAGCCGAGACCGTTTCCGCGAGGTGTCAGACTACGAACATCCGGAGTCCTAATCGTCGGTCATTGTTGGCGCGGACACGCGGGCGCGGGACCACGCCAGAACGTGGAACGGGTGAACTAGTGAAGATATTTACCACAGTATCGGCTGCCTTGGTGGCGTCCTCTTCGTGTGCCGGAACTTAGCCATGAAGTGCGATCTCGACTGGTTGGTCGGCCGATCGCTCGTCGAGGTCGTCCTCCACAAGGGCCCCTCATGGGGCTTCCACTTCGGAGACGGAACAGAAATTCGGGCCGATTCACCGTGGCGGTTGATCCGGGGCGGACGCATCGTCTTGAGCAGCGAAGACCACGAGCAGTCGTACGGGCTTTCACGGCCGATCGACGCGGCGGACCTTTGCCGCACGATGATTGGTGGAGCGGTCGTCCGGTCGGCTGAGGTCCGCGACGGGACGCGGGACATCATCATCCTTTTCGAAATCGGACGATTGCCTGGAAGTCATACCGCTTTCTTCAGGCTTCGAGAGCTGGCAGGTCGCGGCGCCGGGTGGCTCGATCACCATCGCCCAAGGGGGAGGCAACCTAGTGGCCTGGCGGGCCGACGACTGAGACTGCATTGCACCAAGCTCGGCCTACCTTCTGCTTTCGCACCGCCGGGCGCAAACCGTGACTGATAGTTGGCGCGGACGGTCGGGCGTGGGACGATGTCAGGACGTGGAAGGTACGATCCAGAGAATTGGCGTTCCGGTCAAGAGGATGAGGGCTGAGCCATGCGATCGCCGCGCGGCTATCTTGTCGCTCGACACCTCCTCGAGGCTTACGCCGCCGTTCTTCTGGGCTTCGTGATCCTCGCCGTACTGATCCCGGTGGTCGTCAGCTGCCGCGCGAGGCGGCACGACGGGCCGTGTGCACGAACGTCCTTCGCCAGCACTCGGGCAGTCACCCGGACACCGTCTGCCTCGAACGAGGCCGGATCGTATCGGTCTCGAGCTGCTGGCTTTGTGGCTCCCAGCCCTATGTCCAGATCTGCTTCGTCGAAGAGAAAGATGGGGAGCTGCTGCAAAGCGAGCAGGCCCTCCTGGAAGGCTTCGCCGTCCTCAGCGAGGCTCTTGACCGACTCCGACAGTACAAACTCGATTGGTGCGAGAGCAGCATCCCCGAAACGAATCCGCCCCGTGGCTACGGGCCGAGAGGCGGGAGTTGATCCGTTCCTGCAAGCGCAACGTCTCATCGATAGTTGAGACTTGACGCGCGGCCATCGGCGCGGCAAGAAGCGCAACGGGTGATCCAGAAATGAGAGTTGACAGCTTCTGAGTGGCGCCGCAGATCAGGTGAAAGTAGGCGGCGGGGGTGATTATGCTGGAGGTCCCCGACGATTCCGGCTTCCTGGCGCTGGTCGTTCCCGCCTCGTACCAATCTTTCGTTTCTGAGGACTGGGATTTCGACCTTCTGCGGGTGCATTTTCGTCAGCAGATGGCAGAACGCTCTCTACTCATCTGGGGCACCGGCCTGGAAGGTTTCTGGCGCGTGGATTTACGCGTCGGTGCATCGGATGTCCGAGGATTCAGAGAAGTCACCGGCCCCATTCGTGTTGTAGGCGGTTCTGTCCTGGTCACCAGCTACGACAGCCTCACGATGGCGGCACAATACTCCGATGTCCTCCTGCCGCAGCCGCACGAGCAGGAGCTACTGGTCGAGTTGCCGGACGGCGACTACAGTTGCCGCATCGTCCAGATGTTCGACCCGGACAGGCACGACCATGTAGACGGCGCATCGGCGGACTTCGTATTGGTACTTAGCGAGCGGTCCGGGGTCTTGCCGGAGTGGTCGGAGATCCCTTGGCTCACACTTGCATGACGTAGCACCCGAGCGTACCAGAACCGTCGCGAGAGGCGTAAGCGGTGATCCATAAATGACCCGGACGGTCGGGCTCGGGAGGATGCCAGGGGCTGGAACGGGTGATCTAGTAACCACAGTTTTCGGATGAGCGGCAGGCCGGACCGCTGATCTAAGGCATGACGGCAGCAGATGTCATCGTCATGGCTGTCGAGCGAGATGACTTCGACTTCGATGCATGGCTCGCAAAGTCGCGTCCCCCGTTCCGCGACTGCGTTCGGAACGCCGCCGACTTGTTGGCTATAGGGCGTGGCGATCTTCGCGATCGCCTCTACGGTGCCTTGTTCTGCCTCTGCTACAGCGACGGGCGTGACGTGCCCGAGGAACCGAGGCCGACCTATGAGGCAATCCTCGAGGAGGTCCAACGGCGGGCCGGCATCGGCATCGATCTGGGGCGGTTGAGGGCATGGCTGGCACGCTGCAAGCTCACCACGGCCGAGCGGATCGCGCGGGACATCATGACGATGGACCGCCGACTCACGGCAAGGGAAGCCTAACTCGACGCTCCAGCGGACCCGGCCCGCCGAGTAAGCCGTAAACGGTGATTCATAATCGGTGCGGACGGTCGAGCGGGATGATACCGAAACCGGGACCAGGTGATCTAGAACTCAGACTATGCAATCGAGCATGAGGGACCAGTCATGCGAGTGCCCCGCGTGCGGTTTACGATCCGGTGGTTCATGATCACAGTGGCGGTATTGGGGACCGTACTGGGCGTCATGGAGCGGCGGTCGCGATTGCTGAGATTGGCCGAGTATCACCGCTCGGAAATAGTCGATGCTCACCTCGTTCACGCCTTAATGCGGAACAGGGCTTGCGTCACATACTGGGTGGACGCGAAAGGCAGGACCGTCTCCTCCAAGCAACAAGCGAAGAACCGGTGGCATAGCGACTTATCCTCGAAGTACGTTTTAGCTGCCCGCTGTCCGTGGCTTCCCGTCGAGCTTGATCCGCCGGAGCCCTGATGACCGCATCGGATGGAGCATAATTGGCGCGGAAAGGCGAGCGTGGGACGTGGAAAGGCTGATCCAGGAGATCAGGCCAGCCAGATGGTCGGCGGCTGGGATGGTCTCCAGGTGCATTTGGCGGAGGGAGGGCCGGCGGCATGGACTTGAGCCTCGAACGGTGGGCAGGTACGTCGCGTTCCGAACGCGAAGCCATCGCACGCCGCCTGGCCAAGCAGTTGCCGGCCGGCTTCGCGTTCGATCGCATCCGGCGTTGTCGCATGGGGGACCAGCAGCACCTTGTCGCCCTCTTCCGACAGGGGACTTCGACCTTCGCGCTGATCCCGGGCGGGCCAGTGATTCTCGGGTATGACGCCGACCGAACGTGGGAACCCACCTCCGACGAGTTGGCGGAGCTGGCAGGGAGACCGCGAGGATTGGTTCGGCCCCGGCAGGACGATCCAGGAATGCCTCGCCGACGTGACGTTGCGGCCCCGCTCGGGTCGAATTCGCTCCCTTCCTCATCGAGACGACCCCCGAGGAATCTGGACGGGAACCGATCGGACCCGACGATCCCATCGTCCAGCAAATCATCCACGTCCACGGAGTCGGGCCGTACCCGACATGAACCACGAGGTTGGGCAGGACGCAAGTTAGCAGAAACAATGACGGATCGATTCTGGCCGAACGGTTCACTGACAGCAACTGGACTCACGCGGACCTGGACGAGCAACTGGCGATTGGTGGGTTCCGCTTCCCGACTTCGGACGAGTGGGAGTACGCTTGCGGCGCAGGGGCACAGACCCTGTTCCGATGGGGCGACCACGTCCCATGCGATTGGCCGTTCGCATGCCCAGTGGTAAGTGGCGAGACTCACCGGGAGGTTTCCCCTACGGCTGGGATCTTTACGAGCGTCCCAACGCGTTCGGGCTCTTGATCGCTTCCAACTCCTACAAGAACGAACTGGTCGCGGAGATCGGCATGACACGGGGCGGGGATGGTGGCGATGCCGCCTGCGGCGGGGCGAGCCAATTCATCAATTGGCTGAGATTCGCCACCGCCTACTTCGAGGAGAAGTCCTGCCGATTCGACCCGGCGAAGCCCGTCATCGGGTTCACTGTCGGTCGCCGCGTTCTGGCCCTGCACTGACCCGATGCCGGACATGGTACGGGTGGATTATAGTTGAGCCGGACGGGTGGGCGCCGGACGATCGCGTGACCTGGAACAGTTGATCCCCAGTGGGTCGCTTCGAGCGGGGCATATCCCGATGAGCGTAGATTGGCTCGTGTTCGCTGCCGACAACAGTCCCGTTCCTATCGACGACCTGCGAGGGGAGATGGCCGGCTGCGGGTGGCAACTCGTGGCTATACGGGATTACTACGAGCCGAACGGATTTCGCGTCGTTGAGGGGGGTGGGCTCGACGATGTGGACTTGCTGATGGGTTGGCCCCTCGCCGACGCACGGTCGGCAGACTATGTGAGTGCGGTCGCCAGGGGAGACCGACGAATCCTGGATCAGTGGCTCCTCGACCGTGAAGGGCTCGGGGCCGGCTCCATCCGTGCCCTGAGCTACGACGCGGAGGAGCAGGCCGGTCCCGAGGAATTGGCCGAGATCGCGCGGGAGGTCTCTCCCGAGTACGCGCAGGCCATCCGACAGGCGAAGTTACTCTATGAGATCGAGCCGCGAGGGCAGAGCGAAGCGTTCCTGGACGAAGTCGCCCGCCGGATCTGCTTGCAGTGCGGCGGGGCTTGGACTGACAACATGGACAAGGAGGAGATCGCCGAACGGGGCGGCCCGGTTCGCGAGGCGCGCGCAAGGCGCGGCCGATGGCGCATCGGGTGAACCATAGGTGGCCCGGACAGGCAGGGGTACCTTCTCGTCGCAATCGCAGGGACCCGCAACATGGGAGAAGTCCGTGTCGCACGTCGGAAACTGCTGCGGTGGGTGTTGGTCGCCTCAGCCGCGATTCTCCTCTGCTGCCTCCCTCTGATCTGGGAAATCGCCAGATACTTCATAGGGGAGATGGCGGTCGATTATCGATACAGCCAAATCAAGCTTGGCGTCGATCTATCGGAGGCCCGGTCCAGACTGGGTGCAGGGCAAGCGGATGAGGGTTGCCCGCATACCAGGTATGGGCCGGTAGTTAAGGGAAGTCGGTTCTATCACTGGCGCATGGGCAACGGCCAGGAGATCTGGGTCGGACTCGAAAGAGGACGAGAATCGTGGACAAATGGAGGTCCCACTATAGCCTCTAGCAGTCCGTTGGATCGGACCCGCGGCCACCGAGTAAGCCGAAAGCGATGAACCATAGTTGGTGCGGACGGTTCGGCGCAGGATGATGGCGGGACGTGGAACGGGTGATCCAGTATCCAGACTTTCCAGGTGCGCGGCGGGCCGGGCCGCCACTGCCAAATCGCCCTTCCTGCTGTCCATCCTCGGTAGCGGCATCGACCTCTACACCCGCCCGCGCTGATGTATCTATCCGGGAACCAATTCGGGTGATCGTGCCGAGGCGGGGAGGAGCCGGGTTGGGCCGGGGGTCACGATACTCCGGTGTTGTAGTTGTCTAGCACCTCGGCTGCGCTCAGGACGCGCGGATAGATGGCGACCTCGTCGATCGCGCCTTGGAGGAAGCTCCCCAGATCGCGGGTGCCGATCCGAACCGGCGAGTTACCGTGCTGTGGGGCGATGTCGAACTGAGGGTTGCTATAGAGGGTGCCGGGGGAGGGAGGACCGAGGCGGTAGACGCCGTTCTTGTAAAGTTGAACGCCTGCGGTGGGGTCTGTCAGATCCCCCGGCCCGTAGCAGGCGACGACGTGGATCCACTTCGCCGGTGATGAGCGTGTCCTCAAAGTAGGCGCCGGCGCCCTCGCCCCCGCCAAGGTTCCAGATGTAAGCTGACACGCGGTTGGGACGGCTGGAACCGAGGGGATAAAAGCGGAAGCCCCACTCAAACTGCCCCGTCTCACCCTTGCCGATCCAGTGGACGTAGTTTTCGGACGTCTCACCCGTGAAGGTGAGGAGATCAGGACGGAACCACGCCTCCACGGTTAGGCCCGCGCCGCTGGTCGGCTGGCTGAAATCCACGCTGTCGGGGATTTCGACGTAAAAAGGCCCGAAGACCGGGAACGCGGTGTCCGGGTCGCCTGCAATGGCGCCTGTCGTCGGCATGATCGGGGCCGCGCGGTAGACCCCGTCGTGGCCGTTGCCCGTCTGGTCGACAGCCGTCATTGCTGGGGCGTCATCCAGCCTCCAGTAACCGACCGGGCCCTTGGCCAGGACGGCGTCACGGTATTGGTTGCTCATCTCATCACTCCCGGTCAAGTTTGTGAATGCACCACAGGCTTTGCGAGTCTGCCAGAGCGATTAAGGAGGCACCCGTCGAATTTCTGACAGCCACTATTGAAAAAACGGCGAGTGGTGAACGATCTAACCAGTTGCGCAAAAATAACTTAGGGTGAACCCATCCGCTCAACTTCATTTCCAGTGCCGCACCTTCGGCTGCTCGGTCACCTCTTGCCCGCATGCGCTGGCTGGGAGACTACTCCGGCTTACCATCGGCGGAATGCCGAGGGTCGTCTTCCTTGCGTTCGTCACCGTGGTTCGGCTCTGGCTCCCGGAACATCTCGCCAGGTATCCACTCCAGCCATGTGCCAGCTTCGTAGAGCCGACGCACCGCGCGACCGGCGGGCTTGCGTCTTGATATGCACCCTACGCTTCGAACTCGGTTTGATCCGCGGGCCCGTCGCATGGCCCTCACTCTACCGCGACAAACGGTCGGATCTCCTCCAGCCGCTTCTGGCCCGATCCCCTTGACCCGGTCCAGGTCATTCACCGAGCGATAGGGCCTGCCCTCGATGATCCGCCGGGCGATCACCGGCCCGATCCCCGGCAGGGCCTCCAGTTCGGCCGCAGTCGCCGTGTTGACGTTGATCCGCCCCCCGCCCGGTTTCGGCTCGGCCACGCGCTTGGGATTCGACCGAGCCTTCCCCGTGGGCGGTCCCCTCGCGGCGAGTCTGATGGCTGACGACGCTCCACTTCGCGCCGTCGCTCTCGATCGTCACGGTCCCGTCCCGATCGGTGCGGAGCAAGGGAATCCCCAGCCGGGCCAGCAGGGCGAGCGTCTGGGAGCTGGGATGCCCGTAATCGTTCCCCTTCCCCACGCTGGCGACCGCCAGCTCGGGCCTGACCATCTCCAGCCAAGGGGCGTCGGTGCCGTTGTGCGAGCCGTGGTGGGCCAGCTTGAGAACCGTGGCACCGGCGCAGAGTCTCGGCACCGTCCTCTCCCACCATCGCCGTTCGGCCTGCTCCGCGTCGCCGGGCAGCAGGACCGAGAAGGTGCCGTACTGGAGGCGAATCCCGATGCTGTTGTTGTTCTCCTCGGCCGGGTCCTCGGGGGCCTGGGGGAACACCGTCAGCACGACCGAGCCCAGCTCGATCCGGCGCGGCCGGTCGGTCGGCTGGATGGCCTGGATGCCCCGATCGCGGACCAGCTCCAGCAGCCTCAGATAATGCGGCGTGGTGTGGGACGAGGCCGAAGCCAGGAACACGCGGGGCCGGAACTCGCGGATGACCTCCTCCATCCCGCCGTAATGATCCTGGTGGTGGTGACTCACGACAACGAGGTCAAGGCTCTTGGTCCCTCGGCACCGGGCGGAACGCGGCTAGCTACCGTTGGAAGATGGACCGGGACACGCCGACGAACACGGCCGCGTGCTCCCGCCTGGTCCCGCAGTGCAGCAACCAGATCACCAGCATCTTCTCACGAACCCGCAGGTTGGGATGAGAGGATTCTCGAACGAGTATCACGATCCTTGACTCATGGGAACGTGTCAGTCTGCCTCTCCCGAGGTATAACTGTGAGACCGCCCCGAGGGATTGGCCACTCCCGAACGTTCGGAATTCGTCCAAGGTCACTCTGAGATTGGCCCGGGCATGCTGAGCCTGGTTCTGCGAGAGTGCGGCTCATGGAATGCTGCAAGGAGGGGTGGGACGCGGCTCAACTTGTTGCGTCGAGCGGGACGATGCGGACCTGGCCGAGCCCCATGACCGTCCCCTTGCCGAGATGGAGCCAGACGGCGGCTTTCAGAAGTGAGGTCAGGGGTCCGGGTCCGGCCGGAAACGTGAGCGAGCCGGCAACTCCTCGGAGTTCGAGTTCGGCGTGCTGGGAGGCGGAATAGCGGACCAGGTCGAGCCGGCGTCCTTCCCAGGGTTCGCAGGGGATGGAACGCGCCCGCTCGATCCAGTCCTGGCGCGATTGCCAGAGGGCCTCGGCGTCGGGATGATTCCCGGCGAGGGCCTGAATTCTCCTCAGGGCGGCGATGGCAAGGTCGGCCGGAGTGGGCCTGGTGACGAGCCGGCGCTGGTGGATGAGCCGGAGGGGTGAGGGGAAGACAAGGCGGCATCCGCTCTCTGGCGGGTTGACCGGCCAGGGCAGCGGCGCCAGGGAGAAACCCGGTTGCACCCGCGCGGGCCGGAGCGACGTCTCATCCCAGGCCAGCGGCACGGCGGCCCCGATCCGGAATGGCTGACGATCCGGACCAAGACCCATATCGCTTGCCCGGTCCCAGGCCGCCCAGACCGCGTCATCGGCTTCGGCTACGGGTTCGCCGAAGACGAGGAATTCGATCGCCGGTGCGGGGCGAACCTCCAGGGCCGCCGGTCGCATCAGGTAGCGGGGAATTTTCAGCTCCCCTCCCTCGAAGACCTTGTCATAGGCCACCCCCGACACGGCCCGCAAGGCCGCGCCCAGACCCCACGGAGCATCGGGACCGTCGCCATGACCCCCGGTGTCTCCAGATGCAGCCGCCAGGCCCGGACCCGGATTGCTCTCAAGGCACCGTCGACCTGTGCATGATCGACCGTCGTCATCGACGCACCTTTCTCATCGAGCGGCCACGGCTGATTCCCTGGGAGCGAACGCCACCTCGATTCCCCCATCTCCTTCCAAAGTAATCACATCCCCTCAACGTAGGCAATTCCTCTCCGGTGGGTCGTGGTCGGGCTCCGAGTTCAGCGAGATGTTCAAAGGCCCGGACTACCTGATCGTTTCAATCCCCACGGCGGTGGGGCGGTGTCGGGCTCGCCGGGCAGCAAACTGGCCTATCGCTGCTTTCGGGCAAAGTTTCAATCCCCACGGCGGTGGGGCGGTGTCGGGCTCTCCGGCTACGGCTACGGCTCGGCCGGGTTTCAATCCCCACGGCGGTGGGGCGGTGTCGGGCTCCCCGCATCATCTCGCTGGCGAGCCATGGCGGTTCAAGTTTCAATCCCCACGGCGGTGGGGCGGTGTCGGGCTCGCCGCCTGCTGCGGCCGGCGTCGCCGTGCCGTCGCTACCGTTTCAATCCCCACGGCGGTGGGGCGGTGTCGGGCTCGCGGCTTCCTTGCAGGCGGTCAGCACCGCGTCGCCATGGGTTTCAATCCCCACGGCGGTGGGGCGGTGTCGGGCTCTGGATCCAGCTCGCTGCGTATCGGCGGCTGCGGTCTTGAGTTTCAATCCCCACGGCGGTGGGGCGGTGTCGGGCTCGCCGGTTCAGCCCGCGAATTTGTCCCGTGATCGTCTGAGTTTCAATCCCCACGGCGGTGGGGCGGTGTCGGGCTCCGGGGGAGTCGGGATTGTGTACGAGCATGCCGCCCTTGCGTTTCAATCCCCACGGCGGTGGGGCGGTGTCGGGCTCCGCGGTCATCGTAACCGCAGAGCTGACCGGTCTTTGAATAACGGAAATCCGTAACCTGGCACATGGACTGTTGCGACGACATCGGTTTGGATTCCTCGTGCCGGGCCGTCGAATCCTAAGTCGCGATGGGCCAGTGAGTTGCCCTATTTCGTAATCTCCTCCTTCCTGAAAGACAAATTCGGTTACGAATGGTTCGAGTGCCGCGAGCCCTGACCCCGCCATACCGCGCAAGCGGGGCGTGGCCGCGTCAACTTGCAGGCTCGTTACACGATGAAAACGATTTCCTCGCCCGGCCGCACTTCGATGGCGGACTGACCCAGGAAGACCGCTTTCCGGCAACAGGCTGCGCAGATCGGGTAGATGAACACTCGATCGCGACGCGGGTCGATCAAGTTCTTCAACTCTACAACCATCTTGTCAAAGAGCGGGCGGTCCAGGACTGCCTCAAAGACACTGTATTGCACCCGGCCGCCGTAGTCATCAAGGCACCGGGCAATCCGGTTGCGCCGGGGCGTGTCGGTCACGTCGTAGCAAACCAAGTATCGCAGGGTGTCAAGCATGGGGCGCTCGAGTCAGATCATGGCCGGTAGCGGAACGGCCAGTAGCTCAGTCCGACACGCAAATCGGTGACCAGTCGCTCGATCTGGCGATCCAGGAGCGAACGGACGTCGAGCAGGACCGAGGGGAGGCAGAGGGCTTGGGTCCCTGGGGCCTCTTCGGGCGTGGCCTCCTGGCTCTCATCCTCAACGGGCATGGCCTGCCGGCTTTCGTGATCGATGTCGGCCACGCGCAGGGGTTGCTTCAAGAATTCCTCCCACTCCCCGAAGAAGCGTCTCAGCGCCGGGGGTACCAGCCTGAGACCACCCGGCCGGTCGGGGTCCGGCGCGAAGTGCTCCGGCCGGAAGATCCGCAGGTTGCAGGCCCTGGTCACGAATCGATCCACGATGGGGTGGCGCAGCTCCTCGAGCAGATCGAGTGCCAGGCTGGGTCGCCCCGCGTGGACTTCGTGGAAGAAGCCCAGTGCCGGGTCGAGGCCGCGCGCGTCGATCCGGCCGGCGAGCAAGTTGGCCAGGAGCGTGTAGCCGAAGGAAAGCAGGGCATTGGCCGGGTCGGGTGCCGGCCGGCTCTGTCGGCCGGAGAACGTGATCGGACCCCGGAAGGTGGTCGCAAGGGCCTGGAAATAGATGCGGGCGGCGGTCCCCTCGTGGCCGCGGAGTGACTCGATCGAGTCCGCGGCCCGCGCCGCGCGGGCCTGGATCTTCAGCGCCGCGATGGCCGGAGGCAAAGCCGAATTATCCGGGGCGTTGGACTGGCGATCGACCAGCACCGCGACCGCATTCCAAACCTTGGCTTCGACAATCGCCGCCGCCCGCTGCCGGCGTCCCGGCGCGTCCTGCTGGGCAGCATACTGGAGCAGGCGCAGGTCGGCCGAGCGGCCGGAGTCCGGCGTCATCCGGGCGCGGACCCGTCCGCCGTGGTCCATCAGCACAACGGCCACACCCGCGCCGGAACAGGCTTGCATCGCCTCGGCCGTGATGTGCGCGCCACCCACCAAGACAACTACCTCCAGTCGGCGCAGGCCGACCCGCAACGGAGCGATCGCCGCGGCAGTGCTCCGGCCCCCCGGCTCGACCTCGGCAGTAGATGCTCGGATCGTCACCTCGAGTCCCTCCCGCCGACTCCGGACGGTCGCGCGGGGCTCGGTCACATAAAGTGTCGCCACCCTCGTCCCTCCTCCACGGATTGCGCGGTCAGATCGGTCCCGTCGGGCTCTCGATCCGGCGGCTGGAGCCTCGGTTGCTCGGGCCGACGCTTGCCCGATCCTTCCCGCCGCGCTCCATGATCAGAACGCTCCACCCGGGCCGGCCATGACAGGGCCGCTGTGGAATTTCGACGCACGGCGCGGTGTCGCACCGATCTGCGAAGCTCTTCACCGCTCGCCTGTCATTCCCCGCGGTGTCGGCGCGTTACTCAAGCTGTGTGGCGAACGATCGCCGAAATCACAGGTGGGTATGTTCAATTGAATTGAACGCGGTCCTCAAAACGAGGTGCCCCATGGGCTGCTTCCTGCTCTTTGTGCTTTTCTGTATCCTCATGAGCTCCACTGATGAGTACCACTGTTGCTGCCGGCGCAGCTCCGGCTGCCTTGTCCCGCTGGCCTGGCTGCTGGGCTTTGGGGCGTTGTCCGGCTTCCTCTACGCCTTCTCTTGATGAACCGGCGGGATGCATCGGGCAAGGGCATGCCGTTGCCGATGGGGAGAGACCGAGCCGCGCAGATCTCCGAGCACGCGGCCCCGATCGTCGCCGAGGAGCGCCGGTCCCGGGCCATCGAAGCGGCTCATTCCTCGGCGCATTGCTCAACTCCGTGAAGCCAGCCACTCGTTGAGCGCCGACGCCACGGCGGCCATCTCGCCGCTCGTCTTCGCGGGTCTCGACCCGGAACTTCACCAGTCCCTTCCCATCGCCGTACTGGCCGACGATGCCGTCGGAGCCGACCCAGAACTTGGACGGCCGGGGCAGGTCGGGGTTGCTGTAGAACGTCGCGCACTGCGCGACCTGCGGGACCTCATCGATCACGGCCTGGACGAACGCCTTCAGGCCCCGGATCTTGTCCATGGTGCCCGAGTCCTCGAAGTGCGGCGTCTTCTTCTCCGCGGCCGGGACCGGCGGCGGCAACATCCGGTCGCGGTGGGCGCGGAACCGCTCGCGAAAGGTCTCGTGGAAGATCTGCCCGGTCGGCGACAGCTCGATATAGTCCTGGCCGTCGATATCGATGCGATCGACCAGGCTCTCGAGCGTCTCGACGTCGCCGGGATGGTCATCCAGGATGTCGGCCGGCTGGGCGTCGCGCTCCAGGACGAAGAGCACGCCGCTGAGCCGCATCCAGGCCTCGAAGTCCAGCGCCACGGGCATGGGCGGGAAGGCGATGATCTCGTCGAACAGCTCGTGCTTGTAATAGACCGGGACGCCGATGGCCTGACCCATCAAGACCGCGATGGCGATCTGGGCCTTGTAGCCGCCGGTGGCGTTGATGGCGCAGCTCGACGAGCCATAGTCGCGGATGACGCGACAGACGGTCTTGGCGAGGTTGCGCAGCCCGCGAGTGCGGAATCGCCGGGGATCGGTGTCCTGGAGGTCGTCGATCGGGCACGCAGAGACGACAGAGTGCCCCCGGTGCTGATAGTATTCGGCCAGGATGCCGCCGATGGCTCGGCCGTCGGGGGTATCGGAGTGGCAGAAGACGAGATTGGCGTCGGCAACGGCGTAGCCGTTGCGGACGAGGCTGGCGAGCGAGTTGATCTCGGCGCCGCAGGTGCGGTCGCTCGGCTCCAGGGCCAGCAGGCCCTCGGCGACCCCGGACCAGTCTCCGGCGGAGAACGCCGCGGCAAGCGCCGTGCGGCCGGTTCTGGATCGTCCGGCTTCAAAGTTTTCAGGTTGCCGAACAGGCTCGTGCCCACGGTGCAGATGACGGTCTGGGCGGGTGTCATGGGAAGCTCTCCTGTGTTGAGGGCAAAGTGTATCTGACGCGGCTCAGTCCGTGCCAAAAATGGGCGCTGGACAGTCATTTCTTGGCGAACCGTTCGAACCGCGCCCGGATGCCGGCCTTGTTGGCCTCGGCGATGTAGAACAAGGCCGTGGTCCCGTCGGCCAAGTCGGACGGGAGCTTTTCAGGATTGATCAGGACGACGGGACGCGCATCGCCCTCGAACCGGACCGTCCAACCATCGCCCTGGCGGTGGAGCGTGCCGAGACGGTCCTGCTGACCCTTGTTGATCGGCTTGGGTGCGGGTGCGCGGCGCTGTGCGCCGGGATCTGTCGCGCCGCGAGGCAGAGGGCGAGACGGACCGGGGTGGGCGGCGTAGATCGCTGCGAGGGAGCCGACTGCCACGGGTCCCGCTGAGCCCGCACCTCGAGGTCGGTTCGCAGCCAATCCAGGCACTCGGCGAGGAAGGCTCGGCTGGTCGGTCGGTCGGGCAGCCTGGGGCTTGGCAGCGCCAGGACGCGCAGAACCAGGCCATTCGGTCCGCGGCCGACGTGCAGGTGAACGGGCGAGGCATGGCGGTCGAGCTTGTCACGCGTCGGAGCCGTTGCGGGGGCTGGTGCTCGTCCGGATTCTGGTGCCGCATCGGCTGGTGCCGCGGGCCGTGGATTTGCCGGGGCAGACCCAAGGCCAGCTTCTCGGGATCGTGGGCGTACTGCTGCGCGAATCCTTGGTAGGCGAAACCTAGCTGGTCGAGCGCATACCAGGGGTCGTTCCAGGTCGTCGCGATCTTGATCGGCGGCAACCGCTCGCCCAGCGCGGGCGAATGCGATCGGTCGGCACGCCAGGGCCCGTCGAGGCCCAGGGCGCGGCGCAGCTCGGCCGCGATCGCCTCGCAGCCCGGCAGATCGGAGGGCCGATCGAAGTCCACCAATTCCAGGGAGCCGAAGCCCTTGCGCCCCTTCGAGCCGACGCCTCCGAACGTCGCCGAGCAGCCAGAGTGCGGCGCGGGCCTGGTCGAGGACCTGGTCGGGAGTGATGGGGAGGGTGGGCGTCTGTCCTTGGCCCTTCTCGTCATCCTTCTGCTTGAACCGTGCAGCACGGGCCTGGATGGAGATGGTCCACGAAGCACCCGGCTCGACGTGGAACCGCGGGGGCTGGCCCCTCTTGTCGTCCATGCCGTAGGCGGCGTAGAACAGGCCCTGGGTCGTCTTGCCGTTGGGGGGATCAGCCAGGCCGGTGCTCCCGCTTGAAATCGGGCATGGGACGGAACCGATCCTTGTAGGCGAACGCCGAGACACGCCGGCCCGGTCGGCGGCGACCGCCAGTTGGATGGCCCCGCCCGCCTCGGTGTTCCCCAGAGCGCCGCTTCGAGGCGGCGGAGGGTCGGCAGGTCGAAGTAGCCGGCGTGGAAAGTCCGCCACCACCAGCGGAGCAGTCCGCGGAGCGTGGCCGGACGGAGGTCGCAATCGTCGCGGCCCTGCGCCGCGCCGGCCAGGAACGCCGGAGTGATCAGCCGGAGCTGCACGGCCTCGCCCGCCCAACGGCCGGGAACGGCCACCGGCTGGATGGCTCCGATCCTCCGGGAGCGAACCGGCCATAACCGGCGGCCGTCTTGGCGCCGCAGCCGAGATGGGTCAGGCCGCCGTCGAGCCAGTCCTGGCCAGCTCGAGGTCGGCCGGATCGACGTCGCCGGCCCGCGCCCCGAGAGCGAAGTGGAACGCCTGGCCGGCGGGCACGGCCAGGAAGTAGACCAGCTTGGGCGAGTCCCAGTCGCCGGGCGGCTTCACCCTTCTCGTAATACGAGGAGTGGTGGTTGTTGATCACGTCGACGTCGAGCTTCGGCCACGACTCGGGCCAGGCGTCGTGGAAGACGACGGTGCCGGCACGCCTGGTCCTTTTCCTTCCTCGTGTGCCTGGATCGCCTGGCCCTCGCCTTCATCCGCTCCCTCATCGCCGTCGGTCCCAGCTACCTTGCCGAAGACGCGCTCGATCTCGGCCTGGGCGGCATTGGCATCGGCTTGGGCCGGCTTCCAGACGGTCTCGGCGTAGGCGCGGGCCAGCCCCTTGAGGCCGGTCCCAGGCAAGTAAGGGAACCCATGGATCGGGTGGAGGCAGATGCCGGCGTTTTCGAGCATCGAGGCGCGGGCCAGGTGCAAGGTCAAGGGACCGGAGGTGGTGCGGGACCAGAGGCAGGTGTCCAGCTCGCCGGAACATGGCCCGGCGGCGCCCGGCGGCGGCCTCGAAGCGCATCCCGCGCCCGGCCTCCGCTCGGCGTCTTCGGCGACCTGACGAAGCCGGTCCTTCTGGTCTTCCTGGTTGATCGACCGGGGCCAGGTACTTGTCGAGCCGGAGCCCGGGATGAATCGCGTCGCACTGCGAGAGCAGCTTGGCGAGCCGCTCCGGCACGGGCGGCTGGCGGAAGACCGGGTGGTCGCGCGGCAGCTCGGGAGAGATCTCGAGTGCAATGCGAATGTCGGCTTTGCGGCCTCGGGGTCGCGAACGCGCGTGGCGGTATCTCCAGTGCTTCGGGTCGAACTGCGACCCTAAGCCCCTGCGCGCAGCAGCGCGGGCTTCAATCCCGACGACGATCGGCCGCGGTGAAGGTGTACCGCTCGCCGGAGTCGGACCTGATCCGACCCTTGCCCTTGGCCGGCAATCCAGAATTCGATGATGCCCTGTGCCATGGCACGGCGCTCCTACTCCTGGTCGGGGACGTCTCGGAACTCGGCGTCGGTGAACCGCACCAGCCATTGCAGGTACGCCAGACACTCGGCGGTGGCGAACCGGAGGAATTCGCTGTCGCCCTTGATCACGCGGATCAAGAGCCGCTTGTCCGGGGGTGCCGAGCCGACGACGCCCGCATCTCCTCGATCCAGTCGGCCAGCCCGTGCACGGAGGTAGGGGCGTATTGCTTCGCCTCCAGGAATGCCAGGGCCTGGCCCAGCCCCGAGGTGACGATCCGCGCGGGGAGCTTCTTCACCTGGATCTTGAATTGCTTTGCGGTCGGCCTTGGCGATCGGCCTTGACCTGCTGCACGAGCGCCGAAGGCATGCGAAGCCCGTTTCTGGTCGAGAGTGGGTTCGCTCATGGGACGGTCAACCTCCCAGTGAGTCATGCGAGTGAAACAGAAGCCCTTGCCCGTGGTCTGATTGGCGCCGATCTGGATGACGGTCGGCAGGTCTCTTTGACCACCTCCAAGACCCGGCCGCCATCGAGCAGCCTGCGCGTCGACGTCGAGCGGGCGCCATTGGCCAGCACAACCGAGTAGAACAACGTCTCCGGCGGCAGGTACTCCTCGTAGAACAGTGCGCCGTCAGCGACGGTCTTGGTGTCGTAGTCGAGCCGGACGCGGGCCATGATCTCGGTGGCGTATCGCGCGAAGTGGGTGAACTGGTCGTCGCTGAGGACCAGGAGGCTCGAGCGGAAGTGGGCGCGGGTGGCCTCGTGGGCTTGTCCGAATCCGGCAAGACGTTCTCAGCGATCCATTCGGCGACGGTCCTCGCACGACCCTTCGGCCTTGCTGAAGAGGAACTCCTCGAGGACGACGGTGTTGCCGCCAATGAGGCAAGGGCAGTTCGGCCCGGGGACGACGACCTGGTTCTCCTTGACACCGGGGATCGGGACCATCCGACACTCCTGGCCGCCATCTCCAGGTCGCGACGAGCCGGCGGAGTACGGCGGGACAGGTCACGTGGGCGAAGACACCGGCCAGCGAACGGACGGGGAAGGCGAGCAGCCGGGCGTCGGTGAAACTGACGCTCCCCGCGAATTCGCTGGCGGAGTCGGTGGCAGGACCGAACGCGGCGCAGGAGCACGAGGCGTTTTGCTTGTCCCGCGGTCTTGCGGTCGGATCTTCGTCGGCCAGCGCGAGAGTGCTTCTCCCGGCAGGCGTCGCGGAGCACGCCCTTGATACGCCGAGCCGGGGATGGTCGGCCACTGGGTGTGCCGCTCGCGCTGCACGGGCAGGTCGACCAGTCCCCAGCGCCGTGCCCGAGCCGGGATGGAGCGAGGTCAGAGCGTACAGACCCAGCAGCGCTCCGGCGATCGCGGATCCATTGGACGATTCAGCCATTGTTCCAGACTCCTCTCAAGGCAAATCCCCAACCCTCCTGGACCAGCTCGGACTCCGAGCAGAGTGAATCATGGGCGGGCGCGAACGTCCCCTCGACGTAGTAGACGGCGCCTGCGGGGACGGCGAACCGCGTCGGCCGGGGACCGTTCATGGCGATGTCCCAGCCGGAGACGGCCAGCGGGCTGCCGGAGGCGGCCGCGCGGAGCTTCGCCGGAGGTGCGATCGCGTCGGGCCGATCCGCGCGGGGATGACCATCGTGCCCGCCGAAGATGCCGGGCGTCGCGAGCAGCCACAGCGAACGTTCTCCCTCGGCCGTGGCTTCCGGCCATTTCACGGCCTCGATCACTTTGAGAGATGCATGCCGCCCCTCGCCCCCGAGCGGGATCGGTCCGGCCAGTCGGCGCCCCAGAGTCCTCCGAGAGACGGCGAGCCATCCGGCAGCAAGACTTCCTCATAGAGAACCACCCGGCCTCGTCGCCTCTTCGTTCCTTTGATCTCGACATCCGTCCGCAGGGCCAGCATCCGAACGCCGTAGATCTGGCTGTTCGCGGCGGTCAGAGTGTCGGCGTCGATCCCGATGCCGGTCCGGACGTCGTAGCCGAACAGCTCTTCATCCTTGTACCATTGAGTGTCGTCGGGGGTCTTGCCGTTAAGGAACGCTGCCGATTCCGTCCGGTGTGAGGAACCCGCCGGGATGCTTGGCGTCGGGATCGCCGCGGCGCCACAGAGGCAGGAGATCAGGATCAGACCAGCCGGGCAGCGACCGAGGCTCCGGACGGCTGCGATACCATGTTCCCGATCCGTTCTTCTCCTTGGACTCTACCCGCGCCAACGTCGAGGGCACGGAGAGCAGCGGCAGTAGGACCGGGTCGCGTCCCGATTGCTCGTCCAGCAAGGCCAACCAGGGACCCCGAAAACTCGCCCCCAAGACCCAGCCGGGAGCTTCCTTACGCTCCAGGAGCTGTCGCATCGATTCTTGGGGCCCTTTCGAGTCGTCTCGCGTCTCGCTTCGGAGCGCGGAGAGATTGAATCCACCGCTCGTCAGCATCGCCGTGCGCAAGGCCCCGGCGATCGTCCGTGGGATCGGCAAGCCGCCGTAGGCTCGCGACGATGCATCAAACGGACGGCCGTCCCGGAAGAAGAGGACGTCCAGAGGCTCCAGGCAGAAGCCGAAGCGCGTTGCTGGATTCCGAATCTCGTCGCTCATCGCTCATCCCTCCCTCGCGCCAGGAAAGATGCGGACTGGCAGAGAGTCACGAAGTCGCGATGAATCTCTCGCTCCTCCCGCTCTCGTCCCTCCGGGTTGACGCCATACCTAGGCAAGAACTCCTCCACCCATAAGTCGAGTTGGCCGCGCTTCTCCGTGTCGTCCAGCCGCCCGATGAGCCGATGCACCTCTTTCGCGAACGCCTTGGCGGGCAGGGTCGGCAGCTCGGCGCGGAGGGTGTAAGTCCATCGGTCCGACTGCGCGCCCTTCTGAAAGATCTCGACGAGATCCTGGAGCTTTCCCACCAGGTCCCAATTCAAGTTCGCAGTGGAATGCTCGCCCGAGCGTCGGCAGATGGTCAGGGCCAGCGCGTTCCGACCGCCGTTCTTGGCGGCTTTCTCGGCCTGCCGTGCCGCCTGGAGCACATACGCGCAGGTCTTCCTTGTGGTGCGCCACCGCGATCCCCGCGCTGACAGTGGCGTCCTCCGCGGCGTGAAGCTCAGTACCTGGGCCAGTTTCGCTGATAGGCATCGCGCAACTCTCGGGCGCAATCCAGAACCGTCTCGGTCGGCAGCATGGCCAGCACGTCGTCGCCGCCGGAATATACCAGCGTTCCTTGATGAACCGCCTTCATACCTTCCACGATCGTCGGGGCCTTCTCGACCGCGAACTGGCCGAGTGCCTTGCTGATCAGACCCTGAATGATGTCTCCGGCGGGAAGTGGTCTGCCTGCGGTCTTGTAATCTCCTCGAAGCCACTTACCCATCCGGTCGCCATCGAGCATAAGGACGGCGTAGTAGGTTGGCAGAACGGGATGTTTGGGGTCTCGCTTCTTG
This sequence comes from uncultured Isosphaeraceae bacterium, assembly GCA_963842405.1. GTDB lineage: Bacteria > Planctomycetota > Planctomycetia > Isosphaerales > Isosphaeraceae > CAVZRC01. The sequence goes on along the minus strand of CAWJGW010000006.1, from coordinate 28,743 downwards.
GCGCGAATGGTCTCCCAGATGGCCTCCGGCACCTTTTTTTCGCCGTCTTCCTGCCCCTCATCGCGTTTGTTCCAGTGCAACCACTGACCGCTCCAGTGTCCTTCATCGTCGCGGACATTCTCGGGGTCGAGGGTCGTTTTATGTTCGAGCCATCGGGCGGCGGCGACGGTTGCCGTGTCGGGGAACCGTCGCTCAATTCGCTCGACCTCCAACCGCGTTGCAAGTGAAGCAGGCCAGGCAAAGCGTTTGACCAGGCTGACCGCGCAGAGCCGCTCGTTCGCGCCGATCCGGGTCCCGACGTAGGGGCCTTTCTTGGAGAACTCTCGCCAGAAATCCTTGCACTCCGAAAGCTTTGCCGGCCCCATTTGCTCAAAGCTGCCCAGCAGCGTGCATTTCTGGGGAACTCGGCCCGAGGGGAAGTAATCCGGGACGTGACGTACCGAGCGCGTGGCGTCCAGGAGGCCGGCGAGCAGCCTCATCCTCGCGGACCAGAGCGGCCCGTCGGGCGGTACTTTGTCGACGAGGTTGTTGAGCACGTCGCGGCCCGCCTCAGGCCACGGTAGGAAGACAGTCCGAACCTCGAAGAAGGACTCGGCCTGAGCATCCCAGAGTGCTCGGTCCCAGCTCTCGCGATGGGGTAGCCTCTGGATTCGCTCCTCGAGAAATCTCCCCACCTCCTCGGCGATCTTGCTCCACGCCCCGCGGCACGCCTTCGCGCACTCATCGGCCAGGCCTTCGGCCTCGTCGGTGGGCACGACCGCGATGAACTTGTTCGGGATACAGGACATCAGCAGCGATTGGTCCGTCGGCCGCTCTCCCTCTGAAAGAGCCTGCCATCGCTTGAGCTTCCACAAGGGAAGCTCCTCGACATGGGGAAAGACGAAGGCCCGTTCACCTCCCGGTCGATCCAGGATCGGTTGCATTGCCTGGAACGTCAGGTAAGAAAGGAGGTAGCTGCCCGTCCAGAGGTCTCGGACGGATCGCGCGGCCTCAATGAAGCTCTGGACCGGTCCCAGGGAGAACGACACGAACGCCATGTCCGCATCATCGGCCCATCGTGCTTCAATCGCATCATCGATCGTCGTGGCCATCCCCGGTCCCCTTGCCGCATCAATCGCTACTTCGAATTCCCCGAGTCATGTCCTCTGCCCACCTGAGAAACGCCCGAAAGCGATAGCCGATGACAGATCCGAATATTTTTTTCGGGCTGTCATCGAGAGGACTCGACGAGCGTTATTCCGGATGGATCATGGGTCGCGACGTGATTCGGAGGAGGGACCAGAAGACTTTCGTTCGGCTATGGGGCAGGTCGGGAGTCCTTCGTCCGAGCGCGAGCATGCTACGCTCGCCACGGAATGACCCCACCCTCGGTCGATTGTCGGACGAGGACAATATGGCGAGATTCAATTCAAGAATCTTATATGGCTGGACCGGTCCGCCATAGATATCCAACGCTGCGTGCATTATATTTCCCGGTGTCCCGGGCCATGCCGGCCCCGGGTGGCAAGGTCGAAGGGGCCTGCGGAACGGAGCCGGGAGTCATGGACAATCCAGGGGTCCTCGATTGGACCGGGAATCTCGATCGACTTGCGGTCTCTCATCGCCGACGCGACCGGTCAAGAAACGGACTGTGGTGAGGTGTCGCGAGTCTTCCTGGGAGAGATGTCGAGAAAAGTGGGTCGGTCGTTCCCTCCCTCAATCCGCGATGAACTGACACCCGATGCGATCATGTCATTGCTGGTCGAACGAGTTGACAAGTTCCGGCCGGAGGGCAAGCATTTCGCCGCGTGGTGTTATGCCGTGCTGAGGAATCATGCGATCAGCCTTCAGCGCAAGCTGGAACGGGATGCCCTGGGCCAGTTGGCGACCGGCCAGGCTGGGGCCGGCGGCAAGGGGATACTCGATCACTTGGGCGCAAACGATCCGGTCGAGTCCGGATCATCGGCTCGACGCCGAATTTCAGGCGATTCGCAGACTTCTCGATCGGGTCTCGCGGGAGCCCGAAGGTGCCGAACGTGTGGATTACTATGCCGTATTCCTCGTGCACCTTCGTCTGACCCTGGGAGCCCGGCTGCACAAATACGCGACCGAGGAAGGCATTGTCCCGTCTCCTTGTGTATTCGGAGTTCATCGAGTGCTGTTTGCCATGGCGAAAGAACGAGTACCAACGCCACTTCACGCCGGGCGGCCCTTCGATCGAAAAGATCTGGGCTGCGTTGGCCGTCGCGATCGATCGGATCGAGACGCCGTATTCGTTCGACCAGTTCCATGCCGTAGTCGGGACGCTGTACGTCGAAATGCCCCGCGTGACGGCCGATCAGTGGAACCAGTGGACGAAGCGGGCGCGGGATAAGACCAAGTCGAAGATCGGCCGGAATCATGGGACCGTACCTTTGGCGGATGGTTCCCCGACCGGGGCCGGAGCATCCGTTCCACCGGGACGACGGAGGTGCCGCGATGAACGTTCACAGCGAAAGTTCCAGGACCTGGTTTTGGTTGGCGCCGTCGCAATGCGCGGCTGTCGTGAGGGATGTCATGGACCAGAGACTCTACGTACGCACCGAACTGCCGGCGACTCGCGACGGGCTCTGTGATCCCGCCTGCGAGGTCGAGTCACGCCTGAGCGTGCTGGCGGACCTGCTGGAAGGCAGGGTCTCCCAAGGTGCGGAATACCTCGCCTACGGCCTGCTCGCGACCACCGCATGGCTGGAGCGAGTCCGTCCGGAGATCCTCGAATCGCTCGACCCCGGTGGGCTCATGGGTCAATCGCGACGACGGCTCGAATCCGAAGGAAAGACCCTGGCCGAGATTGCCAATGCGTGTCCCTGATCCCGATGGCTGGGTCGATGAGGCCGAGGGCTTGTGGGACTCCTACGAAGCGCTGATCGAGCCGATGGAGCGCGTCGAGCTGGCCTGCCGGCTCCTCAACGACCTGGACAATGCCGAGCTGGTTCGTTGCAGCCTGAGCAGGCTGGGCCTCCGCGATTCCGAACGCGACCGTTGCCTCGACCGATGTCGAGCGTGGTTTGCCGACCATCCGACGCGTTCCTGGCGGCTGGCGTGTTCGTACAGGCCCTTGGCCAAGGACTTCGCCCCGACCTGCCGCAACTCGATCCCGACCTCGCCCGGACGGCCGACAAGATCATCTGGGCCCTCGATGCCCTCGAGGACCTCGAAGCCGACCTGGCCTTTCAAGGTGTCGCGCCGATCGAGCCCGAATCGCTGTGGCCGCTCTTCGAGATGTTCGCATCCGGCCAGCCCCTGGTCGACCTGGGGCTCGATGCGGAGGAGGCTCTCCGGACCGCGACCGTCGAGCCCGAGCCGCTTCGCGCGTCTTACCCCTTCCAGGCGCAGAGATCTTCTCGCATTCCGTCGTTCACCTGGCGGCTCAGGGTGGCGAGCCCGAGTTCGTACTGAACGCTTGCGAATGGCGATCGCCTGACGGCCGGTTTCTGGCCCTACTGCATCTATTCTCGGCCCCGACGAGCGATCGGGAGACCGTTACGATCGCCTTCCTGGATCGCTACAACCGGCCCGCCTATGAACTCGAGGGACAGGTGGCACTGCTCGTGAACCTCTCGGCTTCGATTCAAGTAGGCCAGAACGTTGTTGCACGCTTCACCTGGGGCGAGCTCCGCAAACTGGCCGGTGACCTCCGGCTCTTCGTGGGACCAGGTTTCGAGGAATGGGAGCCCCTGAGCAATGCGCCTTAACGATCATGCCACTCACCGCGGCGTATTCTTACGAAGATCGTCTGATGAGACCGCACGAGAATCGATGCTAACCTGGGAGCGCGTCCAAGAACTGTGTTCGATGCCTCTCCAGGAGCTCAGCCCGTGGACGGCCCGCCGGGTCCTTGCCAGGCTCCGATCCGTCGGCCGATGGATCTTGAGGCCCGAGGTGATCCAACGCGCCTCGATGGAAGCTGAGGAGTTGGGAGTCAGCTCCGTACCACCCGCAACCTGGACGGAAGCGCCTCGGCTCGGCCAGATGGTCGGGGAATGCTGGGTCATGTTCGTCAACAATCAGGCCGAAGCGGCTTCGCTCATGAGGCCTTGCTTTGTCCTTCCCCTCTGCTGGTATGAAGACGTCCCCCATTCTGGGGTCTTGCCACGAGGGCTCATCGATCTGGCCAATCAGATTACGATTGCTCTCAAAGAGGAGCGGCGCGTCAGGGATGCCGCTGGAGCTTGCATCCCCTCCCGCTCAGCGGATTCGAACATTGCGATCTCAGCGGCATCGAGATGGATTGCCGATCAGCTTGGGTCCAGCTGTCCGCCGGCTTGATCCTGGCGGCCGATCAGATCAGGCCCGATCCGGGAGTCTGGGCCACCGGAGGGTGGAGCCCCGGCCAAGGTATCGTCAATGTCGGAGGGCTCGAGCTCAAGCTCGACCTGGCCGATGAGCTCGTGCGCAACGATCTTTATACCTACTCGACAGAAAGAAGCCGGGGAGTTGTGGAAAGCTCGCAAGGGTGCGGTGCTCGAGATCCGTTCCTTTGCGGAGGACGATGAACGCGGATTGGCTCCGGCGATCCGAGAGTATCTTGCCAGGAGCGGTGCCCGCCCCGACATCAATGCCGATTTCGAAGTCCGGGTTCGGTACTATCTGCGTCAGATCGACCGGAACTTGAGCCGACGGTATTACGTTCAACGCCCTCCTCCCTGAACTGGCAAATTACTACCGGGGACAACTGCCCCAGGATTGTCACGCGACCCACCTCATTACGATTGCCAGCAGTAGCCCCGAGCTGGTCGCCCTGCTAGCCAAGACTCTCCAAGCCAGGCGCTGCCTGATCCTCTTCACCAAGGATCATGAGGGTCTGATGAAGCAGGCCAGGGAGGACGTCCGGGAGATCGTTCCGGATTGTGAGGTGTTGTCCGGAGAATTCAGGAGGGACGATCGAATGCCGGAAGAGATGAAGGAGCATGTCGATCGATTCATGGAATCGATCGACTCGAGCAAAGTGCTCTTCGATCTCACTCCGGGCGCCAAGGACATGAGTCTTGAACTGGCTGTCAGCATCGCTCGCCCCGGCAGCTACGTCTTCTATCCTGCGTCACGATTTCGATACCAAACTCAAGAAAGCGATTCCCGGGATGAAACCCCCTCTTGTCCAAAGAGTCGCGTGAACGAGGTCTGCGCCGAACGCACATGACCTGCGGCACCGGCAGACCGGCCGGTCGTGGACTGGGTCGCGAGACTCTCGCTCAACGGAGGGTTTCGGCTCAGCCGCGTTTGGTTCTTGCTGAAGCGTGTCAAGCGATGATGTGTCGGACGACGCGGCCGTGAACGTCTGTCAGGCAGACGTCGCGCCCCGAGTAGCGATACGTCAGCCCGGTGTGGTCGATTCCCATGAGTAGCAGGATCGTGGCGTGGAAGTCATGGTCATGGACGGGGTTCTCGGCAACTTGATCGCCGTAGTCGTCGGATCGGCCGTAGCTCAGGCTGCCCCGGATGACGCCGCCGGCGAGAAAGCAGGTGAAGCAATCGTTGTGGTGGGCGCGGCCGCGAGGGGTCGGGGCCTGCCAAGGGGAGCGGCCGAACTCGGCGTAGCCAATGATATAATTAAGTTCATCCGGCGTGAGCGCGCGCTGCTCTCACACTGACGCAAGTCGATATGTGATAATGAGCTTATAAACATCTTACCAGGATGTAATGCGTCTCATGGATGGCTAGCGGATCATCTCATGCTGCGATAGTCTTCGACGCTCGGTGGCACGTACGGTGGACAACCGGCGGCCACGAATTCGGCGACCGGCCAGACAGGGAGTTGGGGCTCGAGACGCCTGCACCTTCACCGGGTCCTGTTCCACCCCGAGGGCTAAGAAAAAGGGAAGGCCAGCCCCGGCCGGAGCCGGGACCAGCCCTCCGCTTACACAGCAATCACGTCACGGCCGGTAGAGCCGTGCTTCCTGAACGCGTGGCCCACCAGCGCGGCCGCCGCGACGCCGCCGAGGATCGCGCCGGGGAGCCCGGCCGCGCCGAAACCGATGAACGCGGCAGTCAGACCCATCGCCAGGACGAAACCCGCGCTGGCCTCGTTGAAGAACTTCCGGCGATCAGGGCCCCGAACCTCGGGAATGATCAGGTTGTAGATGTGCCGCAGGCCGAAGTCCTGGAAACTGCTGGGCCGGACCGGCGGACCTCCGCCGCGGTAACGATGCGGCGGACGCCGGCCAGGACGCTTGCGGCGGCGATTGGGATAAGGTCGGCTCATCGAACCTCCTCACCGGCCGGCGGGATCGCCAACGCCTCGCGCTCCAGGGCCGTCGGCTCGTCGCCCAGCAGTTTTCCGATCCGGGTCCAGAGCTCGCGGACCTGGCTCGGCGAGGTCGCCAGCCAGACCACGTCGAGCAGGTTGTCCTTCTGGCCCCGGAGCTCCAGGACTCGGCGACCGAGCTCGTGCTCGGCCAGAAGCTCCTCCTCGTGCACGACCTGCCGCTTGTTGATCGCGGTACTGACCTCGGGGTCGAGCGATCCGAAGTAGCGGGCCTCGACGTTCTCGATGCCAACCCCTCGGATGCGGGCGAGCATGGCACGCCGGGCCTGCCGATCGCGCCTGTCCAGCGCATCCTTCTGTTCGGCGATCTGGTCGAGTTCAGCCTGGAACCCGGCCAGGCCGAGCGACGTCAGCGCCCGGCCTCTGGCCTGCGCGCTTGATCCGGTCCATCAGGCCGGGCTCCCCGGCCGTGATCGCCTCGATCCGCCGATCGATCCGGGCCTGGATGCGATCGCGCCAGTGTGTCTTCTCCGCCACGGTCAGATTTGGCCATTGCGATGGTCCCTCCCAGGGTGATGGTCTCGTTGCGAACGCCCACGGACGACCCGGGCCGCTCAGATCGTGGCGGCCGTCTTGAGCATGTCGATCAGCTCGGAGGCCTGCCTGAGCGACAGGTCTTCGGGCCGCCGGACGCCCAGGTCGTGGAGCAGTCCGTCAAGGTCGGCATGCTGCCGGCTCGCGATCGAACGGATCGCCCGGACCTGTTTCTCCGTCGCCGGCTTGCGAGTGCGAGACCGGTCAGCCGGCGGGTGGTCTGTGCTGGCCGTTGCTGCCGGCATGGCCATTCGACGCGTGGCCATTCGCCGGCTGGCGGGTTGGCGATGCCGGCGGGCCTTGCGGCGCCACGACCGGCGCCTGCAAGCGGGCCAGCTCATCGTGCACGGCCTGGTGGACGGCCACGTAGGCACTGCGGACCCGGGCGTGGAAGCCGTCCAGGTCGCGCTCGAGCAGGCCGGAATCGATCTCCAGCTCGAGGTTGCACGAGGCACCGACCGAGCCGTAATCCGGCTGGCCGACCTTGCGCATCACCCCGAGGTTTACTTTCATTGACACCTTGCAGTCCTCCATCGGTTTGAAGATCGGTCGTGAACGACACGGGATGCCGCTTGTGATCCCGGGGATCAGCCGGCGGCATCGACCAGCCGGAGCTGGCGGAGCGATTTGAGTGTCTCGTTGACCAGCCGCGACTGTTTACGGTGGCGTCGCAAGCCCGAGATCAGGCGGGCGGTCCGCGACCTGGCGTCGGCGAACGTCGCGTGCAGGGCCTCGGCCTCCTGGATCAGAGCGGCCAGGCTGGTGCCGGGCTGCTCGGTTCCGCCGGTCTCCACCGGCTTCGCCGACACGCGGGAGCTGGTCTCGGCCGGCCTCGCCGGCTCGTGGCCATTGCGCCAGGCGGGTTCGCTCATGGGTCTCCTCGAGGTTTCGGGACGGGTCTGGACACGGGTCTCCGCGGTGGTAGCCGCGTTCGATTCGATGCGGATCACGTTCGCGTCGGGACCGGGAGCCGAACCACCGCTCAGTGGCTGGACTGCGAAGACTGTCGTCTGATTCCGGCAGACGAACGGGGACTCGATTCCGGTGAAGCCGATCTCGGTGAAGCCCAGCCGCATCGCCCGGTCCAGCAACACGCGGTTGGTGGCGATGCAGACCGGTTCGCCGGTGTATCTCGACCGGCTGAGCACCAGTTCCGTGACCTGCTGGGGCTGGTCCGGGGCATTGGCTCGAACGGCCACCTTGCCGTTGAGGTCGAGCGTCACCGGGCTGTTGACTCCCTCGCCTCCGGGCAGGCGGGCGAGAGAGGACTCGAGGAAACGGGCGTCCTCGGGATCCACCCAGAGTCGACTCTCGACCTCGGCGGCCGTGGGAATCACACGCTCGACCTCTGGATACCGGAGATCCTTCTGGATCTCCAGCCAGATGGTCCAGGGCCCGACTCGCAGCACGACATGTGAGTCGGTCTTGCCCACGTCGACCGGCTGGTCACGAGGCAGGGTTCTGCAGGCGAAGATCGGCGAGCCCTTGATCAGCAGATCGCCGGGCCACGGGAAACGGAATCCCGTGCGGACCAGCAGTTGGCGGCCGTCGGTCGCGACGACCTGGCTGCGGCTGCCCTGGAGTTGGATGCACTCGAGGGCATACCGCGTCGAGTCGGGGATGCCGGTCTCGGTCGCCTCGGCCAGTGCCGTCAGCAGCTCGGCCGGATTGGAAGCCCAGGTCGCCGGCAGCTCCGGAACCTGGTCCACGCGGTCGACGGGCGTGACGTCATACTCCCGGCACTGGGGAATCGCCCGGTCTTCCCAACGAACGACGGTCCGATCGGGGGCCGCCGCCTCCAGGACGACGGGCGAGTCCTTCGAGCCCTCGAAGTCGGCCAGGTCATCGAGCGGGATCGCGAGGCTCATCACCGGCCGGTAGCTGCCCGGCTCGGCGTGCTCGACGGTCAGGTCGCGATACCGATGTTGCGCCCGTAGTTGCCCCCCCTCGGCGTGCAAGACGAGTGGGGGGATCGGTCCTCTCTGGTTGATGCCCAGGATCGAGCGGCGGAAGACCGAGCGGAGCCGCCGGACCTGGTTGCGGGTCAAGGTAATCACGGATCAGGACTCCCGGTGGATTGAGGTGGTGTGACGAGGATGATGGAATGCGGGGGCCATGAGCGAGGCCAGGAGGATCAGGCCGGCAAGTAGCGAGAGCGGGCCGGCATGGCTGCCCCGACCGTTCGTGAGCTGGCCGGGAACACGTCGCGGTCGGCGAGCTCGAAGTAGACATCGCAGCCGTGGCACTCGGCCAGGGCGTTCGAGCCGTCGCCGGCTCGCCCGGGATACGGGACCTGGCCGTTGCAGAACGGGCAGTGCACGACGAGCCGGATCTCCTCGGCGACCGGTTCGTCCCTGGGCTCGACCAGCAGGCGGAACCCGAGGCGGCGGATGACGGAGAGCGGTTCGCCGGTACGCGCGGCGATCGAACGATCAAGCTGGGTCCGGGTCATGGTGTCACTCCTTACTCGGCCCGGCCCGGTGCCCCGACTCCCGATGCGCACCGGCCCATGGCCAGCACGCACCGGGAGGGGGCACGACGGGACCGGGCATTGGTGGGCGGATAAAATCGGGTTGGAAAACGAAGGCAATCGGGACGAGAGAATTGATGAGACGAGGGGGTCAGACGGCGCCGGGCAGCCAGTGGCGTTCCAGCCAGTCCCGCTCGGCGGCCAGCGCCTCACTACGGTGATCGAACGGCCCGAGCACGGGGCCATCGACCGGCGTCAGGTCGGCATGCCAGCGGCCCTCCTGATCGGGCTCGACGTGACTGGCACGCGTGATGGTGGGTTGACCCAGAACGGCGAGATCGATCAGCTCGTCGTAGAGGGCGCGAACCGTGCCATCGGGCTTCACGAGCAGCTTCATGAGCCAGTCTCCAGTGCCGGCGTGTTGCGGAGGATCCGCCGCCGCGGCCGGTCAACCAGCATCGCGTCCAGCGACGCCTGCACTCGCGAGAGCTGTGTGGCCACCTGGCCGCGCAGGGCCTCGCTGTCGCGGAGTTCCTGAGCACCCACGTTCCGCACGACCCGCTGGGCCTGGGCGACCAGATCGTCGAGTTGCTGATTAGCAGCGGACGTTCAGCGAGCGGAAGCGCTCGAAGAAGTCCGACAGGTTGTCCACGGCCGAGTCGCGGAAGACCTTGGACGTCCCGTCCTCGTTGGTCCCGCTGATCCGCTCGGTCAGGTGATTGACCACGGCCGCGAACTGATCGAGGAACGCCTGCTCGGCCAGCCGCACGGCCTCGTCGAATCGGGCCCGGACCCGCTCCTCCTCGCGCCGGTAGAGATCGGGCGTGAGCCGGACCAGATACTCGGGCGGCTCGGTGGCCGGGAAGTCCCACGAGACACCGAACAGGCCGATCAGCGTCTCGGGGTAGTCCGAGGGGTTGAACAGCGATCCGAGCCGCCGGGCGGCCGACCGCTTCAACTCATCAAAGTGGCGGTCGAGATTCGTGACGGCATCATCCAGCTCGACCTTGTAATCGGTCATCTGGCGATCGAAGGAATCAACGTCCTCCAGCTTGATGAGCCGGACGCCCGGGTCGGGAAACGGCAGGGAGAGATCCTTCCAGTAATCGCCGATCTTGGAGCGGATGGCCGTGACGGCGCGGAAGGCCGTGTGCTTGGTGTCGAGCAGCTTCTTGCCGGCGGAGAGGAACTGGCCCTCGGCGTCGAACGCCTGCGCGGCCTGGGCCTTCTGCTCCGAGGTCAAGGTGCGCTGAACGCCCCACCAGGTGAAAGACACCCGGCAGGCGGCCATGGTGGTCCGGAGCCGCTCGGCGGCGTTGGTCGTGACGGCACGGTTGTGGCTCGTTTCTGGCTCGGTATCAAGGTGGTCGAGCAAGGTGGGCATCTAACCTCCAAAGAAACGGATCGAGACGATGAGGTACTCTTTCCGGCCGGGCGTCTGGGGCCCGGCCACTCGTGAGTCCCCAGCCCCGGGCTGGATCGGGGACGACGTCCGGCGCGTTGCCGACCCCGGGGATGGAGGGAATCTGCTTCGCAGAATTCGCAGAATTCGCAGAATGGGGTCGGCCCCCTGAATTCTGCGAATAATGCGAATAATGCGAACCGCATCCGGACGGCTAACCTGGCCCTCCGCCAATGGGAGGAGCCCGAGCCGGGATTGTGCGAATTCTGCGAATTGTGCAAACCGTAAGCGAACGGCCCATTGAATCCCTCGCCGAGGGGAGGGGCCTGAGCCGGGATTGTGCGAATTGTGCGAATAATGCGAACCGCATCCGGACGGTTCACCTGGCCCTCCGCCGATGGAAGGGGCATGAGCGGGAATTCTGCGAATTGTGCGAATAACGCGACCCGCATCCGGACGGTTCACTGCGCCCTCCGCCGACGGAAGGCTCCTGGGCCGAGATTGTGCGAATAGAGCGTGTGGCGTCCAAATGTGTCATCGCGCCTTCGCATCCTGAACGAGGGGGCGGCCTTAGCCACGCGATCAGGCCTATGGGGAACGAAGAGTGCCAGAACGTCGTAGGCCCGGATCTCTCCTTATAATACAGAGATAATATCAATGATGGATGTATCTTCTTCTTTTTACTTCTCTCGACCCTGCCACCGGACCCATCGTTCGGACGAATCTCGAAGATTGACAGGTCCATCGCAGAATTCGCACAATTCGCAGAAATCGATGGACTTTGTTCTTCTTCTCGGCCCTGACGCCTGGCCCATCCGTTGGATGAGCCTCGAAGATCGACAGCCCTTCGCAGAATTCGCACAATTCGCAGAATTGAGGCTTACTTTCCGCACATCCCGGGCGGATTATCTCCGAATTTCCCACGGCCTCCTCGGTCAGTTGTCGTAGACCATTCGCATGCCGAGCAACCTCAGAATTCGGCGTTGCAGCCGACTCAGCTTGGTCGTCATGTCCACCGGCGGTTTCTTGCCAACGACCAAGCGGTGGCGTTGCACGTTCTCGAACACCTCGATCAGTCGTGGCGTCGTCGGGCACCGGCAGGCTCGGCCCTCCGGATACATCGCCAAGCTCTCCACCCCGCGCCGGGCCATCGCACGCCGCAACTCCCGCTCCCACAACGCCTGCACCAGCAGGACCAGGAAGTACAGGCATAACAGGGCCTGGATTCGCGTCACCTCCTTGAGGTACACCGGCGCCACCGCAAACTCGGTCTTCAACTGCGCGAATCGCCGCTCGATCACGGGCTGGCCCTTGTACGCCAGCAACAACGCCTGCTCCGAAAGCCCCCGGTCGTTGGTGATCAACGGGAAGACTCCGTCATTGACCACCTCGGCCGCCAACGCGGCCTGGTTCAGCTCGTACCTCAGTTCATACCGCGTCCTCACCTCCCGCCGATATTTCGTCTGGGGGTTGGGCCGGCCTGGCCGCTCTTGGTGAAAGACTTCTTGCTCGTGCTCGTCGATCGCCACGACTACCCACGGTGTCGTCCCACGAGCCTGGAGGATCGCCTCCACGGCCTCGGTCACCCTGGCGCGCGCTGGCGGTAGCGGGTCCGCGGCGACGTCAGCTTCTGCTGGAGCTCTGCCAGATCCCCCCAGGTCCGCTCCAGTTGCCGCGCCGGGCCAAGGCGTCGAGCTCGGCTTTGCGCGACTGTGGTACCACACCAGGCGATAGCCTTCGGCACTGGTGGTCGCCGGCTCGCTGACGCGGTAGCGATCGATGAGGTCGCCCTTCTCGTCGTACTTGTCGTGAATGCGTCGCCAACGAACCCGGTCGCCAGCCAAGGCCTCGCGGAAGAGGCGGTCCTCAGACCGGGTGCTCGGCAGCACGGTCAGGAACCGGCCGCCATGCCCGTGCACGTAGCCCATGTTCTCGGTGCTGGCTAACTTGCAATCGGCCACGTAGAGGAAATCCACCCGGCCGACCAGCTTGCAGAGTAAGTCCCAGGTGTCGCGATGGGTCGTGTCGTCGGCCACGTTGCCGCTCTTGGCCTGGAAGTAGACCGGGATTCCCCCGTCTTTGCTCACGGTGAGGATGAAGAGCAATTGCTTGAGATCGGGCCGGTGGTCCTTGTTATGGCCCCAGGTGATGGCCAGCCGGGGTTGCCCTCGGCGGCGGGACTCCTGGGCGGCGTCGGCGTAGTCGCCGGAGAAGGTCACGGTGGTCGAGTCATTGTGCAGCTCGTCGAGCTCGACCTGGAATTCCTTGACGGCATGAGTGGCGACGGTCAAGGCCAGGGAACTACAGTCGCCCCGGAAGAGTTGGTCCAGGGCGGCGCCAAGCGATCATCATTGAGGGCGGCGATCAGTTGGGGATCGAGTCCCAAGGCGGCGGGCTCGTCGCGCGCGGCCCAGTGGGCCACGCCATAGAGGGGTTCGCGGCAGAGGAGGAGGTTCTTGAGCAGGACCATCAGGGCTTGCGCCGGGGCGATGCGACAGCGGCGATCCTCGGAGGGCAGGTAGTCGCGGAGGAAGTGTTCCAATCGCAAGCGTCCGAGCAACCGATTGAAGACCGGCAGCAGCCCGAGTTGGTAGGAGTGGAGAGTCCGACCGGGGGCTCGGGCGGTGTCGCCCAGTGGCGTGGTCTTGGGGCGTGGTCGTGGCACGGGTGTGGCTCCTGTCGAAGTTCCGGTGGCCGGGGCCGGGGTCGGTCGCGGTCGTCGGCGGGTCGGAGAGTGGCCGCCGACTGATGGCGATTTCTCTGGGCATGATGGTGGCGAACCGGAAATCGTCAAGAGGTGAAAAATTTTTCGTGAGGTGCAACGTCAAGACGTTTTGACATAAGTCGAGCGGCCCGCGACTGAGGCGATGCTTCGAAAAACGATTGTCGGATTCCGTTGCCGATGAGGGTTGTGGGAATGTGGAAAAAACCCGGAGAAAATGGGGGTGTTCCACGACCAGTGTCGATTCTTTCCGGCTGGCCGCAACTTGTCAAAGGGCGCGCCGCGCGACTTACGTCGAGGGCGTGCCAGGCGAAACACGAGGGAAAAAGTCGGACCCGGTCGCTGGACATTGACAAGGGATAGGACAGGAGCGAAGGATGTGGTGTCGGGGATGCGAAATCGAAGGGGGTATCAGACCGGGAGGGAGACGGTCGCTAGGCCGGGCGGATCGCCCCGGCGACGGTCCGCAGAAAGGAGGATTGCCGGTCGAGGGCTACCGCCAACCGAGGTGAGAAGAAACTCGGAGAAATCTACTCGGCGATGTGCGGAAAGTAGGTTGAGGTGTCGGGCCCTTTCTGCGAATTGTGCGAATAATGCGAATCGATACGCAGGCCAGGAACCGGCAACTTCCCGACCGCGTCCTCCCAGCCGGCTGGAACTTTCAGTTGGATGATGACTCGTGATGCAAGTCGCTGTTGACCTGCTGATCGTTCGCCACTCGGATTCGCCGGGGAAATCGGCTGGCATTCGAGAGGGCTTGGGAGTGATTCAGAAGGGCGGGGGTCACCCGATGGGCGGCCTGGGTGATGATCCAGAACCGGCGATCTCGCTCACCCTCCCCCGCTCGTCAGTACGAGGCGATGAGGCGTCAGCCGCACTCCGACGACATCTCACCCTGGAACGTTCGCCAGCTCTCGTGCAACCACGACCTCGTCTGGCTGATCGCGGCTGGCGTCACACCCACCTCCCGCGCCACCTCGAGGGTCCCATGCCCCTCGGTCAGCAGTTCGGCGATTCGCCGCCTCCTGGGTGAGAGAGTCCCGAGCCACTCCTGGTAATCGACCCGGAAGCATGCTTCGTCGGCCGGCGTGCAGTAGTTGGTCCAGACCCCGGGGCCGAGCCGCTGATGGTCTCCTCGAGGCTGTCGGAGTTGATGACCCGGAATCCGCAGTCTTTCTGGGCCTCGGGATGATAGACGTCCATGGCCCCCCGGCCGCCGCCGGACTGGTTGCCGACCCTGCGGCCGTTCCGGACATATCGGACCGCGTTGTTGGCGATGCCGTGGATCCCAACCTGGACCGGGTCCTTGCCCCGACGCAGCAGGCCGACCCAGGCACTCCAGGCAGCGGCGCAGACTTCAGCCAGCACCTCCTCGTAATCCTGGCGTCTGAGCCGTCGGCCGCGGCCGAAAGCCCATCGTGCGGCATTCTGGAGGGCCAGTAGGTGGGCTGTGAACTCCTGCTGGGCAGCGATCAATGAAGCAGCGGACATGGGCGGTCTCCTGGTGCTGGACCGCCCCGCCGGGAACGGTCCTTGGTGAACCGTTCGAAGGGGTATGAACGAGATGGCCCGGCCGGCTGCTTCGGTAGCAGCGATCGGCCGAGCCACGAAAGAACAGGGAGCGTGCGGAGGAAAGATGCCGGGCGAACGAGGGTCGATCGAGCCGGCTCTCCGCCTCCGTGTGGGATTCGTGGGTAGCGTCGTGATGGCCGGCCCGGCGCAACCGGGTCGGCAGTCGTGCGGCGAGAACCGCGAATCTATGCCAGAGCGGTTGAAGGGCCCCGAGTCAGGACAGGCTTCAGTTGGTGGACGGATCATTGCGGTGGACGTTCCGCCCCGAACCGACGATGGCACCGTCGCCCCGGGAATAGATCCCCGGCCGCTCGGCAGACAGGCACCGGCCGCTGGCCCATTGCCTCAGCCGCTCCACGGCCTCGCCAGCCGTCACCGCCACCGGCACGATGTTCGACGCGGCCTCGGTCAACGGGACGTCCAGCAGGGCCGCCAGGCGGCAGCACGACCGGATCTCGGCCCCGACCCAGTCGCGGTCCTGCGGCCGACGCTGATCGGGGTCGAGCCCGAACTTCCGGATGTACATGTTCCAGATCGTCTGCCGCTCGTTTGGCCCCGGGAGGTCGAGGAAGAACACACCGTCGAAGCGTTCGGCGCGGGCGAACTCCGGCGGCAGCTTCGAGATATCGTTGGCCGAGGCCACGATGAACACGTCGGACTCGTGGTCGCTGAGGTAGGTCAGCAGCGTGCCGAACATCCGGCTGGAGACGCCGCTGTCGCCGGTGCTGCCGACGCCCGAGAGGGCCTTCTCCAGCTCATCAATCATAATAACACATGGAGACATGGCATCTGCGATCCGCAGCGCCTGGCGGGTTCGCTCCTCGGTCTGACCGATCAGCGAGCCCATGAGCGAGCCGACGTCGAGCATCAAGGTGGGCCGGCCGGTCTCGTTGCCCAGGGCCTTGGCGCACGCCGATTTCCCCGAACCCGGTGGCCCGAGCAGGAGCACGCCGCGGGCCTGGGCATCGGCCCGCCGCCCCGGCCGCAGGGCGCGGGTGCAGAACGACTTGAGGGCCTCCAGCCCGCCCAGGTCGGCGAACCTCTCGCCGCCGCGGTGCAGCGTCAGCAGGCCGCTTTTCTTTAGCGTCTGGGCCTTGAGCTCCCACAGCACGTCCGGGGTGATTCGATTGTGCCGGACCAGCGACAGGCTCAACGCGTTCTCGGCCTCCACCCGGGTCAGTCCGGCCGCCGCGTCGAGCACGGCCGTCAGCTCCTCGCCCCCGGGCAGCTCGCCCGGCTCGGTGGCAATCCCGCGGGCGATCCGCTCAAGCTGGTCGCGGCCGGGCAGGTCGTGCTCGATGACCACGAATTGACGTTCCAACTCCACCGGGATATTCACCACGGCCGAGAGCACGACGACGAAGGTCCGCCCGGTCTTGCCGGCGGCGATGGCCGAGTCGAGGGCCTGGACGACCTCGATGTTGTTCAAGAACCGATTGAAGTTGCGCAGGACGAGCAGCGAGGTGCCGTCGGGATTGGCCATCGCCCCGAGCGAGCGGATGGCGGCCAGCGGGTCACTGGCATTGACGGCCGTACCGGAGTCCGGTTGCCGGCCCTGGAAATCCAGGCCGCGGTCGATGTCCCAGGTGGCCAGGGTCCAGTTCTGCTGGCGGCAGAGGCGGGCGATCTCGGCGATCGCGTCGTCGTGCTCGAACGACTGGATCCAGAGGCCGGTGAAGGCGGCGCGCACGAACTCCGATAAACGCTCGGCGAGCGTCATGAAGACCTCCTGTTGCTGGTGACGGATCGGGTTGGTGGGGGATGTGGTTGAACCGGCTGGGACCGGGTCAGTCGTGATCGGGGCCGCGGGTTTGCAGGAGATACTCGATCTCCGACCAGTCGGTCAGGATCAGGAACGCGAGCCAGTCGTCACGGCCGCCCAGCTCCAGGCCGAGCAGGTGATCGACCTCGTGGGCGTCGAGCAGGCCGGCCTCGAGACGCCGCCGTGCAAGCCGGCCAAGGACCCAGTTCAGAAGCTCCGGCAGGTCATCGTCCGTCGGGGCGATTGTCCTGATGATGGTCCGGGCCATGACCCGGAACGCTCGGTTGACCTGGCCGGCCTCCGACGGGTCCTGAAAGCCGGCCTGTTCCTCGATCGCGACGCCCAGCTCCTCCCGGAGTGCCATGGCGATGGCCTCGATCAGCGCAAACTCGCGGGTCTGCTCGCAGGTGTCGAACATCGCACGTCTCCTGGAATGGGAAGCGGGCAGATGCTGACGTCACTGCGACTGCTTGATCTGGTGGTCGGCTGACTGGTCCTGGTAATACTCGGCCGTGAGCTGCTCATTGACTGGCTTGCCGAGGGCCTGCTCGATGAACCGGCTGGCGTCGCGGCACTCGCCGCCGGAGAAGCCCTTGGTCTCGACCTTGGTCTCGCCCTTGGGGCCGACGATGATCCGGATGATCTTCTTCATGCCGAGCCTCCCACTTCGATCTCCACGATGATGGAACCGTCGGCCAGGGACTGCTCGGTGGTCACGTAGCTCTTCTTGCGGGCCTCGATTCGAGACCGCTCGACGACGTACGCCTGCAGGAAGCGATGGAGATGCCGCTCATCGCCCCAGCATCCTTCGTAATTATCGTAGCGGGCCTGGCCGGTGGTCGTGTCGATGACGACCGGGTAGAGCCAGTCGGGGAGCCTGACGAGCAGCCCGGTGGCCTCCCCGCTGTAAAGCTGGGCCGTGCCCTGGACCGGCTCGGGCAATGAGAGCCGGCGGCAGGCCGCCGCGACCGCGGCATGGTCGCGGACCTCGGTCTTGATGGTGACGATGTGACTCAAGTCGGTTCCTCCGTTGCGGGGATTGGGATCTCGACGTGTGGAATGGCAGCCCTAATGCCATCCACATCGATATATGACGTGTTTATCGGAGAAATTAAGCGATAGGTCGTGAAGAAGGGGTGCTTGCGATGTAACCGACTCGAATTGGTCGCTAAGACTCGCGTGGCCTCACAATTGATCGCTGGCTTGGTGCTCAGTTCGTGTTGTTGCCCTACGCCTCATCATGCAAAGGCAACCGCCGAGCTCTTGCTTTCCCTCTTCGATGTCTGCGTAGCGGGTATCACCTCGACCGGCCGACGCAGCACAGTCAGCTCTTTGCTCGGTCCCAGAGTTACGGTTTGGTACCGGTGGCACTGCTCAACGAAAAGACCGACGCCTGCCAGGGCCGTAGATCGACGAACAATCCCTGGGATTGAAGTTCATTGCCATCCCGCTCATAACTGGCGGAGCTGATCTGGTCCTGCAATAGCCAGGATTTGCTGCCTAGACCCGGAAACGGCAGCCTGATGCGGCACTGGCCCTGGTTCGCGGCGTAATTCACCGCCCCAAGCAGCCGCTCTCCGTCCGCGCTTTGCCAGCCAAAAGCCACGAAGCAGTCATTAGTCCAGTTGCCGTCCCACGCCGGGGCGCATTCGAGAAGTTGCCACTCGCCATCACGCACGACTCGCTGATGCATGATGGTCAAGAGACGGTCATAAAACTGACGGTGCACCGGATCGACTGGTTCGGCCGGGCCACGACAGAGATGGGGCGAGATCCGTTTCCGCCGGCCCTCGAATTGCCCCTGATGAAAGAAGCGCAGTCCCGGCGACAGAAATGTGATTACCGCCGCCGCTTCATGGACTCCCGGCGGAAACGTCGCCGCGGCACGCGGCTCGTCGTGGTTCTCCAGGAAACGTGCGAGCTTGTCTTGGTAGTCGAGGCCCGCGTGAAAATGCTCGCGTACAGGCCGAGCATGGCCCTCCCGGAGGCGATCGTAGAGCCGCTTGTCGTAAGCGTAGTCGAAGCCCTGCTGCTGGAGCGTCCATTCGAGATCCCAATAGACCTCGGCCATGAAAAGGAACCCGGGAACACGTTCACGGACCCGCTGAGTTGCAATTGGCCAGAACAGCGCCGCTCGCTGGCCCCAGGTTCGCTCGAAGACCTCGGGCAGAACCAGCATCGCCATGTCGCAGCGGACTCCATCGCATTGTCCGGCAATCCGACTCAATTCACCGATCATCGCCTCCTGCAAGGCGGGGTTGGCATAGTTGAGTTGCAGTGTATCTGGCCAGCCGGAGAAATACGGTATCCCGGCCGTAGGCCAAGATCAGATCGCCACCCGGGCGTTTGATCCGCGTGTAATTCTGAGGAGCCCCGGCGAGGTCATGTTCTGTTCCCGGAATGAAATAGTCCGGACGATCTTTGATCCAAGGATGATCGAGACCCATGTGATTGGGCACGAAGTCGAGCATGAGCTTCAGACCGCGCTGTCGGAGTCGCTCACGAAGTCGTGCGAGAGCCACGTCACCCCCTAGATCCTGGTGGACCGTGTAGCCGGTGATCGCAAAGCCCGAGCCGGCGATGTCTTCCTCACGTAGATCCAGTAGCGTCTCCTGGAATTCACGCCGCCACTCGGCATTGTTCCTGGAGACCTGCTGCGCACCCGGGCCGGTTTGCCAGACGCTGAGGAACCAGATCCAATCGAACCCCAGCTCGGCGAGGCGGTCGAATTCGGAGTCCGGAATGTCGTCCAGCGTGGCGGAGCGGTTCAGCTTCTGGGACAGCTCCGTCAACCAGACACGAGTGTTGATCTGGTACAGGGATGGATTGCGAGGCTTTGCCATAAATGATCTCACCTTGCTTTGAATTCACTCGCCGGAGCAAGTGTTATATCTTGTTTGCGGGCTCGCGACGTTCCTTGTTTTCTTTCCGAACGAAATACAGGCACGCGCCGACGCTGAAGGAATTGGTCAACACCGCAATCAGGTTCCAGGCGATCACCGGTCGCGAAGCGATCAACAAGCCGTAATAAACCCAGAGCACCTGAAACACGCCCATGATGGCCGCCATCCTGGGATTCATTCCCGCGCTGGATCGGCGCCTCAACATCGAGACCAGGTCTGGCACGGCGGCGAACGTCGTCCCAAAGCCTGCCAGAAAGCCCACGATCTCTGACCTTTGAAACCCCGGGACGAGCAGGCTTGCCGTGTCGTGTGGGACCAGATCGTCGCAGCCGCTGAGCATCATTGAGCTGATGCCGAGGAGTGCAAGTGTGATTTTTTGGCGTCGGCCCATGTCTGCTCCCCTAGCCATCCGAGATGTCATTTCACAGGGTGCAATCGCGCCGGTGCCACGATTCTGAGCCAAGCTTTGATGTTTTTCGAGCGTGACGTGGCTTGAGTCGGCCGACCCGGTCCGCTGATGACTTGAAAGTCGAGGTGCCCTTTCTGTGAAGTAACAGGATCAAACACACTCTGTTGCTCGACAGAAAAGGACACCCCGATGGACCATCCTACGTGTGCCCAGTCCCTTTTGACAACGCACTTCGCCACCTCTTTGTCGGCCTTGACGGTGCGACTGGTCCCACTGATTACCGAGATCGGTCGCCTCATCGTCAACTTCCGCCGGGCCGACCTCACGCCCCAAGCCGGCCATCGCTTGGAGACTCGCATGCAAGAGTTGCTTCGCGAACTCGGTCGGATCATCGTCGAATGGACCTTCAACCACCTGGAACCGCACGACCGCCGCGACCTGCCCGGTCAGATCGAGTCGGGCGGGACCTGGTATCGCCGCCGCTCCAAGACCCCCAATCGTTCGCTCGGGACCCTCTTCGGCACGATCACCCTTTGGCGGACCTTGTACCAGGATGTCCACGGCGTGGAGCCGTCGATCTTCCCGCTGGAGATCCGCCTGGGGTTGGAGTCCGGCCGGGCCACGCCGGCCCTGGCCGAATGCGCCGCCCGCGCGGCGGTCACCCTGGCCCAAGGCGCGGTGTTGGCGACCTTGCGCGACGATCATGGGGTCCGCTGGTCGGTGGCGACCTTGCGGTCGGTGATCGCCGGCGTGGCGGCGGGAATGGAAGCCCACCGTCAGGACGCCCAGGTGGACCGGCTCCTGGGCTGGCTGGAGCAGGCGGACCAGTCCGCGGGCAGCCGCAAGCCGGTGCTGGCCGTGGGCCGCGACGGGCTGATGTTGCCGATCCGCGGCCAGGCGTGTTACCGCGAGGGGGCCACGGCGACGGTCTCGGTCCACGACCGCACCGGGCGGCGGTTGGGGACGGTCTACCTGGGGCGGATGCCCGAGCCCGGCCAGGGGACCTTGTCGCGGCAATTGACCGCCGTGATCGCGGCCGTGTTGCGGGGTTGGACCGGACCGATGCCGCGGTTGGCCTATATCACCGATGGGGGGAACCACCAGACCCAATATTACCGCCGGGTGCTCAAGCGGATGAGCGATCCCCACCACCCCGGCCGGCGGCTGAAATGGCAGTGGGTGATCGATTTCTATCACGCCAGCGAATACATCTCCAAACTGGCCGATGCCCTGTTCGGCGACGCGCGGCGGGGGTCAAGTTGGGCGCGGAAGATGTGCCGCTGGTTGAAGAGCAAGCCGCGGGGGATCTACCGGGTGTTACACTCGGCGGCGGCGATCCGGCGACGACGGATCATCGCGTCGGCGGCGAAACGGGAGCAGTATCGCACGGCCTACGCCTACTTGCGGAAGCGGATGCGCTGGCTGGATTACGTCGGCTACCGCCGGGATCACGTGCCGATCGGCAGCGGTGTGACGGAAGCGGCGTGCAAGACGGTGTTCACCCAGCGGCTGAAGCAGTCAGGGATGAGCTGGAAGGGGGAGGGTGGGCAATGGATCACCGACCTTCGAGTGATCCACCTGAGCGGCGTCTGGAGCCAAGTGTATCAAGCCTACCTGGGCTCGAAGGCGATGCTTCCGATGGGGACTCAACGGACTACAGCGAAGAAAAAGAAGTCAAAGGCCGCATAATCGCTGGCACCGGCGCGATTGCACCCATTTCACATGCGCGCCGGCCCAGGGTTCGGGACAGTTCCGTAAGCCAAACGCGAGTGTTGATCTGATAAAGTGAGGGATAACGTGGCGCATTCATGTGAATGTTATCCTCTCGCTTTCTGGAAACCCGTCATTTTGCCGCCTTCCAGGGCCCGCACCGCATCCAAAAAGCCATAGAGCTGGATGAACTTGGCCACGAGTCCTGTCCAACCGGTCTGATGGCTTGCGGCCAGGCCTCGCCGTTGTCACCGTGGAAGTATTCGTAGAATAGTATGTGATTCTGCCAATGGGGATCGGTTTGGAACTTCTCCGTGCCGCCGTGTACCGGACGCCTTCCACGCTCATCGCGCAGTAAGATCCGAGTGAGCCGGTCGGAGATCTCCTTGCTCACCTCGAAGAGGTTCATCAGCTTTCCTGACCTCGTAGGGCATTCGATCTTGAAGTTGTCGCCGTGGTATAAGTAGAAAATCAGCAACGCCCGGATGATCATGGCGTTCACCGGCATCCACACCGGGCCGCGCCAGTTCGAATTGCCGCCGAACATGCCCGTATTCACCTCGAACTGACGGCGAACCGGCCTGTCACCGGCTCCACCCGTTCGCAAGCCGCTCCTCGAGGTCTGCCAACGCAAACTTCATCCCGTGCAGTTTGACAGCCCGTTCACGAAACCTTTCTTTCATATGCCGAACCTCTGCCTCGACAATGCCAATCCTGTCTTTCGGCTTATGCCCTCGCACGGCAGAGTCTTGATTCTCGACGGTTCGCCCGCCGTTCGAATGGCCTGCTGGCTCGGCTTCGATGCTTCCTTCCACCGGGCCTGCTCCACTTCCTTCATCATCTCAGACAGCATGGCCTTGTCCACGTCGTGCTGAATCTCCCCCAATTCCACCTCGGCACGGAGTTCGGCAACCTGAGCACGTAGCTGCCGGGCGTTCTCAAGAGCCGCCGGGACGGGTCCATTCCCCTGTCCCCGGCCCGGGGATGAATCGCCGGGCTGTTGCTGTGCCATCGTTACGCCCGCAACGGCCAGGCCCAGCACGACCGCCGCCAAGGTGCTTCGCGATCTCATGATCCAACTCCTTTCGGCCATGATCCATTCGCCTACTCACGCGGGCGTCATCACTTCTATGGTACGCATCTGCCGTCCTGCGGTCTAAACCGTAGTCCGGGTTTCTGCTCCCTAGCCGGTCGAAGGTGCCGAGTGACGCCTCAGGATCCTGATTGCGTTTCGACGCCGTCCCGCTCAAAGCAAGAAGGTCTTGCCGGAGGCAAGCTTCACCGACTCGGCTTTCGCTTCCTCGCGGCATCGACCCGTTTAACCACATCGGCGGCCGAAACATCAAGAGCATCGCAGATCAGGAACAGGGTGGCCACCGTCGGCGACTTCAGGTTCCGCTCGAGTTGACTGACGTAGGGGCACGACAGCCCGGCCCGGAACGAGAGCTGTTCCTGGGTCAGTCTGGCCCGCTCGCGTGCTTTCCGTAACTCCTCGCCCATCATGGGCCGGAAGGTAGCCGACCGGTTGGCGTATTGTCGGTAAACTATTGTTTACACGGGCGGATTGATTTATGATCGCATCCAAGAAGGGCATTGACCGTGGCGACTTCACGACAAAGGCCGGGGCATATCCCATCTGGGTGATCCGGGATAGCGGTCGATCCAGAGCGACCCAGATCCGTTTGACGAGGAAAATGGTCGTGACACGCAATCGATCGTATCACAGCCCCTGGTTACTCATGCTGGCCGTCCCACTGCTCCATCCGGCCGGTACACTTCACGTTGACGAGCCGGACCGCTCGGCGTGGAAATGAGCGCGTAAAAGTGACCCACCTGGGGGCAATCTGATCGCCTAAAACTGACCCACCGCAGCCACCTCCGGTAAGGTGAACGTTCTCACAGCGAACGATTCACCTCACGGAGGGTTAAGGACGTGCTTACGGTGGACGATTACGGTGCCATTCGGCGAGCGCGGTGCGATGGCAAATCCATCCGTCAGATCGCCAGCGAATTCGACCATTCGCGCAACACTATCCGCAAGATCCTCAAGCAGGCCGAGCCCAATCCCCTGCCTTCCACCCGGGATCGGCTCGCCCCGCGGTTGGGACCGGTCCAGGCGTTCATCGACCAGGCCTCCGCGACGACGAGGACGCCCCGCCCAAGCAGCGCCATACCGCCGCCCAGGTCTTCCGACGTCTCCGCGACGAACAGGGATACCGCGGCGGATATGCCCAGGTGCAACGCTATCTGCTCAAACATCGACGCCGGCATCAGGAGACCTTCATCCCTCTGGGGCATCTCCCGGGCCGGCGGCTCGAGGCCGATTTCGGTCACATCCAGGTTGACTTCCCCGAGGGGCGTCGCCAGGTTCCCTTCCTCGTGACGGCCTGGGCCTACTCCAACGCTCCCTTCGTCCTGCGCTGCCCTTTGAGCGCACCGAAGCCATCCTCGAGGGCATGGTCGCGGCCTTCGAGTTCTTCCAAGCCGTTCCCAAGGAACTTTGGTGGGACAACCCCAGAACGGTGGCGACCTTGATCCTTCAGGGCGCGAACGGCGGCTCCCTCCGCGGTACGCCGCCCTGGCCAGCCACTATCTCTTCGAGCCCCTGTTTTGCATGCCGGCCCGCGGCAATGAGAAGCCGGACGCCGAGGGCACTGTCAAAGCCGTGCAGCGGCGGTTCGCCACGCCGGTGCCCCAGGTGGCGAATCTCGACGACTTGAACCGGTTCTTTCGCCAACGGTGCCAGGCCGAACGGGAGCGGGTCGTTCAATCACTCTTCGGCCCGTTTCCGATCCAGGACCGCCTCGCCGAGGATCTCGCCGCGGCGGCGCCCCTGCCCAACCACCGGTTCGACCCCTGCGCGATTCACCCCGCAGTGGCCGTGGACAAGTACCAGACCGTGGCCTTTGACACCAACCGTTATAGCGTGCCTCGCCCGTTCGCCTTCCGGATGGTAACCGTCAAGGGCTACGTCGATCGGGTCGTGATCGCAGCGGAATGCCAGATCGTTGCGACTCATTTACGATGTTCAGCTAAACATACAATGGTTCCGAGCCGACTCATTATCTGGTGGCCCTGGGCCGCAAGCCCGGTGCCCTGGATCACTCGCCGGTCTTCCGCGACTGGAAGCTTCCCGCGGGCTTCACCGACTTCCGTACCGAGCTGGAGCAGCACCACGGCACCACGGCCGGCTCCCGCCAGTTCGCCCGGGTCTTGCAGTTGCTGGGCGAACACCCCCTGACGCGCGTGAGTCAGGCGGTCGATGCCTGCCGGCGCGAACACCTCTTCAGCGCCGAGGCGGTCATCCAGCGGACCCGAACCCTCGCGGCGATCCAGGCCGTGACCTGCGGTCGAGCGCCCGTGCCTTCGGAGGAGCTCACGGCACCCCGCGTCGAGGTCCCGCTGCCCGATCTCAACCGGTTCGATCAGTTGCTCAACGGCCCGGCCACCGAAGGCCCGACCCGCGTCTCCTGCGCCCAAGGAGGTGTGACATGAACGTGCCCGGGTCCGACTCTCGGGCTCGGACGATTCCCGGGAAGTCCGCGTCTTCTTCATACGAGGAGGTGCGATATGAACAAGTCCGCGTCTTCTTCATACGAGGAGGTGTGATATGAACAAGTCCGCGTCTTCTTCATACGAGGAGGTGTGATATGAACAGGCCCGGGTCCGACTCTCGGACTCGGACGCTCGCCGGGACGGTTGGCTCGAAATCCGCGTCGTCTTGATCCGAGGAGGTGTGACATGAACGTGCCCGAGTCCGACTCTCGGGCTTGGACGGTTTCCCTGGACGCTTTGCCGGCAAGGACCCTGCTCATGGCTGATGTGACGATCGATTTGCTCAAGACCCAGCTTCGGCAGTTGCGGCTGCCGACCATGGTCCGCGAGTTTGAGAAACTGGCGCGCGATGCCGCCGCGACCAACCAGACGTTTACCCAGTTCTTGCTGCGGTTGACCGAGATCGAGCTGGCCGCCCGTTCGGCCAAAGCGATCGCGACGCGAATCAAGAACGCAGGATTCCCGATGATCAAGGACTTCGATACTTACGACTTCAGTGCCATGCCGGGGCTGTCCAAGCCCAAGGTCTTGGAGCTGGGCCGTTGCGAATGGATTGGAGAGAAATCCAACTGTTGCCTGGTGGGGAGTCACGGAACGGGGAAGACTCATATTTCGATTGGACTGGGCCTGGCCGCGTGTCGGGCGGGCCTCCGCGTGCGGTTCTTCACGGCGGCGGCGCTGGTCAGCCAGTTGGAGAAGGAGCAGAAGCAGTACACGCTCGACCGGTTTCTTCGCCAACTCGACCGGGCCCACCTGCTGATCTGTGATGAACTGGGCTACGTCACCCTGAGCCGCGGCGGGGTCGAGCTGCTGTTCCGCGTCTTCGCCGACCGCTATGAGCGCGGCAGCATCCTGGTGACCAGCAATCTGCCGTTCAGCGAGTGGAACCAGATCTTCCAGGGGGAACGGATGACCGCGGTGCTGCTGGACCGTTTGACCCACCACTGCCACATTTTCGAGATGAATGGTGAGAGCTATCGGTTTCGCGAGTCGATGAAAACGAAGAAGGGCCGGAAGCCCGAGTGAGACGGGGTTACCGCTCTTGCCCAGAGCGGCCATCTTGACGACCAGGGTGGGTCAAAATTACGCGCTCAGGGTGGGTCAATTTTAGACGATCATTTCCAACTGGGATAGGTTCTAAGAGTTGCTGGCGAAGGACAAACGAAAGTCGTATTAGTGCAATAATTATTAAATTCATTTATATTTGATTATATATTAAGAGCAAGGATTGCAGGTTTCAACCTAAGCTGGTTCATCATTGAGGAATGCCCGATACCAAAAATCGAATCAGAGCAACCATGTTATAGGAGGCTCGAACTGGTGTCTTCGTGCCTTACGTTTATCCACCGCCGTTTCGCCCCCGAATGGCTCAGGCTCAAACAGCTCTACCCCGAACTCTCCAGCCGGGAATGGAAGCACTGGTGGGCCGTCACCGAGGCCGACCGGCTGCGGTTGCGGGTCGAGATCGACGCCCACTGCGCCGACCTCTACGGCCTGGACCCGGACGACTTCGACTGGATCGTGTGGACGACCCGACCGACTCTAAGGGCTTCTACCGGGTTGACCGCCAGCTTCCATTTCGGGATGCCTCACCGGCCTCGCTGCCGCAGCCTTTCGTGCGTTGAAGGAGTGCAAGTGGTCCGCCGAGTCCGCCGCCTCACTCTCCAACGACGATTTCTTCGACCTCCTCGGCATTCCCGAGTTGACCAACTTCCAGGCCGCCCACGCCAAGGGCTTGCCCGGCCCCCTGATTGCCAAGCGAGACGGCTGCCACGTCTGGCGTCCCGAGAATTTCCCCGATGACGACCACCGCCACGGTTGGACTTGGGGCGACTGTTGGAACGATGCCGTCGTCCTCCTCGGTAGCGACGAGGCAGTGCGGCGATATATCGAAGTGGAGTATAAGGAGGCTGGCAAGGGAGCATCGACTACTGACGGACCAAGAGATCTTTTCGGTCACCCCATCTCGACTGTTTACAGCCGAAAGCAGAAGCTCTGACCAAAGAGGCACCTATGCGATTCGTAATCTTCGTGGATGGTTCAAACCTTTTCGGCACATTGAAGCACATGGATGTACGTGTGCCTGAGTACCAGTCATTTTTTACGTACATCTTCCGTCAGTCTGTGGATGCATGGAAGTCGAGGATCTATGCAGAACCTCTCGCACCTATCGAGATGCGTCGTGTCTACCGGTAATGTGTTGGCCAGATGGATGATTGGAACCTCAGCGACGCAAAGGCACAAGCCTACCTCAAGGAGCAGTTTGATCAAAATCGAACGGTTAAGGGTCACTTCATGGCCGAGGCTGGGAAGAAACTCGCAGGACAACCGCAAGACAAAGTTGCTCTTGAGGCAGGGGCCTTTGCTTCAACGAATTCAAGGATTGGTACGAGGCGAAATGGAAGACATTGAACGGAATGAAGGGTTTATACACGGTGTCCAGCGGGACACTGACTTTATAGAAATGATTTCTAATGCACGATGGAAGGTAGACTTCTTCAGCAAGACTGTATCTGAGAAGGGCTTGGACACTGACTTAGCAGTGGACATGGTTACTCTGCTCGACAACTACGATGTTGCGATCCTGATTTCCGGCGATGCAGACAACATTCCATCAATCAATTACGTCAAGTCTCACGACAAATCAGTCGGGGTCGTCGAGTTCTTGGAAGGCTATCCGCTGAATACCGGGGCAAGCAGTCCTCTTCACACTTGAAACTTGCTGCCGATTTCGTGGTTCCAATTTACGAGATGGATCTCATTCAGAGAAGCTAGCTGACAAAGGACAACAAGACGTGGATGATCCCAGCGTTACAGCCCTATGAAGATGAAACCAGAGGGCCGCGCCATGCCTATCAACCCAGTGCACTTCGCCCACGGAATCTGTGACGAGTTCCTGCGGCACATCTTCTCCGCGTTCCCGATCACGGACCCCGACCTCGCGAAGCAGGCCCGCCAGAATCTCAAGGGGAAGACGTCTCCTCGACATCCCCTTGGTTCAAGGACCATACGTCTCCCTCTCGGAAGCGTTCGCAAAAGGCGAGTCGGTCCAGGCGATGGCGGATCAAGGGCTGCTTCACGCGATCATGCCCGCTCTGATTGGCTTTCCCTCGATGTGGCTGCACCAACAGCAGGTCTTCGAGGCGACCAAGGCGGGTCAGCATGTCCTGGTCGCCACCGGCACCGGCTCGGGCAAGACCGAGTCGTTCCTCTACCCGATCATCGACGAACTGCTGAGGCAGCGAGATCAGGGCATACGCGAGGGGATCACGGCGATCCTCGTCTACCCGATGAACGCCCTGGCCAACTACCAGCTCTACTGGCTGCGGGACATGCTGGGCGGCACGGGAATCACCTTTGCACAGTGGGTCGGCACGACTCCGGCGAAGAGGGGGACATCTCGGTTGACCGATTTGACGGC
>CAWJGW010000005.1:0-201529 GCA_963842405.1 uncultured Isosphaeraceae bacterium | reverse complement strand
CCCTGCTGCACGAACTAGAGCTTTATACACAACCGCGGCTACTTCCGCCGGTTCCCCATTCGTGGTCACCGAGATACTCCTGGCGACGACATGGCCCGGACCGCAGTGACGTCGTGATCCGGGCGCTCGCCGAGCAGTACTCCTTCGCCCGCCCCATCTGGTTGAGCCGCAACTACGGCCAACACGCCGCGACCCTGGCCGGAATGGCCTCTTCCGGTGGGGACTGGATCATCACCATGGACGAGGACGGTCAGCACGACCCGGCCTTGATGCCCGACCTGCTCGACGTCGCGCTGGCCGAGGGGAGTGCAGTGGTCTACGCCGCCCCGACCAACCGGGCACCACATGGCTTCTGGCGCAACTTCTCCTCACCAGTCGCGAAAGCGGTGATCCGACTCTCCTCCGGCGCAGCGCACGCCACCGACTTCCAGAGCTATCGACTGATCATCGGCGACGTCGGCCGTAGCGTCGCCGCCTACACCGGCCACTCGGCGTACCTCGACATCGCGATCAGCTGGGTGACTGACAAGGTGTCGACCGGCCCGATCGTGCTGCGCAACGAGGGCGACCGCCCTTCCGGTTACCCGACGCCAAGCTCTTCGCACACTTTTGGCGGATGGTGCTGTCCAGCGGGACTCGCGGCCTCCGTGTGGTCAGCCTCAGCGGTGTCGGGATCGCGATAGTGGGTATCTTCCCGGCCATGCTCCTGGTGATCAAGGATCTCTTTTTGGAGGCACCACCGTCGCCGGGTGGTCATCGTTGATGGTGGTCACCCTGGTGCTCGCAGGAGTTCTTCGGCTGGCCATCGGCGTGGTCGCGGAGTACCTCGGGGTGGCGGTGAACATGGCGATGGGCCGGCCTCCGTACCTGATCATCGCCGACCCGGCGTCCGGACCGCTGGGACGGGTCACGGCCGAAGTAGCAGATCGAACCTCAACGGAGGAATCCCGCCACTGATGCCGCCCAGCCTTGTCGCCGGGGCCGGCGGTCTCCTGGGCAAGGCCGTGTGCGCCCGATTGGGCGCGGCGGCCCACCCGGCACGAGTGCGCTGGGGCACTCCCGAGGCAGATGCCCACCTTCGAGACTCTGCACGCCGGCTCGTGGCGCAGTGGCCCGGCGTCCGATCCTGGCAGGTGCTGTGGTGCGCGGGGGCCGGGGTGCATGGCAGCAGCCAGGAACAGTTCGACGTCGAGGTCGAGACCTTTGCCGGGTTCCTGCGCATGCTGCCGCGGGAACTCCCCGGTCAGATCTCGCTTTTCCTGGCTTCCTCGGCCGGCGGGATTTATTCAGGTGGCGACCCGCCCTTCACCGAGCGCCACCGGCCGAACCCGATCTCCCCTTACGGACGCACGAAACTGGCGACCGAGGAACTCGCGAGCGAGTTCGCGGCCGGCAACGGTCAGCCCACAGTGATCGGCCGGATCGCGAATCTGTACGGTCCCGGCCAGAATCTGTCGAAACCACAGGGACTCATCTCGCAGCTGTGCTGGGCGCAGGTGCGCGCCAGGCCCACATCGATTTACGTCTCGCCCGACACGACCGCAGCTATCTCCACGCAGCGACTGCGCCTGGATGGTCGTAGGCTCACTCGCCCTCGCGCGCGCGCACACCGGGACCGCCACCACCAAAATCCTCACCTCAGCGCGCGGGGTGACGGTCGGCGCGATCCTCGGCGAGTGCCGCCGTGTCTTCGGCCGGCCGGTCAGAGTGGTGTTGGGTACCTCTCCCCTGGCCAAGTTCCAGTCCAGCAATCTCAGCCTGCGATCGGTGACCTGGCCGGAGCTGGACGCCCTGGCCCGCACGACCCTACCGGCCGGCATCGCCGCGACCTACCGGGATCTGTTGGGTGCGCACCAATCCGCTCGGCGCTGAGCGCACTCGCGGTTTGCGGCCATCACGACGGACGACCGGTTATCGACGCGCGATAGACGCTGACGGACTCCGGCGGTCCGGCCGTCCACACCCTTAGCTCGAGCGTATCGCCGATGTTCACTATCGGCTTGTCGCTCCAGAGCAGCGAGCCACCGACATACGGTTGGTGTCCTGGTATGAGTCATCGACGACGGGGAGGTTGAGGCTCGTCTTGCCGTGAGTGGCGGAGACCACGATGCGCTTCAACAACCGAGACTGCGTCGTGTCCCAGACCTCGACATTGGTCAGCGCAGATGCGGACAGCGTCACCGAGACCTTGTAATGCCCGGCGGGGACACGCCACAGCGCCCGGTTGAACACATAGCCCTCCGCGCCGGTATTGGTGACGAACCAAGCCGAACTGGTCGCGCCTTTCATCACCGCCCTGCCGGATGGACCGGGGAGTGCCCACGCGTGCATGGTCAGAACCGAACGGGTTTGAATGCAAACTTGTGCACACCCGCGGGGGGTGTCCATTCAAAGGCCCATACGGAGTTCTTGGCTGCGCGCAGGTGCGTCCCTGGCGTCTGCGCGAGGCGTTCGATCAAGGCGATCGATACCGAAGCGTCAGTAGTCTCGATCCCGTCAAACGGAGCGATCACGAACCAGACCTTGCGCCCAGGGGCCACCTGAACGGTCTTCCCGTTCGCCATGATCGCGTAAGACGACTGGCGGTCGGCAAAAGCGCCTGATACTCCCTGCGAGGCGACCACCTCGTCGTTGGGGCCGATCAGCTTCTGGATTCGCGACAGCGTTGATGCAGCTCCCGGTGTCACCGCAGCCCATTCGGTACTCACGTGCGGGAACCAGATGATCCCCCACAAGGCCGTATTGATCGCGAGCAATGTCATGACGATGATCCCGCTCGCCTGCTGCGACGCAGTATCCACATGGCGGCCGCGACCGTGCCGACGGAGATCAGCCCGTACGCCACCACGTTCTGAAATCCCGGCTCGAGGTACAGCGCGTTGAACGCGCTCGGACCAAGGACGGCCAGCGTTCCGATCATCGTCGGAAGCCATGATCCCCAATACCCCGTACGCCGAGACGTTGGCCCACAGGCTCGAGTGGGTTTGGCCTAGTGCCTTGAACACATTCCATGGGTGTGAGGCGATGGTCGACAGAAGTTCGCCATAGCTCGCGTTCTGGGTTGTGGCTCCCCAGTCTTCGAGTAGCCGTTCTCCCAGACGACATGTCCGTTGCCGCCGTTGAGCACAGACTCGAACAGACCCGGTCCGGCGGTGGCGATCCAGCCGGCGACGTTCAGGAAGGCGAACCAGGCAAACGCAAGCCCGGCGACCATGAGGCCGTTGCGCACGGCGGACCTGCGGGTGAGCGCGGCACTGAGCCCGATCCCGACGACGTAGGTTGCGCCCACAGCACTTGACAGCATGCCCAGGGTGCCCCACACCAGCGCGCTGCGTCGCTGACCCTTGTGCAACGCCCGCCCAGCACCCAACACGCAGGGAAGCGCAAACGCCTCCGCGTGGAGATCGAAGGTGGCCCATGATGAACCAGGGATTCGCGATCAGCAGCACCAGCCCAAACGCGAGTACCCACATGCCGGTTTGTTGCGAGAGTCGGGAACGGTCGGCGACGTCACGGTCACTCTGACCCGCCACGAGCTCACACATCCAAAGGAACGCGATTGTCTGGCCGCCGCAGATCGCAAGCTCTGCGCAAACTTCGCCACCACCACATGCGGCCAGATCCGGTACAACAGCAATCGGCACCAGGAAAAACTCGGCCTTGTTAGTGAACAGCGGAAACGCGGAGAAGTGCCCGCCGCGGAAAGAGATGGGGGCGCCGCCGTCCGTGACCAGCGGCCACAAGTGACCATGCGCCATGAGATACACCGCCTGCTGGTACAGGGAGAAGTCGGCGGTGAGCGCGAACTTGTGCACCTGGATCTCCGACCAGACGCAGAATCCGATGAACTCCAGCGCGATCAGGATCAGCCCGGCCACGCGTAAGCGCCGCAGTCCCACAGCCCACTCTGTGCGGTGCGGGACTACGAGCGGGCCGCGCGCATTCCAGGCCGTCACCAGCCGACTCCCCGGACGCCGACGGATGGCAATGGACGGGGTGGGGTGATCAGAGATGGTGCTCATTCGCGACGCTCGTCGTTGGGCGGCACGCCGAGAGCATGTCCGAGGACACGTCAACGAAACCGCGCCGCACGGCCAAAGGGTGAACCGGCGTAGAAGGATACTCGGCCGGCGGTTGCACGGTCCAGGAAACTCCGTGGGGCACTCGCCCGTTCTCATCGGTCGGCTCGCACGGTCCTGCTCGCACGACATCCGATACCTTAGTTCGGTAGCCAGGACTGGGCAGAGCAAGACTAGGCCCGGCGTCGCCAGAGACGGCCAATCCCGTGAGCCTCGGCGCAGCACATAACCGAAGCTAGATCCGCGTGCTCTCCTCTGGGCGTCTCGCCGGGACACGGACGGCGCTGGCCATAGCTGCCACGGACGCACTGTACGTCTGGCTCATGTTCCGCAGGTGCGGCAGCATGGTTGGAGCCTCAGCGCGTTCAAGAGCTACTACCCGCTGGACCAGCTCTCCTATCTGGCAATCGCGGTCAACTGGGCACACGGACTCACGGCTGGAATCGCGCCGTTCACCGAGACGGGGCACAGCTACTACCCAGGCCTTTACCACGAGTTCATGGATGTGGTCGCGAGGATCTTCCGTCTCGCGCCGACGGCAACCTGGAACCTATTGGCCTTCGTCGTTCAGCTCGCCTTCATCTCCGGGCTCGGATGGTTGATCGCCCGGCTCACCCGCACAAGCTGGGGTGCGCTCATGGCATTGGTTCGATCACAGCCGGAACGTTCGGAGGCGGCTGGATGGCTAATGCTGGGCATGGAGTGCTCTGGGGGCCCTTCGGCATGATCGCCGCAAACAACGGCGAGGTGGCGGCGCCAACGCTTGCGATGGGGGCGGAGGCCAAGAAGCTGAAGTCCAAGGGCATCGAGGTCCTGGATTTCGCGCTCGGTGAGCCCGACTTCAACACGCCGGCGAACATTCAGGAGGCCGCGATCCGGGCGATGAGGTCGGGCCAGACCCACTACACGCCGCCGGCCGGGATTCCGGAGCTTCGACAGGCGGTCGCCGATCTCTACACGCGCCACCACGGGCTGCCGACCGATGCGGCACAGGTGGTTATCTCCAATGGTGCGAAACACTCGATCCACAACGCACTCATGGCAGTTTGCGGTCCCGGGGACGAGGTGATCATCCCCGCTCCCTACTGGGTCAGTTACGCCGACCTGGTGAAACTCACGGGCGCCGCTCCGGTCGTGATCCCGACGACCGAAGAGCAAGGTTTCAAATTGACCCCAGCCAGTTCCTGGAAGCCGTGACACCGCGGACGAAGCTGCTCATGATCAACAGCCCGTCCAACCCCACCGGCGTGGTCTATGATCGGGCCGAGCTCACCGCCTTGGCGGATGCCGTCCTCCAGACGGAGGTCGGAGTCCTC
The DNA here is from genome assembly GCA_963842405.1 of uncultured Isosphaeraceae bacterium. GTDB lineage: Bacteria > Planctomycetota > Planctomycetia > Isosphaerales > Isosphaeraceae > CAVZRC01. The sequence continues at coordinate 196,134 of CAWJGW010000005.1, read as the reverse complement.
TCCGATGAGATTTACGAGCAATTGACTTATGGCGAGGCTCGACCCACATGCTTCGCAACGTTGCGGCCTGGGCTGGCCGAACGGACCATCACGATCTCGGGAGTCAGCAAGACTTATGCCATGACGGGCTGGCGTATGGGTTGGGCGGTTGCGCCGGTGCCCGTGGCCAAGTTCATGGGGGACATCCAGAGCCAGGAGACGAGTAATCCGTGCTCGATCAGCCAGTGGGCGGCCCTCGAGGCCATCACCGGTCCCCAGGAGTCCGTCACGCCTGATGAAGTGCCGAGTTTCAGAAGCGGCGCGACTATGTCCTCGACCGGATCGCCGGATTGCCGGATGTCGGCTGCCTTCCACCAGGAGGAGCGTTCTATGCCTTCATGAATGTCTCGGCCCATTTCGGCCGGACGCTTGCGCGGCAAGCTCATCTCGGACTCGACCGCCTTCTGCATGGCCGCCCTGAGCGAGGCGAACATCGCCCTGGTCATGGGCTCGGCCTTCGGCGCCGAAGGTTTTGCTCGGATATCGTTTGCGACCGACTGCGGACCCTGGAACGAGGGTTCGATGCACTCGAAAAGTTCCTGCTTGACTGATCACTTCCCGCGTCGGTCCGGAGGCTCATCGTGAACTCGAGGCTCGCAACGTCCGCGAGGCCAATGCCGCCGACCGATCCGACCCGAAATGAGCCAAACTCTCGCTTGTGGAGATTCGGGGAATAGAATAGGGTACGCTTCCCCTCGTCTAGATCATCTCCGGGCCGGTTTTTTTCGATTATGATTGGAGCGAGCCGCGCGGATTCCGCGGCACTCGGGGGAATTCCGCGTGGAGAATGGCCGATGAAAGTCGGGCGACGCATCTGGCTCTTGATGGCGGTGGCGTCTCAGCTCGATTGGCTGTCGGGCGGATAGCACGGGCTCGCTCTCACTGTTTCCCCGTTCGACCCTCGACCGATTGGGTCTCTGGACGTCGAAGAATTCATCGCCCAGCATAATCGGAATGCCGAGTCCATCCAGAGCCTCGAGGCGAAGCCCGCGATCGAGGCATCCTGGCCCTTCCGGCCCCACGTCCACGTTGATGGCCACATGGCCCTGGAGCGGCCTCGTAACTTCCGGCTCGAGCTCTCTCCTACTCAGGGCACTTCGAGGCCGACATCGGTTCGAACGCCGAGGAATTCTGGTTCTGGGTCTCGAACCCGAAACGATCCGTTCCTCTACTGGTGCAATTACAGCGATCTCGAATCGAGCCCGCTGGCCGTGACCTATCAACCGGACTGGATCATCGAAGCGATGGGGCTCAAATCCATCTCGCCCGAGGAGGACAAACTGATCCAGGTGAAGAAGGGACCCGTAGCCCGGGACAACGGCTCTGATCTTCCCGTCACGCGCAGCCGTTCGGGAAACTACCAGCGTGGATGATCGTGTCGAATCGCGAGCGTCGGATCAAACAACTCCGAATCTATACGGCGACCGATCCCTCCGCGTCCTCATCGCCCAGGCCGAGCCCAGCCAGTACAAGGACTTTCCCCTCAAATCCGGAGCGGTCAGGCACGACGAAGGAAACCTGCTACCTCCCGGAAAACTCGTGCTCGAATGGAAGCAAGAGCAAGTCGATGAAGCTGGAGGTCGACTTGCTGGAGGTCGCGCTCAACCAGTTTGATCCCTCGCGGAGGACCGCGTCCGGTTCACCGAACCGGCAATCGAGGGCCATCAGCGGAAAAACCTCGCGGAGCTGAATCCGCGGGACGCGGCAGCCAGGGTCAGCGAGACTCCACCCGTCGCACGATGCCCTCGCCGATCATCGGGCAGCGGCATCGAGCTGGGCGTCCCGCTCCGCTGACGGACGACGACCCGATCGTGCCGAAGCTCGGTGGAGCGACCAGCCGGCCGTCGGCCACGCCACCCCGTCGGTCCCCCCGCTCGAGGCCCTCGTGGGGTCCCCGGTGCCTTCACCGCCGGAGTCCCCGGCGGTTCAAGCGGCCCGGGCCGAGCAATACCCACCTTCTGGGTTTACCATCGAACGATAGGCTCACGAACGATCGCCTCCGCGGTCCAGTTCACCGCGAAAAGGCGATCGGTCCGTTGTACCCGCGAGCGGCAAGACGCCCCCGTTCGATGAGCCAAACCGATCGATTCCTTTGGGCAAGATCACCGCGCGAGGGTGTCTCAACTCGCGCTGCGCTGCTCTTCGGCGGCTTCGCGTAATCGCTTTCGCGCCTTGGCCAGGATCGGACCGACCGAGTTTTCCGGGATGCCGAGCTTCTTGCCGATCTGCCGGTAATTCTGGTATTTGAGATGATAGAGCCGGACCACCTGGGCCTCGCGCTCAGGGAGGTCGTCGATCATCCTCTGGACTTCCTCGGCGGTGACGATGGCCTCGACCTCGTCCGGAGTCCCCTCGTCGATGATCGCCCGGTGGGCGTTGGCGTGCCCCAACTCCCTTTCCCGCTGGCGCTTGATCAGTTCTCGGACGCAGATCCGCCGCGCAATGACCGTCAGGTAAGTCGGGAGCGAGCTGATTCCTTTGAATTTCTTGAGCGTGGCGTAATCGTCGTCCACGATCCGGAGGAGGACCTCGGCGGCAATGTCCTCCACATCCTCCGATGAGAGGAGACGACTTCGTGCGTAGGCGGCATGCTGGATGACGTGATAGATCAAGCCCATATAGCGATCGACGAAGTCATTCCACGCGCCGGGCTCCTTCCTCAAGCAGCGATCGATGAGATTGCGGTCGATATCTCGCAAAGGCACGGCGCTGCCTCCTGTTGGGCGAAGAAGGCGTACACGGTGATGAGACGAATCCCGATCCTGGGATTCCGCCATAAACTGTTGAATTCTATCATAAACCCGCCTCACGGCAACTGTCTGACCGTTCGCTTTTTCCGAAGGGACCTCTCCGGTCGATTCGGAGGGACCTGGACATGGAGGGATCGTTGCGTCCCGGTCAATCTCGGGTGAGATTGAACGGACTTGGCTCCGGAGGAAGTCGTGTGCGGGCTTGCTGGGGTCGACTTGAGATCTTGGTCGAATTCCTGGTTTTCGTTTTTCCCGAGCAGTGGTAGAATAGCCTAAGCATAAAGCAATCAGTGTGTTCGGTGTATGGACCGCGGATAGTCCGGATGGGCGAGGCTCCCGCGACGCCGTCCGGGCTCGACAACGATTCGCCGCGTGGGGACGAGCGTCCTGTCCCTGGCGTTTCTGCGGGATTCTCCCCCATGCTCCCGGCGATCCGCTGGTTTCGGAGCTCTCGCCCGGTCTGACCGACGGTGCGAGTTCCGGTTCGCTCCCTCTGAGGAGGTCGGACGTTGGATCAATCCTCGGCTCCCCCAAAAATCCTCATCGCCGACGATAATCCGCAGAACGTCGAGTTGCTGGAGGCGTATCTCAGCGACTTCGGTTGTGAGATCCGGACGGCGTTCGACGGTGAGGAGACGCTCAAGGTCGTCGAGGAGTTCGCGCCGGACCTCCTCCTCCTCGACGTGATGATGCCTCGGCTCTCCGGCTTCGAGGTGTGCCGCAAGATCCGTGCCAACCCGACGACCAAGGAGTTGCTGGTGTTGATGGTCACCGCTCTGAATGAGGCCGCGGATTTCGAGCGGGGCGTCCAGGCGGGGACCGACGATTTCCTGACCAAGCCCGTGAACAAGGTCGAATTGCTCTGCCGGATTCGCAGCATGCTCCGGGTCCGTCACCTGAAGACCCAGTTGGATCGGACCCTCGCCTACCTGGCCGAGTTCGAAGTCGGCCAGCCGCGAATCCACCCCCGGAGGGCGTGACCGACTCTGGATTTCGGGATCTTCGATTTTGGATTGCAATCAAGGACATTACGCCGGAGCCGCTCCCAAATCGAAAATCAGCCAATCCAATAGCGTCTGGCCGTATCGTACTCAAGCCGCGCCGTGCTCGTCCCTTCTTCGCCCGTCATCCCTGGGTGTTCGACACCTCGATCGATCGTGTCGAAGGGCATCCCTCAGCCCGGCGACGAGGTGACCGTCGTCAGTTCTGAGCGGAAGTTCATCGCTCGGGGTCTGTACAATCCCGCGAGCTCAATCCGGGTGCGGCTTTACCGATGGGACGACGGGCCGCTCGACGAGGCGTTCTGGTCCCATCGGCTCGGGGCCTGCCTTGCGGCTGCGCCGCGACCTCTTGCATCTCGGTGGAGAACGGCTCGGCCTATCGACTGGTCTTCAGCGAAGGAGACGGCCTCTCCGGCTTGACCGTCGATCGCTACGATCGCTGGCTCGTCGCCCAGTTCACAAGTCTCGCCCTCTACCACCGTCGCGACCTTCTGCTCCGGCTGCTCGGTGATCTGACCGGCGTCGAAGGGATCCTCGCCCGGACGGAACGCGGAATCGCGGCACGGGAAGGATTGCGTGCGGGCGAGGAGACGATCGTCGGCTCGGTCCCAGAGGGGCCTGGTCGAGATCGTCGAGAATGACCTGGAATATCGAGTGGACCTGCGATCGGGCCAGAAGACCGGGTTCTACCTGGATCAACGGGACAATCGCCGAGCCGTTGCCGCTTACTGCCACGGCAAGCGGGTGCTCGACCTCTTCTGCTTCACCGGGGCGTTCTCGCTCGGGGCGGTCAAGAATGGGGGCGCGGTCGAAGCTCTCGGTATCGACAGCTCGGCCCCCGCGATCGAGCGAGCCCGCGACCACGCCGCGATCAACGGTGTTGATCGAGCGCGGTTCGAGACGGGCGATGTCCTCAAGGTCCTGGAGCGGCTCCGGACGGAAGGTCAGCGATTCGACGTCGTGATCTGCGACCCGCCCAAGTACGCTCCACAGGCCAAGGACGTCGAACATGCGCTCAAGGCCTATCTTCGCCTGAACCTCGCCGCGCTCGACGTCCTTGCCCCTGATGGCGTCCTGGCGACCTGCTCCTGTTCGGGCTCCGTGGGGCGAGACTTGTTCGTCGACCTGATCGGCCAGGTCGCCGAGCAGTCCGGACGTCCCATCCAGGTCCTGGAGCAGCGCGGCCAGGCCGCCGACCACCCCGTCTCGGCTAGCTGCCTGGAAACCGAGTACCTCAAGTGCTTGATCTGCCGGGTCGAGTAGGACGTGAGCGGAGGACCGAAGGGCTGGCACTCGTTGGCCATCGTTGGCTCGATAACGACCCCTTCGGTCTCCAGTCGTATATTTATTTGATCACTTGTGAATGGATTCCTTGGCCCGCTCTTGCTTCAAACTGTCCACCTCGTCGAGCAGTTTCTTCAGCCGGCTCTCGAGCTCCTCAATTCGCTGCTGATCGGAAGGGGCCTTGCCCTTGGCGGGGTGGTCGGTGAATAGTTTGAGTTCGTCTCCTTGAACGAGTCCGTCGTGGGATCCGATGGTAATCTCGACACGCCTGTCCTTCGGATTCACCCGCTCGATCTTGCCGATCACGGCTGCCTGGGGTTTGACAGTTCGCGTTACTTTGTCCTCGATGATCACGGGCTTCTTCTGGTCGGCTTGATCCTGGCGAAAGCGCCGCTCTGTCCTGGCTTTGGAAGCCAGTATGGAGGCGGCTGTCTCATTGGGATCGATCTCCAAGACCTTCTTGGCCAGCGCCTCGCATTCGACGTAACGACCGTCGGCATAGGCCGATTTGGCCGCCCCCATCAGTTTCTTGACCCCCGCCTTGGAATCGGCCGAGATCTCGGTCTTCTTGGGACGACTGGTCGTAACAGTCACGCCGTCTTTGACGAAGAGTTTGCCATTTCCGCGAAGAAACAAGGCCCGAGGCGTTCCATCGTCCGCTCCAAGCATGCTCAACTTCGCCTGGGCTTCCATCAACTCCTTCTGCTTGGCTTGCAGCTCCGCGTTGAGCTTCTTGACGTGCGTTTGAAGCTTCTCGATCTCGGCCTTTTGCTCGTTGCTCAAGGGCTTCCTGGAGGGATGATCCGTGACAATTGACCGTATCACGATTACCTTCCGGTCCTCGGGATTTCCCGGTTTATCGACATGCAGGTTGCCGATGACGGGAGGGGTGATCTTGGCGATTTCCTCGATTGCCTCGTGCAGGGCTTTCAGCAACTTCTTGTCCAGTTCGCCGTGAGCCGGTTTATTCTGGAGCTCCTTGATCATCAATTTGAGTCGCCTGATGACCTCTTCCTTTGAACCGGACACGGCGACTTCGGGCGAGTCGTCGCTCTTGAGTTTGAGGATGATTCTGGCGTCTTGCGGGGCGTCTGCCACCGAGACGACCTCATCGACAGAGAGTGCGAGCGTGTCGGCTTGAATCTTGAAGGAGCCGTCCGTCGTGCTGGAGCGGTCCTCGTCGGACTTCACGACGAACTTCGAACTTCTGTGGCTGTTGTGGCTTCTGTGCCCACGTCGCATTGACGGGCAGCATCATGGCGGCCAGGCCGAACAGCCCCAGCATTCCCCAACCACCCAGCCGGCGGGGCGTCGATTCACTCAGGATCATGGTCAATCTCCTTCGAAGATGGTGCACCTTGCCGAAGCCGCTGGCGAGCAGCGGCTCAGGCCCTTTGGACTTGTCAAGAAAGTCGAGCGTTTCCAACAAGGTCTCGGCGTAGGACCGGGCGGCGTCGGGGAAAGCCCAGACGACCCAGGCATCACAACACTGTTCCTCGGCGTCCCGAAGCGACTGTCGCACCCACCAGACCAGCGGATGCCACCAGAACAGGGCGGTCACGAGCAGCTCGAAGTAGCGAACCCGATGATCGCCCCGTCGCAGATGCGCGAGTTCATGGACGATCAGGGTCGAGCGCTGTGGTTCGTCGAGCGACTTCCAGAGGTCCCTCGGGACGATCAGCCGAGGCCGCCATCCCAGGGACCAGATCATCGGCGAGAGCTTCGCCTGGACCCACTCCAGGACCGGGCTGCGCCGCAAACCCAGACGGATCGCCATCGCGTTGACCCAGACTTGCTCGCTCTGGGACGCCGGTCGCGTGGCTTGGAGGAGGCCCTGGAACCGCTGGATTCGTCGAAACGAGACGAGGAAGATCATTGCGGTCCCGCCTAGCCAGATCGCTGCGAGCGGCCTGACCCAATCGCTCGCCGACCAAGTGGTCGAGGAGGCATCAGCCTGGGGCTCCTCCTGTGTGTTATCCGGAAGGTCGGTTGTGAGGTTCCACTCGACCACGAGCTCGTCGATCGGCATCTCGGCCCTTGGGAGAGATTCCGCAACGGGCGGGACGACCACGGATTCCTTCCGCTCGCCTGGACCCGATGAGGCGGGCCAAGGGATCGGCACTTCGTAGAGTGGCGGAGTGACGAGCTTCAGGAGGACGAGGAGCCAGAGGCAATGCAGGATCGCCGGACGCCGGGCGAGCGGTCGCGACAGGCAGGCAACCACCATCGCGAGAAAAGTCGCCGACACGGCGTTGCTCACGCCGGCACGGAAGAGCGTCTCCACGGCCGACCCCTTTCATTCTGGCGGCTGGTTGTCCGAGATGATTGCGATGTCTTCACTTCCGACGTTCGCGATCGAGCTGGTCGATCAGGCCGCGGAGCTCGCGACGTTCCTTTTCGGAGAGTCCCTTGCCCTCGACCAGGTGCGTCAGGAGCGGAGAGAGGGAGCCCCCGCAGAGCGAATCGGCGACGGCGCGGAGGCGACGGCCGATCAGCTCGTCGCGATCGATCGCCGCGCGGAAGACGTGAACCGAGCCGCTCCGGTCTCGGTTCACGAACCCCTTGGCCTCGAGCCGGTCGAGCAGCTTCTGCACGGTTGCATAGACCGAGGTCCCGGTCTGCTTGTAGACGCGCTCGACCAGTTGCCGGATCGTCGCCGGTCCAGAGTCCCAGAGCGCCTGCAAGAGCGCCAGCTCGGCCTCCGTCACGTCCTGATTCTGCTGAGTCATGCTTTTGCTCGCTCCAAGACAACGTGTCTGAGAGAGAGTCTAAGACAACTCGTCTGATGGGTCAAGAGGAGAAATCTCAGATTACCGAGAATCCGATACGCTCGGTTGGCCCGAGCCAGCCAAGGTATGGCTGTGTCGCAATGGAGACGACCTGGACGTCAGAAGGATCGGCGAGTTGACTGGCGGCATCAATCAAAGTGAGGATATCGACACTCTTTTCGTTAAGGCAGCCGATGCGCTCTGGCACCCCTTGTGCCCATCGCTCAAACATCGGGAACCTGATATCTGCATGCGAAGGTGCAACGCTCTTTATCGCCGCCGGGAAAACTCGATCTTCCGCAGGCCGCGCACCTTCTTGCGCATCGGGACTTTGGTATGGCTGTCGAGCTCCAACACCGGATTGGCCACATCGCGGAGGAAGTGGTTCTGGCAGTAGCGATGTGGCACGTCGGGGAACTCCGCCGCGATCCCGGTCACGAAAGCATCTTGCCGGTCCGACAACCAGAGCGCCACCGGCTTGCCCAGCCCGTTGGCCCACTCCTTGGCCCGGGCGATCAGTCGCCGCACCTCGTCGGCCGTCGCGGAGATCAACGCCTCGGCGAACCAGACCCGCTTCTGGGTCAGCTCCCGGACCACGTAGAGGGTTTCGTGCCCCTTCTCGGGCTGAAAGCCGTCAATTGAGAGGATGATCTCATCGACCGCTTGATACTGCCGGAGCAGGGCCTCGGAGTCCTCTTGACGCGCGGCGAGCATGACCTGGTAATGGCGGACATACCGGGCCAGGGAGTCCTCGGAAAGCCTGATGCCGTAACTCTCGAAGAGCTCCGACTGGATCTGGGAGATTGCCCGGTGGCGCGAACACCGGCGGTGACCGATCCAACAGAAGACATCCCAGCCGATGGCCCACTTGGGCTGAGCGATCGTGATTTCGAGCTCTGGGCTCTTGGTCGTGGCATGGCCGGGGCAGGTGGGATCCGGACAGTGGTTGAGCTTGCAAACCAGTTCCACTGGACCGGTCAGGGTATGGAAGTGGCGGTAACGGTGGTCACAGATATGCATCATGCGCCTACAAACCGGGCAGTCCCGATCGAGGACATCGAGTTCCCACAGGGTGAAATCCGCATCCTTGGGCCAGGCGTAGGACATCCTGACACCGCCCTGCTGTTGCGAGATCCGATGATGAGGTAGACCAGGCAATACCTTACATCCGAAACACCGGGGCTTCTAGCCCTCTTGCGGATCGTTGATGATTTTACGCTACAAAAAACGTGTTTGGTGCTGGTGAAGATGAAAAAATAAGACATGATTCGATCGGGACTTGAATTCCCGCTATTGCAGCCTTTACATTTCACCGGTTCGAATGACATCACAGATAACGGTTCCGTGCCCACTTCCTCGTCGAGTGATCGGGAGACACGTCCATGAAGACTGTCAGGCATCTCTTTGTTCTGGCGATCGTGCTGATCGCAGCAGCAGGATCTGCACAAGCAGACGTAATAGATTGGAACACGTGGACATCAGATTCCAGTGGTTCCATGACGGTCGGAACAACGCCGATTTCGGTCAGCTTTGCCACGACGAACTATCACGCAGATATCGCAAATTATCCCTCCTGGACTCCGACTTCGAGCTATGCCGACGGGACGATCGTGAATAATGCTCCCGTTGCCTCTAACGGAATCATGCAGCTCGACGGCGGGACGGACGCTTTGAACACGCTGAGCTTTTCAACCCCGGTGACTAACCCGGTCGTCGCGATCTGGAGTCTTGGGGCGGGTGGCACAACGGCTTCTTTCGTTTTCGGCCCGACGCCAATCTTCGTTGCCGGCGGCCCGAGCGCGGAGTACGGCGGGTCCGCGATCACGGTGAGCGGGAACGTCGTTTCGGCGCCGAGGGCAACGGGACTGTGGAATTTCTCGGGACCTACTCGAGCATCACCTGGACCAATCCCCAGTCTGAGTACTGGTACGGCTTCAATGTTGGTGTGGCGGGCATTGCTGCCGTCCCCGAGCCCAGCACGTTTGTCCTCACGTTAGCCGGTATTGCTGGCTTCGGTCTGAAGCGCGCCGTGCGCCGGAAATAAGCTCGAGCGTTGCACGATTGCGTTGAGTACACGCCGGTCGTGCTTTGGTCCCCTGGACCCCGGCCGGCTGGTCCGGCCGGTGAACCAGTTCGGAGGCTAGACCCGACCACCAACCCAGGGCCGCCCCCCTGGCGGCAGACCGCCAGTGGAGTGTGTCCTCGGTTGAGCGGTCGAACATCTTCACCTGCCGGACCAGCCGGCAGGGATCGTGTTGACCCGACGAGATCCTGGTCCGTGCGCAATTCAATCGTGAAGTGAGCTAGACGTCGGAAGGGTCGTCGGCGAGTCAACTTGCGGCATGGATCACGGTGATCCTGGGAATTCGCGCAGCCTTTCAACAGCTCTCTTCACACGTTCGACCATGCGTTGAGCATAAACGCGAGAGTCTCTCGCAATAAATATATGCGTGAAGAGTCCGCAAGTCCGCCGAGCGCATCCAGTCCACCTGATTAGGCGACCGGTGGGTGGAACCCCCCCCCGAGACCACCGAGAGCGCGGAGACTGCCTGCCCATACCAGCCCGACGCGCCAGCGAGGGTCTTTCGCATTGTGTGACAAGGACTTACGGTGACCCTCGCTGGCGCGTTTTGAAGTTGCGCTTTCTTCCGTCGCCCCGAAGGGGCAGCCACAAATCAGCCCAGGGCAACGCCCTGGGAATCGGAACACGTGAATAACCCTTGCCCTGAAAGGGCAAAACCGGACGCTCAATTCCGGCGATCGTCCTTCGCAAGCGATTGAGACAGAAAGCCAGGAAACCTACCGTGTTGCGCCTTTTGGAACGCTGACGAAATAACTTCCCGATATCAGCAACGAGAACTCGTTCCCACGCTCCGCGTGGGAATGCCGTCTGCGACGCTCCGCGTCGTCTTCGCGAACGCGTTGCCACGCTCAGAACGCGGACGAAGTCAGCTCCCGGTTTCCCCGGGAACGGGTGGTCCGATTCCAGGAAGTTATTTCGTCAACGTTCCTCAGGGCTTGATGGATTGGGATCGTGGGTCGGTCCCCAGGGCGTTGCCCTGGGCTGATCTGTTTCGGCCCCTTCGGGGCAAAATCCCAAATGCGCAACTTCAAAACTGGCGCGTCGGGCTGGTATGGCCACGATCGCCTCTCGGGTAAGTTAATTCCCGCCGGTCGCCTTATCGTCATGAGCATATTCTTCGAAGAATTGATCGTGAGGGATCGTTCGGCCTTCGTCGGCCTCCTTGAGGCCTTCGTCGATCTTCTGGCGGACGAGTATTCTGTACATGACTTCGTCCCATGTGCATGCTTCAGGCAACTGCTGGGCCAATTCCAGTACGGCGTCTCTTACATCGTTCATGACTCGACCATCCTCTGCTCCTCGAACGCTGATTCACCCTAACAAGTCCAATTATCCCATCTTACATCGAATTGGACAATCGGGTGCTAGATCTGGGGAGTGGAACAGCGAGATCCAAGGTTTTCTGATCTGACCCCGTGGAGATCAGGGTTCGGTGAACGCGATCGCCGATAGCGCGCACGCCGATCGGCGTCCACGAACCGGAGGGATGGGATCGAAATTCCTCGATTTCGCCCAGCAAACCCCTTTGAAACGGCCGGAAAAGCTGGGTCCTTGGGTAGATTTCCACCTTCCGGTCGCTTTATTTGTTTCCCTCTCCGTCAGGTATCTGCGAGAATTGGCCCACAATGTCCTCACGCGGGTCGTTCTTTTTTTTCAATGATCCGATACACAGCTAGAACCACGGGTTTCCGTAGGTCAGGCTTTCCGGCCTGACAGGGTAAGAGTCAGGCCGGAAAGCCTGACCTACAAAGATCTTAGACTCGGTTCCCACCGTCGATGGATCTAGCCCTATCTCGGGTCGTTGTCTTTTCGAGTCCTCGTCATGTCGACGTCGTCGGACGATGACCTATCGGGTTTGCTCCGTCGGATCCAGGCGGGTGATCCCGACGCCGAGTCGCAGCTCGTGGCGCTCCTTTACCAGGACCTCCGAGCCATTGCGGCGCATCGGATGCGCAGGGAACGGCCCGAGCACACCTGGCAGCCCACTTTGCTGGTGAACGAGGCGTTCATGCGTCTTCGCGCCGACGGGACCCTCGCCACAGCTCCCGATCGGGCGTTCCTCCTGAAGGCGGCCAGCAAGGCCATGCACCAGTTACTGGTGGACCATCACCGTCACCGCACTTCCGCGAAGCGCGGCGGCCGACGACAGAGGCACTCCCTCGATATCGCTCTCGATCAGCTCGCTCACGTTGACGAGGTCCCCTTCATCGAGCTCCGCGACGAGCTTGAACAGCTCGGGCGTGTGGACGAACGCGCTTGCATGGTCGTCCATTTCCGTTTCTTTCTGGGAATGTCGGCCCCGGATGTCGCAAAAACGCTCGGGGTTTCGCAGAAGACCGTGGAGCGGGACTGGAACTTTGCCCGGGGATGGTTGCGTGACAGGCTCGAGCCGACGGAGATTCCATGATCCCAACTGAACCGGACGACGGCAAACGCCACCGCATGCTCCGCGAACTCGTCGACTGTGCCTCCGAGCAACCGGAAGCAAACTGGTCGGCGTTCCTCGCACAGCAATGCCCCACCGATTCCGCCCTCAGGGCTGAGGCTTTGAGAATACTCGAGCACGCCCGGCGAGCGAACAAGGAGGGCTTCCTGGACCTCTCCCCCACGACGGTGACACTGGCTCCCACGTCCGTGGCAACCCAGGCACCGGGCGAGCCCACGATGCTGGGGAAATACGAGATCGTGGAGCGATTCTCGGAGAAGAGCGGCCAGGCGGTCGCGTACAAGGCTTTCGATCCCGACCTGGATCGCCACGTCGTTCTCAAGCGCTACCACACAGGACCGGATGGCGCACCGGACGAGACAGATGAAGGCAAGGCCCTGGCCCGGGTCCAGAGTCCGTACGTTGCCCATTGCCACGGGATCGAGCGGATCGACGGTGAGACGTTCCTGGTCGTCGAGTTCATACCCGGCCGCAACCTGGCCCAGGTCCAGCGCGACCAGCGTCTGCCCATCGAGGAAATCGTCCGCATCCTCGCGTTGCTCGCCGAAGGGGTCTCCGCCGTTCACGCACGCGGTTTGATCCACCGCGATATCAAGCCGGCCAACGTGATCCTCCACGACGATGGCAACCCCCGGCTCGTCGACTTCGGGCTGGCAGCCCACCTGGGTAGCCGTCGCCTCCGGGATGTCTGTGGGACGCTGCAATACATGTCGCCCGAGCAGGCGAGGGGGGACTGGGATCGGATCGACCAGCGCGCCGATATCTTCGGCCTCGGGGCGCTGCTGTATAATCTCCTGACGGACCACGCACCGCACGAAGGGAGCAGCGTTGCCGAGGTCCTCAATCGCGCGAAGAAGGGCGACATCACACCACCCAGCCGGCTCGATCCCACGATCCCGGCCGCGATCGAGGCCGTCTGCCTCAAGGCCCTGGCCGCGGCCCCCGAGAACCGCTACACCACCGCCCTGGAGTTCGCCGCGGCCCTGCGGCAGGCGATCGAGCCGGCCTCGGTCGTTTCACCGCCGGCCCGGCTCCCCGTTTGGGTGTGCCTGGGCCTGCCCGCGGCGGTCGTTGCCTGCGGGCTCCTGGCGCTGGCGGTCTGGCTCTGGCCGAGGGGTTTGAAGACCGCCCCCCCCGTCGCCCCTCCCCATGACACTGAGCCGGCTACGGGCCCGCTCCAGGCCGAGATCTCGCTGAAACGATATAAGGAGTTAGGCGACGACCGGCGCGTGCTGCCGATCGGGACGATCTCGGAGACCTCGCTGGCCACCGACCCTCCCCGGTTCAATGACCTGGTGCAGGTCCACGTCAAGCTCTCGAGCCCAGCATACGTCTACCTGATCGCGTTGAACCCCGACGGCGACGTTCAGCCTTGTGTCCCGGACGGTGCCATCGCCCCCAACTCGCCGCGCGGCAAGCTGGATTTCCCCGCGGACCCGGCCAAGTACTTCAAACTGAACGACGGCGTGGGCCTCCAGGCGTTCGTGGTGGTGGCCTCCGACGGGCCTTTGCCTCCATACGACACCTGGAAGACCCAGATCACCGGCGGCCTGGCGTGGTCTACGGTGGATCGGGAGGGCCTCTGGACCTACGACAGTGCGGAACTCTCCGAGGCCAGGCGGGTCCGCGGCAAGCTTCGCGGTGATGTCATCACGCGCGAGGCAGCCCCCGAGATCTTGATCGGTCTCTGTGATCGCCTGCGTCGGTCCCCCGGCGTGACCCTGGTGCGCGCCGTGGCGTTTCCTGTAAAGCCCGATAAAGAAATCATGAAGTAAGGTCCGCCGTGAGGACCACGACTTCCCGGCGGTTCGGCGAGTGGGATGGTGGTTACCTGGCGATTCCCTGTTCGGCAGCGTGGGGTCTTCACAGCGGTCCCTACACGACTTTCCTTCCGAGACGAGGTCAACCATGCGGTGGTCTCCCCCCGATCGCTCGCGGTCGCCCTGGCGGGCCTGACCCTGGTGCGCCATTCCGTGGACGGCACCTCCCCAACTTCACGGTCAAGATCCTCCGCCCCCGGCCGCGCCCGCTCCGGGCGCCGACCTGGCGAAGCATGTCCAGGAGCTCGACGTCGCAGTTAACCAGCACCTCGACGCGGGCTGGTTCGCCGAGGCCGTCCCACCCGCCCGGGAGAAGCTCGACCTCCTCGCACGCACCCTGGTCAAGGAGCACTGGCTGACCGACGACGCCCGCCGGGACCTCGAGACCTACCAGCGGCTCGCCGGCCTACCCCGTGAGGTTCAGGATCGCTACGCGAAGGCACGGCAAGCGGATGCGCAAGCGAAACAGCTCTATGCCCGCGGCGAGCATGTCGAGGCCGCGCCTCCTATTCCGGGAAATACTCACGATTCGTCGAGACATCCTGGGCGAGGATCACCCCGAAATCGCCTCCAGCTACAACAACCTGGCCCTGACCCTCGGTGCCCAGGGGAAGTACGCCGAGGCCGAGGCGATGCACCGCCGTGCCCTGGCGATCTGGCTCAAGGCCCTGGGTGAGGACCACCCCCACACCGCCACCGGCTACAGCAACCTGGCCCTGACCCTCCGCGACCAGGGAAAGCACGCCGAGGCCGAGGCGATGTTCCGCCGGGCCCTGGCGATCCTGCTCAAGGCCCTGGGCGCGGGCCACCCCCACACCGCCACCGGCCACAACAACCTGGCCGAGACCCTCCGCGACCAGGGGAAGTACGCCGAGGCCGAGGCGATGCACCGCCGCGCCTGGCGATCTGGCTCAAGGCCCTGGGCGAGGACCACCCCCACACCGCCTCCTGCTACAGCAACCTAGCCGCGACCCTCAATGCCCAGGGGAAGTACGCCGAGGCCGAGGCGATGCACCGCCGCGCCCTGGCAATCCGGCTCAAGGCCCTGGGTGCGGGCCACCCCGACACCGCCCTCAGCTACAACAACCTAGCCGAGACCCTCCTTGAACAGGGGAAGCACGCGGAGGCCGAGGCGATGTTCCGCCTTGCCCTGGCGATCTGGCTCAAGGCCCTGGGCGAGGACCACCCCCACACCGCCTCCTGCTACAGCAACCTGGCCGCGACCCTCAATGCCCAGGGGAAGAACGCCGAGGCCGAGGCGATGCACCGCCGGGCCCTGGCGATCCAGCTCAACGCCTTGGGCGAGGGCCACCCCGACACTGCCCTCAGCTACAACAACCTGGCCGCGACCCTCCGTGCCCAGGGGAAGTACGCCGAGGCCGAGGCGATGCACCGCCGCGCCCTGGCGATCCGGCTCAAGGCCCTGGGCGCGGGCCATCCCGACACCGCCGGCAGCTACAGCAACCTGGCCCTGACCCTCGGTGACCAGGGGAAGTACGCCGAGGCCGAGGCGATGCACCGCCGGGCCCTGGCGATCCAGCTCAAGTCCCTGGGCGCGGGCCACCCACGAACCGCCACCTGCTACAACAACCTGGCCGCGATCCTCGGTGACCAGGGGAAGCACGCGGAGGCCGAGGCGATGTTCCGCCTTGCTCTAGCGATCCAGCTCAAGTCCCTGGCGCGGGCCACCCCGACACTGCCCTCAGTTACAACAACCTGGCCGGGACCCTCCGCGCCCAGGGGAAGCACGCGGAGGCCGAGGCGATGTTCCGCCTTGCCCTGGCGATTCGACTCAAGTCCCTGAGCGAGGACCATCCCGCTACCGCCAGCAGCTACGATAACCTGGCCGCGACCCTCGGAGCCCAGGGGAAGTACGCGGAGGCCGAGGCGATGCACCGCCGCGCCCTGGCGATCCAGCTCGAGTCCCTGGGCGCGGGCCATCCCGACACCACCAGCAGCTACTACAACCTGGCCTGGTCTCTCGACCGTCAAGGCAAGCACGACGACGCCCTCCGGACCTGGAGCGCGGCCGCGGCGAGTTACGAACAGGCCCGGGGCGGGGCGCGAAAGGGCTCGATGCGGCGCTGACGGCAGGCACGTCTCCGCTCCCCTCCTTCGCCCTGGCCCTGGCCCGCGCCGGGCAGCCACGCGACGCCTGGACGCGCTGGGAGCAGGGGCTGGCCCGCGGCCTCATCGACGAGGTGACCGGGCGGGCTGCGCGACCGCTCACCGCCGCGGAGCACGACCGCGAGGCGAGTTTGCTCGGCCAGGCCCAGGCCCTCGATGAACGCATCGGCAAACTCCTAGCCCTCAAGCTGCTCTCCCAGGAGCAGGACAAGCTCCTCGAGGACCTCAGCGCGCAGGCGAGCGAACTTCGCCGGCAACTGCTCGAGCTGGAGCAACTGTTCGAAAGCAAGTATCAAGCCCTGGCAGGCCAGCCGGCCACACTCGAAGCCGCCCAGAAGGCCCTCCCCGAAGGGACGGCCCTCGTCGGCTGGATCGATCGCGATTACGACCACTGGGCTTGTCTGCTGCGCCACTCCGGCGACCCCGTCTGGGTCCGGCTCACCGGCTCCGGCAAGGACGTTGCCTGGACCAAGCAGGAGCAAGGGCTGGTGCAACGCCTCCGCGGCGGGCTCAAACGGGAGACGACCCAAGGCAATGCCCGCCCGCTGGCCGAGGCGGTGGCGCGGCAGCGGCTCGAGCCGCTCAAGGGGCATCTCAAGGGGGTCAACCGGCTGATCGTCGTGAATTCGCCGGGACTGGCGGGCGTGCCCGTCGAGGTGCTGCTGGCGGCGCGGCCGGACCCGGCCTGGGCTGGCATCACCGTTTCGTATGCCCCTTCGGCCTCGATGTTCGCCCATCTCGTGGGCCACCCGACGCCGCGCGACCGCGCCGCCACGCTGCTGGCCCTGGCCGATCCGGCCTATCCCGAGACGAAGAAAGACACCCCCGCGCCCACGCCGCCGGATGCGGGGCTCGCCATCGCCCGCGTCGTCCCCAACGGCAACGCCGACCTCAACGGCATTCAAATGGGGGATGTCCTGCTGACCTACGCGGGGACCACGCTGAAGGAGCACGCCGACCTCAAGACCGTCGCGGCCGACGCGGGGCCGAAGAAGGTGCCGGTGACCTACTGGCGTGAGGGGATCACCCGTCAGGTCGAGGTCGCGGCCGGACCGCTCGGCGTCATGATCGACCCCGCCCGGCCAAGGCGGTGGTGCTGGCCCGTCAGGCGGCCGAGCGGGTGCTGCTGGGGATGCGGGGCGGGTCGCACAACCGCCTGCCCGGCACGCGGCGCGAGGTCGAGGCGGTCGCCCGGCTATTCCCCGCCGGGACGGTCACCACCGTGATGGGCGAGCAGGCCTGCGAGTTGACCGTGCAGGACCTCGCTCGCTCGGGCAAGATGAAGGGGTTCCGCTATCTGCACTTCGCCTCGCATGGCGAGTCGGACCCGCGGCACGCCTATCGCTCGGCGCGATCCTGGCGCCCGACCCCGACCGCTCCGCCGACCCGCTGGCCTTCGACAGCGACGGCACGATCACCGCCGAGCAGATCGCCCGCACCTGGGTGCTGGACGCCGACCTGGTCGTGCTCTCGGCCTGCGAGACCGGACTGGGCCTCGCGGCAGGAGGGGAAGGGTATCTCGGCTTCGCCCAGCCGCTGTTCGCCAAGGGGGCCCGCAGCCTGGTGCTGAGCCTGTGGAAGGTCGACGACGACGCCACGGCGCTGCTCATGACGCGGTTCTACCAGAACCTGCTGGGGACGCGTGCGGGCCTGAAGTCGCCCCTGCCCAAGGCCGAGGCGCTGGCGGAGTCCAAGGCGTGGCTGCGAGGCGCGGGGCCCGAGGAAGTCGGCGCGGCCCTGGCCGCGCTCCCCCGGGGCTCGATCGTTCACCGCGAGGCGGTCGCGCCGAAGCCGGCGGCGCGCCCCTATGAAGACCCCACGTACTGGGCGGGCTTCATCCTGATCGGGTCCCCGGACTGAGCCAGCCGGAAGCTCAGTGGGATGGTGGTTTCCTGGCGATTCCCTGGTCGGCAGCGTGCGGTCTTCACTGCGGTCCCTACACGACTTTCCTTCCGAGACGAGGTCAACTATGCAGTGGTCCCCCCCCCGATCGCTCGCGGTCGCCCTGGCGGGCCTGACCCTGGGCGCCCTTCCGTGGACGGCATCTCCCCAGCTTCACGGTCAAGACCCTCCACCCCCGGCCGCGTCCGCTCCGGACGCCGACCTGGCGGAGCGCGTCGAGAAGCTCGACGGCGCAATCAACCAGCGCCTCGACGCGGGCCAGATCGCCGAGGCCGTCCCGCCCGCCCGGGAGAAGCTCGACCTCCTCGAGCGCATCCGGGGCAAGGACCACTGGCAGGCCGGCGACGCCCGCCGGGACCTCGAGACCTACCAGCGGCTCGCCGGCCTGCCCCGTGAGGTCCAGGATCGCTTCGCGAAGGCGCGGCAAGTGAAAGCTCGGGCGGATCAGCTTTACGCCCGCAGTCAGTACGCCGAGGTCGTGCTCCTCCTCCAGGAAGTTCTCGCGATCTGTCGAGACAGCCTGGGCGAGGGCCACCCACACACCGCCGCCATCTACAACAACCTGGCCGAGACCCTCCAAGCCCAGGGGAAGTACGCCGAGGCCGAGGCGATGCACCGCCATGCCCTGGCGATCACGCTCAAGGCCCGGGTGAAGGCCACCCTAGCACCGCCGGCATCTACAGCAACCTGGCCGAGACCCGCTTTGCTCAGGGGAAGGCCGCCGAGGCCGAGGCGATGCTCCGCCGTGCCCTGGCGATCCAGCTCAAGGCCCTGGGCGAGGACAACCCCGGCACCGCCTCCAGCTACAACAACCTGGCTCTGATCCTCCTTGCCCAGGGGAAGTACTGCCGAGGCCGAGGCGATGCTTCGCCGCGCCCTGGCGATCACGCTCAAGGCCCGGGGCGAGGGCCACCCCGACTCCGCCAACTGCTACAACAGCCTGGCCGAGACCCTCCGTGCCCAGGGGAAGTACGCCGAGGCCGAGGCGATGCAACGCCGCGCCCTGGCGATCACGCTCAAGGCCCGGGGCGAGGGCCACCCCGACTCCGCCCTAAGCTACAATAACCTGGCCCTGATCCTCGGTGCCCAGGGGAAGTACGCCGAGGCCGAGGCGATGCTCCGCCGCGCCCTGGCGATCCAGCTCAAGGCCCTGGGCGAGGGCCACCCCGACACCGCCCACAGCTACAACAACCTGGCCGTGAGCCTCCGTGCCCAGGGGAAGTACGCCGAGGCCGAGGCGATGCACCGCCGCGCCCTGGCGATCGACCTCAAGGCCCTGGGCGCGGACCACCCCGACACCGCCAACAGCTACAACAACCTGGCCTTGACCCTCCGCGACCAGGGGAAGTACGCCGAGGCCGAGGCGATGCCACCGCCGCGCCCTGGCGATCACGCTCAAGGTCCTGGGCGAGGACCACCCCGACACCGCCAGCAGCTACAACAACCTGGCCGCGACCCTCGATGCCCAGGGTAAGTACGCCGAGGCCGAGGCGATGCACCGCCGCGCCCTGGCGATCAAGCTCAAGGTCCTGGGCGAGGGCCACCCCAGCACCGCCAACAGCTACAACAACCTGGCCGCGACCCTCGGCCAACAGGGGAAGTACGCCGAGGCCGAGGCGATGCACCGCCGCGCCCTGGCGATCCGGCTCAAGGCCCTGGGCACGGACCACCCCGACACCGCCAACAGCTACAACAACCTGGCCGCGACCCTTCGTGCCCAGGGGAAGTACGCCGAGGCCGAGGCGATGTTCCGCCGCGCCCTGGCGATCTACGCTCAAGGCCCTGGGCGCGGACCACCCCGACACCGCCAAGAGCTACAACAACCTGGCCGAGACCCTCTTTGCCCAGGGGAAGTACGCCGAGGCCGAGGCGATGCACCGCCTCGCCCTGGCGATCCAGCTCAAGGCCCTGGGCGCAGGGCCACCCCAACACCGCCGGCAGCTACACAAATCTGGCCTGATCTCTCGACTCTCAAGGCAAGCACGACGACGCTCTCCGGACCTGGTCCTCGGCCGCGGCGAGTTACGAACAGGCCCGGTTGCGGGGCGCCAAAGGGCTCGATGCGGCGCTGACAGCAGGCAAGTCTCCGCTCCCCTACTTCGCCCTGGCCCTGGCCCGCGCCGGGCAGCCACGCGAGGCCTGGATGCGCTGGGAGCAGGGGCTGGCCCGCGGCCTCGCCGACGAGGTGACCGGGCGCGCCGCGCGGCCGCTCACCGCCGCGGAGCATGACCGGGAGGCCCGCCTGCTCGGCCAGGCCCAGGCCCTCGATGAACGCATCGGCAAACTCCTGGCCGTCAAGGCGCTCTCCCAGGAGCAAGACAAGCTCCTTGAGGACCTCGGGCGCGAGGGGAACGAGCTCCGCCGGCAGGTGCTCGAGCTGGAGCAACAGTTTGAGAGCAAGTATCAAGCCCTCGCAGGCCAGCCCGCCACGCTCGAAGCCGCCCAGCAGGCTCTCCCCGAAGGGACGGCCCTGATTGGCTGGATCGATCAAGATCCCGAGCACTGGGCGTGCCTGCTGCGCCACTCCGGCGACCCCGTCTGGGTCCGGCTCACCGGCTCCGGCAAGGACGGTGCCTGGACCAAGGAGGAGCAAGGGCTGGCCCAACGCCTCCGCGCCGAGCTGAACCCGGAAACCACCAAAGGCAACGCCCGACCGCCGGCCGAGTCGCTGCGCGGCAGCGGCTCGTACCGCTGAAGGAGCATCTCAAGGGGGTCAACCGGCTGATCGTCGTGAATTCGCCGGGACTCGCGGGCATGCCCGTCGATGTGCTGCTGGCGGCGCGGCCGGACCCGGCCTGGGACGCCATCACCATCGCGTATGCCCCCTCGGCCTCGATGTTCGCCCATCTCGTGGGCCAGCCGACGCCGCGCGCCGCGCCCCCACCCTGCTGGCCCTGGCCGATCCGGCCTATCCCGAGAGCAAGAAAGATACCCCCGCGCCCACGCCGCCGGATGCGGGGCTGGCTATCGCCCGTGTCGTCCCCAACGCCAACGCCGACCTCAACGGCATTCAAACGGGGGATGTCCTGCTGGCCTACGCGGGGACCACACTCGAGACGCCCGCCGACCTCAAGACCGTCGCGGCCGACGCCGGGCCGAAGAAGGTGCCGGTGACGTACTGGCGTGAGGGGATCACCCGTGAGGTCAAGGTCGCCGCCGGACCGCTCGGCGTCGCGATCGACCCACGCCCGGCCAAGGCGGTGGTGCTGGCCCGTCAGGCCGCCGAGCGGGTGCTGCTGGGGATGCGGGGCGGGTCGCACCAACGCCTGCCCGGCACGCGGCGCGAGGTCGAGGCCGTCGCCCGGTTATTCCCGGCGAGATCGGTCACCACCATCATGGGCGAGCAAGCCCGCGAGTTGACCGTGCAGGGCTTCGCCCGCTCGGGCAAGATGAAGGGGTTCCGCTATCTGCACTTCGCCTCGCATGGCGAGTCGGACCCGCGGCACGCCTATCGCTCGGCCCTGATCCTGGCGCCCGACCCCGACCGCTCCGCCGACCCGCTGGCCTTCGACAGCGACGGCACGATCACCGCCGAGCAGATCGCCCGCACCTGGGTGCTGGACGCCGATCTGGCGTGCTCTCGGCCTGCGAGACCGGACTGGGCCTCGCGGCGGGCGGCGAAGGGTATCTCGGCTTCGCCCAGCCGCTGTTCGCCAAGGGGGCCCGCAGCCTGGTGCTGAGCCTGTGGAAGGTCAACGACGACGCCACGGCGCTGCTGATGACGCGGTTCTACCAGAATTTGCTGGGGACGTACGCGGGCCTGAAGTTGCCCCTGCCCAAGGCCGAGGTGCTGGCGGAGGCCAAGGCGTGGCTGCGGGCGCGGGGCCCGAGGAAGTCGGCGCGGCCCTGGCCGCGTTCCCCCGGGGCTCGATCGTTCACCGCGAGGCGGTCGCGCCCGGGCCCGCAGCGCGGCCCTATGAAGACCCCACGTACTGGGCGGGCTTCATCCTGATCGGGTCCCCGGACTGAGCGAGCCACGAAGTTGAAGGCCAGCTTTCCATAGGAACGGGCCGGACGCTCCGCGTCCCGATGGATTCCCGGCCGCGATACGGGCCACTACGACGCCGAGCGTCGCAGACGGCATTCCCACGCGGAGCATGGGAACGAGATCAAGCCCTTCACTGTCTTCGGCTTATGACTCATTCGACTGGGTTGCGGACGCCATGACCGCAGGGATCTGATACGAGCCCGAGCGCCAGCGAGTGGATTCCGGCAGGGACGATCCTTCACAGCGAACGCTTCGGGCTCGTAGGAGCGTTTCTCGTACAAGCCCGAGGCGCCAGCGAGTGAGTGGCTGGTCCCCGCCGGAATCCACTCGCTGCGCGCTTCGGCTCGTATTAAGCCAGAATCCACTCGCTGGCGCCTTCGGGCTCGTATTAAGAAGACCATGCACTCGCTGGCGCTTCGGGCTCATATGAGCAACCCCAGCGTTCATGCCTAGCCCGCTGCCCTACTTCCGCACCTCCGCTTGAACAAGGCGAGGGCCTTCGGCTCGTACGGCTCCGTCGCGAACAGGTGCGGCATTCTGGTCACTGACAAAGTCGATGCGCCGCAGGTCCAGGAAGATATTCGGCATGCGTCGAGGATGTCTCGCCAGCAAGGCTCCATTTCTTAGCGGGGCATGTCCATGAGTGGGTCGATAATGCCCACCAGGGGCAGTTCCTCCACCGGACGCCCCGTGATCTGTGCCGCTTCCGTGAGGACAACCGCTGCGTC
Organism: uncultured Isosphaeraceae bacterium; assembly: GCA_963842405.1. Taxonomy (GTDB): domain Bacteria; phylum Planctomycetota; class Planctomycetia; order Isosphaerales; family Isosphaeraceae; genus CAVZRC01. The sequence goes on along the minus strand of CAWJGW010000005.1, from coordinate 173,198 downwards.
CGTGCCATGCGCCACGATCTTCCGCTGGTAGGGCACGACGAATTCGCCAAAATACTGGGCCAGCACATCAGGGTCCTGGCGGGCCCAGCGCACATCTCCCAGACGCTGGAACTCTTCGGGCTGAAGGGGAAGCATGGAAACCTAAGAATCTGTCCCATAAGTGCGGTTCGACGGCTGTAGGGTGGGTGAAACCCACCAATGAAGCCTTGGGAACTGGTGGGTTTCACCCACCCTACGATCCGCCTTCAACCCTTCCGGGACAGGCTCTGAGTGCGCCGTAGCGATTGCTTTCTCTGCTCTAGAGAAGAGGCGTCCGTAGGAAGCTTCGGTTGCATTGGCCCCTCTTTGCTGAGTGGTGCTTGCCTGTGGTTCCGTTGGCGCCCTTGGCAGGCCATGCCCCGTTCGCAGGGTTTTCGGAGACATTATCGGCAATGGCCTGCGGCGTCCACTCGCCCAGGGTCATGTAACCACCCTCCGTGAGAGGAGCGGACATGAGGAGATTCGGTCTCTTATCCATCTTCTGCATGCCCCACGCCAAAACACAAGCCAAACCGAAGTGACCGGGGTCGATTCGGTTCTACTCGCCGAGCGATGCGTTGGTCGATGAAACCGACGGGCGCTGGGCCAAATTGAAGGGAATGATCCACCGCACAAGCGCGGCGGTGGGGCGGGGGTTGCTGCACCCCCGCCTCGAGTCATCCCATGGGTTCATCCCACTCGCGTGCGCCATCCCCGAGTCGCTGCCCGCTGCGCCGACGATACGTTTCGATCGCGTAGCAGCCACTCGTCGATGATCGCAATACTCTCCTACACCGAGGCGACCTCTGCGTGTTCCGGCGCGACCTCCTCGACCGCCTCAGCCGGAACGAATTCCTCCTGGGCCGGCGCGACGTGCTCGACGACCTCAGTCGGAATGACTTCGTCCATGACCGGCGTGACTTGCTCGACGGCCTCGCTCGGAATGACTTCGTCCATGACCGGCGTGACCGGCTCCACGGTCTCGGTCGGAACGACCTCGTCCGCGACCGGCGCGGCCGGCTCCAGTACCTCATTCTGAATGGCGTCGGCTACGACCGGAGCCACCTCCTCCACGGCCTCGGTCGGAACGACCTCGTCGGCGAACGGCGCGGCCGGCTCCAACACTTCGGTCTGAATGACGTCGGCCAGCACCGGCGCCTCCCACTCGTTGGCCTCGGACGGAATGACCTCGTCGGCGAACGGCGCGGCCTGCTCGACGGCCTCGGCCGGAACGACTTCGTCTTGGATCGGCGTGACCTGTTCGACGGCCACGGCCGGATCAGCTCGTCCTGGATCAGCGCGACCTCCTCCACGGGCTCGGTCGGAATGACTTCATCACGGATCGGCGCGACCTGCTCTACGTTCTCGGTCGGAGTGACCTGGTCCTGGACCTGCTCCGAGAACTCTGTTACTGGCGGAGCATCGATAGACTCAACGTTTTCGGTAACGTCCGTGACCTCTTCCGTAGCCTGCGCAATCGGTTCTGCCAACACTTCGTTCATGGCGATTTACTCCGGGCTGCGAATTGAAGTGGGAGGTGAAAGAGGAACCCCCTTTAATATTACCAATGGAATTGGTTTTTGCATCTACCCCTTTTAAATTTTCCCCAAAATTCGATGCAAGCGATGCCAGGCGATGCTGGCCCGGCGGCAAGGTTTTCGGGAAGGGCACAAAAGGCATGTCGTGCAAGGTCCGTGGCCTCCAACCGGGGGGACCCGCTGGGCGGAGTCGGAACGTCGCCTGACCGATTCCCGATGCGGTGAATCCGCACCCCCGGTCTACTTCAGCCGCAGTGAGGAAGACGCCGAGGTGGCGGCGCGGCGTACCCAGATCCGCCTCACTGGTCGAAAGGGCGAGTCATCCCATCTGCGACCGTCCCAACGATTCGCGCAGCCGACCGGGCTGGAGACGAATGGAACGGATGGATACAATGAATGACTACTTACACCATGCCCGGGACTGACCAGCCCGGCGAGGTGGCAAACAGACTGGCTTCTGAGCGTGTAGGACCCCACGAATCCGGCTCATACCCAAGAAGGGCGGTGGGAAATGAAGCGGCTGGACATCCCGAGTGCAAAGCTGACGGTCGTATTCCCCGAGGGGAAGTTGCCGGCGATCGACCCGGCCGACCCCGCATTCGTCCTTGTCCTGGGCGCCCTGGAGATCCACGGCAAGGTCAATCCCAAGGCCGCCCGGAAGCTGGCCCAGCATCGGGGCGGGGCCTTCTTGCAAGGGAAGCTGGTCACCGAGGGGGGCAAGCTGGACCTGCTCGACGCGGGGTTCACCTTGATCGATCCCAAGCCTGAAGCGGCGATCGAAGGTGGTGCGCAGTGAGCCAACCGATTTTTCCATCTCGGCTCCAGTTCGGATTCAAAGGGGAGCGTCCATGACCGATGCCGAGCTGCGGATCATCGAATTCCTCATGACCTCCGACGCCACCCGGCCCGCCGATCTCCCCGACTGGATGCTCGCCCTCCTCGAGGGCGACCGACCGGATGAGCTCAGCCACGAGCTGATCACCGCCGCTTCGCTGATCTACGTCCGACGCCTGCACCCTGGCATCCGCTTCCACGCCGCCCGCGCCCTGATCGCCGGATACGCGGACGACCCGGCGCGGCTCGAAGAGCTCTCCGGCCGGATCACGGCGTTCCGGTTGGCCTGCTGCTTCGAGCGGCTCAAACGCGCGGGGCGGTTCGAGGACGTCTTCATCGACGACCCGTTCGACCCCGACGGCGACGTCTCGGTGAAACTCACCGAAGCGGAATGGCAGTCCGTCAACCGGGCGTCAACCCCCGGGGACTCGTTGTACGGGCCACACAACTTCAGCCGGAATTAGCTTTCTGGCGGCAGCTTGCCTTGTGACCCACGCAAGTTGAACAGCCGGAGGCTTCAGCCTTCCGGTACCCTCGGAACGAAAGCCAAAGCTGATCGCCGCCGGACCGATCTAGGGATGCTGGTTCGACCTCCGCATTCAGGCCGACCGACACCACCTTTTTCTTCCTGAAGACCGGTTGAGACATCAGGACCATCTGGGTGCCGGCCTGTGCGACCGACTCGGAGGTCGCCCCCGATTGTACGCCGAGGAAGTCGGCGTCGCCGCTGTAGGCCGCTGTTATCGATTGGGCGCCGATGGCCAGCGTGGAGGTGGTCAGCGTGGCCGTGTCGGATCCGCCGAGTGTGACAGTGCCCAGAGTGGTGCCGCCGTCGGAGAAGGTGACGGAGCCGGCGAGGGGACCGCCTCCGGGCACAGTCATGGTGGCGACGAGGGTGACGGCCTGACCGAAGACGGCCGAGCCGCCCGATGTGGTCAGCACGATCGTAGGGCTCCCCTGGCCGATGATGAAGGTGACCGGCGCCGATTGGGTCGCGGCATAGTCGGAACTGCCTGGGAAGCTGGCCACGACGGTGTAGGTGCCGGCATCGATCAGGGCGCCGGAGAGCAGCGCGCCGGTCGCGGTGCTGCCGTCATAGTACACGGGCACGGGTGCGATGCCCTCGAGCTCGGAGGCGGCCTGGCCGCCCAACCCGGTGACCGATGAGGCGGCGCTGAAGTCAGAGCCGTTATAAGTACCACCGGAGACGCTGACGCTTATCGTCGGCGTGGCCGGGGTGATGTTGGCCGTTGTCGTCGGCTCGGTCAGGATGTAATCGCTGGCCTGAGCGCCGCTGATGGTCAGACCGGCCACCAAGTGCTTGCCTCTCAAGCATTCCCGGCATTCTCTCGGAAGAATTCGTGATTTCTGTTCTGATCGCTTCCCAATGACCTCGGATTCGAGAGCCGACGCCAGGGAGGTGATGATGGAAGTTCTCACGAAGGAAGTGATTGTGTCGTTCAAGGACGCCGCCCGCAAGCTGACAGGGCCCAAACGAAGGGCGTTCGAGGCGAGGTGACCCTGGATTACTTGGACGGCAACATCTGGAAGGCGGAGCAAGTCTTTGGCTGGTCCCACAAGACCGTGGAACTGGGATTGAACGAACTGCGAACCGGGATCACGTGCCTGGACAATTTCTCGGCACGGGGAAATCGCAGGACGGAGGTGAAATCTCCCGAATTGGAGGTCGACATCCGGGCCTTGGCGGAACCGGAAAGCCAGACGGACCCGAAGTTTCAGTCGCCGTTTCGGTACACGCGAATGACCGCCAAAGCGATGCGGAAAGCGCTCATCGACCAGAAAGGCTGGACCGATCAGGAACTTCCCCACGAGAACACCATCGGCGAGATCCTCAACCGTCTGGGCTACAAACTGCGGCGGGTGCAGAAGACCAAGCCGTTGAAGAAGATCAAGGAAACGGAGGCGATTTTCGCCAACGTCCGTCAGGAGAATCAGGCGGCCGACGACGCTCCGGACGTGATCCGGATCTCGATGGACGCCAAGGCCAAGGTGTCGGTGGGAGACTACTCGCGAGACGGGGAATCCCGCGGCCGAGCCGGTCAAGGCCTGGATCACGACCCCGAGCCCGAGCAGAAGCTAGTGCCGCAGGGGATCTTGGACGTGCTCGCGGGCCTGGTGAGCATCTTCATCGGGACCTCGAACGGGACCAGTGATTTCCTGGTGGACTGCCTGGAACAGTGGTGGGAGGCGAACCAGGCGAGGTATCCCCACGCTCGCCGACTGGTGATCAATCTAGACAACGGTCCGGAGAATTCGAGTCATCGGACTCAATTCATGAACCGTCTCGTGAGGTTCGCGGATGCCACTGAACTGGAAATCAAGTTGGTGTACTATCCGCCGTACCATAGCAAGTACAACCCGATCGAACACTGCTGGGGCGTGCTGGAAAACCACTGGAACGGGACCTTGCTGAACAGCGTCGCGACCGTGTCGAGTGGGCTGGGACGATGACGTGGAAGGGGCACCCGATCGTCAAACTGATCGAGACGACCTACGCGAAAGGCGTTCGGATCGCCAAGGACGCCTTTGAGGCCATCGAATGCCGACTCCAACGCCACGACAGCCTCCCCAAGTACGACGTCCTCATCCAACCGCAGCCCGTCTGAGAGACATCGGATGGCACAAAGCCAGAATCACGAGTCGAGACGAGTTTATTTTCCGGAAGTTGCCTCAAGATGGTTCCAGCGTCCCGCCTTGTAGTAAGAACGTAACAGCAGAACGGCCTCCGCACTCGTCTTCTGCCAGTAGATGCTCGGCCCTTTCAACCGCAGATTCACGACACGGCGAATCGCACTCTCGATCGCACCGCTGCCGATCGGCAACTTCAACGCCGCCACCCGCGCGTAGTCCATCCGACCTTTGCCGCCATTCCGTTTGAAGTAGTCGCGCTCCCGTTTCAACGCCTTGCCGGGGCGGGAACCACACACGGCTTCGATCGCCGCTTGCACTTCCTCGATCCCTCGTTTCAGCAGGCATCGCCGTTGGCGACCGACCCACGCCTGACGCTCCGCCGCCGTCCAGCGGCGCTGCAAGGCCGCGATCTTGCCCAGGTGCTCCACCGCATGATAGAAGTCCACTAATTCGTTGATTTGGTCCGGCTTGACCCCCAACCGCCGCAGCAGCGCCCCGACCCGGTTCCAGATCCAACGGGCCCCATCGGCGACGAACAGGATCTTGTCCGCAGTGGTAATCTTTAATTCTCGTAAATAGAACGCCATCAACTTGAAGATCGCGTCCGGACCGCCCAGTGTCCCATCGATGACCGCGAGGAACTCCCGATCCATCTGCCCTTTCTCATCCACCACGTAGATGATCAGCAACTTCGGCTCGCGCCAATCGGTGCGATAGCGGTTGCGGCCCTTGGCGGTCTTGGGGCCGCGCTTGGTCGTGCGAATCCGGATCCGGCCGCCATCGGTGGAGAGGACCACGCGACGGCCCGCGACGGTCTCTCCCCAATTCAAGTCTCCCCGCACGCTGGGCGGCCCGGGCCCGCGTAGCGAAACGATAGGCGATCGTCCGAATGGTCTTGAAGTCCAGCGGTTGCCCGCGGTCGGACAGCATCTGCTCGACCTCTTCCAACGAACCCAGCATCGCCACCAGCTTGCTGATCTCCGAGACGACGGCCGCCGTGCAATGGTCATGCACGCCCCAGAGCACGAGCATCGGGTACATCCCCTTGCCCGCCTTGCTACGGTCACAGTTGCGGCTGAAGTAGCTCGCCCGGACGATGATCGCGCCGCACGTCGTCCGGAGCGTGACGTCGCGTCGGCCTTGATCCTTGATCGTGTGGCCCGCCCCTTGAGCCAAGGAGCGGGCCTGGCGCCGGTTCTCCGCGTCGTCGAGGGCGGCTTGCGTCGCCTCGGCCATCAGGAGGGCCGACAGTCGATTGGTCAGTGTCGCGATGGCGCGCTCCCAGGACTGGAAGTCGTCGGCGGTGCGGATCACGCGCCCATCGCGGCGTTTGGTCTCGATCTGCTGCTGGACGTCCTGGATCTCGGCCCGGATCTCTGCGAGGCGATCCCGCGGTTGCTGTGGGGTCTTCTCGGCTTTCGCCGTTGGCTGAGTTTGCGCTTGGGCATGGTCGTTCCTCCTTGCGACGGGTGTGTCGGGAAACGACGATTATGAACGAGCGTGTGGCAGAAGAGAAACCCCGCTCCAAGGGACCGATTCTTTCGGATCGCTCCCCGTCGGGTGTGGCTCGCCCCGCCAGGGGTTGGGTGCTCGGATCGACCACGGCTTGATAAGCAGGCACGGGCTCGTAGGCACTGATGCCGCCGGCGCCGGCACTGGTCGGACTCCAAGAATCACTGCCCTTGCTCCATCCGGTCTCACTGTTGTATGAGTTATCCGGGTTGAGGAAGAGGGACGTGCCACCCACCGCCACCACGTTGGGAGAGGTGGCGGGATATCCAGCGGGAGAGCCGTAGTCGTCCGTGCTGGCCAGGAAGGTCACACCCTGGTGGCCAGCCGGCGTGGTGAAGTCGGAGTCGTAGGCGGTCTCACCGCTCCACTCGATGGCCGTGAAGCTCATCGAGACCACCGACACGCCGGGAAGTCCGGCGGCCGTCATGGCGCCGGCATAAAAGTCGTTTGTCGAATTACCGAATTGCATTCAATGAGGTCGATGCTCGCCCCGGGCGCGATGGCGTGCGCCCATTCCACGTCGAGGGCTTCCTCGGCCTCCAAGTTGTTCGTGCCGGCCCCTTTCGGGTCCGTGCCAGGCAGATTCGTGGTCTGGCCGTACTGGTTGTACTTGGCGAAACTCGGCGGATCCGGCAGGCCAAACGCCTTGTCGAACTGGGCCAGATCGCTGGAGCTGAAGTTCGGCGCCGTGCTGTCGACGAAACTGGGATCGTCGTAGGCATCGATGATGGCGATGGTTTGCCCCGTTCCGTCCCCCGGCGTTCCACCGAAACTGATGCCGGTGACTCCGTACGCCGTTCGGATCTGCTACGGAGTGTACAGGAACGCATTGGCCGCGCCGTTGTCCTGGGATGAAGATGCCCTGCGGACCGGGCGTCAACTCCGACGGATATGTACCCGGGACGTGGTATTCCTCGTAGGTCGTGTTCACGAGCAGCGACGAAGCCCCGATCACCGTGTCCGAGGAGGTGGACGGGACGACGCGGTTTTCCAGGGCCTCCGCTAACAGGATCACGAACCGGTTGCGACGGGTTCGGAGGGAACGATGGGATGGTCTCCAGACTAACATGGTGCTCTCTACTGCTACAGCGGAAGGAGTTCTCGTGTTTACCAAAGGTTCCTGGCGGCCTGAAGGGCCGCGGGAGCAAAGCCCGGGGTGAAACCCCGGGAACGAACTCCAGCACGTCAAGCCGAGGGCGAGGGAGAACTCGGCGGCTTCGTCGTCACCGACGCGTGGCCGCTTCGAGTATCGATGATGAATGATTTCCGGACCGAAAGCAATCGTGTCATGGACGAATCGTGGTGTTGGTTCCTCATCCGCTTGGTGCGGCTGATTGATCAATTGACGGTAATCTCTCAGGAAGACGGCCGCGGCCCCTCACGATTCGGCTCGTAGTTCACCAGCACCGCCGGGCTTTTTTGATCTCCTTGGCCTTGAATCCCTCGTCAGGGATTGCGCTCCACCACCTCGAACGCCGAACCCTTGATCTTGCTGAACTCTTCGTGCAGCAGCGGGATGCGCGAATCGGCGCGACCGAGATGGTCCAATCGAGGCCGTTGTCCGCGACGAACATGCCGTACTTTTTCAGGCCCTTCAGGATCGCCTGCGCCTCCGGCGAGAAGCCGCTGATGTCGAAGTTCTTCTTGAGCCGGAGGCGCTCGCCCATGCGCGGCAGGTTTTCGTCGGTGTCCTTGCTGGCGTAATGCGTCGCCGGGTAGACGTAGGCCCGCGCGCGTCTTCCCCACCCCCATGCGCATGGCATGCTCGACCATGCCGCGCTTGATCTCATCGTAGCGCACCGTCGCGGGGAAGATCGGCAGGCCGGCGGCGTCCGCCGAGGTCCACCCGTCCGGCCGCGGCTTGTTCGACTTCAGGTCGAAGATGGCCGCGCCCGACGCGATCCACCCCTTGTCGGTCTTGCGCATCTGGTAGAACTCGTACAGCATCCCCTTGGTCGGATCGACGATCAAGGCGTGCCGGTCGATGTCCCCCTCATCCTTGCGCTGCACCTGTCCAGGGTCAGGCCCTTGTAATTCGATGGGGTAGCCTTCGATCGGCGTGTTGTCCGGCACCGGGTAGGGGCCCTTGTCCGACTCGGCGGAGGCCGAGCCGAGCTTGACGTCGATCTTCTTCTGGTCGGGCGGCACCAGGACGTAGCCCATGTCGGTGTTGTAGCGGAGCTTCTTGTTCGCGCCGATCGACTCGATGATGTTCTTCGAGTTGGGATGCAACGGCCAGTCCTCGACGACCAGGTTCCACGGATTGTCGGGCGGGAACACTTCCAGGGCGGACACGATGGCGTCGGCCTCCGGCGTGTCGAACAGGATCGGCTTGTCGATCCTGGGCATCACGGCGGCGCGGATGCGCTCCAGCCGGGCCGGGTCGCCGTGGACCGGCGCCGGCGCCACAGTGCCTTTCAGCACCATGTCGCCAAAGTATACCGTCGGCCCCTTGCCCTCGGCGTCGGCGAAGTACCACCTGCGGATGTCGGTCAGGGCCGGGGCGGAGCCGTTGGTGTTGTGCAGCTCGTCGATGCCAATGGTGACCTCGTTCTTGCCGGGCTCGAGGACGATCGGCAGTTCGATGCGCGTGTCGTAGTTCGTGCTGCGGGCGTGGAAGATGTTCAGTCCGAGCTTGACGGTGTCCTTTCCCGGGTTGAAGACGTTGACGCGCAAGGTGGTGAAGGGCTTCCAGTTCTTGACCTTGGCGACGCGGTCGCCGACGGAATCGCCCTTGAAGAAAGCGACCTTGAGGGCCTTGCCGGCAGAGTTCCTTGAAATCCTCGACGAGCTCCGGCTTGGTTTTGTCGTCGGAGCCGATGTCGGTGAAGGTCTGCATCTTGCGACGTTGAGCAGGTAGGCCTTTGAGACCGGCGCCTGGCCCGGCGCGGATGCCGTGGCCACGATGAGGCCGGCGGCGGCCAGCAGCATCAGCGGGGTACGGAAGCGGATCACAGGAATTCTCCTTGAAATCCTGGCACGGTCATCGGTTCCTGCAAAAGAAACACGAGGTGTGAGACCGAGCCGTAATGGGCAATACCTCCCATTACCAGCGTATGCAGCGGCTCGGCTAATCGTATAGCGGAAGGAGTTCTCGTGTTGACCAGAGGTTCCAGGCGGCCTGAAGGGCCGCGGGAGCCCAGCCCGGGGTGAAACCCCGGGAACCAACGGCCACCCCCATCCTGCCGCGGCCTGAAGGGCCGCAGGTGGCGCCCGCTCCTGCACCCCTTCAGGGTGCACCGCAGAGGGGCCGGCCATCCCGGTCCCCAGGGTTTCACCCTGGGCTGGGCTCCTGCGGCCCTTCAGGCCGCCTCTGGCTTCCCATGAACACGAATTCTCCTTCCGCTGTAAAACTAATCGTATAGCGGGAACGGAGACGGCCTGTACGGTCATTGGGATCGTCTGGTTCGGCTTGAACCGCCATGCTGTCCCCGTTTCCGCTGGCTCAGGTGGCTACTACCCGTTGGTTGGAATTCCGAAGTCCTGGCCGAAAAGCAGCAGGTTGTCGCCTGCGCCTACGGGACTGGAAGAAGGTACGATTCCAGACGCGGCGCTGGAGCCGATGTCGCGGTAGCTCGGGTTCAGAATATTCAAGCGATGGCCACGACCCTGGACGTTGGCGTCCACGAATAGAGTCTGGAACGCTTGCTTGACGGTCGCCATCAAGTCGAAGGGAAGGCTGTTAAAGTTCCAGTCCACGTTCTCCCCCACGCCCTCGGGATTGGGATATCCAGCCGCCGCGGCTCGGGTCTGCGGCGAGCCATCTCCCAAACCGGTATGCGGACTCCGGTTGTCGGGATCGCGGAACTGCACGAGCCAGACCTGCAAATGGCCGTCAATGGAGCTCAGCAGGGCACTGTTGGGTGCCAGCGACGGCTTCGGAGCCGTCGAGATCGTTCCAGCCGGCAACCCCTCGTTGAGGTCGATGCCGAACCCGCTGGCCGTCCCTGCCGGGTTGGCGCGAGCGTTGTTGATCAACTGTCGCATCTGCTCACCAGCCGCATGTAATTGCGCCTTGTGTGAACATGATCCTCATCCCACGGCAAGCGGTCGTTGAAGTTCGGACGTCGCCAGTGCCTGCCAGCCTCTGCGACGCCCGTGGGTCGTCACGGTCTCGCAACCGTTGCAATCGTCCCGTGAAACTAAATCAACGAACGGGCCGAAAATGCGATATGCCCTAGCAATTTTTCTCTCGCGGCCCGCTCGTTTGCCCCCTTAGACAGTGAAAAACGAGCTCCAAGGATCGGTTATATCGCTTTGGAGAACGCGGGGGCCGGTAACGTGCCTCGATCTCGTCCAACTCGGTAACCGAATCCCGGGCCGCGGACGGACGACAGGTCCAGGTTTCCGTTCGTTCGGCGGAAGAGCCCGGGGTGGACGGATTCCTCGGGAAGCGAGGCTGCCGGGTAGAACTGCATCCCGTTCGATTCGACTCCCATGATGGTCCCCGCGTGCGCCGCGAGGAGGACGTGGGAAACCTGGGCGAGCATGGGATTGGAGAGGTCCTGGACCATGAGCGTCATGCCGTGGGCCTTGGCCCAGCAGAGGCTCAGCATCGCCCCGGTCTGCGTCTTGCAGGTCTTGAGCGCCACGCCTGACCAGCCCAGCTCGCGGCCGAGCCGGACGAACTGCCAGTCGTGGGCGCTCTCGTCCATGAAGAGCGGCTTCCGCGCGGAGACGCTATGCACGTCGATCCGGTGCGCTTCCAGGTCGTAAGGGAATGGCTGCTCCACGTAGAGCAGCATCCCGTAGAGCCGAGGGTGCTCGGCCATCAACCGGTCGAGGATCGCGTTGACGTATGCGGGCTCGTTGACCGTGCAGTTGAAGTCGGCCGTCAGCCAGTCCACGCCTTCCTCGACCGCGATCCGGCCGACCTTGAGCAGTCGATCGTAGTCCCAATCGGTGTCGTCGCCGCGGAGCTTCACCTTGAGGCACTTCAGCCCGTCGCGGCGGATCCAGTCGCGGAGGAGGACGGGATAGCCGTCGTCGGGCTCGGAACCGGTCAAGTCCCAGGAATCGACCGGGTCCTTGCCGCCGACGAGATGCCAGGCCGGGATCGACTCCAGGCCGGGGACGGACCAGGAACTTCCTCGGGATACCGGCCCTCGAAAGACGACCAGCGGTGCCCTGCGCCTGGCATCGAGGTAATGGGACAGATCTCAGATTCATATACCGGTCATTATAAGTCTCGTAGGTCGGCACAGCGTGGAACACGCCATAGGCATCGTGAAGGGCCAGGTCGAAGGCCGAGTTACAGACCAGGGCCGCCAGCCAAGGGACCGGGTCTGAGTCTTCCGCGATGGGATTGGTTGAATCGATTCGTCAGTTCGGCGAGCTGAGCCTTCCAGGAATCGATGGCCGACCTCCAGGGGATGGCCGGCTGGACCGAGCCTCGATGACCAGGCTTCGGCGATCTCGCAGACACAGTTTCCTCAGAGCGTCGTGCCGTTCGTCGTAGCTCAGGTGGCTCGGCCAGACCCACTGGACCGAGAGCGGCGTTTCGCCCCACCCGATCGGCCCGCGCCCGCCGACGTCCTCCACGGTCATCTTGACGCGCGCGCAGGTCACCTCCGTGGTGATCTCCGGGCCGAATTTCAAGCGGCACCCGGGTCTTGATCGGAAGGAAATACAGCTCGACGGCAACGGGTCGGATATCGGTTGGTTTGGGCATGGTGGATCACTCGGGTTTGCGGGCCGGCCCGGAGGAGACGAGGAACGAAATCAGGTCGGCCAGATCGTTGGGCTTCAGGTCTTTCTCGAGCCCTTCGGGCATCAGCGACTGGCCCGAGGCCGCCATCTCCTGGATCTCAGAACGGAGGAGCACGTCTTCCTTGCCATCCTGGCGGCGGAGGGTCACGGCGGTGGCCGACTCGCTGGCGATGAGGCCATTCAAGACCCGGCCGTCGACGGTTGCGACCGAGAAAGAGACGTACTTCGTTTCGAACGCGCGGTTGGGGTCGAGGATGGCGATCAGGAGCGACTCCGGCGACTTGTCGTTCAGGGTGGCGAGGTCCGGGCCGACCTCGACCCCGACCTTGCCCATGCGGTGGCACGATGCGCACTGCTTCTGGAAGACGGCCGCACCGGCGGCTCGATCCCCCTTCATTCCCAGTGCCGATCGGTAGGCCTCGACGACGGTCTTGTCGCGGCTTGGCCTGGTGGGCGAAGACCGCCTCGGCCCGGGCGCGCATGCTCGCGATCGCGGACGCGGAGGAGCCGCTGACGTCGGGCCGGGTCGATCTCCGCCGGCGGCACGCAGCCGTCTTCGAGCGATGAGAGCAGCGACGACGTCCAGGCTCGCCGGCTGAGCGTGGCGTCGAGGATCGCGCTGCGGACCTGCGGGGAGTGCTGCTTCCAGCTCGCGGAGCAACATGTCGGGCGACCCTCGTCTCGGTGGTCCGGCCCAGAGCGGTTACGGCCGCTTGCTGGAGCCCGACCGACACCTGGGGCCGCAACATCCCAAGGAGCAAGTCGCGATCGTCGCGATTCCTCGCCGCGGCGTACGGCCCAGCAGTCCCACGGCCGCGAGCCGGTCGGCCTCGGGAGCCGAGTCGTCCTTGACGAGCCCACGGCGCGGCCTCCCAGAGCCCGGCGAATGGCTTGTCCAGGTCGAGCGAGAGCGGCGTCCTGGACCGGTCTCGGGCCGCGAGCAAGCCCGCGAGTGCGGCGAATTGCCAGGGTGCATAACGCCCCCCCTGCCCCGCCGGCTTGCCGATCGTGCTGGCCACCGCTTCGTTCAAGCCACCGCCCGGCAGTGCTCCGGCGACCTCCAGCAGCGGCTCGACCATCTCGGATGGCGGTGGTGTCCCCTCCTCGTCGGCACCCAGCAGTCCCGACAGGAGCGTCGCCACGTGCGGGACCGCCGAGCTCAGGATGGCCGCCCGCATCCAGGAGTCCTTCCCGTCCCGACGCGCCAGCCGCGCGAGGGCCTCGCCGCCGCGATGGTCGTCCCAGTCACCCATGGCCAGCGCGACCTGAAACCGGACCCGTGCATCCGGATCGTCGGCCAGCTTTACCACCGCCTCGGCCACCTTCGAGGAGCCACGAAGCATCGGCCGGACGGCCGCGATCACGCATCTCCTTGACGCGAGGCTTCGCGATCGGTCAGGCCGGCCAATGCCGTCGGTTCGTCGAGCCCGCCGAGATCGGCGAGCGTCCAGATCGCCTGGGCTCGCGTCTTGGGCTGATTCGTGTTCATCACCAAGGTGCGGAGCGGCGCGAATGCCTCCGTGCCACCGCGATGGAGGAGGAGCCGCTGGGCCGTGTCGCGCTGCCAGCCGCTCGGGCTGTCGAGCGCGGCGACCAGGCCCGCCGTGTCCAGTCCGTCGAGGCGCGGGATCGGCCTTGGCTTCTTGTCGACCGGGTAGACGCGATAGATCCGCCCTTGCTCGCTGCCCGGCCCGGAGGTCGAGCCGCTTTTCCCACTCGTCGGGGATCCACTCGGGGTGCTCGATGACGGCTCGATACATGTCGGCGATCCAGAGGGCGCCGTCGGGGCCGGTCTTGAGCATGGTCGGCCGGAACCAGTTGTCGCTGGAGGCCAGGAACTCGCGGCCCGACTCGTTGGGCCCGCGACGGCCGCGGAAGGTCACGCCGTCGGGCTCGAGCACCATCCGGTGCACCAGTGTTGTGGACCGGCTCGCTGACGAACAGGCTCGTGGCGAACCAGGGGCCGAACAGTTCGTCGCGATAGGGGGTCGGGCTGTTCGCCGAGGTGGTGTGGTTGGCCGCGCCGGGGTCGTTGAACCGGGCGAGCGTCCGGCTGATCGGGATAGAGCTCGGGTGTCGGGCTCGAGCGTGTGCTTCGGGTCGGGGGCCGCGATAGTGCGGGTTGCGTCTGAGGTCCTGGTCGGACAGGACGAAATGCCAGCCCCAGTTCGGGTTATTGTTGCCGAACCAGCGGCCCCAGTCGTCGCGGTGCCGGCCGTACTGGGTCTGGCCGCTCTCGGCCTCGAACTCGCCGGTATCCGGCCGGAAACGGAAGTCGCGGCCGCTGATCCGACGTCACCTTGCCGGTCTTTTGCGAGCGGACCGTCCCGCCGCTATCGCCGTTGGCCCCGTAGACCCAGCCGTCGAGCCCCAGCTCGAAGCCGTTGAGCCGGTGCTGCTGGTTGCCCTCGACGAAGCCGGTGAAGAGGACCTCGCGATGGTCCGCCTTGCCGTCGCCGTCGCGGTCCTCGGCGTAGAAGATGTCCGGGGCGCATGAGACCAGGATTCCCTTGCGCCAGGGCATCACGCCGTTCGGGAATCCGAGGCCCTCCGAGGAACGTCGTCTGCTTGTCATACCGGCCGTCGCCATTGGTGTCTTCCAGGATACCGGACCACGCCGCCGGGCTTTCCCTTGCCGTCGACGCCCAGCGGATAATCCCCCATCTCGACGACCCAGAGCTTTCCATCGGCGCCCCATTCGAAGGCGATCGGGTCTTTGACCAGCGGCTCGGTCGCGACCTGCTCGACCGTGAAACCGGGTGCGACGCGGATTGACTTGAGTGCCGCCGCGGGCGACTTGCCCCGCGGCTCGACGTTCTTCAACAGGTCGTTGAACGACCGGCGATCGACGAGGTTCGGGCAGCTTGGCCGTGTCTTCGTTCTGCCACCAGAGGTGGCGCGAGTGGACGAAGAAGCCGTTGTTGGTGCCGTTCGTCGGACGATCTTGCGGCAATCGCGCCGGGCTCGCCGGCCTTGCCTGCCAGCATGACCTTCCGCGTCCAGCCCTTCTCCTTCGACTCGAAGAGGTAGATCGCCATATTCCTGGTCGTTGGAGAACACAACGTCGAGGTGGCCGTCTTCATCCAGGTCGACGAAGCGGAGACCGGCGTCGCGGCCCTTATCGTCGAGGAGGCGGGCGCCGGGGGCAGACGAACCAAGCGACGAGGTGGGCCGAGCACGTCTTGGAGGGAGACCGGCCTTGGCTTCCAGAGCCACCACGTTGGCTTCTTGCCCTGCGGCGAATTGCTCGTCGACCGTCGCCGTCGATATCCAGGGCCTTGATCTTGTCCGTGTTGTACCGCCAAAGAGGGATTCGATCATTATGGCCCCCAGCAGCGGTGTGAAGGGGGCTCGTCATTAGCCGTCCAGGACGAGTTCGCTGGCGTCCAGATCCGGAACCCAATCCCGTCCTCCCGCCAACCACAGCATCGAGATACCCGTCGCTATTCAGGTCCGACAACGTCACCCCACGGTGTTCCTGGCGTTTGCTGCTCTCACGGTTGGCCCGCCAGCAGGTTCTTGTTCAGCCGCTCCTGCGCCTCCTTGAACGTGAGGAACTTGACCTTCTTCCCATGCTTCGCCACCGCATGATCGATCAGCTCGACGACCTGCTCGGGCTTGATCCATCCGTAAGGGTGGAACACGAGGTTGAAGACGCCCTTGCTTGAGGACGACGCAATCGAGCGCGGCCTTCATGTCTTCGAGCGTCCTGGGATTGGCTGGCTTGTGGATGTTCTGCCCTTCCCAGTCGCTGGGGACGATGCAGGGGAACTCCCAGCACATCTTGCCGATCACGTAGGGATACGGGTAATTCTCGATCGTGTTGACGAACGACGGGAACGGGATGTACTTGCGGAACCGCTCCTTGCCGTCCTTGTCGAAAACCAGGTCGCGAGGGAGGCTCGGGTCGTCGGGCGTGAGGACCGTGAAGACCGACGAATCGATCGAGAGGAATTTCCCGCCGGGACTGGTCTTGTTGAAGATCTCGGCGAAGAAGCGGGGGCTCACCGTGTTCATCGAGTCGCAGCAGGGCATCCGGAAGGCGACGGGCGTGTTGCCGGGGACCTTGTTCATCAGGTCGACGCAACCATGATAGGTACGAGCCGCCTCGGCGAAGTCGCCTTTCGCCAGGAGCGGGCAAGGGTGCGTGAGGGTGTGGATCTCGATCGACAGACCTTCCTTGAGCCATGCCTGGAGCTGCGGATCATTCGGGTCGACCTGGTTCGTCATGATGCTGACCGGCGCCCGGCCGTCGATCGCTTTCAGCCGGTTGAGGATCGGCCGCAGATACGTTTCATAGCGGGCGGTGCTCGCGCATGTCGTCGATCGCCAGCACCACGACCGCCTCGACTCCCGGTTCGCCGACCCACTGGGGCGTGATCAGCTTGGGAAAGTCGCGGTGCGGGTAATAGGGATTCACCTCGTCGAGATAAGCCAGGCGGTTGCCGTCGGGCGGTGCGGCGGTGGCGGTCGAGGACAGTACATGGCGAGCAGGCAAAGGCAGCCGGTGAGGACAGACGATGGCGGCGCGGCATGGCGGGACTCCTCCGGACGCGATCGATCGACTCGGGCGGACACCTCGATGGTTTTCAGGCTGGCGGCTTTCCGACTTGTTGGCAAGGGTCTAGTGGCGATACCATCAGGATTCCCGGGACCCGATCAAGAACCCTTGAGGGCGTGGGCCGATCGAACCCGTTCATGACCGGAAACCGCGTCTGATCCTGGCCAGCGCATCGCCGCGTCGCCGTCAGTTGCTCGAAGAGGCCGGTTATCTCTTCGAGGTCGATGCGTCGGGCGTCGAGGAACCGCCGCCGGAACCCGGGGAATCCCCGACCGTCCACGCCGCGCAACTCGCCTGGCGGAAGGCCGTTGCGGTTGCCCGGCGGCGTCGAGCGGGCCTGATCCTCGGCGGCCGATACGGTCTGCTCGGTTGCCGGGGAGATCCTCAACAAGCCCGTGGACCGGCAGGACGCCGAACGGATGATCCGGCTCCAGGAAGGACGCGACACCGAAGTGATCACCGGGGTCTGCCTCTACCGAGCAGGACTGCGATGAATGGATCGGCGCCGTGGAGATCAGCGTCGTTCGTTTCAAGCCCTTGAGCGACTGCTGAACGCGAGGACTATCTCGACTCGTGCCGATGGGAGGGTAAGTCGGGTGGCTACGGCGTCCAAGATCGCGACCCGTTCGTCTCGGTCGTACGTGGCAGTTTTTCCAATGTCGTGGGGCTTCCGATGGAACGGCTCTCCGCGTTACTGGAGAGTTATCCGGGGTTGATGCAATGAGCGAAACCGTGCTTGCAGAGCATCGAGGAGTCGATCCCATGGGGCGGGTCATTCCGCACTGGTATGACTGGAGATGCGATCGTAGCCTTGACGCTCACACCCGTCTTGATCGGCCTGATCGTGCTCGCCTGATCCTGCCGATGCTGCAACGGTTCCGCTCCTCGGAGGCCAATGAGGCCATGCTCGCCTCGCCTGCTCCCATCGACGGCAAACGAGCCTATGGATACCTGAAGAAGATCTGCGAGATCGGCCCTCGGATCGCCGGATCGGAGGCCGAACACGCGCCAGCGCAAGATGGTCGCCGAGCATTTCACCAAGATGGGGGGCCAGGTCCGCGAGCAGCCCTTCCAGGCGGATCACCCGCTGACCGGCCGGCGCGTGGACATGGTCAACCTGATCGGCTCGTGGCATCCCGATCGTCCCCAGCGCGTTCCTCATCAGCGCCCACTACGACACGCGACCGCACGCCGATCAGGAGGATGACCCCGAACGCGCGACAACTGCCGTTCCTGGGTGCCAACGACTGCGCCTCGGGCGTCGCCCTGCTGATGGAGATCGCCCATCATCTCGACAAGCTCGAGACGCCCTGGGCGTCGATCTCGTGCTCTTCGACGGTGAAGAGCTGGTCTACGGTGACCGACCCCGCCGGGGCGAGTACTTCCTCGGTTCCTGGGCGTTCGCGCGAGCCTATGCCAAGCAAACGGAACGGCGGGATAACAAGACACGCTATGTGGCCGGGATCCTGCTGGACATGGTCGGCGGCCGGGGCCTGCAGATCAAGCGCGAGCCCAACAGCATGGAATTCGCACCGGCGCTGGTGCGCGAAGTCTGGGCCGTGGCGCGTCAGGTCAATGCGAAGTCCTTCGTCAACGATGTCGGTCGTGAAGTGCTCGACGATCACCTGCCGCTCAACGACGCGGGCATCCCCGCCATCGATCTCATCGACTTCGACTATCCCTTCTGGCACAAGGCGGACGACCTGCCCGAGAATTGCTCGGCCGAAAGCCTGACTGAAGTCGGCCGTGTGCTCACCGCCTGGCTGGCACTGCCTCGTCGCGCACGCCGATAGTGTGACCCGGCAGGAAACGCAGAGGAACAAGGAGTCGAACTCATGGGGCGGCGTGTCATCCCGGACTGGTGCGACTGGAGGACGATCCACGGCTCGTGGATCCTACCCATCCTCGTCACGATCCTGATCAGTCTCGGCCTGGCCGGCGTTTCAATGGTTCCGGGGCTCGGAGGCTAAGGCGAGCATGCTTGGCCTCGCCTCCTCCGATCGATGGCCAGCGTGCCTTACGGATACCTGAAGAAGATCTGCGAGATCGGTCCTCGGCTTGCGGGATCGCCGGAAAACGCACGCCAGCGCAAGATGGTCGCCGAGCATTTCACCAAGATGGGAGGTCAGGTCCGCGAGCAGCCCTTCCGGACGAAACACCCGCTGACCGGCCGGCGCGTGGACATGGTCAACCTGATCGGCTCCTGGCATCCGGAGCGTACGCAGCGCGTGCCTGATCAGCGCCCACTACGATACGCGTCCGCATCCCGACCAGGAGGATGATCCCGATCGCCGGAAACGGCCATTCCTCGGTGCCAACGACTGCGCCTCGGGTGTTGCCGTCTTGATGGAGATCGCCCATCATCTCGACAAGCTCGAGACGCCCTGGGGCGTCGATCTCGTCCTCTTCGACGGTGAGGAGCTGGTCTACGGCGAACGAGCCCGGCGGTGGCGAGTATTTCCTCGGTTCCTGGGTGTTCGCGCGGGCCTATGCCCGCCAAACCGAACGACGGGGCAACAAGACACGATACGTCGCTGGGATCTTGCTGGACATGGTCGGCGGCCGGGGCATGCAGATCAAGCGCGAGCCCAACAGCCTGGAATAGCACCGGCGCTGGTGCGCGAGGTCTGGGCCGTGGCGCGGCAGGTCGATGCGAAATCCTTCGTCAACGAAATCGGCCGGGAAGTCCGCGACGATCACTTGCCGCTCAACGAAGCGCGCATCCCCACCATCGATCTCATCGACTTCGATTATCCCTTCTGGCACAAGGCGGACGACCTGCCCGAGAATTGTTCGGCCGAAAGCCTGGCCGAAGTCGGCCGAGTTCTCACCGCCTGGCTGGCATTGCCCCGACGCGCACGCCGATAGGCGACCGGCGGGAATTAACTTACCCGAGAGGCGATCGTGGCCATACCAGCCCGACGCGCCAGCGAGGGTCACCGTAAGTCCTTGTCACACAATGCGAAAGACCCTCGCTGGCGCGTCGGGCTGGTATGGGCAGGCAGTCTCCGCGCTGTCGGTGGTCGCGGGGGTGGTTCCACCCACCGGTCGCCTTAGGGAGCTTGTTCGCTCGGGGCTACCCATCGAATCGACGAGGATTGCGTCGGTGGGTTACGCCGGATTCGTCCACATTCACCCGCCGAACACGTCTCGATCAGACGCTCTCAGATCGGCCGGCTCTCACTTTCACGCCTGGTCGCTTCCAGGTCGAGCCGGAGCGAGGCCAGGTCGAGCCGGAATTGCTGGAGCGCGTCCCGCGCGATCAGCATGACCCGGCTCCGAAACATCGCATGTTCCAGCACCTCATCGATCAGGGGCTCCAGCTCGGCGCGAACCTTGGCCGGCTGCCCCTGGATTCGTTCCTTCAACTCGACCAACTCGGTCGGGACCTGCTCCGGCAGGCTTGTCACGGTCGTCTCGTCGGCTGTCAAGCTCATGGATGCACCTCATGGATTGGGCGTTGCTCCAGTCTACCATGAAAATGGAGAAGAGAGTGGGATCAACGAAACTAATCTTTCTGGGTAAAGAGTGAGTTTTATACCGAATACAAAGACTGCGATACTTGGGGGCCCATTTTCACGGTACTGCTTGCGTCGGCGAATGGGTAGATTGACCTTCCCGGGTCTTGTCGATCGGGCTAGGATCGGCCGGATTTTCCGGCTCGATCGAGCCCGGCATGGTTTGCGGACAGGGAGGTCTCGAACCGATGTTCTTGGCACGCCGCCTCGTTTGCCTGGTGGCCGTCGCGGGATTCGTGGCCGGTGGATTGGTCATATGCCGCGGGCGAGCAGCAAGACAAAGACTCTGCCAGGGCCGGGACCCTGAAGGACGGATTCGAGACCCCGCAGCCGGTCTGGGAGCGGGAGTACACCGACACCGACCGTGCGCCTGCTGGCCCACGACCGGTCGAATCGTGCCGCTCATGGCGGGCACCTTTCCGAGCATTTCCATGTTCGAGGCGGGCATCGGTGGCCAGTTCTTCGTCAGTTATGCGCTTCCGAAAGTGCCGGTGACGGCCGGACTCAGCCTGAGCCTGTACGTCCGATCGAACAAGCAAGGCGTTCAACTCTTCGCCAAGGTCATGCTTCCTTCCGATATCGACCCGGCGACGAAAGCTCCGTCCTACGTCCTGCTGCCCGGCACGGTATTCAGCCGGGTCGATCGATGGGAGAACCTGGAGCTGAGCGAGATGCTTCCCGCGATCGAGCAGCAGGCGCGGGTCCTCAGGGCGACGACCCGGCGGCCTGTGCGGTTGGATGGGGCTTATCTCGATCGCGTGGTCGTGAACATCATGGGGGGAGCCGGCGAAACCGAGGTCTTCCTCGACGACCTCACGGTGGAGCCGGTGCCGCGCGAGCTGGCGGCGGACTGGTCCAGGGCCATCGAGGCCGCCAAGACCCCGGCTTCCCGCCGCAAAGAGCCGATCCGTCCCGAAGAACTGGCGATTCCACGCTGCCGGCGATCCGGCTCTCCCGCAACCTCTTCGAGAAGCTGAGGCGGGACCGGCGTTACGTGGGCTGGTTCCCGACGGCCATCGAGGCCCCCGGTGCGGACATCTCCAAGCTCCGCGGCGCCGGCTTCGACGTCCTGGTCACCCACGCGAATCCCGATCCCAAGGAGATGCGCCAGGCCGTGGAGGGAGGGTTCTTCCTCTTGCCCCGGCTGGACGGGGCCGGCGGGGCACGGAAGGTGCTCGACCAGATGGCCGCGTATCCCGAGCCGCAGGCGGTCGTCGCCTGGCACCTCGGCGATCACCTGGGCCGTCATCGCCTGGAGGCCGCGCGCAAGCAGGAGCTCGACGACGTCCGCGAGGTCCTCACGGCGATGCGGGCCTTGGAGGACGAGAATCCGCACCGGTGCCACGGCCACCGTCGACGGCGAACACCGTCAGTATGCCGCGCTCCCCGTCCAATCTCGACATCATCGGAATCCAGCCGCCGGTCTGGGGCACGTCCCAATCGATGCATGGACGGCTACTACTACCTGGTCCAGCGGCGGGACCTGACCGTGCGATCCAACCCGGAGGCCCTGTTCTGGGCGTGGCTGCCGGCGACGGCCCCGCCGGGGGTCGTGCGGAACATCTGGGGCGATGACACGCCGCCGGCATGGGGCACGCCGCCGGTTCAACCCGAGCAAGCTCCGGCTCATGACCTACATGGCGCTCTCGGCGGGATACCGGGGCCTGACCTTCGTCGGCGATGCCGATCTGACCCGTCCCGCCGGGGAACCCCTCTTGATCGAGATGAGCTTCCTCAACGCCGAGATCGACCTCTGCGAGCAGATCCTGGCCCGCAATCTCAAGCAGATCAAGCCCTACGAGATCTTCGACCCGGATCCGCTGGATCGACCGACGACTGCCAACCCCAACCAGAAGCGGATGCCGAAGGTCGCCGAGAAACCCGCCAAACCGGGCCTGCTCGCCGCGCCGATCCCCCTCGATAACAACCGGGGGGTCCTCATGCTGGTCACCGACTTCGCCGGCGTCAGCCCAGTGGCAGCCGCCCCAGATGGCCTACCGCGACCTGACGATCACTCCGTCACTTGCCCCAGGGTGCTCAGATCATGGAGATCAGCCCCGGCGATGCGCGGTTCCTCGAATGGAAGATACGACGACCGGGTCCCGGGCGGCACGCGGATCACCCTCCCCGACTTCGGCACCACGACGATCCTCCTGTGCACGACCGACATCGCGTTCTGCCAGCAAATCCAGGAGTACGTCCAGACGAATCCGGCCGAGGGCCATCGCGCTGGCGATCCGCCAGGCCGAGATCCAGTACAACGTGGTGAGAGAGGTCCACGAGCGGCTCAAGGCCGACGGGCATGGCATCCGGAACAAGAAAGACCTCAAGCAGCGGATCATGCTGATGCCGGGATCGAAATCAAGCAGCCCGATGCCGAGGATCTCCTCGCCGAGGCGGATAAGTTCCTCAAGAACGCCCGTGCCGCCCGGGATAGCGAGGACTACCCCAGGGCCTGGTCCGAGGCGCGCCGGGTCGAGCCGGCCGCTCCGCCTGGTGATGTTCGGCTACTGGCAGCAGGCCATCGCGGAGCTTCAGGAGACGGTGAGTTTGAACTTCAATCCCAAGCCGCCCAAGCCGCCGCCGGGCGTCGCCCAAGCCATACCCACCCCCTCCCGTGATCGTCACGGCCGTCTCATGCCCGCCGGGCATCTCGTTCTACACGCTGCCCCAGCTCTTCATCTGGAAGGATTGGATCGAGGGGCAGCCGGGATACCGATTCGGCGCGAATCGCGTCCCTTCCGGTAGCTTCGACGACTCCGAGGCGATCGCCGAGTCGGGCTGGACGGACGTCAGCTTCCAGAACGACCAGATCGAGCACGAGATCGAGATCGCCCCACGCAAGGAACCGCCGCGAGCCGAAGCCGGCGAGCGAAGAAAGCCCAGGGGCAAGAAAGACGAGTTCTTCGAAGACGAGGTGATCGCGGACTCGGACCGGGTCATCAAGTTGTCGGTCGCCTGGAAGAATCGGGAGGAGTTCGATATCGTCGGGACGCCGTTCCTGGACTTCCCCATGGCCGCGATCCGTTCACCGTCGATCCGGGTCCAGGCGAATAACTTGATCCAGATCTCGGTCCTGGTCAAGCGGTCGGTGTGCGACCGTCCCCGGAGTCGGCGGAGTCATCATTCGGGATTCGATCGGCGGCGAACAATTCCAGTATCGCAACAGCGAGCCCATCCCGGGCTACTCCCGAGTGGTCCTCTATCGCAAGGCCCCGGCTGACGGGACGTTTCACGTGACCCTGGGCCTGGCCGGTTACGGCGAGGTGTTCTTCGATGACTTCCGGGTCCAGGTGATCGAAGAAGACCCGCGGTTTCCGCATTCTGATCGAACCTGGCCCAGGATCCGACAACGTCGAACCCCCATCGCCCGGCCTACCCAATCCCCGCATGCCGGCCGAATCCGCCACCCTCCCGGCGACACCCGCCGACAGCAACGGTGATTTCTCGGTACGACGAATCCGCTGGTGGCGGGTGGCGGGAAGGGGATTACAGGTGATTCCTCAGTATGACGAATCCGTCAACGCCAAGAATTTGCGCACTTTTACGCCATCTCCGTGTTCTTTAATAGATACCAAGATCGGAGAGAACGCCCGAGTCGCGACTCCCGAGAGCGAATCAACCGGCCGTCGGGATGATTTCTCTGAGAGCGCTTCACGATGCGTTGGCACACACCGGGGCTCCTCACCCCAATCCGTTCCCCGTTGGGGCGAGGGCGACCGCGTGACGACCGGCTCACGGTCTGCTTGGTTCCGGTTCCCCAGGATGTAAGAACCAATCCTTGGCGATCGCCGCGATCGGTCGGAGCCGTCCAGAAGCGTGGGCACCAGGAGGGCACTCGATTACGCGTGGAGGAAGGACGGGAATCCGTCGACACGAAGTCAGAGAGGACGTACTTCGAGTGCTCTCCAACATCCTGTTTGAGATCAGCCGACTTTTCAATGATCGTGGAATTGACCACATCCCGGGAGGCCCCTCACGTCAAGACTCGATCGCGACGGTTCCTGATGTGTTTGCCGTCGTCCTGCCGGTGGACCGTTTGTGACGATCGTGCTTGACGTCGCCAAAAATCTGCTGGATAACCGCTCCGGTCGAAGGTAAAATCCTAATACTTTTCTCGTCCCTCCCCGATGAGGAAAGATGGGGCGATTCTGCTTCGACCTGGAATAGTGAACCCATCCATGCGGAAACATCGATTGATCGACGCCCCGTCGCAGTCCGGGATTCGAGGCCCTGGAAGGCCGCCAACTCCTCAGCGCGGGTCCATTCGGTCCTCGCGCCTGTCGGCGCAGATCGTGGTCGGCGGGCCGCCCGTCCACGGCTTCGACCAGGGCCCGGCCGAATTCGCGCCAATGACCGGGTCCCCCCGAAGTCCGTCTCCCTCGGATGGGACAAACCTTGTGGGGACAGGGTGGCTCGACCTGAGTCATGGATCGATCGCGCCCGAGTCCGCACCGGTTGAGGGCCTGGCTTCGACCTGGACTTACTCCGTATTCCCGCCGGGCGGCGCTCGTGGCCTCGATGACGGATTCCTCCAGGTAGCCGTGGGCCATGTTCAGACGGTGATTGAGGTTTTCGAGCCATTCCCCACGGGCGCCGCCCTCGATTCGATCAGGTTCGCCTCCGAATTCTCGCCGGACGTTGAGACGGGTTCGATGCCGATGAACGATTGGGCCTCCCCGGTGGTCGCCAATCCATCGAATCCGGTGTGGACTAATCCGGCTATCGACCCCGATGCCACGATGAGTCCCTCGCCCTCCGGCGGTCCGATGTTCGGTACGCCGTATGCCGGCGGCTCAGGGGCGGGTTTGCGCCGGTCTTCGCGCATGCCGAACGTCGCGAACCAGAATCCCCCGATCAGCAACCTGGAAAAAGCCGCAATACCAGCCCGATTCGGACCCATCAACGAATTGCCGATCCGCCGGGGCCCGCAGCTTTCCCGCCCTTGCTAAGGATGAGGCTGGAGGGGAACGAATCGGGACCGTCACAATCGCCATCGGTCAATGTTTACACGTCAAGTGATAGTGTGATGAATTCGGTGAGCCAACCAGGGCTCGTCGTGACGGTGGGAACCAGCCCGACTAGCCCGGCGGCTCGGAAAAGGCATGGACGGGCTGGTCTCCCTGGCCGGCATCAACGCCCCCGTCCAGCCTAACACCCTGCTCGACCACAACAGCCTCAGTGCCGATGTTCCGGCATCGTCGAGTGGTTATCAGGAGCGTGGGATTGGAGTCGGTCCACCGAGCTAGGCCGGGTTCCGCGCCTCTCAGGGCCCTCGTCAAACGCTTGGGGGACCTTCCACTGGGGCGTGTCTCGGGCCAATGCTGAGAATAGCGGATTGTTCGACGAGCTGAATCAGGATTCCTGGTGCCCCGCGGCGCGGACCTGGTCGCCGAGGCGCTACCGTTTGCGCGTGAGTCTCTGGAAAACGCCCTCGAAGACTTCGTCACCCAGCTTGGCGCGATCGATCTTGGGCTCCTGGATTCGCAGGGACCGGCACCCATCGTGTTGTTCTCGGTCGCCGTGCTGACCTCGGCGGCATCGGCCGAGCTGGCCCGTCGATACGTGCAGCGAAGAAGTGCCCTGAACCGAGGTGTCCTGGCGATCGATCCCTCCGGGCGGCAGCACACCCTGGGATTCCCCGAGTTGCCGGGCAGTTGGTCTGAGAGACGTGCATGAACGATGAACAGCTGGACGACCTGATCGAGAAGCTGAACGGTGGCGACACCGCGGCGGCGGAGCAGGCCTTCCTCGCTTATGAGCCTTATCTGCGGATGGCCATCCGCCGGCAGTTGACGGGGCCGTTACGGTCCAAGCTCGACTCGATGGATATCGTGCAATCGGTCTGGGCCGACGTCTTGCGCGGGCTTCCGGCAATCCGGCTGGCGATTCACCGACAGCTCCCATCTCCGCGCATTCCTCATGAAAGTGGCTCGGAACCGGCTCATCGACCGCCGCCGGCAACACCATCGCGCGATCGAGCAAGAGCGACCGCTCGATCAGGCTTCGGCCGAGGACCTGCCCCAGGCCAACCAGCCCCGGCCCAGCGAGATCGCCCAGGAGCACGAGCTCTGGAAGCGCATTCTGGAGGAATGCTCACCGGCCCATCGCGAGATCCTGATCCTGAAGCGACAGGGTTTGCCCAACTCCGAGATCGCCCTTCGGACCGGGCTGCACGAGGGGAGCATCCGTCGGATCCTCTACGAGCTGGCACGTCGTCTGGCTCTGCCGCCCCGGAACCCGACCGCTTCCCCTGGTCCGGATGCGGAAGGGGATTGACGGATGCCACTTCCTTCCTCCGGTTCCGCGGACCTGGCGGAGCAATTCCTCCCTTCCGAGGAGGCGGAGCTCGGTCGGAGCGAGCGGACCGGAGAGCGCGTGGATCTCCCGCCAGGTTGACGCCATGGCCGCGGCGTGGGCTCGGGGCGAGCCCGTGAGCGCCGAGGCGATCCTGGCCGAGAACCCCGGCATCGGCGACGAGGCGGCCATCCGGCTGATTTATGAGGAGTTCTGTTTAAGGTGCGAATCGGGAGAAGATGTCCCGACCGCGGAGTTTGTCGCACGGTTCCCCCGCTGGAAGGACGAGCTTGGAGTCTTGCTCGGCTGCGACCGGCTGTTGCGACCGCTGACTCGAATCGCGACGCTTCCCGAGGTCGGCGAGGATCTCGGTCCGTTCCGTCTGCTTGCCGAGCTGGGCCGGGGGGCCTCCGGTAAGACCTACCTGGCCGCGGAGCCGGGGCTGGCGGACCGGCTGGTCGTCCTGAAAGTCATCTCGGACGACCAGGAAGAGCACCTCTCGCTGGCCCGGTTGCAGCACACCCACATCATCCCGCTGTTCTCGGAACACACGTTCCCCGACCGTGGCCTGAGGGCGTTGTGCATGCCCTATCTCGGCGGGACGAGCCTGGCCCGAATCCTGGAGGGGCTGGCACCGATCCCGCTCGCGGATCGCCGGGGCCACCACATCCTCGAGGTCCTGGACCGCGTGGAGGCCGGCCGCCCGGAGCCGATGCAGCCCGACGGACCGTACCGGCGATACCTCGAGAAGGCGTCCTACGTCGAGGCGATCTGCTGGATCGGGGCTTGCCTGGCCGATGCGCTGCGATGACGCCCACGCGCACGGCCTGGTCCATATGGATGTGAAACCCTCGAACGTGCTGATCGCGGCCGACGGGCACCCGATGCTGCTGGACTTCCACCTGGCGTGCAAGCCGATCCCAGTCGGGTGAGCGGGTCCCCGACCACATCGGCGGGACGCCGGGCTGGATGGCGCCCGAGCACGCCGCGGCCATGGAGGCGGTCAGCCTGGGGCAGCCCGATCCCAGGGCCGGTCGATCGCCGCGCCGACCTCTACGCGCTGGGCCTGCTGCTCCGAATGGCACTGGGCGGGCCCGTCGCGGGACAGAAGCACGATGACGGACCGTCCCTTCGCCGAGCTGAATCCGGAGGTCAGCATCGGGCTGGAGGACATCGTCCGGAAGTGCCTGATCGTCCGGCCCACCGGCGCGTATCATTCCGCCGCCGCGCTGGCCGACGATCTGAGACGGCACGTGCAGAATCAGCCGCTCCGAGGCGTCCCCAATCGGTCTGGTGGAGCGCTGGCGGAAGTGGCGTCGGCGTCAATCCCGCCACCCACGCTCGGGGCGGCCGGGACTCGTCTCCTCCTGGTCGCGATCGCGTGGTTCCTGGTCTTCTCCTATACCCAGCGCGTCCACGAGATCGAGACGGACCTCAAAGAGGGTCAGCGCATTCTGCATCAGAGGACAGTACGACGACGCCGTCCACGCTCTCCGCCGGGGCCGCGATCGCCGCCGCGACGTTCCCTCCGGTCCCCCGCCTGTCCCGGGCACTCGATGCCGAGCTCCGCGAGGCGTTACGCAAGCGGGATGTGGCCAAGCTGCACCACCTGGCCGAGCGGGTCCGATTCGACTATGGTATCGACCCGCCCGCGGGGGGCACGGCATCGGCCTTGCTCCGCGACATTCGGGCGATCTGGGATCGTCGCGATCAGTTATTACCGCCGGAGTCGCTTGAGGTCGACTCCGAGCTCGATCGGCAGGTCCGGACCGACCTGCAAGAGCTGGTGGCCGTCTGGGCCGAGGTTCGGACTCGCGTCACGTCCCCGGACGAGGCGACGCGTGCCGAGAGCCGAAGCGATCGACCTCCTGAATGAAGCCCGGGCCTGTTGCGGGCCCAGCTTCGCGATCGACCACCTGCGGCGATCGATTGCAAAGGAACAGGGCGTGAAGAACCGTATCGATCGAACCTGATCCGGTCCCCCGATCCGCGTCGGAGCATTACGACCTGGGCCGCTCCTACTTGCGATCGGAACAGTTCGCGAAAGCCGCGGCTGAGTTCCGCGCTTCCCTCGATCAGCGGCCCCAGGACTTCTGGCCGAACTTCTACGCCGGGCTTTGCGCCTACCACCTGAAGGACTACCAGGACGCCTTTGCCGCTTTCAGTATCTGCGTCGCCCTCGAGCCGTCGTCCCCGCAGAGCTATTTCAATCGAGCCAAGGCCGCCGAGACCATCGGACGGCCCGACCAGGCCCTTCGCGATTACCGGCACGTCTGGGAGCTCGACCATCGATTCACGGACGCACTCTTGAACCGAGGCATTCTCTTCGCTATCATCTCGGCGCATCACCCCGAGGCGATCGCCGACTTCCAGCAGGCCCTCGCCAGTTCCACGAATCCCCAGACCCAGGGCCGCCTGTACTACCACCTCGCGCTGGCCTACCTGGCGCGGGACGACCGATCGTCAGCTCTTGCCAGTGCCGAGAAAGCCGTCGCGAAAGGGGACGACCAGGCCCGCGTCCTCCGAGACCAGCTCCGACGCGATCGTTGAGAAGCGTCCTCAGAGATCCGTCGGTCGGATTGGCTCAGAGCTTGTGAAATAATCGGATTGACGATTGCGACTTTCGAATTCAGGAGCCATAAGCCCCTGTCCGCCCATGATGGGAATATGGTGGTACGCTGCGCGGGGTGCGGGTCTCCTGACCACTGCGGTGAACATCTTAGGGGTAGAGAACCGGGCCTGCGGCCCAACGGAATGAATTCCGTTCTACGGCCGGGCGCCGCGATGTAGAACGGAATTCATTCCGTTTCCTCGAAGCCATCGCGAGATGACGCACCCGCATTGAGTTCCGCCAATGACCCGACAGAAGACCCGGAAGTCATTGCCGGCCCGTTCCGGATCGCGTCCGCCGGGTTCCGCCCCAGACCAGTTCCAGGGCCATGTCGTGGACCAACTCGCGGGCCGTATTGGAGGTATCCGGCGCCGGTAGCGGGACGGTGGTGTCGCTTTTGCTGCTGAAGTCAACTGTGCCCATCTCGTCGTTTGACACGTTGTCGTCGGTCCCGATCCCGATGGTTGGCGAGCCGACGCTCAGCCTGACCGGTGGAGTCGGCCTGATCGAGGGCGAGCCGGGCGGGTCGGGATCGATGAATAGCCCGCTGAGGACCGCGTTGGCCCCGGTCAGCTTCGTGATCGTGATCAGCACGTTCCCTGAAATCGTCCAGTTCAGGTAGGCCCCGCTCGTGAAATTCGACACGGTCTCGGTGCTCAGCACGGCCCCCGTACTGGCGTTGCTGAATTGGATCTGCTCGCTTCGATAGTTACCCCCATTGTAGTCCAGGACGTACAGCTCCAGGTTGTAGGACTGGCCGTTGGTCACGTCCACGTCCACCGTGAAGCTGGTGGAGGCATACCAGCAGGTGGCGATCCGGCTGGCTCCGCCCGGGACCTCCAGCGCCGGCGTTTCGGTCGAGGGGTTCGCCCACGTATACGAGGTCTCACCGGCCGGGGTGATGGTCACACCCGCGGGGAGGGAGTTGGGGTTGGTGGTGCTGGGGTTGTTGATGACATCGTAGCCGTCGCTCCCATACACTCCGATCCAGCTTCCCTCCGTCGTCGTGTCCTGTTCGAGGAAGGTCGCCGAGGTCGTCAACATTGGCGGCGCGTCGAAAAACAACCCGCTGAGGACCGCGTTGACACCGGCCGTTTTCGTGATCGTGATCAGCACGTTCCCCGAAATCGTCCAGTTCAGGTAAGCCCCGCTCGTGAACTTCGACACGGTCTCGGTGCTCAGCACGGCCCCCGTACTGGCATTGCTGAATTGGATCTGCTCGCTCCGGGCGTTACCCCCATTGTAGTCCAGGAGGTACAGCTCCAGGTTGTACGACTGGCCGTTGGCCACGTCCACGTCCACCGTGAAGCTGGTGGAGGCATACCAGCAGGCGGCGATCCGGCTGGCTCCTCCCGGGACCTCCAGCGCCGGCGTCGCGGTCGAGGGGTTGGCCCACGTATACAGCGTCGCACCGGCCGGGGTGATGGTGACGCCCGCGGGGAGCGAGTTGGGGTTGGTACTGCTGGGGTTGTTGATGACATCGAAGCCGTCGCTCCCGTACGCTCCGATCCAGTTGCCCTGCGTCGTCGTGTCCTGCTCGATGAAGCTGGCGCGTACGCGCGGCTCACCACGATGCTATTCGAGGTCGCACTGGCCAGGCTCCCGCTGGCGAACTTCAGAGAGATCGTCTCGGCTGTGTCATCCGCCAAGTTTGTGAACGTCGCCACCCCACCCGACACCTTGGCCGTCGTCGTGCCTTGGAGCGGGCCGCTGCCAGTGTTCAGCGATACCGTCACCACGGTGGAGTTGTCTCCGGTCTCCAGGTTGCCGTACTGGTCCTCTTCGTAGATCACCGGCTGAGTCGCGAACGCCACCCCGGCCGTCGCCGTCGCGGACGGCTGCGTCTCGATCACCAACTGGGTTGCGGGGCCGGCGGACACCAGGTCCATCGCGAGGAGTACGAACTGGCTGCCTCTCGGGAGCGTGATGGAGTCGACGGTCTTGGCGGGATCGAGCGCGATGCTGTACTCGTACAGGTAGACCGGCACGCCTGCGTTGGGGTTGCGGTAGGGCATCGTCAGGGCCAGCGACTCGCCGGTCTGGCCGGCGTCCATGGTCCAGTCGTCAACGGCCTGATTGACTTGCGTTGTACTGGTGTCCCCATAGGTGACGGTGAACGACAGGTCTGGTTGCTCGCCGTTGACATCGGCGCCCAGGAAGTCGAGGCTGCTGTACTGCCCCGCGGGCAGCGGGATGGACTGGCCCACGCCGACGACGACGTCGTCGGTGTCGGCCGGGCCGATGTTGTAGGCGAGGCCGTTGAAGTTGACCGTGGTCCCGAGCAGGTTGGCCGAGTAGCTGTTGTTTGGCCCATCGAGGTCGCCGGTCATCGCATCGTCGTCGGTCGTGATGCCGTCCACGTTGTAGGCCCCAGACAGGTCCACCTGGACGAAAGGCGACGTTGCCCTCAATAACGGCGGAGAGGTGCTGGTCGTATACGAATCACCGTCGTAGAGGACCCCGTTGACCTCGGCGGCATCGATCTGCACGTCGGTCGCCGGGGGCGAGACACCAACCCAATCGACCGTGTTCCCGGACGCCGTTATTGAGAACTGGCGGGGGTCAACGAAGTAGGTCGCATCCGGGGCGGGCACCACCGTCGTCCCGTTGACGAGATCGGAATAAGCGTTGGGATAACCTAGCTCATCTCCAGGGAGGATGTTGTCTCCCATATGTATTATACTAGTATTCTGATACGAATAAATAAATATATTATTTTCCAAATTGATAAACGCGTACGTCCGACCATAGGTGCTTGGGGGTTGAGAAAACATCGCCTCGAAGAGGTCGATGCCGCTGATCGGATTGTCGAAGGTGTTCCCGCTGATCGCGACCCCGGCCATGGCCACGAGGGAGACGCCGAAATTGCCGAAGCTATTGTTGCTGTTGAATGCCCCCAGGGTGTTGGAGCCGGCGAACGAGGCGTCGGGCGAAATCCGAATGGCCCCGCTGTACCAGTTCCTGGGTCCCGTGGTCTGGTCTCCCTTGAAAGTATTGCCGGTCACCTGGACATCGTTCATGTCCGAAGCGAGGACGAGGGCCGTCAACACGGTCCCGCTCGTGTCGATCGTGTTCGACGAGACCGTGAACACGTTGAACGAGGATGCGATCGAGAAGTCGAACGTGCCCTGCGGTAGGGGCGAGTTCAGCACGAAGCACGTCGAGCTGTCGCTCGGGAACACTTGGGTCACCGCGATCGCCGTGCCAGCACTGCTCCCGTCGAGGATGTAGAGCACCGGACTCGTCCCGGGAGTGCTTGTGGCCACTGCGTCCTCATTGAAGAGCTCGGACGACGGGATGGCGATGACAGTGAGGTTGTCGGAGCCATTTCTCAAGGAGGAGACGGAGCTCGCGAGCGAGCTACCCTCGTAGAACAGTCCGTAAGCCTCGGGCAGGATTTCCTCGGGGGCGTTCAGCACATTGCCGATGTTCGCGAGATCTCCAACGTTGTCCGAGACGGTGTTGTCGACGATGTCGATGTTAAAGCCCCCCCCAGAGCCCGTCATGAGCCGCTCAAGCTGACCGTCCTCTGAAGGATCTGGGTCGGTGAGGGTGTTATCTTCGATCGTGACATCGTGGCCGTTGCTAACCGCGAAGGCACCCAGGCAGATCGTGCCCGGTACGGACCCGACGTAGTGGTTCCCGGAGATGGTCCAGGGCCCGAACTTGACCCCAGTCGTCCCGCCATAGATCCAGTTGTTCTCGATCGTGCCCGAGTCGTAGTCCCCCATTTGGATCGCTTGCACCGCCATGTACCCATTATTGTCTAGATTATTCCAGTAGTTGCTATCGGTGTCGCTCGAGTTGAAGGGGGCGTGGATCGTCAACCCTTCAAGATTGACGTCGACACAGGCCGTCTGGCCGGAGTTTTGGTCGTCGATGACCGCGCCTAGTTCATTATCGTAAGTGCCAAAGGTCACGCTGGATTGGCTGAAGTTGATACTGAGATTCTCCAGCCAGACATGGCTCGATCGAATGTTGATCGCTCCGAGAAGGTTTGAATTCGAGTCCCAGACGTTGGTCGATGAGGTGAACGTGAATTCCAGGACCGCGTCGCTGCCGGGGGCTCCCTGAAGGATCATGGGCGCTTGAATGTCGAGGACCTCGTCAAGATCATAGGTGCCGCTCGTGAATTCGAAGTTGTTGTAGATACCGTTTCCGGCATTACTGAGCAGTGTCTCGAGGTCAACGGTCACCAGCTCGTTGTCTGAGTTCGTGTAAGTGACCATGTTCGGGCTCCCACCCGGCGAGAGCATCAGGGGGGTCCCGTAGGCATACGTAAACTCATAGGGGCTGTTGGGTTCTATGAGGGACGAGCGAATCGTGTGGTCGCCCGATGGCACCGCGATGTCTGTGACATACTGGGTCGGATTGCCAGTCAACTGGTAGGTGAGCGTCATCGTCGTGCCGGCTTCGTCCCGGTAGGGCGGGAATGTGATCGTTTGCACCGTGCTATCCGGCGTGGAAGTGATTGACATCCCGAGCTCAGGACGGCCGTAGGAATAGGGCGTGCCCCACTCAAGGCCGGCCACATCGCTGAGAGTCGCCGATGAGAGCGTGCTGCCCGACGGCAAGCCGCTAAGTTGGATGGAAGCCGTACCTGTTGTGGTCGATTGACCCTCGAACATCGCGGTAACTGGCGCGTACTCCAGCGTTGCCACGGTCGGGGCGGAGTCGGCCGGTACCGGACAGGTCGTACCGGCGTTGAACGAGAACGAGTAGGGCTGACTCCCATCGCCAGCGTAAGCGACTGAGACGGAGAGTGAGCTGTCATTGGGCAACGTTGCGTCGGTGATCTGTCCAGTGCTGGTATCGATCTGCTGGAGGATGGAGCTGAAGTAGACGTCGGCTGTCTCGCCGCTCTCGGTCTGGTTGAGGATGACCTGGACGCCCGGCCCAGCCGTAGGATTGGGCATTGTGCTGGAGCTATTCGGTCCGTAGGTCCACGTGAATCCGGATGGGTAGTTTGGAAGAGATGGTGATGGTCCGTCGATCGTCACGGAAGTGATTGCCGCCGACTCTGGAAGGCCCGTGAGATGGATATCAAGGTCTCTCGGTGCCATCGGGTCCGGGAGCTGCCGTTGGCCCAGTTAGATCGAGATTTGTATATCCATTGTAGATGTACTGTACTGAGAGCAGCCGACGCGATTCCAGTTCAAGAACTGAGGGGAGCAGCATCCGTCGCCGTCGCCCGTTCGTGACGCGCATGGTCAAGTCCCGGATTCATGGCTCTCCGATCCTGGTGCATGGTGCTCGGATCCCTCGAGAACCCGCCGGTGCGTCTCGACCATCTAGGCAACTTGCGCCACCGCCTCGCCAATCATGGATGAAAGTATACCGACTGCATTGGACGAATGCAAGAGAATGGGATATAAAGTTTCGGGATTGATCCGTCCCGAGCAGAACAAGAGGATTCGACGAAGAGATTTGAAGGGAGGTCTTTGAGAACAAACATATGTTTGTTTTTCTAAACTGTCGATCTGTTGAGAAGGGCCCCTGAACTGCACGCACGCACGCGCCATAACCGGCGCGATCGAGATAGCGCCGGCACGGTCCTCCGGTATCCACTTCACTTCGTCCCGCCGAGTTTTAAGGCATTCGAGTCCCGCGACTTGCTGGCGGATCGGTGACGGCTGGCATAAATGTTATCTTATGCGATAGTGATTACCCCTCATGACGGCGTCGTGTCCGGACATGCGGAGACCACGTGCAGCGATTTTTCGGACCGGCAGAGCGATCCCACGGTCGGCGAGCTTTCAGGGGTCCTAAGTCTTGGCAAGAGTCGCGAGAATCCTCCCAAGACCGAAGTCAGGAGGGTCGGTTGCTTTGTTCAGAACTTTGCACCATTCGGCCGTTGGGGCTTGAAAAGATGGCGTTCCTGACAGGCCCTGGCTTCGTGGACGGTTATCCCTGATGAGTAGAGGTCGGAATCGCGCGTAGATTCAGCGACTCTCAAAGTAGAAATGTCGGCTGGTCGCCACCATCCCGAACTGAGAAAAGACGATTCATGCACTCGGCTCGGGAGATGGCTCGGCGTGAATGAACGTTGGCGGAATCAGGGTGAGGTCGCCCCTCGAATCAACCTCATGACCCGCGGTAGCGTCGGAGGACCAGCGCAGCGATCCCCAGCCCGGCAAAAACGACCAGCGTGTTGGGCTCGAGTGTGGAAACGATCTCCATGGATGTGATGACACCGCCCCCGGTATCGGTGATCTGGGTTGCTCCTTCCGCAAAATATGTTATGCCAAAGGAGGAAGTATCCAGGGGTAGGCTCAGGGACGCCAGATTGGCCGGCAGCGTGCTCACACTGGGGCTATATATGGTCATCGCAAAGTCTAAGGTTGACCCGTTCCCGCCAACTCCCCCACTTACCCCACCAGCCGTGAATGCGACTTCAGGATACCCGGAAGGATTCTCCGCTGAGGCCCCGTTCCACTCCACGAACGCTGAAAACGTGGCATTGGAGTAGGGATTCTGCGGCGTATTGACGAAATTAATTGCCTGTCCCCCCAGGTTCAAGCTGAGAGAGACATCGCTTCCGTTCTCGGTGACCGATAATTGTCCGGACCCCGGCCCCAGCGTCGGAGTTGCGTTGATGGTGAGAGTGCCGCTAAATGTTAACGAGCCATCGAATGGTTCTTTGAATGTCCCGTTGAAGGCGTAGGTGATAGGCTCGGCCAGAACCACCTGCGGGGTGCTGACGAGGACTGAAAGTGCGATGGCGAGTGACAGACGATGGAACACGGAAAGTCCATTCCCGTTGAGCCTCTGAATCCATCCAAGAACGACCGAGGGAGAGTAACCGAAGACCCATGCACGTGCCAGGCCAGATCAGACCGAATATCGGCATGTCGGCATGAGGTGTGAGACTCGAAACGCAAGAGTCGAGAGGCGATCAGATCTCGGGGCGAATCGCGACGGCGATGATGAACGAAAGCCGCGACTCCCAGCACCGCGATCGCGACCAGCGTGCTCGGCTCGGGTGCCGATTGGATCTGACACCTTTGCATTCCATGACACCTTTGCATTCCAATCGAGGCAAGGCCGCCGAGACCATCGGACGGCCCGACCAGGCCCTCCGCGATTACAGGCAGGTCTGGGAGCTCGACCATCGATTCACGGACGCACTCTTGAACCGAGGCATTCTCTGCTCTCATCTCGGACACCACCCCGAGGCGATCGCCGACTTCCAGCAAGCCCTCGCCAGTTCCACGAATCCCCAGACCCAGGGCCGTCTGTACTACCACCTTGCGCTGGCGCACCTCGCGCGGGACGACCGATCGTCCGCTCTTGCCAGTGCCGAGAAAGCGGGATCGTCCCAAAGTACCTTAACGGCAGGTTGACAGTTCGAGAGCTCCTCCGCAGCCCGCCGTGCACACTAACCCGACGCGCCAGCGAGGGTCTTTCCCATTTCGCCGCAAGGACTTGCGACAACCCTCGCTGGCGCGTCGGGCTAGTGTGGAGCGAACCCGCAGGTGACAGGGCTGAGGCGCCGTCAATCCTCCGGTCTTGGGACGATCCCGAGAAAGCCGACGCGAAAGGGGACGACCAGGCCCGCGTCCTCCGAGACCAGCTCAAACGCGATTGTTGAGAAACCGTCCGGTTTCCTTCTCATTCTTTTCCCACGTGCGCGCGCTTTATGGGCGCGATTCCGTTACTACTTGGGAAACACGACGACGTTGACACGTCCTACGTGGTAGTTGTCCATCAGCTTCGATCAAGATCCATCGGAATCAAAAGGCGTCTCGGTCCCAACACCTTCTGGGCTGAACCCTGGAGGTGGTCTGACGCGTCGTTCGAGCCGATTGGAGCCGGCCTCGGGAGGGAATCGCGGGGGAGGAGGAACCCCCACGATACACTTCCCCGAGGTCGGCTCCTCTTGGTTCCCGATCGTTCGACCGGATGCCTGGAGAATGGCTGGGTCACTGGCGTTATCGAGGGCAACTCCTGGTCGTCGATGATCGTCGTCAGGATTGGGTGGCCGTCCACCATGTCCGCCACGCCCGCCGGGGTCGCCGCGCGGACCGCCCGGGCGGATCCTGTCCGCCCAATCGGTCAACTCGGCCGCGCGTTCGCTGTCACCCAGTGCCTTGTACAGTCTGCCAGGCAGGAGAATCGCTCGGCCAGTTGACCTCCAGCGCCTCGGTGATTCGCCTCCGCGGATGCAATGGACTTCAGTTCGGTATCCGCCGTGTTGAGCATGTCCCTCGCTTCGTCGCGACGGCCGCTGTGCCAGGAGGATGCGCGGCCAAGGCGTCTCGATTGGGTGCCAGGACCATGTAGACGCCGGCGGGATCGTGGAAGCGATTGGCCAGCCACTCATCGTGTGCGATCGACTCGCGATAAGACGCCTCGGCTTCCGTCGATCGACCGAGCCGTAGGCAGCGAAGCACCGAGTCGCGCCTTCCATCGCGCCATTGCCATGACATACTCGAGCTTCTCCGGACGATTCATCGGCCAGTTGCTGGGCCAACGGCAGGGCTTTCGAATCCCCTGCTCGAGCCGCTCCGGCTGCGATCGATCCCGGAGAATCCTGGTCATCCATGGCATAGGTCCGGGCCAGCTCGAAGCGATATTCCGGGACGTTCGGATACTGGGCGACGAGCCTCCTCAAATCGATCGGTGGCACGGTCGTGGGCCTCATCGGCTTCCTCGTCGCGGCCGAGCCACCGATAGAGCGCGGCGACCTTGCGATGCGCCCGTGCGGCCTCGCCCTGGAGCCGGGAGTTGGTGTCATTCCGCGCGGCGAACTTGTCGTAGAACTCCAGGATGCTCTCGAACAGCGCGGCGTCATTCTCGGTGAGCTCCGCCGGGAGCGGAGGCATTCCGGGCCGCCCGCGACTGGGTCGGCGATCGCGAGGCGGCTGGCCAGGTCCAGGGCCGGGCCCGGCGAAGACGGGCCCGAATTCTCCCCGGTCTGCGAGCTTTTCGAACAGGTCTTCGAGGGCCGCGAGCGAGAGGGACACATTGGCCTCGGATTGTTCCAGCGCACGGGTCCTGGCGGCGTACAGGACCCAGCCGACGATGGTGGCGGCCAAGAGAGTCATCGCGGCGACGTACGTCATGGCCGCGACCATCTTGTTGCGCCGACACCATCGCGTGAAATGCTCGATCGGGCTGGCGCGCCGGGCTCGGATCGGCCGGTCGTCGAGGAACGAGCGGAGGTCGTCCGCCAGGGCGCCGGCGTTGTCGTAACGATCGCCGGGCTCGCGGGCCGTCGCCTTGAGGATGATCGTCTCCAGGTCCAGCGGGATGGTCCGGTCGAGCGTCCGCGGCCGCGCCGGCTGCTCCTCCGTCACGCAACGCAAGAGCTCGCTGGGGCTCAGGTCGCCGAACGGAGGTTGGAGGGTGAGCAATTCGTAGAGGGTCAGTCCCAGGCTGTAGATGTCGCTCCGGTGGTCGGTCTGGCCACGAAGTGCCTCGGGGGCGAGATAACGCAGCGTGCCGATGATGTCGCCCGAATTGGTCAGGTCGTCGCGCCCGATCAGCTTCGCCAGGCCGAAGTCCGTGATCCACGCGACCTGATGCTCATCGATCAGGAGGTTCGCCGGCTTGATGTCGCGGTGAAGGATTCCCTGGTCATGGGCGTACTGGAGCGCATCCGCGGCCTGAACGCCGACCCGCGCGACCCATCGCCAGTGAGCCTCGTCCCGATGTGCCGTGGGCCCTGTCGCCAGGTCTCCAGGAGCTGATCGAGCCCGTCGCCTCGGATGTACTGCATCGCGTAATACGGCAGGCCATCGTGCTCGCCGACCGCGAAAATCGGGACGATGTTCGTGTGGTGGAGCTTCGCGACGGCCTGGGCCTCGCGCTGAAACCGCTGCCGGCGTTTGGTGTCGAGGACGCCATGGCGCGGGATGACCTTCAGCGCGACGTGCCGCCCGAGCGATTCCTGGACCGCCTCGTAGACGATCCCCATGCCGCCGCGGCCGAGCTCGCGGATGATCCGGTACTCCCCCAGCCGATCGGGGAGGGACTCGGAGCACTCCGATTCCGATCTCGCGCTCGAACGGGCCTGGCGCTTGAGTTGCTCCATCATGGCGACAGACGGAAGTAGCTCGCGAATCCTCCGGGCCTGATCGGGGAAGCGCTGTTCGTACTCGGCGATTGACGGGGACTCTCCCCTCCGGCAGCGTTCGACGAACTCTTCGGCCACCAGGTCGAACGGGTCGGAATAGGTGTCGGCCGCGGGGGCGGAACGGATATCGGCATCTCCGGTCGATCTTGGATCGTTCATGGGTCATCTCGATCGAACCCGGTCAACTGGGACAAGGTGTCTTTCAGACGCTCGAGGGCGCGGACGTATCGCTTGCTGGCGGCGGCGGGCTGTATCCCGAGAACCGCGGCGGCTTCCCGATTGCTGAGCTCCTCGAAGTGACGCAGGGCTAGCACTTCGCGATCGATCGGGTCGAGGGCCTCCAAGGCTTGCTGGAGCTGGGCCATCGTTTCGGCACGCTGCACCGCCTGGCTGGGCGAGGTGAGATCGCCGATGAACTCGGCCATCCTGGCCGAGCTCGCCGATGGTCCTTCTGCTCGGCCGATCGAAACCTCACGGCCCGCGTCTCGGATCTGCGCTCCCAGATGCTGGCGATGCACTTCTACGAGCCGCTGCGTGGTCACCCACCGGAGCCAGAGGAAGAACGGCATCCCCGGGTCCGCCTGGTAATGCGGAAGGCGCTTCAGCGCATCGATGTAGGCCTCTTGCAAGACGTCGGATGCCGCGACCCGGCCTTTCAATCGGCCGTCCATCCGGAATTCGACCATCCTTCCCAGCCGATCCCGGTGTCGCGAGAACAAGTCGGCCAGCGCCTGCTGATCGCCCTGCTGGAGACGGTCGAGCAGATCCTGGACATTATCAGTCTCGTCCATCGTCGCACCCTGAGCTGGGCCGGGGCGGTCCCCATGAATGAAAGAACGTACGACGGCGTATCTCCGAGACGCCTGATCCATTATTATCAATGTCGACAGACGGCTGGGAAAGGCGTTGATGATCCGCGGCAATACCATCCCTCAATGGTCGCAATCTAATTGGCTCCCTGAGCGGAGACTTGCCAGCGGTCCGAGCAGGCCGCGTGCGAATTCGCTGAGGTGAGTCTGTCTCCGCACGGTGATACCGCACGTTAAGGCGAGCGGCGGGAATTAACTTACCCGAGAGACGATCGTGGCCCTACCAGCCCGAAGCGCCAGCGAGGGTCACCGTAAGTCCTTCCAACACGCCGGGAAGACCCTCGCTGGCGCGTCGGGCTGGTAGGGGTCGTCTCCGCGCCGTCGGTGGTTTCGGGTGAGTTTCCAACCACCTGTCGCCTAATCAGTGGAGACGCCTTGTCCAGGATACCTCCTTGATACTCTTGACTTGAGGCGAGCTGGCCGATGAACCTAATCTCATTTCCTTCGAACCGCCGCACCTTTCTGAGCACGATGACGTTCAGCGCCGCGGCCCTGGCCGTCCCGGGCGCCTTCGCCGACGAGCTGACCCGGACACCCCGACAAACCGAGGGCCCGTTCTATCCCAACAAGCTCCCTCTGGATACCGATAACGACCTGATCATCGTCAACGACTCGCTGACGGCCGCCGTTGGCGAGATCACTCATCTCTCAGGCCGCGTGCTGGACCACAAGGGGGACCCGATCCGAAATTGCCTGATCGAGATCTGGCAGGTTGACAACAACGGGGCCTACATCCACACCAAGGACCCCGCCCACGCGAAGCACGACACCAATTTCCAGGGCTACGGCCGCTTCCTGACCGGTTCGACCGGCGAGTACTACTTCCGTACGATCAAGCCGGTCCCTTATACCGGGCGGACGCCCCACATCCACGTCAAGGTCCGAAAGAACGGCAAGGAATTGCTGACCACCCAATTCTACATCAAGGGGTGCCCCAACAACGAGAAGGACGGTATCTATCGCGGGATACGCGACCTGAAGGCGAGGGAGTCCGTGACCGTGGAGTTCGCCCCGCTCCCGGGCTCGAAGATCGGCGAGCTGGCCACGCGCGCCGATGTCGTCCTTGGCTTCACGCCCGAGGCTTGATCCGTTCGTCACGCGGCACGGTCAACTTTCTCGGACCGAACTGACGCCGGATAACGCTCTTATGGGGATACGCTCCATTCACTGACGACGGATGAATCCCCAACACCTTTCCGAAGGAGCTCCGAGCGATGCTTGACCGACGATGGTGGGCACTGGGCGCCGGCTCGCTTTGCGTGGCGGCGTACCTGTCCGTCGCCGAGGCCCAGGGACCTGGAGGCCGCGGTGGCCGGTTGGCGTCGCCGCTGATGCAGGCCCTCGACACTGACGGCGACGGCGAGCTCTCCGCCAAGGAAATTGAGAACGCGACCGCCGCGCTCAAGACCCTGGACAAGGACAAGAACGGCAAGCTCACTCGCCAGGAACTGGCTCCGGGCTTGGGCCAGCCCGGCGGTCGGGGACTGGGACCTGGTAACGTTGTCTCATCGGTCGTCTCCGCCCTCATGACGTACGACAAGAACAGCGACGGCAAGCTCAGCCGGGACGAGCTGCCAGAGCGGTTGAAATCCCTGATGGACCGGGCCGACGCGAACAAGGATGGTCTTCTGGATCGGGCCGAGCTGACCGCGGTGGCCCAGCGACAGGGCCGGCGCACTCCCGGTGCCGGGCCGGGCGGCCCCGATGGACGCGACAACAACAGCCCTCCCGGTAGAGGCGACGGCCGCCGCAAGAATCAGCCACGGCTCCAGCCCGGCCGCGATGCCTGAAAACTCAGGAATCGGCTCGTTCTCGCAAACAATCGACTCAGCCGCGACGAGTGCGGCCAGATGCGCAAACGGACGGCGTCGCCGGATCCGTGGGCGATCGGGCCGGGCGAGACTCGCCGCCGCGCTGTACCTCGCTGAGCCGACTCGAGCCTTTTTGATCTTTCCCCCTGGCTTCCTGTCTTTGTGACCGGGCACCTCACGTTCAATAGAATGGCTATGCTCCTGCTGAGAAGCGGTAAGACTCTTCGCAGGACGGCGGCCGAGAGTCTTATGTAACCAGGGCTTCACTCGGGGACTCTGTCTTGTGGGAAGATAAAGTTGTTCCGAAGATCACCCAGATCCCGAAGAGGGGACCACTCTTGATGAATCTCAAGTCGCTACGGACCATGACCATCTCGACAATCCTGTCGGCCGGATTGCTTATATGGAGCGGATGCAGCGGAGGGGCAGATGATCCGGAGGACGTGAATTCTCCGCCGAACGCGGTAAACGCGTCCGGGCGGGTCAGGTCCCCGCGGACCGGGGGGAGGCAGACAAGGAAAGTCTTCGCCGATCAAGGCGATCATGGGCAAACTGGATCGCGGGCCGTCGGCTTTGAACAAGGCCATCGGCAAGGGACTGGAGTCCGAGACGCCGGACTGGGCGACGCTCCAGAAGCAATCGAGCGAATACGCCAGCCTTGTGGCCGAGCTGGGTAAACTGGAACCGCCTGAAAGGGAGCAAGGATTCCTGGGCCAACCTGACTTCGGCGTTCGCCGGGTCCGCCACCGCGCTGGACCGCTCCACCCAGGCCAAGGATCGCGATGCCGCCTTGAAGGCCCATGAGGAGCTCTCAGGTTCCTGCATGGCCTGTCATCGTGAGCACCGTCGCATGCCGATGGGGCGAGGTCCCGGCGGACCGCCCATGAAAGGCTTCCCAGGCGGCGGACCTCCGTCCGGCGGTGGACCTCCGCCCGGGGACGGACCTCCCGGTGGACCGCCTGGAGGTGGACCTCCGCCCGGCGGCGGACCACCACAATGAGCGGAAGCGACTCCGTACTCTTCCGAACGATTCGATCACGATAGGATGTGTGATTGCGGTCTTTCTGCTCGGGATCGGGACTCTGTCAGTCCGGCCACCTTCGTCCTGTCGATGGACGAGGGTGGCCGGTTTTTCTTGAGATTCAACCTACATCGTCGCGGCTGTAGAAGTTACGGAAACGCAGTATGTCGCATCCACACAAGGGAGCGTGCGGGTCGTTCGCGCAGGATTGGTTCATCGTCTCAGATTGCATGGCGCGTAGGTTTATCACCTCTTGAGGGCCAAGTGGCGACACATCGGGTTCGGCGTGGTAAAATTCGACGGAGACGTCCGATCGTACGAGTGGGATCGATTTGCGAAGCTAAGAGGCAGAGATCATCTTGTTGATCAGCGTCAGGAATTCGAAGGGGTCGAGGAACTATCTCGGGTCAGAATCATCAAAAAGGAAGAAGCGCGGGAAGTTAGGTCAGTGACCCGCGACTCTCCCCATGTTGAGGTCAAGCGACCACGGACGCGCGGATCGGTATTGCAACGGTGGCGGGTTGGGATTTTGGCGGGGAGCCGTTGGCGATTGAGTTCGAGGCCGCCACGCCTGCGTTCGCTTCCTCCGCTTCCGAATAGTGATTCGCCGACCGCGGCCCGAGCTTGTTGGACTTTCACGAATTCCTGGGATCATCGACGCGACCCCGGCCCATTCCGGCCGTCCGAACCGCATCTGACTGGAACCTGACACGTCGTCCCGAGCCCGGGTGGATTTCCCGCCACGGATGCTCGGAAGGAGTCTGATCGCATGCCTAAGATTCAGGCTGTCTGGGCAATCGACATCGGCCAGGCCGCTCTCAAGGCCCTGAAGCTTGTCCCCGGCGAGACGCCCGAGCAGGTCGTGGCCGAGGCCTTCGACTTCATCGAGTATCCCAA
Source organism: uncultured Isosphaeraceae bacterium (assembly GCA_963842405.1). Taxonomy (GTDB): domain Bacteria; phylum Planctomycetota; class Planctomycetia; order Isosphaerales; family Isosphaeraceae; genus CAVZRC01. The sequence goes on along the minus strand of CAWJGW010000005.1, from coordinate 129,272 downwards.
AATCCTCAGCCAGCCGGACGCGGACCCCGACGAGCTGGTCCGGGAAGCCCTGGCGACCTTCACGGATCGAAACGACGTGAAAGGGTGCAAAGTCGCCATCGCCGTACCTGGACAATCGGGGCTGGTGAAGTTCATCAAGCTGCCTCCCGTGGAAAAGAAGCGGATTCCCGACATCGTCAAGTTCGAGGCCAAGCAGCAGATCCCCTTCGCACTCGATGAAGTGGTCTGGTCCTACCAGCAGATCGGCGGCGACGACGAGGTCAACGACGAGGAATTCACCATGGCCGAGGTCGGTCTGTTCGCGATGAAGCGCGACCAGATCAATCGGGCCATCCTGCCGTTGGCCGTCGCGGGAATCGAGGTGGACATCGTCCAGATGAGCCCGATCGCCCTGTACAACTTCATCAGCTTCGACCAGATCAAGGGCAGCGGCTCCAAGGACTCGGTCGTTCTGCTCGACATCGGCGCCGACAATACGGACCTGATCATCACCGATGGGAACCGGATCTGGCAGCGGAACGTGCCGATCGGCGGCAATCACTTCACCCGGGCCCTGACCAAAGAGCTCAAGCTCACGTTCGCCAAGGCCGAGCACCTGAAGCGCAACGCCACGAAGGCCCCCGATCCGCGGGCGATCTTCACGGCGATGCGGGGCGTCTTCAACGACTTCGCCAGCGAGGTCAATCGCTCGATCGGCTTCTACTCGAGCATCAATCGGTCCGCCAAGATCAAGAAGATCGTGGGGTTGGGGAACGGGTTCAAACTGCCAGGTCTGCAAAAGTTCCTGCAGCAGAACCTCAACCAGGAAATCGAACGGCTCGAGAGCTTCGAGAAGCTGGTCGGCGACGAGGTGAAAGGTGCCCCCCAGTTCCAGGATAACCTGGCCTCGTTCGGAGTCGCTTACGGACTGGGAATTCAGGGCCTCAACCGGGGCGGGTTGGGTACCAACCTGTTGCCCCCGGAGATCGAGCGGATTCGCCTGATCCGTGCCAAGAAACCCTGGGCACTGGCCGCATCGGCCCTGATCATGCTGGGCCTGACCTTCATGTTCACGCTGGGCGATATTCGCATGCTCTGGGCCGTGACCAGTCTCCCGTTCCAGAACGCCGTCTCCAAGGCGAAGACCGTTACCAAGCGCGGCACGGCAATCCAGTCGGCTTTCGACACCGCCAAGACGAACTGGACCAACAAGTACGAGGAAGGCAAGGCGCTGATCGTCGACCCCTCCGACCGAGCGTTCTGGCCGCAGTTCCTCAGCACCATCAGCGGGTTCTTCCCCGATCCCGAGCAGGAATACGATCTGGAGCCGGACGACGCCGGAGTCCGTGGACACCCTCGAGAAGCTTCGCGTCCATATCGACGCCATCAAGCCAGTGTATCGCAAGGATGTCGGCGAGTGGTTCACGGCGCTCGACCCGAAGTTCAAGATGCTGATGCATCCCATCGATGCGAAGGAAGGCGCCGGTCCCACCGGCGAGGGCTGGATCGTCCAGATCGTCTGCCACCATTACAACCCCTATCCCGACCTGAGCAATCCCAAGACCAGGGAGCAGCTCACCCTGTCGCCGACGGACCGCCGCCGGACCAGCTTCGGTCCCGTTCAATTCCTGACCGATAAGGTGCTTCCCGAAGCTCAACCTTCCGGAACTCCGGCTTTTCGGCATCCACCACGTCGCCGTGGCCTGGTTGACCACCGAGAAAGAATGGACCACGGAAAAAGGGCAGGGCAGCAACAACCTGGCGAGCCACACGGTCCCCATACTCGACCGCGCCTCGGCTCCGGCCGCGGAGTCGGGTGAGGCCGGGGCAGGTGGTGCCGGCGGCGGAATGGCCGGCATGATGGGCCAGATGCGAGGTCCCGGAGGGTCGGGTGGCATGGGGGGGGCCATGGGAGGAGGCCGCTCGGAAGGTGGGATGTCGATGATGAGAAGCATGATGGGCAATATGGGCCAGATGAATGGCCAGGTTGGAGGTGCTCAGGCCGACCTCAAGAAGCTGGAGAAGACGCTGACCCGCACCGACTTCTTGATCCAGTTCGTGTGGCAGCCCAAGACGGAGGCGGAACGCCCCAAGACCGATGAAGAGCGGGCGACGAAGCTGAAGGAGATTGTGGCGGCTTTGACCGAAGCCGAGAAGAACAATCCCGCCGTCAAGGTTTCCAAGGAAGACATGGAGAAGGAGCTAGACGCGGTTTCGCGACAGAAGTCCGAGCAGATCGAGGCCCAGATCGGGGCGATCGGTGCGGGTGGCGGTCAGCCCGGTGCCGCCCCTGGCGGGCCCGCGCCGGCCGCCAACGCGCCCGGCGCGGCCGCCCCGGCCCCGGTGGCGAAATGACATTCCGGAAACCGGGGCGGGACCATGCTGGCTCATCGCCAGCGGACTTCGCCCCGGGACTCCTGGCACCGTCCCCTGCGAATTCGTGCGACATCGAAACCTGAGAGGATGCGAAGAAATCGATTCCGTATGATAAATTCCGGCCTGGTTCAAATCGCCATGAGGCAGGGTAACACTTTTGTTGGGGGATGCCGGCGTTGGTCCTGGCGTAAAGCGTGAACAGGCAAGGATCTATCGCCACACTGCTCCCAGGCTTTACGCCGGAAAGTGTTACCCAGGTTTGAACCAGGCCTAAATTCCGAATTGCGAATAGATATAAAGCCCGATTTCAAAGGCATTTATGAATTCGCAATTCGCAATCTGGAATCTTCCATCAGATTCTTTCACAAGCTCGGAGTTAACCGACAGTATCCGGTCCTTTCAGTGAAGGTGCAAAGACCATGGCCCAACAAGACGCAACGGAACAGGTCAAGGAAGTCCTCAGACAAGTCATCAAGTATCGGTTCTGGATCTCGGTGACCATCGCGGCCTTGTTCGCGGTCATCGCCTACTTCATGGGCTCCTCGCCCGTGAAGGCCAAGACGCTCCAGGAAACCAAGACATCATAGACGGCCGAGAAAGCCGTGCAAAAATTCGCGTCGCCCACGGTCCCGACCGACGCTTACAAGCCGATCGTCGAGGAGAAGACCGAGATCGTCACCAAGGACGTCAATCAAGGCCTGGAAAGAACTGTACGATCGGCAGGCGCCGCTCTTGACCTGGCCCGAGACCGTTCAGGACCGGTTCCGCAAGTGGGGCCGGAAATGGCCGGAGAACGAAGACGCGACGCGCGTTCAACTGGCGTTTGTCGACTACACATACGCTTATCCCGATTACGTCGAAATGGTCTACAAGACCTTCAACCCCTTCGACTACGAGACCGGCGAGGGGATCGTCGCCGCGCCCTCCGAAGGCAGCGCTGCTCCGGCCGGTCCAGTTCTACCGACGAAAAGGCCCGACCTGGGCAAAGTCTGGGCGGCCCAGGAGCGGCTCTGGATCCAGCACACGGTCCTGGACGTGATCGCTCAGGTCAACAAGAACGCGAAGGATTGGGACTCCGCCATCATCAAGGAGATCGACGTCCTCGAAGTCGGCAACCCCTTGGCGCAGGACCAGCGTTCGCTGGCCAATGCCGAGGAGCTCAAGAAGGCCGACGAGATCCTCGCACCCGGGCAGCAGCCGGCCGAAACGGCCGAGGCGGGTGGCGCCTCCGGGATGGGATCGATGCCCGGTATGGGCGGGGGTCGCCGCGAATCGATGGGCAGTATGGGTGCAATGGGTGCAATGGGCGGTATGGGGGCCATGGGTGGTGGGAGTCGGGGTGGCGGTAGTAACTCTGGCGCCAAGTATGACGACACCATTTATTACATCACGCCTGCGAATGACAAGAACAAGGACCAATTCAAGATCCTCCCCATCATGGTGACTGTCCTGATCGACCAGGATCGCGTTCAGGATTTCCTGGTCGAGCTCGAGAACTCACCGATGTCCATCCAGGTGATGGATATGGAGCTGGCGCGGCCGACTGCGCGTGTGACCAAGCCCGAGAAAGGCAGTGCCCCGGCCGGCGGCATGATGGGCATGATGGGCATGATGGGCGGCAATATGGGAATGATGCGTTCCATGATGGGTGGGGGCCAAGCGGGCTACGGCGGGATGATGGGCCAGATGAGGATGCAGATGAGACCGAGGGCCAAGAAGGCGGCATGATGGGCATGGGGGCATGAGGAGGATGGGAGGGATGGATACCGCCAAGGTGGAGCGTAAAGGAACGGATATCCGCAGTCAAAACGCGAAGGCGGAGCGCGAGAAGACGAACAAGGAAGTCGAGGAGAAGAAAGGCCCTTCCCTGTTCGATGTCCACTTCGACATCGTTGAGGTCACCGTCTACGGGCGGGCGCGGTTCTTCCTGGCGCCCCCGGAGGAACCGGCGGCCGCGCCCAGCCTGGGTGAGAGTCCCGCCGCTGCCACGGCCGCTACCCCCGACGCCACCGGTCATCCGGCCGGTCCCGGGGAAAAGCCCGGTGCGCCCAAGGCCGCCAGCGCCCCGGACACGGGAACTGACGCTTCAAAGGCGCCTGCGGGTGCCCCGGCAGACGGGAAGGCCCCGGCCAAGGCCGATGCCGAGAAGCCCGCGGCCAAGGCCGATGCCGAGAAGCCCGCGGCCAAGGCCGTCAAGCCCGATGGAAAGGGAACTGCCCCCAAGTCCTAGGCCGATCGATCCACACTTGATGGCGGCCCGGGAGCCAGCTCATGGGATGCACCCGGTCCTGACTCGGATCGGGGCCCTCTGAAGGTCTCGCGAACTCCGCCCCACCGCCGGCTGCGCTCGGGGCCCTTGACGGCAACACGCATCGATCGTGATCGAGCGGCTCGGGATTACTTCAAATTCACGCGACGAGGAGACGCCGGTATGGCAAACGCCAACGCAATTCGTGGATCAATTGGTGGGGTTGGGACTGCGTCACGGCGAGAAGGCTGGAATAGCCCTCGCGTCGATGATCTTCTTCGTCTGCGTGGGCACGGCCGCGACGCAGAAGGGGATCGATACTACGCCTGAGAAGGTCAAGAAGGCCGCGGAGCTCTCGGACACCAACCTGAACCGACACGAAGAGCGCGACACGATCATCAAAACCCTCGAGGAACGCGACAAGATCACCAAGACCAACTTTACGGAATCGGTCGAGGAGCAGATCAAGGTCTCGTTAATCCCGGACAATTACAAACCGGCGCACGAGTGGGTCACGCCCGAGCCGGGTGCCGGCCTGATCCGAGACACCCCCAAGCTGGTCGCCGTGAACGAACTCTACGCTTACCCCGGACGCGGCGGCCTGCTGGTCTTCGCGCTCGACGAGAAGAGGAGAACGGATCCCGATCAAGGAAGGCGAAGAGGATGAGCCGGAGAAGAAGCAGCGTCTCGGCAACACGCGCAAGCCCAAGGGCATGGGCGGCGGCATGGGCGGCAGTGGGCATGGGCGGCGGCCAGCGGAAGAAGAAAAAAACCAAGTCCAAGGTCGAGATCGCACCGCGAGGAGGAGGAAGAGCGGCAGCGCGAGCAGAAGCACAAAGCCAGCCTTGCTCGCGGGCGGTACGGTGGAGGACGCCAAGGAGACCAAGGCCAAGGCGGAGGACGACGATAACGGCCCCTTCAAGGAGGTCACCAAGGGGTACCGCTGGGTGGCGATCACGGGCACCCTCGACCACGGTCAGATGCGAGCCTATTATCGCGAGGCACTCAAGAACCCCGCGGTGGCCCACCCCCATTATGCACGGCTCGACCTTCAGAGGAAGGTCCTTCGAGCCTGACGGCACCTGGACCGATTGGCAGAATGTTGACCTCAAGAAGAATCTCGAGGTCCTCGACAACCTCCCTGAGAAAGAGGAGGAGCTAGCCCCCGTGGAGGTCCTGCCCAAGAACCTGGTCGATACGCTCCCCTTCCTCAAGGCCGGATTGTGGGAGAAGGTCCACATCGCCTCCCTCGTGCCCAAGGAGAAGGTTGTGGTTCCCGATGCCAAGAAGACCCAGGGCGGCATGGGTGGTCGCATGGGCGGCATGGGCGGCATGGGTGGTCGCATGGGCGGCATGGGCGCCATGGGTGGCATGGGCGATCAGCAAGGTGCGATGATGAGGAACATGATGAGCCGCGGCCAAGGTGGCCGAATGGGTGCCACGGGTGGCATGATGAGTATGGGGGCGGGATCATCCGAGTCAGTCGGGAATTTCTGGACGTCCGAGGAAAAGCGGGTCATGATCCGGGCACTCGACTTCACCGCCGAGGAGGATGCCACCTATCGCTATCGGGTTCGGGTCGTGGTCTTCAATCCCAACTTGAATCACGAGGATGTGAGCTTTGGGACCGATACCAAGAGCAAGACGCTCAAGGGTCCCTGGAGCCATGAGACCGATCCGGTGACCATGCCTCCCAACGTGATGCCCTATGCCGTCTCTACTATCCCCAAGAATGCCCGCGGTGATGCCAAGGTCCGGTTCGACGTGGTCCGATTTCATCCGAGTGATGGTGTGACGGTCCCGCACCATTTCGATGCGGGCGTGGGCGAGCTCATCGGCGAACGCCGCCTCACGGACGTCCCCGTCTCGGACGGCACAGGCAAGAAGAGCCTGAAGATCGACTTCGTTACTCACCAGGTCGTTCTGGATGTCAGCGGCGGCGATATGCAGTTGTTGCCTGCGGGATTCGTCGGATCTCCGATCGAACGTCCCGCACTGGCCGTCCTGCTCCGGCCAGATGGTTCCATCTCCGTTCACAGCCAGGCGGAAGACGTGGCCAATGAAGTTCGCAAAGACATCCAGTCCACTTACAATCGCGAGATCGCCGAGTCCAGCAAGAAACGCAAGAAATCCCAGGGAGCGGGGGCCATGGGCATGATGGGTGGCATGGGTGGAATGATGGGCGGCATGGGCGGCATGGGCGGCATGGGAGGTGGTCGTCGATGATCGATCGATGATCGCGGGAGTCAGTGGAGCGTTTCCGCCTCCCACCAGATGAACGAGCTCCGAGGGCAGCTGCCTCGGCGAACCCCCACCCAGCGGTGGGGGTTCTTTGTTGGGAGACCGCGAAAGTGAGGCTGTGTCATGCCAGCAGCGCGGCCTCGACGGTGAGGCCGGGCCCGAAGGCCAGAGCGACGCATGGTCGCGCAGCCCTGGCGGTGCGCAACCGATTGAGGATGAAGGCGACTGTCGGGGACGACATATTGCCGTACTCGGCCAGCACCTGGTAGGACGGCTCGATTGCGGTCCGGTCGAGCCCGGCCGCCTCGCCGAAGATCGCCAGGATTCGGGGCCCACCCGGATGAATGGCCCACGAGCCGACGGACGGAATGTCCAGACCGTGTCGAGACAGCCACGACTCCAGCCAGGGCCGAACATGGCGACCGATGAGCTCGGGGACATTCGACGAGAGCGCCATCGTGAAGCCGTGGTCGCCGATCCGCCAGGCCATCGCGTCTTCGCAGTCGGCGATCAGGGTCGAGCCGGTCGCGACGAGTTGAAAGGGGGCCGAGGAGTTCTCCGGGGCCATTCGGAGCACCAGTCGCGGCGGCTCCGTCGGCGAAGAGCGCGTTGGCGATGATCTGCTCGGTGTTCCAGCCGTACTGGTGATGCAGACTACACAATTCCACCGCGCAGAGAAGCACGATGGCAGCAGGATCGGCCTCGATGTAGGACTTGGAGACGCGGAGGCCGTTGATCAGTCCGTGGCACCCCATGAAGCCGACGTGAGTACGGGCGATATCCGCGGAGAGCTCGAGCTGTTTGATCATGGCAATGTCGAAGCCCGGCGCATGAAATCCGCTGCACGACACGGTGACGAGGTGGGTGATTCGCCCCGGTTCGATCCCGGCCTCCTCCAGAGCATCGCCTGGCAGCGGCGGTCGCGAGTCCGCCCGCGTGCTCCTCGTATTTCCGCATCCGAGTGCTGGTCGTCGGATTGGCCTGCGTGTAGAAGGATCTGCCGGCTGGCCAGGTCGCCGTGCGAATCGTCGAGGACGACGCCATGTCGCGTTTCCACGCCCGATCGGCGGTAGATCTCCTGGAAGAGACGTTCCTGCGCGGGCGTCTCGCAGGCAAACGGCCTGGCGAGCTCAGCGGCGTCGGACTGGGCGATCCGGTGGGGTGGTACGGCGGTGGCGATCCCGACGATCGTTACAGGCATGGTCAATGCACCTTGGGGAAGGAAGGGGAAGCGTTCAGAAGACCGAGGATCGGACCGGCCGCACTCGGCAGCCTCGCGATGACCTCGAAGCCCAGGCGGGCCAGCCACGGTCGATGCAGCAAAGCGGCCGCCACCCGACAGACGAATTGACGGTCACGCACAATTCGGCGATGGAGTGCGTCCCACTCGACCGCGAGGCGAGGCTCCCATTGCTCGATCGCCCGGAGGGCCAGGGGCGCAATCGCCTGCCCGGATGCCAGCGCCCAGGTCATCCCCTCACCGGTAAACGGCTCGACATAGCCGGTAGCGTCGCCCAGCAAGAAGAGCCGATCCGCGGCGATCGGACGTGTCTGCCGCGTCAGTTGGGCGGTCCCTTCCCATCGGGTCGATTCGAGCCCGACGATCGGTGGGATTCCGGCCTCGTCGAGGACCTGCGAGCGCGGCGGCTCCCGCCTTGCCGTGACGCCTAACGAGCTCTGGCTGAAACGCACGCGGCGACATTCAGGCTGCCGTCCTCCAGGCGCACGAGTCCGAGATATCCATGATGCGCCACGGCCATGAAGATGGTTCCTTCACGATAATTCGAAGGAGCCGGTGCGATCCGGCAACCGGCCCCGATCCGGGACCCCGCGCGATCCGGACGCGAGGGGCGACCGGGAGGCAAGCATGAGCCGCTCAGCCCGGAGGCCGCAAGGACCACGCGGGCACGTACCATCCGGGTCTCGTTGCCTTTCTTGAGATGCACCGGGCGCATCCCGTCAAGGACTTCTCCGATCCGGGCATGGGTCTCCGGCAAAAAGTGAGCCCCCGCGCTGATGGCGGCTTCCACAAGTTCGGCATCGAGTCGCTCGCGTGAGAGTGCCGCCCCGACCGGCAAGTCGAATCGACGCGAGGCGCCCGCGGAAGTGAAGCTGCAATCCCCCGAGCGGGACGCCGCCCGATCCCGCGACCAGCGACCCCAAACCGACCGAGTCCAGGATCGACAGGGCCCTGCCGTTGAGGCATCCTCCGCAGACCTTACCGCGGGGAAATCGCCGTTTCTCGACGAGCAGTACGCGCACGCCCTTGCCGGCCAGTTCGCGCGCGGCCAGCGCGCCGGCGGGCCCCGCGCCGATCACGATTGCGTCCCAGGGCCCGTACCAGAGGCGGTCCCACGAATTGGCGGGCACGGTCTCGAGCATTAACGACTCCAGGAGAGCAAGTACCTGAGCGGCCAGTGGCGAGTCAGCCGCGCACCGACCAGGCCCGCCCGCCTGGCCAGCTCCTCCGCTTCGGCCACGCTGAAGGCCGCGTCCACCGAGACTGGCCCGTCGTGATGCACGATCGGAGAGCGGCTCAGCAGCCGGCAGCCCGCCCGGGCCAGCCAATGGCCGAGCCGGCTTCGGAGCAAGTCGTTGACCAGGATCAGATCGCCGGCGGCGTTCGCCATTTTCTTCAGGAGCCTGACGGCGTCATCCTCCGCGAGATGATGAAGGAACAGCGAACACATCACCGCGTCATACTTATCCGGGATCGGCTCCTCGAGAACGTTGAAGCGTACGAATCGCACGGAGACGCCTGCATCCTCGGCGCTTCTCCTGGCGAATTCGACAGCCACCGGGCTGATGTCGGAGCCATCGATACGGAGGTCGAGGCCCGCCCTGGCCGCACGGTGTGCCAGGGCGATCGGTACGTCCCCGCCGCCCGAGGCCAGGTCGAGGACGCGGATCGGCCTTCCGCGGTTTCTTCCGGCAAGCTCGACCAGCGCGGTCCACAGAATCGCCGCGCTCCGACTGACTCGATTGATCCGGCCCAACCCGCGCAAGGCATTCGCATGAGCTTCGGAGTCCAACCCAGGCTGGTCCATGAGCTCCGGTTCGCGACGGCGATGCTCCGATGGTGCTCTCAAAGTGTTCCTCATCAGAGATTTCAGATCGGTTGGAGTCGATTCCCGATTGCTTCACGATGGCATGCTAATCAGCGTATTCTGCTCCCAAGTGACTCGGCGAGCACCACGTCGATCCCAAGGGATTCCCGGCCGCGATCCGGGACTCCACGACGCAGAGCGTCGAAGACGGCATTCCCACGCGGAGAGGCTGTGATTCTTTGGGAAAAAGCCCACTCATTGGCCATGGTTGATGTTTGCAACCCCTTGCAAATCAAGGGTTTGCTCCCATCAAACGTCGCGCATAAGACCGGTTTCCCCCAAAGAATCACAGCCTCGGAGCGTCGGAACGAGATCAAGCCCTTCACTGCCTTCAGCTTATGACTCATTCCACGGTCTTGATTCTAGCCCAAGAGAGTCTATTGTCTCACGACCGACGGATCATATCGAGTAGCTCGAAGTCATCCCTTGAGAATCAACTCCTGATCCAATTCGAGGCCCCGCTTGATCCCTCTGGCAAGTTCCTATTACAATCGTCGGAAGCTGGGACCTGGGAGGCCGGCCATGCTCGTTCCTTTCATTTGCAACGATTGTGGGGAAGCCGGGAGCGTCTTGCTCGAGCAGGAGGCAGACATCCCGAGATGTCCGCGCTGCGCTGGTGAGCTTTCAATCGAGCGCACTGGCGACGAGGAGCCGGTCTTTCTCCATGGAGATCTCGACGATGACGTCGTCTCGTGGGTCTCTCAGCCCTCCGAATCGCCGGAGGTTCGGTCGGGCGGTGAAATCGTTTGCTCAGCCTGCGGCTACGCAGGAGTGATGTCTTACGATTCCGATCAGGGAGACGCCATCTGCCCGGCTTGCATGACGGTCTTCCGCAAGAAGCGGCCCCCAGGGTACGTGACCATCGACTGTCCAAGCTGTGGACAGATCGTTGAATACTCGGACATCGATCGTGGTAAGACGATCATCTGCCCGGGATGCAAGTATTTCCTCGGCTGCTTGGTCCCGCCGGAGAAGCACGCCTATCGGTCGCGGGGGCTGCGATGAGCCGGCGAGCGATCCCGAGCTTCATCGGGTCTGAGCCAGGATCACGACCCAGTACGGTGACCCGTCCTCATCGAGGGCAACGGCAGCCCCGACGCGATCGTACTTCGCGAGCAGGTTGCCCGCGCTCCTGTTCTTGTTCGAGCCACGCGGTGACGACCTTCGCCGGATCGCTCTCGCCCGAGGCGAGGCTCAGGCCGAACTGTCGGGCCTGGTAACGCTGGTGTTTGAGGATGTCGAACGGGGTCTGTCCGTCACGATTCTTCGTCTCGACCTTGCGTCGAGTGGCGAGGTCGTGCGCGAAGCGGTCGGCGACCTGGGTCAGTTTCCGGTCCGCTCTGACCGTGGAGCGCTTGGCGTTGGTCCGAGCCCGGTTCAGGGCCGCGATCATCGCTTCGGGGCCCTTGGTGGTGTCAACCTTCGACAAAGGTCGTCCGAATTCGACGCACCAATACTTTCTGCCTGCGGCGTCCGGCACAACGGCGGCCCCGATTTCGCTGAAGTTGGCGAGAATGGCTCTCCTTGTGCGGCGGACTGTTCAACCAGGTTCGCATCGCTTCCTGGACCGTCGTCCTGGCCGTCGGCGATGTTCTCTCCGATTTCCTGGTACCGGTAGCCCCGTTTCTTGACGCGTTTCGCGACGTCGGAGCCGTCGCTCCCTTCGTGGCTGAGGTTGTTGTGCTCGGCCATGTCGCGAGCATGATCGCGCGCGGCCTCGGTGAGCTGGGAATTGGCACGGAGCGGCGGCAGCTTGGCCTCGGCCCTGACTCGATTGTGGGCTTCAACCATGGCCGAGAGAACAGGATCCAAAGGCTGGTTCTGGTCGCCCTGCCGCTCGGCCAGGAGCGACCGGAAGAATCATCGTCAAAGCCCCCATCGACAAGAGGCGAGTCATGGAAAAGGGCCGCATGGTTCATCCCTCTGACTGACCCCGAAAAGTTCCTGTACCGCTCTGATTTCAACGGGGATCAAGCCGCTCTACACCTTGAAGTCTAAGGCCGAATCGAATTGTCAACAAGGTCTCGAGAGACTTCCGCAGGATTTGCCTGCGACCGGAGGAGTTGTCAGGACCATTCCGCCCCCTGGCGGACACCCTGGGATTCGATGATAATCCAGCAACGCCCCCCCTGCCCCGACTTCATCCAGCCCATGGACATTCCTGGCTTTCGGATAGCCCGAGGGCTTTATTGAAGATTCGAGTGCGGAGTCCCAAACCAAACCCAACGAGGAGGAGGCATGAAGCCAATCATGGCCCCCAAGAACGGTATCGTTCACAGATCGACCATTCTTTCACGTTTTCGAACGACAGTCTGGGCTTCCGTCGTCGTGGTGTGGTCCCTGATCCTGGGCGTCGGACCGGCCGCCCGCGCCGAGGGCCCGTTCGCGATCCGGGACGGTGACCGGATCGTCTTCTACGGCGACAGCATCACCGATCAGCGGCTCTACACGACATTCGTTGAGACCTACATCGTGACCCGTTTTCCATCGATGAACGTCGCGTTCGTCCATTCGGGATGGGGCGGCGACCGGGTGACCGGGGGCGGCGGTGGGCCGATCGACCGCCGGTTGGCCCGCGACGTCTTCGCCTACAAGCCGACCGTCGTCACCGTCATGCTGGGAATGAACGACGCCAGCTATCGGCCGTTCAAGCAGCGGATTTTCGACGTTTACGTCGCGGGTATCAGCACCTGGTGCAATCGCTCAAGAGCGAATTGCCGGGCGTCCGGATCACGCTCATCGTCCCATCCCCCTTCGATGACGTGACCCGAAAGCCAACGTTCGAAGGAGGATATAACCAGGTGCTCCTCCGATATGGCGAGTTCGTCCGGTCGCTTGCCGAAAAGGAGGGTGCGACGGTTGCCGACCTGAACACGCCGGTCGTCGCGGCTTTGAAGAAGGCGTTCGAGATCGACCCGACTCACGCCCAGCACCTCATCCACGACCGCGTCCATCCCGGCCCCGGCGGGCAATTGCTGATGGCCGAGGCGCTGCTCAAGGCCTGGAACGCCCCGGCGGTCGTCTCGACGGTCGAGATCGACGGCGCGTCGGGCAAGCTGGTGAGAGCAGGAGAACACGAAGGTCGACGACCTCCAGGCGGAGGACACGATCTCCTGGACCCAGCTCGATGCGTCCCTGCCAATGCCGATCGACCTGAAGGACCCGATCATCGCGCTGGCCGTCAAGGCGTCGGACGTCGAGCAGGCGCTGAATCAGCAGATCCTCAAGGTCACGGGCCTGGACGCACCGCGCTACCAGCTCAAGATCGACGGTGAGGACATGGCCGAGTTCACCAAGGACCAACTCGCCGCGGGCGTGAACCTCGCGGACTACCCGACGCCGATGCTCCGGCAGGCCAGGTGCCGTACACGTGCTGACGATCCAACACAACAACCTCCATTTCCATGCGATGGCGTACGCTCCAGGTGCCCTCCGAGAAGCAGGCTTATCCGAGCCTGTCCGAAGGCCGTCGAGGGCCTCGACGCGCTCGAGGCCGATATGGTCGCCGACCAGCGTGCCAGGGCGAAGCCGGTACCGCACCGGTTCCAGCTCGTTCCCTCCGGCCCTCGCCTTTCAAGGAGTTGAACAAGTAGTCATGAACCGGACGACCTTCGCTCCTGGAGTCGACGTTGCTCTTGCTGTTCTGCTCGTGCCGGATGGCGTCCGGCGGCGAGGTCGAGCCGGCCGTTCCCTTCAAGGCGGGTTTCGCCGAGCGGGACATCACGCCCGAGATCGGCATGGAGGCGCCGGGCGGCTATGGCAAGGCGTACCACCGATCGATCCACGACCCGTGCAAGGTCCGCGCGGCCGTCTTCGACGACGGCCGATCGCGGGTCGCGCTCGTCGGCATCGACGCGCTGGGCATCCGTCGGGACACGGTCCAGAAGGTCCGCCGGGCGGTCCAGGAGAAGACCGGGATTCCGGCCGAGTCGATCCTGATCGGTGCCTCGCACTCGCATTCCTCCGGTCCGCTGGTCTGGACCCTGCCGCGGCGAGTACGATCACGCCTCGCCGCTGGTCCAGCGGCTGGCGTACGAGGAGTCGACGATCGCCGACCCGAAGTATGTCGCCACAGGTCGAGCAGGCCCTGATCGACGCGATCTGCGACGCCAACGATCGCCGCGTGCGAGTCTCGCGCGGGCGTGGGCAAAGGCGTGGAGGGGACGGTCGCCTTCAACCGCCGATTCCTGATGAGGGACGGGCGGGCGGTCACGCATCCCGGCCTGGGCAACCCCGACATCGTCGAGCCGGCCGGCCCGGTCGACCCGGAGGTGGGCGTGATCGGCGCCTGGGACGCCAAGGACCCCAACCGGCTGCTCGGCTGCGTCGTCAACTTCGCCTGCCACGCCACGACCAGCCCCGGCGGGATCTCGGCCAATTACATCCACTACCTGGAGAAGGCGATCCAGGGCTATTACGGCAAGGACGCCGTCGTCGTGTTCCTGGCCGGGGCCTCGGGCGACATCACCCAGGTCGACAACCGGAGCCCGTCACGTGTATCCCGGCGGAGAGCGCTGGGCGCAGATCGTCGGCGGCAAGGTCGGGGCCGAGGCGCTGAAGGTCCTGCTCACCATGGAGCCCGGCACCCTGACGCCCGTGGCGGCCCGGAGCCGTGTCTGGGAGATCAAGCGCCGGCCTCCCTCACCCGAGCGGGTGAAGGCGGCCCTGGAGATCGTCCAGGGAGACCCGAAGAAGGTCGACGCCACGACCTGGACCTTCGCCAAGGAGACCGTCGTGCTCGACGCCCTGCTGAAGAAGAGCCCAACGGCCGAGGTCGAGGTGCAGGCCGTCCAGGTCGGCCCGGCGGTCTTCGTGACGACGCCCGCCGAATACTTCTGCCGGTACGGGCTGGAGATCAAGGCGGCCAGCGGGTTCCCGTTCACGTTCCCGGTGTCGCTGGCCAACGGCTGCGTCGGCTACGTGCCGACCGAGGACGCCTTCGGCCCGCACGGCGGCGGCTACGAGACCCGCCTGACCAGCTACAGCAACCTCGAGATCACCGCCGGGACCCAGATGCGCGACGCCGGCATCGCGCTGGCGCGGCAGCTCAAGCCGGGGCCGGTTCCCGAGCCGCCGCGACGCCCTCCGTTCAAGGGCAAGCCCTGGTCGTATGGGAACGTCCCGCCGGAGCGGGATTAGCGGTATCGCGCAGGGACCGACGTGTGCTCAATCGGTTGCAAGGATTGCTACCGCAATCCCTGCTCGCGAAGCAGCTCGTCGGCCCAGCGGGCATCGTCGGGCTTCAGCGGCGGGTCGGGCTCCTCGCGGTAGTCGATGTCGTCGTAGGCCGCCGCCTCGTAGCACTGATCGAGTAGGGCCTGGAGGTCGAGTGGGACGTCACGATCATCGCGCCGGAGGGGGATGGCGATGGCGGGCAGCCGCTCGCGCAAGGCGATCGGATAATAATCGATCTCCTGGGGCTTCCATCCCCGCCGCACGCAGGCCGGCGTAAGGAGTGCGGTAGCCTTCCGGAATGCGGTCGAAAGGTGCGGTCAAGACGTGGCTGCCGGTCCGGTTCAAATTGATCTCGACGAGGCTGACGCCCCCCGCTCGCAACTCTTCTTGTTTCTTGAGGTACAGGTCGCGACCGGGACCGGCGAGCTTGTTCGACGGGCTGAGGATCTCGATCACCGTGACGACACGCCGGCCCGATTTGATATCGATGATCTCGATGAAGCCTTGATGCACCGGCTCGTCTTGATCGAGGTGGACGACCAGCGGCTCAGCCACCGCGATGCCGTTGCTCGCCCGGAGGCCGGACTCTTCGCGTCGGCCTCGCTCGACGACTCGGACGTCCGGGATGATGTTTCGAGGTTGTCCCATCACCGGCTCGACGAAAACTCGTTCGTCCACCCGGTGCGGCAAATCGCCTGGCAAATGCTTCTGCAACGCATCGCTCGAGAGTAGGTGATCATTGTGTGATGAAGATCCCCCCAGAATTGTTCCAGGTAGGGGTCCATTCCGGGAAATGGGCTGTGCATGACTAAGGTCTCCAGTGGCTTCGAGGAATCCATCTCCGATTATAGCCCCGACTCTATGCCTACGGCATACCCCGTATGAGGGGTCGAATCTTCGGCGACTTGAACGCCAGGACGATCCGATCCTTGGGGATGCCGGCGGCTTCCAGGTCGGGCGCGATCCCGTCTCGGTGCCGTCGCGCTGGATCCAGCATTTCCCGTCGATGAGGTCGATATGGATCACACAGCCGTGGACGCGGCTCTTGTCCCAGCCGACGCTCAACAGGAGATAATGGTCGCGTTCGCGGTCGAAGACCAGTTGACGCTCGATTTGCCCGTAGGAGTACGGATATTTCGAATACTCCGTGAGGACCCGCTCGATGATGGCGCGGTCGGACTCTAGTCGGGTATCCATTGAACGATGACTCCTCGCTCGGTTCGAAGACCAGCAACTTCAAACGCTCCGCTTCAGGAGCAACTGGCCGATCGGCTCGGTGAAGAGATCCTCGTAGACCTCCTGACGGATCGCCAAGTAGAGGCGACGTTCCGGTTCATTCTCGTCCGAGGATATCATGATAGAGGATGAACTGACCGAGGGCTTTCTCCAGGTCTTCGACCTCGGAATCCCCGAGGAAGCTCTTGACCTCGACTGCGATCTTCCGGCCTTCCTTGTCGGCGGCGAGCAACTGTTCCGCCCCGAGGTCGACGAAGAGGTTCTTCTTGCCCACCTTGAGCTTCAAAGGATCGTGGGTGATCGTCCAGCCGTCGGCGATCAAGGCCGCCTTGACGACATCGTGGTAGAAATCGCGGGCCGGCATCCTGCGCCTCGTTCGGTCGTTTGTGGTCAGGAGGATACCTGAGATCGGACGACTCCTGGATTCTAAGTCTCGACAGCCTTCTTGAGAAGCGGCGCGACCACGGCCCGGAACGCCTGCCAGGCTTTCCGCTGGCTTTCGGGAGGGGTCTCGAGATTGGCCTCCCTTCGGAGGGAGGCTGGATCGTGGTAACGATCCCAAGGTTGCTCTTGACGCTGGTCCGCTCGATCACGATCTCAGCCGTTTTCGCACCTCGTTTAGCGAGATTGTCGGTTCCCCCTTGCGTTTCTCCAGCATTCGCACGAACTTCGGGTTATGATCCAGCAGGCGATCGATCAGATCATCGTCTTCCGTCAAAGGGGTTAATTGGAAGGACGGGACGCCGTTGATCGTGACGATCACGGGCTCCTCCTGGCACAAGCGACCGTATCGACTCAGGTTCGCTCTGGCTTCACTGACGGGGATCACTTTCATGGTGGGCAGTGTACTCCTCTCCTCGAACGATTAGCAATTCGCCGCGCTTCTCGCCGACCAGCACGATCATGACTTCTCGTGCTCCTTCATCGACGTCGAAGAGGAATCGGTACTAATGGCTGGCCAGCGCGACCAGTAACTCGCCAATTTCCTCATCGACGGCATCAGGGTCATCGATCGTCCGGCCGACCTCCTCGCGGAGTAGCTCGCGATACCGCAGTCGGACCCGACTGGCGGCGACCCGAACCGCTCCTTCGCTCATACCCAGTTCTTCGCCGATGGCGCGATAGGAGGGAGCCAGACCGTCCCCTTGTAACGCGGGTCGGAGTCGCTCGAAGAGGATCCCCTTCCCGGCCTGAACGGACTCGGATTCGAGTCGATCGAGCACGTGTTTGAGCAGGGTGAGTGCCCACTGCCGCTCGAACAACCGCTCGGCGGTCAGCTCGTGAGTTGGTTCTCGGGCAAATCGGCTCTCGGCGTCGAGACGGTCGATCGACACGATCGAGATGTTGCCGCCGCGCTTCGCGGCCCGTTCGTGTTCGCGGCGATGTCGCGAGGTAGTGATCGCAGGCGGCCCGCAGGAACGAGCGGAACCGCCCCTTCGATCGATCGAGCCTCGCCAGGTCGCCCCGCTCCAGCAACTGGGCGAGGAAGCCCTGCACGAGGTCCTCGGCTTCGTGGGAGGAATGCCCTCTGCCGCGAATGAAGGCATAGAGCGGGAACCAGTAATCGCGGCAGAGTGCCTCGAGCGCAGCCCGGGCCTCGGGATCGGACGGCCCTCCGACGCGAACGAGCCGGCTCCAGTGGGTTGTTGGAAAGCGGCCGACACGTCTTTCTCCCGGGCGCTGGTTTCGCCCAAGTCTTCGGCAGCATCTTATTTCGTGGCCGATTCCCGGTCGAGGAACCCCTGGTTCTTGAGCCAGGTCTCGCAGAGCTTGGGCCAGGCTTTGAAGGAGGGCTCGGCAGGGACGCGGAAAGCGGCGGTGCCGTTGCCCAGTCCGAGGCCATGGGGACCGCGTTCGAAGAGGTGCAGCTCGACCGGGACGCCGGCCTTCCGCAGCGCCAGGGCGAACAGCAGGCTGTTCTCGGCCGGGCACCCCTTTGTCGGCGTTGGTGTGGGCGAGGAACGTCGGCGGCGTCTCCTTGGTGACCTGCCGCTCGTTCGAGAGGCTCTCGACCAGTTCGCGCGAGGGCTTGTCCCCCAGCAGGTTCCTGAGCGACCCGGAGTGACCGTACGGCGTCGCCAGCGCGATGACCGGGTAGACGAGGATCATCCGATCGGGTCGCGAGCTGACGCGCTCGATCGGGTCGTCGGCGTCGGGTTTGCCCGCGTCGAAGTGAGTGCCGGCCGTCGATGCCAGGTGTCCCCCGGCCGAGAATCCCAGGATCGCAATCTTGTGGGGGTCGAGCTTCCACTGGCTGGCGTCTCGCGCGCACCGTGCGGATCGCACGGCCGGCGTCCTGGAGCATCGCCGGATGGTGGTAACGCGGCCCGAGTCGGTACTTGAGGACGAACGCCGTGATCCCCAGGGAGTTGAGCCACTCGGCGACCTGCTTCCCTTCGTGGTCCATCGCCAGCATCCCATAGCCGCCGCCCGGACAGACCACCACGGCCGAGCCCGTGGCCAGACTCGGCCTTCGGCAGCCATACGGTCAGGGTCGGGACGTCCTTGTCGGGGTCGGTCCCCTTCGAGCCCGGCACGCCGTGAGGCCAGAGCGGGATCACTTGAGGGGCCTTTGGCGGTTCCGCGGCCCGGCACTCGTTTCCGACCGGCCAGATCGACGCCATGCTCGCCATCGCGACTCAGGATCACCCAGCCGATCCCGTACCCGGTTCCAATCCTCGACAAACACATCGCTGGCGACTCCTCTCTCGTGGTTGGCCAATCGCGATTCACTCAACTCAACTCAGACGCCCTCGACTCGATCCGCACAGTCTGACGCGTGCCGTGCTCGCCGTCAAACACCCTGTCCCCAGAGCCCGGATCGAAAGTGACAAATCAGCCGGTTGACTGCCAAAACGACAGTTTGGCGTGGGGATGTGGCCAGTGGTCGAATGGCGTAGATCATTATTCTGGAATGGACTTAGGTGAATTCTGCTGGCTCTGGTATATCACTTGCATTAAGAGAGTGCGATTCATCGTTGGGGCTGTATGTCCCGACGCGTCGGCCCTCGCATCGCGCCGGGCGGGCGAGACCCGGCCGACCCATCGGACAAAGACGAAGGAGATCCATCGTGGCGAAGATACTGGCCTACGACGAGGAGGCCCGCCAGAAGCTGGCCACCGGCGTGTCGAAACTGGCCCGTGCGGTACGGTGCACGCTGGGCCCGCGCGGCCGTAATGCCGTGATTGACAAGGGGTGGGGTAGCCCGACCGTGACCAAGGACGGCGTGACGGTCGCCGAGGAGATCGAGCTGACCGACCCTTATGAGAACATGGGCGCGCCAGCTCGTCAAGGAAGCCGCCTCGAAGACCTCGGACGCCGCGGGCGACGGGACGACGACCGCCACCGTCCTGGCCGAGGCGATCTACAAGGAAGGGCTCAGGGCCCTGGCCGCCGGCGCCGACGCCATGGCGTTGAAGCGCGGGATCGATAAGGCGGTCGCGGCCGTCGTCGAACACGTCAAGGGCCAGTCCAAGAAAGTCTCGGGGAAGAAAGAAATCACCGAGGTCGCGTCGATCGCCGCCAATAACGACCGCTCGATCGGCGAGAAGCTGGCCGACGCGTTCGAGCGGGTCGGCACCGATGGCGTGATCACCGTCGAGGAAGGCAAGGGCTTCGAGACGACCGTCGAGGTCGTCGAGGGCATGCAGTTCGACCGGGGCTATCTGAGCCCCCACTTCGTCACCGATCAGGACCGGATGGAAGTCGTCGTGGAGGACGCCTATATCCTGATCTACGAGGAGAAGATCAGCACGCCGACCAAGCTGATTCCCCTGCTCGAGAAGATGGCCAAGGCGAACAAGCCGCTCTTGATCATCGCCGAGGACATCGAGGGCGAGGCCCTGGCCACCCTCGTCGTGAACAAGCTGCGGGGCATCCTCAAGATCGCGGCGGTCAAGGCGCCGGGCTACGGCGATCGCCGCAAGGCCATGCTCGGCGACATCGCCGTCCTCACCGGCGGCAAGGCCATCTTCAAGGATCTGGGCATCGACCTGGAGAACATCCAGCTCTCCGACCTGGGCCGGGCCAAGAAGATCACGATCAGCAGCGAGAATACCACGATCGTCGAGGGGGGCGGCACTCCCGAAGAGATCAAGGGCCGCGCCGAGATGATCCGCCGCGAGATCGGGACCACCGACAGCGAGTACGATCGCGAGAAGCTCCAGGAACGGCTCGCCAAGCTGGCCGGCGGCATCGCCCAGATCAGCGTCGGCGCCGCGACCGAGACCGAGATGAAGGAGCGCAAGGCCCTCGTCGAGGACGCGCTGCATGCCACCCGCGCCGCCATCGAGGAAGGCGTCGTCCCCGGCGGTGGGACCGCATTGATCCGGGCCGCCGCGGCCATCACCGGACAAGAAGCTCACCCACGATGAGGCACTCGGCGCCGACATCGTCCGCCGCGCCCTCGAGCAGCCCGCCCGCTACATCGCCGAGAACGCCGGCATCGACGGCGCCGTCGTCGTCAACAAGATCAAGAAGAGCACCGATCCCAAGTTCGGTTACGACGCCGAGGGCGGCGAAGTGGGGCGACATGTTCGCCGCCGGAATCGTCGACCCGACCAAGGTCACACGCTCCGCCCTCCAGAATGGCGCCTCCGTCGCCGGCCTGCTGCTGACCACCGAAGCCCTCATCGCCGAACCCCCCAAGAAGAAAGAGGCCGGCGGCCACCCTGACCCACATCATGGCGGCGGTGGCATGGGCGGCATGGGTGGCATGGGTGGCATGGGAGATATGGGTGGCATGGGGATGATGTGATCGTCGTTCCTTCATCCGCAACGTGGCTTGTAATCGTTCCATACGGGCAAGACACGCAGATTCAGCATAAAGGACACGCATTCATGGCCAAGCAGACGATTCGTCCTCTTGAGGACCGCGTGGTGATCCAGCAGATCGAGGCCGAGGAGAAGACGGCCGGCGGCATCGTGCTGCCGGATACGGCCAAGGAGAAGCCGCAGCGGGGCAAGGTGCTTGCGGTCGGGCCGGGCAAGCTGCTCGACTCGGGCGAGCGGGCGCCGATCGGCGTCGTCGAGGGCGATGAGGTGCTCTTCGGCAAGTATTCCGGCACGGAAATCAAGGTGGACGGCGAGGAGATCAAGATCCTTCGCGAGTCCGACATCCTGGCCAAGATCATCAATTAACTGTTTGGTCCTTGGTCCTTCGTCCTTGGTCCTTCGTGGCCCCGCTGAGATGCGGGTCGCGGCGGCAGTGTCGGGGCTCATGACCAGCCGGACCGCACATCCCGGCTCTGAGCCAGACTTCAAGTGACCAGATGACGAGGACCAAGGACAAATGACCAAGGACCAAGATTCGAGGAGCACACGACGGTGGCTAAACAAATACTCTTCTCCGACGCGCGCGCCGGAAGATGAACGAGGGCGTCGATACCCTCGCCCGAGCGGTCGGGACCACGCTCGGTCCGACCGGGCGCAACGTGATATTGAGCAAGTCGTTCGGCGGTCCGACCGTCACCAAGGACGGCGTCACCGTCGCCAAGGAGATCGAGCTGCTCCGACCCGTTCGAGAACATGGGCGCGAAGCTCGCCAACGTGGTCGCATCCAAGACCTCCGACGTGGCCGGCGACGGGACCACGACGGCGACCATCCTGGCCCGCGCCATCTACCGCGAGGGTCTGAAGTACATCACCGCCGGGCGCCAACCCCACGGCGATCCGCCGGGGCATCGAGAAGGCGTCGAGGCGGCGGTGGCCGAGCTGACAGGACAAGCTCTCGCGGCCCGTCTCCAAGAAGGAAGAGATCGCCCAGGTCGGCTCCATCTCCGCGAACAACGACCCCACGATCGGCAATATGCTGGCCGATGCCGTCGAGCGGGTCGGCCGCGACGGCGTGATCACCGTCGAGGAGGGGAAGACCGCGACGACGACCCTCGAATTCGTCGAGGGCATGCAGTTCGACAAGGGCTACCTGAGCCCCTACTTCGTCACGAATCCCTCCACGATGGAAGTCGTCTTCGAAGATGCCCTGATCCTTCTCCACGAGAAGAAGATCAGCAGTCTCCGCGAGATGATCCCGCTTCTGGAGAAGGTTGCCCAGTCGGGCAAGCCGCTCCTGATCATCGCCGAAGAGGTCGAGGGGGAGGCGCTGGCGACCCTGGTCGTCAACAAGCTCCGCGGCGTGCTCAACATCTGCGCGGTCAAGGCCCCAGGGTTCGGCGATCGCCGCAAGGCGATGCTCGGCGACATGGCCGTGCTGACGGGCGGCACCGTGATGAGCGAGGACCTCGGGCTGAAGCTGGAGAACCTTCAGCTCGCACAGCTCGGCCGAGCCAAGCAGATCAAGGTCAACAAGGACAGCACGACCTTGATTCAGGGGGCCGGCAAGCGGACCGAAATCCAGCGCCGGATCGATCAGCTCCGACGCCAGATCGAGGAGACCGACAGCGAGTACGACAAGGAGAAGTTCCAGGAGCGGCTCGCCAAGCTCTCCGGCGGCGTCGCCCTGATCCGCGTCGGTGCCCCGACCGAGGCGGACATGAAGCAAACCAAGGCCCGGATCGAGGACGCCCTGCACGCGACCCGCGCCGCGGCCGAAGAAGGGATCGTCCCCGGCGGCGGCGTGGCGCTGCTCCGCACCATCCCGGCCGTCCAGAAGCTCTACGAGTCGCTCATCCGGCGACGAGAAGATGGGCTGCGGCCATCGTCCTGCGCGGCGCTCGAAGAGCCGATCCGATACATCGCGTCCAACTCCGGCCACGATGGCGCGCGTGATCGCCGATGAAGTGCGAAACCTGGAAGGCGCGATGGGCTTCGACGCCAATACCGGCTGAATTCGTGGACATGTTCGCCGCCGGGATCGTCGACCCGACCAAGGTCACCCGCTCGGCACTCCAGAATGCGTCTTCGATCGCCGCACTCATGCTGACGACCGAGGCCATGATTACCAACATCAAGGACGACGAGAAGGAGAACGCCGCCCGGGTCGAAGGGTCCGTCCGTTGATCGGAGAGTGGTCTTGGCGAGTGGCCGGTGGCCAGTCGGCTCGGAGAGCGTCCGCTTCCTGCGTCTGGCGCACTCAGCCACTGGCCGCTCGGCCACTTGCGATCTTCGGCTTCGTAATTGCGAGCGGGAGGTGTATGATATTCTGAGAGAGTGCTCGGAAACCGGCGTCGATCGCGAGCCACGCCGGGCTGTTCGTTTCCTCGCCGCAACCCTCAATTCATTGAGACGCCATGCCGATGGCCGCCACGAAGCGCGATTTTTACGAAATCCTTGGGATAGCCCGCGACGCCCCCGTCGATGAGATCAAGAAAGCCTATCGACAGATGGCCCTCAAGTATCATCCGGACCGCAACCCGGGTGATGAAGAGGCCGAGAAGCGATTCAAGGAGTTGGCCGAAGCCTATGAGGTCCTCTCGGATCCGGACAAGCGGCAGCGATACGACCGCTATGGGCACGCCGGCCTGAACGGGGCGGCGACTCACGACTTCCGATCCGCGGACGACATCATGTCCGCCTTCAGCGACATCTTCGGGGGCGGGCTGTTCGGCGACCTTCTGGGGAACCGTCGACGTGGTCCCCGGCCGGGCCCTGACCTCCTCCTGAAGCTCGAGATCGAACTGGTCGAGGCGGCTCGGGGAACGACCCGCACCATCGACGTGAACCGCCAGGAGTTCTGTGGCGAGTGCCACGGCTCCGGTGCCCGCAAGGGAACGGTGGCGACGAGCTGTAATTACTGCGGAGGCCGCGGCCAGATCGTGCAGAATCGCGGCTTCTTCCAGGTCGCGACCACCTGCCCGGCCTGCGGCGGCGAAGGCGTGCGAATCACCGATCCCTGCCCGGGTTGCCGAGGTGGGGGACGAGTGCCGACATCCGTGCACTTGCAGGTCAATATCCCGCCCGGTGTCGAGAGCGGCATGTGGCTCCAGCAGCGGAACCAGGGCGAGCTTGGCGATGTGGGTGCGCCGCGAGGTAACTTGCGCGTCCAGGTCCTTGTGAAGAAACATCCGTTCTTCGAGCGCCGACGCAACGATCTGTTCTGCCAGGTGCCGATCAGCTTCGCGCAGGCTGCGCTGGGTGCCGTGATTGAGGTGCCTACCCTCGACGGCCGGGAACATCTCGAAGTGCCGCGGGGCACGCAGAGCGGCGACACGCTTCGGATCAAGAATCGCGGCATGCCGGATATCGGCGGCCGTGCCCGAGGCGATGAGCTGGTGGAAGTCGTCGTCGAGACCCCCAGGCATTTGACGGCACGCCAGGAAGAGTTGCTCCGCGAGTTCGCCGAGATCGAGCACGAGCAGGTCAGCCCCCGTCGTAAGAGCTTTTTCGAGAAGCTCCGAGAGTATTTCACCGAGGAGGCAGAGCCTGACGACTCGCATGAGCATTGATCAGCACGGGACGAGTCCGGACCAACGATCCAGGTCCGGGAATCGGAGCCCCATTGCGACGAGTCTGGATAGGAGCAGAGACCGATGAATGAATACAACCGGAAGCCCAAAGACCTGGAGACTCCGGATTATTCCGCAATCAAGCGATCCCCCTTCTGGCAATCCGGTAACTGGGAATAACGCCGGTCCAGCGAGGCACCGGCGACGCGGTCCCCTCGTCCGAGGACATGGCTCAGTTGAGAAAGGAGCGCGACGAGTATCAGGATCAGGCACTACGGGCTCGGGCCGAGTTCGCCAACTATCAGAAACGCGCCAAGCAACAGGCGGACATCGACCGGGTTTATGCGGTCGGATCGCTGGCTCGCGACCTGCTCGACTCGCTCGATAACCTCAGTCGCGCCATCGATGCCCTGCGTGCCTCCGGCGCCGAGGGTGTTACCGCCGGGCTCGACATGGTGCAGAAGCAATTACTCGAGGTGTTGGGCAAGCATGGCGTCGAGCCGATCGCGGCCCTGGGAGAGCCCTTCGACCCCAACTTCCACGATGCCGTTCTCCAGCAGCCCTCACCGAATCATCCTGAAGGGACGGTCGTAGGCGAGCTGAGCAAGGGATACAAGATTCGCGATCGTGTCTTGCGGCCCACCAAGGTCGCCGTGTCCGTCCGGTCGTCGGGGAGTTGACGCCTCACCAGGCGCCATGCCCTTCTGAAGAGCCGGAGACCGTCCGGGCGACGAGATGGATTCCGATGCTGGTCGTCATTAAGAACGGGTTAGCCATGCCGACTTACGACTATATCTGCGACGAATGTGGTCACGAATTCGAGGCCTATGAATCGATCATGGCGCAGCCTCGCACCGATTGCCCCGAGTGCAAGCTACCGAAGCTGCGCCGGAAGATCGGACCGGGCGCAGCGATCCTGTTCAAAGGGTCGGGGTTCTACCAGACGGACTATCGAAGCGACTCCTACAAGAAGGCAGCCGAGGCCGACAAGTCGTCCTCCAACGGGAGCCCGAAGACATCGGGTGATGCCGCGGCGTCTCCCAGCTCGACGAGCCCAACGAGTTCCGAACCGGCGAAGCCTGCCGCGTCCAGCCCCAAGAGCGAGTCATGATTCGGGGACGCTGTCCAACCTGTTCCAGCCGCTTTCAGATCGCCGCGATCGGCGAGCTGCCGTCCTTTCCCTTCTGCTCCGAGCGGTGCCGCCTGATCGACCTGGGACGCTGGATCGACGGAAAGCACGTGCTCCCGGGCGCGCCGGCTCCATCAGGAACTGACGTTCACCCGAATGACGATGAGGCGGATGACTCGGCGTGATGCCGAGTCATCCGCGAAGATGACGGTCGGTGATCAGCCCATTCTCTCGATCGGCCCGGCGGAGCAGTTCGACGACGGGGAGGCCGTGGGGGCAGGCCGCCTGGGCGGCGGCGAGATCGGCCGCGACGAAGTTGCGAGCCTCGGGGGGCAGGGCCTGGTACAGCTCGCGGGCTCGGCGACGCTTGCCATAGACTTCGTCATACCGCAAGAAGCGGAGGATGTCCGCGACGGCGACTCCGCCAGCCGCCGGCTCGCAATGCTGGCCGCACCCATGGCAGTAGAGATGGGACGTGGCCAGTCGGTATTCTTCCAGCAACTTCTGATCGCGGGCCGAGAGGGTATGGTCGACCGAGGCGGCCATGTTCTCGCGGAGCATGTCGCGATTGGTCATCTCGCTGACAACGACATGAATCCGGTGATCGGAGAACACGGTCTTGATCGCGGCCTGTGCCGTCTTGACGCCCTTGTCGATGAACTCCTTGAATTTCGGGGCGGTGTCCCCCTTGCGGAAGCCGCCGCCGTCCGCCTTGCGTCTTCATCGCGACGATGCCGAGGTTGGCCTTCGACGCCGCATCCACGGCGCGCCGGACGTCATCCGCGCCCATGGTCCGGAAGTTGTACTGGATCATGATCTGATCGATCCAGCCGCATTCGGCGGCGGCGGTGACGATCTCCGGAAGTCGTCCATCGTGGCAGCTCAGGCCGGCAGAACCGGATCTTTCCCGACTTCTTGAGCTTCTCGAATGCCGCTTTGACGTCCGGATCGCGGAACAAGGGAATGTCGCGGCCACTCATCCCGTGAAGGTAGTAGGAGTCGACGTAATCGGTCTTCAGGCGCTCGAGGCTGGCGTTGAGATGCTGGTCATAATTCTTGAACGCCCCCGCACCCCCGACCTTCGCCCGCACTTGGTGACGAGGTAGACATCCTTCCGCATGTTGGTGCGTTCCAGAACCTCGCCGAGTGTCTTCTCGCACTTGCCGCGCTCGTAGTTCTCCGAGCAGTCCACGTAGCGGACGCCCGAGAAAAAGGCGGCCTGCAAGAATGCCGGGTTGGAGGGTCCAACTGGTTCCCTGGCCGAGGACGGTGACCTTCTGGCCGGTCTTGCCCAGGGTCACAGTCGGCAAAGCCGCCTGGGCGGCACCGGGCTGCTGGTCGGCCCATGCGGATTCGCCCGATGCCAACGCCGCGGCGCCGCCCGTGGCCGCCGCCGTCTTGAGAAACTGACGCCGACTGTCTCCGATCGTCCGATCGTCTCGAGCGCCGTCCATCGTGACCGCCTTTCCTCAGAGTGTTGAATAACCCCCCGGCTGTGGTGGGGTAGAGGAGCGAATCCTCATTGTGGCGAGCACGGGTGGCGATGGTCAACAATGTTTTGACAAAACCCAAGCGAAGCCATGACCGGGACTTCAGAAGTCCGAGAGTCGCGGCCTCGCTGGGTCTTGTCGGCCGAGCGATCGGCTCGGGCGTCATTGGGACGGCAACGGTGGCAGATCGATCGAGACCGGTAAGGGCGGAAGCTCGTCGGGAGCCGGCGCCTGGGCTCGAGGTTGAGCTTGGGCCGGCGGGGATCCCGCTTGAGGTCCGGTCGTCCGGGATGCCGGTGACGTCGAGGCCGGCAACGTGGGTGGTTGCGGGATTGCCGGATGTTCCTGTGGGTGTCACCGAGGCATTATTGGGTACGGCCGGCGCCGCCAAGGAGCGAGACCAGTCGCCCGAGCCGTTCGCCGAAGTGAGCCGCAAGTCGGGCGAACTTGCGGGAGTCGATCCTGCGGTGGAAACCGGCGACACCGTGCCGCTCGTCGCACTCGGTCGTCCGGCCGGTCGTTCCCGTCGCGTTCCGCGAGAGGAAAGGCGGAGATGGCAGTCGGTACGTGTGGCGGCAAAGGCGTGGGGCTCGGCCCGTTCGGCCCGACCGGAGCGGGCAACGGCGGCATATTCTGTCGGGGCTTCCACGTTGGGCGGCGGATTGGGGGTGACCGTGTCAGCATTCGGCGGACCGACCGGCTTCTCGGGATACATCGGGCCATCGGGCGGGATCGGGAACTGACGATGCGCACCCTGGATGTCTCGGGCCTGGATGTAAGCCTTCCTCGGCTGCGGACCTTCGGCAACGGCGATGTTGTCGTATGCCAGCAGGGTCCCTTTGGCCTCTTCCAGGGCGACGATCGAGATGTTGTAGGTCGTCTTGTACTGGGCCTCGGTCGCGACGGCGGTCGCGTACTGGCTGACGGCGTCGAGGAAGCGGTCGATCGTGATTCGGCCTTCTTCGTAATAAGCTCGCTGGGCGTCGAGCCGCTGGGCCGCGGCGGCCCTCAGCCGTGACGCGGTCTTGAACTGCTTGTAGTTGGCGTCGATTTCCAGGAAGAACCGGGCGAGTGAGTGGGTCGTCTGGTGGACGACCTGCTGGAGATAGGCCCGGGCTCTCAAGAGGATATACTGTGCCTGGCGGGAGTTGGCCAGCGGAGACCTCATGCCGAGCGGCATCTGGAACGTGAAGCCCACCTGCCAGGTGATGAAATTGTTGTAATTGCCCGGATTCTGGCTGAGGCCCGCGGCCCGTTCCTGGTTCGCGATGACGGGGTTGAGGGCCTTGAGCGTGCCTCCGGTCATGACGGCGAAGGCGGAGTCCAACGACTGGCCCAGGCCGTTGAACTGGTAGAGGGCGTTGAGGCTCAACTGGGGGAGAAGTTGGTTGCGGGCGATCAGCAATTGCAGCTCGGCGACCCGGACGAGGATCTGCTGCTGTACGATGTCGGGCTGGAAGCTCAGCATCTGGGCCAGGCTGGAATCCCAGTCCGGCTCGAGCCGGGCCTCGGTCGGCGGTGTAACCGGTACGATCCGCCGATTATCCGCCGGCGGCAGGCCGAGGAGGTTTCGCAACTGCCGTTCGGTCGTGATGACGTCGGAGGTCCGCGTCACCAGGTCGAGGTTGAACTGTTCGAGCCGCTGGGCGGCTTCGGCCACGTCGGCGACCGTCCCGCGGCCGACCGCCAGTTCGGCCTCTTCGCGCTTGAGGATCTCCGCGGCCAGGCTGACGGCCCGGTCGGCACTCCAGAGCTGGACGTGGACCTGGGCCAGGCTCCAGTATTGCTGCTCGATCGACCGCACTTCCGCCATGATCTCAGCCTTGAACCGCCAGACGGCGGCGTCGGCGTTGAGCCGGGAGATCACGATCGGTGCCCGGTTCGCTTCCAGGCCAACCGGAGGGCCGACCGCCTGACCGGGCAGTGCGGCACTACCCAACAACGGCTGAGTCAAGGTGAGCTGGAGATTCGTCGTGTAGGCCGAGGGCCAGACGAGGAACGAGCTGTTCTGATACGACCAGCTCGTGTTTTGGGTGATTCCCATCAACCCGCCCGTGGCGTTCCGCTTGGAGAGGCCGATCTGGAACGTCGCGGAATCATTCACCGAGATGATCGGATACTTGGTCCCCGTCAGGCTCAGCGAGCCGCCCTGGACGCCGTTGTTGTACGGCTGGGTGCTATCGCCCCAGAGCAGGCTCGTCGTGAAGGCCGTGTCGAAGTTCGAGAGGGCCGTGGCGATCTGGGTCTCCAGGATCGCGGGGTCGTAAACCGTCTGGAGGGTGCCCGAGCCCAGCGAGCTGGCGACACCGGCACCGGCACCGGTATTCAGCGGCGTCGGCTCGAAGCCGCCGATCGGGATGCCCTGGGCACCGAAGGCGATGACCCTGACAACCTCGGAGTTGTCCAGGCCGATGCGGATCGCCTCCTGCAAGGTCATCGGCCACATCTCGGCCGCCTCGGGATCGTTGGTCGTCCGCGGCTTGGACACCTTCGGCAACTGCATCGGCAGCGTACTGCTGAGGAGGCTTGCCTGCTTGACCTCCGCATCTTCCAACGCGACTCGTCCCATGCTGTCATGAGGGACTGGCTTGGATTCGTCGATATAGGGAAGCCTCTGGCAACCAGAGGAGAGGATCCAGGACGCGAGCAAAGCCGCACTCGTCCATCGGTTCCTTCTGAGGGTCAATCGCATGGCCAGCCGTCCTTGACTAAGATCGCCATGTGACGATGAGTTATACTCATCGGGTCGCGCCGCGCCGTCCCTGGCTTGGCTTCGGGTGTTCCGTCTGCCCACGGTTTGTGCCGCAGCCGGTCGATGCCGGACGAGTTCCCGTTGCGACGGGTCTTTATCGAACACTTTAGGGTCTCGCCGGGCAACGAATCGTCCCATTGCCCGACGGCTTTGACCTTTGAACAGATCATGACCGTCGCACCGCGGCGGCGCACCCCTGTCCCGTGAGTTCCACCATTCGACTTGTCGGATTGAATCGGATAATTGTGACGTGCGACTTGAAGCGATGAGGCGGATTCTATCGACTTTTCCGACCAAAGCCTAGATCAAAAATGCAGGCCACGACGAAGTGGCCAGTTCACCGCCGGTCGTCCGGCGGGGACACCAAACGGTTCCGGAGCTGTCCCGGCGATCCCGCACCTTCGGGTCCGCAGACCGGCCGGGCCGATGCTGCCAATGCGGTCGTCGTCGCATCCTTTGGCCGGCTTTGCGTGCATCCTCACGCTCCTGGCCGGCGAGAGAAAAGGGACAGCAGGATCGGCCGAGTTCCCGATCGATTGTCACGCCGGGGTGGCCGGCGCACCAATTCTCGGGCGAGGTTCGGAGACGCGCTTCCTCGGGAACTCCACGTAGGGGAGTCCGAGCTTGCGTTTGAAATAGATGATCTCGCCGGGGTCGGTCCCCTCGAGCAGATGTCCCGCAAACTGGACGAGAAACCCACCCAGGAAGAGGGCGAGGGCCACGAGGAAGAGTTGCAAGGAGAGCAGCGTGAGGTAGATCGGCACGAACAGGACCCCGAGGAACGTCGGCGGGATTCCGATGATATGCAGGACGAAGCTCGTGGGGTTGAGGTGCCTCTGGAGCCATCGCTGAACGCGAGGATCGGGGGTGAGGGGAGGTTCGAGCATCGTCGGGAGCACCGTCTACGGAGTGTGGTTTGCACGAAGGACGGCATTCCGCGCCGCTTGACGAGTGCCCCGCGGCCGGTTAGCCTGACGACATCCTGCACTGTATAGGATACCAGATCGCGTCGCGTTCGCAACGATTTGGATCCTATCCCATCGCGGACTTCGCGGCGGCCCGGGGCGCCGACGCCGGACACAACAGGGAGATGCAGAACTGATGTCTTATGAAGTGACGCTCATCCGGGGCGATGGTGTCGGACCGGAGCTCGCCGAAGCCGCGAAGATGTGCATCGATGCCACGGGTGTCGAGATCCGTTGGGACGAGCAGGATGCCGGCGTTGATGTGATGGCCAAGCTCGGCACACCGATCCCCGACAGCGTGATCGAATCGTGCCGCCGCACGCAAGATCGCTCTCAAGGCCCCGATCACCACCCCCGTCGGAACCGGATTCCGTAGCGTCAACGTCTACCTCCGGCAGGCACTCGACCTCTATGCGTGCATCCGACCGTGCAAGATCTACCGCGGCGTACGGACTTTCTTCTCGAACACCCCGGTCGACCTCGTGATCGTCCGCGAGAACACCGAGGACCTCTACTTCGGCTGTGAGTTCGAGCAAGGGAAGCCCGAGACCGCCGAGCTGATCGCGGACATCAAGAAGCTCAATGGCAAGACGGTCCGGCCCGACTCGGGCATCTCGGTCAAGGCGATCTCGATCACCGGCACCCGTCGGATCGTCAAGTACGCATTCGAGTACGCCCGCAAGCACGGGCGGAAGAAGGTAACCTCCGTCCACAAGGCCAATATCCTCAAGTACAGCGACGGCCTGTTCCTCGAGGTCAGCCGGGAGGTGGCCAAGGAATACCCCGACATCGAGTTCGAGGACCGGATCGTCGATAACATGTGCATGCAGCTCGTCCAGAAGCCCGAGTTGTATGACGTACTGGTCCTGCCCAACCTCTACGGCGACATCGTTTCGGACCTGTCTGCCGGCCTGGTGGGTGGCCTCGGGGTCGCCCCGGGAGCGAACATCGGCGAGTCGGGCGCCGTCTTCGAAGCGACGCATGGCTCGGCGCCGAAGTACAAGGGCCAGTACAAGATGAATCCGACGGCCTTGATCCTCTCGGGCGTGTTGATGCTCGACCACATGGGCGAGACCAAGGCCGCTCAACGGCTGGAGAAAGCCGTCGCCCGGGTGATCGAGGAGGGCAAGGACGTCACTTATGATATGAAGCCGCACCGCGATGATCCGACGGCCGTCGGCACTCTCGAGATGGCCAAGGCGATCATCAAGGCCATGGAAGCCGGAGCTTGAGCCGATTCGACCAGGACGCGTACCTCCGCCTGATTCGCGGTCGGTCCCGCGGCTTCTTCGCTCAGTTGGCGCGGATGTCGCTCAGCGCGTTCGCGATGTTTTATCGGGTGGCCGTCGCATTACGGAATCAAGGATTTCGACCGCGGTTGGCTCAAGATCCACCGAGCCGCCGTACCCGTGATCTCGATCGGGAACTTGACCGTGGGGGGCACCGGGAAGACCCCCATGGTCGAGTGGGTGGCACGTTGGTTCCGCCGTCGGGACAAGCGGGTGGCGATCCTGAGTCGCGGCTACAAGCAAACGCACGGACTCAATGACGAAGGCCGCGTCCTGGAAGAGAACCTCCCTGACGTTCCCCATCTCCAGGATCCGGATCGCGTCCGGTCCGCGAAGATCGCGGTCGAGGAGCTGGAGTCGGAGCTCCTGGTGCTCGACGACGGCTTTCAGCATCGTCGCATCGCGCGCGATCTCGACGTGGTCCTCATCGATGCACTCGATCCATTCGGGCTGGATCGTCTCCTGCCCCGGGGATTGCTTCGGGAGCCGTTGAAATCGTTGCGGCGGGCCGACCTCGTGGTCTTGTCGCGGGCTGACCTCGTGAGCGCGGCCGAGCGGGCGGCGATCCGCAATGAGGCGGAACGACGTGCCGGCCTGTTGCGTTGGGTTGAGGCTCGGCACGCGCCGCTCGATCTGATCGACGCCGACGGGTTGGAGAGTCCACTGAGCGAGCTGGCGGGACAATCGATCGCGGCGTTCTGCGGGATCGGCAATCCGGAGGGGTTCCGGCGGACCATCCTGCCGCTCTGCCGCGAACTGGTCGACCTCCGCATCTATCCCGACCACCACGACTACTCGGCGACGGACGTGGATTTCCTGCAACGCTGGGCGCGCGATCTCGGGGCCAATCTCGTCTTGACCACTCAGAAGGATTTGGTGAAGCTGCGCACCAGCACCCTGGGGCCCTCGCCGTTGCGGGCGCTCCGGATCGGCCTTGAAATCGTCGCGGGTGAAGACGTCATGGAAGACGCTTTGACCCGGCTCCTGCAAGCCCTTCCTTCGAGTTGAGCCGGGTGAAAAGGGGTTCATCGTGAGCGCGAATGGATTCGCCTCGATCCCGAAGATCCACAGTTACGGTCCGGCCGGGGCCGACCCTCAGCGCTCAAAGCCTTGTGCTGTGAGAGGTTGGGTGGGCCCAGGGCCGATCAGGCTGATGTGGGGAACGGCGGCCAAGCATGAGAATCGCGGTGTTCTGCCCGAACCTGATCGGTGACACCGTCATGGCGACACCGACTTTCCGCGCGATCCGGCGAGGCTTTCCCGGTGCCGAGGTGGCGGCCGTCATCAAGCCGCACGTCGCACCCACCCTCGACGGAACCAACTGGTTTGATGAGTGGATCCGTTTCGATCCGCGTTCTCGGATCCGAGAAGAGCGGTCCTGGTCCGCGTTGGGAAGGCTGCGGGGAGGGCGTTTCGATCTGGCCGTCCTCCTACCCAACTCGGTCCGATCCGCGGGAATGGCCTGGCTGGCCGGCATCCCCCGCCGCGTGGGCTATGCTAATCATGGGCGAAGCATTCTCTTGACCGACCACCTGCACCATCCGCGAGACGAGAAAGGCCGCCGTCTACCGGTCCCGATCGTGGAATCGTACTTGAATCTTGCTTGCCAACTGGGATGCCCCGTCGACTCGATTCGGCTCGAACTCGCCACGACGCCGCGAAGACGAGGCCGTCGCGGATCGGGCCCTGGCGGCTCTGGGATCGTCTCACGACGAGCGCGTGGTCTGCTTGAATACAGGGGGAGCCTTCGGCCCGGCGAAGAACTGGCCGACCTCCCATTTCGCCGTGCTTGCCCGCCGACTGGCCGGAGAGCTCGGAGCACGCATCCTGGTTCTCTGCGGTCCCAGCGAGCGGGACGCCGCACGGGAGATCGTTCGTTCCGCGGCGCCATCCCCGGGTTGTCAGCCTGGCCGATCAGGAGCTGGGGATCGGTTTGACGAAGGCCTGCGTGCGCCGCGCATCGCTCTTGATCACGACGGATTCGGGGCCTCGCCACTTCGCCGCCGCCTTCGGGACTCCCGTGGTGACCCTGTTCGGACCGACGCACATCGCGTGGACCCGGACTCATCATCCCCAGGCGTGGCATGTGTTCCATCCGGTGCCGTGCGGACCCTGTCAGAGGCCGGTCTGTCCCGAAGGACATCACCGTTGCATGCGTGAGCTGACCCCGGATAGCGTCTTCCGAGCCGCCTGCCGCGTGCTGGCTCCCGCGGTGTGCTGAGTCGGCTGCGGCGGACTCTCTGGAATCTCAGGTTCTGGTCGAAACTGATCGAGGAGTCGAGCATGGCGGTCTGGCTGGTGACGGGGGCAACCGGCTTCGTGGGCCGGCATGTGCTGGATGCCCTGACTTCCGGTGGACCGTTCTCACCGGGGTCGAATACGCGGGTGATCGCCCTGGGGCGGCACCGGCCGTCGGATTGGCCCGAGGATCGATTCATCGAGGCCGATTTGAATGACCCGGCGGCGCTCCGTCTAGCCCTCCGCCGGACGGATCCCGACTTCGTGATCCACACGGCGGGACGGACTCCGCCCGCCAGCGACGACGAGCTCTATCGTGCGAACTTCTGGTCGACGACCCATCTTCTGAGTGGCTCTGCGATCTCTGGAGAAGCCGATCCGGGTCGTATTGTCGGGCTCCGCGGCGGAGCTGGGTCCGGTCGAACCGGCGGCGTTGCCGGTCGGCGAGGATTACACAGGCTACCCGATCGACGCCTACGGCCGGAGCAAGCATCTGGCAACGCTCAGAGGGCTCTCGGAACGGCCGCCGCTGGAGGTCACCGTGGCGCGCGTCTTCAATCCGATCGGACCGGGCATCCCTCCGACCCAGGCGTTCGGCCGGTTTGCGGCGCGACTGGCCGAACCGGGCCCGGACCCCCTCGAGTTGACCGTCGGCGATCTCGAGGCTCGCCGCGATTTCATCGATGTCCGCGACGTGGCGCGGGCGATGATCGCCCTGGCGCTGCGCGGTCAGGCCGGACAGGTGTATCACGTCGGGACCGGCTGCTCCCGGCGGGTGGGTGACGGGCTCGAAATCCTCGTTCGCCTCAGTGGCCGCTCGGTCCAGACCCGTGTCGATCCGGAATTGAAGAGCCGGCGCGGACCATCGGACTCACGAGCCGCGATCGACCGCATCGTCGCGCAGACAGGCTGGAAGCCACGGATCGCCTGGGAGGAAAGCCTCGCGGACCTGTGGGCGCGAGCTTCAGGATCGCCAGCAGCGCCACTGATGGAACGGGACGTCAGTCGCTCGCGGATCTGTCGGTTGCCATTGACCGCCTGAGCAGGGACTTTATACTCTCCGCTCTGGACGGGGACGCTCCGGCCGTTGTTTGTTCGGACCGGCCTGGGAGCCGTTCGGCCCCGGCTGACACAATCGGCCGCCTCCCGCGAGACCCGGGGCCGCAGATCAAGGAGGATCGCGATGGCCCAGTACCGGAGTCTGCTCGCGATCGCTCTGCTCGCGGCGAGCCTCCACATCTGGGCCATCTCGCGGACCCTCTCTGCCGGCGCAAGATGGCCTCAAGTTCATCCGGGTCGCTCGACAATTCCAGGCACGATCCCTGGGAGGATGTGATCCGAGGCGCGGACGTCCATCCCCTTTACCCGGCGCTGATCGCCATGGCCGAGCCGGTCGTGGCGTGCTTTGCCGGACATGGGCCGGATGCCTGGCGGATCGCGGCCCAGGCGATCGCGGCACTGGCCTCGGTCGGGCTCCTCTTCCCGGTCTACTTTCTGACCCAATCGCTGTTCGATCGACGCATCGCCTTCCTTGCGGCCGGACTCCTGGCTCTGCTCCCCCGTGCCGCCGAGATGGGACACGATACGCTCGCCGATAGTCTGGGTCTATTCGCGACATTCCTCGCGTTGTGGCTGGGGGCTCGGGCCTGGCGGACCGCCGATTGGCGGGTCGCGCTCGGCTCCGGCCTCGCCGCTGGGGCCGGTTATCTCGCGCACCCGGAGGTCATCCTGGTCCCCGTCGCGATCGGCCTGACATGGCTGTTTGGTCTCGGAACGACGATCTGAGCAATCCCGGAATCGTCGTCTCGCCGCCTTGTCGGTGCTGCTTCTTGCGGCCGCGCTCATGGTCGTTTCCTACGCCGCGGTCAAGGGCGAGATCTCCGAGAAGATCGCCGTACGATACGCGGCGTCGCTCGGCCCCGCAACCGATCCTGAAGCGGCCGGTTCCTCAACAGGTTCCCCGCGGGACTCGATGATCCGCGGTTGGACTTCTCTCCCAAGGAAGAGGCCGACCAGATCCCGATCCAGGGCTGGCGATCGTCGATCGACGCGGATCACCGGCAAATGGTGGGAGGAATTGTGCTGGGGCTTCGCGGTGATGACCGTCTGGGGCCTGGTGCGCAGGCGGTACATTCGAGGACTCCTGGCGGATCGCGACCCGGCCGACGCCGATGGCGTGGAGGGCCGACTGCTGCTGGTATTCACCGGAGTCTATGGCCTGGCCCTGCTGAGGCATTCGACCACGCTCGGCTATCTCTCGGGCCGGCACGTCATGGCCCTGGTCGTCGCGTCCATCCCATGGGCCGCGGCGGGCACGTTCGTCTGTTGCCGTGGGATCGCCGTGAAACTTCGATGGAACCGACGCTGGGCCCGAGTCGCTCGCGTTGCCGCCATGGGCATCGCAGTCGTCGGATCCATCGTCACCCAGATGCAACCGAACCATCTCAATCACCTGAGCCGATGGGGTCACTGGGCCGCGGGACGGTGGCTCGCGACGAATGCTCGGCCCGAGGAAGAGATCCTGGACACGCGCGGCTGGGCCAAGTTCATCTCGGGGCAGCCGGGTTATGACTACTGGCATGTGCGGCAAGCCCTCACCGACTCGCACCTGAGCTACATCCTGGTCGGCCTCGACGAGCTCGATGCCGAGAGTGCTCGGGCGGCGACCTTGAAGGCGCTCCTGGCCTACTCGGCGACTCCGCTGGCGGACTTCCCCGCTTCGCCCGGCGATCCGAGCCCGGCCGTCCGTCTCTACCGCTTCCACCGGCCCGATTCTTGGGAAGGACTGGCCCGGTGAACTACGGATCGTTCTGGGAACGATGGGCCCGCGGGCGTGAGCTGGACGTGGGTCAACGAACAGTACCGCGGCCGTCTGCCCGAGGGCTTCGACGCCACGATCATGACGCTCCAGACCGATCGACCGACATCATGCGAAACAGGGACGGTCCACGGCTCGGGTCGTCTTGCATCCGGGGATCGGATGCCCGGGAGTCGCCTTCTCGCCCGCTGCTCGGTTTATCTGAAGAGGCATTATCGTCTCCCCTGGGCGGCGCGGATGGCGGCGACGATCAACCCCACGAGGACGCATTCCCCGGCGGCTGCCGAATGGGCCCAGCTCGAACGCGCCCGAGCGCTGGGTGTGGAGGTTCCGGACGTGGTGGCGGCCGGCGAGCAAATCGGTCCCCATGCGCGGCTTGAGCAGCTTCCTGATGGTCGCCGAGCTGACCGGCTGTGAGGCGTTGCACGAGGCGCTGCCGAAGCTGGCCGAGCGGCTCGATCGCCGAGATTTCGCCGTCCTCAAGCGGCGGATGATCTCTGAGATCGCTCGGATCACCGCGACCTTGCACAAGGCTCGCTACTTCCACAAGGACCTGTACCTCTGCCACTTCTTCCTCGATCTCGATCGGCTCGAGCGCGAGGGACGTCCCTCACGGATCGTCCTGATCGATCTGCATCGCCTCGGCGTCCATCGAATCGCACGCGATTGGTGGCGGTGGAAGGACCTCGGGCAATTGTTGTTCTCGACTCATGGCGTCGCCGGGATTGATGACCGCGACCGCCTACGATTCTGGTGCTACTACAAGAGGCAGATCTCGATCCCCTTCGCCCGCTGGCAAGAGCGTCTCGTGCGATTCCGGGCGGCACGGTACGGGAGGCACAACCGAAAGCGTCGGTAGGCCGAGCTCCGTTCGGAGTGAGAATGGCTCCAGGCGGGCTGCGTCTGCCATGCGATATCACGAGGATGGCGGACCGGCGATGGATCACCGAAACCCGCGGGAGGAATGGAACGCATGCACCTCGCCCTCAACTATCAGCGGGTCGACCCGTCGCGAGGAGGCGCCGAGACTTACGTCGCCGACCTGTGCCGGCTCTTGATCCTGGGCGGTCATCGCGTGGACCTCTACGCGGAGAGCTGCGCACACGATTGCCTGCCCCGCGAGGTCAACGTCGTGCCCGTGCCCGTGACCGGGCGGACCAAGCTGGATCAAATCTGGAGCTTCGCCCAGAATTCCGAGCTGGCGATGGGGCACGGGTCCCACGAGTGCTCGGTCGGGTTCATCAACACCTGGGCGCACGACGTGATCATCCCACAGGGAGGCGTCCAGGAAGGGAGCCTGCGCGCCAACGCCCGACGTTTCCCGACCGGTCTTCAGCGAGGTCTCTATCGGCTGTCGAAATCCGCCAATCCGAAATACTGGCTCTACCGGGCGATCGAACACAAACAGTATGACCCGGTGCTTTCCTCACGGTTCGTGGCCGTGAGCGAGATGGTCCGTCGCCACCTCGAAGAGTTCCACCATGTTCCGCGACAGCAGATCCATGTCGTGCCCAACGCCATCGATCTGCATCGGATCGAAGTCTCCCAGCCCGGCGCGGTACGCTGTGCGTTCCGCAACCGGATGGGCCTGGAACCGAACGACCTGGTGGGCCTTTTCGTCGGTCATAATTTCGCGCTCAAGGGCCTCAAGCCGCTGATCGAGTCGCTCGGAGCGCGAAGGCACATGGAGCAAAGCCGGCCGATTCGTCTCCTGGTCTGCGGCGGTGGAAACGCCGCTCCCTATCTCCGGCTTGCCAGGAGCCTGGGAATCCAGGATTCCATCCATTTCCTGGGCTTCCACCCGGACGTTCGAGAATGCTACTGGTCCAGCGACTTCTTCGTCCAGCCAACCTACTACGATCCCTGCTCACTCGTCGTACTGGAGGCATTGGCGTGCGGTCTGCCCGTGATCACGACCGAGCAGAACGGCGCCAGCGAGCTGATGACCGATGGCCGAGAGGGTTACGTGTTGACGTCACCCGGGGCCCGGGCCGAGTTGATCGCCGCCCTGGATCGGATGACCAACGATGCGACGCGGCTGTCGATGTCGGGCGAGGCACGTCGCCTCGGGCGTCGACAGACCTTCGACGACCATGTCGGCCGACTCCTGACGATCTTCCAGGAGGTGTCCCGCAGTAAAGCGGGACGTGGGCCTCATTCTCGTACGCGAGGCCAGGGTGCCACGCGACCTCACGCCGAGCGATCGAGCCGGTCGCGCACGCGGAACCATGGGTTCGGCATGAGCCATCGAACCAAGGAGGGCTCGAACATGCAGGCTGTTCTCCTGGCGGGGGGCAAGGGGACGCGACTGCGCCCCTATACACACGTCCTGCCCAAACCGCTCATGCCCCTGGGGCTCGACGACCCCATGCCGATTATCGAAGTCGTCCTCCGGCAACTGTCGCGGTTCGGGTTTCGTGATGTCACCATCATCACCGGGTACCTGACCGAGCTCATCGAGGCGTTCTGCGGCGACGGGAGGAAGTTCGGGGCCCGCCTCCAGTACCGCCGAGAGCTGACCCCGATGGGAACCGCCGGCGGCCTGACGCTGCTCGATCGCCCGTCCGGGCCCATCCTGGTCATCAACGGAGACATCCTCACGACGCTCGACTTCGGTGAGATGTACGGGTTCCACGAGGCGCGCGGCGCGTCGGCGACGATCGCCTCCTACCCGCGCGAGGTGAAGATCGACTTCGGCGTGCTTCATTTCGGTGACGATCCTCATATCTTGACAGGGTATGAAGAGAAGCCCGAGTATTCGTTCCAGGTCAGCATGGGCGTCTACATTCTCGACCCGTCCGCCTGGGATTTCTTGACGCCGGGCCGATCGTTGCCGATGCCTGAGCTTCTGGAGTCGATGCGACGGAACGGCCACGACGTCCATTGCTACCGACAGGAATGCTACTGGCTGGACATCGGCCGGCACGACGACTACGACCTGGCCAACGAGGTCTTCGAATCGCGACGGGCCGCGTTTCTGGGACACTCGGAAGCCAGGAAACTCAAGATCGGGCGAGACCAGTGACGGAAACCTCCTCGGCGGCCACATTCGCGCTCTCGACTCTGGCGGTCCTGGCCGCCTACCTCCTGGGGTCGATTCCGTTCGGCTACTTGATCGCCCGCGCTGTCAAAGGCATCGACATCAGGACGGTGGGCTCCGGCAACCTGGGAGCCACGAACGTCGGCCGGATCCTGGGAGCACGATACTTCTGGCTGGTCCTGGCCCTCGACCTGCTCAAGGGACTACTACCGACACTGGCCTTCCCCTGGCTCGTTGATCGATTCCTCGGGTTCGTTCCGGTCGACTTGCCGGTCTTGATCGCCATGGCTGCGATCCTGGGTCATACGTTCCCGGTTTACCTGAAGTTTCGGGGTGGTAAGGGAGTCGCGACCAGCGTGGGAGTTGTACTCGCGCTCGATCCGATCTCCTGTGGCGTGGCGGCGATCGTGTTCGGAGTCGTGTTGTGGACCTCGCAATACATGTCGCTGGCGTCGCTGATCGGCGGTGTCGGGTTCGCTTCGGCACACCTCCTCCGCCAGACCAAGCCCCTCAGTCGCGAGCATATTGCCATGAGCTTATTTTCGATTGCCGTGGTGGCCTTACTCGTCGTGCGTCATCGCTCGAACCTCGCACGGATTCGGGCAGGTACCGAGAATCGAGTGAATCTCCGCGGGTCTGCGCCGCAGGGATGGTGACAAGCCTCCCCCGACGAATCACTCCGATCACCCGAGTGGTCGCATCGTGGTATTCCTGGCGATCGGGCTGATGCTCCTGTCGATGGGAGTGATATCGGTCGTCTGGCTCGTCCGGAATGCCAATCGGCCGGTCACGGCCAATGCGGGACCGTGGGCCCTCCGGGAAACGGACCGGCTCACGACGGGTCAGCAGCGTGTCGACCGGGTCGCGTTCGCCGCGGACGGAGATCGGCTGGCTGGAATCTGTCCGCGATATAATCGCCTCTTGACCTACCAGGTCGATTCCGAGCTGAAGCTCCGGCCGATCGCGGAGACTCAATTGGAAGGACGGCCCGTCAGCATCGTCCCGCTCGGCTCTCGATTCCTCGTGCTCCAGCGCCCCGCCGGCGATCAGAAGCACCTGGAGCCAGGCTGGTGGGAGATGTACGATCCGGATGGGAAGAAGGTCGGCTCGCGGAACCTCGCGGGATTCTATCCTGACGACTTCGCCCCTTCGCCGGATGGACGATACCTATTCGTTTTGAGCTCAGGTCGTGCCGAAGGGGACCAAAAAAAGCCCTTGCCGGCCTTGGAGGTCGTCGCGATCGATCGTATCGGGAGCTCTTCCCGCTCCGTCGGTCGTCTCACTCTCGACCCGACCGACGATCCCGCGCGTTTGACCCTTTCCGCATCGGGACGATTCGCCGCAGTCTTCCTCGCGAAGTCGAAACGGACGGCGGCGGTGGACCTGACCATCCCCGAAGCGCCTCGCACTGATCGGTCTGACGCGAACTGTGACGGCCAACGCTCCTTACCTCTCC
Source organism: uncultured Isosphaeraceae bacterium (assembly GCA_963842405.1). GTDB lineage: Bacteria > Planctomycetota > Planctomycetia > Isosphaerales > Isosphaeraceae > CAVZRC01. The sequence goes on along the minus strand of CAWJGW010000005.1, from coordinate 87,390 downwards.
GCCTCACCCGACGCAGACTGGATCATGATGCCAGGAAACGCGGAAGGGGATACGATCGCGATCGCGTTGCCTGGAGCCTCCACTTCCTCGAGCCGCCGGGACGACAACGCTCCAACCCAGTGCGCCGATTACTTGATCTCCACTCGGCAGAGCGAATCGGCCCTGGAAATCCTCCAGACGGCGCCACAGCGCGCGCTGGGCCGCTTCCCTCTGCTCGGGCCGTTCAATCTGGGACGGACAAGGCCCACGGGGCTGGCGTATTCGGCAAAGCGAAGCCTGATCGCGGTCGCGACCCGAACTGGCAACATCCATCTGGTCGAGTTGCGTTCGCGAATTGGCGTCCCGGAAACCAAGGGCTCCATCATGGCCACGAGCCCGGACGACACCATCCGGCGCTGAGCCCTTGGAATCGATTTGGAGTTATCGGCCGCGGAGGCTAAACTCATGGGAACTGACCAGCCAGGCAAAGGTGATCCCAGAAGGGGCGACAGGGCGTCGCTCCTCCTGGCTCAGATGACGAATCGAGACCATGCGTTCCCACTCCTCGACATCTTCCCGCTTCGGACCGCGATTCTGCCCCGCGTGCGGCCATGAGGCCGACGACGCTCCGGAGCAGACGCTCTGCCGTCGCTGTGGTGACATCCTCGAACTCCAGGGATACTGCGACATCTGCGAGTCCCGACTGCGGTTGAGCGTCGGTAAGACGTGTCCAAAGCACGACGTGGTGCTGGTATCCGACGAGCCGGGTACAACGACACGCTCCCGAGCCGCTCGGCCGGTCTCGTGGGTCACGCTGACGAAATTCCCGGATAGTCTGGCGGTCGCACCGGCCCGGATTCGACTGGAGGCCGAGGGCATCCCGACCTTCGTGGATGGCGAGCGAATGGGAAGTCCAGCCATGTACCGGGTGGCGACGGGCGGCGTGAAGCTCCAGGTGCCCGCGGACCTGGTGAACGAGGCGCGGATCATCCTCTCTCAGAGCTGGTCCTTGGAAAGCGATGACGCTGAGATTGATGACGATCTCGGCGATGTCGATGAAGACTGGGAGGACCCGGTCTCCGAACCCAGCGCGGCGCGTCTCTGGATCGCGGAGGCCATCTTCATCCTGGTCTTGATCACTCCATTGATCGTCTGGTTGCTCGGCCGCTTCTACGGCCATCAGTGAAGGAAGACGGAGTCGAGATCTCGCGCGATCAGGACGCTGGTTGATAGGAAAGCCACAAGGCGCGGAAATACTTCAAGACCCGGTCCGGGTCGCGGCTTTCGGGGATCTCCGCCAGGGTGAATCCCTCGTAGTTCTGGGCCTTCAAGAGTGCGAACAGCTCGCGCCAGGGATAGTGCTCGTCGGTTAGGTCGCGGAGATGGACTTCCTGGATCCGGTCGCCCACGAGTGCGAAGGTTTCCTTGATCGATCCGTTCTTGACGTCGGTTGGGTTCGAGTTCCAGCAAGCGTAGACATTGGGATGGTCGGCGTAGTGCAGGATCTTGGCGAAGTTCTCGAGCTGCGAGGTCACGGCGCCATGGACTTCCACGCGAATCTGTATCCCGAAGTCCTCCGCGTCCTCGCCGACCTCATGAAGGGCCTTCCCGATCTGCTGCAGGGTCGCGTCCAACCCGGCCCCCTTGGGGATTCCATTGGGGCGAACCTTAACGCCAGGCGCGCCGAGGTCGTGGGCCAACCGGACATACTCCTTGGTGCCCTCGATGTTCTTGCGGACGATTGCCGGATCGGTCGATTGGTATTCGAAGGCACTGCCAAGGCCGGCCAGTTGGACCACGGAGTCCTCGAAGCGCTGCCGGACCTCTTCGCGCTGGGACTTCGTCAGATTGACCTCAACCTTGTGAGCATGAGTCGTTCGAAGCTCGACCCCCTCATACCCGAGGGCATCGAGCTTGGTGAGGATGGTAGTCAGGTCCCAGTCCTTGGCGATGTTGTAGGTGACGATGCCGAGTTGCGCCATGGTCGATCATCCTGGGTGCGAGGGATGCCGCGGTCTCACTACGACACGAGGTTCATTGTCGCGCTCGCAAGGGCTTGGGGCAAGTCGGCGACGTCGCCGACCTCCGCTCATCACGCGTTTTCCACTCGGCCATAGAACGGAATTCATGTCGTTGGGCTCGTCCGGCCGGAAACGGAAGGAATTCCGTTCTACTCCGACAGCCGTAGTAGTGGGGAACAATCGGGGACGGCGCCGGCTCGCGGCTTGATCTGCTCCCGAAGGGTGCGGCGCCCCCTGACCCCCGACGCCTCCGCGACGGAAAAAAACGCGGACTGGACGAGACCTATCGTGGGACGTAAGCTGGAACTGCATTGAGACCGGGTAGCTCAGTCGGTAGAGCAACGGACTTTGGACGCTGTCAGAAGCAGCCGAATAGGAGCCTCGCGCGGGAAGAAACCGAACCGCGACGAGTGAATGCCGCAGTATGCTGGGACGCCCTGAGAGCCGCTCGCACCACAACGTCGCCGGTAACGGCAAGCGTGACGGTCGAAAAGCGAGCGGATTGGGTAATCAGCAGGCAAGGGACCGGCGATGAGCCGGCCTCGGCCCCAGAGACTAGACGCGGCACGCCTGCGATGGCGAAGGGATAGTCCAGACTTTCAACCCGAAACCATGAGACTACGATGCCAAGAGCGGCTTCCCGCTTCAGGTTTCGGTGGTCGGTGAAAGCCGATGAGGTACGTTAATCCGTTGGTCGAGGGTTCGAGCCCCTCCCCGGTCACTACCGACAGGACACGACAGGAAACGCCTAGAGCCGACATACCAAAGGGTTTAGGACAAGGCGGCATTCGGAGTCGAGTCCGCCAGCACGCGGCAGTAAACGCCCCGATCCGTCCCCTGACTGCTACCGAAAATGCTACCGGGTTGGTACCGACCAACCCGGGCTTGGCGACAGTCATCGCCGCCTGGGATCAACTGCCCGAGTCACTCCGCGCCGGCATCGTTGCGATGGTCAAGTCCGCCTCGAAGGGGGGTGGCCGTTGAGCCTCGTGGCGCTTGAAGCCCGCGGATACCGCATCCATGCTCCTGTTCCGCGAACGCGCTGAGAGCGTCATAGGGCCGAAGGATGCTCCGACCGCCGAAGATGAGTTGACCTTCGAGGCCGATTGCGTGCTCGTCGTGGCCGACGATGGGCGAGATGCGGAGATCGCGAAAGCGGCGAGATGCCGGAGGCTCGCCGAGTCAGCAAACCGCCAGGCTGACCGGCTGGTGAGCGTCCACCGTCCAAGCCCTGTTATCCCCTGAAAAGTATCTATTATGGATATATACTTCGCCCTCTTGCTCAGTCAAGTTGCCGGGCATATACTCTCGGTAGATTCTCCGCATGGGAGGCTTGGGCGATGGAGGAGAAACCGATCGGGATGGTTGCATTGCAGGTCATAGGCTGTCGATGCCGGTGCGGGCATGAATGGTTCCCGCAAGGCTGCGAAAGGCCCCGCGTCTGTCCTAAGTGCAAGAGTCCCAACTGGGACAGGCCGAAGCGATGGATACGGAAGGAGGCGGCGCAGGCCAGGTGATCCGCGCCGGTATGCTTCAAGTTGCCTTGACTTCCCGGCCCCTCGATGTTAAATAGACATTCGTACACAATCGGTGGGCGTCCTCAATAACCCTCTGTACGGCCGGAGTGCAGCCGTGCATCACCAGAAAGTCATCGATATATATGGAGGGAAGAATCCGGGAGATGTCCCGGTCTACTCCATCTCCGAGGCTCTGCACTACCTCCGGCTGCCGGTCCCCACCATCCGTTCGTGGGTCATCGGCCGCCAGTATCCCACCCAATCCGGGGCCGCCGCCTTCCGCCCGCTAATCGATATTGCCGACCCGGCTGACCTCCTGCTTTCTTTCAGGAACCTCGGTGAGCTGCACGTGCTGGGCTCGATCCGACGTGCCCACCAAGTAAGATTGCCGGCCGTCCGCCAGGCGATTGACTATCTGCGCAAGACGTTCCAGTCGGACCACCCCCTGCTAGAAAGACAGATGCTCACGGATGGAAAAGACTTGTTCATCGAGCAGTACGACAATCTCGTAACTATTACAAAACAAGGCCAGATGGCGATGAAACATATTATGGCCGTCTACCTGAAACGCATCAAGTGGGACAGTGGCGGCATTCCTATCCGGTTGTTCCCGTTCACCCGCGACCGCTACGAGGACTCGCCCGCAATCATCTCCATCGACCCGAAGATCCGATTCGGCAAGCCGTGCATCAGCGGGACGCGAATCCCCACGGCTATCATCGCAGAGCGCCACCAAGCGGGCGACTCAATTGTCTTGCTGGCAGAGGACTATGGCCGAAAAGCAGAGGAAATCGAGGAAGCCGTCCGGTACGAAGGCCGAATTGCTTCTTGAGGCGAGCACGTTCTTCGTGGACCGGTGCCTCGGAAGGAGTGTCGGCGTCGCGCTGCAAGAGTCTGGGTTGCAAGTCGAATTCCACGCTGACCATTTCGCGGACGATGCAGACGACGAGACGTGGATATCCGCGGTGGGGGAGCGCGGATGGATCGTGCTTACCAAAGACAAGGCGATCCGCACGAGGCCCGTCGAACTTCAGGCGGTCATAACCGCCAAGGTCCGCATGTTCAGGCTGTCGAGCGGCAATATGACGGGCGAGGAGATGGGGCGCGTATTCGTGGATAACCGCCTGAACATGGGGCGGTTCATGAAGCGTCATCCTCCGCCATTCATCGCCCGCGTGTCCGACGAGCGGCGTTGCAATGGTTTACCCCGCAGAGCCCGGCCCCTGAGCCGAGTCTCGGGCGAGACTTTAAAGCCGGGTAGCTTCGATGCTCCAGCGCGTTATCAGCGGCGGACAGACCGGCGCCATGAGGCAGCGCTTTGAGCGGCGCGAGCGTGCGGGATACCGACCGGGGATGGGCGCCCCGCGGCTGGCTGACGGAAGCCGGCCCGGCCCAAATGTTGCACGATGACCTTCGCTCAGGTGAAAGTCTTACCAGAGACCCGACGCCCCATGCCGCTTAGGTACGTGGAACGGCGAAGTAAGGCTCATAGACGCCAGGGATCGCCCCCCCGACGCTGTTCGTGCCGGTATCGTGGCGATCGTCGAGGCCGCCCCAGAATGCGGAATTCGGATCTGCAGGTTAGATAAACGTTTGCTATTCTTGGGAGTTTTTTGTTGCAAACCGAAGCTGGGAGACGTAGCCTATGGTGTGATCATCCACCAGAGGAGACAACCATGGGCACCGCAACTCGTCTTAGGTGTCCGCATTGCAATCAAGCAAGTGCGACGACACAGGAATTGACCGCCGGAAGCAGGATTCGGTGTCCAGCCTGCAAGAATGTATTCACATACAACCCACGGGCTGAAGCCGTCCGACCGACCCGAAGAAGAGACATTACCCTCTCCCGGAAAGGGGACTGTCAAACCGGAGGCTGTAGACCCGATCCGGTCTCTCCACCCCAGAGAGTCCAAACGCCTCTTTCCTGAACTCCCGATTCTGATGGTTCTCCTCAATGACTCCGAACCAAGGAAAGGCAACGCCTTAGCCATTTCGGCCTTAGTCTTGGGTATCATCGCTGCCCTAATATGCTGGGTTCCGTTTCTCGGGCTCCTTTCCATACCTGTGGGCTTGCTGGGAATGCTTCTTGGTCTCATCGGCTTGGCACTCGCTCTTATCGGACGACGATCGGGTCTTGCCCCTTCGTTGGTCGGGACGGGGATCAGCCTGGCAATTCGATCGTGCTCTCCGGGTTCATCACGGGGACCACTTCCAAGGCGATTTCGGATTCGATCGAAAAACAACGAAGTGAAAAAACGACGATCGCAAAGCCTGTCGTTATTGCGGTCAATCAGATGCTCTCAGCCGCCGACTAAACTAAAACTGAACAAAGCCGCGAACCCTTAAGTATCCGCTCTCGAAAGATAGGCTACCCGAGGTTACCCCCGCTGCCAAGAGTCCCGAAGAATGGGTCATTGCTCCCACTCCTGCACAACTCGGAGATGTGATCGCTCAAGGTTCTCTCGGTCAAGGTTGCTCCAGTTGTGTTGAAGAGGGTTACTGGTGAGGGGCATCAGTCCTCTGAACCCCAACTGACCGTGGATCTGGGGATTTACAACACAAACCCCAACCGGAAGATTGACTATCAAACTTGGGCTGGAAAAAGTGTCTCGTTCGAGCGAGATTTCGCCACGCTACAAGACAATCACCAAAACAATTATAAACGAATCTCGTTCGGTATTCTCGACCGGCCAGTCGGAGGAACCGTATCCGATTCCATCTATCCTGAGAAAGTCCTTACCGATGTCCTTGTATTTCGAAGTCCCTTTGAAAAGTGCTGAATACTTGAACCTAGAGTTGCCCGGTTCGAATGTAGGTGAGCAAGGATTCTTTAGAATCCGCATACCCACTTCTATGGTTGAAGATGAGCATGTCGAACGACCTTGGTGTGCGGGCCCGCCTTGGCCCGATCTTGAGCGGTCTAATGCTGGATGCGCTCGATTGGCTCAAACTGTCGGTTGATGATGACCCAACAGCCCGCGCTCGCATTCCGGCCGCCGAGCCCCATCCGTGGGATGCCTTCGATGATTCCTTTGCAGGGGAAAACGGCTAAACATAGTCCCATCGGTCGAAACACGCCCGGTCGAAGAAAGCGGGAGGGGGCGATGAAGAGAGTGAGAACAATCCGTTCCAAGGTGGCCGGAGTCATTCCCGAATCCTGATGGTTCGAGCCGACAGAGGATCATCCGCAAGTTCTGCCGAGCCGGATCGCCTCTCATTTTTCAACTTGAGCCCGAGAATCCCCATAGCAAGAACGCCATCAGCCTCTGGGGTGTTGGGAAGGCAGCTACTGATATTTCCGACCCACTACCAGATCGGTTACATCAATGAGGAATTGGCTACGGGGCTGAGGGAAGACATCGACGAGGGACTAGCCTTCTCCGTTCGTATTCTCGATGTGACCGGCGGTGGATGGTTTCAGGATCGATACTACGGTGTGAACATCGAAGTCCGATTGGAGTCTGAGGAAGAGGAAAAAGCGTCTCCTAGCGGGCGCCGGACTCAGCCATCAACCCGACGAACTGCTGCCAAGGCGCCCCCTCAGAGCCAAGCGCCGCCGCCTTCCATTCCATCTTCGTCGCCGTCATGGAGCCCGTCGCAAGCATCTTCTCATCGTTCGGAAGGATGGCCGTCTGGGACCGGACTCGACTTCGGGGAGAGTTCTTGGGGCTCTCGCCTTCTCAGAAGATAATCGCCGCGGTTTCTCTCTCCTCCCTCTCTGGGGTCTGCCCTTTGGCTCTTGGGATATCTTCTCGTCGAACCCTCGGGTTTCCTCTCGGTTCTTCGCCCCGCCGGATTCATAGTCTTTATCATCGGCGCCGGGATCTTGAGCCTCGGGATTGTCTTCTTCATTTCAGAGTCATCGAAGGGGAGCGGTGGATGCCCAGCCCACAACCACCCTCTCAATGACTCCCTTATTGCGGTCGCGGGACAGACTCTGCGTGCTTGACCGGGGCGATCCTTTCCTGTCTGACATGCGATATACTGATGTATCGGGTGGCCAAGCGGGTTTGGAAACCGATTGGCCCTAAGCTGGACCCGGCATCACGTCCCCTATGGAGTCTCTTGTCGGGTTTGGCCCGTCCATAGGGGATTCTCGATGCCGAGCCGAGATGACTTCGTGGCCGCGCACGAGGCCCGGCGTTCAAAACGCGCGCAACGCCTCGGAATGGCTGCTGAACAGCGCCAGGACGTCGGCTCCACGCCGGACAAGGTGAGATGGATTGCCAAGAGTCTCGACAGGCTGTGCCAAGCCTTGGCGTGCGGTCGCCGGGTAATAACAAAGGTCGAGAACGAGTTGATGATGGTGGCCCCGGACGTCGCGGGCGGCGGGGAGATGACATGCCCGACGGCGACATCATCTGTGCTGGGAGTTCGCCGCCTCCCTGGGAGGGTCCATTCGCAAGATCGACCATCGGCTTTTCCCATCGATCGATGCTGCATTGCTCGTCAAACCGCACTTCGGTAACGATGTGAGATTCATCAATTCGGAGCTTGTGAGAGAGCATCTCCCTGCCATAGTGGCTGAGCTGTCCAGGAGACCGCCGTTCGCCTTTCTCCGTATCGTCGCCCTCATGCGAACGCGAATCGGCTCACGCGATCGATCGGCTGGAATCCGCCCGCGGCGAGCCGGCCCGGCCTGACCATAGGGCCACATCAGCCAATGCTGAAGTGATGCGAGGCCCCCACGGCTTCACGTTTACCTACAGCCCTTCCACTCTGCCTGACAGCCAAGAGCCAGAGGTGTTCGATCCCTCGAAGCATCCCGAGTGGGTTGCCTGGGTAGAAAAGCTCCACCGTAACCGAGCGGAGACGGAGCAAGCACGACTGGCCGATCCCATGCCTGACCCGGAAGCCTTGACTGTCGGCGAGATGATCGATTTCAACACGTTTCTGGCGCGGACCCCGATGGAATGGCGCGCGCGCGATTCCCATAATCGGCCAGCAATGCAACCGCCGCGATGTCGTGCTCCTGGCCAGCCCCGGGTTCAAGGCGTTCACGCGATGGGCGAACAGTGAGCTGGGGCGTAATCCCGACCCCGAGGCCGCTGAAGAGTTCTTGAGCCGACTGGCGCGGCGGATACACTGGACATTCGAGGAATCGCGTGGGATGCGTCTACTGGACGCCGTGCGCGTGCTTGACGAGCCCGAGGCCCCCGCCAGCCCGGCCCCCCCTCCCTCGGGGATTAAGCCCGGCACGCCCGAGGGGGATCAGCCCGTCGATGCCGGCGTCAGCCCGGCCCCGCCGCCTCGGGAGGAAGAGCAAGCCGGCCCGGTCGCCTCGGGGAGCAAGGCCCCGCCGCCGTCCTTGTCTGGCTTGAGTCAAAATGCGGAGGGAGAAACCATGTCCAGACTTCCATGGTATCTGGCGCTTGACGGCGTCACGTGGATCAACTTCGACCGCGACGCCTGCCCACGCAGATGGTTCCTTTTCCAGCAGGACTGGGACGACCCCGGCTGTCCCGAGGAGGGTATTGTCCAGGTTATGCTCTTCTTGACGCCGGGACCCGAATTCCGTTGGGTTGAGGTCACATGGAAATACGATCCAACCGAACAAAAACCGGATAGCTATCAATATCGAGAAGTTAACGAAGGATACGCGATCGGAAAACTGAACGAAATCGGGGCGTCCATCCCCCCGGAATACATCGGGCAACATCCGGAGCCGACCGCCTTGGGGAGCGTGAACCCCTTTAAGGGGAAAGATCGGGTTCCCGAATTCGCCACCCCGCTGATCATCCTCGGAACGCGTGGCGATGAGCCGATCGTCAACGGCATTCGCAAGGCCCGTCTGACTAGTGCCCGCTACGACATCATCAAGACGTTACTGGCCGCCGGGGAGAACGGGTTGACTGGGGACGAGCTGGTCAACAAGAGCCTACACGGTGGGGCCGTGAATACGCTCAAGACCCTTGCCAAGAGTGACCCTGATTGGGGAGTGGTCATCCAGTTAGCCGGAGGACCGGGTGGCCGATATCGCATTGCGTCCGTCTGACGGAAGTTGACGGACATTGACGGACGATCGTACAGGAAATGACGGACGGCTTGCCCGTATGCTTCTCTGGGCACGCGAAACTTGCGTGTCGGGAGAAACATACGATGCCCCCAATCTTCGTTGATGCCCACGACCTGGTGGAACGCTTCGATGTCGGTTACGACACCGTTCTGACCTGGGTTCGCCGCGGGAAGATTCCGCACATCCGAGACGGGCGCGAACCGGCTGATGTTCAATCTGAACTCAGTCATTGAAGCGTTGCGCCAGAAGTCGCCCCACCCGAGGCCGCCCGGCCCGAGGCGGTGGCCTCATGACCATCAAACGCGAACGCCCCGGGGTGGTGACCCGAGGCGTCGTGGACACGGTGGCGACCGTGCAGAGCGGAGCTACAGCGCATTGTACGACGCCAGCCCCCGCCTTGACAGACCAGCCCGAGGCCGTCCCGCCCCCCGTGGAAAGCCCCGGTCAGGCCGCCGACTTACCCGAGTTGGTGGCGGTCCTGACCCGGCTGGCCGATGTCCTCGATGCCCAGAGACAACCAGCGACTCCGCGACTGGCCTATCGGCTCATTGAGCTGTCGGTCGTCGTTCTTGCCAGCGCACAGGAGGGATTTGGTTGAGCAACCCGAACGCCAATCGACAGCGATCACGACCGCGAGACGTCCGTATCCCGCCCGCTAGGGACGGTCCCTAGCGGGAAGGGATGCCGGATTACTTCGATCCTACCCCGTGCGGTTCGCGACCTTCGAAATCCGAAACCGCGCAGGGGCACCGAAGAAAGCGAGGCCACTATGTTTGGTCTCTGGTGGTTTTACGTCACGCTGACCCGACTGCAATTCGCAGCGATGATTGGGTCTCGTCGTTCAGGGTAACCCTAGGTTGCCGCCGTCCGGGCAGTCCAGCAAACCGCCGTCAACGGCGCTGGGCTCCCCCTATTCTATCGGCCCCTATCCACCAAAGAAACAGGCTACCGATACTCCTCCTAACCGCGTGAACCCGTCCAGGCGGGCCGCGATCACTCTTCCATAGCAACCCGGACACAATCCCAGTCGGGCACCATCGAGGCCGCCTAGGACGGGGTAAAATGGGACGGGGTAAAATGGGACGCTACTATTTCTCGGGGTAAAATGGGACGCTACTATTTCTCGGCGGCAAACTGGGTTATCTAGCGAATCTATCGCCCGCCGTACCGGTCCTCATCGCCGCACTGCCGACACCCCGTCTTCAGGTGTCGAGTTGTCGGAGCTGTCCAGGTTCGCCCACCAGTATCCGCCTGTTCTTGAGGACGCGGATCCGGGCCGGCTCGCCCCGTTTTCAGGCGCCGGGTCTGTCGGAGGCCAGGCCGGCGCGACCGTCATCGTCGGCATGATTGGCCCCCTTGGGATGACTTCGTGGACCCGGCAGACTCCGTCGCCATCGAGGACCGCGCCGTCATCATGGAATTCGACGGCAATCTGTCGAAAGAGGCCGCCGAGCGTGCCGCGAGGCTGTTGTTGAGCAGCGCGAGTTCGAGAAACCAAGGATTGACAGATCACGATGCTTGCTCTAGGATACAACAACCAAGGATTGATCTAGAGGAGGATGCGGCGCGATGGATGATGCCCAAATCGTCTGGGCCGTTGATGACGACCCCGATGGAAACGTCCAGCATATCGCCGAGAACGACCTGACCGTAGACGAAGTTGAGGACGTGCTGCTCAACCCCGACAACGGTACCCTGATCAGTCGGACGAGCGGCCGCCCCATCACATTCGGCTGGACGTTCACCGACCGGCATATCGCCGTGATCTGGGAGACCGTCTGTGACGACCCCAAGATGATCAAAGTTCGAACCGCCTACGACGTGGAACCGAAACGGAGAAAGTCATGAGTCATCGCGAACGGGTCACTCTCAAGGTGGAACAAACGCCCGAGGAGCTGGCCGAACTGAAGGCCGAGCGCGAGCGATTCTCTCGCGAGCGTCCCGGTCTCGAGGATTTGATCGCCTCGGAGGAGTTTGAAGGCCCGTACCGCCAGGGCAACATCATGGACCTGCTGTCAGCCGTCGCCGAACTCAAACGTCAGCGGGATGAGCGAGGCTTGAGCCTCACGGACGTCTCAGAGCGCCTCGGGTCTGGACCGTGGCCTGCTCTCCCGGCTGGAGAACGGCAAGATCCTGAACCCGACGATGGCGACCCTCTGGCGTTATGCGGATGCGATCGGGTCTCAGGTATCTCTCGCTGTGGAACCGTTGCCGATCGGGAACGATTCCTGACGATGGCGAACAAGCCGCGCACGGCAAGTCGTGGCGCCGCTGGTGGGCGTCAATTCGTCTGAGATCGAGCCCGCCAAGAACGCAAACAGACCCGATTTCGCTCGCGCTGGAGCGACACTGGTCAATCAGCGAAATCCGCGTCGACACGCTCGATGACCTGAAGGACCGCCGGACCAGCGAAGTCGCTTTTCGACTCACCAAGCAGACTCTCGAGAAATACTTCCGCGACGACGCGGGACACGATAAGCCCTGGCTCTTCCCGCAACTCCTGGCGTTCACCCGGCAATGGCTCGACGAGTGCCTGCACTGCAAGGGCGGGACGTTCCCGCAACTGCTCATGTTCGTCCGGTTCGCCCATGAAGCCGCCGATCGGATTTACCGCTCGATCGTCCAACCAACCAAGGGGACGACGACACTCCAGCCGATCCTCCGCCCTTACGAGACGGTCGGGACGACTCGCTACGTCGATTTCCACATGATCCGGGCGACCTACAAGACCCGGGCCGACAGTGACCGGCGAGCGGAAGAAGGACAAGGAAGCCAAGACGGCGACCGCACGCACGCTCTGGATTCCGGCCGTGAACAATCACGGCGGCTTCGGGCGCTGGGTTTTCCTGGAAGTGACTGACCCGTATGATGATGTGGTGGAGTTGATCGGGGCGACGATCGCCCCTCAGACCGTTCTCGTGGAGGCCACGCCATGAGCATCTCGACCATGATCTCGCGACACGGTATCACGCTCCCGATGGGTCCCATTACCGAGCTCTGCGAAAAACACAGCGTCCGGGAACTCGCCGTATTTGGCTCGGTCCTGCGCGACGACTTCAACCCCGAGAGCGACATCGACTTCCTGGTTGTCTTTCGAGACGATGACCACGGCCCATGGATGGAGAGGCTGTTTCACATGGAAGAGGACCTCCGCGTCTTGCTTGGCCGCGAGGTGGACCTCGTACCGAAGGAAAGCATCGTGAAGAGTGAGAACTGGATCCGCAGGAATCACATTCTGAGTACGGCCCAGGTGATCTATGGATCGTGATCCCGCATCGATTCTCGATATCGTCCTGGCTTGTCGCCGAGTGGCACGCTTTGTAGAGGGTCGGATCCGTGAGGATCTGGACCGCGATGAGATCCTCCGGAATGCCGTTCTCTACGTGATCGCCGTCATCGGGGAAGCCGCCACTCGCCTCTCACTCGAGTTTCGACAAGACCACCCGGAGATCCCCTGGCGCGAGATCATCGGCACGCGGAACCGGATCATCGATGGGTACGATCAAGTGAGGCTCGAGATCATCTGGGATATCGCGACGCCGAAGGCCGAGCTCCTCCTTGAACAACTGGAACCCCTGTTGCCACCGACGCCGGAGTCAACACCCTGATGGCCCGCAAGAACTCACCTCTTGGGCCTTTCCGATAATCGAGGAGATGCGACCCGATCAGGCCGCCCGGTGGACCCGGCGCGCGAGCATCCAGGCGCAGGCAAGCAGGCAAGGAAAGACGGCGGAAACGATCGTGGCCGGCTCGGGGACGGCGGTGGCGGTGAACGTTGCATTACCCGAGGTTGAACCGATCGTCAGGTCGCCCAGGGTTGTAGAAAAAGAATTGCTATTGTAAGAGCTTGTGCCGGTGCTCGTAAACGATGTCGAGAGATCATAAAACGGCGGGATGGTTGTGAAGTTTCCGAAAATCGCGACTTGCTGCGAAATGTCCGCGATTCCTACATTACCGGTCCCCGCAAAAACAGACGTCAAGTCCTCGGAAAAGGCACCGAAGGAGTCTCCGCCGTTGAAAGTTGCGGTACCCACCCCGGCGATCTGGATCGTGGTGGTCCCCGCATTCTCATAAATATTATAACCATCAATATTTGTGAGAACAATATTGGATGTATCCGCGACGGTGGTCAGCGTGACCGCGGCGTCGGTGAATGACGTGGCACCGATCGTGCCCGTCAGGGTGCCCGTCTCGATGTAGACGATCGGGTTGGCCTGCGCCGGTTGGATGCTCACGAGCACGAAAGCGACAGCAAGGGCCAGGAAGCCGGCAGCATTGGGGGCCGTGATCGAGGCGGTGCGGAGATTTGCGCGACGGGACATTCTGATGGATCGTGGACGGACAACAGCGGTCATCAAGATAAGTCTCCTCAAGGGGGCTGTCACCCGGGACACGGCGATTCCACATCGATCGATTGAGGCGAAGCAGACGGCGACGTCTCGGGCGCCATCACCCGGATGTCCGCAGTGAAAGTAGAATCTTAGGCATGGCCCGTGTCAAGTGCCCGGCCAATGGGCGAAACGGCCGCCCCTGGTCCCCTCCCCTGCGAGCCAGAGGGGACAAGCGGCCAGAGCCTTCGGTATGTTCGGCAAGACCCGACATGATCAGTTGGCTTCCACCTCGTCAGAGCTGATCACCGCTCGCTGGTCCAGACGATCGTCAATCTTGAGCCGACCGGAAGCGTTCGGTTGGACTTCGACAGGGAAACACATCACGGTCATCTGGGAGGAAGTGTGCGACGATCCCCGGACCATCTATCCCAGCACGGCATACGAAGTCCCGCCGCCCCAAGGGAGGCAGAGATGAGCAAGACGCACGAAAAGCCCGCGCTCTCGGCCGATCATCAAGCCGCCATCACGGCGATTCGCGAGCGAGCGCGGACCGACCGGCCCGGCCCCGACGAGCTGATCGACCGCGGCGAGTTGGATGTGCTAGTCCCGCAAGCGCAGTACATCGAGCTCCGCGCCCTGGCGGTCCGACTCCGGAAGATCCGCGAACGGATGGGGTTGAGCCTGACGGATGTGTCCGAACGATCGGGCCTGACCCGCGCCGCCATCAGTCGGCTCGAGAATAGTTGGAACCTGAACCCGACGCTGGAGACCCTCTTTCGTTACGCGGAAACCCTCGGGGTGGGTTTGAAACTCGCCCTTGACGATCCCACCGAATCCGGAAAGGTCGACTGATCATGGCCAGCAGCTAAAACCATTGGCGTGATGTCAAGTGATACCGACGACGTAAATTAGCGATGTTACCAAAGTGCATGTATCTGCCGACTGGCGGCCGTAATCGCCTCTCAGAGCGATCCGGCTGCGGAGCGAACCCAGACTGCTTGTCAAGATGTTAGAATTCAGACTTATTTATGTCGAGGGCGGAATATTGAAAAATGTAATAAAAATCTAAAATTATTTTGCAAATTGATGACGTCATGGAGATAATAAAAATGTTGTATAAACTGATCACACGGTGGTTTTAACCATTAATCCATGCACGGGTGGTCAGGAAAATCAAGGGGGCGTCCTGGGCCTTCGACCCATTTTTCAGAAATTGAGGGATTCCGATGATTACGACCGGCAAGAACGGCTCAAAATTCGTGACGCCGAAGGCGAAGGCCACGACCCGAAAGACCAAAGCCCAGATCGAGGGCGTGCGGCGCCTCAAGGTGATAAAGGCAGCGAGCCTCTTGAAGCAGATCAGCGACCCAACCCGGTTGCAGGTGATCCGGATGCTGGCCAACGGGGAAAAGCATGTCGGGGCGTTGTGCGAGGAATTCAACGTATCCCAGCCTGCCGTCAGCCATCACCTCGCTCTGCTCCGCCACGGCGGGGTGATCATCCCTCGCCGTCAAGGCAAGAACAGTTTCTATGCCTTGACGGAGTTAGGGGAAGTGTTGGCCGGAGTCGTCAAAGCCGTGATCGACTAATCGTACGAATATCCTGCGAAGTAGATCTCGTCCGGTTGATCGTCCTTGTACAGCACGATGTAGATGCCCTGACCACGCTCCAAGTCGTCCCAGAGGTCGTGATTCGCTTCCACCATCTGTCGGGTCGGATGCGTGGTGCCGAAGAGCGCTTGCAGCATATTGTCTCGCATCGCCGTTACCGCTCCGTAATCGGGCTCATCCGAGACGCGATCGAGATCGATGATGGAGCAAGTGCCACTCGCCCCGGCAGCCTTGCAGGCCTCGGCCATCGTCGCGTGCCGGGCGCCCGGCGAGGGGGAGTCCGGGACGATCGGGAAGCCGAGGAACGGGATGACGGGGTTGTATCGACCGGCCTGGAACTCCCGTTCCCTCAGTTCCTGGAGAGCTTCGTCGATGTCGGGCCGGTACTTTACCACGTACGAGTAGGGATGAGCACCCATCGCGGATTCTCCGTCGTCTCACGAGTCATCGGCCTCTGAACGGGTGTCTGTCGCTTCCCGCCCTTCTGTCCGCATCACCGCCGTCTCATTGTATGTATGCACAGAGTTCAAGCATATCGCAATGGCCAAGCCGGAGATAGTGCTACAGTCTCGCCATCGAGAATGATTACGCCGTCTCGCTCTCATCTCATTGTTGGTTCTCGGCTAGCGTCGAGGCTTCCGACATGACGTCATCGAGTAACGGAGTCTCGGCTCCTCTGCTGGCGGCCCGCCGGGGATCGCCCCTGAGTGTGGCTGCCAGGAAGAACTCCAGTGGGCAGGGAGCACGGAACTTGAGTGCGACTTCCTGGGGCCGGTCGAAGCGGGCAACGTCCGCCGCGATCCAACCGGTCTCCGGCGCCCGCTCGAGGCGGATCCAATTGGGCCAATCCGGCTCTGCCGCGTTATCAACGTGGATCAAGGCGCCGCCCATGCTGACGTTGAGGAGCCTGCCTCTCGTGATCGACATCCCCTTCGATCCCATCAGTTGAACGTACGTCTGGTCATTCAGCGTGATCTCGCGCGACGAGGCTCTGTGTTCGGTAGTAGGGAGCATGGGATTACTTCATCCTGTCCGACTGAGAAGGAAAGCGATGGAATCAAGCAACACTGAGAACCATAGAATGGTTCTGAGGAGTTGCGCGATCTCTTTCCGTTCAGTCATGGCATGGCTGACCCCGCGCCGGGACCGTGCCACGAACAAGCCGTCGCCTTGGTGTTAAGCGACTCGGAGTTTGGATCGATCCACCCGGAGTCTTCCCGACTGGGATTCATGTCCCGCGCGCTTCGCTTCGCCACGGGGTTGTGGCGATGTTGGGAGGATACGTTAATCCGGGGGTCGAGGGTTCGAGCCCCTCCCCAGTCATTGCACGGGTCCAACTCATTCCTTCGATTTCCCGTCCGAGGTCTTGCCCTTGGGTGTCGCTTGCCGGCGCTTCCGGGCCTCCGTCTGACGCTTTTTCGGTGGCTCGGGATGTTGGGTGACAGAGGCGAGCAATTCCGCAAGCCGCGCACCGGCCGGGCAATCACATTGTGCCAGCTCGGCCATCTCGGCAAAACTTAACTGGGGATCGGGGAACGGCAATCGCCCTTCCGCCTGTGCCGCGGTCGCCAAGAGCAAATATCGCTTGGTCTTGTGGCGAACCTTCACGCCGCATCGCTTGAGCAGGTCCAGCTCCCGGTAGAACGTGCGCAAGCCAATTCGCAATTCCGAGAGGATGACGGCACGAGTCCGGGGGGTTTCGGCCAGGAAAACCACAAGGCGATGGAGACGTTCGGCTCGTTGCAAGGTGATACGAACAGAGGGACGGCGACGCGGATTTGAGAGGCTACTCATTATGGCGCGATCCTTACAGCCCCCAGCCTGCCGACCGATTGCTCATCGAGGTGCTCGACCCGGGGAAGAATGCAATCGGGCTCTATGGTTTGAGGAGGTGTTCCCGCACGACTCGGATTTGGCTCATCGACCCAACCCAACCATCCTTGGTGAATTCGAATCGCGTTGTTCGGGTTGTGACGATTGAAATAATTTTAACGAATCTCTCAAGAATTCCGAGCACCTTGCCGATTCTCGTTGAAAGCAGGCGGATGCTCCCCTGGTGATCCGTATTGCCGCTTGATTGCAGAACGTCATGATTGCGAATCCGAACGGTTCGAGCGAGGTGGGCTACCGGCTCGGATCCCGGATTCTGGGAAGAGGCAACATAAGCCCAGATCAGAAATGGATTTGGGGCTGAGCAATCCGGGACGGAGGTCGGCCTTGCCTCCTCGGAAAGGGGTGTCTGTTCCATGTCGAAGCGGAAGCCATCGCCACCGACACGATCTCTTCGGCCCGTGGCGGAGAGCCTGGAGACGCGGCAACTCCTGTCCTCAGCCTACGGGAAGCCGACGGCCACCGTGCGAGGGACGGATCCGGATGGGGCCCAGTGGACCCTCCGGCTTTACGGGCCGGGGACGCTCAATGTCGTCGACCAGAACGGCGCCGCCTTCACCAAGGAGACCGGCAACACGATGGATTCGATCTCCACGATCACCGTGGGCGGATCGATCACATCCGAGACCAAGCTGGTCGGTACCGTAACTCCTGCACCCGATGGCGACTCGAACGTCTATTTCGAAAACCTGGTCGTGACACCCACCGGCGAGCTGGGCAAGATCGACACCGGTCAGGTTTCGAATTTCCGGATCCAGCAGAACGGCATCGATGCGATCGACATGCCCGATTTCTACCTGGCTCACACCGATTCGACGCTTGCCTTCCGCGACCTCGTCGATCCACACCGGGGCCAAGCAGGCTGGTCTCATCGAGTATCCCCGGAGGCGTCAACGACGCTTCGCTTCGGCGGCGTGGACGCAGATTACACGCCCACAGGGGCTACTCCGCTCAATCAATCGGGACAGAGCAATGAATTCGATATCAACCTGGGGCTTCCGATCACGACGGGGACCAGCATCATTGTGAATAGCGTGACCACCGACGCGCAGGTCAATACCACCTCGGGTTCGCCGGCCTTCCAGGACATGGCGACGTTCTTGGTAAGCGGGCGGTTGAACCTGTTCCAGGCGAACACGATCAATGGGAACGCGGCCTCGGGCCTGGCACCCTCGCAATTCGCGAGCTCCGTCCCCTCCAGCGGTCTGTCGCCGGGTGGAACGTACGTCATCTCTTCGGCCAGCGAGGCCGGTACCGGCCAGATCGGCGACGTGCGAGTCGGCGGCAATGCGACGAATTTCACGACCCTGGTCGAAGAGTATTCCTTGAGCACGACCCCCGTCGAGGGTGCATTGGATGCGAAGATCAGTAACTTCTTCATTGGCGGCGAGACCAACAACGTGATCCTGATGGCCCCTTCCGGCTCCAGGAACGTCTCCTTCGGCCTGGGCATGGATAACGTGACGATCAACAGTCTCGCGATCCAGTCACTCCGCGCCAACCGGGACGCGACCAATTCGACGGTCACGGTGACCCGGTCGATCCAGAACCTGTTCATCGGTGGCCAGGTCGAGAACACCAACATCCAGGCCGGCTATTGTCAAAGCCTGTTCACCGACACGAACTATCCGCCGACGTCACTCTTGTCAGCGGGAAGCGGCGTGTTTTTCGGCACGCCTCCGCCCACGATCACCGATCCCCAGGTCAGTCCCTCGTTGACCTTCCTGGAGCCATTCGCCCAGAACGGCGGAAGTATCGCCGGGCGCATCGCCGGCAACATCACCAACTCGGTCATCTCGGCCTCGGTCGACCCGCAACCCGTCCGGAATGGCGCCCCTGGTCGGCAGCGCCGGTACGTTCGAGCCCACCAGCGGTAACATCTTCCCGTTTGGCGCACCCGACAACCTCGTCCTGCCGCGCGGGGTCATCAACGTCAAGTTCGAGGGGGTGATCGAGAACTCGTCGAACCCCTTGGTAACCTCCCCGCGCTCCAACTCGGCGTTCTTTGCCCGCGTTGTCCATATCAAGAAGGGGCCGGTCATCCCACCGAGTGTGCCATCCGCGCCCTATGTCGCCCCGACGGTCTATCACAAGGGCCAGAATTCACTCAAGGGATTGATCAAGATCGACCATGTTCCGAGCAACCTGCGGTTGCTACGCAACGCGGAGAAAGCCGCGAGCCGTAAGCATAAGAAGTGACGGTCCGTCACCTTGACGACCCACGCGAGTGCGCCGGCCGGTGACGGAAGTCATCGGCCGGCACGGCTGGCCCGTTCCGCGATGTCCCGGCGATACCAGGCGCCCTGAAACCTGATCGTCCGGACAGCCTCGTAGGCGCGCGCCTGAGCTTCCTCCAAGGTCTCGCCGAGGGCCGTCACGTTCAGAACGCGACCGCCCTCGGTGACGATCCGGGCGTCGCGGCCCGGCGCCGCTTCGGTTCGGAGTGTTGTGCCCGCGTGGAAGACCTTGACGTCGGTCATCCGCTCCACCGCCTCGAGGTACTGAATCACGCGATCCCGCTCATAATGGCCGGGATAGCCCTCGGAGGCCATCACGACGGTGACCGCGGGTCGCGGGTCCCATTCGAGCGCAACCGAATCCAGCCGTTCGTCGGCCGCGGCCTCCAGGACCTCCAGCAGGTCGGACTTCAATCGCATGAGGACGACCTGGGTCTCCGGATCGCCGAAGCGGACGTTGAACTCGAGGACCTTGGGTCCCTGGTTCGTCAGCATCAGACCGGCATAGAGCACCCCCCGAAAGGGGCGCCGGGCTCGCTTCAGAGCGTGAATGGCCGGGACGAGGATTTCACGCTCCACCTGCTCCATCAGATCGGGCGTGACGATCGGGGTCGGCGAGAAGGCGCCCATGCCTCCGGTATTGGGCCCTTCGTCGTGGTCGAAGGCGCGTTTATAATCCTGGCTCGACTCCAGCGGAACGATCGTCCGGCCATCGGTGAGGGCCAGGACGCTGGTTTCCTCACCGTCGAGGCGCTCCTCGATGATGAGGCGATCGCCGGCCTGCCCGAAGATGCGCCGGATCATGATCTGTTCGATGCCGTCGAGGGCCTGCCGGAGGTTGTCGCAAACGAAAACGCCCTTGCCGGCAGCCAGGCCGTCGGCCTTGAGGACCAGTCCCAGCGGCCGGCCCAGCACGAAGTCGCGGGCCTCGGCCGCGGTGCCGAACACGCGCTTCTGGCCGCGTTCCTCGATCTCGACCTGCACGCCCGCGCTGAGCATCTCGCGGGGGTCCATGATCCGGTCGATGGCCTCGAGCGTCTCGGCGGCCGTGCGGCAGTGGAGCGTATGGCGGATCGTCGAGCGGCCGCGCGAGCGGACGATGAGAGCAACCTCGCGCGAGAGCGCGTAGTGCTCGGCATCCGGGGCCGATCGGAACACGCGGTAATCGGCCGTGGGAATCCCCGCCTGACGCATCAGGTCCTTGGCAAAGACCTTGCTTCCTTCCAGCTCGGCCGCTTCCTTGCGCGGGCCGAAGATCCGCAGGCCCTCGCGCTGGAAGACGTTGACGATCCCCTTGACGAGCGGCTCTTCCGGGCCGACGACCGTCAACCCGATCCCTTCGCGCTTCGCGAACTGGACCAGGCCCCGGGTATCCCCGGGCTCGATCGAGACGTTATGCACGTCCAGGGCGGTCCCCGCGTTCCCGGGAGCGCAAAAGATCGCCGAGGCCCGGTGCGACTGCTTGATTTTCCAGCAAAGAGCGTGCTCACGCCCTCCCTTGCCGATGACTAAGACTTTCAAAGCACTGACCCTCAATCCGCAACTCGATCCGCCCAGCAGCCTCGACTCACCTCTATTCTAGTAGAGAATGCCCGCTCCGGGACAGTTGGCTTCTGTCATTGCCTCGACGCATTCGGTTTGACCAGGGTTTTCGGTGGACGCTTCGTACGGTAAAATTAAGAAGAACGGAATTCGAGACCGGGAGCACCGACAGCGATCCGGCGCGAGCGAACCCCGGGTGCCGGACCAGGCTCTGACTTCCAGCCCACGATGGACCGCGAGTCCATCCGCTGCCCTTGCCGCCCATTCCCGACAGGGACCTTGCCGTTCGAGAACCAATCCTGACGGGACACCGGAGCCCGATCGTGAAGCACGTCGCCGTTGTTGGGGCCAGTGGTGCGGTGGGTGAGCGGATGATCCGCCTGCTGGAGGAGCGCGATTTTCCGATCGCCTCGATCAAGTTCCTCGCCTCCGAGCGGAGTGCGGGCAAAACCGTGCAATTCCGGGGTGAGGACCATACGATCCAGCCCCTTTCCGCCCGACGCGTTCTCGGGGATCGAAATCGTCCTTTCGAGCACGCCCGCAAGCATCTCCCGCCATTGGAGCCCGATCGCGGCCGCCGCGGGCGCCGTGGTCGTGGACAATTCGAGTGCCTTCCGGATGGAGCCCGATGTCCCCCTGGTGGTTCCCGAAGTGAACCCCCAGGACATCCTCAAACACCGAGGGATCATCGCCAATCCGAATTGTTCGACCATTCAAATGGTGGTTGCTCTCAAGCCGCTCCACGACGCGGCCAGAGTCCGTCGCGTCGTCGTCAGCACCTACCAGTCCGTCTCCGGCGCCGGGATGAAGGGGATTCTCGAGCTCGGCTCCCAGACCGAGGCCCACGTCCGAGGTTCCGCACGACCCGCGCCGGTCAAAGTTTGCCCACCCGATCTTCGGCAACTGCATCCCGCACATCGACGATTTCCTGCCCAACGGTTATACCAAGGAGGAGATCAAGATGGTCAACGAGACACGCAAGATCATGGGTGACCCAACCATCGACGTCAGTCCGACTTGCGTTCGCGTTCCGGTCGCCTTCTCGCACAGCGAGTCGATTCTCGTCGAGACGGAGCGTCCGGTCTCGGTCGAGGAGGCGCTGGCCCTCTGGTCCGTCGCCCCGGGGGTGACGGTCGTGGACGACCCGATGGCCCAGCGATACCCGTTGGCCGCCGATGCCGTTGGCAAGGATGATGTCTACGTCGGCCGGATTCGACTCGACCTCTGCCGGCCCAACGCACTCCTGTTCTGGTGCGTCAGCGATAACCTCCGTAAAGGGGCGGCCACGAATGCCGTGCAGATCGCCGAGAAGCTCCTGGAACTCGCTCCGATTGAGGTTTGAGCGTGAGCGGACCTGGGACCGCTGTCGCGCCCATGCGGAACATCAAGCTGATCCTTTGCTATGATGGAACCGACTTCCACGGTTGGCAGCGCCAACCGGGTCTGAGGACCGTCCAGCAAGCCCTCGAGGAGGCCCTGGAGCGGCTGACGGGGGCCCGGACGAACACAACCGCCAGCAGTCGCACCGACGCCGGAGTCCATGCGCTGGGACAATCGGTCCATTTCTTCACCGCGTCAGGTCACTCGACCGAGACCTTCGTCCGCGCCCTGAACGCGTTGATGCCTCGCGACGTACGGGTGCTAACGGCCCAGGAGATGCCACAGGCCTTTCACGCGACCCTGGATGCGAAGTCGAAGCGGTATCGCTATGTCATCGACAATGCCCGCATCGCCAGCCCGTTTCAGCTTCGTTCGAGCTGGCACATTCCTCACGCCCTCGATGTCGCACTCGATGGACCGTGCCGCACAGTGCCTTCTGGGCCGGCATGATTTCCGCAGTTTCGAGACCGAATGGCCCAATCGTACGAGCAGCGTTCGCACGATTCACGACATCGCCGTCGAACGCCACGAGGACATCGTCACCATCGAGGTCGAGGCCGACGGATTCTTGTACAACATGGTTCGCTCGATCGCGGGTACCCTGGTGCTGGTCGGTTCCGGCAAACGCCCCGAGGGATGGGTTGCGGAAGTCCTCGCCGCCGAGAGCCGGGTGGAGGCGGGGCCGACGGCCCCTCCGCAAGGCTTGTTCCTGATTCGGGTACGCTATGGGTGATTGAGGGTAGCGGTGACTGACATCGGAGTGCATGATGCGGATTGTCCATGTGATTACGAGATTGATCCTCGGCGGTGCCCAGGAGAATACGCTGCTGACGGTCGAGGGCTTACACCATCACTATCGCGACGATGTCACGCTCATCACCGGGCCGGCGGAGGGCCCGGAGGGCGATTTGTTCGACCGTGCCTCGCGTCTGGGGCTGAAAGTTGAAGTCATGGGCGAATTGGTCCGGCCGATCCGACCAGGGGTTGACCTCGCCGCTTATCGGAAGCTTCGCTCGGCGTTTCGGCGATTGAAACCCGACGTCGTCCACACGCACAGCTCGAAGGCGGGGATTCTCGGCCGGGCGGCCGCCTGGGACGAGCGGGTCCCGGCGATCGTGCACACGATCCACGGGATGCCGTTCGGGCCGTTCGAGAGACCCTGGAGGAATCGGCTCTATATTGCGCTGGAGCGATGGGCGGCTCGGCGATGTCATGCGATCGTCAGCGTTTGCGACGCCATGACCACGCAAGCCCTGGCGGCCGGGGTTGGACAACCCGGCCAGTTCCTGACGGTTTACAGCGGGATGGACGCGGACGCGTTCCTGAATCCGAGGCGCATGCGCGTCCGGAGGTCCGTCGCGAGCTCGGCCTGGCCGACGACGAGGTTGCGTTCGCCACGGTCGCTCGACTCTTCGAGCTGAAGGGTCACGACGACATCCTCGCCATCGCGCCGAGAATCATCGCGGAGAACCCGAAGGTCCGGTTCGTCTGGATCGGTGACGGGATCCTCCGCGACCGCTTGATCGCCGATCTCGATCGGCTGGGGATCCGGCGATCGTTCATCCTCACGGGCCTGGTCCCTCCCGATCGCATTCCCGAACTGCTCGGGGCCGTCGATGCGGTCATCCATCCGAGTCTTCGCGAGGGCCTCGCTCGCGTCTTGCCGCAGGCGCTGCTGGTCGGTCGCCCCGCGATCAGCTATGACATCGACGGGCGCGAGAGGTCGTGCTCCCGGAGACGGGATTCCTGCTCAGGCCGCGCGACCTGGATGGGCTCCGGCAGGCGATCCTTCATCTGGCCGCCGACCCGCCCCTCCGAGCCGCGATGGGTGAAGAGGGGCGTCGCCGTTTTGCCGACCAGTTCCGCCACGAGACGATGACCCGGGAGCTTCGTTCACTTTACGAGCGACTTCTCCAAGGGGGCACCGTTGGCCGTCGAGAGAGCGTGCGGAGCCTCGGGACGGATCTGAGTCGCCCTGACGAACCACGGCGAGGTGGAGTGTCTGGCGTTTCCCCTTGGTCAGGTCGTAGCATTCGACGGGCTCGATGGGTCTCACATCGAGTCCAAAATCGACTTCGCATCACGTCGATCTCGCTCGACAGCAGGACGGTCAGGACGGATCGGCCATCCCCAGATGAGCGAAGAAGCCGTCGCGATCCCGCGTCAGAGCGGCGGGGTGTCCCAGCGCGTAGATGACCCCGGGCTCCTGGTACTCGAGCAAGACGGGCTTCGAGTCCCCTCTGCTTCGAGAGCGAAGCCAGCCGTTCGCCGATGATCCGCGAGGTCCGGTATGGTTCACACGCCGGGACGAGCCAGCCGACCAGGACGAAGAGGACCAGGGTCCACGTCAGGGCGAGTGATTGGACGGCCCGCACGCTGATGCCTCGTTGAAACTTCAGCACGGCCGCAGAGTCCCGACGATGAGCAGCCCCCCCATCACCACCATCGGCCATCGGAGGTTTCCGGGCACGAACGCGAGTCGCGGCCAGGAGCACCGCGGCCAGCGGCCAGCCCGATCCCGACCAGGAGCGCCATGCCGAAGCGACCAAGCGGCTGTCGACGAATGTTGACGTCCTCCGCGGAGATCGCGAGGACGAGCCAGGCCGCCAGGAGCGCACAGGCCGGGAACGCCGGAAGGTAGTAATGGATCAACTTGGTCTGAAAACATTCGAGCAGGATCAGCGGCCCGATCGATCCACCCGAGCAGGAAGCTGAGGTCCGGATTCGCCTTGCGGCGCACCCAGGCACCCACGATCGCGGCCGGCACGAGGGCCGACCAGGGGTAGAAGACCAGCGTCGAAACCAGGGGATAGTAGCCCGGGAAAGCCGCCATGAGCCTCCATGTCGGTCGCGAGGCGGTGGACAATCTGCTTCCCGACCGCGAATCGCAGGAACTCCCCGTGCGAGGCGATGCTGACCGCCACGAACCATGGGCAGGTCAGGAGCAGGAGTACGGGCAGACCCCATCGCCAATGGAGACGATGCCGCGATGGGACGGGCCATCCCCACCACCAGGCCAGGAGCGTCGAGACGGCGATCATCGCGGGACCGATCGGCCCCTTGGTCAGAATGGCCAGGCTGAGGAGAATCCAGAACAGCGCGGCGGCCACTCGCGAGGGGCGCCGACTCAGGACCCACAAACTCGCCTGGCACCCCAGGAGCCAGAGCATCAGAGTCGCGTCGGTGGTCGCCAGCTTGGACTCGGCCACAACGATCGGCGCGGTCGCGAACATCAGGCCGGAAAGCAACCCACCGCGCGGACCGAACATCCGTCGGCCCAGCCACCAGACGCCGACCGCGGTGCGCTGCCCCGGCCAGACCGGAGACTAACCGGGCCCCAAATGGGTTGTCACCCGCGACGGCCGTCGTCAGGCCCATCAGCCAGTAGATCAGGATCGGCTTATGATATCGCGGCTCGCCATTGAAACTGGGGAAGATCCAGTCGCCTTTCTCGCGCATCTCCCGGACGCTGACGGCATACCTCGGCTCGTCCCGGTCCCAGAGACCGGTTCCGCGATTGCCCGCCAGGTTCAGGCCGAGTGCCAGCAGGAGAATGAAGATCGCTTCCATCCACGCCGATCGCCGCGAACTTGCGACCTCGGGATACGTCCTGAGTCCGCACATCAGGCGGCAAGGTGTCCGGTTCCACGGTTCCCTCCTGCATTCCGCGGGCATCGGAGCCGCCAGGGGAAGACCATCCTTGCTTCCTGTTCGCTTGCGGACGACGTTCCTCGAGGTTGGGTAATATAATGGGTGTCATCGGTTCCGAGGAGGGCGATTTCCCAGGTCCTCCCGAGCCGTCGCCGACGATTCAATGCCGGAACCGCCATCGGGGAACTCGAGTGCCATGGAGCAGGAACATCTCACCGAAGCCGCGTGCCTGTTGAACCAGGGAGCGTTATATCGCAAGAGAATCGGCCTGGAACCGGTCTCGGCGAACGGCGATCCCATCTTCGCCGGCTTCAAACAAGGGGCATTCTCCCTCTATTTCGGCGATGCTCCGATCTACCACTTCGATCTGGAGGGCCGCTGGCAGCGGGCGTTCGTCGAAGGAATCCACTATCTGAAGGGACTCGACGCCGAGATTCACGCCATCGATCGGGTACGCGAAGGCCCCAACCTCGTCCTGCACCGGCGGCGCCTGGGCTATGAAGAGGCCACTGACCTCGATAGCCGGATCCGTTCCGTCGCGCTGGAGCTGCTGGCCGACCTCGGCGCCGGACGATTGCGGTTCCGACAACCGCCGACGGCCAAAGCCCAACCGCTCGGCCGCGACGAGCTCGACGACTTCCTGGAACGGATCGGTCGATGGGATAACGCCGCCTGGTTCGCCCACCGCGAGCGTTATCTGGGCACCTATGGCCCCCTACCCTTCCTGCCTCCCGATTGCCTGAACGCCGTCGTCCTCCAGGCGACGCTCGGACACGCCGACGGTCGCAGCTTCGGAATGGGCCGTGCGGCCGAGTATTATGTGCGGACGCCGGACCGAATTCGAGCAGCATGCGCGCGAGGTGGCCGCACTCTGGGGTCGTCGGCTCTCGCAAAGCCGGGTGGCGTTCCTGGCCGGGAGCGACGTTCTTCGCTGCCCGGTCGACGACATCGCCGCCTACCTCGATGCGGTCAGGCAAGCTTTCCCGATCCAGCCGAAGGCTGCCTCTCGCGAAGCGGATCCCGCCGAGATGGACTCGGCCGCCCCGCGACTCGAAGGGATCCACGCCTTCCTCGACGACTTCACGCTCCCCCGACCCGATCGAACCGCCTGGTGCGAGTTCGCCGCGCGGGGACTGGTTCGACTGAGTCTCGGCGTTGAGTCGGGTGACCCGGCGGTCCGGGCGATTTACGGAAAGAGCTGGGCGGACGAGGAGTTGCGGTCCTGCGTGGCCGATCTCAAGGCGGCGGGACTGGCGGTCAGTCTCATGACCCTCGTCGGCGCCGGTGGCATCGAGCGGGCTGAGACGCATGTCCGCGAGACATGCGGCGTTGATCCAGACGCTCGATCTCCGTTCCGGAGACCATGTGTTCCTCCTCGATGAGAATGAGGTCCGAGACCCGCACGCCAGCCCGGCCGGGAGTGACGTTCCTGGAAGGACCAGCCTGGGCCGAGCAGCAGAAGCGTCTGAAGGATGCAATGGCTCCGCTGAGGAGCCGCGGGGTCAAGGTGCTGCCCTATACCTTGGAGAAGCAATGGGCGTGACTCGAAGGGGCACGCTCGGGAGGTGAGGATGACGAGCATTCGGACTGATGACTACCTCTTGGACAGGATGGTGAGAGCCGTGGAGAAAGTCCGCGAACGATTGCACCGTGCTGCGCGTGCTCTCGAAGACGCGAAGATTCCCTACGCCGTGATCGGCGGCAACGCCGTGGCCAACTGGGTCGCTCGGATCGATGAGGCGGCCGTGCGGAACACGCAGGACGTTGACATCCTGCTGAGGCGATCCGACCTGGAGGCCGCGAAATCCGCCTTTTCCGAAAGCTGGTTTCGTGTTTCGACATGTCAAAGGCATCGACATGTTCCTCGACGGGCCGGACGCGAAGGCCCGAGACGCGGTCCACATCATCTTCGCGGGAGAACGAGTCCGATCCGACGACCTCGATGCCGGCACCGGAAGTGAGTGAGGCGGAATCGACAGCCGTCGTTTCGCGTGGTCGCGTTCGAGTCATTGGTGCGGATGAAACTGACTTCGTTCCGCGACAAGGACCAAATGCACTTGCTCGACATGATCGACGTCGGCCTCTTGGATGAGACCTGGCTGGCTCAACTACCTGACGAACTCTCGGTGCGAGACTCAAGGAGTTGCTAGACAATCCCGAAGGCTGCATCGATCGCTTGAGTTCAACGGCCGATCTTAGCGATCGAATCGCCGCGTTCTCCTTCCGCCGACGAAACTGTCGAACACGAGGTTGCCGATGTCGTCGGTCGAGCAATACGCGGCAACGCCCTTCGAGACGCGGGCCATTTCCTCGACAAAGTTGACGAGGCCCAGGTAGAAGTAGTCCTCGATCAGCGCGAAGCTCGAAACGCGGATGCCCGCGTTGGCGCAATGGCGTACTTCGGCCAGGGTGTGCGTCGCGGTCTTCTCGGCGGGCGGGTAGATCAGGACGACCTCGCGGCCTTCGATGTGCGCCGTGGGTTCGCCGTCGGTGATCACAATGATCTGCTTGTTCACGGCCGGCTGACGCGAGAGGACGCTCCGGGCCAGTCGAAGTCCCGCATGGATATTGGTGAAATGCTGCGGGACTCGGCCCACCGGGTGATCGAGGTCGAAGCGCAGATGAATCCGGCTGTCGTACATGCTGACCGGCTTCGGCGCGGAGTTCAAGAGCTGCCGCTCGTTCATCAGGTTCGCGAACGTATAAAAGCCGATCATCTGGAGTGAGTCTTGAGGATATCGGCTCCGGACCATGCCCTGGAGGGCCAGCGCCACCTTCTTGGTCGTGTAGTATTTCCCGTAGCGGTTCATCGACCCGCTCATGTCGATCAGGACAACCGTCGCGCAACGCGTCTGGAACTCGGTCTCGTGCACGACGTAGTCGTCCGAGCTGAGCCGGATCGGCACGCCTCCACCCTGGCGAATGTAGGCGTTCTTGAGGGTTTCATGCATGTTCAAGTTGGCCAGCGAGTCGCCGTAGACGTAAGGGCGGGTGTCCTCCGTTGGGACGGTCCCTTCACCCTTCTCCGGGGTGTCGTGCCGGCCTAACGAGTCGCGTCGGAACGACTGGAACAGGTCTTCCAGTGCCTTGTCCTGGATGCGCCGAACACCTCGCGGGGTGACGCGCCACTGGCCATCGAGGTCCTTCTCGATCAAGCCTTCCTTCTGGATCAGCTCGACGACTTCCGGCATCTCGTCCTCGAGATCATCCATGTTGCGCAGGACTTGCTCGCCATATTGCATCAGGTACTCGGAAAGCTGATCGAAGGTCTTATCGGCCGACTGGGGGAGGAATTGCTGAGAGCCATCCCACTTGGTGTATTCAAATGATGACATGGTCAGCCCTCTCGGCTCCTCAGAGGATTCCCAGATAACGGATTCCAGGTTGGGGATGAGGTCGAGTTCCGCTCAACGCCGGTAGCTCCTGCCGCCGGCCTTGGCCGACTTGTTGAGCTTATTGTGGACGTGCAACCCCTCGAGGATGAATTCCGCCGCGCTGGCCGTCGCGGCCTCACGGGCCTCGCGGTCGGAGAGATTGGGGATCGCCGTGGTCGGCGAACTCCTCGGCTCGCTTCCGCAGGCCGGGTACCTTGGCGATCCGCTCGAGTATCGTGCCGGTCGAGAGCGTGTCGCCGACCTCGATACTGTGGCCGGCCTCGAAATAATCGACGATGGGACGCAACTCGCGAAGATCGAGGTGAAGCGCGAAGATGTTCTTGGTCGCTTCGTCGATGATGCGATGGATCAATTTGTCCTCGTGTCCGTCGTCTTCCGACATGGTCAATTCGAGCTTGCCGCGCGCACTGGCCGAGGCGGAGCCCAGGTCGGAGACCCGGGGGATGATCCAGCGCTCCCGGTTGATGATCGACCGGCGTTCGGCGTTGGAGACGACATTCTCCAGGTTGGCGATCGACATCCGCACCGAGACGCCCGACTGCTGATTCACGTGCGGCGACGACCGTGCCAGCCGGGCGATCTCCTCGACAATCTCCTTGACATATTGCGGGATGGCCAACGTCGGCGCCATTGACGCCTTCTCGTTGCAGCCAGGCGTTCTGGTCGCTGATCGCGATGCCGATCTCGCGGGTGAGCGGATAATGCGTGCGGATCACAGAGCCGATGCGGTCCTTGAGCGGGGTCACGATTCGACCGCGGTTGGTGTAGTCCTCCGGGTTGGCCGAGAAGACCATGCAGAGATCGAGGTCGAGTCGAACCGGATAGCCTCGGATCTGGATGTCCCGCTCTTCCAGCACATTGAACAGACCGACCTGGATCTTGGGGGCGAGATCGGGCAGCTCGTTGATGGAGAAAATTCCGCGGTTCGTGCGCGGGATCAGGCCGAAGTGCATGGTCAGCTCGCTCGAAAGGTATCGACCCTCGGCGTGCTTGATCATATCGACTTCGCCAATCAAGTCGGCGATCGTCACGTCGGGAGTGGCGAGCTTCTCGTGGTATCGCCGATCTCGGCCGATCCACTCGATCGGGGTCCGATCGCCCTGCTCGGCGATGAGCTCACGAGCCTGCTTCGAGACGGGCGCCAGCGGATGATCGTTGATCTCGGAGCCGGCGACGATCGGAATCGCTTCATCGAGGAGATGGACCAGTTGACGGAGCATCCGGGTCTTGGCCTGACCGCGCAGACCCAGGAACAAGATATCATGCTTGGACAGGATCGCGTTCTCGATCTGAGGGACAACGGTCTCCTCGTAGCCGAGGATGTCGGGAAACAAGCGGCTTGCCTGTCTTCGAGCTTGGCGATGAGATTTCGTCTCATCTCATCCTTGACCGACTCCATCCGATATCCGCTCGACTTCAGCTCGCCCAAGGTTCGGGGCCGATCCGTCATCGCCACTCTCCTGCGTCTCAACGTAGAATCGATCCGCGAACAGCCCATCAAGAAAACCAATCATCATACTAGGCACGCGGGGAGAGGAAGTCAACGAGACGGATCGGGGCGCCGATACCCTAACCCTTGCTGGGAAAGGGATTATCGAAGAGGCGACTGACGCTCTCACGGCGATGGATCGAGATGATGGCATCGGCGAAAAGGCTGGCGATGCTCACGACCTTGCAGTTCGGGGCGAGCGGCTCGAAGCGGTGCTGAATCGTATCGGTGAGGACCAATTCCTTGATTGGACTCTTCGCGATCCGCGCCGCGGACCCCTTGGAGAAGACACCGTGAGAAACGCAGGCGTAAATGTCCTTGGCACCGCGTTGCTTGCAGGCGATCGCCATTTCGCAGAGAGTGCCACCGGAAATGGTGAAGTCGTCCACGATCAGGACATTCCTGCCTTCGAGATGTCCGACGATGTCGAGCATCTCGGCCTTCTCGTCGTGACCGCGCCGAGTCTTGTTCCCGAACACGACGGGGGCATCCATCATATCGCCGAAGCGCTGGGCTTGCTTGCCGAATCCCACATCCGGAGCCGCCACGACCAGGTCGGGAATCCGCTTGGCCCGGAAGTAGTCGACCAGGACGGGCATTGCGTAGAGGTGGTCGACGGGGATCTTGAAGAATCCCTGGATCTGGGGACTGTGGAGGTCCATCGTCAAGACCCGATCGGCCCCGGCCGCCTCGATGCAGTCGGCGCAGTACCCGGGCGCGGATCGACACCCTCGGTTCGTCCTTTTTGTCCCCCTTGGCGTAGGAGAAGTAGGGGATAACGGCCGTCACCTGGGTGGCGCTGGCCCTTTTCAGGGCATCGATCCAGAACAGGAGCTCCATGAAGTTGTCGTTGACGGGGTAATCGCCCCCTTGAACGATGAAGACATCGCGTCCGCCGCACGTTTTCCAGGACGCGGACGAGGATATTCCCTTCGCTGAATACGATCGTCTCGGAGCGTGCGAGCTCCATTCCCGAGCCGGTTCAGGATCGCCCGGCCCAGATGCTGGCCCGAGCTGCCCGCGAAGACCTTGAGCTCGCCGTAGGGATCCGTCTTCTTGGACGAGTCGTCGTAGCAGATCAGGGATTTGTCCATGCCCATGGTGGTCGCTCCGCGGAATCCGTTGATGGTCGGATCGCCCCCAGCCCGAGCGGATTCTCACTCACGCTTCATTGGGGCCCCGCTGCGGACGCGGCCCTTCGTCTCCATCCTCGTCACGCAATTTTAACATTCGGCCACAGGCTCGGCTAGCTTGAGCAGCCGGATGCTGGATGATCTTTGATTCTCTTGTCCACTGAGTGCATTCCAGGTCGATTCGAATCCCGAAAGATTACTGTCGAAGCGACCGCGCGTTGTTTACAATGTCTCCATAGGACATTCTCGGCCTCGCCCTGCCGTCGAATCGATCCGATCCGCCACCATGAAAGGCCCCAGGAATGAGTTCCAATCGTTCTTCGACCCGATGGTTGCTCGCGTCATTCGCCACGCTCTGTCGCCCTCGCACTCATCTACGCCCTGGTCCGGAATCATCCGACCGGCGGCGACCGGCCTCTCTTCTCCGAGGCCGTCTCCGGAGCGAACCCTGTCGTGAAACTCGTGTCTTACAACCAGGGAGGCACCCCGAGCCTGAAGGGAGGAGTCGGCTGGATCAACAGCGGCCCGATTTCGCTCCCCGAGCTGCGCGGCAAGATCGTCCTGCTCGATTTCTGGACGTTCTGCTGCATCAACTGCCACCATATCCTCCCCGATCTGGCGAAGCTGGAGGAGAAGTACAAGAACGAGCTCGTCGTGATCGGCGTCCATACGGCCAAGTTCGACGCCGAGCGCGATACGGAGAACATTCGCCGCAAGGTCCGCGAGTACCGGATCAAGCATCCCGTGGTGAACGACGCCAATCAAGTGATCTGGAGACACTTCGGCGTGCAAAGCTGGCCGACCCTGGTCCTGATCGATCCCAACGGGAAGTATCTGGGCGGTCTCAGCGGCGAAGGCCATTATGACGAGCTGGACCAGGTCATCGGAAAGCTCGTCCAGCAGCATAAGGCCAGGGGCGATTTGAACCTGACTCCGCTCAAGTTCAGCGCGGAGATGGAACGCCCCTCGAACGGCCCGCTTCTGTTCCCCGGCAAGGTCCTCGCGGATCAGAAAGGGCAATCGCCTGTTCGTCTCGGACACCGGCCATAACCGGATCATTCAGACCGACCTGGAAGGCGCCAATCCGGTCGTGATCGGCGACGGTGAGGAAGGTTTCGAGGATGGTGCGTACGAGAAAGCGCGGTTCAACCGGCCCCAGGGCATGTGCCTTGACGGCGAGATCCTGTACGTCGCCGACACCGAGAACCACGCGATCCGCGCCCTGGATCTCAAGGAGCATAGCGTCGCGACGATCGCGGGCATCGGGACCCAGTCGCCCCGGATGCAGGCCATTCCCTTCAGCGGTCCGGCGAAGGCGACGGCCTTGAGCAGTCCCTGGGACATCGCCCAGATTCCGGGCGAGCGGGCCCTCTACATCGCCATGGCGGGCCCGCACCAGATCTGGAGGCTCGACCTCGATTCGTACGCCATCGGCGTGTTCGCGGGGTCGGGATACGAGAACATCCTTGATGGCCCTCCCGATTCGGCCCGGTTCGCCCAGCCGAGCGGACTGGCGACGGATGGTGAGAACCTCTTCGTCGCCGACTCGGAGGTCTCCGGCATCCGGGAGATCACCGGGATTGCGAGCAAGGAACCGCTCGTGCGGACCGTGGTCGGCATGGGCCTCTTCGAGTTTGGCGATCGCGACGGCCGCGGGTCGCGCGTCCGCCTCCAGCATTGCCTGGGAGTGGCCTATGGGGACGGCCACCTCTACATCGCGGACACCTACAACAACAAAATCAAGGTACTGCACCCCCAGGGCGCAATCGGTGAGGAGTCTCGTCGGCTCGCACAAGGCGGGCGAGAGCGACGATCCGCCCCATTTCTACGAGCCGGGCGGGCTGAGCGTCGCGGGCTCGAACCTCTACGTCGCCGATACCAACAATCACAAGATCCGGGTCGTCGACCTGAAGACGAATGCAGGTCAAGACGCTCGCCATGGCCGGACTCTCGCCGCCTCGCCAGGTTCGACGAGCACCGAGTTTCGCAGGGCGAAGGTGATCAATGTCTCCGGCGGTCGAGGCGCCGGCTGGAGACTCGATCAAGATCGCGGTATCGATCCCGCTGCCGAAGGGCTACAAGTTCAATGAAGAGACGCCGATGGACTATCTGGTCGAGACGCCGGACAAGACGGGCATCCTCTCACCCGACCTACCTCCGGAGGGCCAGAGGATCAAGCCGCAAGTCAGTCATCTCGAGATCAAGGTGCCTCTGGCCAAGGCCGCTGCCGCCGGGGACGCGATCGATCTTCGGCTCTCTCTCCAGACCTTCGTCTGCAGCGAGGCTTCGAGTCTCTGCCAGATCCGCAGTTTCGTCTGGAACGTCCCGATCAGCTTCGGGGCGCAGGGCGCGAGCGAGGTCGATCCGCTTGAGTACCGAGCATGAAGTAACCCGACAGACGCCGGCGACGCCGTCCCGATCAATCGGCGGCGTTGCCGGCGTCGGCGTCGCTGAGCAATCGCAGACCGATCGGCAGGGTGTCGCCCAGGGCCTGGACCTCCTGGGCGGACTTGCAATTCGTGATACTCGCGCACCGGCCGCAGGACGTTCTCGTCGGCCCCCAGCTCGCTCAGCCTGGCGAGGACTCTGACGTCGCAGTGCATCGTCGAGATCTCGTGCTCGGTCGTTGGCGACGCGAGCCAGTTGTGAGAGGGCGAAGATCGCCTCGAGGGTCTCGCGACCCGCGGGGAACTGGCGACCGAGCAGAGCGTTGATCCAGCGCTCGGCGGCCTCCCTCTGGACGGCCGTATTCGCAAGTCCATAGAGCGGCACTCGAGCTCCCAGCCGGCCGAGGCACCAGAGCGCGGTAGCCCAGCCGGGAGGCGGCGTCCGCTCCTTGAGAAGGGCATCGCCCAACGATTCCTTGTGCTCGGGGGCCAGCCGTTCCAGGCTCGCGGCGCAACGCCACATCTCGGCCAGCTCGTGAGCCTCGGGCTTGGGCCGGCCGGTCTTCTTCGCCGGAGACGAGCCCTTGACGGGGAGAAGGAACGGCGTGAGCCGTCGATGGATCTCCTCGTGATGAGGCCGGGCGAGCCCCGCGGCCACCCGTCTCCAGAGGATCCACCACTCCGCCCAGCACTGGACCTCCTTGGTGTGGCGAACGCACTGATGGAAGATGGGCCAGAGCGCCTTGATCCGGATTTCATCGAGCGGGAACCCTCGACCCGGCCGAAGGACGAACCCGGCGAGGTTGAACCATCGGGATTCGTGCTGGGGCGTCTTGAGCCGGTGATCGGCCAGGTCGCGGAGCGGCTCCCAGAGTGCGCGGAGCGCGGACGGGGGCCACTGGTCTCGCGGCGCGTCGAGCAATTCTTCGAGTCGCTTGACGAGTCGCGGAGGGTCCGTGCGGGTCGCTGGACGACGTCGCCGTCCCCTGGAATGCCGCTTGAATCGCCGCGATGGCCGCGTCGATCTCGGATTGCTCGATGATCACCTGGTCGGATTCCATGCCCGTGACAGCGCCGCGGGGGACGAGCTGTCCGGCCGGACCTCGGAGCTGGATCTGAAGCCGCCATCGGCGGTCGTCGGTCCGCGACTGGCACCAGAGCTCGATCGTGCCGACCTCGGTGACGCGCGCCGCCAGACTGACCGGGGCGCGCTCGGCCTTGGCCTTCCGGCCCACGCGCATGAGGCTCTGGAGCGGCGGGAGCTCGCGGATCGAGTCGGGGTCGGCACGGACCAGGCTGCCGGGCCGGTCGTCCGGGCGAACCGAGCTGCTGGCGAGCGGGAATAACACCGGCTGGCCCATCAGGAGGTCGAAGTCATGGCCCTTGATGGCGATTTCTTCCCCTTCCTGCGCGTCCCGAGGGACGACGCAGAGCCAGGGCTTGTCCGCCGCCTTGGTCTCGAGTCCGACGTAGAACGATCGAGCCGTGCCGCCGCCGATCCGGATGCCGCCGCCTCGGCGGACCACGCCGTAATACGCGGCGCCTCGGGCGACGGCCAGGTCGAGCGAGGGATTGGTCAGCACGCGCGGTGAGGAGATCGGCCCGGGATCGTCCTCGAACCAGGAGGTGACCACGTCGACGATCCGGCTGCGGACGACCTCGGGCGTGAGTGCACCGCCGTTGAAGAGGATGGCATCGGGACGAGCGGGCCGGTCTTCCGGGCGATGCCCTTCGGGCTCGATCGCCTCGGTCCGATGCTGTCGGAGGAAGTAACCGAGATGCTTGAGGACGGCGGGATCGGCCACGAACGGCAGTCCGAACTCCTGCAAGCCGAGCTTGGCGGTGCGCTGGGGATCTTCACCGCGAGAGACTCGCGGGAAGAAGCCGTCGAGCGCGATGGACTCGACCTCGCCCGCGCGTCAGCTCCGACTGGATGCTGCCGCCGATGATTCGCGAGCCTCGGCCGGCGATGGTGACCGGCCAGCGCTCCAGCGGCTGGTCCGCGAGGAGCTTCTCCTTGGCCGTACGACAGGCGAATCGGAGGGCGCTCCACTGCTCGGAGTCGAGTCGAGCCCCGCCGAGTTTCTTCTCGACGTGATGGGCCAGCGCCAGGTCGATGTTATCGCCGCCGAGCATCAAGTGATCGCCGACGGCGACGCGACGGAAGCCCGGCCCGGTCGGCGTCTCCACGACGGTGATCAGGCTGAAGTCGCTCGTCCCGCCGCCGATGTCGCAGACCAGGATCAGCTCGCCGGCCCGGACCTCGCGCTGCCATCGATCCTTGTGGGCGACGATCCAGCAATAGAAGGCGGCCTGGGGTTCTTCCAGCAGCGTGATCGAACCGAGCTGGGCGAGCTTGGCGGCCTCGAGGGTCAGCTCGCGAGCGGCCTCGTCGAAGGAGGCCGGTACCGTGAGCACGACCTCCTGGAGCCTCCAGCCGGTACGCTTCATTGTCCTTGGCGAACGCGTCGTTCCAGGCGTCGCGGATGTGCCGCAGGTAGGCGGCGGAAGCCTCGACCGGGGAGACTTTCTTGATCTCCGGTGGACTACCCCAGGGCAGGATATCCGCCTGGCGATCGATGCCGGGGTGGCAGAGCCAGCTCTTGGCACTGCTCACCAGCCGGCTGGGGACCTTCGCCCCCTGGAACCGGGCGAACTCGCCCACGATGCGGTCCGAGCCTTCATTCCAGGGGAGCCGTGCCGCGCCGGGCGGCAATTCGTGTTCGCCGGGAAGGTAGAGGAACGAAGGGAGCATCGCCCGGGGCGCAGTTTCACCCGGGGCGACCAACTGAGGCACGGGGAAATCGCGGATATCGGCCGTCGGCCGCTCGTGGCCCCGCGTGTCAACGTACGCGACCGCGCAGTTGGTCGTCCCCAGATCGATCCCGACGAGATAACGTGACCGAGCCATCGCCGCCGCCTCGAATACGGGGTCTCATCCGACGACAAAATTCACCAGCTTGCCCGGTACGACGATCACCTTGCGGACGGTCTTCCCTTCCAATAGGACCGCGATCTTCTCATCCTCGCGGGCCGCCGACTCGATCTGCCCTTTATCCGCGTCGGCCGGCACCACGACGCGTCCACGGAGCTTGCCGTTCACCTGAACGGGGATCTCGATCTCCTCATCCTTCAGCAGGGCCGGATCGTAACCCGGCCAGGGCTCGTAGGCCAGGGTTTGACCGTGACCGAGGATCTCCCAGAGCTCCTCGGCGAGGTGAGGTGCCATCGGCGCCAGCAACAGGGTAAACGTCTCCATGGCCGACTTCGGCCGGACCTCCTGCGCCGTGAAGAAGTTGGTGAACTCCATCAATCGACTGATGGCCGTATTGAATCGGTGGGCTTCGATGTCGTCGGTCACGGCCGCGACGGTCCGCGCCACGACCTTGGATGCCTCCGGGGTCAAGGGGACGTCCTGGACCTTGGAATCGATCCGGATTTCGTCGGGCTCGGAATCCACGACCATTCGCCAGGCACGGGCGAGGAAGCGATAGACCCCTTCCACGCCCTTCATGCTCCAGGGTTTGACCGCCTCCAGCGGGCCCATGAACATCTCGTAGAGCCTCAAGCTGTCCGCGCCATATTCCTCGACGATGTCATCGGGATTGATGACGTTGCCACGAGCCTTTGACATCTTGTGAGCTCGGGCTTCGACCGCGACCTCGGGGTCGGACGCGAGCACAAATCCTTCTCCCTTCTTGTGCCGACCTGGTCAGCCGGTCGAGTTGCCGATCGTCGATGGCTCCCTCCGAGCGCAGCCCGCCTGCGTGGGGCGACGAGCCAGAGCCCCCTCCGGCGTTCTGGATAGCCCGTGTACTCGATCTCGCCCAGGATCATCCCCTGGTTGACCAGCTTCTGGAATGGCTCCAGCGGTGCTGACGAAGCCGCGATCGTAGAGGACCTTGTGCCAGAAGCGGCTATAGAGCAGATGGAGGACCGCATGCTCGGCCCCGCCGACGTAGAGATCGACCGGCATCCAGTACCGTTCCTTCTCCGCATCCCAGGCAAGCCGGTCATTCCGGGGATCGATGTAGCGCAGGAAGTACCAGCACGAGCCGGCCCACTGGGGCATGGTGTTGGTCTCGCGCCGGGCCTTGTCCGAGTAGCGGACCCACTCCTTCGCCTTGTTCAGAGGCGGCTCGGGATTCCCGGTCGGCTTGAAGTCGTCGAGTTCGGGGAGCCGGACCGGCAGTTCCGAAACGGAGAGCGGATGGACGCGATCCTGCTCGTCCAGCACGACCGGGAACGGCTCGCCCCAGTATCGTTGGCGCGAGAACAGCCAGTCGCGGAGCTTGTAATTCATCGGTCTTCTTGCCGAGTCCACGCTCCGTCAGCCAGCTCGGTGATGGCGCGCTTAGCCTCGGCGGTGGGCAGACCGTCGAGGCTGATCGCGTCGTTGCGCGAGTTGACGGCGATCCCCGGCTCGCAGCTTCGGCTTGTGTCCAGTAGGCTCTCGCCTGGTCCTCGAGGCTCGTTGCGACGACCCGGCGATCGGCAGGTTGAATTCCTGCGGCGAACTCGAAGTCGCGCTCGTCGTGACCCGGTACGGCCATGATCGCGCCGGTGCCGTAACCCATCAGGACATAGTCGGCGATCCAGATGGGAATCATCCGAACCGTTCACCGGATTGATCGCGTAACCGCCGGTGAAGACGCCGGTCTTTGTCTTGGCCAGATCCGTTCGGTCAAGGTCGCTCTTGCCCAGTGCGGCCGCACGATAGGCCGAGACGGCCTCCGCGATGCTCAGGATCGTGAGCCGGTCGACGAGCGGGTGTTCGGGAGCCAGGACCATGTAGGTCGCGCCGAAGAGGGTGTCCGGCCGCGTCGTGTAGACGCGGATCACATCGGGATCGGCGTCCGACCAGGGCGCGGCTCGTCGCGCATCAGTCGCGAGTGCCGGCCATCGATGAAGAAATCGACCTCGGCGCCCTTCGCTGCGGCCCACCCAGTTGCGCTGCATCTCCTTGATCGGCGCGGGCCAGTCCAGATCTTCGAGGTCGTCGACGAGTCGTTCGGCGTAGGCGGTGATGCGGAGCATCCATTGGGTCAAAGGCATGCGGACGACCGGGAACCCTCCGCGCTCGCTCTTGCCATCGATGATTTCTTCGTTGGCCAGCACCGTCCCCAGTCCCGGGACACCAGTTGACGGGCACCTCGGCCCGGTAGGCCAGCCGACGGGAATCGCGATAGGCGTCCGGGTCGAGTGTCCCCTCCGGGATCGGCAGCTCGGCGATTGGCCGGCCCTTGCCTCGTCGCTCGCGTCCCTTCGGAGTCCGTCCATCGATACTCCGGGTCATACCAGGTGTCGTAGAGCTGCAAGAAGATCCACTGGGTCCACTTGTAGTAATTGGGATCGGTCGTATCGACTTCGCGGTCCCAATCGTACGAGAAGCCCGAGCGACTTGATCTGTCGCCGGAAGTTGTTGATGTTCTCCTGAGTCGTGATCCTGGGATGGATGTTCTTCTCGACAGCATATTGCTCGGCGGGCAGGCCGAAGGCATCCCAGCCCATGGGATGAAGGACGTTGAAACCCCGCATCCTCTTGTATCGGCAGACGATGTCG
Organism: uncultured Isosphaeraceae bacterium; assembly: GCA_963842405.1. Classification (GTDB taxonomy): domain Bacteria; phylum Planctomycetota; class Planctomycetia; order Isosphaerales; family Isosphaeraceae; genus CAVZRC01. The sequence goes on along the minus strand of CAWJGW010000005.1, from coordinate 47,249 downwards.
GTCGCGGTGTACCCCTCGGGATGGCCGACATGCAGCCCTGCCCCGCTGGGATAAGGAAACATGTCGAGGACGTAGAGCTTGGGCCGTGACCTATCGAGATCGACGGCGCGGAAGGTCTTATCCCGTTCCCACACGGCTTGCCACTTGGGCTCGATACGCTGGGGATGATACGCAGGCATGGCTCACGCTCTCCGGCCGCGGGTCGCGATCTGTCGTGCGATGACTCTCGGTCGCTGCTCGCTCGCTCTCTAGACAAAAAAAGCCCACCGCGAGTTCGGGGGCCGCTGTTCGCGGAATGTCTCGCTCAGCATAACGTTTCGACACCGAGCCCTGCCAGACGCACTCCGCACGCAGGCTCGCCCTTGATGCTCGTTGGAATCGTGTTGATCGGGAGGAATCTGACGGCTGGGTCGTGTGCACCTGCCGCGCATCGAGGCGCGACAAAGTGCGGTCTCGATCCGGTCGTGTCGTTCTTGCAACGGTTTGGACATTCTTACAGAGAGCCTCGCGGATTTTTTGGCCGTTGACTTGAGGAAAAATGAAAAAAAACGGCGGCCGTCCCGCCCATCGGCCAAACGGCGTGTAGACTTGAGTCGAAAGCCAGGCTGATAAGAAACTCACCTGGAACACACCGACGACTCGTTCGGCATCCGGCTTGCGATTGGACTGGCGTCGAGACCCAACCTGGACTGTTGGGCGAGTCTTCAACCTGGCAAGGAGATCCCTGATGACACTTCAACACTTGGCTGCGTTTTTCCCGCGTCTGCGGCGCGCGTGCTCGGTCACGATGCTGCTGGTCGCGGCCGCGGGGGTGGCTGGCTGCAGCCACAACCGCTCGTCGTATCGCCCGATCTTCATGAGACCCTGCCTCGGCCACGGCTCCTTGCACGACCTGCGGCGGGTCCCGCGCGACCGTCACGACCGAGGAACCCGTCGGCGCCCCGACAACCATCGGTCCCGTCGGTGGTCGGCCCATCCGTCAACTCCGACGTCCCCTCACCGAGCTCCTCCCATCCAGGGGAGCTCGGGCAACCGTCGACCTCCACGCCGCCCGAGCCGCCTCCCAGCGCGAAGATCGGGCCGGAGCCGGAATTTGACGAGATCCCGACTGGCGCCCACGCAACGCAATAGCACCAAGCCACCCGCCGGAACCAGTTCGGCGAAGCCGGGAGCAGACGCCGACCCTCCAGGGCCCGAATGCGGGCAATTCCTCGACGACCAGGCAGCCTGGACGGCCGGACGCCCGGCGGATCACGGCGGCCGCGTCGCAAGGAGATCGCCGCACCCTGCTGGGCGATCGCCTCCAACCGTTCGTCGCCGGGACGAGCGACCGGGAGCTCTTCTATCCCAACAAGGCCGACCGTCCCTGGCGTTATATCGTCCTCCATCACAGCGCATCGGCCAGCGGCAATTACGACCAGATCGACCGCGAACACCGCAAGATCCTGGGATATGACGGCTGCGGCTATCACTTCGTGATCGGCAACGGGGCCGGAAGCGCCGACGGGCAGATCGAGGTCGCCCAGCGTTGGAACAACCAGAAGCAAGGCGTCCATTGTCGCAACGCACGCAGTCAGGACATGGACGAGTACGGGATCGGCATCTGCCTGGTCGGCGACCTGGACCAGCAACCCCCCACACCGACGGCAGGTCGCGGCCACCCAGGCGCTGGTCAGCTACCTCAGCCAACGCTATCGCATCGAGCCCAGCCACATCTCAACCCATTCGCATTTCGCGTCCACCCAGACCGTCTGTCCCGGCAAGTTCTTCCCCGCCCAGTTGATCAACCCCCCAGACCAAGGAAGCCGCGCATGACGGCCGACCTTCGGGCCACGTGGCATGCCGATCGTCTCCTCACCCTGACCCGCTGAACCCTCGATCATTTCCCGCGACCATCCCCCGAGCCCACATCCTCTCGACGAGAGCGAAGACGCTCCGCAGGGAAGCCTCTCATCCCATACAGATCTCGCCGGTTCGAGACGCCGGACGGCTTCGTGCAAGAGCGCGATGACGGTGAGCGAATCGGTGATCTCACCGCGACGGAGCATGGCCCAGGCCTCGTCCCACTCGAAGCATCGAGCGACGATCCGCTCGCAACCTTCCGGCTCGTCGGGTCCCTGGGTCAGGTCGGTTGCGCGGAAGACATAGCCGAGCTCGTCGCTGACCGCGTTGGATAAGTGGCTCGTGGCCACGAGCTCGATCCGACCGGCCGTCAGACCCGTCTCCTCCCGCAGTTCCCGGAGCGCCGTGGCTTCGGGAGTCTCGGACTCGGGACTTCCCCCTTCCGGGATTTCCCACGAATAGGCGTCCAGGGGATAGCGATGCTGACCGACCAGCCAGATCCGGCCATCGACTATCGACCGGCAGCACCCCGACGGCGCGGTTCTTGAAATGGACCACGCCGTAGATTCCGGGCAGGCCATCCGGGCGGATCACCTGGTCCTCGCGGACATGAATCCAGGGGTTCTCGTAGACCGATGCGCGTGGAAACGGTCCTCCAGGGATTGGAACGATCGGGATCGGGCTGAGCCTCGGCGCGTTCGGTTGGTCTCATCGAGTGGATCAACCCTTGAGGGCCGCCTTAAGAGTGGTGCCCATCTCGGCCGGGCTCTTGGCGACCTGGATGCCGGCGGCTTCGAGGGCGGCGATCTTGTCGGAGGCCTTTCCCGACCCGCCCGAGATGATCGCGCCGGCATGCCCCATCCGCTTGCCCGGCGGCGCGGTCTGACCGGCGATGAACGCGGCCAGCGGCTTGGTGAACTTCCCGGACGCCTTGAGCGCGGCGGCCTGCTCCTCGGCGTTGCCGCCGATCTCGCCCATCATCAGCACGCCCTCGGTGTCCGGGTCGGCTTCGAAGAGCTTCAAGGCGTCAACGAAGCTCGTGCCGTTGATCGGGTCGCCGCCGATGCCGATGCACGTGCTCTGCCCGATGCCCAGGCTCGTGAGCTGCCAGACGCCTTCGTAGGTGAGGGTCCCCGATCGGCTGACGACGCCGATACGGCCGGGCTTGTGGATATAACCGGGCATGATGCCGATCTTGCACTGGCCCGGCGTGATGAGGCCGGGGCAATTCGGGCCGATCAGCCGGACCGATGGACGATGCGCCTTGAGGTAAGCGACCGCTCGGGCCATGTCGAGGACGGGGATGCCCTCGGTGATCGCAACGATCACCGCAATACCCGCGTCGGCGGCTTCCATGATCGCGTCGGCCGCGAACGGCGGCGGCACGAAGATCATCGTGGCATTGGCACCGGTCGCCGCGACGGCCTCGGCGCAGGTGTCGAAGATCGGGACGCCCAGCGTGGTCGTACCGCCCCGGCCGGGTGTGATCCCGCCGACCAGGTTCGTGCCGTAGGCTTTGCACTGCTCCGAGTGAAAGGCCCCGGCCTTGCCGGTAATTCCCTGACAGATCAAACGCGTGTTCTTGTCAACCAGTATGCTCATGGATGTTCCCAACTTGAAGCGAGGACCGGTCGGCGCTCGGGTGGCGGCCAGGCCTCTTGTTCTATCCGGTTTTCCGATCGGCATCTCCACGCGGAGCAGATTCAGCCTCCACCCGCCTGCCGCATCGCCTTGATCAGCCTCCGGTAGGTCGGCCTGAGCGACTTGTCGAGGTGGCGAGCGAAGTCGCTCCCGAGACCATGGTGGAGGATCAGGCCGATCACGTCGGCCATGTCTTTGGTTCGAAGGACGTTCTTGCTGCCGCTCTCAAGCTTCATCCCGATCAGATCGGGCAAGGTCACTGTAATGATCCCCTCGATCTCGACCGTCCGCTGGGGCGGCTTGGTGACTAAATCGCGTGTCACAAACTGCACGGGAACCCCATACCGCACGAACTCCCGCCGTTGCTCGTCGAACTCAAATCCTTCCGAGATCAACAGATCTTCGAGTGTCGTCGGAGGGGGGTCGACAAAGACGTCGATATCCTCGGTCGCCCTCACGTAGCCATGAAGCAAGACGGCGATCCCGCCGATGACGACGCCCGGGATACCTTCGCGGCGCATGAGCTGCGAAAGCTCTCGGGCGAGTTCCAGGATCGCTCCGCGATGTTGCAAGAGATTCAGCGCCTCATCACGAAGTTGGGGGGTCAGGGTTCGTGGCATTCGAGATCACATTCGCTTCGGGGCTACCGAGGGCGGATAAGTGCGAATCGCAAGGACAGCATACAGAAGCTCTTAGTACAGTTCAATCACGTGTTCTCCCCCGTGAGCAGGGTTGCCCATCTGGCGTCCAGCACTTGCTCAGCCAGTGCGATGTCGCCCACATTCTCGATCTTCGCCGCGACCGTGACTCTACCCATCGTTTCGGTTCCCATGATTTCCTCGGATGGAAGAGCCGGAACTCGCGCCGCTCAAGCCGCTCCCTTGGCCGCGGCGACGACCTTCTGCGCCGCGTCGGTGAGCCCGTCGGCCGTGACGATCTTGCGACCGCTCTCCTTGATGAGCGCTCTTCCCTTGTCGACGTTCGTGCCCTCGAGGCGGACGACCAGGGGGACGCGGAAGTCGAGCTCGTCGTAGGCCGCGAGGAGGGCCGCCGCGATCGTGTCGCACTTCATGATGCCGCCGAAGATGTTGACCAGCACGGCCTTGACCCGCGACTCGCTCAGGAGGATGCGGAACCCTTCGAGCACCTGGTCTTTGTTGGCGCCGCCGCCGACGTCGAGGAAGTTGGCCGGCTCGCCGCCGTGATACTTGATCAGGTCCATCGTGCTCATGGCCAGGCCGGCGCCGTTGACCAGGCAGGCGATGTCGCCGTCGAGGCTGACGTAGCTTAACCCGCTCCGCGAGGCCCGCACCTCGGCCGGGTCCTCTTCGGCCTCGTCGAGCATCGCGGCGATCTCGGGATGACGGAACGCGGCGTTGTCGTCGAAGTTCAGCTTGCAGTCGAGCGCCAGGACGTCGCCGCTGGCCGTGACGATCAGCGGGTTGATCTCGGCGAGCGAGGCGTCCTTCTCGATGAAGAGCCGGACGAAATTCTTGAAGAACGTCACGCCCTTTTTGGCGGAATCCCCGGTGAGTCCCAGCGCCTTGGCGATCTTCCGAGCCTGGAAATCGGCCAGGCCGAGTCCCACGTCGATGGGTTCGCGATGGATCTTCTCGGGAGTCTGGTGGGCGACCGTCTCGATCTCGACGCCACCCTCGGTGGTCGCCATCACGACCGGACACTGGAGACCGCGATCGACCGCCATTCCGAGGTAGAGCTCCCGGACGATATCATGCCCGACCGTCACGAGCACCTTGGAAATGAGCTGGCCCTGAGCACCGGTCTGGTAGGTCACGAGGGTCTTGCCGAGCAGGCTGGCGGCGGCCCGTTCCGCGTCCTGGGCGCGATTTCACGAGCTGAACGCCCTTGGCCATCGATTCGGGCCGCGGCATCCGTCCGCTGGCGATCTCGAGTGCTTCGATTGCGGTCGTCATCGGGGCCGATCGCCACCCCCTTGCCCCGGCCCCCGGCGTGGACCTGGGCCTTGACCACCATCAGGCCGCCGCCCAGGGCGTCGTACGCCTTGGCCGCATCCTCGGCCCGGGTCACGACGACCCCCTCGGGGACCGCGACTCCCGCGCTCTTGAGCAGCTCTTTCGCTTGGTATTCGTGAACCTTCATAGTGGCAGGACCCTACATTGCGATGAGGTTCGATCGCCGCGCCGATGGCGGCGCCGGCATCCGGAATGAATTCGGTTTTACCACGGACGATCGTGGCATGCCATAAGGCGAAGGGATTGGAGAGCCGTACTTTGCCCGGAGATCCTATCGCTTCGCGATCGACCTGACGCTGGATCTCGGCGATTTCGGCATCGGTGAGGAGGGACTTGTTGGGAGCAATCGCCTCGCGGATCTCGGCGGTTTCCAGCTCGCGGAAGGTCTCCAGCCAGAATGCCGACTCCTCGGTGGATGGCGGAGCGCTCCGGTCGGGTAAGGGCGGCCGGTCCGGCAACACTTCGCGCGGCTTTTTCGCGAGCGACCGCCTGCGTCACGAAGATCGTCGAACCAGTCCCAGAACTGCTCGGCCGTCGAGCGGCCTGGCCCGTCGTCGGGAGGCCGCCTGACGAATCCGCCGGTCCGATGAGATGACCGTCAGGGTCCGGGGATTGGAATCGTGCCCGATGATCTGCTCGATCCGCGTATCCGCGTCCTCATCCTCCAGGGCGAAGACGAGGTGGATTCCGCGATAAGTCGTCACCAGGGGGAAGTCTCCGGGTGGCACGGAGGCATCGAAGACCACGGTCGTCTGGCTGGCACGTTCGTTCCCCAGGGCCTGGGCCAGGTCGTCGAGGAACCGGCGACGGGCGCGTCGGAACCCTTCGCGACCGAGCTTCGGTGCGAGACGTCCCCCTGCGTGCATGATGTTATAACCGTCGATCAGCCAGCGCATCGCCGACCATCCGATCCGGATTTCGACTCCACAGCTCCCTTCAGTAACTGTAGATGGACATCCTGGGTATTCAAGCTCGGCGGGGTCCCGGATCGGTCGCGCAATCGGTCGCCGACCCGCCTATTCAGACCGGCACAGCCACGCCGGACTGATGGATGATGCGGCCCAGGGTGAAGCGGACCTCTCCGCCGACGATCACCGTGTGGGCACTGCGCCGGACTTCCCAGCCCCCGAACGGGCTATTGCGACTCTTGGATCGGAACTTGGAGGGATCGATCGTCCAGGGTGTATCCGGGTCGATGATGGTGATGTCCGCGTCGGCACCGGCCCGGAGCGTCCCTTTGTTGGGGAGCCGCAGCAAGTTCGCCGGATTGCATGTGAGCTTCGCCAGGGCCTCGGGCCAGGTCAGGTGCCCCGCCTCGATGAGGCTCAAGGCGGTGATCGGGATCAGCGTCTCCAGGCCGACGATCCCGAACGGGGCCTGGTCGAACTCCCGCATCTTCTTCTCGCGGGCGTGGGGTGCGTGGTCGGTCGCGATGAACTCGATCGTGTTGTCCTTCAGTCCGCCGATGACCGCCTCGATGTCGCTCCAGGTGCGGAGCGGGGGATTCATCTTGTAATTCGAGTCGAAGGTTCGGAGCGTCTCGTCGGTGAGCGTGAAATGGTGGGGGCAGGCCTCGGCCGTCACGCGGACGCCCCGGCGCTTCCCCTCGCGCACCAGCTCGACCGACCGCGAGGTCGAGATGTGCTGGATGTGGACCCGACCGCCGGTGATCTCCGCCAGGCGGATGTCGCGTGCGACCATGATGTCCTCGGCCGCGGCCGGCATGCCGGGGAGTCCCAACCGCATCGACTCGAACCCCTCATGCATCACGCCGCCGACCGTCAGCTCGGGGACCTGGCAATGCTGCATGATCACCCGGTCGAACATCTTGGAGTACTCGAGGGCCCGACGCATCAGGTCGGCCGAGGCGACCGGCGCTCCATCATCGGTGAACGCCACCGCCCCGCCGGCGACCAGTTGGCCGAGTTCCGCCAGCTCCTCGCCCTGGCGTCCCTTGCTGACGGCACCGACCGGGAAGACGTTCGCCTGCCGGGCTCGCTGTCCTTGAAGCACGACGAACTCCGCGGCGGCCTGGGTGTCGATCGCGGGCAGGGTGTTGGGCATGCAGGCCACGGAGGTCACCCCGCCGGCCAGGGCGGCACTCGCGCCGGTGGCGATGGTCTCATCCTCCTCGTTCCCCGGCTCTCGGAGGTGGACGTGGATGTCGATCAATCCCGGACAGACGATCATCCCCCGGGCGTCGATCACGATCTCGGGCTCCTCCGAGCCCCCGCCCATCGGCAGGATCCGCCCGCGGCTGATCCAGAGGTCGCCGATCTCGTCGAGTCCCTGACTCGGGTCGATGATCCGCCCGCCGGTGATCTGAATCGTCGGCAACGTTAGTCTCCCCGGGCGCGGACGCCCCGTTGGGGCCTGGGTTTCCAGACCGGTCGGACGATCGGCCCGAACTCGATGCCTCGCTCGTCCCGCCTAGTTTTGGCTTCGTTCTCGGGTTTCACAAGACCGTCTTGAGCAGAGGTTCGAATGAAAGGGAACGATGGACCATTCATCTCAGGCGGCGCCGCGTCATAAATGCTTTAATCCCAGATTGTTTCGCCCGTTTTTCCAATCGTCTTGATGAACAAGGTACGATCGCCAAACCTGCGATTCCGCGAATTATCCGGAATTGTTTACCCGATCATCCCAACCGTGGCTTTGTTTTCGCAGTTTCCGGCCGCGTCATCTTGGGTTCCTATGAATATTTTCCCCAGGCATCTGTACAAGAGAATATGTAGAGTCCTCTCACAGCGAACCGGTCGAGGAGCGCAATTTCCCCGTGCCGGCCTGCCGGCCCTCTTCGGCCCTCGGTCCACTCCGGTGCCGGCCTGATCATCGGCTCCGACATCACCGAGCAGAAGAAGCTCCAGGCACTCTTCCATCGCGCCCAGCGGATGGAGAGCCTGGGCACGCTCGCGGGAGGGATTGCCCACGACCTCAACAACCTCCTGACGCCGCTCCTCATGTCGGTACAGCTCCTCGAGATGCCCTTGACCGCCCAGAAACGCACCGCGATCCTCGAGACGGTCCGCGGCAACGTCGAGCGCGGGCGGACCTGGTGCGACAGGTGCTCACGTTTGCCAGGGGAGTCGAAGGCAACCGCGCGCCGGTCGCGTCGAAACCGCTCGTGCCAGGACCTCCTCGAGTTCCTCTCCTCGTCGGCGCCGAAGTCCATCTCAATCCTGGCCGCGATCCCCGACGATCTCTGGACCTTCCTCGGGGATGCCACCAAAATACATCAATGTATTATAAATTTATGTGTAAATTCAATCGATGCCATGCCCGGAGGAGGGACGCTCACGATCGGCGCCGAAAACCGACCGCCGGATCCGACTCTCGTCCGCATGCACCCCGAGGCGGGACCCGGGCCTTACGTCGTCATCTCGGTCCGGGACTCCGGGACGGGGATCCCTCCCGAGACTCCTCGAGAAGATCTTCGATCCCTTCTTCACCACCAAGGAAGTGGGCTCGGGCACGGGCCTCGGCCTGTCGACGGTGGCGAGCATCGTCAAGAGCCACGGCGGGTTCGTCAAGGTCTACAGCGTGGTCGGGGAAGGGACCAGCTTCTCGGTTTTCCTCCCGGCCACAGGCGATGTGGCGAACCCGCGGACAGGCGAACCGCAGCCACGCCACCGGCCGGGCCACGGGGAATTGATCCTCGTCGTGGACGACGAGCCCACCATCCTTCAGTTGGCCCGGGGGATCCTGGAGGCCCACGGTTATCGGACCATCCTGGCCCGAAACGGGTCCGAGGCCTTGGCACAGTTCGCGGAAAAGCGGGGCCCGATCCAGGTCGTCCTGACCGATCTGATGATGCCGGAACTCGACGGCCCCAGCACCATCCGGGCGATCCAGCAACTGCACCCGCAGGTTCCGATCATCGCCTCCAGCGGACTCCCGCCGAGCGGCGAAGGCGGCCGAGGCCGTCGCGAGCGTGTTCGGCTTCCTGTCAAAACCGTACCAGGGACACACACTCCTGCAGGCCGTTGCGGAGGCCTTGGGCTCGAGCTATAGGAATCCTCGTAACAGGGAAAGTGAGTGACTCGCGGGTGACACGATAAAAAGCGTGCCGAGACTGGACGGTTTTCGCCCCAAAGGGGCAGTCACAAATCAGCCCGGGGCATCGCCCCGGGAAGGGAAGCACCCCACCCTTGGCAAGCCCTGAAAGGGCGGTACAGGCGAAGGTCTGAGCCCGGTCTGTGTCGCCCTTTCAGGGCTCGTCTGGGGTGGTCGTCGCGTCCCGGGGCGGTGCCCCGGGCTGGTTTGTGACTGCCCCTTCGGGGCGAGAGAAAGCCGCATCCGACCCCACATCTCAACTTCACTTTCCCTGTTGCGTGGAGCGATTTAGGAACGGGCCGGAAATAACTTCCCGATTGGCTCAAACGCATTTTCGTAGAACGGAATTCATTCCGTTTCTGCTGTCGAACGGAAATCCTTGCGTTCCTTGCCGGCTTCTATTCAGAAAGAAACGGAATGAATTCCGTTCTACGACAGAAACGCTGGCGGGCTTCGTGTCCGTCGCGTGCTCTGAGCAATTCGGGAAGTTATTCCCGACCTGATCCTTAGCATGGCCCGGGCACCCCTTTCGCCACCGAACCCGGTTCGCGATGACGCGAACCTGCCGGTCACTTTTGGGCTCTCTCTGATGGGGACCGCCTGCCGCGAGGGGTCGAGCGTCGAGGGCCGGTGCGATGCCGAGGTTCGAAATTCACACTGATGGCCATCCTGCGGGAGCTGGAGGACGGGTTGATCCTGGCCGAGGCGCCGGGGTTCCCGGAGGTCTCCCGGCTGGGTGATGATCCCGAGGCCGTCCTCGACGCGCTGGCCGAGGAGGCGCGGCGGATCGTCGAAGCCGACGAGCCGCTGGAGCGGTATCGCCGCCGTGCGATCGAGGCGGCCGAGGTCGGCGAGGTCGCGCTGACGATCGAGCCCGCCGAGCGGTCGACGGCCTGGCGCGAGGCGGTGGCGCTGCGGCTGGCGGCCGTCCGCTGGGATCGGGGCGAGGGGGGATCGATCGCGACGGTTCCGGCCCTGGGGATCGACGTCCTGGGCGCCCGTCGCGAGGACGTCGATCGGCTGCTGCCGATCCAGGCCCGTTCGACGCTGCGCCGGCTGAAGTCGATCGGGCTGCCGAGCCTGGTCCAGGTGCGGCGCGGGGAGCTCGTCCGGGTCGAGCGTCGGACGTTCGTCGCGGAGGTCCCGAGCCCCCGGCAGGCGGCGCAGGCCGCCGCGCGCGGTGACTTCGAGAGGCGGCCCGTGCTCCCCGAGGTCGCGACCGACCTGACGGCCGGCCCGGTCGCGGTCGCAGACGGCCTCGAAGCTGTCGTCGGTCGACTGGCCGAGTCGCTGACCGGTCGTCGCCCCCGGAGCGTGCTCCTGGTCGGGCCGGTGGGGGTCGGCAAGTCGGCCGCCGTGCGCGAGCTGGTGCGGCGTCGGTACCAGTTCGGGCTGAGCGAAACGCCGTTCTGGTCCACGAGCGGCTCGCGGTTGGTCGCCGGCATGTCGGGATACGGGATGTGGCAGGAGCGCTGCCGCGACCTCGTCCGCGAGGCGGGGCGCTCGCGGGCGGTCGTCCACCTGGGCCCGCTCGTCGAGTTAATGGAGGTGGGCAAGTCCGAGAGCCAGGGCCAGGCGATCGCCGGGTTCCTCCGCGCCGATCGCGCGGGGCGAGGTACGGGCGATCGCCGAATGCACCCCAGAACAGCTCCCGGTCATCGAGCGCGGTGACCCGCACCTGCTCGAGGCCTTCACCGTGCTGCGGGTCGAGGAGCCGCCGGCCGACGAGGCGCGGGCGATCCTCCGCCGGGTCGCGGAGCGGCTACGCCCGGGGAGCCGCCCGCCGCTGTCGGCCGAGGCCCTCGCGACCCTCGACCGGCTGCACCGCCGCTACGCGACCTATTCGGTCTACCCGGGCCGGCCCCTGCGGTTCCTGACGAACCTGATCCACGACCACCCGGCCAGGGACGAGGCGCCGATCGACGCCGACGCGGTCACCCGGGCGTTCGCTCGCGAGACCGGCCTGCCGCTGGTGCTCCTCGACGACGCGACCCCGCTCGACCTCGACGCCGCCCGGGGCTGGTTCGCCGCCCGGGTGATCGGCCAGGACGAGGCGGTCGACCTGGTCGTGGACCTGCTGGCGACGGTCAAGGCCGGCCTGGCCCGGCCGGGCAAGCCGATCGCCTCGCTGATGTTCATCGGCCCGACGGGCGTCGGCAAGACCGAGCTGGCCAAGGCGCTCGCCGAGTTCCTCTTCGGCGACGGCAGGCGTATGACCCGATTCGACATGAGCGAGTACGCCGACCCGATCTCCGTCCTCCGCCTGATCGGCGGGACGACCGGGCGGGCCGAGGGCCTGCTCACGGCCCGGGTCCGCGAACAGCCGTTCTCGGTCCTGCTGCTCGACGAGTTCGAGAAGGCCGACCCGTCGTTCTTCGACCTGCTCCTGCAAGTGCTCGGCGAGGGCCGGCTCACCGACGTCGCCGGGCGCCTGGCCGACTTTCGCAACGCGGTCGTCATCATGACCTCGAACCTCGGGGCCGAGGGCTACCGGCGTGGCCGGTCGGGGTTCGCCCGGGGCCGTCGCGACCGCGAGGAGGCCCGTGCACACTTCGTCAGCGAGGTGCAGGCGATGGTGCGGCCCGAGCTGTTCAATCGGATCGACCGGATCGTTCCGTTTGCCCCGCTCGACGAGGTCGACGGCGCGGCGGATCGTCGATCGCCAGCTCGGCCTGATCGCCCTCCGGGACGGGTTCCGGTCGGGCCTGGTGCGGATGTCGATCGCGCCGGAGGTCCCCGCGGCCCTGGCTCGCAGGGGGCACGACCCGACGTACGGGGCCCGACCGCTCAAGCGTGCGATCGAGCGCGAACTGCTCGCGCCGCTGGCCGAGCGGATCAACCGGCACGCCACCGACGCCGCGCTCGACGTCGACGTGACACTCGACACCGACGACCGGCCGAGGGTGGCCGTCCGGCGCGGCTCGACGACCGGGGCCGGCAGCTCTTTGCCACCTCGGAGGGGGAGGACGCCCTCTTCGCCCGATCGTGCCAGGACCTCCGGCGCCGCGTGCAGCGGCTCCGCCGAAGCGCGGTCACGCTCGAAGTCTTTAATGAGATCACCCGGCATCGCCAGGCCCAGCAGCTCCGGGCAAGGAAGGGCAAGCCGCCCACCTTCGAATACTCGGCCCGGCTGGCCAAGCTGACCTGCGTCGCCGGGTCGATCGAATCCCTGGGACGCGAAGCCGAGGCGATAGAGGACGCGGCCATGCTCCACCTCTACGGCCAGGCCGACGCCGACCCGGCCGCCTGGCGCGCCCGGCGCGAGGAGGCCGAGCGGGCCTGGTCCGAGACGCTCGTGGCGCTGCATCGGCTCCAGTATCCGAACCCGGATCGGGCGACGCTTGTCTTCTTCGCCGAGCGGCCCGGTTTCCTCTTCGCGATGGCCGCGGCCTATCGCGAGGTGGCGACGCGGGGCGGTGGACAGGTCGTCGTCTGGCAGCTCGTCGCCGAGGCGGACGACCTTCCGCCGAAAGCCCATCGGGTCGAGCGGCCGGGCGAGTTCCTGGCGAGCCCGCGCGGGGGTGTCGTCGGCCTCTGGCTGGGATTCCGCTGGGACGACGCGCACGCCCGGCTCGCGCCCGAACCTGGACTGCACCGATGCCACGATCACGGCCGCGTCGACTCCTGCCTCGTCGAATCGACCGACCTGGACGCGACCGACTATCGCGTGCCCGAGGGCATCGGCCGACCGGGCTCGATCGACGGCAATCCCCGACGGGTCTACCGCCGGGACCGGCGTCGGGTGGACGAGGTGGACCTGGATCTCCGGTTCGACTGGACTTCCCCCGACCTGGCCGATGCCCTGGCCCAAGTGATCGAGTTCCGCCTGAGGCGGTCGATCGAGGGCCTGCTGGATGGATGAATTGTCATGACGATCACGCTGCCGATCTACGTGCGGACAGTCAACGCGGCCGACGGGCAGGGGCGGGCCTACGAGGTCCGCCCGCTGTTCCAAGCCGCGCCGTCGCGGCGCGATCCCAGCCTGGAGCGGGCCTTGAACCTGCTCGCGACCGACCTGCGCAAGCACCTGCGCGAGCTGGGGCGGCGGGACCGGCACGACGAGCTCGCCAAGTGGGCTTTCTGCCCCGAGATCGAATCGCGGCGGGTCGACCTGGTCATCGAGCTGAGGCGGTCTCGCGCCCAGGGCGCGGTTCCTGGTCGCGTCGTTCGAGGCGCTGGGGCGACGGCTGGCGTTCACGCCGAGCCTGCCCGCCGCCTGGTTCGAGGTCGCGCGCGGCGAACGGCTCGAAATCCGCGCCGCCGAGGTCCTGACCGAGTATTTCCGGGTGCGCGAGCGCGAGGACGAGGACGCCTTCGTCGGCCCGGCCGAACTGTCGATCTCGGGCAAGGCGTGGGTCTCGTCGCTCACGATCGACGAGGTGCAGACCGGCTGCGTCCCACCGTCGAAGGAAGAGGATGCGCGCCGGGCGGCGCTGGGAAGGCAAGCGGTCCTCGAAGGACAGGCCGAGCTGGAGCGCGTCGGGCGCTGCCTCGACCGGCTCTATCCCGACGACCTCGACCGGGCGATCGGACGCGACCGCGAGGTCGACGAGCTGGCCCGGCTGCTCGGCGCGGACGACCGCAGGCCAGTCCTGGTGCTCGGCCCGCGGCTGGTCGGCAAGACCGCGCTGATCCACGAGCACGTCTCCCGCACGGTCGCCGGCCGGAAGAACCCATACCTCGCCCGTGAGAACGTCTGGCTGCTGGCCCCCCAGCGGTTGATCTCGGGCATGTCGTTCGTGGGCCAGTGGGAAGACCGGCTGCAGTCGATCCTCCGCGCGGCCGAGGAGCGCCGGCACGTCCTCTACTTCGACGACCTGCTCGGCCTGTTCCACGCCGGGCGGTCGCGGTGCTCGAACCTGAGCATGGCGCAGGTGCTCCGGGCGCACCTGGTGCGTCGCGGCGTTCGCATCCTCGCCGAGCTGACCCCCGAGGCGTTTCGCGTCCTGCGCGAGCGCGACCGGGGCCTGGCCGACCTGTTCCACATCCTGCCGCTGGACCCGCCCGCCGAGCCGGAGAACCTGCGCATCCTGGTCGGCGCCCTGCGGCACCTCGAAGGGCGGCACCGCTGCCGGTTCGGCACCGACGTCCTCCCCGTCGTCCTCGACCTCCAGCGGCGATACGCGCGCGAGGCCGAGTTCCCCGGCAAGGCGGTGGCGTATCTCAGGCGGCTGGCGGTCAAGTACCAGGACGTCGAGGTGAACTACCCGCAGGTGATCGACCAGTTCCACGCGCAGACCGGCCTGGCGGTGACGTTCCTCGACGCCCGCAAACGGCTGGAGCGCGAGGAGATCATCGAGTCCCTGCGCCGGGACGTGGTCGGGCAAGATGCGGCGCTGGAGGCGGCGGCGGACGTTCTGGGGATCGCCAAGGGCCCGGCTCAACGACCCCGACCGCCCGCTCGGCTCGCTCCTATTCCTGGGCCCGACCGGCGTGGGCAAGACCCAGTGCGCCAAGGCGCTGGCGCGGTACCTGTTCGGCGACCCGGGTCGGTTGCTCCGGTTCGACCTGAACGAGTTCGGCGCGCCGGGATCGGCCGTCCGGCTGGTCGGCACGTTCGCCGAGCCCGAGGGGCTCTTGACCGGCGCCGTGCGCCGCCGGCCCTTCGCGGTCGTGCTGCTCGACGAGGTCGAGAAGGCGCACCCGGAGGTCTTCGATGTCCTCTTGCAGGTGCTCGGGGAGGGCCGACTGACCGATGCGCTCGGGCGCACGGTCGATTTCGGCAATACGTTGATCGTGCTCACCTCGAACCTGGGCGTACGCCAGGCCGAGTCGAGCCTGGGGTTCGGCCGCGACGACCGGAGCGACGACGTCTATCGGCGCGCCGCCGAAACGTTCTTCCGGCCCGAGTTCTTCAACCGGCTCGACCGGATCGTGCCGTTCCGCCGGCTCGGGGAGCGACGACCTCCGCGCGATCGCGCGGCAGGTGATCGGCGACGTCTTCACGCGCGAAGGCCTGGCCCGGAGGCGGTGCCTGCTGGCGGTCGAAGACCGCGCCCTGGACCACCTGGCCGAGCTAGGCCGCAAGCCGTCGCAGGGGCGCGGGCCCTGAAGCGGGCGGTCGAGCATCACCTCACCCGGCCCGTGGCGGCCCGGCTGGCGACGGCCGACCCCGAGGCGACGGCCGTCGTGGGCGTCCACCTGGGCCCCGACGGGCTGGCGGTCCGCGTGCAATCGTTGTCCGAGGTCGCCCCCGCGCCCCGGCCGGAGATCGCCCCGCGCGATCGGTCGGCCGTGGTGGCGCGCGTGGTCTCCGGCCGCGCGTCGGATCGAGCGCGAGTTCGCCCCGATGCGGCCCGAGGGGGTCATCGACCCGTCCCGGATCGCCGGGCCGCACTATCGCTACTTCGCCGTCCGCGAGCAGGCGCGGCGGGTCCTCGACCTCGCCCGGTCGGTCGCCGAGCGCCTCGACGCCGCACGCGCCCGGCCCCGGCGCGTGCCCATGCTCCCCTTCGGCAACCTCCTGGGGAGCCAGCACGAGGCGCGGCTCCGCTGGCATCACCACGGCGACTTCCCCTGGCGGACCATCGCCCGCGAGCAGGCTGCGGCCGACGACATTCACGCCTACGTCCGCGAGGCCGCCGCGACTGCCCCGAACGGCTCGACGCTCGACGCCCCGCTCGCCGACCTGCTCGGCCAGGTCGCCCTGCTGCGCGCGATCGCCGAGGACGCCCGCGCGGGCGACGGTCGATCGAGTCCTGCTCTACGTCCGCCCGCTGAACCCGACCCAGGCGCCTCGTGCCGTCCATCACGCCGTGCTCGCCTCGGACGCCTTCGGTTCGGGCATGGAGGTCGAGGCGACCCTGCTCCAGGAAGGCGCCGGGAGTGTCCGCGACGTGGGCCTGGTCCTGCAGGGCCCGCACGCGACGACGCTGGCGCGGGTCGAGGTGGGGACGCACCTGGTCCGCCCGGCGGCACGAGCCGGCCGTGGTGCTCCAGGTCGTCGCGATCCCCCTCCCCGACGGGGCCGATGCCCGCGCGACGCTCGCCGCCCTGGTCGAATCCCGACGCGACTGGCAGGACCGGCTCGAAGCCGGCCGCGCGGGATGGCACGAAGATCCGTTCCCCCTCGGGCCGGTCGTCCGTGTCTACGAGGAGCCGGGTCTCGTCCGCGACCTGCGGACGGGCCGCGCGATCCCGTCGCCCCTGAAGGCCGACGCCCTGCGCGCGTTGATCCTGGAGGCGCTCCCCCTCCCGGAAGAGCTGGCGCCGGAGTCGTGGTGATCCGGATGCGAGGTTGATCTCATGCCGACCTATCGATACCCCGTGCTGGTCTGGGAGGACGGCGAAGGCTACTTCAACGCCTGCCCGGTCGAGACCGACGAGCCGGTCGGGCTGGGGCGGACGACGTCGGAGGCGCTCCGGCAGGTCGAGGAGGGGCTGGCCTGGTCGTTCGAGAACGGCTGGCAGCCGGCGCCCGACTGGGACGAACCGAGCCTGGGGTGGTTCCGGCTCTCGATCCGGCCGCAATACCCGACCGACGACGGGCGGCCGTTCCCCTGCGAGGAGGCGTTCGCCCTGCGCCTGCCGTTCGTGCGCGGTCGACTGCGGGGCGGGTTGCTCGCGTGCAGCTTGCCGACGATCGGGGTGCGGTTCGTCCACGCCGAATCGGACGGCCTGGACGAGCTGCTCGACCGCGCCGCGCGTCGGGTGCTCGAAGGCTTGACCCCGCGCGAGCTGGCACGGCACCTGCCCCCGCGACGGGTCGAGCTGGCGCAGGTCGTCGTGCGGGTCGACCCGCGCCGGGGGCGTCGGGCCGAGGCCCCGGAACTGCCCGCGCTGGAGGCCGTGGCCGAGCCGCTGGGCGAGCGCGGCCAGCGGAACCGGCCGGCCCGCGCCTGGGGCCGCGATGCCGAGGTCGCCGACCTGGTCGGCCGGCTCGGGCAGGGGAAGTCCAACGTCCTGATCGTCGGCGAGGCGGGCTCGGGCAAGTCCACCGTGCTGTTGCAGGCGATCCGGTCGGTCGAGCGGGACCGGGGGCCGGACGACGTCGAGGACGCGGCCACGCCCCGGGCGCGCCGGTTCTGGCTCACCAGCGCCGGGCGGCTGATCGCGGGGATGATGTATCTCGGCCAGTGGGAGGAGCGTTGCGAGACGCTGATCGCGGAGCTGGCCGAGATCGGCGGCATCCTCTGCGTCGAGGATCTGCTCGACCTGGCCCGCACCGGCGGCTCGGCGGCGTCGAACAGCCTGGCGGCCTTCTTCGTCCCGTACCTCCAGCGCGGCGAGCTGAGGATGATCGCCGAGGCGACGCCCGCCGAGCTGGATGCCTGCCGACGGCTGCTCCCCGGCCTGGCCGACCTGTTCCAGGTGCTCGCGCTCCCCGCGCTCTCCCCGGCCCAATCGCTCGGGGTGCTCGACGAGGTGGCGGCGTCGACGGCCCGCGTACTCGGCCTGGACGTGGACGCGCGCGCCGTCGGGCTGGTCGACCGGCTGTTCCGGCGGTTCGCCCCCGACCTGGCGATGCCCGGCAAGGCGTCGGCGTTCCTGGCCGATGCGCTGGAGCAGGCCGCGCGCGACGGCGAGCCCGGCCTGACGCCCGAGCGGGTCGTGGCCCGGTTCGTCGCGCGGACCGGCCTCCCCGAGCTGTTCCTGCGCGACGACGTGCCGCTGGACGTCGCCGACGTGGCCGCGGCCCTGGCCGCGCGGGTGATCGGCCAGGACGAGGCGTGCCGGATCGTCGCCGAGGTCGTCACGACCTTCAAGGCGGGTCTGAACGACCCCGGCCGGCCGCCGGGCGTGCTGCTGTTCGTCGGCCCGACGGGGGTCGGCAAGACCGAGCTGGCCAAGGCGCTGGCCGCCTTCTGCTTCGGGACACGGCGAGCAGCCCGACCGGCTGGTCCGCCTGGACATGAGCGAGTACGCCCTGCCCGGCTCGGCCGATCGGCTGCTGGCACGCCCCGACGGCGAGCCGAGCGACCTGGTGCGCAAGGTCCGGCAGCAACCCTTTGCGGTCGTCCTGTTCGACGAGATCGAGAAGGCCGACCCGGGCGTCTTCGACCTGCTCATGGGCGTCTGCGACGAGGGCCGGCTGACCGATCGCTTCGGCCGGACGGCCAGCTTCCGCAGCGCCCTGGTGGTGATGACCTCGAACCTGGGGACGCGGCCGGGCGGCCCGATCGGGTTCGTCGACGGCGCGGCCATCGCCCCCGGCCGGGCCGACGAGGCGCTGCGGTTCTTCCGCCCCGAGTTCGCCAACCGGATCGACGCCGTGGTCTCCTTCCGGCCGCTCGACCCCGCGGCCGTGCGGGCGATCGTCGCCAAGGAGCTGGCCGAGCTGGCCCGGCGCGAGGGCCTGGCCCGCGCCGGCCTGCGCCTCAGCTGGACCGAGACGGCCGTCGACGCCCTCGCCCGTGCCGGCACCGACGACCGCCATGGCGCCCGTCCCTTGCAGCGCACCCTCGAAACCCTGGTAGTCGCCCCCCTGGCCCGCCACCTGCTCGCCCGCCCCGGCCTGCGCGATGCCGAGGTCCGCATCGACTCGGACCCCCTCGGCCGGATCGAGTTGACCCGGGTCGCTCGATGAAACGCGGTCTACAGGGAAATGACCGACTAGCTCATGAACACATATCGACTTTCGGCAGTGTGAGAATGGCGGTGCGCTTCCCCCGGATGAACCGGATACAAGGCTCGCCGACGGTTCACCGGCTCACGCCAGGGCTTTCTTGACGACCTGGCCGCGAACGCCGGTCAAGCGATGGTCGAAGCCCTGGTAGAAATACGTGAGCCGCGTGTGGTCCAGGCCCAGGAGATGCAGGATAGTGGCGTGGAAGTCGGAGACGTGACAGCGGTCCTCCACCGCGTTGAAGCCCAGCTCGTCGGTCGCGCCGATGGCCTGACCGCCCTTGACCCCGGCACCGGCGAGCCACATCGAGAATCCGTAGGGGTTGTGATCGCGACCTGGCTTGTTGAGTCCCTCGCTGGTGGGCGTGCGGCCGAACTCGCCGCCCCAGACGACCAGCGTCTCATCCCAAAGGCCCGTCCGCTTCAGGTCAGTGAGCAGGGCCGCGATCGGCCGGTCGGTCTCGCCGGCATGCAGCGTGTGGTTCTTGATGCAGTCCGAATGCCCGTCCCAGGTGTCCTCGAGATGTCCGCCGCCCGAGTAGAGTTGGATGAACCGCACCCCGCGCTCCAGGAGGCGGCGGGCCAGCAGGCATTTGCCGCCGAACTCCCGGGTCCGCTCGTCGTCCAGGCCGTACAGGGCCCGGGTTCGTGCGTCCTCGCGGTCGAGGTCGACGACCTCGGCGGCGGCCGTCTGCATCTTGAACGCCAACTCGTACGACTGGATCCTGCGCAGCCAGCTCGTTCTCGTCGGGATGCGCCTCCAGGTGATTCCGGTTCAGATCCTGGATCAGATCCAGGGTATCCCTTTGCGAACGGGCACTGGTCCCATCGGGCGTCGCCAGGTCCAAGAGCGGCGAACCCTTGCTGCGGAACAGGGTCCCCTGATACGCGGCCGGCATGAACCCGGCCGCCCAGTTCGAGGCGCCCGAGATCGGGCCGCCGCGCGGGTCGGTCATCACCACGAAGCTGGGAAGATCCTCGGTCTCGGTCCCCAGGCCATAGCTCAACCAGGCTCCCAGGCTCGGCTTGCCGATCACCACGTTGCCCGTGTTCATCTGGAGGCAGCCGGAGGCATGGGCAGCCGTATCGGTGTACATCGAGCGGACGACGCACAGATCGTCCGCAAACCGGGCAGTATGGGGGAACAGGCTGCTGATCTCCATCCCGCACTGACCGTGCTTCGTGAACCGGAACGGCGATTTCATCAGGTGGCCGACAGGACGGCCGTTGGAGCCGATCGGCGTCTTTCCGCCGTAGGGTGTCCCGTGGTACCGCGCCAGTGCGGGTTTGTCGTCGAAGGTGTCGACCTGGCTCGGGCGCCGTTCATGAACAAGAAGACGACGCGTTTCGCTCTGGCTGGGAAATGGCTCGGCCTGGGCGAGAGCAGATAGGACCGAGAGGATGCTTCCGGCTCCTTCGGCACGCCCTCGGCCGCGTTGGCCCTCGAGAAGAACCCCTGGCGTGAGAGGACGTCGATCAGGGCCAATCCGGCGAATCCCCCGCCCACTTCCCAGAGGTATTCTCGACGCGTCCGGCCGCACGGCGTCCGATTGGGGATGAAACGCGAGGGTTGGTGGGAGGAGGGCATCGGTTTTCGTCCTGGGGCACCGGTATCGGCCGGCGGGCGGACTCCGGAGTCCGCGCGACGCGAGACCTGGGATCAATCAGGGTAGGCAAACTCATTCATGTTGAAAAGTGCACGACACAGTTGCACCAGCGCTTCATGTCGTGCCCGGTCGACGGTGAGCGCGCCCTCCGCTCGTGCGGCATCCGCGAGCCGGTTCCGTGATTCGCGATCCAGGAACCCGAGCAGGGTGGTGCGCTCGACCTGGCTCGGCGATCGGCAGACCGTCAGCAGATAAGCCCGCTCGACCTGCGCGGCGGACTCGGGGCCGGCCTCTCGTTCCAGCCGGTCCGCGAACAGTTCGGCCTGCCGGTTCACAAAGCCGCCATTCAGGAGGGTCAGGGCCTGGGTCGGCACGTTGGTGACATTCCGACGCGCCGTCGATCGGGTCGTGTCACACAGGTCGAGGACCTCCAGCATCGGGACGACGAGTGATCGCTTCAAGAACGCGTAGATCGTCCTTCGCGAGGCCGGGACCTCGTCAGACGGGTGCCAGACCTTGTCCGGGTCGCTGTGCCCAGCCAGCGCCGACGGCGGGATCGCTAGGTAGACACTGGGCCCGTACATCGTCCGATTGAGTCGTCCACTGGCAGCCAGCATCGTGTCGCGGATCACCTCGACCTCCAGACGCCGGTACGGCATGCGCCAGAGAAGGTCGTCCTGCGGGTCCTCGGCGGCGTACCGGGGGTCGGATTCCGTGCTGAGGCGGTACGTGTTGCTGGTCAGGATCAGTCGGTTCAACGCCTTGAGACTCCAACCGTGTTCGATGAACCAGCAGGCCAGCCAGTCCAGGAGTTCGGGATGAGTCGGGGGCTCGCCCATCGTGCCGAAATCGCTGGACGTCCGGACTAACCCCACGCCGAAGTGATTCTGCCACACGCGGTTGACGATTACGCGGGCCGTAAGCGGGTTCTCGGCGCTGGCCACCCACCGCGCAGGGTGACCCGGCGCCGCGAGGTCTTGCGCCGGGTACTGGCCGAGGAAAGTTCGGCTGTGCCTTGACCAGAACGGTGGGGACGCCCGGACCGACAACGGGCCCCGGGCTGGCCGCCTGACCGCGGAACAGGAGATGGCTGACCGGCGGGTTCGTGGAAGGCTCGTGGAGGAAATAGCCCTGCGGGACGTCGCTCGACTTCCCCTGACTTGCAACGGTGGCGATCGGCGTCGGAGTCGGGAGGGGAAGAGTTCGTTCCATGCGACCGTTCACGGGGCGCTGGAGCGGTTCGAAGATCGCGACCATGCGATAATAGTCGTGCATGGTCAGCGGCTCGAACTTGTGGTTGTGGCAGCGGGCACAACCCATGGTCAGGCCGAGGAAGACCTCGGACGTCGTATTGACGATATCGTCGAGCTGGTCGTAGCGGTCTTGCTTGGGATCGGCCGGCTCGTCGTCCCAGGGGCCGAGTCGGTAATAACCTGTGGCGATCAGTGTCTCGGCGGTGACCTCGGTCGCGGGGAGCTCGTCGCCCGCCAACTGCTCCATCACGAATCGGTTGAAGGGCTTATCCGCGTTGAACGCACGGATGACGTAGTCCCGATACGCGCCAGGCGAAAGGTTTGGTGGCATCGCGCTCGTAACCGTTGGTCTCGGCGAAGCGGACCAGGTCGAGCCAGTATCGAGTCCATCGCTCGCCGTAAGCAGGTCGGGTCAGCAGGCGCTCGACCCATCGCTCGACCGCATCGGGCTCGCGAGCGAGGTCGTTCAGGAAGGCGGCCTGCTCGTCGGGCGAGGGGGGCAACCCGGTCACGTCGAGGAACAGCCGTCGCATCAGCGCGTGGCCCCGGGCCGGTCGCATCGGGGCCCAGCCCTTTTGTTCGAGACCCGCCAGCACAAACCGATCGATCGGGTTCCGCACCCAGGTGGTCTGCCGGACCTCCGGCACTTTCGGGGCCTTGAGCGGCTGGAAGGCCCAGTGCTCGCGATTCTCGGATGTAATCAGGGCGTCGTAGCCCCCAAGCTCGGCCTGCTTCCTGGATTCTTGACGTGGCGGCCCCACCGCTTGGAGCCGGATCCCGGGAAAGACCACCAGCAGCAGGACGACGCCCGCGATTCCGAGGCAGAACAGGCTGATTCGGATCGGTCCAGACTCACGGATGGGTCGGCCAGGGCTGTTCATTGCCGTCTTCTCCGTCGTCGGTCGAACGCGGAAATCCGGCCAGGAGCGTGCGACGGGCGGATCTGTGGTGGTTCGCGAGCAGCTTGTGAGTCTGGTCCGGGAACTCGGATGGTCATCCCGGCCCATTCTATCGGCGAGGTAGGCCATTGGCCAGGAGTTCCAAATAAGTGCGGGAGAACCCCGATTTCGGTTCTACCGCACATTTGACCACGCTGGCCGAATACCGCGACAACGAGACCGTGGGGCGCTTACGTGGCTGGCGCGATTCAGCGTTTGCTTGGCTGAGGAGAAGGCCGCATCGCGGTCCTTCGACGGTCAGATTGACGACCGATTCATCGATATGATAGACGGTTGTGCGCAGTCGCACGATCACGACGCGACGCTCGATAAACGACCACATCGGGGCTATCACAGCCGAGCCAGTGTTGATGCGACGGCCGAGGGCCGCTCGAATTACCTGGGCGCGAGTCGAATGGCCACCGCCCCGACGAGGTATGTCTCGATCGTGTAGCCGCCATCGCCAAGGCGTGAGCAGGGCCACAGCCGCGACGAGCGGCCCGAGGGACGGGTCGGCTCGCAGGGCCTCCAGTATCTGCCGGGGATGCACCCCGCGGAAATGGTCAGCCTTGCGCCTCAATCGCGGCAGCAGCCCAGCGAGTTCCTCCGCGGTCAGGGCCGGCAACTCGGCGAGGATCTGGGACGAGACGACCTCGGTGACGAGCACCGCCTCGCCCCCGGGAGCGGCCAGACGGGCCATCAGCCGCAGGTGCCCGGCCCGCAACGCGGCCTCCGCGTCGGCGAGCTGGTGGTGGCCCCTGCCGAGCGAGTGCGCGGCCGTCTCGAGGATCTGGCTCAGCAGGCAGGTCGAGGCCACGCGATCGAACCCGCCGGGCAGGACCATGGCGGTGCGGGATGCGGGCCATGCGGCCATCGCGTCGAAGTCGGCAGGCCCCAGCTCGGACATCGGCGTCCAGTCCGAGAGGACGCCGAGTGTCGCCGTCACGTCCACTCCGCCATGAAGCCGTAATCGCGGGTGATTCGCGACTCCCTGCCGCGTCACTCCGCGGAGAAGCGCCTCGGAGTCGATGTCCACGAGGTGCACTTCGCGATGGGCAGACAGCAAGGCCGTCAGGTCCAGATCGTTGGTATTGCCGGCCCCGAGGACGCAAAGACGAGATCGTCCCGCTGTCGCCTCGCGGGCGAGTACGGCCGTAAGGCATCGCCGATGCTCGGCGAACGCCTCCCAATGGTCCCGGCTGGTCGCGTTGAAGTCGACCTGACGCCGGCCGAGTCGATCCATGAATCCCAAACTTCCCTATCCGCGTCGAACCGTCGGCCCCCACTCGAGGCCTCGCCCGGACGGCCCGGCGCCCCTGCGGATCTTAGGCGGCAGGTGGGTGGAAACTCACCCGAAACCACCGACAGCGCAGGAGCCTGCTCATCCCAGCCCGAAGCGCCAGCGAGGGTCTTTCATCTTGTGATGCAAGGACTTACGACCCTCGCTGGCGCAGTCGGGCTGGTAAGGCCACGATCGAAACTCGGGTAAGAAAAGATCCGCCGGTCGCCTTACCGCCGCAACAGTGCGTCGCCAATCGGGTAGGTGCCAGCGGCCCATTACCACGACGCCCACCCAGCTCACTGGCCTTTCGGGTGACTCTGACCCTGCCGGATCTAGCAGCGTTCTCTGCGCTCTTGAGACGAAGGGGCTGCGTATGCCTTTACTGCTGGATGGAGTTCACCGAAACCAGCGGATGCGGTCTACCCGACCGAAGCGCCAGACGACGACCCCGCATTCCGGACGAAGAAAAGACGATACCTTGGCCCGCCTCGTCCATCCGCCGTCGGAACCCTCAAGACTGCGCGACTACGACTTATCGTCCTTCTGCCTCTTGGCCTTGATATCCCATTCCCGCTTCTCGCCTCCGAATTCCGCCGCGCCCTTCCCCTTGAGCTGATCCCCGTCAATCTTCAGCTTGTACTCGACGGTGATGCCGTCATCCATCCCCGCCAACTTCCGCTCGGCAGAGAATGTCAGCGTACCGTCCTTCAGCTTCAGGTCCTTGAGCTTCGTCTCGTCCTGGTCCGGCCAGCTCATCGTCCCGGTGAGGTTGTCCCCGTCCTTCTTGATCTTCAAGGTGGATGTCCGCTGCTGTCCGCCGATCTCATACTCGCACTTCCATTTCCCGACCGGATCTACCACCTTGTCGTCCGCCGCGCCCGCCAGGCCGCATACCCCGAGGACCAACGCCATTGAGAGAATCGCCTTCATGATCGCCTCCGAGATTGTGCCGCAACGGAAGCAGTCCAACGTAGACCGCCACCCGCCGCTGGCAGCGATTGTATCCATGCCGCGACCGGTTGTCAGGGCCTGGAGCGGGAAACGATCCCTCGACGCATTTCTAAATTCGCCAGGTTCACCGGCCGCCAGTCACGTGAACGGATTGCGCCGACGCAGCGAGGGTAAACCCGAGCGCCGCATCCACGACGTGCCCCTCATGCGGCTTTCTATCGGGCTCAATCCGCAATCGCCTTGATCAGTCCCTCGCGAGCATCCCCGTAGAAGAGGATGTTGACCTTGGTGGCCATCTCGTCGGACAGGTCAAACAGTTGCTTCCGACACGACAGAGGCAAGAGCACGATCGAGGCACCCTTCTCGACCGCCAGTTCGACCGTATCCACGGCGTTGTGCAGACGGTCGAGCGAGCCGCCCAGGTTGAGACCGCCGACGACCACAAGACCGCCGCGAAGGCTCTTGCCGAGCAGCGGCGCTCGACATCGCCAGGAGGGCCGCCACGCCCAGTGAACTGCCACCCTTCGGCGCATCGTAGGCTCGCAATTGGATCGAGAACTCGTGCTCTCTGGGGTTGCGGTCACCGACAAGTCCGCGGCCCGGGCGTAGAGGTTCTGCGAGGCGTACTTGATGCTCTCGGCAAAGGCGGGCGGTACGGGTCGGTTCAGAATCCGGACACCGCTCCCGGGTCCCTCGGTGACTTCGATACGAAACAGACCTGACCCTTCGTCCTGCCCGCCGCCGCTGATGCCCCAGACCTGTCCGGGAGGGAGGGGATCTCTCCCGATATGGTCCTCGCTCTGAAGTTCGGGTGTGACCACGAACGTCTCGACGCCGTCCTTGCCGAGCGTGTAGGAGAACTGCGTATTGCGAAACTCGGCCGGGACGATTCGTTTTTGCTGTTCCTTCACGCGGCGGCGGCTTTCCATCGCCAGGCGCACCGCCCATTCGAGGTCTTCCCCCGGTACGGCCACATCCGGCGAGGGATGGATCAGCTTCATCAACCCGCTGATCGTCTTGTTGACCGCGTTCTGTCGCGACCGCTCAGAGCCCCAAGTCATCCGCCCCTGCAAGACCGCCGCCCGTCCCTGTACCCGCAGGCGGCTCCAGCACTCGCTCAGGAAGTCGGAGACCAGCCCGAAGTGGTCGGTCTTGATCGCCTCGTGGATCTTGGGCACGTCCCAGCCGGGCAGGTAGCCGTGGATGCGGTCCATCAGCGCCGTGTCGTTCCGCATCTCGGGCGGCATGGGGCCGAGCAGGTGGCCGATCCGCTGCTGGTGCTGCACATCGACGTCGAAGTTGCCAACCATCACGATCGACCCGTAGGCGCGGATGCTCTCCTTCCCTCGGCTGAATTCCCCGGATTCCATGTACCCCTTCATGATGTTGACGCCGTCCTTCTGATCGAAGGAGACGCCGGAGACCTCGTCGAAGCAGACCACGTCGTACTGGCAGACCAGCCCCCGTTGCCCGGTCGCCGGCCAGCACGCACCTCAGCCAGATCGCCGGACCGGCGCGGGCGGTTGCGTCGTAGGACGCGAAGGTCAGGAGATGAGGCATAGCCAGCCGGAGCCGTGGCAGGAGTCGCTCCCATTCCCGTTTCTCGTCGGGCCAGAGGATGGCGACAGGTGGCACGGTGTCGTCGCGGTTGTAGTCCGCGGCCTGATGGATCGAGGCTAGCAGCATTTCGAAGACTGTGGATCCCGTACTCACGGCTTGCCTGGCTTTCCTTCGTACCCGGTAATCAATGGTACAAGCAACGTCCTGACCTCTTCGAGGTAGTCTCTCAGCCCATTGGCCCGTCCCCGGTCCGCGAGCACGGAGAGATCCGTGGCTTGCCAGCACTTTCGCTGCCGCTCCCACCTGCCTCCGGTCAATACGGCCAGGACACGCTTCGGGCTTCTGGTCGCCTGATCGTCCTTCCCGGCGGTCAACTCATGAGAGCGAAGGCACGGATCGGAGCCCAGTTTCTGGATTTCCGCCGCCAGCCTCCGCTCTTCCTCTTCGTCTTCTGGGTCAAATCCACTGAGGACCCAACATTCCCGCTCGGGAATTGCCACGCCGATAATGATCCTGGTCAGGGAGGAATAGATTGCTCGCGCTTGTTCCAGTCCCTGTCGCCGCTTGCCCTGATCGTCCACGTCGCGGATCAGCAGGACTGCGTCAGACCCTCTCATATCGTCGTAATACATAGGCCAGAGCGCGGCGAGCCGCTCTGGCGTCCGGCAATGCGGGATTACTGTCAAAATGACCATGTACGCGGATCCCGAGCTCGTTTGCCCGACTCGGGATCGAAGACCACGTCAGCCGGCCTCCCGGTTGATCCTCGCCGATCCACTCGCGCTGAGAGTCGAGCAAGGTTTCGTCGAGCCAGTCGATCTCCGAGGTCAGGACCTTATCGGCGAGTTCAGTCGCCGTGTCGAAGTCGGACCGGGCCTCGTAGACGACAAAAAAGCGCTGACTCACTTTGCCGCGACTCCCTCGGCGAGCCACTTCTCACCAAAAAGACTCCACAACTCACCGGGAGCCATCTCGTCTTTCCACTTGTTGAACTGGGGATGATCCTCCAACCGTCCGCAGACCGAGAACCCGTCATTCCCGACGGTCATCAGCCGGATCTCTTCCGGCCGCAAGTCATCGAGCAGGTACGGCGAATGGGCCGTGGCCAAGAGTTGCAGGTCCGGGTATTTCTGAAGGATTTGCCTGATCACTCCGACCACCTGCTTCTGGGCCAGTGGGTGCAGACCGTGCTCGATGCCGTCGAGCAAGAGGATTCGCGGCCGCCCAGGGCCGAGCAGCACTGTCAGCAACCCCAGCATCAGAATCGTACCCTCGCTGGCGGTGCGGGCGGATACGTTCTCCGCGTGCTCGAAGTCGAACAGGATCAACTCCCCTTGGTACCCTCGGGTGACGCTCCTCTTAACCGTGTCATCGCCGAATCGAACCAGCTCGCTCTCCCTCTCGAACACCTTCTGCTTGCGAAACCGGATGCGACGTAGCCGGGGAATCAGAGTCCGTGCCACCGCCACCAGTTCCTCGAACCCTTGCGGGTCGTTCAGCGCCATTGACGCGAGCACCGAGGCTAGCCCTTCTCCGGTGTACTTCACCAGTGGTGGATCGTCCTGCGAGTAAGACGGCCTGGCCATGGTCTCCGCATTCAACCGCAGGAACCCCGTCCTCCTGGCCGATTCGAGCGCGGTGCTCAGCGGTTCTCCGGATGGGCTGATGCGGTACTCCCACCGCGTCTTCTGCATCCGTTCCGGCGGCGGATACCCTGAGGGCGGAGTCGCTTCGACGCTGAACACACCGGCGGCCGTCTCGCAGCGGATGGACAGATCGCCAACCCCACCCCGCGTGTAAACCCAGTCCCCGTGTCGCTCGTAGGCGAATACTTTTTGTGCGTCGCCGGTGACCGCCCGCACCGCGTTGTTCATCGCCTCCAGAACGCTTGTCTTCCCGCTACCGTTCGCGCCGACGAACACCGTGAACCGTTCCAGCTCGATGCTCACGTCCCGTAGAGACTTGAAATTCTGGATGCGGACCTTCTGGATCATGATCGATTCCTCCTTGCGTCCATTTCCACCACGCGACTGGGGCCATATCCGGGTGGAGTAGGACACGCCCCAGAAGGCTCAAGACCGCCTTCGGCCCCGGCTTGTGGAAGCGAAGCACGATGAGCCCGGCGTACCGCTCGGGTGGAACTACCAGGATGTTTGGAGACTCTAGCATCGATACCGGCATCTTTGTCGGTCGCCCCGAAGGGGCAGCCACAGATCAGCCCAGGGCATCGCCCTGGGATCCGGTCGGATGTCGATACTGAGCCCTGAAAGGGCGAGACATCTCCCTGGCCGTGTCCCGCCCTTTCAGGGCTCGGGGTCGGTTTGACGTGTCGGTCCCAGGGCGTTGCCCTGGGCTGATCTGTTCGGCCCCTTGGGGGCAGAATTCTCATACCTGGTATCCTTGCTATAGACGCGATTTGAACGGCATCACGCCACCTCTTGCTCGAGTGGCAAGAAACGATCTTCGGCCATGTCCGCCGCGAACACCATCGCCGCCTGGATGTCCTCGGGAGCCAGGTGGAAATCCGCCATGATGGTTTCCGGCGAATCACCTTCCGCGAGGCTGACGAGGATCACGGTCACCCTGACCCGCCGACCCTTGACGCACGCCTTCCCGTGGCACACGTCCGCCTTGATGCTGATCCGGTCTTGCCACTTCATGACTTTGCTCCTCTGGCCTTACGTGACTCCATCTTGACCGCGTTCGTCAAGTGAATATCGTTGACGCGGTCTCCCGTGTACGCTCCGCCGCCCCAGAACCAGGGGTAATCGTCCTTGTTCCGCTCCGGCTCCTTGCCTCGGTCCTTGGTCCACTTGATGTTCGGATTCTTGCGGAGGACGCCCGCCGTCATGAAGGGGCGGATGTTGACAGGTACTGCTCGGTCTTCAACCGGGTGGACCGGGTTGCCTTACCAAGCATATTGTCGTCCACGATGGCCCGGCGGTAGCGGTCCGCAACCGAGTCGGCAGTTAGGCCATCAAGGATCAGGCTCAACTCGCTCGTCATGATCGTCCGGCTCTCGTGGACGCTTCCGGCATCGGATCGAAACCCAAGTTCCTCGGACAGTGCTCGTGTTTGCAACGGGTTCATGGAAACGCCAAGGACATCGCCTCCGAAGACGGAACGGGGACCGTTTACTGGGCTTTCTGGATGGTCCCACCGCCTTCAAGATAGGCCGCGATGCTGGTAGCCTGGATAATATGATAGCAAATCCGCCCTGCGAGTCCCGCCAGCTCTCCGAATTCTCCAGCCGGATCCGGCTGGCATCCCACGCTGCCGACTCCCCGAGATCCGCTCGAGGACGTATCCTGTACTCAATAAGGTCCCGTATCGCCGGATCTTTGATTCGGTCGGACGTCGATCGGTCGCATCACCCCCCTGCCCTCCCTTGGACATCCTGGATCACACCATGACACGGTCTCTCTCGCACAACATGATCGTTGGGCTGGTCATCTTGCTCGGCTCGTCGCACGTTTCGGCCGACACCCCCAAGGATGAGCCGGTTGAGGCCGGCACGGTCCCGACCGACGCACAGGGCCGGCAACTGAACCTGGACTTCGAGACGGGCACGCTGGCGGACTGGACGGCCGAAGGAGACGCCTTCCGGGGGCAGCCCATCGAGGGCGACACGGTGCACCGGCGCCGCGGCGACATGCACAGCCGGCACGCCGGCCGATTCTGGATCGGGACCTACGACATCGGCGGCGACACCGCCGAAGGGGACCTTGACCTCGGTCCCCTTCCGGGTGACCAAGCCGTTCGCCAGCTTCCTCGTCGGCGCGGGGTCGCACGCAAGGACCTGCGTGGAGCTGGTCCGGAAAGACACGGGAAAGATCGTCTTTCGTGCGTCGGGGGATGATATCGAGGACATGGAGCGCGTCGTCGCCGACTTGACGGAGCATCTGGGCAAGGAGATCGTGATCCGGCTGGTGGACGGAGAGACGGTGGGCTGGGGCCACATCAACTTCGACGACTTCCGGCTTCATGACACGAAGCCGGCCGTCCCGCCCCGACGCCGCCTGCGGCGCTGGACGTCTACCAGCACGCCGGGCTCGGGCCCGAAGAGGCCGCGCGGGCGATGACGGTCCCGCCGGGATTCAAGGTCACTCTCTTCGCCGGCGAGCCGGACGTCGTCCAGCCGATCGCGATGGCGATCGACGACCGCGGCCGGCTCTGGGTCGCGGAGGCGTATTCCTACCCGAGGCGAGTCCGCGACGATCAGGCCAGGGACCGCATCCTGATCTTCGAGGATACCGACGGCGACGGCCGGTTCAATACCCGCAAGGTCTTCGCCGATCACCTCAATCTCGTCAGCGGCCTGGCCGTCGGGTTCGGCGGCGTCTGGGTCGGCGCGGCACCCTACCTGCTCTTCATTCCCGACGGCGACCACGACGACCGACCCGACGGCCCGCCGCAGGTCTTGCTCGACGGCTGGGGACAGCACGATACCCACGAGACGCTCAATACCTTCACCTGGGGCCCCGACGGCTGGCTCTACGGCTGTCACGGCGTGTTCACGCATTCGCTCGTCGGCAAGCCAGGTACGCCGCGGGACCAGCGCACGCCGATCAACGCGGGCATCTGGCGATATCACCCGACCCGGCACGCCTTCGAGGTCTTCGCCTACGGCACGAGCAACCCTTGGGGCATCGACTTCGACGCCCGCGGCCAGTTGATCATCACGGCCTGCGTCATCCCCCACCTCTATCACATGGTTCAGGGCGGTCGCTACGAGCGTCAGGCGGGGCAGCATTTCAATCCCTACACCTACGACGATATCAAGACCATCGCCGATCACCGGCATTATCTCGGCGCCAACCCGCACGGCGGCAACGGCCGCTCCGACACCGCCGGAGGCGGCCATGCCCATTCCGGAGCCATGATCTACCTCGGCGACACGTTTCCGGCCGAATACCGCGGCTCCCTGTTCATGAATAACATCCATGGGGCCCGGATCAACCGCGACGTCCTCAAGCCGAGCGGGTCCGGCTTCGTCGGCTCTCATGCCCCCGACTTCCTGATGGCCAATGACGCGTGGTCGCAGATCGTCCACCTCGAGTATGGCCCGGATGGCAGTGTCTACATGATTGACTGGTATGACAAGAACCAGTGCCACCACAACGAAGTCAACGCCCACGATCGGACGAACGGACGCATCTTCAAAGTCAGCCTACGGCGAAAAGAGTATGGCAACCGTTCGATCTCGGCAAGCTCGAGGCCGAAGCGCTGGTCGCGATGCAGGCCCACCCGAACGAGTGGTATGCCCGGCATGCCCGCCGCATCCTCCAGGAGCGCGGGCCGGACCTCGAGGTCGAGGCCATGCTCCTCCAGCTCGAATTCAAAAGTCTGGACAATCCGGAGATCCAGCTCCGCACGCTCTTGACCCGGCATGCCGTCGGGGGCCTGGACAATCCCGACGCGATCGCGCGGAAGCTCGAGGACACGGATCCCACGATCCGCGCCTGGACGATCCAACTGGCGACGGAGAAGGGGCCGCCAGCGAGCTCCATCATCGCGAAGTTCGAGGGGATGTCGAAGAGCGACCCATCGCCGATGGTCCGGCTCTACCTGGCTTCCGCGTTGCAGCGGCTGCCTCTCGAGAACCGCTGGGAGATCCTCGCCGGCTTGCTCGGACACTCCGAAGACATCTCCGATCCCAATCTGCCGCTGATGTACTGGTACGCCGCGGAACCGCTGGCCGCGGTCGACGCGCGCAGGGCCTTACGGCTGGCGTCATCGTCGAAGATCAATCGCATCCAGGAGTTCATGGCGCGTCGGGTCGGGTCGCTGGGACCCCGGAGTCGTTGGCGATCCTGGTCGAGGAGTTGGGCCGTGCTCCCTCGTCGGCCCATCGCGAGACCCTCTTGATCGGGATCGAGGAGGGGCTACGTGGCCGTCGGCAGGTGTCGATGCCCGCGGATTGGCCCAGGGTCTTTGCGAGCCTTCTGGCCGATAACGACGCTCGCGTCCGCTCGCGAGCCGTGGCACTGGCGCTCACGTTCGGGGACCCTTCGGCACGGACGACGCTGCGCGGAGTCCTGTCCGATGCCAAGGCCGACCTTGCCTTGAGGCGAGAGGCGCTGGCGGCCCTGCTCAAGGTGAAGGACGCTTCCTTGCCGAGCCTCCTGCGCTCGCTGGTGTCCGACCGCGCACTCGGAGGTCCGGCGGTGCGCGGGCTGTCGGCCTACGACGACCCGGCGACGCCCGGGGTCTTGCTCGGGGCTTATTCGACGCTCGGACAATCCGAGCGTCGCGACGCCTTGAATACGCTGGCGGCTCGCAAGGATTGGGCGCGCGCCTTGCTGGCGGCGGTCGAGGCGGGCCAGATTGCCGCGTGCCGACCTGACGGCCGACCTCGTGAGGCAGATCCGTAACTTCAAGGACGCCGACATCGATTCTCGGATCAGTCGAGTCTGGGGGACCGTCCGCGAGACGACGGCCGATCGCACCCGGTCGATCGCCCGATACAAGGGCCTGCTCACCTCGAAGCCGGCCCGATCGCCCGACCCGTCGCTCGGCCGTGCGGTCTTCGCCAGGACGTGCCAGCAGTGCCACACCCTCTTCGGCGTGGGCGGCCAGGTGGGGCCGGACCTCACCGGCTCGAATCGCAGGGACCTCGACTACGTGCTCTCGAACGTCCTCGACCCGGGTGCCTTGATCGGCAAGGACTACCTCGCCCACATCATCGCCACGGCCGACGGACGGATCCTCACCGGCATCATCCGGGCCGAGGACAAGGACACGCTCACGCTGGTCACCGCCAACGAGACGATCACCTTGCCCAAGAGCGATATCGAAGAGCGCCGGCAGAGCGACCAGTCGATGATGCCCGAAGACCTCTGGACGCCGCTCTCCGAGCACGAGGTCCGCTCGCTCGTCTCGTATCTGGCCAGCCCGGCGCAGGTGCCACTTCCGGCCGGTGAGGGTCGGCGCAGAAAGCCCCGTAATCGCTGCTGTGGTCGTCGGCGAAGGAACGATGTGGTAAAATTCAGATGAACGCCCGTTACAACCCAAGAGGAGGAGACCATGGCATCGGCCACCGTGATCCCACGATTCACCCCGGAGCAGTACCTCGCCCTGGAGCGGAAAGCCGACGTGAAAAACGAGTACCACAACGGTTTCATCTTTGCGATGGCGGGTGCGAGCAACGAGCATAACACTATCGCGCTGAACCTTGCCGGCGAGATCCGGTCTCAGCTCAAAGGTCGCCCGTGCCGAGCCTACATGAGCGACATGAGGCTCCGCGTCACCCCGACCGGACTCTACACCTATCCTGACGTCATGGTTGTTCTGCGGCGAACCCCAGTTTTTGGACGATGAATTTGACACGTTGCTCAATCCGACGATGATCGCGGAGGTTCTTTCGCCATCGACCGAATTCTACGACCGCGGCGACAAGTTCGCAATTCCCGCCAACTAACCTCATTGCGCGAGTACGTGCTTATTGAGCAGGACAAGGTACTCGTGGAGCGCTTTACCCGCCAGGGGAATGAGTGGCTCCTGACGGAATTCAAGAGCCTGGACGATTCCCTTCCGCTGGCATCGATCGGCTGTGAGATCGCTTTGCGAGAGATCTACGCCCTGATCGAATTCCCAGGGAAGGCGGCAGCCGGGCTCTGACATCGGCTTTTAGCATTTTCAAAATGTGACATATCGACGCAACAGTTTAGGAGGAGGAGACCATGGCATCGGCCACCGTGATCCCACGCTTTACAGCCGAGCAGTACCTCGCTCTGGAGCGGAAAGCCGACTTCAAGAGCGAGTATTGCAATGGGTTCATCGTCGCGATGGCTGGTGGGAGTCGCGAACACAATCTCATCGCCGGTAATATCCATGGCGAGATCAGGTCCCAGCTCAAAGGCACGACGCTGCGAAGTCTACATGAGCGACATGCGGCGTTCGCGTCAGCCCGACCGGCCTCTATACCTACCCCGACGTCGTGGCCGTCTGCGGAGAGGCCGAGTTTGAGGACGTTGAGGTTGACACGTTGCTCAACCCGACGGTGATCGTCGAGGTCTTGTCGCAGACGACGGAAGCTTACGACCGTGGTGCCAAGTTCATGCAATTCCGTGAGTTGGCCTCTTTGCGCGAGTACGTGCTCATCGCACAGGACAAGGTACTCGTGGAGCACTTTACGCGACAGGGCGACGAATGGCTCTTCACGGCTTTCCGGAGTCTCGATGATACTCTGAGACTCCCTTCGATCGACTGCGAGATTCCCATTCGCGAGATCTATGCGAAGCTCAAGCTTCTCGGGAAAGAGACCTCCGGAAACTGACATCGGCTGTGGGCTTTTCAAACAGTTACGACTCGATGCAACCATCTGGAAGGAGAAGATCATGGCGTCGGCCATCTTGATCCCAAAGTTCACAGCAGCTCAATACCTCGCCCTTGAGCGGAAAGCCGACTTCAAGAGCGAGTATTACAATGGATACATCGTCGCGATGGCTGGTGCGAGTCGCGAGCACAGCCTGATCGTGAGCAACGTCTCTCGGCAGATCGGTAACCAGCTCGAGGATCGTCCTTGTGAGGTCCATATTACTGACATGCGTGTTCGCGTCAGCCCGACCGGCCTCTATACCTACCCCGACGTTTTGGCCGTCTGCGGAGAGGCCGAATTCGAGGACGACGAACTCGACACGCTTCTCAACCCCACGATGATCGTCGAGGTCTTGTCGCCGACGACCGAATCCTACGACCGTGGCGACAAGTTCATGCAATACCGTGAGTTGGCCGTCCCTGCGCGAGTACGTGCTCATTGCGCAGGACAAAGTCCTCGTCGAGCGCTTTACGCGACAGGGCGACAACTGGGTCTACACGGCTTTCCGGAGTCTCGATGACTCTCTGAGACTCGCCTCGATCGACTGCGAGATTCGCTCTGCGCGAGATCTACCGCGAAGGTCAAACTACCCAGTGCTGAAGCCGGCGGCGTCTGAGATTGTCGGCGGTTCGTCGGAGTTTCGAGACATGCCCCTGCTCGATCATTTCCATCCTCCGCTGCATGGCCCGAGACGCTGGGAGGGCTTTCACCATGCCTGGGCCACGACCATTGCGCAGCAGCTTAACCTGGAGGCACCCCCCCCCGACTATTACGCCGAACCAGAAATCAGTCTGGACCCCATCTGGAGATCGATGTCGCGACGATGGAACTGACCAACGCCCACTCCATCGGCCGACCGAGTGAACACAGCCGTCTGGTCGCCGTCGCGACCGAAGATCGTTGCCGAGGTCGATTTCGCCCATCTCGATTCCTTCGAGGTCCGCGTCTACCAGGATCTCGGAGGTGCCGAGCTTCGCGCGGCCATCGAGCTGGTCAGTCCCGCGAACAAGGACCGTGAAGGGAGCCGCCGGACGTTCGCCGCGAAGTGCTCCGGCTACCTCAGGCATGGCATCAGCGTGGTCATCATCGACGTCGTCACGGCGCGGTCGGCTAACCTGCACCGCGAGTTATTCGAGACTCCTCGAAGTCAGGAGCCGCCAGCGCCCTTGGGAATCATCGACCGGCCTGTACGCCGTGGCCTACCGGGCGGCGACGTTCCGGAAGCGACCGCGCGTCGAAGCGTGGCCGGAGAAGCTGACACTGGGGAAGATCGCTCCCCGTCATGCCGCTCTGGCTGGCCCTGGACCTGTGCGTGCCTCTGCCGTCTCGAGGAGAGCTACGCCACGACCTGTCGATCGCTACGCATCCCCGCTTGAATCGATCCGGGCGAACAGCTCGGCGAGCTCGCGTCTCGTAAGACTTCCATCGGCCGACCGAGCGTTGATAGATGGGCTGACGGACTTGCGTCAAGCTGGCGGTCCGGATGGGCCGTCGGGTCCGGTGGAACTCGAGGCAGGCCGGGTCCCATTCCAGCCCGCATACGGACACGAGCCTTCGAGCTGACGCCCTCCAGGTCGGCCACGGTCTCCTCGTAGTCGACCTCGTGGATGGTCGCCGGCAAGGCAGACCGCCAGTGGTCCATCAGTCGCCGATACCCCGCGAATCGGCACGGCGATATGGTCGAAATGGTTGGCCCATCGGATCTCGTTGAAGTTCGTGAGCCAGCAGGAAACGGCCACGTCGCGGAGGTCGCGGCGGCAGTGGATCAGGACGGCTCGGGGGAACATCAGCGCGATCAGTCCGAGGTAGTAGTAGTTCTCGGGCATCTTGGTGATCGATCCGCTCGGAACGGCCGCCGTCGAATTCCCGCAGCCGATGGTCGTGCCGCCTGGCCAGCTCGCCGATGATCTCGGCATTCACGTCCGACATGCAGCTCATCGGCTCATCGGTGCGACCGAGCAGCTCGGGGATTTCCTCGAGGCTCCGCCGGGCCAGTGGGACCTCGCCCGCGCCGTGGACCTGGGGATGGCTGGCGAGGATCTGTTCGATGAGGGTCGTGCCGGATCGGGGAAGGCCGACGATGAAGACAGGCCGTTGTGTGTCGAGTCCCGAGCCGGCCAGCCGGTCGAAGAGCGCCGGTGGGAAGGCGGCGATCACGGACTCGACCAGGCGGAGTTGCTCGGCCGGATCGTAAGCGATTGCCGAGCCGTTTCTGCTCGGCCAGGGCCAGTGCGTTGGCCCACTCCAGGCAGGCGGCGGCGTCGGCGAACTCGTCGCGGGAATCGTGGACCTTGGCGAGTCCGAACAGGAGATTGGCCCGGTCGATCGGCGCGAGCTCGGGTCGGTCAGCCTCTGGCGGAGCGCCTCGATATCGGGCTCCGGCATGGCGCCTCCCAGGAGGATCGCCAGCCGGGCCAGGGACGGTCGTGTGCTTCGGCTCGAGCCGCAGCGTCGTCCGAAAATGGGCCTCCGCCTCGGCCAGGTCACCCAGCTCCGACTCGAGGACGCCGAGGTTATGATAGGCGACCGCCAGGTCGGGCTTCAGGCGGATCGCGGTTTGATAGCGCTGCCGAGCGTCGTCGTGCCGCCCGGCCTCGTGGAGGATGAAGCCCAGCGCGTTGTGGGCGATGGCGTGATCGGGATCGATCTCCAGGATCCGTTCGCAGCACGCTTGAACCTCCGGGTAGAGTTTCCGGTCCGATGCGGCTTCGGCCAGGTATCGCAGGAATTCGACGGACCGCGGCTCGAGTGCGACGGCCCTCCGGAGCCAGTCCAGCGCCTCGTCCCAGGACTTTTCCTGGATCGCCGTCAGCCCGAGTCCCGAGGCCGCCTGGGCTCGAGTCGGGTCGATTCGCATCGCCTCGAAGTAGGAGGCCCGGGCCTCCGAGACGGCCCGAGCACGCGGAGGGCGTTCCCCAGGTTGATGCGGGCCTCGACGAGCATGGGCTCGATTGCGACGGCGATCTGGCAATGGGGCAGAGCTTCCTCGGGCCGGCCCAGCTCCGTCAGCAGTGCGCCGAGGTTCGTCCGGGCCTGTGCCAGTCGCGGATTGAGCTCGGTCGCACGGCGGAAATGCTCCAGGGCCAACGCCTTCTCGCCCATGGCGCGGACGATGACCCCTCGATTCACATGGACCGCCACATCCTCCGGGTACAGCGACAGCGCCTTGCCGAATTCCTCCGCGGACTCGACCAGACGGCCCTGCGCCTGCCAGGCCAGGCCGAGATTGGCGTGGAAACTCGCAACGCCCGGGCGCAACGCCACGGCCTTCTCGATCAACTTGACCGCCATCGCCGACTGCCCCTGCTGGTTCCGGACGACTCCCAGCAGGCAGCAGGCATCGGCGTTCGACGGATACCGTGCCAGGGCAGCTTCATAAAGGTGCGCAGGCCTCATCCAGCCTTCCGGCTTGATGCAACCGGAGACCACTGGCCAACTCTTCCGGTAAGCTTTGAGCAATCATGCTTGCTTGGCCTCCGTGCGGACAGAAATGTGGTCGCGATCCAGGGGCGAGTATCGTATGATGGAGCGCCCAAAGTTGTTGAACGGATGTTGAGCAAGGTCAAGATGGGGGAGGGAGTCAAGATTGAGCGAATCCGCCGGGACACCGACACGCCGGCTGGTCTTCCTCGGGACGGGTACATCGACGGGTGTCCCCATGATCGGATGCGAGTGCCCGGTGTGCACCTCGCAGGACCCGCGGAACAAACGCACACGGCCCAGCGTCCTGTTCGCCTTTCCCCAGGGCAATCTGCTGATCGACACCACGCCCGAGATGCGGATTCAGCTCCTGCGGGAGCGGATCCGGCTGGTCCATGCGATCGCCTTCACGCACCATCATGCTGACCATCTGTTCGGGCTGGACGACGCGCGACTCTTCCCGCGCGGGATCGGCGGGCCGGTGCCCGATTTACTGCGAGCAGCCGACGGAAGACTGCATCCGGAGGGTATTCGACTACGCCTTCAAGCCCGGGACGGACCAGTGGCCCACGGGGTTCGTGCCTCAAGTTGCAATTCATCCGGATCGAACCGGGCGTCGCGGTCGAGATCCTCGGCCAACGGATCCTTCCCATTCGGCTGGAGCATGGGCCGTCTCCCGTGCTGGGGTTCCGGGTGGGCTCGCTGGCATACTGCACGGATGTTAGTCGAATCCCGGAGACGAGCCGTCCGATGCTGGAGGGGCTGGACGTCCTGATCCTGGACGCCCTTCGATTCGAGCCGCACCCCACCCACTTCACGTTGAGCCAGGCGTTGGAAGTCGTCGGGGCGTTGAGGCCGCGTCGGACGTTCTTGACGCATCTATCGCATACGTTTCGATCATGGACCGACGGAGGCCAAGCTGCCGCCCGGGTGGCGCTGGCCTACGACGGATTGGCCGTGGAATTCTGACGGAAATCGCCGGGGACCACCGCTTCCGAGCGTGTGCGGACCCGGTTGCTTGGAGTCGATTGCCCGATGTCTCCCGAAGCGTGGCTAGTGGAGCGACTGGAGCGATATGGTCAGAGCCACCTCCTGCGATGGTGGGCCGAGCTGACGGACGACCAGCGCAGGCGGCTGGCGTCGGAGGTGGCATCGATCGATTTCGATCAGCTCGAGCGGCTGATCGACGAGCTGGTGCGCGGCGAGGGGGCGTCGGCACCGTCGGCCGACGACGTCCGCCCGATCGAGGGCGTCCGGCTCCCGCAGACCGACGGCGAGCGCGTGGCCCAGCGCCGCGCCGCCGGGGTCGGCGCCGACGCCATGGCCGCGGGCGAGGTGGGCGTCATCCTCGTCGCCGGCGGTTCCGGCACCCGCCTGGGATTCGAGGGACCCAAGGGGACGTTTCCCATCGGGCCGGTCTCCTCGGCCAGCCTGTTCCAGATCCACGCCGAAAAGATCGTCGCGCTGGGGCGCCGCTTCGGCCGCTCGCTCCCGCTCTACATCATGACCAGCCCGGAGAACCACCAGGCGACGATCGACTTCTT
Source organism: uncultured Isosphaeraceae bacterium (assembly GCA_963842405.1). Lineage (GTDB taxonomy): Bacteria > Planctomycetota > Planctomycetia > Isosphaerales > Isosphaeraceae > CAVZRC01. The sequence goes on along the minus strand of CAWJGW010000005.1, from coordinate 7,280 downwards.
CCAGGCCAACAACCAGTTCGGCCTGGAACACATCCGGTTCTTCCCCCAGGGGCAGATGCCGGCGGTTGACCAGGCGACGGGTCGGGTCTTGCTTGCGACCAAGGACCACGTCGCGCTCTCGCCCGACGGCCACGGAGGGACCCTCGCCGCCCTGGCGACGCCCGGCCCCGACGGCACTCCGAGCTGCCTGGAGGAGATGCGCGAACGCGGGGTGCGGACCCTCTTCTATTTCCAGGTGGATAACCCGCTGGTACGCATTGCCGACCCGGCTTTCATCGGCCTGCACCGCGAGGCCGATGCCGAGATGTCGTTCAAGGTCGTCGAGCGGCTCTCGCCCGATGAGAAGCTCGGCGTCGTCGTGAGCGTCGGCGGTCGTCCGCAGGTGATCGAGTATTCCGACCTCCCGCCGGAGCTGGCCGGTCGCCGCGAGCCCGAGGGCCGGCTCGAGCTGTGGGCCGGCAGTATCGCCGTCCATATCCTGGAGCGGTCGTTCATCGAGCGGCTGGTGGGCGAGCATCGATTGCCCTTCCACCGGGCGATCAAGAAAGTTCCCTACATCGACGACGCGGGCCAGCCGGTCAAGCCGGAGGAGGCCAATGCGGTCAAGTTCGAGCAGTTCATCTTCGACGCGCTGCCGATGGCCAGCCGCTGGACCGTCGTCGAGACCGACCGGGCCGGCGAGTTCGAACCGCTCAAGAACGCCGTCGGCCCCGACTCGCCGGCCACGGTGCATCAGCGGATGAGCGACCAGTTCGGCAGTTGGCTCGAGCAGGCCGGCGCGATCGTCCCCCGCCGGCCCGATGGCTCGGTCCCCTTCGGCATCGAGATCAGCCCTCTCTTCGCCCTCGACGCGGCGGAATTGAAGTCGAAGATCGAGCCGGGCCTCGTTGTGGAGCGGCCCATCTACTTCCGTTGATCCTCGGCGGCGAGACCACGACGGATCTGACCGTTCTCAGCAAACCAGGGATGCCACGCGAGGAGCGCGATGTTACACGCGATCATCATGGCGGGCGGCAGCGGCACCCGGTTCTGGCCCAAGAGCCGCCGCGACCGGCCCAAACAACTGCTGCGTCTGACGGGCGAGTCGACGATGCTCCAGCAGACCGTGGCGCGGATCGAGCACCTGGTGCCCCCCGACCGCGTCATGGTCATCACCGGGTCGGACCAGGCCGAGGCGACGCGGGCCCAGCTCCCCGACTTGCCGGCCGCCAACGTCATCGCCGAGCCCTGCCCACGCGACACGGCCCCATGCGTGGGGCTGGCCGCGGGCATCGTCGCGAGCAAGGATCGGGATGGGACCATGATCGTGATGCCGGCCGACCACGTCATCGAGCCCGTCGAGGCATTCCGGACGTCGGTACGGGCCGCGGTCTCGGTCATCGATGACGATCCCAGCACGCTGGTGACCTTCGGCATCACCCCCGATCGCCCCGAGACCGGCTACGGCTACATCGAGCGCGGACCGCTCCTGGAGCGTCGCGAAGGCATCCCGGTCTATCGCGTCGTCCAGTTCCGCGAAAAGCCCGACCGCGCCACGGCCGAGCAGTTCCTGGCCTCCGGCCGCTTCCTCTGGAACTCGGGGATCTTCCTCTGGCGTGCCCGGACCATCCTGGACGAGTTGCGTGCCCATCGCCCGAGACTCGCCGCAGGCCTCGAGCCGATCCTCCGGGCCATGGGCACCCCCGACGAGCCGGAGGCCCTGGCGCGAGCACTTCCCCCGGCTCGAACGCGTCCCGATCGACAAGGCCGTCATGGAGCACGCGCGCAATGTCCGGGTGCTCGAGGTGCCCTACAACTGGAGCGACGTCGGCGACTGGCGTGCCGTGGCCAACCTCCTGGAGCGCGACGACGCGGGCAACGCCATCCAGGGCCATGTCGTGGTCCGCGACACGACCAACTCGATCATCATCTCGGACGACGGCGGCCTGGTGGCGACCATCGGCGTCGACGACCTCGTCATCGTACACTCGGGCAAGGCGACACTCGTGGCCCGGAAAGACCAGCTCGACAAGCTCAAGGCCCTGGTCGAAGGATTGGCTGAGGCTGGGTACGGCTCGCATCTCTGAACGACCTTGCCTCCGGAGATTATGCCCGATCAGCCAGGCTACACGCGCCGCGACGATCGAGCCCCGCAAGCACCGCGCAGCGCGCGGACTTCCTCGATCGTCTCAGCGACTTTCCGCCAGAGAAAGCGGGTCGAGAGGGCTGGTGCGACCCGTCAATACAGCCAGTGCTCCTCTCGGTTCGGGCACGGGATCAATCTAAACGCCCCTAACGAATGAGGCGACCACACAGCGTCGGCATCGGCCACCCTACAAGCCCGACGCGCGAGCGAGTGGATTCCGGCGGGCATCAGCCACTCACTCGCTGGCGCTTCGGACTGGTATGAGAAACGCCTCCATGAGCCCGACGCGCCAGCGAGTGAATGGTCTACTGATACGAGCCCGACGCGCCAGCGAGTGGATTCCGGCGGGGACCAGCCACTCACTCGCTGGCGCTTCGGGCTAGTATGAAAAACGCCTCCATGAGCCCGACGCGCCAGCGAGTGAATTCCGGTGGAGACGATCCATTCACGAGCGGACGCTTCGGGCTCGTATCGTCGGTCTCCGCACTGCCAGTGTTTCCGGGTGAGTTTCCACGCGCCGGTCGCCTTAGCGGTGCCCCGTCCAGACGTCCTTGATCGGCGACTACCGAGGCGGAGCCGCCCACGGCGGGCAGGTGATACATCGCCTCAATGGTCCGCAAGACATTGAGGTGAGTGATATGCTCACTGTATTGCCCGGACTTGACTCCGCCTCCGACGAACAAGGTGGTGATCTGGTTGTTGTGCAAGTCATCATCTTCATCGGTCGTGAGGATGAACAGACTATTGTGCGATTTGGCCCATTGGATGTAGGCGTTCATGTTCTGCTTCAGCCAGGTGTCCGCCTGCGCCACGGTGCCGTCGTGCATATCGTCTAGCAGGTCCGGGATGACCAAGGACACGGTCGGCAGCTTCTTGAAGTTGGTCGGAAAAGCGCTGAATGGCTGGCTGTCCTTGGGCGCGAGTTGGTTGTGGCCGGTCCCTTGCCAGTTCACCCAGGGAGCGTGCTTGCTGGCATACTCTCCCGATGTGACGCCCGTGAAGCCGACGGAGGGCATACCTTCCGCGAAGCCGGTGAAGGTGCGGTGGTGCCTTAGCAATTCCGCGCACGAGATTGGGTGTGGTGAAGGTCGTCCCCGGCGCGTTGTCCGAGGTTTGCCCCTGGGCGGAGCCGGAGAACAGCAGCAGGTAATTCGGCTGACTGGGGTGGGTGAGGGCGAACGATTGCGTGAACAGGGCCGCGTGCGAACCCGAGGCTAACGAATTGATATAGGGGGCGTCCGCCGAACCGATGATCTGCGAGAACGCATGGTTCTCCTCCATCACGATCACTACGTGGGCCGGCGTCGGGATGTGGCTGAGGACCCTGCGATCCTCCAGCGGGTCCGTGGACGGGCGAAATGAGCGGTCGGGAACCGCCGCCCTGGGACAAGTCCGCGAAGCCAGGAAACCCGGTGACCGAACAAGGACATCATGGGGTTCTCCTTTGGCAATCGAAAATCGGACAAAGCTCGTCTGAGAGTGAACAGAGGGGTCGGGATGAACGAACGGGCCAGGAGCCGGTTGCCAGTTACCGCTCCTGACCCTCTCCTTCTTTCGCCCTGGTCGGAAGCCCTGCCGCCGCTCCGCCATTTCTGGTGGTTGCTACCGGACTGAGGCACGACAGCGAAGTCAGGGGCGCTCACTATTGCCAGGGAAGAACACGCTCATCGGCCGCGCCAGGCTCTTCAGCGACTTCCGCGTCAGCTTGGGAGACGCCAACTGTGTCGAGAGGTAATCGGTATCGCCATCATAGACGATCGTGATCGCTTTCCTCAACATGCGCCTGGCCGTCAACCTGAGCGTGGCCTCCCCACCGCTGAGCGTCTCCGTCCCGAGAACCTTGACCTTCGTCTTCTTCATCTGCTCGAACGTCACCGTGCCGGTGGGCATCCCCGCGCCGGTTGCCTGGGGCTCGACCTCCGCCTCGAGCCAGACCCTCACGATCCGCTTCCCCTTACGGATCGATTGCGGCGTCAAGACGATCTTGGTGCCGGCCTGGGCGACCGACTCCGAGACCGATCCCGATGTCGCGGTTCCGAGATTGGTACTGCCGTTGTAGGTGGCCGTGATCGCGCTGGAGCCGAGGCCCAGCGACGATGTGCTCAGCGTCGCCGTGCCCGAACTGTTAGCGCCACGGTGCCCAGTGTCTTGCCGGCGGCGGAGAACGTCACCGTGCCGGTCGGCGTGCCGCTCGCGGTGGTCACTGTGGCAACCAACGAGACGGCCTGCCCATAGACGGCCGAGCCGCCAGATGAGCTCAGGGCAACTTTGGTGCTAGCCCATGTTTGGGGTGACGAAGCCAGAGCCGGCTGGTTCCGCGGCAAAAACGCCTTTTTTCGAGGCTTTACGCAGGGGTGACCGCTTGCCGACCCGAAAAGTGTAGTGACAACTCTATCCGGACAATTCGGCCTGATTCTCTGGATATCGCCTTGATTATCCAGGATTTGTCGTGATAATGATTGGGTATGCATCCACGGACATTTCCCCTCCAGTGATGCCGGCAACCAGTCATGTATCCAAGAACGGTCAAAGTCCGCTCCACGAACGGCTCCGTCAACGAATACGTCCGCGTCGTCGAAGCCTACCGCGAGGACGGCAAGGTCAAACAACGCGTCGTCGCCGATCTCGGACGCAAGGACCTCCTCGTCGAGCTGCTCCCCAAGCTCCGCCGGCTCCTCGACGGCGACGCCGAGGGCGACTCCAACGATCCCGCCGACCCCAGAGTGATTGACGCCTCCACCTGGGGGCCGATCCTCGTCGTCCGGGCCTTGTTCGACCAGTTGGGCCTCTGGGCGATCCTCGACCAGCATCTCGGGCACGCCAAGGGCGTTCCGTTCGCCGACCGCGCCTTCGTGCTCATCGCCAACCGCCTGATCGCGCCGGCCAGTGAGCACGGGCTCGCCGGCTGGCTCGAAACTGACTTCGTCTGCGACCGCAAGGGTCGTCGCTTCGTCCCCCATTGGCACCAACGCCGACGGGTCCGCGTCCATCCCCGCCAGCTCGACGCCTGGTATCGCACCCTCGACCAGCTCCACGCCGCCAAAGACCGGATCGAAGTGGCGCTCTACCACCGCCTCCGCGATCTCTTCAGTTTCAAGCCCGACTTGGTCCTCTACGACATCACCAGCACCTACTTCGAGGGCGTCGGCCCGCACGACTTCGCCAAGCACGGCTACAGCCGCGATGGCAAGTCGCAGAACGTGCAGGTGGTCGTCGGCGTGGTGATGGTCGCCGGCTGGCCGATCGCCCATCACGTTTGGGCGGGCAACCGCATCGACCATTCCACGGTCCAAGAAGTCATCGGCGACCTGCAAGAGCGGTTCGCATTCGGCCGGATCGGCTTCGTCGGCGATCGGGGCATGGTCACCGATGAGACCATAGAGGCAATCACGAAAGATAAGCATGGATTTCTGGTTGGGGTCAAACGGCGTCGCAACGCCCAGATCGACGGTTGGCTCGACGCCGTCGATGACACCAAGTGGGTCACCTGTCCCGGGGGCATCAATACTCGGGAACGGAAGACCGACCCGCCGCGGACCCGTGCCCAGGAAGTCGCCTCCGGAGATCCCGACCTGCGTGTCATCGTCATCGACTCCGACGAGCGCCGCGGCTACGAGCAAGCGAAGCGGGAACAGGCGATGGAGCGAGCCCGCCAGCGACTGGAGAAGCTCAAGGGGCGTGTCGCCGCGGGGGGCTTGAAGCGGCCCGAGAAGATCGGCGCCGCCGTCGAGCGAATTATGCAGAAATATCATGGTTATCGCTACTTTGATTGGAAACTCCGGGATGGGGCGTTGGAGTTCACCGAGAGCGAGGCGCGGCTGGGGCGTGAGAAGAGGATCGAGGGAAAATATGTGATTATGACTACAGAGAAAGGGCTGGGCGTCCTGGATGCAGTGGCGATGTACAAGGAATTGACCGACGTCGAGAGCGGGTTCCGCCAACTGAAAGACGTGATGGCGCTGCGGCCGATCTATCACCAGATCGAGATGCGAGTCAAAGCTCATATTTTTGTGGCGGCGTTGGCGTTGTTGGTTCAACGCCTGCTCGGCCGCCGGCTCAACGAGGCGGGGGTGGATCTGTCGCCGGCGCGGGCCATGCAAGCATTGGCGACAGTGCGGCTGGTCACATTCCGTCGGAAGGGCCAACCGGAGCGGCGCGGGCTGGCCGACGGCTGTCCCGATGCCCGTCTGGTCCTGAAGGCGCTGAAGCTGGTCCACCAACGCCCTCCGACGCCACCGGAGGGGGAGGATACGGTGATGTAGTGACTAATGGAAAAGCCGGCCCTTACGCCGCAAGGACTTACGATGCGTTACCCCAAACATGGGTTAGCTTCGCGGCCGTTGCGGCGAATCAGGTCCCCGTTCCTCCCTTCCCCTGGTCGCTGACCAAGGGGAATTATGGCATCAATTGGGGGAACTGTCATTGGGGCCAGGGAGTTGTCGGGAGCTACTTCAGCCGCAACCTTTTTCTGCAGTCGCCGTTCGGTCTCAGCCCGAGCGGGACCGGCCCGATCGAGATCAGGATGAGCTCATTCACGGACGGGACGAGCAATACGCACGTCGCCTCCAAGCTCTTGCAGGGGGCGCCCGACGACATCTGCGGCACCGTCTGGGTCGACAATCCCGGCGCGGGGACATACATGACGCGGTTCACCCCCAACGGCTACCAGGACTACGTCCGGCTGTTCCAGCCCTGGGCGTCCATTTCGCCCGGCTCGCTGGTCTTCGACAACGCGGACAACCTGCCAGGCCTCTTCGGCTCGAATTACGGCTCCAGCCCACCCAACCCGGGCTCGCTGTGCGATAGTCAACCGGCTTGAGGTGCAACGACCAAGCCCAACAGTGGGGCACGTTCTCGGGGACGCGGAGCCGGCATCCGGGCGGGGTCAATACCCTCTTCGGCGAGGGCTCGGTCCACTTCATCAAGAACGCGATCGGCCCCATGACCTGGGTCCAGCTCGGCTCGATCAATGGCGGCGAAGTAATCGGCTCGGATCAGTATTGATCAAAGCTATCGGTGTTCAGTTTTTCAGAATTCAGTGCTAAGAACTCGATGGATTCCGAGGTTTCCGTAAGATCTTTATTTGAAATGATTTACGTCGCATCGCTGCCGGTGAGCCCTGGCAGGCGATCGACTTACTACCTCGTCATGAACT
>CAWJGW010000004.1:0-458716 GCA_963842405.1 uncultured Isosphaeraceae bacterium | reverse complement strand
ATCCTAACGCGGCGGAGCCGCAACCAAAAAGGATGAGCAAAAACGGCGTTCTCCCGTCAGAATGGGGTTGGATCGGCCACCACCCCGAAGGAGAACGCCATGAAGACGCTGTCGCGCTTCGTCACCAAGTTTACCAACTTGATCGTCGCCGTGCTCTCGTGCTTTGACCGCGTCATCTTCAAGGGCCACCTGCCCATCAACAACGGCAAGGCCCTCGAAGGCTTCGTCGATCACGTCCTCAAGATCCGACGCAAGGACTTCATGGCCTTTGCTGAGCAACAGTCCCAGACCCTGGTCGACCACGCCCAGCGAATGGCCCAGGAGGCCGGCGCCGAATACCATCACCTTCAAGGCAAGGTCCGCAAGGACAAGCTGGTCGATGAAATCCTCCGCAACCGACCGATCCTCGAGGGCTTGGTCTGCGTCCTCTGTGGCATGGAATGCTGCCCCAGCTTCAAGATGGCCTCCGGCAAGGACCGCCCCCGCCTGGTCAACGCACGCCGCGTGCAGCGCGTCTTGTACTTCTACTTTCTCGATCCGGATCTGGGCCTGATCTACATCCGGCTGACGACCTGGTTCCCGTTCACCGTCCAGGTCTACGTCAACGGCCACTCGTGGCTGGCCCAGCAGATGCTCAAGCAAAAGCTGGGCTTCAACCTGCAAGACAACGCGTTCACGGTTCTGGACGATCCCCGAGCCGCTCAGGAGTTGGCCGATTCCTTCGCCCAGTTGAACTGGACCAAGATCCTCAGGGGCCTGGTTCGCCAGGTCAACCCCTTGATGAACGAGCGGTGGTTTCGCGGCCTCAGTTATTCCTGGGTCGTTGACCAAGCCGAGTATGCCACCGACCTGATCTTCACCAGCCGCGAGGCGTTGGCTGGTCTCTATCCGCGGCTGTTGGACCACGCCGCGGTCAACTTCTCGGCGAAGGACATCCTGGGCTTCTGGGGTCGAAAATTCCATCCCCGGTTCGAGGGCGAGGTGCTGACGCATTGCCAGAAAGGTCGCTGGCCCGGGGCCCGGATCAAACACCGGATGAAGAACAACTGCGCTGAAGATGTACGACAAGTTCGGCTGGGTGCTGCGGATCGAGACGGTGATCAACAATCCGCGGGAGTTCCGGGTTCGGCGGTTGCGGACCCGAGAGGGCGCCGGGAGATGGTGTGGTGCCCGATGAACAAAGGGGTGATCAACCTCTACCGCTACCGCGAGGTGGCGTTGGCGGCCAACCGCCGTTACCTGGACGCGCTGTCGGTGGTGGACGACCCGGCGCCGGCGTATCGTCAGGTCGAGGACACTGACCGAGCCGGTGGTGGTCTCGGGGAGAAGCCATGCCGGTTTCAACCCGGCCAACTCTGGGGATGTGCGACTGTTCCAGGCGGTGCTGGATGGCGATCACGTGCTGCGGGGCATCCGCAACGCCGAGATCCGCACGGCGTTGTACGGCTCGACCGAGGATGCCGTGGAACGCCGTCGCCAGAGCCACGCGGTCGGCCGGATGCTCAAGCGACTGCACGTGCGCGGTTTGATGGTGAAGGTCCCGCGCAGTCATCGGTGGCACGTCAGCGTGAAAGGTCATCAGGTGCTTGGGGCCGTCGTGCGCCTGTATCATTATGGAATCCCGGCAGCGATCGCTACCGCGGCGTAAGTCGGCCCAAAGATGCGCGGCACGCGCAGGGATCCTACGGAGTAAGATTCTAGCGAGGCTTCGCCTCCAACCAACTGACGCATGTCAGCAACGGCGCTGAGGGCGGTCGTCGCAACTTCCTGCTACGGGTTCCTCTTCTCTGGTCCCCAGCGACGTCCAAGGGCCGCCCTGGTGGCTCAATTCTGGCCGCGATCCTGGCACCGTTTCTGGACCGCGATCGAGCGACGCGTCAGACCGGCCTCTGGACAATCGGCTCCGGGGAGTCGAAAACAGGAGGGGTTCCCCCTGGTGATGAAACCGCTGAGCGGTTGGTGGTCCCTTGGGACCCAACTCCCCGGAGCCGATCATGATCCTACCAGGCCCTGGTGACCCCGTCATCCCGACTCCCCAACGCCGACCGTGTGTCCCGAATCCGCGGCGTCCCGTCGCTGATGTCATCCGGCATCACGTGACCCTGGAACTGGAGTCCCTCGACCGGGTCTATCTCAACGTCTACCAGCCGGAGTTGCAGACACCCCGGGCCGTGTTCCACTTCCTCCGCGACCACTACGGACAGGGGGCAGTCTCCTCCCACCAGATGAAGGAGATCTCCGAGCGATTCCTCCGAGGCATCAACCAATTCGCAGAGGACCAGGACATTCCGATCATCGGCTTCCAGAGGGCTCAACGCAAAGAAGACGTGGCGGCGGGATACTTGGCCGAATTCACACAGACCGAGGGCGTGCTCTTCATCGGCAAGGCCCAGGAGAAAGTCCGGACCTTTCGCACCGAGGGGCGACGCAACGAGCGCGGTGAAACCTACCCCTGGATCGTCGATTCCACCGCGATGGTCAACCAGTATTACTTCTACGCCGTTGACGCCGACTTCGGGCTGTTCTTCCTCAAGTACAGCTCGTACTTCCCTTACGGGGCCAAGCTTTGTTTCAACGGTCATGAATATCTCAAGCGGCAACTCGCCAAGGAGGGGATCGGCTTCGAGGAATTGGCCAACGGCATCTTGAGTTGTGACAACCCCAAGCGGATGCAGGAACTGGCTGACAGCTTGACACCGGCGCGGATCCTCCTGTTCTTGAGCAAGTGGCAGCATCGTCTCCCCTGTCCCTTCACGCTGCCGGAACAGCAGGCTGGCTATCGTTATCAGGCCTCGATCAGCCAGGTGGAGTTCGCCCTGACCCAGGTCTTTGATCGCCCGGTGCAGGGCCGGATCTTCTTCGAGGAGGTGATCCGTGAGAACATCGACCTGGGGCGCCCCGACAACCTGCAATTGATCTTCGCGCGGCACGTGACCAAGCGGACGCCGGGTCCGTTCCGCACGCGAGTGGTTCGCGAAGGGGTGATCCCGTCGCTGTACATCGATTATAAGTCCAATCGGCTGAAGCAGTATTTCAAGGAAGGCCGTGCGTTGCGGACGGAGCTGACCGTGAATGATGCCGTGGAGTTCGGCTTGGGTCGGAAGCTGGTCAATCTTCCCGCGCTGCGGGAGCTGGGTTTTCAAACCGCACGACGTCTCTTGCACGTCCAAACGACCAGCCAAGACTTCGCGTTCTCCGAGGAAATGTTCCGGGAAGTGACCGGTCCGTGCCGGGTGGGCGAGCAACGGGCCTCGGCCTTGCGGTTCGGCGATGAGCTGGTGCAGACGTTGTTGAGCGTGTTGCTGGTGTTTCGGTTGTTGCCCCGGGGATTTCGCAGTGCTGATCTGCGGGAGCACCTCGCTTCGCTGCTGGGGGTTGATCCCAGCCAATGGACCCAGGGCCGGCTGACGTACCAACTGCGCCGGTTGCGGCTGCACGGGTTGATCGACCGCGCACCGGGTTCGCATCGCTACACGGTGACCGAGAAGGGCCTGCGGGTAGCGCTGTGGTTCACGCGGTGTCACACGCGGCTATTCCGGCCGGCACTCGGGGAAATCTTTGCCGAAGACTTCCCCGAAGCCAGTACCCTGCGCCGCGCGCTCGATCGTTTTGATCAAGAGGTGAAGCGATATATCGAGAAAGCAAAGGTACCCGAAGCAGCTTGACCGAAAAAACTTGACTCAAGTGCGCCAGATTTTTCCCTTAAAGGGGTCTAACGCCGTCATCGAAGCCGATCCGGATGGCTACCCCCGGCTCAACAAGCCGCTGGCCATCATCGACTGCCATCTACCGGAGGAAGTCATTCAGCGGCGGCATCCGGCTTTTTGGCGATACCTAGAGCAAGGCAAGGCCCAGGACATCCATTCCGGCTACCTGACCAGCCGCCGGACACCCTGGTATTCCCAGGAGAAGCGAGGAGCCGCTCCGTTCCTCTGCACCTATATGGGCAGGCAGGGAAGCAGCGGGAATCCGTTCCGGTTCTTCTGGAACAAGTCGCAGGCGGCAGCCGCCAACGTCTACCTGATGCTTTACCCCAAAGGCGAGATGAAAGCCCGCGCTGGGCGCTCGACCTGACCTTTACCCAATCATCTTCGCTCACCTTCAGTCGCTGACCGGCGAGCATCTAATCAAGGAGGGCCGGGTCTACGGTGGTGGCCTTCACAAGATGGAGCCAAAAGAACTGGCCAACCTGCTCGCCGGTGAGATCGCCCGCATGATTCATAAACAGCCCCGCGTCAAGCAAATGCACCTGGCCATTTAGCTCTAAACGCGAATTCGTCAAATGCCTGCCCGCAATATCCACGCAACCTGCACAGTCGGCACTGGCCAGGCCCCGACGCCGACCCCCTGCACCGACAATCCCCGTGCCCTACAGTGAAGTGGACCCCAGATCCTGGACCACTCGACCGGGGGGTACTTGTTAAGGCCCTTCCCCATCCCAACCGGTCCGGAGTCCCGTTACAGTTGGCCTCGGCCAGGGTCCGGTTCTCCCGGGATTGATGGGGACGCTCCTGCTCGTGGAACCGAGAGTGGGACACAAGCCCGTCGCTCAATTCCATACACTTAAACATATTATAATGATTATTAATTCAGTATTTGATTCTCCTTTCTCGTCCTCCTCTCAATCCTCTTGTCCAGCGCCCGGGCTCGGCCGGCCCGGCTCAGCCCCTCACAGACCTTCTCCCAGCAACCGGTTCCCTGCACCCATGAGGGTGAATCCGACCAGCCGGACCACTCGGCAGGCCGGGATCGGTCACGGGCCGTCCTCGCGCAGCACCCGCAAGCCCCGGCTCGATAGACCTCCGCCGGTGTCCGATAGCCCAGAGACTGATGAGGACGCTCCTCATCGTAGAACCAGAAGTAGGCCGTCAGGCCCGACTCCAGATTAGGAACTCGTCTCATAATTCTTGATTTAGATATCTTCGTATTTCACGCTCCTCCACAGCCGCTCCACGAACACGTTGTCCAACGCCCGCCCCCGACCATCCCGGCTCACCGGGATCCCGGCCTCCTCCAAGCGGCCGGTGTACTCCTGAGCCGTGAACTGGGAACCCTGGTCGGTGTTGAAGATCTCCGGCCGGCCCCGTGCCGCGCCAACGCCTCCAGGCAGAACCGCCCTTCCAGCGTGTTCGAGAGCCGCCACGACAGCACGTACCGGCTGTACCAGTCGATCACCGCCGTCAGGTACATGAAGCCATGCCTCATCGGCACATAGGTAATGTCCGAACTCCAGACCTCGTCGACGTGGGTCAGCTCCCGATCGCGGAGCAAGTAGGGGTAGACCCGTGCCCCCGGCGCCGCGGTCGTGGTTCGGGGCTTGGGGTGCAGCGCCTCCAGACCCATCACCGCCATGAGCCGCTGGACCCGCTTGCGATTGACCTCCTCCCCGGCACGCTCCAGGCACGCCGTCATCCGTCGGCTGCCGTAGAACGGAGTCTTGAGGAACTGCTGGTCGATCAGCCGCATCAGGCGCAGGTTCTCCTCCGACTCGACGGCCGGCAGAAGGTAGTAGCTCGATCGGTTGAGACCCAGGAGTTCGCATTGTCTACGGATGCTCAGATGGGGGTGCTCGGGTTCGACCAGGAGCCGCTTGAGGTCAACCGCAGCGGGCAGATTTTTTTTCAACCACTCGACCTCCATGTTGAGCCGGCCGATCTGCTCGTAGAGTTGGGCCTGGAGGGCCTGGCTCTGATCCTGCTCGCGGCGGTGGCCGTCGCCGAAGAGCGACTCGACGCCGTCCAGGAGTTGCTTTTTCCATTGGCTGATCTGGACCGGGTGGACCTGGAAGGCCCGCGCCAGCTCGGCCAGGGTCCTGGTCTGCTTGGCGGCCTCCAGAGCGACCCGAGCCTTGAAGGCCGCGGAATGTCGCTTGCGTGTGCCTGTCATGATGCACCTCGGGATGGAACAGTGACCTTCGATCAGTTTAACATCCCGAGTGGTCCAGTTTCAGGGGTCCACTTCACAGAACCCTTGACTGACGATCGAAATCGATTGTGAAATAATAAGTTAGGTGAACTTTTCGCAAAAGTTGGCGATACGTGGAAAAATAACTTGCATTTTGGGCCCGAGCAAAGCATAAATGTGAAGGTCTTTGAGCATCGATCAGGCACAGCTGTTTCGGACCCTCTCCCTCTCTGCACGAATCGAACAATAACTCATCATACTTCTGCTGGAATTCGGAGCCCAAGCTGGTCCTTGGCGGGTTACTGTCTCGAATCGGCATTGATCTCCGGAACGATCCGCAGGGTGCTTTCGTTCACTCCCGGTCTCGGGGGCTTGCGCTTCAGCGAGGGCCCGACCGGGTGAGAGCTGTGCGGTGGATGACCTGATCCGTGGGCGGCGTGACGAAAGACGATCCTGGACTGCACACTGCTGACAAGGAAGGAGATACTTCTCAACCGCGACGACCACCTCCCGGCCCCCCCTGACGGGATGGGCCTCCCGGAAGTTTACAGCTTGACCCCCACAGATGCCGGCCAGCGATCGGTCTGGGACGTGCCACGTTGAACCCGATGGTTCGGTGTTCGATCTGTGTTCGTGTGCGCCCAGGGCTCCAGTCCACCGTATCATCTGAACCGATAGAAATGTCCTCAGCTCCGATCCCCCAGAGCACCCTGGAAGCCGATGAAGGCGCCGAGTCGCGAGAACCTACGGTGTAGCATACCGACAAGAAAATGATCCGTGACTCTCCTTGCCGACCGTCCCGCTCGAAACGTGGGGCCGGGGCAACGCCCAGGCCGGCCGGTGTTGGGCCGGAATCGTTCCTCTCCACCAATCAGTCCTCTGTTACGGTTCGTTCCTGTCCATCTGTCATCCGAGGTGATTTTCATGAAGCGACAGAGTCAGAAACGCGGTTTTACCCTGATCGAGCTCCTGGTCGTCATCGCCATCATCGCGGTGCTGATCGCCCTGTTGTTACCGGCTGTGCAAGCCGCGCGCGAGGCCGCGCGTCGCTCCCAGTGCACCAACAATCTCAAGCAGATCGGCCTGGCGATGCACAATTACGAGAGCTCCAACGGATCGTTTCCCGGCAGGCGAGAAAGGCTGCTGCTGGGGGACGTGGCACGTCTTCATCCTCCCTTACGTCGAGCAGGCGACCCTGTACAACGCGTGGAATTCCTATGGCAGCAACGTGCCCAGCGGCGGCGCCGCCGACGGATACCTGCGCTACCACGGCGCGGCGAACTCGACGGTGAGCAACTCGTCGGTCACCGCATACGGTTGCCCGAGCGATCCCAACGCCTTCGCCAACTACGGCAACGGCTTGAAGATGCACAACTATGTGGTCAACTACGGCAACGTCGACCAGGCGCAGAACGTGCTCTACCCGGTGCCGAGCCCGCAGAATCCGAACGATCTACTACACGTTCGCCGGGTGCCCCCTTCACCGACATCGGCTCGCCCGCCATCGACGACACCGGCTACGCGATCAATTACTCCAACCTGACCGTGACCAAGATCGCCGCGATCACCGACGGGCTGAGCAACACGATGATGTCCTCGGAGATCAAGATCGTCCTGCCGGGTACCGACCTCCGCGGCTACATCTGGTGGGGGCCATCCGCGTCGTTCACCGCCTTGCTCACCCCGAACAGCTCGTCCAGGACACCATGGGCAACGGCGGTTGCGGCGCACCCCAGATCGTCCCGTGCAACACCGGCATTACCAACCCGAATGGCGGCATCTCGATGGTGTACCTCGCGGCGCGGGGCTACCACCCTGGCGGCATCAATGTCGGGTTCTGCGACGGCAGCGTCCGGTTTATCAAGAACACGATCAACCCCATCACCTACATGGCCATCAGCACCACGAAGGGCGGCGAGGTCATCAGCTCAGACGCCTACTGATCGACTCTCGCACTGCACCGCCGGTGCGGCCGCCATCGGACGAACCCCGGGGTGACCCCGTCGATCGGGACACCCCGGCAGTCGCGTTGACTGGCCCGGCCGCTATGCGGCGTTCCGGCCCATTCCATCTGATTCTCTTCGGACTCTTCGACATGAAACCGCTTCACACGGCGGATTGCACCTTGCGGCAGCAGTTCTCGCACTGGCAGCCGCAGGCTGTTCGATGGACTCTTCCGAGGTCGACACCCTCCCCAGAGTCGCCGTCCCGGGTACCATCACGCTCGACGGAAAGCCCCTGCCCGAAGGAAGGCTCCAGTTCCAGCCGGACGCGTCGAGCAGTTCGGGGATCATCACCGTTGGCGAGATCAAGGACGGGAAATTCTCGATCGCACGAGCCGAGCGGACCCGTCCCGGGAAAGTACCGGGTCATGGTCTCCAGCCGCCCGGTCTTCAAGCTCAAGCCGGGCGAGGACCCTGGTTCTCGCCCCAATCCCGGTCCTGAGAAGGTCCCGAGCCGGTACAACGGAAAACTGTCCGAACTCGAATGCGACGTCAAGGCCGATAGCTCGCACGAGTTCGATTTCACCCTCGACACCAAGAAGCCGTAACCCTCTCAAAACGGGTGTTTGCCGTGATTCTCGGGCAGCTTACGCGATTGTGAGATCGGGGCTAGCTACCGCCTCATGGGCGTAGGGAGCGATAGGCGCGGCCTAACCGCTCAACCTTGTCCCAGTCCTCGATCAGTGAGCCCCAGACGAAGACCATCTCCCCGGTCCCGGGCGGTCTCGCCCCCTGGTCAAGAATCGTGGCGACCTGTGCCGCCGGGACGGACTCGCCCCAATCGGAGAGTTGGACAATCGGCCAGATCTTGAGCCGCTCGCCTGGTTTTCCTTCGATTCCCAGATGGCGGCCCAGCCAGGTGACCTGTCGGCCGATCCAGGCCGGGTCTTTGGAATGACCGAACCGGGCGTGGTACGGCATCGGACTGAGAACGTCGAGATACTCGGCCTGAGCCTTCAGGTCGATGGCCAGCTTGCCCCGCAATGCCCCGCCGAAGTCCTCCTCCGTCCACGGGCAGTGGAATGTCCCGAGCAGTGCGCGGGGCGTACTTCGTCACGGATATCGCGGAACTGGCGAACCCAGGCGGTGAACACGCCGCAACGCCACTTCGTCCACTGGTTTTTCTGAGGTCCGAGCAGCAAACGGGCCAGCTCCGGGATCGGGCGTTCCGGCAGTTGGGTCCCCGACTCGCGCGTGAACTGGGCAAGGCAGCGGCGCAGAAGCAGGTATCGGGCAGGCTCGGTACGGCCTGCTCCCAGTTTGCGTGAGCGTGATGGTAGTCGAGCCAGATGCCGTCGACCTCGAAGGCGCGGAGGGTCTGCCGGAACTCCTCCATCCGCGACTTCCGATAACCCGGATGGGTCGGGCAGACGCCCTGCCAGCCATCGGGCGGCGGACAGGGCATGCCGTCCGGCCCCACCGGCGCGGCGTCGGGGTGGTCCTTGAGGAAGGCCGCGTTGTGCATCGTATTGAACTCGGCGAAGACCTTCGCTCCTTGACGCTTCATGAGCCCGATGCTCTCGCGGGTCAGGCTGCCAGAGCCCAGCCAGACGGCGTTGACACCGTAGTCGGCCAGCGACCGACCCCGATCCAGGATCTGGGTCGGCACGCCGCCATAGATGCCCCGGATCTGGATCCGGGGGCTGGTCGCGGCGTCGTCATGGGCAGCCGTTGCGCCGATTCGGAAGAACACGATCGCCGTGAGAACTCCGAGCGATACGGCCCAAACAAAGCGTGAACGACAGTCGGCCATCGGAATCTCCAAACTCAGGACTGTTCCCGCGACGCCGCACGGATCGCCCTCGCCATCAATCCTTCTCCTGGTCGTTTGTGCTCACTCTCATCGCGAAAGAAGCTCCCATCAGCCTAGCGGAAGATTCTTGGACAAGGAACGGCCCTTGGACCTCGTCGCCAGGGCCAGGTCCGTGGTGTTGACCGAGCCGTCGCCGTTGACGTCCATGCTCAGCGCCGTCAGGCCCGATGCCGGCTGGTTGATCGCCGTCGCGATCTGGCTCAAGGACTGGCCGCGCGCCGCCGCGATCTCGTTCAAGTCGTTCTGGTTGACCGTGCCGTCGCTGTTCACATCGCCGAGCAGCCGATAGAGGTGGTGCGTCGCGGCCACACCAGGCTGGTTCCCCGTCGGTGTGAATGTCAAGGTGTAGTAGCCATCGGCTGTCGTCGTGGCATTGGCATTCGCGACTCCGGTCGGATCGATCCCACCGGTACCGAAGTCGATCTCGATCGCATTGTCGATCACCGTCAACAGTCCCTGGAGCGACACGGGCGTTCCCGCACCGCTGCCATCGAGGCCATACTGCGTCAGCGTCAGCTCCGATGGGTTGTTGGCCGTCGGGTTGTTCACCGAGTTGACGATCGACTCCAGCACGCTGTCGGTCGCGTCGTTGAAATCGACGTCGAGGTATCGGATATAGGACCGCTCGGCGGCACCGTTCTCCACCGTCAGACTGCTTACGGTGAGGTTCGCGGCCGCGGGCTCGCTGTACACTTCGTTGAAGCTGTCGTCGTACATCGCGTGCATGGGCTCTTCGAGGCCGGCCGCATCGATCCCGACGCTGTAGAATTTATAGGTATTCGAGAGACCGTAATCGCTCGAGGGCATCACATAGGTAGTTGTCGCCTGATACGTTCCCGAGCCGTTGGCCACTCCAGCCGGGATGGCCGGACCGATCAGCACCGGTGTCCCGGCACCGATCGCCGCGTAGACCTCGAAGTAAGCCAGCCCACTGCCGCCGGCATCAGTCCCGGCCAGGTTCAGCGTGAAGGTGCCGTCCGAGTTATACGTGCTGGTCGAAGTCACCTGGGTCGCCGGTGTGTTCAGGTTAGGCAGATCGGTGCTGGCCTCGACCACGGGCTTATAGGCCTGGGTATTGCCGGCGTTATCTTTTGCAGTGGCATAGAAGGCGTATACCGTATTGCTCGTGCCGGTGAAGTTGGCCGAGGCGGTATTCGGCGTGCTGCTGGAGGGCGTGAGGGTCTGCCAGAGCGCCAGGGGCCGCCGTTGGTGGAAACGTAGACGGCAAACGAGGTGATGTTGACCGTCGGGCTGCCGGCCGGTTCGGTGGGGACTGTGCCGGTGACCGTGATCGGGAAGACCAGGCTGGTGCCTATCTTGGGCAGCGCGCCGATGGTGTTGGTCGGCGGCGTGGTGTCCATCAGCCAGGAAGTGGGCATCGTGCCGATGCCGGGGTTGCCGTACTGGTCCTGAATGCCGGCGGCGTTGACCGTCAGCGTGTAGAAGCCCTGGGCCTGCGTCAGGCTACTCAGACCGCCGATCGCATACGTGTCACCCGAGACGAGGGTGAGCGAGACGCCACTATTGATCAGGTTGGGACCGCCGTCGTCGGTCAGGGTCAACGGCGCCCGAGGCCAGGTTGTTGGTATTGATCGGTTCGCTGAACGTGGCGTCGATCGACGTGACGGCCGTGTTCCGCGGATCGGGCGAGACGGCCGCGATCGAGGTGATCGTCACCGGACTGACGATCTGGATGGTCGCCTGAGCTGCCGACGGAGTCGGCTGGACGTTGCCAGCGTTGTCGGTCGCCACGCTGTAGAAGCCGTAGGTGTTGCCGACCGAGCCGGTGAACGTGGCCGAGACGGTGTTCGGCGTAGCGCTGGAGGGCGTGAGGGTCTGCCAGAGCGTCCAGCGCCGCCGTTAGTCTGCTGGTAGACGGCGAACGAGGCGATGCCCGAGGGTGTGCTCCCGTTCGACCCGATCGGATCGGTGCCCGTGACCGTAACCGTGAAGCTGGTGGCTGTCGTGGCCTGAGGCAGCGGGCTGACCGTGCTGGTGGGAGAAGTCGTGTCCATCAGCCACGAGGTTGACAACGTTCCGGTGATCGCGCTGAAGTTCTGATCCTGAAGGCCCGCGGCGTTGAGGGTCAGAACGTACGTCCCTTCGGCGGCCGTCAGCCCGGACAGGTCGCCGATCTGATACGTGTCGGATGAGACGCGAGACAGAGAGACCGTCCCGGAGATCAGGTTGGGGCCGCCGTTGTCGGTCAAGCTCAAGTCGGCGGACGTGAGCGTGGTCGTGAGGATCGTCGGGTCCAACGTGACGTCGATGCCGATGACCGGCGTGTTGCGCGGATTGGGCGAGACCGGCGCGATCGTGGCCGCGATGACCGTCAGGGAGGTCGAGGCGTCGGAGGCCGCCTGGAAGTTGGCGTCTCCGGCATAGGCGTACGTTATGGTGTAGGCCGCAACCGAGGCGGGGATCGATTGGGTGTCGAAGGTGGCCTCGAACGAGCCATTGGCCTGGACGGCGGCCGACTGGGTGAGCCCGTCGATCGTGATCGAGACGTTTTCCGGCGGTATCGCCGAGGTATTGCTGGTGATGGTGCCGGCCAGGTTGATCGACGCGATTCCACTGAAGATCGCCTGTGACGGCGTTAGGCCGCTGAAACTGGTGGTGGCCTGCTGGACGTTGATCGTCGCCGTGGCGGTCGCAGTGGTGTAGTCGGTCGAGTCGGTCGGTGCGAAGCTGACCGAAAGCGTCTGGCCGGTGCCGGCGTTGAGGACGGTGTCCGCGGGCGGCGTATAGGTGAAGGTTCCGGATACGTTGGCCGCGGCGTCGAGCTGGGTCGGCGCTCAGTGGCGTGCCGTAGATGATATCGGCCGGATTGGCCCAGGTGATCGTCGGCGTGGCTTGCTGAACGTTGATCGTCGCCGTGGCCGATGCACTGGTGTAGTCGGTCGAGTCGGTCGGTGCGAAGCTGACTGAAAGCATCTGGCCACTGCCGGCATTGAGGATGGTGCCCGCAGCCGGCGTGTAGGTGAAGGTCCCGCCTACGTTGGCGGTCGCGTCGAGCTGGGTCGCGCTCAGCGGCGTACCGTAGACGATATCGGCGGGATTGGCCCAGGTGATCGTCGGCATGGCTTGCAGGACATTGATCGTCACGGTGTCGGTCGCGGTCGTGTAGTCGGTGGTGTCGGTCGGCATGAAGCTGACCGAGAGCGTTTGGTCGTTGCCGGCGCCCAGGACCGTGCCCGCGGCCGGCGTGTAGGTGAAGGTCCCGGCCTACGTTGGCCGTGGCGTCGAGCTGGGTCGCGCTCAGTGGCGTGCCGTAGACGATATCCGCCGGAGTGGACCAGGTGATCACGGGTGTCGCCTGCTGCGTGACGTTGATCGTCGCCGTCGCGGTGGCGGTGGTGTAGTCCGTGGAGTCCGTGGGTGCGAAGGAGACCGAGAGGGTCTGGTTATTGCCCACGCTCAGGACCGTGCCCGCGGGCGGCGTGTAAGTGAATGTACCGGGCACGCTGACCATGTTCCCAGCGACTGTATAGGAGGCGGTGGCGTCCAACTGGGTCGAGCCCAGTGCCGTGCCAGGAGGTATGTCGGCGGGGTTGGCCCAGGTGATCGTCGGGGTCGCCTGCTGGACATTGATGGTGGCGGTGGCGGTGGCGGTGGTGTAGTCGGTCGTGTCGGTCGGTGCGAAGCTGACCGAAAGCGTCTGGCCGGTGCCAGCGTCCAGGACGGTGCCCGCGGCCGGCGTGTAGGCGAAGGTTCCGGGCACGTTGGCCGTGGCGTCGAGCTGGGTCGGACTCAGTGGCGTGCCGTAGACGATATCGGCCGGATTGGCCCAGGTGATCGTCGGCGTGGCCTGCTGGACGTTGATCGTCGCCGTGGCAGTCGCATCGGTGTAGTCGGTCGAGTCGGTCGGGTACGAAGCTGACCGAAAGCGTCTGGCCACTGCCGGCATCGAGGACGTGCCCGCGGCCGGCGTGTAGGTGAAGGTACCCGGCGACGTTGGCCGTGGCATCGAGCTGAGTCGCGCTCAGGGGCGTGCCATAGACGATATCGGCCGGATTGGCCCAGGTGATCGTCGGCGTGGCTTGCAGGACGTTGATCGTCACGGTGGCGGTCGCGCTGGTGTAGTCCATCGTGTCAGTCGGGGTGAAGCTGACCGAGAGCGTTTGGTCGTTGCCGGCGCCCAGGACCGTGCCCGCGGCCGGTGTGTAGGTGAACGTTCCGGGTGTGTTGGCTGTGGCGTCGAGCTGGGTCGCGCTCAGTGACGTGCCGAAGATGATATCCGCCGGATTGGCCCAGGTGATCGTCGGCGCGTTGGCAGCCACCACCCAGGAAGTGGACACCGCCGGGCCGGCGCCGGCGAAGCCGTTCTGATCCTCGATATCGGCGGCGTTGATCGAGAGCGTATACGATCCCGAGGCGGCAGTCAGCCCGGAGAGATCGCCGATCGCGTAGGTCGAGGTCGTGCCCTGGACGAGCGTAAGCGAGACGCCGCTGACATCGACAGGACTGCCATTGTCTGTCAGGGTCACCGCGCCTGCCGTCAAGCTGCTGGTGTTGATCGGCTCGTTGAAGGTGACATCGACGGAGGAAACGGGCGTCGTTCCGCGGATTGGGCGAGACGGCCGCGATCGAGGTCGCGACAAGGACGGGGTCGATCGTCTCATCGAAGGCCGGCGAGCGTGTTCTGATCGAAATTCCCATCGCCGCCGTAGCTCGCGATGATCGCGTCGTCCCCGACCGGCAAGGCGGACGTCGGGATCGATGCCTGACCGCCGCTCAAGGTGGCGCTACCCAGGATGGTCGAGCCCTCGGAGAGGGTCACGGTGCCGCTCGGCGTGGGCAGCCCCGTCGTGACCGCGGCGACCGTGACGGTGAAGGTGACCGTCTGGCCAAAGGTCGAGGTCGAGTGATCCACGGCCAGGCCGACCGTCACGTCGGCCTTGTTGACCACCTGGCCGCCGGAGAGCGTCCCGGTGCTGGTATTGAACAGGCCGTTGTCGCTGGTGTAGGCCGTCGTGACGGTGTGGCTGCCGACGGCCAGCGAGGTCGTCGTGAGGGTGGCGACGCCGTTCGTCAGGCTCACGGGATTGCCGAACGCGATGCCATCAATCGAGAACTGGATGGTACCCCGTGGGCGTGACGGTCCCCGATGCCGGGCTGACCGTCGCGGTGAAGGTGACGGAGTCGCCGAGCTTCGAGGGGTCCTCGCTCGATTGCAACAGCGGTCGTCGTGCCGATGGTCGCGTTGGCAACCACAAGATTGGCGGCCGCCGACACCGGGCTGGAGGCGAAGTTGGCCCCATCGCCCTTGTACTGAGCCGTGATGGCGTAGCTGCCCAGCGGCTCGGTGATGGCGAGCTGAGCCGTGCCGCCGCTCAGCGGCACCGCGGCTGCCGTAGTCGGACGCCGTTGACCAGGAACTGGACGGAACCGTCCGGCGGCGCGCCGGCGAGCGAGGAGACGGTGGCGGTGAACGTGGCCGACTGGCCGGGGGTGACGAGCACGGTTCCTGGAGTGACGGCCGTCGTGGTCGACGCCGCGGTGACGGTCAACGCGGCGGAGGACTCGGCGTTCGACCAGGGTAGCGGCATAGTTGGCATCGCCCAGGTACTGAGCCGTGATGGTGTAGCTGCCCATCGGCTCGGCAATTGCAAGCTGAGCCGTCCCATGCTGCTCACCGGCACCGGAGTTGCCGTCAGGCGAGCCGTTGACCAGGAACTGGACGAAGCCGTCAGAAGGTGCACCATTGGAGGAGGAGATCGGTGGCGGTGAACGTGGCGCGGACTGGCCAAAGCTGACCGACGCCGTGCCCGGTGTGATCGCCGTGGACGTCGCCAACTGGTTGACGGTGAGGGTGGCCGTGGTCTCGGCGGCGGACACGGTGGCGGCATAGACGGAGTCGCCGGTGTACTGGGCCGCGACGGTGTAGGTGCCCGCGGGCACGTTGATGGCGAGCTGGGCCTTGCCGCCGCTCACGAGCACGGGACGTGAGGTAATCGGTGCCGTTGAGCAGGAACTGGATCGAGCCGTCCGTGGGCGTCCCGGCGGCGAAGAGACGGTGGCCGTGAACGTGACCGACTGGCCGAAGCTGACGGAGACGTGCTGGGAGTGACGACCGTGGTCGTGGCCACCTTCGAGGTCGTCGGCTGGCTGACCGTGAGGGTGGCGGTGGTCTCGGCGGCCGGCAGGGTGGCGGCAAAGTTGGCGTCGCCGGTGTACTCGCGCAGCGATCGTGTATGTGCCCAGCGGCTCGGTGATCGCGATCTGAGCCTTGCCGCCGCTGAGCGTCACGGGGCTGCCGTAGTTCAGGCCGTTGACCAGGAACTGGACGCGAGCCGTCCGGGGCGTGCCATTGGAGGAGGAGACGGTGGCGGTGAAGCGTGGCCGACTGGCCGGGCGAGACGAACACCGGCTCGGCGTGACGGCCGTGGTGGTCGCCGTCTTCGTGGCCGTCGACTGAGCGACGGTGAGGGTGGCGGTGGTCTCTCCCGCCGGCACGGTGGCGGCATAGGTCGTGTCGCCGGTGTATCGGGCCGCGATGGTGTAGCTGCCCGCCGGCTCGGCGATCGCCAGTTTCGCCGTGCCGCCGCTGAGGGGCACGGGGTTGCCGTAGGCCGAGCCGTTAACCAGGAACTGGACGAAGCCGTCGGAGGGTGCCCCGGTGGAGGAGGAGACGGTGGCGGTGAACGTCGCCGACTGGCCGGAGGCGACCGACGCCGTGCCCGGCGTGACGACCGTGGTCGTGGCCGTCGCGGTGATCGTGAAGGTCGTCACATAGTCGCCGCCCGCCGTGCCGTTGTCGTCGCCGTCCAGGGCGTTGCCGCTCAGGTCGTGGATGCTGGACGTCGCGTTGCTGAAGATCGTGAACTGGTAAGTGCCGGCCGGCAGCGTGCCGTCTTCCAGGCCGTCGATGACGAGGGTCACGAAGGTGCTGCCGGGCGTGTAGATCGGCGTCAGGGCGTAAACCACGTCGTCGGGGCTGCCGAATCCGTTGCTGCCCGCCTCGACCAGCTCGTAGAGGGCCGGGGCATTGGCATCGATCGGGTTGACGGCCTCGCTGAACGATAACCTGGAACTGGCTGATCGGGGAGTTCGTCCCGCCGTTGTAGATGGTCACCGGGCTGGTGCTCACGACCGTCGGCGGCGTGTGATCGAGGCTCGAGCCCTGGAACTCGAAGGCACCCATGTCGCACGAAGCCGGGAGCCAGGGTGAACAGCAGGGACTTCGCATTCGTGAGACTCGACTGGCCGTCGTAGCCGGACGGCAACTGGTACGCCCAGCCGTTGCCGTAGGACAGGCCGACGGTCGGGTCGAGGTTCGTGTTGCCGCCGCCGTAGTCGAAGCGGATATCGCCGTTCTGGAACAGCACGACGTCGAAATTGACTGGGCTGCCGTCGGCGTTGTTCGTCCCCTGCCATCGGATCGTCACCTGGCCGGCCACCGTGGTATCGACGAAGATGTTGGAGGTGGTCAGGTTGGCCCAGAGCGGGGCGATGCGGCGGTTGGTGATCGAGCGACGCGTCGCTGTTGTTCGGGTCGCCCGCGGACCCGGTGTTGCCCGCATAGCTGAATTGCAGGAAGCCCTCCGTGGAGACCTGCACCTGGGTGTAGCTGGTGCCGTAGAAGGTGAACGCGAACGGCAAGGTGAGGTTGAAGTCATTGTCCGTCCCGCTCCAGCTCTGGGCCGTGCCGCCGGCGGTGAAGAGGCTCGAACTTTGCACGGACCCGTAGTAGTCGGGCGATCCGGTGTTCGGCGTGCCGGGATCGTCCTGCGCGCGAGTTGCCCGAGAAGTCGGTCGGCGGGCGCCAGCCACGAGTCGCCCGAGTCGATCGCCGGCGAGCCGGCGTCGAGATAGAAGTTGTCGTCGGCGCCGCCGTCGCGATAGGCACCGGCCACCAGGGCGTAGCCGAGGATGTTGTCGGCCCCGGCGATGTCCAGGAAATCCGGGTCGGCACTGATCGAGTGGGCGTCGGTGCCGGTCGCCGCGTGTCCATGCGGACAGGCTATCGAGCGAGGTCCCGCTGCCGTTGACCGTCCAGAAGCCGATGTGCGCGTTGGGATCGATGCCCTTGTACAGGTCGTTGTAATCGCTGGAGAAGCCGGTCTCGCTGTCGGGTGCCACGTAGATGGCGTAGCCGGCCAGCACGTACAGGATGTTGTTGTCCAGCGAAGCGTTGCTCGTGCCGTCCTCGATCGCCACGGCATTGCCGAGCGGCTGGTACACCGTGTTGCTGCTGATCGTCACGCCAGCCGGATTACAAGGTTGACTGGACCAGGATGGCGTCGTCGGTGTTGGCGTAGATCAGGTTGCCGTAGATCGAGCCGCTGTAGTAGATCCCGGTCTGGATCGCCCACCGCATTGGAGTAAACCTGGTTGTCGTAGACTGGGCCCCGAGAATTGCACGAAGATGGCCGCATTGGAGTTGTTGTACAGCCGGTTGTTGTGGATGGAGCTGTCTTGCCCGCTGATGCCCGTCACGTTGGTGTAGACGACGTTATCGGCGATCTCCGACGAGTAGGCCTGGATCCCGACCGCGTTCGGGCTGAGCTGGCCGTAGACCGTGTTGCCCGTCACCAGCGAGCCGCTGGCGGCGATGCCGGCGACGGTGTTGTCGAAGACGGTGTTGCCGCTCACGGTGACCCGGTCGGTACCGGTCGCGCTGCTGGCCGTTGACACGCTGATGCCGTAGGGACTGCCGTAGACCGTGTTGCCGCTGACGAGGTCGTCTCTGCGCGATTGGAGACGGCGATGCCCGTCCCGCCGTTCTGGTAGACGGTGTTATCCGAGACGGTGTCGTTGTTGCTCGCCAGGTAGAGGCCGGTCGTCTGGCCCTGGGCGGTACTGCCGGGGATGCCGAAGACGGTGTTGCCGGTGAGGGTCGCGTCGTCGTTGCCGCCGTCGAGGTAGACGCCGTAGGCGTTGTTGGCCGTGATCGTGCTGTTGCTGATGGTCAGGCCCGTGGAGCCCGCGGTATTCGACGCATAGACGCCATCGTAGCCGCCGGTGATCTGCAACTGGTCGAGCGTCACGTTGGTGGCGCCCGCGAGCTCGACCACGTAGATCGACGGCATTCGTATCGCCGCGGTCGAGGACGGCCGAGCCGGTGGATGGCCCGACGATGGTGACGCCGCTATCTTGCGGCGACAGGACGACGTCGCGAAGCAGGTTGTACGTACCGTTATCGACGAAGATCGTGTCGCCCGGCCCGAAAGTATAGGCGGCGAGCAGGGCGGCCAGGTTCGCCATCGGCTGGTCGGGGCTCGTGCCGCTGTTGGCGTTATTGCCCGGCGCGGTCGTGTAGACGTCGCCTGTGGTCGAGCCGTCGTTGACGTAGAAGTCCTGTGCTGGCGTTGGCGATCAGGAACGGCTGGTTCGACACGCCCTTGGGGTTGGCTCCCCTCGTTGGCCGATCGGCACGGATCAGGTAGTCGCTGCCGGGTGTCTCGGTGGTCGGGATCGTCCACGTGAAGCTGCCGCGCCCGAATGCGTCCATCGTCAGGTTGGTCGCGATCGTCGTCCAGGTCGTGCCGCCGTCCGGGGACACTTGCAGGTTGACGGTGGGATTGGCCACGCCCCCGGCGTTGGCGGCGTACACCTCGATGCCCGAGAGGACCGCCGGGTCGCGGTGTCGTTGACCAGGCTCAGGTTGATCCCCTGCCCGCCGCTGGCGGTCACCGTGTACGTCTTCGCCGTCGCCTTGAAGGCCGCGCCCGCGTCGGCCACGATGTCGTAGCCCTTCTGCACCGTCGTTCCTTGCAGGTCGATGTCGAAGACCCGGCCGCCGGCCGTCACGGACTGGTTGGGCTCGACGAAGTCGAGGCGGATCGTGTAGGTGCCGTTGGGGACCGCCAGGTGGTACGACAGCGCGTTGCCGACCCCGGAAGCGGCCTGGGCGTAGCTCTGGTAGACGCCCTGCGGCGCCGGGTTGGTCACGCCGCTGGTGTTCACGGCGTTGTTGAACGTGAAGTCGGACGTTCCGCTGGAGGTCTGGAACTGGTCGGGCCCGAAGTTGTCCACCCCGCTGCCGCCGGCGTCGACCAGGGCCACGGGCCCCTGCACCGTCAGGCCGGCAGTCTGCCAGTCGATGGTGACCTGCTGGCCGACCTGGTACTTCTCCAGGCCGCTCGGGCGAGGTAACCTGCACGACCTGGGCCGGGCTGGGGGTCGCGTCGGGCGTGTTGCCGTAGGCACCCAGGTCGATCCGGCCGCCGTTGGGGGCCGGCTCCTGGAAGTAGTAAGAGTCCGGGTCGCCGGCGTCGACGCGCCGGGGAGGACGTCTGCAACTGGAAGTCGTCGTCGGCGCCGCGATCGCCGACGATCTGCTGGAGCAGGACCGCGTCGGCCTCGACCGTCGCTGCTGGCGTTGTTCGACAGCATGACCGTCAGGGTCGTGCCCGAGACCTCGAAGTCACCCAGGATCTGGAACACCGAGCCGCCCATGGTGAAGCCCGATGGGGCGCCGTACTGGTTGACCCGGCGGTAGCCGACCACGGTGCCGCCGCTCGAGGACGGTGAACGGGGCGTCACCGGCATTCTGGAAACCGGCGGGCCAGGTGGCGGCCATCTCGTAGGTGGCGCCCGGGGTCAGCCCGGTGAAGGTCCAGGTGGCCGTGGCGGTGTTGTCGCCGGCCGGGGCGGTCAGGTATTCGCCGAGGTAGCCGCCGTTGGTCTGCTTGGTCCACGATCCGGTCAGGCTGAAGCCGGAGGCGCTGCTGTCGTCGATCACGACGGGCGAGCCGACCGGCGTCGTGCTGAATCCGGTCACGCCGTCGGGGCCCGCCGGATCGACAAACTGCGGGTTCGCGAACTGGCCGTGCGGATCGTTGCCGGTCTCGTAGAACCAGTCGGGCTGCGTGGGGATGGTCTGCCCCTGCCAGGAGGCGAGCGCATCCCGTCCCGGTCGAATAGAAGAGATCGTAGTCGCTCTGGAAGCCGATCTCGCTGTCCGCGGCCACCGCGATGTCGTAGCCCGACTGCGCCCACAGGATGTTATTCAGCAATTCGCGCGTTGATCGTGCCCCCGTCCACCTGCACCGCATTGCCGGTCTCCGCGACGATCGTGTTGTTGTCCAGATACTGCGGGCCGCCATAAGGCGACGGCGTGATCGTGGATGCCCGCCGTCGTGTTCCCCTCCAGGACGTTGTTCGACACCGTGCCTGTGTAGTAGTTCCCCAGGTCGATGCCGACCGCGTTGCCGTAGACGTCGTTGCCCTGGATCGGTCGTCGACCCGAGATGGCGCGTGATGCCCGCGCCGGAGTTGTCGTAGACGCGGTTGTCGCTGACCAGCCCACCGTAGCTCACGCTGATGCCCGTGGTGTTGCCGTAGACGGTGTTGTCCGTCGCCTGCGGCGCCGCTGGCGATGGAAATGCCCGTGGCGTTGCCGGTCTGCCCGTAGACGGTGTTGCCCGAGACCACGACCGACCCGCTGGCGGAGATGCCGGTCGACGGTGTTGTCGAAGACCGTGTTGCCGCTGACGCGTCGTGCCCGAGCCGCTGGCGGAGATGCCGGTCGCGTTGCCGTAGGCCGTGTTGCCGGTGACGGCGGCGTCCGGCGCCACTGAGGTGATGCCGTCGCTCGAGCTGTCGTAGACGATGTTGCCGGTCAGCAGCGACATTGGCGGCGTTGATCTGCGATGCCGACGGGCTCTGGTCGGCATCGGACTGATCGGGGATGCCGTAGAACGTGTCGTCGATGAAGCTGGCGTCGTTGTTGCCGGTATCGAGGAAGGCGCCCTCGATTGATTGCCGAAGAGGACGCTGTTGGAGACTGTCAGGCCGGTGCTGCCGGCGCTGCCGGGTGCGTAGATGCCGTAGGAACCGCCGGTGAGTTCGAGGTTCTCGATCGTCACGTCGGTCGCCCCGGCCATCTGGACCACGTAGGACCCATTGTTCGTGTTGCCGCGGTTGAGCAGGGCGACGGCACCGCTCGGCCCCTCGATGGTCACGCCGCTATCCTGCGGGCCGAGGACGAGGTTGCGGAGCAGGGTATAGTTGCCGGTATCGACGTAGATGATGTCGCCCGGCTGGAACGTGTAGGCGGCGAGCAGCGGCCTCCAGGCTGGCCATCGGCGCAGTTGGGCGTCTTGCCGCTGTTGGCGTCATTGCCCGGCGCGGTCGTGAAGACGTCGCCGAGGTCGAGCCGTCGTTGACGTAGAAGTCGGGACCGTTGTTGGCGATCAGGAACGGCTGGCTTGGACACGCCCTGGGGGTCGGTCCCCTCGTTGGCCGTGCGCACGGATCAAGTAGTCGTTGCCCGGCGTCTCGGTGGTCGGGATCGTCCAGCGTGAAGCTGCCGCGCCCGTAGTGCGTCCATGGTCAGGCCGGTCGCGATCGTCGTCCACGTCGTCCCGCCGTCCGGCGACACTTGCAGGTTGACGGTGGGATTGGCCACGCCGCCGGCATTGGCGGCGTAGCACCTCGATGCCCGAGAGGACCGCCGGGGTCGCCGTGTCGTTGACCAGGCTCAGGTTGATCCCCTGCCCGCCGCTGGCGGTCACCGTGTAAGTCAGGGCCGTCGCCTTGAAGGCCACGCCCGCGCGTGGCCACGATGTCGTAGCCCTTCTGCACCGTCGTCCCTTGCAGGTCGATGTCGAAGACCCGGCCGCCCGCCGTCACGGACGTGCTGGGCTCGACGAAGTCGAGGCGGATCGTGTAGGTGCCGTCGGGGACCGGCAGGTGGTACGACAGCGCGTTGCCGACGCCGGAAGCCGCCTCGGCATAGCTCTGGTAGACGCCCTGCGGCGCCGGGTTCGTCACGCCGCTGGTGTCCACCGCGTTGCTGAACGATGACGTCGGACGATCCCGCCGGAGGTCTGGAACTGGTCGGGACCGAAGTTGTCCACGCCGCTGCCGCCGGCGTCGACCAGGGCCACGGGCCCCTGCTCGGTCAGGCCGGCGGTCTGCCAGTTGATGGTCGACCTGCTGGCCGACCTGGTACTTCTCCAGCCCGCTGGGCGAGAGGACCTGCACGAGCTGGGCCGGGCTGGGGGTCGCGTCGGCGGTGTTGCCGAAGGCGCCCAGGTCGATCCGGTCGCCGTTGGGGGCCGGCTCCTGGAAGTAGTAGGAGTCCGGGTTGCCGGCGTCCACGGCCGGAGAGGACGGTCTGCAACTGGAAGTCGTCGTCGGCGCCGTGATTGCCGACGATCTGCTGGAGGAAGACGGAGCCGGCCAGAACCGGGTTATTGGCGTAGTTGGTCAGAGTGACGGTCACCGTCGTACCCGTCACCGTGACGTAGCCGAGATCCTGGTAATATCGCCTCGCCGGATCGGCCGGTGCCGCTGGATGCCTTCGGGGCCCGTCGTCCTGCGCGTAGGCCAGCACCGGAACCTGGAGCACACCGGGTACGGTCTCCGTGACTCAGCACGCTCAGATCTCAACGTGGATGTCCCGTCCGATGCGGTTGGCCAGTTGTAGTAGGGTACCGCCGATCTGTCCCCGTCCGCTAGATGGCACCGGTGCGCCGCCACGGCCACCAGGGTATCCTGAGTGCCGTTATACCCAGGCACCGACCCCGACCGCGGTGACAGGGTAAACCACGGTGTTGCCGTCTTGCGACGCACGCTTGATAATCGACGACAACTCCGCCGTCGGTCACGGCGAACGGCGTGTCGGTCGAGGCGGAACTGCTCGGCCTGCCAGCTGGAGCTGAGCTGGTAGGTTGCGCCCGGGGTCAAGCCCGGTGAAGGTCCAGGTCGCCGTGGAGAAGTTGCCGGCCGAGGGCCGCGTGTTCGTCCACGACCCGGTCAGTGGGCCGCGCTCGCGGTCAGGAACGGGCCGGACGACGCGGCGTCTGTAACCCAGGACGCCGTCGAGGCCGGCCGGATTCACGAACTGAGGGATTGAGCTCGACGCTGTGCTGATCCAGGCCC
Organism: uncultured Isosphaeraceae bacterium; assembly: GCA_963842405.1. GTDB lineage: Bacteria > Planctomycetota > Planctomycetia > Isosphaerales > Isosphaeraceae > CAVZRC01. The sequence goes on along the minus strand of CAWJGW010000004.1, from coordinate 435,163 downwards.
AACTCCAGGGCCCAGCTCACCAGTGATGGTGAACGCCTGACCCTCCCACAAGCCGAGGGCACCCGTCCCGGTCGTGTACAGATCGTTGTAGTCGCTCTGGAAGCCGACCTCGCTCTGGGGCGCGACATTGATGTCGTAGCCGGCCTGCGTCCAGAGGATATTGTTGCTCAGCACCGTCTGGCTGTTGGAGCCCTCGAGGTCGATGGCATCGCCGGTCGGCTGGTAGACGGTGTTGTTCACCACAGAGGTACCGGCGGCGCCCGACAGGAGTATGGCCTGATTCGTAGTTCTCATAGACCAGGTTGTTCTCCAACTGGGCGTCCGGGACGTTGAAGTAAGCTGACCAGGATGCCCGTCGCGTTGGCGTAGACGGTATTGCCCTGGGCGATGGTCGTTGCTCGAACGCCATGCCGGCGCCGATGTTGCCGTAGACGGTATTGTTCTCGATCACCGACCCGCCGCTGCTGAAGCGTAGGCATGCCCTCGACGTTGTTGTAGACGATGTTGCCGATGGCCTCGTAGCATCGAGAAGAGGCTGATGCCGACGCTGGATTGGCCGTAGACCGTGTTCTGCGAGACGAGCACGTCCCCACCCGTGGAGATGCCGGTGCTATTGTCGAAGACGTTGTTGCCGGCAGACCGTTGAAAGGTTCGCCGCACCCGAGCCCGCGGTGAAGCCGCCGATGCCGGTGCCGCTGCCATAGACATGGTTGCCGGTGACGTTGCGCGCCTGGACGTAGCCGCTGAGCGTGATGCCCGTGCCCTCGGCTGTCGTAGACCGTGTTGCCGCTGACGATTGACGCCCGTGATGGCAGAGCCGCCCCGTCGCCGATCTGAATCCCGTCGTGCTGGGCCGGAGCCGCTGCCGAGATCGGGCTGCCGTAGATCACATCGTTCGATGATCCTGGCACCATTGTCGCCGGAACCGATGAAGATGCCGGTGCTGGTGTTGGCGTAGATGGTGCAGTTGCTGACCGTCAGATCGGTGCTGCCGGCGCCATCGGGTGCGTAGATGCCGTAGGACGCCGCCGGTGAGCTCGAGGTCCTCGAGCGTCACGCCGGTCGCCCCGGCCATCTGGACCACGTAGGCCCCGCTGTTCGTGTTGGCGCGGTCGAGGACGGTGTCAGAGGTTGGGATCGGCGTGCTCGATGTAGCCCTTGATGGTGATGCCCGAATCGGCGGCGGTCCAGGATGAGGTTGCTGCCCAGGACATACGTCCCGGCATCGACCATGATCGTGTCGCCGGGGCTGAGGTGATAAGCGTGCAGCACGTCGCGCGATCGACGCCATGGGGGTGGCGGGCGTGAGGCCGTCGTTGGCGTCGCTTCCCGGCGCGGTCGTGTAGCCGCCGGGCGTGACCGTCGGACCGTTGACGTAGTAGACCGGGGTCGGTGGGGCGATTGTGAACTGCTGGCTCTCGCCGCTCACGCCGCTGCCGTCGTCGCGCATGATCTGGATGATGTAATTGTCGCCCGGCGTCAACGAGTTGGGCACCGTCCAGGAGTAGGTGCCGTCGTTCGGCACGCCGCGTGGCGATCTGCATGACCGGCGTGGGGTTGTTGCCCTGGAGGAGATTGATCGTGAAGGTCGTGTTGCTCGGCACGGGCGATGGCGACGTAGGTCGGCTCGTCGGCGGCACGCCGCCGCCGAGCACGCCGTTGTTGCCGTTCGACGTCTGGTCGAACACCGTCGTCCCGTCGATCTCGTCGAAGCGATAGTAGGCGGCCAGGCCGGGCGTGGTGGGGTCAACCAGCGCGTTCATGCCCGACTGGATCGCGGCCTGCGATCGGGCGACGTCCCAGATCCGCACCTCGTCGAGCGCGCCGTTCGAGCTTGCCGTTGAACGCACCGTTCCCCGAGGTGCCGAAGTACAGCGGGGTCGAGGCGTAAGCGGGCGTGATCGAGGCCGTCACCGACGCCTCGAGATTGCCGTTGACGTAAAGGTTCGCCGTGGTGCCGTCGTAGGTCGCCGCGACCTGATACCACTGGCCGGCCTGGATCGCGGTCGTGGAGGTGAGCGTGATCACCTGGCCCGACGTCCCGGTCAGGCTGAAGGCGAAGTAATCCTGGCCGCCGATGCGGACCTTGTAGAGCGAATAGGCGCCCAGAGGATCGGTGCCGGGCTGCGAATCGCCCTTGAAGATGAGGAATTGCAGCCCCGGCTCCGTGGGGTTGGTCGAGTCGAGGGAATTGAAGTTGACCCAGGTCTCGAGGGTGAGCGTCGAGGGATCCAGCGTCGGCGCGTCGGGCACCTGCACGTAGTCGCTGGAGCCGTTGAAGCTCAGCGCGGTCTTGTTCTCGTCCTGGGTCCGGAACTGGATGTTGAAGGTCTGCTGCTTCGGGCCAGGGATGGCCGCCGCCGGGCTGGGTTACCAGCACGTACTGCGGTCGGGCTCTCGCGACGCCTGGGCCGTGTTGCCGTAGGCCCCGAGATTGACGAAGTTGCCGTTGGGTTCCGGCTCGTTCTGATAGGGATCGTTCGGGCCGCCGCGGTCGATGACCGGCGACTGGTTGGCGTCGTCGGTCAGGACCGGCGTCGGGAACATGAGCAAGGTGGTCGCGTTGTCCAGGACCGGTGCCAGGCTGCCGCCGTGGAAGCTGCCGTACTGGCTCTGCTCGTGGAAGTCGCCGCCGGCTGGGGTTCACGAACAGCGGATCCTGCGACAAGCTGTTCAGGTCGGTGAAATCGGCGCTCTGCCAGGAGAGGAGGACCGGCCGGGCGACGCCCTGCCAGAAACCGACCTGGCCGTCGCCGCTGGTCATCAGGTCGTTGTAGTCGCTGGCGAATCCCTGCTGGCTGTCGCTGGAGACCGAGATGTCGTAGCCGGCGAACGTCCAGAGGATGTTGTCGCGGAGGTCGACGTTGCTGGTGCCGTCCTCGATGTCCACCCCGTCGCCGGTCGGCTGGTAGACGGTATTGTTCGTGAACTGGATTCCGCTGGTGTCGGGCGATTCGATCAGCACGCCCTGGTTGAGGTTGGCGTAGATCAGGTTGTTGGCGATCTGGCCACCGTAGTAAGTGGTGGTCTCGATGCCGAGCAAGTTCGAATAGATCACGTTCTCCAGCAGCGACGCGACGAAGTCCAGGATGATGCCCGCGCCCGAGTTGTCGTAGACGCGGTTCTGATCGACGAAGCCTCCGGGCTCGGCTTCGACGGATGCCGGTCGTGTTGCCGTAAACGACGTTTTCCAGCGCCGACGCGCCGTAGAGGTAGATCCCGTAGTCGTTGGCTCCCGTGGCGCCCGAGACCGCGTTGCCGACCACCAGGACGTTGCCGTAGGCGTCGATGCCGTCGCCGGAGTTGCCGCTGACGTCGTTGCCGTTGCCTTGCCCGACGTCGGCACCGACGACCGCCGTGGTCCCCGACACACTATTGGAAACGTAGATCCCGGTGCCCAGGTTGCCGGTGACCTCGTTCCCCTCGACGGTCGCGTTGCCGGGGTTGACGAGGTCGATGCCGGTGTTGCCGTTGCCGGTGACCACGTTGTCCTGCATCGTGACGACCGGGCCGTTCACGTTGATGCCGTAGCCGGCGTTGCTGGTCATGGTGTTGGAGCCGAGGTCCTGGACGCTGGAGCCGGTGTCGACGCGGATCCCGTCCGACGAGCTGTTGAGGATCGTCAGGTTCTCGGCCGTCAGCGCCCGTGCTGTCATTGAACGCATAGATGCCGTACTGCCCGCCCGAGCAGGGTCAGGTGCTCGATGGTCGTGGAGCCGGCGCTGTCCAGCTCGATCAGCGGGGCGACGGTCAGGGTGTTGGCGAAGGACAGGACGGCGGCTGCGCCGGGGTCCGTCGGGCCGAGTCAGCGTGAAGCCCCGGTCGTCGCCGACGCCCACGATCGACGACAGCACGATCGGCGCGATCTCCGCGTAGTTGCCGGTGTCCACGTAGAGCGTGTCGCCCGGACCCAGCGAGTAGATGCGGAGGATGTTGTTGATGTATGGCTTCGGGGCGCTGGGCAGCCTGCCGTCGTTGCGGTTGCTGCCCGGCGCGGTGGTGTACTGGTCGCCGGTGGTGCTGCCGTCGTTGACGTAGAACGTGGTGGTGTTCTCCGGCACGGTGAAGGTCTCGGTGCTCCGGTCGAACACGGCGGGGTCGCCGACCAGCGAGATCTGGATCCGCAGGCCGTAGGTGCCGAAGTTGATGCCGCTGTCGGCCGCGGTCCAGGTGTATTCACCGGTGTCGGGGGTGCTGGAGACGATCGTGGTGAGGAACTGCGGCCCATTGGGCCCGTCCTGGTAGAGGTCGATGCGCACCGGCGTGGCACTGACGTTGCCGAACGAGTTCCAGAGGATCTGCAGCGGTTCGTTCTGGACCCAGTCGACGTACAGGTCGGGCGTGCGGAGCCCGAGGTGCGGGGCGGTGTTCATCGATTGGGCCGCGTCCGTGTTGCCCTCGGCCCCCTGGTCCGGCCGCAGGTTGTTCGACTGGACGTAGAAGAAGGCACCGTCGAGGTAGCTGTCGTCGGTCCCGCCGTTGCCGTTGGCGATGAATTCGAAGACCGCCGTGCGGGCGTGTACCGGGATCGACTGGCTGGCTCCCACCAGCTCCCAGCGGTCGGTGGTGTTGGTGGCGACGGCGGTGTACTGCGCGAGCACGTCGCCGCTGGCGTCGTAGAAGGTCACCTCGATCGTGCCGGCGGCGGACGGATTCGCCGTGCCCGAGCGGACCCGGCCGCCGAAGATCGACGTTCAGGTTCTGGGTGTCGATCTCCTGGGCCGTGAAGCCCGAGGCCGTCAGGTCGATCGTCTGCTCGACAGTGGCGACCGCATTACTGCCCGCGGAGAAGTAGCTGCCGCCCTGCCACGCCGCCGGGCTGCCGCTCTGCGTCGTGCTGCCCGGCGTGGCCGTCCAGCCGGTCAGGCCGTTCTCGAAGCCGGGGTTGGCCAGCAGGTTATTGTAATAGGACGGGAGCGCTTCGTCGGTGATGGGATCGCCGGCGTCGATGGTCGGGCTGGTGAAGCGGAGGCCGGCCAGCTGGTCGAAGACGTCGAAGTCGCCCACCGAGAGGCCGACGAACCGCGGCTGGGCCCAGAGCGGATTGACGACCGTGCGGCCGATCGAGTCCAGGTCGAACTCGTAAACGTCCTGCTGCCAGTCGAGGATGTCGTTGAACGCGAGCCCGTCCCAGGAGACGAGCTGGCCGGTGCCGGTGCTGAACAGGTCGTTGTAGTCGCTGAAGAAGCCCGACTGGCTGTCGTTGGCGATGTACAGGTCGAAGCCCCCCTCGGTCCACAAGATGTTGTTGAGCACCTCGACCTCGCTGGAGCCGCCCTCGACCCGGATCAGGTCGCCCGTCGTGCTGAACAACGTGTTGTTGACGATGCTGACGATCGTCTGCCCCTGGACCTCCATGGCCGTTGTCCGTGTTGTCGTAGATGTCGTTGTGGGCGATCAACTGGTTGCTCTGGGCCTCGATGCCGATCGAGTTCCAGTCGATCCGGTTGAACTCGATCGGGCCGGTGAAGTTGACGCCGATGACGTTCTCTTCGATGATGTTGGCGTGGGCGAGGTCGCTGGCGGACGAGGGTGCCGGAACCGCCGACGCCGGTCTGGTTGTCGTAGACGTGCTGGTCCTGCATCGTCGCGTTGACCAGTTCGACGCCGGTGGTGTTGCAAGTAGATCTGGTTGGGCTGGACGCCGGCGACGAAGCCCAGGGCCGTCGACGGGTCGTCGACGGTGGTGACCACGCCGATGGTGTTGTTGTGGATCCGGTTGTCGCTCAAGGTCTCGCCCGTCTGGTAGTAGACGCCCACGCGCGGCGCCGGTGAAGTCGTTGTCGTCGATCGGGCCGGTGAACGCCGCGCCGAGGAGCAGGGCCGTGTCGACCGCGGCCACGTTATTCTCGACTGATCTGCCCGGCGGCCGGATTGGCCAGATCGATGCCCGTGCCACTGCCGCTCAGGTCGTTGAAGCGCACCGTCAGCCCGGTCACGCCGGTACCGATGACGGCGATCCCCTGCGCGCCCCCTTCGATCTGGTCGTACTCGATGACGGTGCCCGAGGGCCGTTGCCGGCCGCGTCGTCGGTCAGCGTCGACGCCGGTACCTGCTCGCCGGTGCGATGATGGTGTCGTGGACGATCTGGTCGTTCGAGACCGCCGACGATCGTGATCCCGGCCTCGATCGTGTCGTCGGTCGAGCGTGACGTTGGTGCAGTCGGTGAGGATCACGCCGCCGTCGAAGACGATGTTTTCCAGCGTGAGATTGGAGACACCGACGATGGTCGACCGGCCCGAGGATGATGGTCGGGCTGTTGGGTGAGCCCAGGAGGAGCACGCCGTTGCACGGCCGAGCTCAGCGTGAAGCCGCCGTAGTTGCCGGCATCGACGTAGACGACATCGCCGGGAGCGAGACCAGAGGCGACGTCCGGGATCGAGTCTTTGGGCGTGGCCGGCGACAGGCCGTTGTTGCTCGAGGAGCCCGGCGCGGTGCTGAAGGCGTCGCCCTCGGTGCTGGAGTCGTTGACGTAATGGAAGGGTTGGGTGGTGTTGAGGGCTGAACGTATTGCCACGGACATAGATCTGACCGGCGCCCGAGGACGTGTCCTCCCAGGCGGCGAAGGGGTTGCCGGCGGGGTCCACGGCCAGGACCGGGGTCGAGGGGTCGCCGATGGCGTCGCCGATCCCGCGGTAGCTGGCGTCGCCGACGACATCCTCGACGAAGGCGGAGCCGTTCCATTGCTTGACATAAGGGGCGATCGTGTTGCCGCTGAAGTTGAGGATCCGGTTGTCCAGCCAGAGCAGGTAGAGGTCGCCGTCGTTGGACGCCAGCTCGGGGGAAGTGGCCGCGCCGTCGGTGTTCGAGACGCCGCCGCCGGTGTCGGCGCCGGTGCCCGCCGCGACCCATTTCGTGCCGTTCCAGGTCGCGGCATAGATCTCGTCGGTTCCGCTGCTGTTATCCTGCCAGGCGACGAACAGCGATCCCGTCGTTGAAGGCGAGGGTCGGCGTGAGGGCCTGGCCCGTGGAGTTGCTCAGGCCGTTCCCCGAGGCCGAGCCGGCGAGCTGGTTCCAGGTGCCGCTGCTGTACTCGCGCAGGTAGATCTGCGAAGTGGCGCCGACGGTCTGCGACCAGGCGACGGCCACGTTGTGTCGCCGTCGGTGGCGATCGTCACGCCCTGCACGTCCGTGCTCGATCCCGAGACGCCGGTGCCGCTGGCGGCGCCGCTGCCCAGCGCGACCCACTTGCCGCCGGTGAACTGCTCGACATAGACGTTCTCGGCGCCGCTCGACCGGTCCTCGTAGGCGACCACCAGGCCGGAGGCCGTCTCGACGATCTGGGCATCGTCGGCCTTGCCCGTGCCGCTGATGCCGCCGGAGCCCAGGGAGTTGCCCGACCGCAACCCAGCCGCCGGCGCCGCCGTTGACCGTCGGATTGTACTGCGCCACGAAGATGTCGCTGGACGAACCGTTGAAGACCGTCCAGGCCACGACCGGCTGGCCGTTGGCCCCCAGCGTGATGCTCGGACGGAGCGAGGCTCCGGCGGTGGCGACGATGGCCCCGCCGAGGCTCAGGCTGCCCAGCGATTGCCAGCCGGTCGCGGTGAGCTCGTCGACGTCGATCTGGTAGACGCCGCTGCGCGAGTCGGCCCAGGCGACGTAACTCGCCGTTCGACGCCGGCGACGATGCTGGGGTCGACGGCCTGGCCGGGGCTGTTGCTCACGCCGCCGCCGGAGGCCGAGCCGGCGAATTCGGTCCATGCGGCCCTGGTAGGTGACGCCGGTCGGCAGCGTGGCGGTCGTGCCCGGCGCGCGCGAGCGGGCCCTGGCTGGGCGTGGCGACCGGCGGCGGAGCTGGGGACGGGATCGGTGGCCAGGGCTGTTGTCGACGATCGAGCCGGAGACCCCCGGCGATGATCGTATCGCCGTAGCCGAAGAGGTAGTCGTTCCCCTTGCCGCCGACCAGGGTGTCGCTGCCCGCGCCGGTCTCGCCGGCGTAGGAGCCGTAGAGATAGCTGACCGCGCCGGTGTCGCCGGTGCCGGCGGGGTTGTCGGCGTAGATCAGGTCGTGGCCGCCGCCGGCGATCAGGACGTCGGGGCCGCCGTTGCCGTAGATCGTGTCGCCGCTGGCCCCGCCCACGATGGTGTCAGGGCCCGTGCCGCCGGAGATGAAGCTGGCGACGGGGCCGCTGTAGATCACGTCGCTGCCGGTGCCGCCGGTGATGCTGTCCTTGCCCTGCGAGCCGTAGATGGTGTCCTCGCCCGGGCCGCCGATCAGCGTGTCGCCCGACGCCGGCCGTGCCGATCGAGGATCGTGTTGCCGGACCCCGCGTTGAGGACGTCGTGCCCGGCGCCGGCGACGATGTAGTCGTCGCCCGAGCCGCCCAGGAGCGTGTCGTTGCCGGCGCCGCCGAAGAGCGTCGCCTGGCCGCTGAAGCCCGAGGCGTTCAGCACGACGTCGCATCTGGCCCGGCGGTCAGGTTCGCCGCGTTGATGCCCGAGAGCGTGAACGTGCCGCCGTTCGGCGCGGACGAGGCTGGTGTCGGTCAGCGTCTGGTTGCCGTTGCTGTAGGACGTCGATCACGTCGACGCCGCCTGCCGCCTGTCAGCGTGGCCGTGCCGGTCCAGTTGGTGATGTCGAAGGTGTCGAACCCGGTCCCGGTGAGGTCCGCTTGCGTGATATTGACCAGGTCGAGGCTCGCGCCGTCGGACCGCGTCAGGCGGCCGTCGGCCGGCGTGAAGTCGGCGTCGTCGGTCGAGGCGACGACGTCGTTGCCGCTGTCCGAGGTCAGCGTCGCCACGCCGGTAAAGCCGCTGACGTCGAAGGTGTGCGGGTCGTTGGCGCGCCGGTCAGGTCAAGCTGATCCGCTGGATGCCGCTGTAGGTGACGGTCCCCAGGCCGGTCAGCGTGGTGTTGGTCAGCGCCTGGTCGGCGTCGGCGTACTGCACCATCACGTTGTATGCCGGCGGTTCCGCCCTCGATCTGCTCGTTGCCCGGTCCCGTCTGGAAATAGTTGTCGCCGCGTCCGCCGACCATCGTCTGGTTGCCGGTGCCGCCGTAGAAGAAGTCGTTGCCGTCGCCGCCGTTGAGGTACTGGTTGCCGTCCCACCGATGAGGATGTCGTTGCCCTCGCCGCCATAGAGCGACGAGTTGCCGGTGCCGCCGTAGATCGTGTCGTTGCCGTCCTCGCCGTAGATCAGGTCGGTGCCGGTGTCGGCGTACATCATGTCGTTGCAGAGGCCCGCCGTAGATCAGGTCATTGCCGGAGCCGCCGTGGATGGTGTTATTGCCGGTGCCGCCGTAGATAGTGTCGCCGCCGCCGCCACCCAGGATGGTGTCGTTGTGGCTGGCTGAAGTGGGGGTGGGTACGTCCCCGAAGATCACGCTGTTGCCCATGCCGCTGGAGATATAATTCGAGCCGGCACCGCCCTCGATCAGGTCCGTGCCCGAACCCGTGACGAGGATGGTGTTGTTGCCGCCCTGTCCATAGATCTGGTCCTTACCGCCCCCGACCGAGATGTAGTCGTTGCCGATTCCGCCGTAGATGCTGTCATTGCCCGAGCCGGCCTTGATCGTGTCGCTGCCCCCCTGGGCCAGGATGTTATTGTTTCCGTTGCCCGCCAGCACGAGGTCGTTGCCGGTTCCGGTCTCGATGGTCGTCGTTGCCGTGCCGCCCTCGATCGTGTCGGCCGCGCCTCCGCCTTGCAGGTAATCGTTGGCCGCCACCGCCGTGATCAGGTTCTTGCCGCCGCCGCCCAGTATCTGGTCCTTGCCGCCCCCGGCGATGAGCGTGGTGGGCACAGTCACGCTGGAGTTGATGTGGAACTCGTTCGATTTGTCGCCGGTGCCATCGGCATAGATGCCCGTGACGGGGTACGAGGGCTCGGGTTGGCCGTTGATGTCGGTCTGTCCCGTGCCGAAATTCTGCGACGTCCCGAAGCCGGCGACCTGGCATGACGCCCGGCTTGCCCGATACCGATGTGACCTGGTCACGAAGTCGTCGCCGCCGCTGGCGCCCGACTGACGATCGCCGCTGAACTTGCCAGTGTTGAGGATCAACGTGCCGGTCGGGATGCCGGCGTCCTCACCCATTCCGTACTGAAGTGGGCCAGCTCCAGCGCGCGCAGGTGTTACTGAAGCTGAAGAGCGTGACCGCGCGGAACGATCGGGATAGAAACCGTGTAAGAGAAGATGCTGATGCCGAACGTGAGGAGAAAATCCGCTTTCACGAAGACGTCGCCCGATTCCTCGAATGCACACTCGGACGTGATCTGGTTCAGGTAGACCATGCCATTGTGGTTCAAGTCGGCGAAGCCGAAGGCCAGGTTGGACCCGAACTGCATATCGAGGCCGACGCTGACGATGTAGACCCCGACTTCCACGCCGGCACCCACGGAGACGTCCACATCGAGGAGCGGCTGCGTCGTCCCGAAGAACAGGCCGGCGAGGAGACCCTTGCCTGACTTCAATCCGCTCGTGTCGAGACCGACCGTGCCATTGAAGGTAATCCCGACATCGCCGGTGAAGAGGACCGTCACATCGAACGGACCGACGGGTATCGAGGCCAACGGAATATCGATCGGAACGTCAATGGATATCGTGGGCATGGTCCATTTGACCAGCGTCACATTCTGCCCCATGATGAGCTGGACGATCTGGAGGGGATTATCGAGGAGCGGGAAATCCAGCCCGGTTTCTTGCTCGAGGCTCGAGAGCAGACCCCCGGACGACACCGATTTCCCGGTGGATGGGTCGGTGGTCGTCATGGGATCGTTGCTAATCTGATTCTGGATGTCCGATGCCGTCACCGGCTGGCCGTTGCTGTCCGTCTGGGTGCCGATGTTGCCCAGCGGGGTCGTGTTCAGTGAGCTGGTAGAGGTGCGTAAATCAAAGCCCGAGTCGAACGAATAGTTGCCGAAGTTGATTCCGGTGCCGTCCGCGGCGAAGTTGTCAACGTCCTTCGCGAGGTCCACGATCGTAGCCAGGACCGAGACCGCCTCGTTGAACGCATCGGAGTCGAAATCGGCGCCGGCCACCAAGCTGGCTGCGAGCTCCAGAAGCTGATCCCACTTCAACTCTCCGAGGCCCACTTCCTCGGACAGATCCGAGAGGACCGGTACGGGACCGTTGAGGAAATCGAGGATCGGTTGGATCGGCCCCAGGATGGCGTTGACGTCTTGCAGGATCGGCCCCAAGAGACTAGCGAAGAAACTCCCGAAGTTCAAAGTGATGTTGTCGAGCGCAACGCTCGGTTCCGTCGCCGAACTGTCGTCGGTGACGGCATCTCCGCTGAGGATCGGGTAATGGATGGCCAGGTCGGCGGTGAGCGAAGGAAGGCTGGGGTCATTGAAGAGGTCAGGACTACCAGCACAGGTCGAGATTGGCGGATGGTCGTCCGCCAATGTAGTCGGCCCCGAAGAAGACTGGATCCGAGCTGGCTCAAGCTCAGCGCATCGCCCTTGGTCGGAGTGCTGTTTTCCGGATCGGAAAGACTGATCCCCAGCGAGGCCTTCAGGCCGGTCCCCGGGATGTTGTGCGTCGTATCCTGGTGTTGGTCCCGGTGAGGTCGAGGAAGAAGAGTTGGGCTGACACGGAGAAATTCGGGCTGGGAGTCACCGAGGCCGTGAAGGTGAACTCGTCGTTGTTATTGTTGGAGTCGGGGTTGAGCAGGAACGAGAATCCCGTGGTCTTGTTCAGGGCGAAGCCGAGTCGGAGGTCATAGGTGAGTATCAGGTCCAGTCCCCCGGTGACTCGAGAAGTTGAGACCCAGTCCGCCGAGTTGCGTGTCAACGCGATCGGGTAGGTGTCGGTTCCCTTGATCTCGAAGTTCGCATCGATCTCGTCACCGGCCGTAGTACAGAGTGACGTTCGGGTTCACGTTCGCACCCGGCAGGACGGGGCCAGGACGACGCTCAGGCTCGATTTGATCAGGTTCGTGATCGCAGTGACCGCGCCGCTGCCCAGGTTGCGCGGTCGCGAGACCCGCTATGAAGATGTTCAAGGCTGCCGAACACCCCAGTTCTCGGATTGAGGTTGAGTTTGCCGATCAGTGGCAACGCGTCGAGCGACGTTGACCAGGCCGTTCTCGAGCGTCGCTCAAGAAAGCTTCGATCCCGGCGGCGAGCACCGAGGGGTCGAAGTCTGCGCCCGTGAGTATCCCGTCCAGGCCTGAGGGCGGAATGATCGCTGATGTTCGTAGGATCCTGGAGATTGGGGATGCTGACGGTGAGAGCGCCGGCGCTTTGACCGAAAACGGTGAGAGGCAAAGACGCGTTGAACTGGCCGTCGATCCCGCTGAACTGGAAGCTGCTCGTCGAGAGCTGAGCGATTGGAATCTGATTGCCCTGCCCGGGGGCAACCGTCGTGATGCTCACGGCGGCCGGGCCGGTTTGCCGGCCATGTCGGAGAGTGTGATCGTCGCATCGGGCCCGACCATGACCCCGATGGCGCCGATGCTCGCGGTGAGAGGAAACGTTGGTCGCGTTGATCGCGGCGGTCAGACCGAACTTGCGTCGTGTCGAGCAAGAACACGCCAGGGTTGGTCAGGTCGAAGCCGAAGTCGAGCTCCGCGTTCCCGCCAACTGTGACGCTGACCGATCCCCCGGCGGAAATCGTTGAGCGGCCCGAGACCGCCGCCGATGCCCAAGGATGCGAGGTTGATCGACTTCGTGAGGCTGGGTTTGAAGATCCAGCATCACCTCGAGGCTCTGGTCCTGGGTGTCCGTCGAGGAAGTGGCCGTGACGAGCTGGATCGTCAGCGAGCTGGGAGCCGGAAATCCCCAGGGCCGAGCTGATCGCATTGGCGAGTCCTTGAAGCGAGGGCGTTGCGTTCTGCAACTGAGTGATCACGCTCGAGATTCCACGATAATGTTGATGCACCGATGCCGCTCTGTTCCAGCGACTGGATCTCGTCGCTCAGGGACTCCGCCGTAGCGACGATCGCCCGGCGGCCAGCTTGGCGGCAATATCAGGTTCTGCACGGCCTGGCTCGCGTCCATGACGCTCTGATCATACGCAGCGGTCGGCCGCGATACTGATGAGTTGGGTCGTTGGGGACGTTGGCCGGCAATCCTTCGATGGCCGTTCGCAGGGAGGCCGAGAGGGTCTGCACCAGGACTTTAGGGTGCTGAGCACGTCCGGAATTGCCCACGGCCGTTGCCGCCGCACTGAAGATGCCCGACGTGCCGAGGATGTCGCTCAGGCTCTCGCCGAGCAACGGCATTAGGGAGATGCCAGGTCCGAATGTCCCCAGGCCGGACCCGCCAGCAGCCCGCTGATTCCTCCAGTGCCTGCTGAACGTCGTCACATCGAGGTTGGCGAACCCACCCAGGCGGCCGTGAACCCGCCGCTGGGCGTGACGGTCACGCTCTTCAGGTCGTTGGGTTTGGCCAGGGACAAGCCGAGACTGCCGGAACCGCCCCCAATCCCGGGGCCGCCCGTCACCGTGACCGGGAACTGGCCTGTGAGGGTCGCGGTGACCGGCGGGCGGTCGAGCAAGCTCGTGTTGGTTGCCGGGTTGATGAGTGACGAGAATCGAGTCGCCGGCCGTTGCCCTTGAAAGTCAGCCCGGTCATCACCGAGAAAGACAAACTGGCGTTCTGGACGGATGCGGCGAGCATGCCGACCGATGCGGCGAACCGCTGATTCCCGGCGCCGACACCGTGGCGGACACCGAGAGCTGTGACCCTCCGGCCAGGTAGGCATTGGCCCCGAAATCCGCTCCGGCCGCCTGCGCCGGCAATTGCAGGGCGGTTGTTGCCGGATCGCCGACGCAGGCGGTCAATTGGAGCGTCTGGCCGTTCGAGCTCGTCAGTGTGATGACGCCTCCGGACTGTCCCGCGACGACCGCGCCGCCCGAGCCCGGCCGTGTCAAGGCGTTGTTGATGTCCGTGACCAGATCGGCGACCCCGGTGTTGTTCGCTGTCGTGCGGCCGTGACCGTGACGTTGACCGGACTCTGGCTGCCGACGGCAGCGTGAAGTGGGCATCGGCCGTGAGCTGCCCGTTGCTGGGGGCCGCGGCCGGTTCCGGTCAGGACTTGCTGCAGGCCCGCCAGATCGATCTCGAATGTCGACTTCAGGTTGGCGGTCGCCTTACGGTGCGTTGCGGCACCCTCGAAACTGCGAGCGGCCCGAGGCCCGTGGAGAAGTCCAGTGGCAGCGTTTCGGCGAAGCCCGCATCCTGAAAATCGAGGGTGAAGCTCAAATGGTTCGTCGTCGGGTCGATACTGCGGACTGGCCGACACGCCGTCAAGCTGGATAGCAGGTCGACAACGATTGGATCGTCGAGAACTTGAACACTAATGCACTGCTTCTGCGACTGGGCGAAGCCAAGCTGGGTGACGGCCGGATTGGTGGGTCTGCGATCTGGATTTGGAACTGCGTTACGCTGGGCTTGCGGCGGTCAGCACGATGCTGGCCGCCGTTGCGGCTCGCGGTGATCTCGACCCGAAAAGCCCGCGATCGACAGTGCGTTGTTGACATCCTGACCAGGCTATCGAGGATCATTGTTGGTGGTGCTGGGAGCGGCGACCTTCACGCTGACCGGCGTGCCGCCGCCGATCGGATCGCGAAGACAGCGTCGGCGGAAAGCTGTCCGTTTGCCGGAACGACCGGCCGTCCGACGATGGTGGGGATCGACAGATCGTTTGCCAGGTCCGTCGCCATCTGGTTGAAATTCGACCAGCTGATCGACTTGCTCGCCCAGGAATGGCAGCTCGGCACTCGTGCCGGGGTTGATGTCGAGTCCCGGCGAGATATCTTTAACGCGGTGCCAAGCTGACTGAAAAGCGCAGTGAAATCGCTGCTGGTCAACTGATCGAAATTGAGCAGCACGCCGGCGTCGCTGTTGAACGCGATGGCGGGGGCCGTGCCGCCGAATACGTTTGCGGAGCTGATCGTGATGGTCGGGCTCCCCGCAGCGGTCCAGGTGCCGAGCGTCGCCTGCACGGGAAGCGTGACGGTCAAGGATTGGCTCGTCGTGAGCCAGGTTCACGAGATCGCTCAGACTGTCGTTGTTGAAGCGCGGTGAGGCTGACGTCGTTCGGTCGCGGGCTGGCTGGGATCGCTGATCGTCGCGCTGAGCCCCGCATTGAGATCGATCGAGGCGTTCTGCACCTGCATGCCCAGGAAGCCGACCTGGGCCGCGAAGCTCGGGCTATTCGAGCTTGGCCGACGCACTGACCGAGAGATTGTTGACCTGAAAGAAGAAGGCGTTGGCGGCCGAAAGTTGATGCCGAATGTGAAGCGAAGCTGCGAGGCCGGTGGTCAGCGTAACGTCGGGCGGGGTCGTGACGCTCAGGCCGAATTGGGCTGCGTTGGCCCCGAGGTCGAAGGTGGCGCTGACGTTCCGGGTGGCATTGAAGTTGAGGGAGAACTCGATCTACTGCCCGCTGACCGGTGCTCAGCAGCCCACCGGTCATCTGTGACGGGTTCGACGTTGATCGTCAGGCCCGACGTGGACGAGTTCAAGTGCCTTCAAATACATTGATGATGTTAGCGCTCGTCACGACACCGCCGGAGCGTTCTGGAGCGGGTTGACGAGACCAACCTGAAGGAGGTTGCTGATGTTGAGCGCCGAGCCGATCGACTGATCGACCATGGGAAGTTCCTGGCCCAGGACGCCGAACTGGTCGAGGCCGCTGGCCCAGGTGGCGAGGCCCTGCAAGCCGCTGAGCAAGGACGCGGTTTGCGTGGAGGCTCATCGGGGTCGGCGTGGGCGCGTCGCAGCACGGTCAGGCTGGCGTCCGCCGACAGCGGGCTGGCGGCGTACTGTGATCTGGTCGCCGAGGTACTGCGCCCTGACGGTGTAAGTGCCCGCGGGCTCGGTAATCGACTGCTGCGCCGTGCCGCCGGAAAGCGGCACGGCGGCGCCGAAGTCGGAGCCATTGACCAGGAACTGGACGGAGCCGTCCGACGGCGCGCCGCTCGTCGAGGAGACGGATGGCGGTGAAGGTGGCCGACTGGCCGGCACTGACCGTGGCCAGGCCGGGCGTGATGCTCGTCGTGGTGGCCAGGAGCGAGGACTGCAAGACGGTGAGCGTCGAGCCGGACGATACCGCGCTCGCGGCATAATTGGTGCCGTCGCCGGTATACTCCGCCGTGACGGTGTAGCTACCCGCCGGCTCGGCGATCGCCAGTTGCGCCGTGCCGCTGCTCACCGGCACCGGGCTGCCGTAGTTGGAGCCATTGACCAGGAACTGGACAGAGCCGTCCGTGCGGCGCTCCGCTGGGCGAGGATACGGTCGCCGTGAATGTCTGCGATTCGGGCGATGACGATCGACGGCCGAGCCGGGCGAGAGACTCGTCGTCGTGGTTGCCTGCGCGACGGTGAGCGTGGCGGCGGTCTCGGCGGACTGCAAGGTGGCCGCGTAGGTGGTGTCGCCGCCGTAACGGGCAGTGATGCTGTACGTACCCGCCGGCTCGGTGATCGCCGTTGCGCAGAGCCGCCGGTGAGTGGCACCGGATTGCCGTAGTTCGCGCCGTTGACCAGGAACTGGAAGAAGCCGTCCGTCGGCGTGCCGCTGGACGAGGAGACCGTGGCCGTGAACGTGACCGACTGGCCATAGTTGACCGTGACCACGGCCGGGGTGACGACGGTCGCGGTCGCCGTCTTGGTGATTGCCTGGGTGACGGTGAGGCGTGGAGGCCGTCGAGACCGCGCTGGCGTGCGTAATTGGTGCCGTCGCCGGCGTACTGCGCCGTGACGGTGTAAGTGCCGACCGGCTCGGCGATCGCCAGTTGCGCCGTGCCGCCGCTCACCGTCACCGGGCTGCCGAAGTCGGAGCCGTTGACCAGGAACTGGACGGAGCCGTCCGGGGGCCGACCGGCGGAGGACGACGTGACGACCGCGGTGAAGGTGGCCGACTGGCCGGATGGGACGGAGGACGAGCTGGGGGAGAGGCTCGTTTTCGTCGCCGCCGGCCCGACGGTGAGTGTGGCGGCGGTCTCGGCGGCCGGCAAGGTGGCCGCGTAGCTGGCGTCGCCAGTGTACTGCGCGGAGACGGTGAACGTGCCCACCGGCTCGGCGATCGCGAGCTGCGCCGTGCCGACGCCCACCGGCACGGGGCTGCCGTAGTCGGTGCCATCGACCAGGAATTGCACCGTAGCCGTCCGTCGGCGTGCCGGCCGACGAGGAGACCGTGGCCGTGAAGGTGGCCGACTGCCCGTAAGTCACGGAGTCCGAGCTTGGCGTGACGACCGTCGAAGTCGCCGCCTGCAAGACGGTCAGCGTGTCCTTGGGGCTGGTCACGCCGTCCAGCGTCGCGGTGATCGCGGTTGTGCCGCCGGTCAGCGCGGTGGCCAGGCCCGTTGCGTTGATCGTCGCAACCGTCGGTGTGGCCGATGCCCAGGTGACCTGGCTGGTGAGGTCGGCTGGAGCTGTCGGTGTAGGTGCCAGTGGCCGTGAATTGTTGCGTCAGCCCCTTGGTGATGCTCGGGCTGACCGGCGTGACGGCGATCGAGACCAGCGCCGCGGGATTGACGGTGAGCGTGGCCGTGGTCTCGGCGGCCGGCAGGGTGGCCGCGAAATTGGCGTTGCCGGTGTACTCCGCCGCGACCGTGTAAGTGCCCAGCGGCTCGGCGATCGCGAGCTGGGCCGAGCCGCCGCTCAGTGGCACGGGGCTGCCGAACGCCGAGCCATCGACCAGGAACTGGACGGAGCCGTTCGGTGGAGCACCGTCGGATGAGGAAACGGTCGCGGTGAACGTGGCCGACTGACCCGGGCGACTGAGGCCGAGCCTCGGCGAGACGACGGTCGAGGTCGCCGCTGGCGTGACCGTGAGCGTGGCGGGAGTCTCGGCGGCCGGGAGGGTGGCGGAATAGTGGGTGTCGCCGGTGTACTCCGCCGTGACCGTGTACGTGCCGGCCGGTTCGGCGATCGCGAGCTGCGCCGTGGCGCCGGTCAGCGACACGGGGTTGCCGAAGCTCGTGCCATTCACCAGGAACTGGACGGAGCCATCCGGGGGCGTTCCCTTCGATGAGGTGACGGTGGCCGTGAAGGTAACCGACTGGCCATAGGTGACCGAGGACGACGATGGGGTGATACTTGTGGCGGTCGGTGTCACCAGCGCGAAATTCGCCGAATTGCAGTCCGGAAACCGACTGGCCGCTGGTCAATGTCTCGGTGTAGGAGCCCGACGTGGGATCAGTCAGGACGTAGCCAGACTGGACGGACCTCTTCGATCGTGTATGTCCCGGGGTTACTGACCGTGAACGAATAATCTCCCTGGGAATTGGAGGTGGCGGTCGCGACCACCTGGTTGGAGCTGTTCAAGAGGTTGATGGTCCAACCGGAGAGGCCCGGCTCTCCCGAATTGAGCACGCCGTTGTCATTGAGGTCGCTGAACACTTCGCCGCTGAGCGTCAACGACTGGAAGTTGCCGAAGTTCAGCCCTGTGATCGACTGGCCGGTGGCCAAAGTCTCCGTGTAGCTGCCCGATGCCGGGGCGGTCGAGGCATAATCCGGACTGGAGCACCTCCTGGATCGTGTACGTGCCGGGCGTGGTGATGGTGAACGAGTAATCCCCGTGGGAGTCGGTAGTCGTGGTCGCGACCACCTGGCTGGAGCTATTCAAGAGATTCACGGTCCAGCCGGCGAGGCCGGGTTCTCCCGAGTTCAACGATCCATCGCCGTTGAGATCGTTGTAGACCTCACCGCTGACCGATTCCACTTGCAGATCGCCGAAGTTCAGGCTGGCGATGTTCTGGCCGCTCGCGGTCGTCTCGCTGTAATCGGCCGGCGAGCTGGTCTGGACATAGCCCGTCTGGAGGACCTCCTCGACCGTGTATGTTCCCTGGCCCGACACCGTTGAAGCTGTAGTCGCCGCTCGAGTCTGCTGGTGGTGGTTGCGATGACCTGGTTCGAGCTATTGAGGAGATTGAGGGTCCAGCCGGAGAGGCCGGGCTCGCCGTTGTCGAGCGTGCCGTTCCCGTTGAGGTCATTGTAGACCTCGCCGCTGAGCGTGACGGTCTGGAAGTCGCCGAAGTTCACGCCTTTGACGTTCTGACCCTCGGTCGTCGTCAGGCTGTAGGTGCTCGGCGACGTCGTCTCGACGTAGCCGTTCTGGAGAACTTCCTCGACCGTGTAAGCCCCGACTCCCACGCTGTTGAAGCTGAAGAGTCCGTTAGTGCCCGTGGTGGTGGTTGCGACCAGGCCGGAACCGCTCTTGAACAGTTCGACCGTCCAGTTGGCGAGGCCGGGCTCACCCGAGTCGAGTGTCCCGTTGCCGTTGAGGTCGTTGAAGACCTCGCCGCTGATCGTTCCCGCGGTGGACCTCGCCAAAGTCGAAGCTCGAGACATTCAGGCCGCTGGTGAGCGGTCAAGATGAAGGAGGTGGCCGCCGGTCGCGACGTAAGCCCGCTTGCTGCGACCACCTCGATCGTATACGAACCGGGCCCGACCGCCGGCGAACGAGTAATCGCCGTTGGAATCCGTGGTCGTGGTGGCGACGACCTGGTTGGAGGAGTTGAAGAGGTTGACCGTCCAGCCGGCCAGCCCGGGCCTCGCCACTCTCAGGCTTGCCGTCCCCGTTCACATCGTTGAACACCTCGCCGCCGAGGGTGACGGTCTGGAACTCGCCGAAGTTCAGGCTGGCGACGCTCTGGCCGCTGGCCGCGGTCTCGGTGAAGGTCAACGGTGTGCTCGACTGCACATAAGCCAGTCTGCTCGACGACCTGAATCGAATAACTCCCCGGACCAACGCCGTTGAACGCGTACTCGCCATTCGAGTCGGTCGTGGTGGTGGCGACGATCTGGTTGGAGCTGTTCAGGAGATTGACGGTCCAGCCAGCGAGGCCCGGCTCACCTCCATCGAGCGCGCCGTTGCCGTTGAAGTCGTTGTACACCTCGCCGCTGAACGTGATCGGTCTGGAAGTCGCCGAAGTTCAGATTGGCGACGCTCTGGCCGCTGACCAGACGTCTCGGTGTAGGAGCCCGAGGCGGCGGCGCGTCAGGACATACCCCGGCTGGAGCACTTCCTCGACCGTGTAGGTGCCGGGGTTGTTGACGGTGAACGTGTAATCGCCATGGGAATCGGTGGTGGTGGAGGCGACGACCTGACTGGAGCTGTTCAAGCAGATTGATGGTCCAGCCAGAGAGTCCGGGCTCGCCCGAATCGATCGTCCCGTTGCCGTTGAGGTCGTTGTAAACCTCGCCGCTCAAAGTCGAGATCTGGAACTCGCCGAAGTTGTTGCCCGTCGAATTCAGGCCGCTGGTCGCCGTGACGGCGATCGAGGTGGCGGTCGTCGGCGTGTAGCCCGACTGCTGGACCTCCTGGATCGTGTACGAACCCGGCCCAACGCCCGTGAACGAGTAATTGCCGCTCGAGTCGGTGGTGGTGGTCGCGACGACCGCGTTCGAGCTGTTGAGCAGCTTGACGGTCCAACCCGCGATCCCGGATTCGCCGCCATCGAGCGTTCCGTTGCCGTTGCAATCGTTGAACACCTCGCCACTGAACGTCGCGAGCTGGAACACGCCGAAAACCAGGCTGCCGACGTTCTGTCCGCCCGACGTCTTCTCGCTGTAGCTCGCCGGCGAGCTCGTCTGAATGAAGCCGGTCTGTAGCACCTCCTTCACCGTGTACGTGCCCGGACCGACGCCGGCGAACGCAGTAAATCGCCGTGCGAGTCGGTCGTGGTGGTGGCGACGACCTGCGGCTGAGCTATTGAGCAGAGTCGACGGTCCAGCCGGCGATCCCCGGCTCGCCCGTGTCGAGAGCTCCGTTGTCGTTGAGGTCGCTGAAGACCTCGCCGGAAAGCGTGACCGTCTGGAAGTCGCCGAAGTTCAGGTTGTTGATCGTCTGACCGGCCGCGACCGTCACGGCGGTACGTCCCCGGGGCTGCCGGAGCGGTCTGGACGTAGCCCGATTGCAGACTGCTCCTGCGACCGTGTACGACCCGGCCGCGACGCCGGTGAACGAGTAATCGCCGTTGGAGTCGGTCGTGGCGTGGCGACGACGCTGTTCGAGCTGTTCAAGCAGGTCGATGGTCCAGCCCGCCAGGCCGGCCTCGCCGCCGTCGAGCGTCCCGTTGCCGTTGACGTCGTGAAGACCTCGCCGTTGATCGTTCCCTGGCCGTTGCCGATTGATCGTGACGACCCCGGTTCCTCCGCCTGACGCGATCGTGGCGCCGACCGGGTTCGACAGGTTGACGTCGAAGTTCGTCGTCAGAGTGGTGAACTGGTCGATGGCCTGGACCTCGACCGTCGCAGTCGTCTGCCCGGGCTGGAACAGCACCAGCCCCGTGGCGGGCTTGTAGTCGACCGCCGGCGGCGGTGGCCGTGCCGTCGGCGGTCGCGTACTGGACGAGTACTCTGCTGCGTCGATGGCGCCGAGAGCGTGACCGTCAGGTCGGCCTCGGTCGTGTTCACTTGAAGCTTGGGTTCGGACTGGAGGTCCAGCAGCCGGAAGTCGAAGTTGCCGGTGTTCAGCCCGTTCGTCGTGAGGACCAGCGTGTAAGTGCCCGGCGTCGTCAAGGTATAGGGACCGGCGTTATTCTGCAGGTACGAGCTGAAAACGGTGCCATACTCGGGTCGTAGAGCGTAGCGATCTGGGTTGAGCCCGATTCCAGACCGTTGAACTGGATCTGCTGGCCGATCGAACCCGTGAACGTGTAAGTGGCCTCGTCGCCAGGGTTGGTGAGGGAGCCCGGTCACTTCGGAATTCAGAGTCAGGGCCGAGGTTGGGTCGACATTGTCGAACACCTCGAAGTTGTAGCTCACCGACGCATTGGCGGCGTTCTCACCAGTTACGCCTAGCAGATAGGTCCCTGTTGTCGGCAACGTCACGCTGCCGTTGGATTCCACCCAGTTGTTGAGGATGTCGTTGTTGGCGGCGTTGTAGAGGTAGTACTGGGCGGCGTTGGCGGGGGAGTCGCTCACGCCCTTGAAATAGATCCGCTCGCCCGGCCGTCCCGCTGAACTGGTAGAAGTTAGCCGTCGGCACCCGTGGCCAGGGTGCCGCTGACGGTCGTGCCGGAGCCGGAGGTTAACGCGATGCTCGACGCCGGAGCCGTGACGTCGTCCACGGCGAAGCTGTAGTTGCCGGTGGCCCGGCTGGTCCCGCTGCTGTAGACCGTCAGCGTGTAGGTGCCCGCGTAGGTCAGGCTATACGGGCCCTCGTTGTAGGAGGCGTTGTTGTTGAAGATCGTGCTGCCGTTGGAGTCGGTAAGGATGGCATTCAGGCTGCCAATGTACGGGTCGAGGGCGTTGAAGAAGAGCCGCTGGCCGGCGGCGATCTGGGCGGCAGTGATGGTGAAGGTGTAGGTGGCCTCGTCCCCCGGGTTGGCGATCGTCCCGCTCTCCGCCTGGCCCAGCGTCAGTGTCGCGGACGGATCGACGTTCTCGAGCACCTCGAACTTGTAGGTGGGGGCCGCATTGTTGGCATTCTGGCCGACCACGGCGAGCAGGTAGGTCCCGGTGTACGGCAAGGTCACCGTGCCGTCGGACTCCACATAGTTGTTCAGGATGTCCCCGTTGGCGGTGTTGTAGACGTAGTACTCGGCGGCGTCTGAGGGCGAGTCGCTCACCCCCTCGAAGTAGAGCCGCTCGCCGGCCGTCCCGCTGAACTGGTAGAAGTTCGTCGCCAGGCCGCTGGCCAGGGTGCCGCTCACCGTCGTCCCCGCTCCGGGCGTCAGCGCGATGGTCGACGCCGGGGCCGTCACGTCGTCCACGGCGAAGCTGTAGTTGCCGGTGGCCCGGCTGGTCCCGCTGCTGTAGACCGTCAGCGTGTAGGTGCCCGCGTAGGTCAGGCTGATACGGGCCCTCGTTGTAGGAGGCGTTGTTGTTGAAGATCGTGCTGCCGTTGGAGTCGGTAAGGATGGCGTTCAGGCTGCCAATGTACGGGTCGAGGCCGTTGAAGAAGAGCCGCTGGCCGGCGGCGATCTGGGCGGCAGTGATGGTGAAGGTGTAGATGGCCTCGTCGCCGGGGTTGGCGATCGTTCCGCTCACCGTCTGGCCGAGGTTGATCGTCAACGTCGGCTCGACGTTGTCGAACACCTCGAACTTGTAGCTCACCGACGCATTGTGCGGCACTGATTCCGCTCACGTACAGGAGATAGGTGCCGGTGGATGGCAGCGTCCACGTATAGTCGTAGTCCTCATAGTACGATGTGATGGAACCATTTGAGACGTTGACGAGGTGACGTAGGAAGAGTAGGCCGGTGACTCGCTCAGGCTCTCGAAATAGAGCCGCTCGCCGGCCGTCCCGCTGAACTGGTAGAAGTTCGCCGCCAGGCCGCTGGCCAGGGTGCCGCTGACGGTCGTGCCGGCTCCCGAGGTCAACGCGATGCTCGACGCCGGGGCCGTCACGTCGTCCACGGCGAAGCTGTAGTTGCCGGTGGCCCGGCTGGTCCCGCTGCTGTAGACCGTCAGCGTGTAGGTGCCCGCATAGGTCAGGCTATACGGGCCCTCGTTGTAGGAGGCGTTGTTGTTGAAGATCGTGCTGCCGTTGGGAGTCGGTAAGGATGGCATTCAGGCTGCCGATGTACGGGTCGAGGGCGTTGAAGAAGAGCCGCTGGCCGGCGGCGATCTGGGCGGCAGTGATGGTGAAGGTGTAGATGGCCTCGTCGCCGGGGTTGGCGATCGTTCCGGTCACCGTCTGCGCCGAGGTTGATCGTCGACGTCGGCTCGACGTTGTCGAACACCTCGAAGCTTGTAGCTCACCGACGCATTGTTGGCACTGATCCCGCTCACGGCCAGGAGATAGGTGCCGGTGGATGGCAGCGTCCACGTCTCGTCGTAGTCCTCATAGCTCGACGTGATGGAACCATTTGAGAGGTTGACGAGCGTGACGTAGGAGGAGTAGGACGGTGAGTCGCTCAGGCTCTCGAAATAGAGCCGCTCGCCGGCCGTCCCGCTGAACTGGTAGAAGTTCGTCGCCAGGCCGCTGGCCAGGGTGCCGCTCTCGGTCGTCCCGCTCCGGGCGTCAACGCGATGCTCGTCGCCGGGGCCGTCACGTCGTCCACGACGAAGCCGTACTTGCCGGTGGCCCGGCTGGTCCCGCTGCTGTAAACGGTCAGTGTGTAGGTCCCCGGGTAGGTCAGCGAGTACGGCCCTTCGTTGTAGGAGGCGTTGTTGTTAAAGATCGTGTTGCCGTTGGGGTCGGTGAGGATCGGCATTCAAGCTGCCGATGTACGGGTCGAGGGCGTTGAAGAAGATCCGCTGGCCGGCGGCAATCTGGGCGGGGGTGACGGTGAAGGTGTAGGTGGCCTCGTCGCCCGGGTTAGCGATCGTCCCGGTCACGGCCGTGCCGAGGGTCAGCGCCGACGTCGGGTTGACGTTCTGGATGGCCTCGAAGCTGTAGGTGGCCGAGTTGTAGCTGGTGTTGTTGTAGACCGCCAGGGTGTAGGTGCCATTGGTGGACAACGTGGCCGTCAAGTCCGCACCGATGTAGTTGCTGGTGATGTCTTGGTTATTGGGCCCGTAGAGTTCCCAGGAGGCGCCGGTGTAGCCGTTGGAATCGCTCAACTCCTCGAAGTAGACGCGTTCGCCGGCCGTGCCGGTGAAGGAATAGATATCGCTCTGGGTGGCGGTGGTCACGGTGCCGCTGGTCGTGGTCCCGAACGAGACCGGGACGGTCGACGTGTCGAACAGGCGGAACCCATAGCCGACGGGAGACGACGCCTCGCCGTCGACCAGCAGGTAATAGGTCCCACCATCGCTAGATGTCGAAGAGACCGGAGTCGGAGTTCGAGCCGATGTTGAAGACCTGGTTGTTATACGGATCCAGGAGCCGGAGATTGACCGAGTTGCCCACCGTCGTCAGGTTGTCGAGGAAGAGCTTCTGGCCGAGCGTGCCGGTGAAGCTGTAGACGCAGCGTGGTCGGCCGGGGTTGAGCGTCCCGGTCACGGGCGTGCCGAAGCTCAACGACGTGGCCGCTGCCGCCAGGTCGAGCATGTTGAAGTCGTAAGTTCCCGACGAGCTGCCGCTGGTATTGGTCAGCTTCAGCGTGTAGGTCCCGGACGCAGTCAGGACATACGGGCCTGCGTTGGAGCTGGGGCTGTACGAGAAGACCGTGTTATTGCTGGGATCAGTGAACGTGGCGGTGATCGGCTGCGACGTGCGAATCAGGCTGTTGAGGTAGACCGACAGCCCGGCCGTCCCCGTGAAGGTGAAGCTGGTGGACGCGCCCGCGGCCAGCGTGCCGCTCTGGACCGTGCCGAAGCCGCTCGGAGTGAGGACGGACGGCGTCGTGGCCGAGATGTTGAACGAGTAGGTAACGCTCGAGTCGGTTGTGTCGTTACCCTGGACGATCGAGTGCGTACGGGCCGTTCAAGGCCAGGGTCGCCGTGAAACTGTGGCCGAACCCGGCGCTGGCGATCGTATGGTTGTTGGGGTCGACGAGGTACCACGTGCCCGAGGTCGACGAGAACGAGACGCTGTTCAGGGTGATGGCCTGGCCGGCGGTCCCCATGAACTGGTAGATGCTCGTCTGGGTCCCGGGCGTGATCGTCCCGTTGACGGGCGTGGCGTCGAGGTCGGAGTCAGCGTCTGGGCGGACAGTGTCGAGCAGCTTCGGAACCCATAGTTCCCGTGCGCGGCTGGTGCCGCTGCTGTAGACGGTCAGCGTGTAGGTCCCCGGCCCAGGTCAGGGTGTACGGCCCGTCGTCATACGACGCGTTGTTGTTGAAGATCGTGCTGCCGTACGGATCGGTGAGGACGGCGTTCAGGTTGCTGATGTACGAGCCCAGGGCGTCGAAGTAGATCCGCTGCCCGGGCGGCCGGTGAAGGTGTAGGTGGCCTCGTCGCCGGGGTTGGCGATCGTCGCGCCCGTCCCGGTCACCGGCGTGCCCAGCGTCAGCGCCGTCGTCGGATCGACGTTGTCGAACACCTCGAACTTGTAGCTCACCGAGCAGTTGGCTGGCGTTCTGGCCGGCCACGCCAGCGAGATAGGTCCCGGTGGACGGCAGGGTCACCGTGCCGTCGCCCTCCACATAGTTGTTCAGTGATATTGCCGTTGGCGGTGTTGTAGAGGTTGTACCGGGCGGCGTCGGAGGTGGAGTCGCTCACGCCCTCGAAGTAGAGCCGCTCTCCCGCCGTCCCGCTGAGCTGGTAGAGGTTCGTCGCCAGGCCGCTGGCCAGCGTGCCGCTGACGGTCGTCCCGGCCGCCGGAGGTCAGCGCGATGCTCGTCGCCGGCGACGTCAGTCGTCCAGCACGAAGCTGAAGATCCCCGTCGCCCGAGTTGTGGATAGCTGTAGACCGTCAGCGTGTAGGTGCCCGCGCGTAGGTCAAGGTGTACGGGCCCTCGCTGTATTCGCGTCGCTGTCGTTGAAGATCGTGGTTCCCGTGGGATCGGTGAGCTCGGCGAACACATAGTAGGTGGGCGAGGCGAGGCCGTCGAAGTAGATCCGCTGGCCGGGCGAGCCGGTGAAGGTGTAGGTGGCCTCGTCGCCCGGGTTGGGATCGTGCTCCCGGTCACCGACGTGCCCAGCGTCAGGCCGTCGTCGGGTCGACGTTGTCGAACAGCTCGAACTTGTAGCTCACCGAGCTGTTGGTGGTGTTCTGGCCGGCCACCGCCAGGAGGTAGGTCCCGGTGGACGGCAGGGTCGCACTGCGCGTCGTCCTCCAGGTAGTAGGTCGGTGATGTAGCCGTTGGTCGGTGCGTAGAGGTGGCGAGGGCGGCGTAGGAGGGGGAATCCTGCAGGCCCTCGAAGTAGAGCCGCTGCCCGGCCGTGCCGCTGAACTGGTAGAGGTTGGTCGAGAGGCCGGTGGCCAGCGTGCCGCTCTCGGTCGTCCCGCTGCCGGAGGTCAGGGCGATGCTCGTCGCCGGTCGACGTGTCGTCCAGCATGAAGCCGTAAGCCCCCGTCGCCCGGTCGTGCTGTAGCTGTAGACCGTCAGGGTGTAGGTGCCCGCGTAGGTCAGGGTGTAGGGGCCTTCGTCGGTGCTGGAGGACGTAGTTGAAGAAACTGGTTGCCGTTCGGGTCGGTCAGCTCGGCGTACATGTAGTAGGCTGGCCGAGGCGAGGCCGTCGAAATAGATCCGCTGGCCGGCCGTGCCGGTGAAGGTGTAGGTGGCCTCGTCGCCCGGGTTGGCGATCGTGCGTCCCGGTCACCGTCGTGCCCAGCGTCAGCGCCGAGGTCGGGTCGACGTTGTCGAAGACCTCGAAGCTGTAGCTCACCGAGGTGTTGGCTGGCGTTCTGGCCGGCCACGGCCAGGAGATAGGTCCCGGTGGTACGGCAGCGTCACCGTGCCGTCGTCCTCCAGGTAGAAGTTCAGGACATTGCCGTTGCTGGGTTGTAGAGGTGGCGTACGGCGGCGTCGGCGGGCGAATCCTTGAGCCCTCGAAGTAGAGCGACTGGCCGGCCGTTCCGCTGAACTGGTAGAGGTTGGTCGACAGGCCGGTGGCCAGCGTGCCGCTCTCGGTCGTCCCGCTGCCGGAGGTCAAGCGGATGCTCGTCGCCGTCGACGTGTCGTACAACGCGAAGCCGTAAGCCCCCGTGCCCGCGGGTCGTGCTGTAGCTGTAGATCGTCAGCGTGTAGGTGCCCGAGTAGGTCAGGGTGTACGGGCCCTCGTCGGTGCTGGAGGCGTTGTTGAAGACACGGTTGCCGTTCGGGTCGGTCGAGCTCGGCGAACACGTAGTAACTGGCCGAGGCGAGGCCGTCGAAGTAGATCCGCTGGCCGGCCGAGCCGGTGAAGGTGTAGGTGGCCTCGTCGCCCGGGTTGGCGATCGTTCCGGTCACCGTCGTGCCCAGCGTCAGCGCCGAGGTCGGGTTGACGTTGTCGAAGACCTCGAAGCTGTAGCTCACCGAGCATTGGCTGGCGTTCTGGCCGGCCACCGCCAGGACGTAGGTCCCGGTGGTAGGCAGGGTCACCGTGTCGTCATTCTCCATGTAGTAGTTCAGTGACAATGCCGTTGCCTGGGTTGTAGAGGTAGGCACATGGCGGCGTAGGAGGGGGAGTCTTTGATGCCCTCGAAGTAGACGGACTGCCCGGCCGTCGCCGCTGAACTGGTAGAGGTTGGTCGAGAGGCCGGTGGCCAGCGTGCCGCTCTCGGTCGTCCCGCTGCCGGGGGTCAGCGCGATGCTCGTCGCCGTCGACGTGTCGTCCAGCGCGAAGGCGTAAGCCCCCGTTGCCGTCGGGTCGTGCTATAGCTGAAGACCGTCAGTGAGTAGGTGCCCGCGTAGGTCAGGGTGTAGGGGCCTTCGTCGGTGCTCGACGCTGTTGTTGAAGACCGTGTTGCCGTAGGGTCGGTCAGCTCGGCAAACAAGTAGTGACTGGCCGAGGCGAGGCCGTCGAAGTAGATCCGCTGGCCGGGCGAGCCGGTGAAGGTGTAGGTGGCCTCGTCGCCCGGGTTGGCGATCGTTCCGGTCACCGTCTGTGCCCAGGGTCAGCGGCGAGGTCGGGTCGACGTTTTGAAACGCCTCGAAGCTGTAAGTGCCGGAGCTGTAGCGTCGAGTTGTTGTAAATGTCCAGCGTGTAGTTGCCGGTGCTGGGAAGCGTCGCCGTCAGGTCGCCGCCGATCATAGTTGCTGGTGATTTGCTGGTTGTTCGGCCCGAAGAGAACCCAGGTGGCGCCGCAGCTGCCGTTGGACTCGGCTGAGTTCTTGGAAGTAGGTGCGTTCGCCGGCCGTGCCCGTGAACGTGAATACGTCGCTCTGGGCGGCGTTCGTCACGGTCCCGTTGATCGTGGTGCCGAAAGAGAGCGGTACGTAGGCCGTGTCGGTCAGACGGAACCCGTAGCTCGTCGACGATGTGGAAGTGCCCCCGACCAGCAGGTAATAAGTCCCGCTCTCGGTCAGCGTGGCGATGGCGTCGTCAAATCGCAGGTTCATTGAATACCTGACTGCCATCGGGCTCGAAGAGCGTGAAGTTGACGGGTGTCCCGGGATGGTCTGGTTGTCGAAGAACATCCGCTGCGCCGGCAGCGCCCTGGAAGCTATAGACGCGCGGTCGAATTGCCGGGGTTGAGCGTGCCGCTGACGGGCTGGGTCGGTCCCAAGGCAAGCGACGTCGCCGCCGCCGGCAGCGAGAGCATGTTGAAATCGTAGGCCTGCGATGAGCCGCTGGTGTTGGTCAACTTGAGCGTGTAGGTGCCCGAGCTGGTCAGAACGTACGGGCCCGCGTTGCCGCTGGTCTCCGGGGTAGTAGGAGAAGACGTTGCTGGCGCTGGGATCGGTGAAGCGTCGCGATGATCGATCCGCCGAAGCCCAGGTTGTTGAAGTAGACGGGCAGCCCCGCGGGGGCCTGGAATGTGAAAGACGTGGATGCGCCGCCCGCCAGCGTGCCGCTCTGCGCGGTGTCGAACCCGCTCGAGGCGATCGGCGGGTAGGTCGTCGAGTCCGTGATCTGGAACGAATAGCTGATCGCGGTCGGTGGTATTGCCGACGAGCTCGAGGTAATACGGGCCGGTGACCGTCGAGGCTCGCCGTGAAGTCGGAACCGAGCGAAGTGCCGGCGACCTCCTGGTCATTCTCACCCAGAAGGACCCAGCTCCCGTTGGTTGAGGACGTCGGAGACGCTGTGGAACTGGAGCTGCTCGCCGGCGGTGCCGTCGATCCGGTAGGCGGCCAGCTCGTTGCCCGGGTTCAATGCGGCGGAGACCGAGGTTGGCCCGGGTGTATTCAGCGTGATCGTCACGCTGTTGATCGACACGGTCGGGTTCGCCAGCAGCGTGCGCGATTCGAGGGATTCGCAGAGGATGTCAACCCGAGGTCGTCGCCTCCGGCGCCGCGTGCTCGTTGTCGTTCGTGCCGCCGACTTCCGATTCGGATTCTGGAAGAACGTCATCGATGTGCTCCGCTCTTGTTGTCCCGACACCGAGAACCATGACGATCCCCGGCCCTGCTCTGTGTCACGCCCGGAATCGCGCACCGCCGCGCCGACACTTCATCGCTTGCGACCAAAGCCACCTTCTGCTTCGGGCAACCTGACTGTCGATCACAGTCTCGATTTGGGCCGAGATTGCTCGGAGGTTCCTCGAGCACCGTGAGACGGACGTCGAAGCCGGGCATCCTCAGCCCGACCGATGCTTGTTGCCAATGCACCGCAGTCATTCCGAACATCGATTGGAGATGCACCGCCTCGCCTTTTTTCGAAAGCAAGCGGCGCACCTCCAGCTCTCGACGGCCTCCCACGTCACCGTCGCGAGAGATCATCGATTCAATTGAGCCATCACTTGTGCAAGTCAGTCTCAGTCTGCGAGCGAGGGATCAAGGACTCGCCGCCTGGCAACGCCACCTCCTTGGTGTCGCACACGACCGAATCTGGGAATTGCTACCGAGGTTGTATTCGGGTTAAGCCTCCGGTGACAAGCCGGTCCGGAGACAGATCGTCGCGTTGAATCTCCTGGATTCGTTCAACCTTCACGCACAACCGCTCACTAAATAAACCCTCGCAACAGGTAGTGATCCCGGGTGACGCCATGAGAAGCCGGTCGATACGAGGCGATTTTTGTCCCGAAGGGACCGCAACAGGAAAGCCCGGGGGCATCGTCCGGGCTGGTTTGTTTCAGGCCCGTTCGGGCGAGGAACAGCCGCACTCAATCCCACATCTCACCTTCGCTTTCCCTGTTGCGCGGGTTAATTAGTTCTACAGCGGAAGGAGTTCTCGTGTTGACCAGAGGTTCCTGGCGGCCTGAAGGGCCGCAGGAGCACAGCCCGGGGTGAAACCCCGGGAAGCAACGGCCATCCGAATCCTCCCGCGGCCTGAAGGGCCGCAGGTGGCGCCCGCTCCTGCACCCCTTCAGGGTGCACCGCAGAGGGGCCGGCCATCCCGGTCCCCAGGGTTGCACCCTGGGCTGGGCTCCTGCGGCCCTTCAGGCCGCCCCTGGCTTCCCGTGAACACGATTTCTCCTTCCGCTGTAGAATTAGGGCAGTTCCCCGATGGATTGCACAGCCAAAGAAAACGGACACCGGCTCCCGGCTGGTTCGCTCGCTGGTTTCACGAGGGAAGACAGTGAGGCTGTGTGCCTGTCCCCAAGTGAGTGGCGAGTCTCGAGCGATCCGCGAGAAATGAGCTCGGTGGATCAACCCAGTTGGTTTATCATTGGTTCGTCACGGAGCCCGAAATCGAAGCTGCATTTTCCTGCTTCCAGCACACATGCACTGATGCTTCGACTCCAAGAAGCGGATGGCGTTGAGCATCAAACGCGGCGATGCGTTCTGGGTGATCAATATACTAAGATCCGTGGACTATGCCAGTAACCCGTGGCGAATCCGGTGCATTCGTCCTGAAAAGCCTGCCGAAGACACACGGTAACCAATTCAACCTGAAGCTCTTACGGCTTCCGCTCCGCGTGGCTTGGGCACCCGATAATTCTTTTCCAGCAGCTTCCTGGACCGCTTCGAAAACAACGATGGTGCACACGCCGGGTGGACGAATCGGTGCCGCCGCCGCAGTCGCCGGGGAGACGGCTCTTACAGAGAACGGGTGCGCCGTGGTAATCCTTTGAGGAACTCTGTTTCCCCTGATCGGCAGGTTGCGGCTTGGACGGGTTTGAGCCTGAGTGTGCTTCAGGCACGGTTTTGCGCAAAGGGCGACACCGCTGGCACTCATCACTTGGTGTTTGACAGACGGGCCCACTTCTGCTGACAGGACACCATTTTGTTGTTCAAAGCGGGTAAACGTTAACGACCTTGATCCGGGTTTTCCAGATACGTTCATTTTTATCAACCCCGAAACCGGCCTTGGTCACGCTCCCAGACGGTCTGGGTTATCGGCCAAGGTATCCGGTAACCGGCTCGCGGCCGGGCCCACTCGAGCGATCGATGTTTGAAACACCTTCACGCCGTCCGATATCCGACGTTGCGATCCGTAGCCAGAACCGTACGATGGCGACGAGGGTGCCAGGCGACAGCAGGATGGAAGTCGGTACGCGCCACTCATCGCCGTACAGGACGAGGAGTCTCGAAGAGCGTGGACCCTCTCCATTCCTCGGCGGATCGCCTCGGTCTCGGAACATTACTCCAAGGGCTTCGATCGATGCCAGACATTCATGCGGTCATGATCTTTGACATTGCCCCCGAGGTCGCGGAGATGTTCCGGACCGACCCCAAGATCGCCGGACTCTTGGAACCGGCCGTTCTTGTGGAGGTCAACGGTGACGAGTGCGTTGCTTCGGTCGTGGAGCGATCGGAGCTCGCAGAGATTCTGTCGGCGGCAACGTTGGACGAAGGAACCTCCTTCCAGGACGTTCCCCACGGAGACGGGCTGATGTCGGTGCTCGTCGTGGACGACAAGAGCGCGAGCCATTATCGGGTCCCAGACCCAAGGATTCATCCGAATCGATGGCCATGGATGGGCGAACCCGAATACTGACCGGCCCGGCTTCTCCGTGCGTACCAACGGCCTCCGTCTGGACCTCTCCCCCGCGCGTGAGTCGACGTCGTCCCGATCCCCATCATTGTAGACCGTCGTGTATGTGCGCCTCAAACATCGGGCGGATGAATCCCGTAGCGATTGTCGAGGCATCGACCGGATTAAAAGGAGTCCGATTTTGACCGACCTGGAGCTAGCGCGGCGGCTGGAGGAAGTTGAAGCGTTCACGGCCGAGTCGTACGCCCGCGAACTCGCGCGACGACGGCCGCAGGCCGATGTGGCGATCGAGGAAGTGGCGGGGGGCCGGGCGGTCTTCGCCGGGGCCGGCTCGCCTCTGACGGAAACCAAGGCGATCGGACTGCACGGCCCCGTAACCGATGCCGACCTCGACCGGATGGAGGCCGTCTTCTTCGGTCGCGGAGAACCGTGTCGCGTCGTCGTGTGTCCCCTGGCCGATGCGTCGCTCGTCGAGGGCCTCGGCCGACGCGGATATCGACTCTCGGGATTCGAGAACATCCTGGTCCTGCCCTTGAGCCCGGACGACCCAGAGCCTCCACCAATCCCCGGCATCGAAATCCGACCGTTGGGTCCCAAGGAACACGAACTTTACGCAAACGTGGTGGCCCCGAATTTCGTCGGTCCCGCCGGCTCGATCGATGAGACCCTGGAGATGATGGCCACGATGCTCGGCATGGAGCATGCCCTGTCCTTCCTCGCCTTCATCGAGGGCGTGCCGGTCGGTGGGGGCTCGGTCCTCATGCACCAGAACCTGGCCCTGCTCGCCGGAGCCGCCACCCTGCCCCCATATCGCAACCGCGGCGTCCACGCGGCCCTGCACCACGCCCGACTGGCACTGGCCCGACGCTCCGGCTGCGACCTGGCCGCCCAGGGCGCCCATCCTGGAAGCACCTCCCAGCGCAACGCCAAGCGCCGCGGGCTCCGGGTCGCCTACACCCGAGCGTTCCTCGTCCGCGAGCCGGTCTGATCGCCTCGTCCGGAGCGCCAGCCCGCATCAGTGTTCGGAGCCGGAATCCCGATCCCCATACGAATCGTGTCAGGTGTTCTGGGGCATCTCCTGAGCCAGTCGCTCCACGAGACTCAGATAGTCATTGATGATCGAATCATCAGTCTTCTCCTGGACTCGGCGCCACGAGGTCGGTCGGCCAGTTGATCAGCCGGAAATGATTGGCATTCCAGGTACCCAGGAATTCGCCGAACGTCGCCGAGGCGACGGGCACCAGTCCGTCATTGGCACCCGCCCTGTGCAGAATGAAGTCGTGTGATGGCTTGAGCAGACCGATGGTGAGCAACCCTGGCTGATACAGGCCAGCAACCGAGAAGTAATCGATGCCCTCCACATCCGGGACATCCTCCAGGCTGAACTCCTGGCTATTCCTCACCGTCAGGTCGAAGAACCCCTTGAGATCGACGCGCCGGTGAGTCCCAGGAGGTCCAGTAGAGGTCCGAACACACTCTCGTTCAGGTCGGCTATGGGGGTGCCGCGGTGGGGTGTGCCCAGAGTCGTCAGGCTCGAGACACGATTGGCCATGCCAAGACGAGAGATCATGTAGCGGGAATCCAGTCCACCCATGCTGTGCGCGATCAGATGGACCTGACGGCCGACGACGTCGGCACTCCGTCTCGAGGAACCGCTTGAGATCGTTCGCACGCTCCTGGACGCTTCCGGCGGTGTTCAGCGCGGGCGGCTCCGGCACGGTATTACCAGCGTGGCCGCAGCGCCTCGGGGATTCCTCGGAAATACTCGAGCGACAGGCCGGGCACGCCCAGCCGGTCGAAGCCGAGGAACCCGTGAACGAGGACGATTGGATCTCGAAGCGAGGGGCCATTCATTGGGATTCCTCCCTGAGAGGTTGGAGGACATTCGGAAAGAGAAGTCCTCTATTGAATGAGATGGGGCAGAAACGCGGAGTCGTTCCGCAACCGCGAAATGGTCCGTATCGGGGCGGAACTCAACATCATTACGCATGAGACGTTATCAGAAACAATGCTTCTTGCCCGAAAAATGCGGGAAGAATCATCGAAAAACCTTATTCCTGATCAAGTCTATGCTCGGTGAGGGCCAGCGAAGGCACCAAGGACTGTACCATCGCGGCAGCATCGACCTCAGAGTCGAACGGACGTCGGGAGCGGAGTCCATTTCGTTCCCGATCTCTTCGCACGAGGAGACCTGGAACAGGACTCCAACATTCAAAGGATCGCACCTTTCAACCCGAACCGTCGCGGCACTTCACATGCTGGGCGGTTTCTGGGTGCATGAGGGTGCGGAGGAAGAACTCGTTGACGACCGGCCGCAAGACGGGGACGCGGATGAGCGAATACGGGCAGTGATCGACGTGGGCGAGGCGATAGTAGCTCACGTCCTTCAAGCCGGCGCGACCGAGCGCGAGCACGAACCGGTCGGCCGTCTCGACCGGGACCTGGGCGTCCTCGACGCCGTAGATCAGTAGGAGCGGGGGTGTCTGGGTGGTGATCTGATTCGCGGGCGACGCTCTCCGGTACGCGGCGGCTCGTTCCCCTTCCGGCGGGCCTCCCATGAACCGAGAGCACACCTGACGCAGTGCCCCGCTACGGTACTGCTCGACGCAGATCGATCGGCCCGCTGTCGCTCACGACCGCTTGCACACGGCTTGATTGATCCTGGTAGGGGCCGTCCCCTTCGAGGCGCGCGTCTTTGCCGACCATTCCCAGGAGCATGGCGAGATGGCCGCCGGCCGAATTGCCGTAAGCACCGATGTGGTCCGGGTCGAGGTTGTAGTCCTTCGCGTGCGGCCCGCAACCATCGGACGGCGTTCTTGCAGTCCTCGAGCGCGGCCGGGAACGGGGCTTCGCCGGAGAGCCGGTAATTGATCGTCACGGCGACGAAGCCGAGCGCGGCGAAGTCCACGATATTGCCAGGGACCCCATGCTCTCGCGAGGCGAAGCTGGATTTATCCCCTTCGAGCCATCCGCCGCCGTGGATGACGACGATCCCGGGCCTTCGGCTTGCCCCGCGTGTCTTTCTTCATCGCGAGGTCCAGCTTCCACTGCCGGCTTGTTCCTTCCCGGTACGGGATGTCGTGGTAGACGACGATGTCCTCCGCGTCCGGCGGCTCGGTCGCATTCACGCTCGCTGGGCTTCCGGCAAGTCCGATCACCAGGATGAGAGAGCAGATCCGCGGCAGCATCGCGAGACCCTCCAGAAGACTGGCGACCTCCTGGTGTCGCTTATCACTGAACCTCACGCCCCTGCGGGAACAAATTGCCGTGCCCAGGCCGCGTCGTTCGCCGAGAGGCTCGGTTCCGGCTCGCCGCCATAGATGAAGTGCTCGTAGCCGGGGCCATCGTAGGCTCGGTGCAGCGCTTCCTGGAGATCGACCCGAGCGGCGGCGTCCGGGGGCCGGAGCGGGATGGGGATGACCGGCAGCCGGTCCCGAAGACGGATGGGCCAGAAGTCCGCGGCCCGTCGCTTCTCGGCCCGGCTGACCATCACCGAATAGTCGCACTCGGGCCGGCCTTCCTGGGGCATGGGAGTCCATCCCCGCAGCAGGTCGATTTCGACCAGGTGGGCCGGGCTCCGGAGCAGCTCTCGACGCTTGGCGAGATACTGCTCGCGGTCGTCGCCGGCCCGCTTGTTCGACGGGCTCAAGATCTCGATCACGGTGACCAGCTCGCGGCCCTGGCGGTCCCGGACTTCCAGGAACGGCACTTTCTCGACGTCCTGCTCCGGCAGCCAGACCTCCGCCGGGGCCTCCAGTAGCCCGAGCGCGGCCTCGAGCCCGTTCGCCGCCTCCCGACTGGACCAGTGACAGGTCCGCCGTCCCCAGCCGTCGGCGCGGTTCCGGCGGCAGGTCGTGGATGTAAATGTGCTCTTCAAGTTGGACGATGTACTTCGGCCCGACCTGCGGGGCCAGGAGCCGGCGTAAGGCCGACAGGAACTCGGTGTGAAAGTCGAGCCAGTGGTCCGTCTGCTCGAAGTAGGGGTTCATCCCCGGAAACGGTGATGGCATGGTGCAGCTCCTCGGTACCTTGAGGGAGGAAAACCCCGTGCCTTCCTTTCGTCTTTTGCTCGATCCCAAGTTAGCTTGAAAGGGCTGCCCTTGCCCCAGGGTTCGCCTGACACGCTCCCGACCATGCTGAGCGTGAGCAAGCCTCGCCCGACATCGGCTGGTGAGATGGAGGGGCCACGACCGGGCAGAAAATGTCCCGATACCGATTGCTTCCCCTCTAGTAATAATGCTCTCCAACGTCTTCATTTCTTGGCACGATCTGTCAGTCGAACGGACTGGGCCTAGAATTACACGTCCCCGCCGCTTTCGCCTTTTTTCCTCTGCGCTCTTCTTCCGGACCTTGGTGGCAGCGAGTGGTCCACACGTCGCCGCTCCACCAGGTCGAGCACCCGGATTTCGTCATCCGTCTTCGTGAAGACGAGGAGGATCTTCGGCGTAATCCCCATCATGTATAGCTGCTGGCCAGTACCGGCGAGCTTCTTCACCGGCCGGGACGCTCGCGCATACTGGGCGAAGCCCCGGGGCGAACTCAAGACGCGATCGACCACCGTCCGCTGGGAATGCGGCAACACGCTTCTGGCGATCCTGACCCGGCGGTGGACCTCCAACCCCTTCTTCGTGGCCATGATGGTCGATCTCCCACACCAGCAAATGCCAGGGGGACGCGGGCCCCCGAACACAACGTTACATTCTATCTTGCATCGGCACGGATGGCGAGAAATCATGTCCTCAAACGACTGCCCCAAACAAGGGTCTCGTTAACCCCATTCCCAGCATCCCCGTCGGCTCCGTCGCCGTAAGTCATTACGAGGCTTAGTATGCCCGACAGGAGTTGAACCTGTAACCTTTAGCTCCGGAGTGAAACGAGGGGTAAGGATACAGCGTGGGTTATGCGGGAAGGTTGTAAAGGACCGCCGAACCTGTGTTTGCCAGTTCGCTTCCTCTCGAGATTTCGGGGACTCGCCTCTTTCCCTCTGGTCCCTCTTCGGTAAATCTGGTTGGTCATGAATGGCCAACTGGTACAGGTCTGTCGCCCCAGCAACTCCTCCTTGGCGTTGATCGCCTCGGTGGCGACTCTGCGCCAGGAAGTCGCTGATCTCCGCGCCGAAGTCGAGCGTCTCAAACGAGAGAACCTCGAATTGCGCCAGCAGGCCGGATATTGGAAGAGTCGCCATCGCGATGCCCTGCAACGGATCACCGAGTTGGAGCAAAACGTCGAACAACTCGAAGGGGAAAAACGTCAACTCCAAGCGGATCTCTTCGGCAAGAGCACCGAGACCACGACGCGAAGTGATCGCTCCAATGAGTTGGATGATCCCCAAGACGACTCCCAGGAACCTCAGCGGAAGCGGGGCCAACAACCGGGCAACGCCGCTCCCAAGCGACGGGATTACTCCCACCTGCCGGTCCGCGAAAAGATCCTCGAACTGCCTCCCGAGCAATGTGTGTGTCCCGATTGCGGCCAGCCCTTGGTTTCCCATGGTTACACGGACGATTCGGAGGAAATCGAGATCGAAGTGGGTGCCTACCGCCGGGTGATTCGGCGGCGGCGCTACCGGCGGACTTGTACCTGCGACGGCCCGACCACGATCCTGGCGGCTCCGGCTCCCAAGCTGATCCCCAAAGGACGATACGGCGTCTCGGTGTGGGTCGAGGTCCTTCTGGACAAGTATTTCGGCTACCGGCCCACCGAACGCTTGCTGGGCTCGTGGCGGCTGCTGGGATTTGGACCTGGCACCGGGCACCGTCACCGACGGCTTGCAGCGGTTGGAAGTCCTGCTGCGGCCGATTTACCAAGCCCTCCAGGAGCGGAATCGGCAAGGCGACCTGCATCAAGCCGATGAGACGCGCTGGCCGGTGTTCGTCGTCCTGGAGGGCAAGGAAGGATACGGCTGGTGGTTATGGGTCTTCTTGGGTCCGGACACCGTCGTCTTCGTGCTGAATGTCAGTCGCGGTCACGAGGTCCCCGAAAACCACTATCAGGCCGGGTCGCGCGGGGTGTTGGTGGTCGACCGCTATTCGGCTTACAAGGCGATGAGCTGGGTGAAGCAAGGATTGCTCGTCCTGGCTTTCTGCTGGGCCCATGTGCGGCGGGACTTCATCCGGGTGGGCAAAGGATGGCCGCAATCGAAGACGTGGGCCTTGGAATGGCTGCGACGGATTCGCGCGCTCTACCGGTTGAACCGGCGGCGGTTGGCGGCGGAGAAGGGCTCGGCGGCGTTCCGCGAAGCCGATGGCCGTTTGCGGCAAGCCGTGGCCGAGATGAAGGCGCAGATGGAGACGGAACTGGCCCGAGCGGATCTGGCGACACCGTGCCGAAAGGCTCTGGAAAGCCTGCGGGAGCATTGGGAAGGACTGACCCGGTTCGTGGACGATCCGCGGATTCCGATGGACAACAACGCCTCGGAACGACGTGCGCGGGGTCCGGCGGTGGCGCGGAAGAACTTCTACGGCTCGGGGTCGAAGTGGAGCGGTGAACTGGCGGCGGCGGCCTTCTCGATCTTGGCCACGTTGTCGATGTGCCAGCTCAATCCTCGGAAATGGCTGACGTGGTACTTCGAGCAATGCGCGGCGGCCGGTGGCAAGGTTCCCGGGGACATCCAGGCGTTCTTGCCCTGGAACCTCAGCGACGAGAAGAAGAAAGAACTGAGGGACACCGGCCTGCCGGAAGGGGCCGACACCTCCTAATCGCGTGTCCCCGGAATCCAGAGGTCGCCAGTCATCGATGACTTCCCGAAAGAGAATGACCCGCCTTGAGGAGCGGACTGGGTAGCGATGCGCGCCCACTCGGGCCGAAACAGGTTGGGCGAAGCTTTACGGGAGGTTGCAGGGAAGTCATGCTAACGTCGAGAGTTGCGGCGAAATCCGCGTGGCATTTTGGGCTGAGCTTGGAGGGCGGTTGCATTGCCCATGTTGACCCAGAAATGACCCATGTGGCGGGGTTTATATCAGGACTCGGTTCAATCGCGATCACTGGGATCACTTTATGGCCGGGTCAGGAAGTCACGCAACTTTGACTCAAGCAACTTGGCGTCCTTTGTCTCGCACTCCCAGATGACTAAGACATTCCAGCCGAGTTCCTGGAGTTGTTTGAGGTTTCGCTGGTCACGCTTGACGTTGTCGTCGAACTTCTTTCGCCAAAACCCCGAGTTGTGCTCTGGGGTGGAGAGCGGCCGACAGACCCCGTGTTGATGCCAAAAGCACCCGTGGATCAGGATGACCTTCTTGTGTCTTGCAAGCACGAGATCGGGCTTGCCGGGGAGCGTCTTGTTGTGCAGGCGATAGCGAAATCCCATGGCGTGGACGAGTTTACGGACCCGCATCTCGGCCTTGGAGTCCTTGTTTCTGACCCGAGACATCCGCTCGCTTCGTTCGTCGGGGGTCAAGGTGTCGGCCATGGATCGCCTCGTCGTTGGTCGTGATGACCCGCACGGGCCGCACGATCCTAGCCTAACCAACCCACCGACGAGACCTCAAGTCAAGCCAGACACGGCGTTGTGCCGATGCGGCCTATATGCCTATCCCCTTCGATGCGAAGCGACTAACCGACGCTCTGGGTTCGATCCTAGACTTCCAGATTCCCGATGGGGAGGCCGTCCTCCGCACGAGCCAGAGGAAGCTGAAGAATTCGACCAGCAATCTCCACAAGGTTCTGGTCCACCTGAACTGTATAAGACTCATGACACAAGAGAATACGAGCAGCGAAAAACCATTCAAGCATTTCGATTTCGATCTCGCCAGGGCCGTGCTTGAGCAGCTTGTCGAGGTCTTCGATTCGCTGCCCATCGGACCGCTCGAAGGGGCTCTCGTCTCGCAGATTGACGAGACGCCGGGCGTCTACATGCTCTTCGTCTCCGGCCGGCTCCATTACATCGGCAAGGCGGACAAGAACCTCTCCGGACGCCTGATGGATCACCTGTGGACGCTGAGGTCACGCAAGAATATCGACATAAACACAATCGGCTTCAAGGGCGTGACGGTCCACCGCAACTGGACGCCGCTCACTCACGAGGAGTCCTTGATCAAGCACTACAAGGGGGCGGGCCTGTGCGAGTGGAACACGAAGGGGTTGGGCAATCACGATCCGGGACGCAGGCGGGAGGACACCGAGACGAACGACTTTGATTCCGATTATCCCATAGACGAGAACTTCGTCCCCGAGGGCATTGATCCCAGACTCTGGAACGCTCGTGACCTCCTACGCGCGGTGAAGGACGGTGTCCCCTTCGTATTTCGCTTCCACACCGACAAGCCGAAAGGCGGCTGGCGGAAGGGAAGCGTGGAGTACAATATCCTGAACGTCACCGTTCCGCATGCGGGCATGTCGATACGAGAACTCCTCCAACTCGTCATCGACACATTCCCCGAGGGCTGGCAAGCGACGTTCTTCCGCAGCCACGTCATCCTCTACGAGGAAGAACGAACGTATACCCATGCCACGCTCGTTCTACGCAGGCCGTAGAATTCGGGGGACACGGACCGGGAACTGCCTGACGTCGCCCAGCATCTTCATGAGTGGCGAAGCGATCCGCTCGGCCAGCGTAACGGGCACGGCGTTCCCCAACTGCCTCATGCTCTCGGTCCAGGACCCCTCGAAGGTCCATTCGTCGGGGAACGTTTGCAGCCTGGCACACTCGCGCACGGAGAGATACCGCACCGCACCGTCGTCCAGTCGGAGCGTGTTCTCGCCACCTGGGACGCCGTGATCACCAGCCTTCAACGTTTTGGCTGGCTCGTCATAGGGGCTCCCCGTGTGGCCGGGGTAGCTTCTGGCACCGGGATTCAGGAAGTGGTTCGCCACGCTCGAAGATTTGTCCCCCACGGCGATCCGTGGTAGGTCGCTGATGGCGTCCCGGACGGTTCGCCACGGCTGTAGCAGGGTCCCAGGGAAGACATCCCTTAGGCTATCGACCCTCCTGGCGAGCTGGGTCGGCATAGACGACCGTTTTGGCTTCGAGATGCGATGCTTCTCCCAATACTCCCCGGTGATCCACTGGCTGTACAGCAAAGCGTCTTCTTCATGGGTAGGCTGAGGGAAGCAGAACTCGGCCGACAGATCGGAGCGGACGCCGACGATGAAGACCCTCCATCGGTGCTGGGGAACTCCGTAGTCCACGGCGTTCACGAGTTGATAGACAACGTTGTAGTGGAGATCGACGGCCTCCCCGCTCGTATGCAGCCGCTCCAGGCGAGCCAGATGATGCGCCCAATCCTCGTCGCCTTGGGGGACGACAGTCGGGTATCGAAGCTGATGAATGATGTACGAATAGTAGTTGGCGAAGTTTTTCCGCAGGAGCCCCCTGACGTTCTCAAAGAGGAACGCCTTCGGCCGAACTTCTCGCACGGCTCGGATCGCTTGCGGAAACATATTACGATGATCTTGATGTCCACGATGCTTGCCGCCTAAGGAGAACGGCTGGCAGGGTGGTCCGCCGCAAACGAAATCGACGTCATCTCGGTACGGCGTGAAGTCGCATCGGGTCACATCCTCCTCGATGATGTCCCAGTCCCGAACGTGCCGAACTCCCGCCTCATGGTTCTTGCGAAGGGTGGCGCAGGCGTTCGAGTCCCATTCGACAACGATCTTGTGCTGGAATCCGGCCTCGGCCGTGCCGAGGGCGAGCCCACCGGCCCCAGCGAAAAGTTCGATAGACTTCATGGCTATCTCCCGCCGCCCGACGGCGGGCTGCTTATTGCCGGTCTCAAACTTTCTGGCAACCCCAATCAGCGGGGCGAACCTTGGAGTGAATAGTATACAGATCGCTACCAATGGTCAAGTGGTGATGCAAAAGAAAGACATGCTAAAGGGGATGGATCGGCTGCCTCCATGCAAACGCCGTGCAATCGCCATGACGACGCGGAAATGTCCCAGATATGCGGTGGGGCTAACGCTTGAGCGAATGGGTACAATCGACGTAAATCTCTTTGGCGCAGATGATTAAAGTATGCCCGACAGGAGTTGAACCTGTAACCTTTAGCTCCGGAGGCTAACGCTCTATCCAATTGAGCTACGGGCACGTATCTGCTTACAGCATGCGATCCGGGGACTCGGTTTGTCAAGAGAGCACGGCGCGAGAGGGCGAGCGTATCACTCAGGTCTCAAGGGATCGCGAATCCCATGTCGCGGAGGATGTTCACCAGCGCAATCAAGGGGAGGCCCGTGATCGCACTCTGGTCGTCGCTCTCGATCCGATCGAACAGGACAATCCCCCGCGATTCGAGCTTGTAGCTACCCGCACAATCGATCGGCTGGTCGGCGGCGACGTACCGCTCGATCGCGTCTCGTGAAAGCCGTCGCATCCGAAGCCGCGTGATGTCCGTGTGACAAACCCCTTCACCGCCCCGGATCACAACGATCGCGGTGATCAACTCGTGCGTGCGACCGGCCATCGCGGCGAGTTGCTCCACGGCCTGAGAAGCCGTCCCCGGCTTGCCAAAGATCTGGCCCTGGAAGGAAACGAGCTGGTCACAGCCGATGATCGCCGCCTCGGGCTCCTCATCGACCAGGCTCGATGCCTTGTTCAAAGCCAGCTTCTCGGCCAGAAGACGCGGCTCCGTGCCGGCTTCCGCCCGCTGGATGGCCGACTCGTCGCAGAGCGGCGCCCGCCACCGGTACGGCACGCCCAGCCGATCGAGCAAGGCTCGTCGATAGGCCGACGTGCTCGCCAAGATCAGGGCCGGCTCCAAATCCGATCGGCCGTCAACGTCACCCTCTCTCACTCACTGTCCCCTCATCCTACAAGCAGCCAAGCATTCGGGGAGCCGACATCGGTGAAAACTTGAGGATCAAAGCCGGATTGCCTCGAGCAATTCGTCCGGCGACAGGATGTACCCGAAGTAGAAGTCCCCGAAGAGGGCGTATTTGGCCGAGCTCTCGTCGAACCGCATGGTATAGACGATGTCCTTGAGATACGTGGGATTCCTGGCCCAGAGGGTCACGCCCCACTCCCAGTTGTCCAGGCCCGTTGATGCCGTGATGAGCTGCGATACCTTGCCGGCGAACTTCATTCCGCTGCGGGCGTGGTGGGACATCAGCTCCGCTCGCACCTCGAAGGGTAGCAAGTACCAGTTCTGCTCGGCCGTTCGCATCTTGCTCATTGGATAGAAGC
Source organism: uncultured Isosphaeraceae bacterium (assembly GCA_963842405.1). Classification (GTDB taxonomy): domain Bacteria; phylum Planctomycetota; class Planctomycetia; order Isosphaerales; family Isosphaeraceae; genus CAVZRC01. The sequence continues at coordinate 391,850 of CAWJGW010000004.1, read as the reverse complement.
ACAGACAGGGCCAGCCCGGGAACTCCGGATAGAGCCGCTGCCGGTTCATCGGGCCGAGCCGCTCGGCATAAGCCGCGACCTTGGTCTTGTAGATGCTGCTCTCCGGATCGAGGCCCTCACGATCGCGGAGGACCTGGCCGTACTGCTCGGCGTCGGGTACGTACTCGGAGATCTCGGTGATCGAGTAGAAGGAATAACACGGCTGGAGGCGCGGGACTCAGACTGGAGGCCTGGATCGACATCTGGACGTCGTGGACGCCCCGGAGGTCCGGACCGGCCATGATGACGCCGAAATCCGCCTTGTGGCCCGGCACCGCGAAGCACTGGAGCTGCTCCGGCCCCCCCGGGTCCCTGGCAACCAGGACCCGCCTCAACTCCTCGACGCCCTGCTCTCTCTGTGCGGTCGATAGCTCGCTCAGTCGCGAGCGATCCACACGGTAGAAGAGGTGAAGGAAATGCCAGCCCGTCTCGGGCACCAACGTCGCGGGGACCTGCGACGCGGCCGAGGGGCGCTGCCCCGTTGGCCGGGCTTCCGCCTGGGGTTCCGAAGGCTTCGTCGTGCCCGCGTTCGGGGCCGGGCTCTGAGACGCCGATTCCGGGGAGTCATGGGAGATATCGCGCATTCCTACTCCTGCTGTTTACTATGACCGATCTCCAGGCCGGTACGGGACATTCTACGGGCTCTCCGGTATCGGCTGCAAGGAAGCCATTGGTTGGTGAGGATTCCGCAGTTGGTTAGGCTCGCGAGACCGCGCCCTGCGCGGGAATCCTCTTCAACCCGTCACGCGTCACCCGCCAGCCTGTGGTTGCAGCGGTGTTCCGCAGGAGCGACATACGCTCGGCACGATACGACCAGGGACCAGGGACCAAACCGCTTGTTCGATCGGTGAATGCCGACTAAGATGATCGGAAAATCATTGGCTAAACCGCCATGTTGACTCGGCTTGGCGCGATGGTGCGAGCACCGCGGCGAGCGGCCGTCCGGGCGGGGCATTCTTTGTGGCAGTCCCGAAGAACCGGGGGCAGACGGGTCCTGGACGTGCGTTTGAGGAGGCAGAGAGTCATGTTGACGGCCGGAACGAATTCCTTCCGAGGGCGGATCTACGACGATATCACGCAGACGATCGGCAATACACCGCTGATCCGCCTGCGTCGGGTCACGCACGGCTGTCATGCCGACGTGGTTGCCAAGCTGGAGAACTTCAATCCGCTCTGGTCGGTGAAGGACCGCATCGGCGTGGCGATGATCGACGCGGCCGAGACCGATGGCAAGATCAATAAGGACACGGTGATCATCGAGCCGACGAGCGGCAACACGGGGATCGCGCTGGCGTTCACCTGTGCGGCCCGGGGCTATCGCCTGATCGTTACCATGCCGGAGAGCATGAGCCTGGAGCGCCGTCGGTTGCTCAAGGCGTTCGGAGCCGAGATCGTGCTGACCCCCGCGGCGGAGGGCATGCCCGGTGCGGTCCGGAGGGCCGAGGAGCTGGTGAAGAACACGCCTCACGCCTTCATGCCCCAGCAGTTCAAGAATCCCGCCAATCCGGCCGTCCATCGCCGCACGACGGCCGAGGAGATCTGGCGCGACACCGATGGCAAGGTTGACATTGTGGTCAGTGGAGTCGGGACCGGCGGCACCATCACCGGCTGCGGCGAGGTCCTCAAAGACCGCAAGCCATCGGTCCAGATGATTGCTGTCGAACCGACCGGCTCGCCGGTCCTCACGCAGATGCAGGCGCAAGGAGCCGCTCCGACCCGGCCCGCACAAGATCCAGGGCATCGGCGCCGGCTTCATCCCGGACGTCCTGAACACCGCGATCATCGACGAGGTGGTCACCGTCCCCGAGGATGAGTCGTTCGAGATGGCCCGCCGGCTGGCCCGCGAGGAGGGCATGCTCTGCGGCATCTCATGCGGGGCGGCCACCGTCGGGGCCATCAAGGTTGCGTCCCGACCCGAGAATGCCGGCAAGCTCGTCGTCGTCATCCTGCCCGACCTCGGCGAACGCTACCTCTCGACTCCCTTGTTCCCCGAGTGAGGGATCGCAACGGCTCCCCCGCGGTGATAGAGCGTTGAACGAGCCATCATCCGACATGACCGAGTTGATTCCCCTGGAGGTCCCCCGGGACCTCCACGACGCGATGGTGGCGCATTGCCTGCGCGAGGCACCGCTGGAATGCTGCGGCATCCTGGCGGGCGTCGCGCCGCGGGTCTCGCTGTTCCTCCCTCTGCGGAACGCCGCCCCCATCGAGACCCGCGCGACCCGATACTTCGCCGACCCGCAAGACTTGATCGAACGTCGAGAAGACCCTGCGCGAGCTGAAGCTGAACATCCTGGCGATCTACCACTCCCATCCTCACTCGGAGGCCGTCCCCAGCCGGACCGATCTCAAGGAGAATTACTACGGGCCTGTCCCCCGGATCATCGTCTCGCTTCTCGGCGAAGGACCCGTCGTCCGTACTCTGGCGGCTCGATGACGCCTCCTACCAGGAACTCCCCTGGCGAATCATCGGGCCGGACCTGCCGGGCGATGCCGCGGGAGGTTGCACGTACGACCCCGGCGGACTATACTGCTGTTCCTATTGGCTTTTCACGACTCTGGGAGCGAATTCGAGTTCCATGCAACGAACCCTGATCATCTTCAAGCCCGATTGTGTCCAGCGCCGGCTGGTCGGTGCAATCCTCCAACGTTTCGAGACCAAGGGCCTCCGAGTCGCGGCGCTGAAGCTCATCCGCGTCGACCGCGCGCTCGCCGAGAAGCACTACGCCGAGCACCTGGGCAAGCCGTTCTTCGAGGGCCTGATCGGGTTCATCACGCAGCGCGCCGGTCATCGTGGGCGTGCTGGAAGGGAACGAGGCGATCGCGGTGGTCCGGGCGATGCTGGGCGCGACCAACGGCGCCGCCGCCACCCCGGGGACCATCCGGGGTGATTTCTCGATCAGCAAGCAGAACAACCTGCTCCACGGCAGCGACAGCCCCGAGTCGGCCCTGCGCGAGATCGCGCTCTGGTTCCGGCCCGAAGAGCTCCTGGAATACGCGATCGACGGCGAGAATTGGGTCTCCGCCGGATCGTGAGAACGAAGGGAAGAGCCGGGAAGTATCGATCATGACCGGGAAGCCACGCAAGCGTGAGATCCTCTCGAATCCCTTCTTCGTGATCTTGCTCGTGACGAGCATGCTGTTCGTCTTCACCGTCCTGGGGTACCTGGTGAGTCCCAAGGTGCTGGAGCCGGACCCCGCGGCACAGCGGCCGCGGAGCCCAGGCTCGATCGCGATGGCGACGTGGTTCGACCGCAACGGTCCGATGGCACTCGCCATCGAACTCGTCGTCATGCTCCTGACCGGCGTCCTGGCCATGGCGACGGACCCCTGGTTCTCATCGCGATCGAAGTCGAGGCGGCGTGAGGGCGAAGCGTAGGCGATGGGCGCGGGTCTCCCGACCCCGCCCCGAATCTGGGAGGTCGTCATGCCACGCAAGGATATCGAACAGGAGGCCGCGAAGTTGCGGAGCGAGCTGAACCGGCATAACTACCTCTACTACGTCGAGGCCAGGCCGGAGATCAGCGACCGCGATTACGACCGCATGATGGAGCGGCTGACCGAGCTGGAGGCCAGCCATCCCGAGTTGATCACTCCGGACAGCCCCACGCAACGGGTTGGCGGCCAGCCGCTGGAAGGCTTCGCGACCGTCCGCCACGTTGTCCCGATGCTTTCCATCGACAACACCTACTCCTACGGCGAGCTACGCGAGTGGGACGCGCGGGTCCGCCGAGGACTTAACCCGGGCGAGCCGTTGCGTTACGTCGTCGAGCTCAAGGTTGACGGGGTGGCCGTCTCGCTCCGATACGAGCACGGCGTCCTCGTCACGGGAGCGACCCGTGGCGACGGCGAGCGCGGCGACGACATCACGGCCAATCTGAAGACCGTCCGTGAAGTTCCCCTGGTCCTCCAGGACTGCCCCGCGGCCTTGCTCGAGGTCCGCGGCGAAGTCTACATGACCAACTCCGAGCTGGTCCGGCTCAACGAACTGCGCCGAGCGGCCGGGGAGGTCCCGTTCGCCAACCCGCGCAACTCCACGGCCGGCTCGCTCAAGCTCCTCGACTCGAAGCTCTGCGGCCAGCGGCGGCTCCGGTTCGTCTCACACGGACTGGGAGAATACCAGGGGATCGACGAATCCTCGTATTACGCGTTGACTCGCCTGATAAAGACCTGGGGCATCCCCGTGAGCCCAAACACCGCTTGCTATGACACGATCGACCAGGTCATCGAGCACGCTGAGCAATGGAACGATCGGCGAAACGCGCTCGACTTCCAGACGGACGGCCTGGTCGTCAAGGTCGACGACTTCGGTCAGCGCGACCGCCTGGGCGCGCGAAGCAAGAGCCCGCGCTGGACCATCGCCTTCAAGTATGAGGCCGAGCAGGCCATCACGCGGCTGCTCGGGATCACCATCCAGGTCGGCAAGACGGGCAAGCTGACGCCGGTCGCCGAGCTCGAGCCGGTCCTGCTGGCCGGCACGACGGTCCGCCGCGCCAGCCTGCACAACGCCGACGAGATCGAGCGAAAGGACGTCCGCATCGGCGACGCCGTCGTGATCCAGAAAGCCGGCGAGATCATTCCCCAGGTCGTCCGCGTCGAGGCCGACGCCCGCAAGGGTGATGAGACGGCCTTCATCTTCACCCGAACCTGCCCGAGTTGCGGCGCGGCGGTCGAACGAATTGGCGACGAGGTCGATTTCTACTGCACCAACTCCCCATCCCGATGCCCGGACCAGCTCAAGGAATGGCTCCGCTGGTACGCGCACCGCGATGCCATGGACATCGACGGCCTGGGAGAGAAGCTGATCCACCAGCTCGTGGACAAGAAACTCGTTCAAAGCCTCGCCGACCTTTACCGGCTCGATGCAGCGACTCTGGCCGATCTGGACCGCATGGGGAAGAAATCGGCCGACAACCTGGTCAAGGCATTGGAGGCCAGCAAGACGCGGCCGCTCGACCGCTTCCTCACGGGTCTGACGATCCGTCAGGTCGGGACCCGAATGGCCGAGATCATCGCCGCGCGGGTCCAGACGCTCGACAAGCTCCGGGCGATGTCGCTGGCGGACCTCGAAAGGCTCCCCGAGGTCGGTCCCATAGTCGCCGCCAGCATTTACGAGTATTTCCAGGACCCCGAGCACCGGAAGCTGCTGGACGATCTCCGGGACGTCGGCGTGGCGCCCCAGGCCGTCCAGCCGGTTCAGACCTTCGGCGCAAGCTCGCCTTCGCCGACAAGACGTTCGTCTTGACCGGCACCCTCCCCAAGCGGTCGCGTCCCGAGGCCGAGGCAATCATCAAGCAGCGGGGCGGCAAGGTCAGCGGCTCGGTCTCGAAGATGACCAGCTATGTCCTGGCGGGCGAAGAGGCCGGCAGCAAGCTCGACAAGGCCCGCCAGCTCGGGATACCCGTCATCGACGAGGTCGAGTTCGAAAGGCTGGCCGAGATCGGCGAGACTTGATCGCGAAGAAGCGGCCGGGAACGATTTCAAGGGCTCGGAAACATGACGAGGCGGCCATGGGATGACCTCCTCGTCCGATTGGGAACAAGCGATTCTCAGTATCGCCGGCCAACGTTGCTATTCCCGGAGCTACGAGTGGTGCGAGCCTCGCGAGGCTTGGCCTCATTGACGGTAAGACGACGACCATCGTGCTCCTGGTCGTTGAGCTCCCGGATGGCCGCTTCCGCTTCCGCGTCGCTGCTCATCTCGACGAAGCCAAAGCCCTTGGCACGACCGGTTTCGCGGTCGGTAATCACCTGGGCATCACAACGGTCCCGAACTGGGAAAACATCTGCTCCAACTCAGAACTGCCGACCTGGTAAGTCAGGTTCCCGACATACAACTTCTTGCCCACCTTGAAACTCCTGGACGAGCGTGCGGCGACCCGATTTTGCTTTCCGGGTCGGCTGTGAAAGGGGCCAACCATGGCAGCCCAGCAGGCGGGAAGACGAGAGAGATAGGCGAGAACAGATTCCGAGAAGGGATCGATCCGCAGACTCGCATTCGATTTCCAACCAGCCGCATTCTATCCCTTCCTGAGGCGAAGTAAAGGGCGAAAGGCCGATACTTTTTCAAGATGTTACAATACGTTAAGGATCGCTGAAGTTGCGGATCAATCTTCCTTAGATCAGAAGATCGCCGTCTCGATCAGAAGATCCAGGTCCTCGGCATCGCCGGAAAGGTCTTCGGCATTGAAACTAATGACGCTCGACCGATCGCTGGTTTCCGAGAAGACTCGTCCCCGGACCTTGCAATCCTCGGATACGGTTAAGAGCGGATGGCCGACCAATAATCCGTACGTATAGCGCACGTAGTCGGCATCGAGCTTCGGGCGGTAGTGTCCACTGAAATTCAGATGGATCTCGACGAGTTCTCCCGTCGAATTGAAGTCCAGATGACCGGCTCCTCCCACCCGGTTCCCGCCCGATAGGATGTGGTGTCCTTTCAACCCAACGATCAGCCATCCTGCCTCATCGATGATGAAGTTGAGTTTTCCGCTCTCTGGTGGGGGCATCTCGGGGGTGAGTCGGGGACACGACGGTCCGTATTCATAATCCAGTGGATCGCCGTCATCCGGTTCGATGGTCGAGATGAGCTGGTCCCGCTGGATCGGGTAGGTGCGGGGGGGAAGGTGCGGCGAGTAAGAATGGAACCTCTTGATTTGATCCCGGTTGTAGGACCGGCCGACTGCGGGCACCACCTGGTCTTGATATCCCTCCTGCTCGAGGAGTCGAAGCTGTTCGTTTTCATCAACAATTTCTCGAAAGTCGATATCGACAGTGAATTTCTCGAACCTCTTGATCCGAAATCGGAAGATGACGTGGGGGCTGACGTCGAGGGCGGGATGCCCCTTGAAAGCTTCGACGACATAGAGGGCTTGCCTGGAGCGGTAAGCGCCATAGTTGATCCGGTAATCCGTGCTGTCGCACGCCACCTCGGCGACCTTGCCGGCCCGGCTGATCCTGAGCCGCCCCGCGGCAGCCGCTGGTTGCCCGTCGACCATTCCCGCATGCGACCGAGTATTACCCCATTGAATGTGGAACCTGCCGAGCTCATCGATGACAAACGAGTAGTATCCCGATTGGAGCGGAAGATTCTCCTCGTAGGGCGCGAAAATTGGAACGCTTTGATGCTTACCAGACCGGGCCGGCCTATAGGTGGCAGGTGGTGGGCCGGACAATGCGTATTTCCGGCATGGTCCTTCAATTTTCATGTCAATGTGCATGACGGCGATCTTGAACGGAGCTGACCAACTTCCTCGTCCTACTTCAACCATTGTTTCGGAAAAAGCGACCGAATTCCAGGGGTTCGAGGGTAACAGCCGATCAGGTAATCGGGGTCGCACGGATCTCTCTGCGGGGACCGACGATTCAGTTGTCTTCTTCGTCAAGGGAACCTTTGAGTTCCCAGGAGTTTGTTATAGCGACGCACAACCCTCACACGCCAACTGCGACATCAGCACCGATAGCTTCTTCAGCGATACGTCGCATGGCCTTCAGGTCGAGCTTGCCGGTGCCCAGCACGGGGATCGCGTCGACCTTGATGAAGTTCTCGCGGCGGGGAATGAACAGGTTGGGAAGCCCCTGAGAGCCGAGGCCCGCCAGCACGCGCTGGCAGCTGCCCGTCCTCGAGAGTATGCAGCACGGCGAGTTTTTCGCCCTTGCGATCGTCGCCCACGGCTGTCACGGCGAAGACCTGAGTGTCGGCCCCGATGGCCTGCTGAAGCGCCTCCTCGACGCGGCCGATGCGGCACCATCTCGCCGCCGATCTTCGAGAAACGCGAGAGCCGGCCGGAGATCTTCAAGAATCCATCCTCGCTCAGGAAACCCAGGTCCCCCGTCACATACCATCCGTCGCGGAAGGCGGCTTCGGTCAGGTCATCACGCCCCAGGTAGCCTTGCATTACGTTCGGCCCTTTCACCAGCACGAGCCCTTCGGCGTCGGCGTCGAGCGGTTCGTAGGTGTCGGTCTTGACGATCCGGACCGCGACGCCCGGCAACGGCCGGCCGACGTATCCGCGGCGAGACCCTGGCTGAAAGAACCCCGTCTCACGGTGATCGAACGTGTTCACAGCCACCACCGGGGCGCACTCGGTCATGCCGTAACCCTCCATCGGGCGGATGCCGAAGGCATCCTCGAACGACAGTGCCAGCGACTCGGACAGCTTCTCGGCCCCGGCGAGCACCAGGCGGATCGAGCCGAACTGTGCCGGGGTGCAGCGCCGGAGATAAAGCTGGAGGAATGTCGGCGTGGCCAGGAGGATCGTCGCCGAGTAGCGTTCGACCAGGTCGCCGATCTGCGGGGCGTCCAGCGGGCTGGGGTGACAGACGCAGCCCATCCCCGAATTGATCGCGAACCAGGAGATCGTGTAGCCGAACGAATGGAACAGCGGCAGGATGCCGATCAGCCGATCCGAGGGCAGGACGCGGTACGCCTCGCGGATCGCCTGGACGTTGGAATCGATGTTGAAATGGGAGAGGACCACTCCCTTGGGCTCGCCCGTGCTGCCACTGCTGAAGATGATAGTCGCGATGTCGTCGACCGTCGCGGCCCGCGCGGCCCCGGCCCAGGCGTTCCAGGAGTCGGATCGGGGCGAACAGCGCGATTGCTGCCGCTGCCGCACGGTCCGACGGGCGGATCGTCGGCGCGCACGTCCTCCACGAGAGATGATCTCCAGACCGTTGGGCGGCTCGAGCTTCGCCTTCTCGAGAAACGCCCGGCTGGTGACCACCGTGCGGAGGCCCGCCTGCGACGCCGCTGATTCCATTCCGGCCCGACCGGCCGTGAAGTTCAGGTTCACCACCGTCTTGCCCGCGAGGGTCGCCGCCAGGTTCACCAGGGCCCCGCCGACGCTCGACGGCAGCAGGATGCCCACGACCGATTGGCCCTCCCAGCGTGGCCGCAAGGCGCGTGCGATCGCCAGGGCGCCGGCAAGGGCCTTGAAATAGGAGACGTGCGGGGTCTGGAGATCGGCGAAGGCCAGCCGCATCGGATGGCGACGCGCCTGGCGGATGAACTCGTGATGGAGCGGGTGGCGATCCCCTTTGCGGTACGACCAGGCTTCCTGGCCCAGCTCGCAGATCGCCTGACGTAGCTCGTGGAGGGATCGAGTCGGCGAGCATCGGCGAGCCGAACGAAACGGTTACCGGGTAAGGGATGCGCTCGGGCCATCGCCGGTGGCTCGCGGGGCTGAAGATACTGCCCATCAAGCGGTCCAGGTGGACTGGGATGATCGGAGTGGTCCGCCCCTTGACGATCCGCTGCAAGCCGCGCTGGAACGGCGCCATCATCCCGGTCCGCGTGAGTTGGCCCTCGGGGAAGACGCAGACCAGCTCCCCGTCGTCGAGCGCCTTGCCGGCCTCGCGGAAGGCGTGCAGGATCATCTTCGGGCCCCCGCTAGGCGGAGATCGGGATCGCCTTCATCGCACGCAGGAACCAGCCCAGGATCGGCCGATCGAAGTAAGGGGCGTAGATCACGAACCGGATCGGGCGGTCCGTGCTCGCGAACAGGAAGAGCCCGTCGGCGAACGACACATGGTTGGGGACCAGCAGGTGCACCCCCTCACCTCGGCACATTCGACCGGCCCAGGACCCGAACGCGATAGATCGTATGCGCCAGGCCGAGCAGGATGAATCGGAAGAAGGCCTCGGGGACGAGCGTCATCGCCCAGAGGAAGCAGCCCAGGAGCACGATCGAGACCGCCAGGAACGTGCCTCGCGGGCGAGACCCCGGCCTTGGCCAGGCACCAGGGCCAGGACCGAACCCATGAGCATTCCCGCGTAGACCAGCGCGTTCGCGAAGGAGATGATCGCCCCGCGACGATCGGCCGGCGATCGCCATTGCAGCAGGGCATTCAAGCGGAACGAAGAGGCATCCGCTGAAGATCCCCGAGCAGTGTCATGATGATCATAGTCCCTGCAATTCCGGGACCGATGATTGCGAAGGCCAGCGTGCCGGCGGTGAGGCCGAGGGCCCCAAGGGGGAGCAGGCCGTATTCCACCTTCGCACCAGAGAGCTTGCCCGCCAGCACACACCCCACGCCGATTCCGATCCCGAGAGCGGCCAGCGGCACGCCCGACGCCAACTCCGAAAGGTGCAACACCTTTGACGCATAAGGCAGGATTGGTGCGGGAACCAGGCTGGCGACCGCCCAGACGAGGACCTGGCCGATGAGTGTGAGCTTCAGGACGCGATCGGCCCGGATCGATTCCAGGGCGATCTTGCACCGTGGCGACCAGCCCCCCCTCGGCACGCGCGGCCTTGACCCGCGGGATCGTCAAGGCGGCGAGCAGGCCGCACGCGGCAAAGACCGTCAGAGAGCACCCCGCCGAGCCAGAGCGGCACGTTGAACGTCTTGGCCGCCGCGATGATCCCGCCACCCGCGACGATCCCGCTGAGGATCGCCAGGTTCGAACCCATCTCCAGCAAACCGTTCCCGGCCGAGAGCCGCTCGTGGGGCAGGATCTCGGGCAGGATCCCGTATTTCGCCGGGCTGAATAACGCGAGCTGGACACCCAGCAGTGCGAGCACCCACATGCGCCAGTGGCCCGCCGTGTGGCTCGAGGAACAGCACCGCCGTCCCGACCAGCATCAGCACCAGCTCGAACACCTTCATGCCCACGATCACCGAGCTCTTGCTGACGCGATCGGCCAGCACGCCCGCCGGCAGCGAGATGACCATCAAGGGGACCATCAGAATGATCTGGGCGATGGCCGTGCGTTCCTGCCCTTCGACCTGGCTGGCAGCCGCGGCGATCGCCAGGAGGATCACCAGTTGTTTCCAGGCATTGTCGTTGAACGTCCCGAGGAACTGCGCGATGAACAGCCCGCGCATTGGGTGCTTCACGGGGATGCTCGCCTCCGGTTGTCGCTCGAGATCAACGCCCTTGTCCACTTCACCATGCTCCCTTCAAGTAGGATGCCGTCCACCCACGGCGACCGGCCTGATCCACCGATCCCCCCTGCCCTATCATGTCCGAAACGGCTTAACCTGAGCCAACGACGGATAGGAAAGGTGTTGGAATCCCCCAGCCCGCGCCACAATTCCGAACGACACTGTCTCCTGCGTGCCCGATGCCGATCCGGCTTCGAGGTCGGCTGGCCCAAACGCGACTATAGCGGAGAGGCGTCCTCACATGAAGCGTCCGGCGGCACAAACTTCGGAGCGACGGGCGGCGAGGGCTGTGGAGTCACCGCCAGCGCGCCAATCCACGATTCGTGACGAGGGCGGGTTCGGTCCCGGACGATATCGGTGCCGCGCAACTGACTTGGGTCTTCTTCCGAGTTGTTCGCCGTCCCGGCTCGCGTTAAGATTGAGGAGGATGCTGATGGCGATCAAGCAACCAGAGGGATGAGGAGGGGGCGATGAGAAAGTTCTCTGGATTTCCTCAACTGCTGGCCGTGTCGGCCGTTTTCTTTTTGAGTCCATGCACGGCACGTGCCGACGACGTCCCACTGGAAGTCCTCCGTAGCTGGCAATTCTACAACAATGGCGGGTGGCGCTCCTCAACCAGGGGAAGTACGCCAAGGCCGAGGAGCGGTTCAAGCTCGCCATCGAGGAGATCCGGCCTTACCAGAAGACCGATCAACGGCTCCTGGCGCGGAGCTACGCGGACCTGGCCAGGGCGCTTTACCACGAGGGCCGGTACGCCGATGCCGAGCCGCTGGCCAAGTGGGCCTTGTCCATCCGCGAGTCACACGTGAAGACCAATCCCGACGCGGTCTTCCAGAACCTGTACACACTCGCGATGATCCATGCGGCACAGGCCCACTTCGATCAGGCGGAGCCGCTGCTGAGGCGGGCGCTCGAACTCCAGGAGCAGGCCATCGGCCCCAGCCACGTCCAGACGGCGGCGACCGTCGACGAGCTGGCGGGGATCTGTATCGAGCAGAGGAAGTTCAAGGACGCGGAGGGCTTTTTCAAGCGGGCGATCGCCATCCACGAGCAGTTCGACCCCGACGAGAACCTCGATCTGGCCGCATGCGCCGAGCGCTATGCGGCCTTGCTGAAGCAGTTGGGCCGCACCGCGGAGGCCGAGAAGTGGCGGGCACGGGCCGCGGCGATCAAACACACGGTGGAAGTGAAGGAGGAACTGGCCCGAGCGAGGAGGGCCGACCCGAGATACAAGGGGTTCAAGTAAGCCACCAGGCCAGGGAGTCGGTCCGGGTCAGGGCGGCTGGCCAGCCTGTGTCGCCTCACGGCGTCCCGGGGTCGAAGATCGTCGCCGCGATGTAGCGCGTGGGGCCGGTGCGGTCGCTGTAGTAGTAGACGGCGACGACCTTGCCGTCGGGACGCACGACGGAGCGGACATAGCCGATGTCGGTACTGCCGCCGTCGTCGCGCAGGACGATCGCCTCGCTCCAGGTCTTCCCCTGGTCGCTGCTCAGCCGGGCACGGATGCCGTACGGCCGGGCGCGGACGCCGTAGATCAGGCAAAGCCGGCCGTCGGGTAGGCGGACCAGGCTCGGAGGGTTCCCCTCGCCGGTGTCCGGCTCGGGCGTGGACAGGAACGACCAGGACCGGCCGTTATCGTGCGATCCATACGACTCGATCCAGCTCTTCGGCGGGTCGAGCCGCCGTATCGTCGTGACGAGGTCGGTCGGCGAAGTACGGACCGTCGACGGCATGATCGCATAGCCCACGGGTTCGGGCCCGATGAACGAGAGGAAGCGCCAGGTCCGCCCGCCGTCGGTCGTCTGAGCGCAGAAGGGCCGCCCTTCCTTGCCGTTGGCCTTCGACGCGGTCAGGAACAGCAGGCAGTCCTCGCGGCCGTTGACGATGTAGTCGGTCCGGCCCATGACACCCGGCTGGCCAAAGAGCGGCAGTGCGTAAGGCCCCCGCCAGGTCGTCCCGCGGTCGTACGAGTAATAGTATCGCGACATGCCATTGTTGGAGTTCTCCATCCGGACGGTCATCGCGAAGCCCGGCCGGGTGAAATCGATCGGATCGTCGAGCGCCGCCGGCCGCTCCTCCGGCGAGCCCGGCGGCATTCAGACCGTGACGCATGCCAGGCGTGCCGGCCAGCGCACCGGGAGGCTGAGGCTGCTCGACCGACCACGTCGCGCCACCGTCGCGGCTCCGTGCCAGAAGGAACTCCTCTGGCCGATCGTGGTCGATGTTGTGGTATCGGCCACGGTCCTTGTAATCGCCGCGGCTGAAGCCGACGAGGATCTCGTCGCCCCACGACCAGATCCCGTGGTTCGCCGGCCATCCCGCGAACCGGCCTGGCTCCGCATAGACGACGACATGGCGGACGACCTTCGGCGGCTCGCCGGCCTTCCCCGCCGGACCCATCGTAATCACGAAGAGTACGAGGACCATAACCTCGTTTCGCGAAGACATCGACACCTCGTAAGACCTACGTTCGATTGAAACAAACCGCTCACATTATAAGGATTATTCGGCCGGTTCGTCATCATTCACTCCTTATTATTGCGGTTACGATCGCGGGCTGCCCTGCCATGGGCTGGAGCCCCCGGAGACATTGATCGATGCGTTTGGAGACGATCTCCTGGTGAAGTCCGAATTCGATCCGCGAGTCACGGTGGCGTGCGAGCGGCTCTCGCAAGGTTGGAGATGAAGACGAGGGGAGGACACGGGGGTGTAGTTGAAGGTAGAATCAGGGAGGTCTGCTCATCCTGCCGCGCCAGCGGCTTACTTGAACTCCTCTCCTCCGTTACTTCTATCCCCGGAAGGCGAAATCACTCATGGCCACGCCACCCGCCGCACATCACGTCGCGCTAACCTGCATGGACCCGATCCGCGCCGAGCGGTTCTACACGAAACACTTCGGCTTCCGGCGGGCGCGTCATCGACCTGGGCAGCGAACAAATCGTCTTCATCAAGTCCGGCAATCTCTATCTGGAGTTATTCAAGGCCAAGGGCGACGCACCAGCACCAGCGCCGCAGAACGACGGGCCTCCGTGGGCCGGCTGGCGGCACCTGGCGTTCAAGGTAGACGATGTCGATGCCCTGCTGGCGGCGATGGGCAGCGACGCGACGGTCACGCTGGGACCGTTGAGCTTCGATGCGTTCATCCCGGGCTGGCGCTCGGCGTGGCTGGCCGACCCAGAGGGCAACATCATCGAGATCAGCCAAGGCTATGCGGACCAGGAGAACCCGCCACCGATGTCGTGACGGAGAGAATCGATCCACTCGCCCTCATCGCCAGGGCAGGACGATTCTCGGCGCGACGGCGTAGTAGAGTTGTACGAGGACGAGTAACGCAATGCTGACATAGGTGTTGACAACGCAAAGCGACCCTGCAAGCGCGTAAAGCGCCAGCGCGATCATCATTCGGCGTTCGAGAGCGGCGGCGGCGCCCGCCGGCAGATCGTTCTTCGCCAGGCCCGCCCCGAGCGCATACCGCCAACTGGCGAAAAGCACCATGCCAAGCACCAGAATATTGCCCACATAGCAGAGCAGCGCGATGCGGTAGGTGATGAATTCGGCCAGCAGCCGCGTCGAAAACGGCATCATCGTCACCCCGAAGAGAAACGCGATGTGTATCCATGCCAGATTCCGGTCGCTGTCCGCTATGTGGCTGAGATTCGTCAGTTGGCCGACCCAGAAGATACCGAGTGTGAGGAAGCTCATGGCATACATGATCAGTGGCGGCGCCAGCGCCATGAGGGCGCGCCACAGCTCCGCCTCGGTGTGCACCGCCTCGACCGCAGGCGCGCGAAGGTCGAGCACGAGCAGCGTCATCGCCACGGCGAAGATGCCATCGCTCATCGCCGCGAGTCGCTCGAGGTTTCGCCCGGCGATCTGATTATAGGATAGACTCATCGTTAGGCCAGCCTTAAAATAGTTGGTCCTAAGACCTGATATATCGTGTCAATCTGAACTGCTCAAACGCACGTTTACTCACGCCGGAGATGGTGCATGCCGCACGCAGAGCATGGTGATGTCGTCGAACGGGTCGGCCCCGGCATAGTGCGCCGCCAGGGCGGCATCCGCGCGGTCCACCAGCGCCGCGGCCGACGACACCGGCTCGCAGATCAGCGACAGCATGCGCGGCTCGCCGAACATCGCTTCACTGCCCGAATGGACGTGTGCTTCGGTGACACCGTCGGTGTAACAGAACAGCATGTCGCCCGGTTCCAGCACGACCTTCTGCGTCGAAATAGTTCGAGTTCGGGAGCATGCCGACCGCCGGCCCGGTCTGATCCAGCCGCCGTTTGATGCCGAGCGGGCCGATCACCGCCGGCGCATCGTGCCCGCCGTTGACGTAAGTCAGCGTCCCCGAGTTGACGTCCAGGATGGCGAAGAACGTCGTCGCGAACATAAATGCCTCGGCGTGCATCTCGGCGACGTAGTTATTCGCGAACAGGACCGTGGAGAGGGCATTGAACTCGACCATCAGGTTCACTAACTGCCGCGCCGTCGCGGGGCTTGCGGCTCCGCTCGCCTTCGAAAGGTGATTGGACAGCTCGCGCGAGAGGGTCTGCTGCGAGACGGAGCGGAACAGGGTGCGAAACAGGGCCATGAACAGGGCCGGCCCGATGCCTTTGTCGCACACGTCGGCGATCACCAGTCCCAGATGGGAGTCCGACAGCCAGAAGACATCGTAGAAATCGCCGCTGAGCTCGCGCGCGGGTGCAAGCGGGCCGCCACCTCCCAGCCCTCCGGCTGCGGAAGCGACGCGGGCAAGAAGTTCTCCTGTAACTGGCGGCCGGTTTTCAGGTCTCTTCTGGATCAGGAACAGACGCGTTTGCTGGTCTTGCTGCAGGCGAACTTGCCGCACCGAGCCGATGAACTGGGCGACCAACTCGGTGAATCGCAAATCGCCGACCAGAGCTTTTTCGGTGAGCCGGCCGACGGTTACCCCTTGCCCGGAAACGTACAGGACCCAGCCCCGGCCCGACTCGCCCCGAATCGGGCAGCAAAAAGCCCACTCGAGGCCGGCGCTGACCGTGAACTCTTCTCCCGAGGTGATCTCGTCCCATAAATGGATCGAGCTGCTCTGCTGGCGCAGCGCGGTGAGCAGCAGGCGGCGGCTGGGAATGAACCGCCCCAAGAAGTCTTCGCGCGTCGCCACGTGCAGCGCCTGCGGCTTGGGAAAGGGATCGAGCGGGGCCCCAACCGCGGGAAGCTGGTTGATGTCGTAATGGGCCACGGCCACAGCCTCGGCCTGTGGAATAGCCGACAAGAGCAGTTCCGAGAGCACGATGCCCAACTCCTCGTCGGTTTGCGAGGAGGAGATCAGCTTGGGCAATTCCGACAGGATTTCCATCTGCCGCTCGGTGTTGCCGAAGGAGACCCGGCGCAACTCCTGCTCGGAGTAGGGTATTCCGCGCCGGCGTCGTTGGCAAATTCCGGCTCTGCCCGCCACCGGCGGAACGCCACCGACCGGGATTTCCACCACTTTGAAGACCGTTTGGCCGATCTGAAAGCTCTCGCCGGCGGGCACGCTCAGCTCGCGCAGTTTCTTGACCCCGATAGAGAATCGCGCGCCTTGCCGTCGGCAGGCAGGTGGCGTGCAACTTGCCCCGCGCCAGCAGACGTCGACGTGCTCGCGCGAAATCGAGGGGTCCCACTGAATGGACACGCCGGGCTCCGCCGCCCGACCGATGCGCACCACCTGGGCTTCGTGCAACGTGATTCGCAACCGGTCGGACGGCTTGATACCCGCCACCTGAAGCTGAATGCTGGTTTCCATATCTTCTCCCTGTTGGCCCGCCCTCACTCGTGGGAGTCATCCTCAGGCGGGCTTTCATCCTCCAGGTGGTCAGGTGCGATTACGGGCGAACCCATCGAAAACTCGCCCGCTTCAGAAAATCACCATCGTCTGACCTTGCGAGTTGCCGTTTCAATTCCGCCTGCCGCTGCAACAGGAGTTGGTTGTGGAAGGCGATCGACGCTTGGGACGCCAGGCATTCGGCCACTTCCTGGACGTAGCCGTCGAAGGGGATAATCATCCCAACGTCACGGTCGCGGGCGTTGACAAGTTGCAAGACGCCGAGTGAGGAGCCCGTGTTGTCCTTGAGCGGTATGGTCAGAAGCGACTGCGTGCGGTAGTTGTGCGTCTGGTCGAACTGGCGGATAAAAGTGATCTCAATGCCCTCCAGAGAGTAGATGTCGGGGATGTTGAGGGTGCGGCCGTGGTGGGCGACGGCCACGGCGACGTTCTGGAGGTTCGGCTTGCCGGTCTGGGGGTCGAACATGCGGAACGGTGGGAAGGTCGATCTCGTTGCCGGTGGTTCCGCCCATCGCGAAGTTCAGCGTTTCGTTGCGCACGATGGAAAAGGCCAGGGTGTCGTCCGGGGTGCGCAGGTAGAGGATACCGCCCTCGGCGCTGGAGATGGCCCGGGCTTCGAGAACGATCCGCTCGAGCAGGCGCTCCAGGTCCTTCTCGGCCGAGAGGGCAATCCCCAGCGGCAAGATGACGTTCTTGAGGTCATTGGCCAGCCGCTCCGCCTCGCGGAGGCGCCGACTATCGGCGCTGGACCGCTCGCGGAGGCGCTGGTAGTCCAGCCAGGGTCGCAGTCGCGCCTGCAACAGGGCCGTGGGTAGGGATGTTGGCAAAACGTCGTCGGCCCCCAGGGCCAGATAGCTCTCGGCACCGGCGAAATCGCCGACGGCGACCAGGGACGCCGAGACGGCGTCCCTGGTGCCACCCTTGAAGCGTTTCACCACGCCGGCGGACAGCGGATGATCCGGGGAGGGGCAAAATATGACGAGGTCGTAGGACGTCGAGTGAGGGGGGGATTGCGTTTCGCAGGGGACTACGGCGACCTCGTAGCCCAGCTCGCTCAGGCGCGACGCCAGGGCTGGTCCCTCCCCGCCCAGGTCAACGACGAGCAGCCTGTGGCGGCTCAGCACGAAGATGTTTCGGTTCCGCTCCCCGTCGCGCTGGTACTCGAACCGATCAACTCCTTCGATCGCCAGCCGGACCCCCCAGTTGCCGGGCGGTGGGTGGTAGGGCGCGGTACGCGAGTCGAACCGCTCCCCGTAATCCTCCAGTGTGACCGTGAGCGCATCGGGTGTTGTCTCGGCGCTGAGCGTGAACGTACCCGGCTCGCGCTGGCCAGCCCCGCCGTGAGTGATGGCGTTGGTGGCGATCTCATCGACCGCCAGCTTCAGGTCGTAGACGGCCTGGTCATCCCGCCCGATGCCGGCAGACACCTGCGCGAGGAAACGCCGGAGAGCGGACAGCGATTCAACCGACGCCGGCACGGTCAGTGTTTGCATCGTTCAGATCTCCAGGGGTCGTAGGAGTTGCACATGACGCCGGATGCCGCGGACTGCGCTTAAGCAGGATAGCTCTCCGCGATCGTGACCGCCTGGATCATACCGGTCCGCTTCAGTGTCTCCAGCACCTGTTCCTGCGGCGCGATGACATGGGTCTCTACCCCGCCGGCGATCTTCTGGCGAGCGAAGATGAGCATGCGCACGCCGGCGCTGGCCATGAAGGTCAGCCCGGCGCAACTCAATACGAGGTGTTTGGGATGCTGCTGGGCGGCCTTCTCCAGTTCGGCCTGGAACGCCGGAGCCGTGCTCGCGTCCAGTTCGCCGACCAGAGTGATCGTTGACACCTCATTGGCGAATACGTGGGTAACAGTCAAGGACATCTTGGTTTTCCTCCATCAAGGGGACAGCGGGGAGGGAGCGAGCTTGGTTGGGCGGGATACCAGGATTACGACGCTCCGGTCGGCGGCCCAGACGCAGTTTTGATCGGACAGTTCCGGCTCGGCACCGGCCGGCCAGCTATCCTTACCGGCGGGCATCGCCGTGTTCACGACGATGTGCCAACGTCGTTCGGCCGGGAGCTGCGGCAACTGGAAGCCGTGTGACTCCCAGTGCATGTTGAAGGCGGCGTAGATGTCATCGCCGCCCTTCGAGGCCGGCGGGCCGCCGCTGATCAACATGGCCAGGGTTCGCGACTCAGCCGACCAGTCGGCCTGCCAGGCGTGCTGGCCGTGCCAGGAGACGGCCACCGGCGGGTGGCCGTTGTGCGATTGGCCGTCGAGGTGGTCGCCGTTGCGCAACACGCCGTGTTCGCGGCGGAAGGCAATGACGTTGCGCACGAACACGACCAGTTCCTCGTTGCACTTCACCTGGCCCCAGTCGAACCAGGTCAAGTCGTTATCCTGGCAGTAAGTGTTGTTGTTGCCGTGCTGCGTTTGCCCGACCTCGTCGCCCATGAGGATCATGGGCACGCCCTGGCTGAGCATCAGGATGGAGAAGGCGTTCTTGATCTGTCGGCGGCGCAGAGCGTTGACGTTCGGGTCGTCGGTCGGTCCCTCGACGCCGCAGTTCCAGGCGTGGTTGTCGTTGGCGCCGTCGTTGTTGTTCTCGCCGTTGGCCTCGTTGTGCTTGTCGTTGTAGGTGACCAGGTCCCAGAGGCTGAAGCCGTCGTGGCAGGTGATGAAGTTCACCGAGGCGGTGGCCCCTCGGCCGCTGTACAAGTCGGGCGAGGCCATGCAGCGCGCTGGCGATTTCGCCGACCTGGCCGTCTCGCCCTTGAGGAACTTACGGATGCAGTCGCGATACTTGCCGTTCCACTCCGCCCAGCGGCCGTAGGCCGGAAACGAGCCGACCTGATACAGCCCGCCGGCGTCCCAGGCCTCGGCGATCAGCTTGCACTTGCCCAGTACCGGGTCGTAGGCGAGCGACTCGAGCAGCGGCGGGTTGGCCAGCGGCGCGCCGTTCGGAGCGCGGCCGAGTACGCTGGCGAGGTCGAAGCGGAAGCCGTCGATATGGTACTCCGAAGCCCAGTAGCGCAGGCAGTCGAGGACCAGGTTGCGGACCACGGGGTTGTTGCAATTCAGCGTGTTGCCCGTGCCTGAGAAGTTGAAGTAGTACCCTTCCGGCGTGAGCATGTAATAGGTCTTGTTGTCCAGCCCTCTGAACGAGATGTACGGGCCGCGCTCGTTGCCCTCGGCGGTGTGGTTGAAGACCACGTCGAGGATGACCTCGATGCCGTTCCGGTGCAGCTCCTTCACCAGGGCCTTGAACTCATCGACCTGCATGCCCATCTTGCCGGTGGCGGCGATACGCCGGCTTGGGCGCGAAGAAGCCGACGGTGCTGTAGCCCCAGTAATTCAAGAGCCGCTCCCCCGTCACGGGGCTAGGCCGGCTGTTGTCGAACTCGTCGAACTCGTAGATCGGCAGCAGCTCGACGCAATTGACGCCCAGTGACTTCAGATACGGGATCTTCTCGCGGATGCCGGCGAAGGTGCCAGGAAACTTCACGTCCCGATGAGGCGTGCCGCGTGAAGCCGCGCACGTGCATCTCATAGATGACTAGGTCTTGCATCGGCACTTCCAGCGGCCGATCGCTGCCCCAGTCGAAGTCGTCGAGGACCAGTCGGCCGCGATACTGGAAGACGCCGCTCCAGTCTGGCTCCGTGCCCCAGAGATCGCGGCCGCCCACGGCCCTGGCGTAGGGGTCGAGCAGGATCTTGGAGCGGTCGAAGCGGTGGCCGGCGACCGTGTCGAAAGGCCCTTCCATGCGGTAGCCGTACTCGATGTTTTCGACGTCGAGGCCGAAGACGATCATCGAAAAAACGTTGCCGATGCGGAAGCCGGTGAAAAACGGAATCTCGACGATCGGCTGCGGTTGTCCCTTCTCGAAGAGAACCAGAGTACAGGACGTGGCATGGCTGGAGAAGACCGAGAAGTTGACGCCGCCAGGGACGAATGTGGCCCCGAAGGGGGACGTCCGTCCGGGGCGCAGTTTGAACCCCTCGTACTCGTGCGTCGGATAGAGGTCGATCGTTTCCATGTGGTCTCCAAGGCTCAAGCGAGCGCGGCGATGCCGGCGTCAACGCTCTCGTTGTGCACTAGCAAATCGAGAAACCCGGTGGCTTCCATGGTGCTGGCAATGTTCGCGGGGATGTTCGCGACAACGACCTTCCCCCCCTTGCCGACGATCTTCCGATAAATCACCAGCAGCACACGCAGGCCGGCGCTGGACATGTACGCCACCCCGCCCATGTCGAGGATGAGTTTGCTGCCGGGCGTGTCGGCCTGGGTCAGGATCTTGGCCTGCACCTCGGGAGCGGTGTTGCCGTCGATGTCGCCGACCAGTTCCACAATCGTGATCTGGTCGCGGGTGTAAGTTCGGATTTCCACGTTGAGTTCTCCTGATTGCGACGGTGTCCCGGATTGCAAAGGACCCCCTATGGGGTAAGCCGCCGCCCGCCGCCCGCGGCAGACCCCTTCTCCTTCACCGGCTCGATGCGCACCTTCACCCGCAGGCGATCTTCGCTCTCCGGCAGCGTGACGATCTGCGCGTCGGGGTCGAACTTCGTGTATTTCTTGTCGTCGATCCACACTTTGGTCAGGCGCGTCCGCCCGGGCGGCAGAATGTCCGGTGCGACGCGGAGCAGGTTGTTCTTGAACCCCTTGGGCATGGGGTTGAAGTAGAGGTCGAGCGGATGACCGTTGATCATCAGATTGCTGTAAACCTGTGCGAGATAGCAGAGCTCGAAGGAGTGGTAACCGCTCATCGAGTGGCTGCCCTTGAAGCGCTCGGTGCCCATCAGGTACGGGATACCGCTGGCCAGCACGTTGAAGAAGACGGCCCCATCGTCGTGGTCGAGGAAGAACGCGTTGTAGAAGGCGCTGGACTCGCGACCGAGCCGCCGATAGGTATCGTCCTCGTACAGGCCGCCCAGGATGAGATAGGCAAGGATGCCCTGCTCCTGTTGCCACCACGCTTTGCGGTCGTGGAACGCGAAGCGGTGCCACTGCTCGCCCGGCTTCTTGAGGCGTTCCATGACGTCGTACCAGCCGCCGCGCTGCGTGTCGCCGCCGATGGCCGGCATGACTTCGGCAATCTTTTTCGCCAGAGCTTCGTACTCGGGCTTTTTCTTCAGCCCCATCATGCGGCCGAGGTTCCAGGCGATCTTGAGGTTGTGGCCGATGACGCCGCGGTTCTGCTGCCACATGTGCGTACGGTCGGGCGACCAGTCCTCGGTGAACTTCTCCTGCACGAACGGGCTGCAGCCGTAGTCGGAGAAGTGGCCGGCGATGGCGTCGAAGGTCGCTTCGAGGAACTTCGCGTACCGCTCCTCGCCGGTCGCCAGGTACAGGTTGATCAGGTACGCCGGGGCGTGGTCGCCGACCGAGTTCCAGTTCTTCTTGCCCTTGTTGGCGCCGAGTGCTTCACTGCGGGGGTCGAGCGTGACCGGGTCGAGGTGCGAGAAGTAACCGCCCTTCTCGCGGTCGAGGAGGAACCGATCAAACAGATCGACCGTCATCTCGGCGTCACGCAGGATAGCCGGGTCTCCGGTGATCCGGTACGTCTGGATCGGGCCGGCGAGTGCGTAGATCTGCTCGTACGCCGGGATGGCGTAGAAGTCATCACCGAACTCCGAGGCGAACACCTTGTCCTCGCGGGTGCCGTGAACGTCGGTGCCGTGGTACCAGTAGACAATGTTCTCCTCGGCGTCGTAGAAGCGCATGTGTTCGCGCAGGTATTCGGTGCCCTTCTCGGCGCCTTCGAGGTAACGGGCATCGCCGGTCAGCAGGTAGGCCGACGCGAAGCCGTAGACCAGTCGCGAGATGGTGTCGGTTTCCTGCCGGTAGTTGTCTGCGGCCTTCTCGCCGGTGAGCCGAATGGTGGTGCGGTAGTTGTCGTAGTTGACCGGCTGGCCCTGGAACTGCGCCTTGAGATAGAAGTCGCCCAGGGAGACGATCTGCTTGACCCACCAGTCGGGGCGCTCGAAGAGGTATTCGTTGGGCTTGCGGCCGACGAAGATCAGGTACTGTGCTTCCAATACGGGGCCGGCCTGTTCGGGATAGAACGTGCCGTAGGTGTAGACGAACCGCCCAGGCACGAGCATGTCGCGCATCTGGGCGGTGCAGTCGAAGTAGGGGTCGTCAAGGTTGCGCATGATCTGGGCGTAGGTGTGTCCGCGGAGGCGGATCTCCCACGGTCGGCCGTCGCTGGTCTTGACACCGTAAGTGTCGGTGTCGCGGTTATATTGCGCGACATAGCCGGCAATAGTGTCGGAAAACGTAAAATCAATAGCTGCCACGTCAAGTCTCCCGTCTCATGGACCCGGTGCCTCCAAGTTGCACAAGCGTTTGAAGTTTCGCCGGGCCCTGTTCCAGTTTTCTGTTCGATCGCTTCTCACGCCCCGGAAGCCGGCGCGGCGACGATTTTCGCGCGGCCAGCAGGTCGATGATCTTATGGGCAAACAGGTGGCAGTGGCCGCCGCTCCGCCCGGTCACGAGGTCGTCGTCAACCACGACATCCTCATCCACGTAGTTGGCGCCCATGTTTCGGGCGTCGCCGAGCAGGTTGTTGTGGACAACGAGGTTGCGGCCACGAACCAGTTCCGGGGCCGGTGCCACCAGCCACAGGCCGTGACAGATGATGCCCTTGAGCACATCCTTCTCGGCGAAGGCGCGCCGCAGAAACTCGGTCGCCGGAGGCGTTTTCTTGACGTCATCGGTATAGCGCAGTCGGTCGGACACCATACCCGCGGGCACGATGATGGCGGCGTAACTCCGCAGGGTCTGGTCGTCCATGTTCTCGAAGCTCTCGTTGCATTCGAACGGCGACGTGGTACTCGTGTCCTTTGAAGGTGATCGACTTCTGCCCCCACAACCGGGTCAGGAAGTGCAACTCGGCCCCCTCCTCCGGGAAACGAAAGTGGTAATACCAGATCTCGTGCTCGTAGAAATCACTCTCGATCAGCACGCCAATTTTCTTGCCCTTGAGGCGCATCGCACGACTCCTTCGGGGGGCGGCTCAGGCGACCGAGCCGTCGGGGTACTGGGTCATGCCCGCGAAGTGGATGGCGATCTTGCCGCCGCGGAGCACCCAGCTATCGGCGAAGCGCATCTTCGCCGCGCCATGGGCCCGTCTGGCATCGTGATCGCTTCCACGATCATCAGGGTCTGGGGCTGCTCGGTCTCCGCCCAGAAGGCGATGTCCGTCTCCAGTCCCTCGATGCCGAGGATGCCCTGCATGTGCTCGCGCATCTGCTCCCGGCCCTTGAAGTAAAGCGGCTTCTTCGTGAAGCTGCTGATGAGGAGGGCGTCGTCGGTGTACTGGTTCAGCAGCGACTCGATGTCCTTGTTCAGGATGAACTCGATGTGCTGCCGGTACATCCGCCCCAGGGGCGTGTCGGGTACGTTTTTCATGGTTCGTCGGCTCCCCTTGCTGAAGGATTATCGGTTCAGCATACCTAAAACAGGTGAGGTTATGCGGCGAGGATCATGTCCGCGCCGCGCGCTCCAATCAAGTAACACACGGCGACGATGTTGCCGCTGGTGATCGTGGGCATCACTGAGGCGTCGATCGACGCGCAGGCCGTCCACGCCGCGGACCCGCAACTGGGGATCGACCACCGCATGGGCGTCGCGACCCATTTTGCAGGTGCCGGCGGGGTGCCAGATCGTCGAGGCTTGGGCACGGATGCAACCTTCCGGGTCGTTGTCGCCCGGCACCAGTTCGCCGCCGGTCAGGGGAGCAAAAGCCGGGGTGCCGGCGATGCGGCGAACGATCTCGAGC
This sequence comes from uncultured Isosphaeraceae bacterium, assembly GCA_963842405.1. Lineage (GTDB taxonomy): Bacteria > Planctomycetota > Planctomycetia > Isosphaerales > Isosphaeraceae > CAVZRC01. The sequence goes on along the minus strand of CAWJGW010000004.1, from coordinate 367,343 downwards.
GTCTCCAGGAACGTTTGCACGTCGGCCGGCGCTTGCAGGTAGTTCGGATTGATGATCGGCGGATCGAGCGGATTGCTCGAGCGGCAGGGCAACCGCGCCGACGCTCTCCGGCTGCACCAGGATGGCCAGGAAGATGCAGGCCGGACCGCCGAAATCGAGCACCGGGCAGCAGCGGGGCGGGCACCGCCGGCGTGAAGAGGAGCTGCATGTCGGGCGGTGCATCCGGCGTGGTCGTGCGGGTGTTGACGAACAGGATGTTGCCGGTCAGCAGTTGAGGATTGGGCCGGACCGTCTGGGTGCGAAAGACGAAGGGAACCTGCACGTGGTCTTGCAGGTTCTGTCCGACGCCCGGCAAGTCGGCCACGATCGGGATGCCGTACTGACGCAGTTGCTCGGCAGGCCCGATGCCGGAAAGCAGCAGCAGCTTGGGCGACTGCAGGCCCCCGCGCTGACGATCACCTCGCGGGCCGCGCGAACCTGGTGCGTTTGGCCGTCCTGCTGATACTCCACCCCGACGGCCCGTTTGCCCTCGATCAGCAACCGCGTGACCTCGGCCCCGGTTTTCAGTGTCAGGTTCGGGCGGCCGCGGATCGGGTCCAGGAAGGCCACGGCCGCGCTGCAACGCCGGCCGTCCTTGCCGATGTGGAACTGCAGCAGACCGGCGCCGTTCTCCTGGCGTTGGCCGTTGTAATCCCAGTGGGGACCATCGTAGCCCAGCTCGGTCACACCGACGAGGAATTCCGGAGACCGCATGGCCGCGTCGGGGCAGATCCGCACGCTGATCGGGCCACCGACGCCGTGGTACTCCGAGGCTCCGCCCTCGAAGTCTTCCAGCTCCTTGTAATAGGGCAGAGCTGGCCTCGTAACCCCAGCCGTCAGCCCCGAGGGCGGTCCAGCGGTCGAAGTTCCGGCGGTTGCCCCGCACCCACATCATCGCGTTGATGGCCGTGCTGCCGCCCACGACTTTGCCCTGGTTGATCATGATCTGGCGGCCGCCGAGGGCGGGCTGGGCCTGGGTCGAAAACTTCCAATCGATGCGCGGAGCCCCATAGCCGGACGAAGCCGCCGATGTCGGCGATGTCGGGATCGTGGCAGCGCCGCCGGCCTCCAGCACCAGCACGCGCGTTGCGGGGTCGTGCGCTCGAGCCGGTTGGCCACCACGCTCCCGGCGGCGCCGCAGCCGATCACGACAAAATCGACCGATTCGCCATTTGCCAGCTGCATATTGCTCACAGTGCCCCCAGTTGTTTCATCAGCCCGAAGTCGTTCTCGTTAACCCAGATCTCGGCGATCTTGCCGCCGGCGATGATGAACAGGTTGACCCCCTGGTCGTGGATCCTGTGCCCCGTGGCGGGCATCCCGAGGAAGACGCCGTGATGGGTCCCGTCGATAAACCAGCGGGCGGCCACCTTGTCCCCCTCGGCGATCTGCCGCTCGACGCTGAACTTGAGGTCTGGGAAGCCAGTCCGGAGCCCGGTGACGAAGCCCCTCATACCGTCGTGGCCGCGGATCGCCTCGGGGAGGGTGGGGATGCGGAAGGCCAGCGTGGTGGCCATGATCTCGGGAATGATCTCCAGTCTTCCCTGGTTCATCAGTTCGTTGAAGTACCGCCCGACCAGGGTCTGGTTCTCCTGGGTCGAGGTCGTGCGCGGATTCCGGACCGGATGCTGTCGGTGCGCCGATCTGCTGGAGCAGCCCGAGGGTATCCTCGTTGATCCGCGCTTCCACGAACTTGCCGTCAACTAACCGGAGCCACGACATCCCATCGATGGCGAATGGTCTGCCGCGAGCGGGGATCTCGCCGCGGATCGTGTGCAGCGGGGTCCCGGTATGCGTCCCGCGCGCTGTCCAGTGCCCGACGACCGTATCGCGTTCGGCCAGGAGGTGCTCGATCGTGAAGTGCACGTCGGGGAATGCGCCGCCGGAGCATGGTGACCAGGCCCTTGAATTCCTGGCCCCGGTACGGGTCGGGGTGCGTCGGGTTGGAAATCGAACTCCGGCGCCATGTACTTGTCCACGAAGGTCAGGTCGCCCTGGCTCATCAGCTCACGGTAATAGCGACGGACGAGGGCTTTGTTTTCTTCTGGCGTTGCCACGGTCTGATTTCCTCGGTTCGAGTGATCTTGTCCAGAGTCGCGGGCCGGTCCACAAGAGCGGCTCACACCGCGTCGTACTGAGCCAATTTCTCGCCAGCCTCGCTACGGCTTCGGCCGGCGTGATCTGGACATCGTAAAGCGGCGCGTTGGGCGACTGGAACTGCCGGCCCGCCTCGCACCATCCGGTCTCGGCGGTCCCCCCTCCCCCGCCCCGAGAACGGTAACCGCGAGCGGTCCCCGGAACTACAACTGGCAAACCCAGGGGCGTACTTGAACGGCTCGACCGTGGCGTTGTAGCTAACGATCTCCAACCCGTAGGCGTTTCTTCGTCGATGCCCGCACGGTCCAGCGCTGAGTGGCGTCCATGGAAACGCGCTTGCTCTTGGCGGCAGGCGGCTCCCACCAGCTGGCCTGCCAGCCAACCACGATATCGACCGTGGCCTGGTCGCCGCTGATCGTCGCCTTCAGGGTCTTGACATAGTGGTTTTCATCGAAGAAGAGATTGATGACGCGATCGTACCACTGCTTGAAACCAGCGAAGTCGTGGATGTCGCCATCGGGGAATTCCATCCGCAGGTCTCGATCGGTGAGCAACCTGGCGATCTCCTCGAGCGGGAAGTGGAAGTCCAGCGCACGATACCAGGCAGCGGCGAACCCATCGATTTGCTTCTCCGTCAGTGGTCCTGCGCTCGACGATTCACCTCCATCGGTGAGGGCTTCCCCAGTCATACTACGCTTCGTCAAAACTCCGCTCGTCATTGCCCGCAGTGCATGCCGATCATCTCAGGCCTGACGTTGCCCTCGACGACGACATCCAGCAGGAACGGCCCCTTGTGCGACAGCGCCAGATCGAGATGCGGGTCCGATCTGCTCGGGCTTCTCGATCCGCGCACCCTTCACGCCCATCGACTCGGCCAGGCCGGCGAAGTGGATCGGCGGCCGCGACAGGTCGAAACAGACCGGATAGTCGTGGGCCGTGTACTGCCGCTCCTTCCAGTATGCCGCGACGTTCAGTTGCAGCAGTCGATAGGAACCGTTGTTGCAGATCGACGAACTTGACATCCAGGTCGTGGCGGGCGGCCGTCCACAGCGCCTGGATCGTGTACATGCTGCCGCCGTCGCCGCTGAAGCCGATCACCGTCTTGTCCGGGTTGGCGAACTTCGCCCCGATCGCGCCGGGGATGCCGACGCCCAGCGAACCTCCGCGCGTCAGGAAGTATTGCCCTGGTGTGTGCGGCACCCAGTGGCGGTTGATCTCCGGCGAGGAGGTCAGCGACTCGTCGAAGACGATCGCGTCCTCCGGCAGGCGAGGCACGAGCTCCTCCATGAAGCGAGCGAGGTGCATCGGCACATGGTCGCGGGTCTTGCGATCGTTCTCGCGCAGGGCGGCGAGCTTGTCGGTGCTCGCCGTGCCGATGACCGTCGACCGCGCCGCGGCGGCGCGCTTCTGAGCCGGTGTCATCAGCCTTTCGAGCGAGGCCACCAGCAGGGCCAACGTCAACTTCGGGTCGCTGACCAAGCCCATCGTCACCGGATGGCTTTTGGCAATCTCGTAGGCGTTCAGGTCGATGTGGATCACCTTCGCACCCTTGGCGAAGATGTTGCCCAGTTCCGGGAAGACCTCGTTGACCATGTAAGTGCCGCAGACGAGGTTCACATCGCCCTTGGTGGTGATCGGCAAACTCTGGTAACCGAACATGTGACCGGTGCCGCCCTGGTAGAGCGGGTGGGCGTAATCGATGTTCAGCTCCCCGGCGTCCACCTCCCAGACCTCGGCCCCGAGCAGCTCTGCCACGCGCGCCAGCTCCGGCTGCGCACCAGAGAAGGCGACGCCGTCGCCGACGAAGATCATGGGCTTGTCGGCCGCAGCCAGCGTCGCCGCTGCCTCGCGGATGGCACCCTCCTCGGGAACGACACGGGTCGAGAGCAGGGAGGTCGGCACCACGTCCTCGACGGCGGGCGCATCGAGGATGTCCATCGGCAGACAGACATAGACCGGACCCGTCGGCGGAGTGGTGGCGATCTTGATCGCCCGCCGCACGACCCGCAACAGCGACGAGGGGTCCATCACCATCGTGGACCATTTCGTGACCGGGGCGGCCATCGCCACCAGATCGCCGGCCATCTGCGAATCCATTGCCAGGTACTTGATGCCGGCATCACCACCGATCACGACCAGCGGGGCATGGCCGCGCTTGGCCTGGTAAAGCGCCCCGAGGGCGTTGCCGAGGCCGGGCGTACTGTGAATCTGCACCAGGGCCGGCTTCCTCGCGGCGCGGGCGTAGCCGTCACCCATCAGGACCGCCACGGATTCCTGCAGGGTGAGGACGTACTCCAGTTGTGGATAGGAGTCGAGCGCGTCGAGAAAACCTTGCTCGACGGTGCCGGGATTGCCGAACATGTAGCGGAACCCGTCGGCGACAAACTGCTCCAGTACGACGAACCGCCCCGTCTTCTGGTTAATGGTCACACCTCCCCGGAAGGAGGAAGAACCAGGTCAGGCGCAAGCCAGCACCGTTCGCCTCGGTGGGTGAATCGTCATTGATCCGTTGTCCTTCGCAGAGTTCGCCTCTGGTGGGTGAATCGTCATTGATCCGTCGTTCTTCGCAGAGATTACCAGCCGTAGCGACGCAGGTTTTTCTCCAGCACCTCGACCATCTTCTCGCCAGTGAGATAGGAGTCCGGAGTCGAGCGCCCGGTGATGAACGGGTAATCGACGATGACGGACGTCTCCTTGCCGAAATTGCCGATGTAGCGGCCGTTCGGGCGCGGTGGCGTCGCGAAGGATGTACTCCAGTGGGTAAGGAGGCGGGCCCATGTTGAAGTCCACGCCCATGAAGCCGGTGCCGTCCTTGTAATCGTATTCCTTGCAGTGTCCGGTGACGCGCTTGTTCTTGATGATGCTCTCGCGGCTTTCGAGGTCGCGGGCGAAGGCGAGGCAGGCGACGCCGTAGCACTCGGCGCCGATCGGCTTGTCGGCGCTATAGAAGCCGAGGATCAGATCGTGGACGCGGTGGTTGTTGCACAGATCCACGATCGGGCCGCTGCCGCCGACGATGACCAGGGCGTCGTACTTCTTGACCGCTTCTTGCCGGGCATTCTCGACGCCCTTGTAGTAGGCTTCCATCTCGCGGATGAAGGCTGACGACGACCAGTAAGGGCGGTCGGGGAACCAGTTCGCCAGACTGATGGGCTTGTTGAGTCGCTCGGACTGTTCGACCTCGCGGACGTGCTTGGCGACCCGGGCGGTGGTGACGCCACGACCCAACGGCGGGTCGACGTAGTTCGGATCCATGCTGGGCGTCAGTGCGACGGGCTTTTTCCCGGTTGGGGTGATAAAGTCCACCGCGTAGCCCTTCTTGTCGAACGTGTCGAGAGGTCCGACCAGTTCTTCGCCCCAGTAACCGTACTCAGAGAGGAGCATCAAGATGGAACGCATAAGATATCTCTGATCAAAGGTGCCTCGACGGTGAGGTCAGGGCCAGCGCACGGCGTTTTCCCTTGTTTTTTCGAGGCTTTCTTCATTATGCACTGCAATATCATATGATTGCTCTGAATTTTATGAGACTGTAGTGATCATAAAATGAGCGAAACGTTGCGATTGCATAGTGCAAGATCTTCGCTTTTCCCGTAATTTGAAGGCGTTCGGTCCGGTCCATGTTCGCTCTTGGTGTGCGCTGGCCCTGACGGTGAGGTGAAGGACGGATTGTATGCAGGGAATGTTACGATCGTCAAGCAACATTCTTAAATTTTTTCTTTCGGCTTGAGTGAAATAAATGTTGACGCGCGAACGGGGCAACCGCCAACATGGGAAGGAAGTGACCGTCATAAGGTGGACTTGTGGTCGATCATGCGGTCTGCGACAATTTTGTTCGCAAATAATCCAAACGGGAATCTCCGTCTCCGACCTGTACGCATCATGATCGATCCCGAGAGAATGATTGAAACTCTGGACCCGACCCAGAGCCCGGAGCCGCTGGAGCCCGGATCGGGAGGGCCTCCACCGGAACCGTTCGCCGTACAGGAGAGGATCGGTCGTTATCGCATCAGTCGAATCCTCGGCACGGGCGGGTTCGGACGGGTCTATCTGGCCCACGACGACGACCTCGACCGCCCGGTCGCCATCAAGGTGCCGAATCCGGAACGAATCACACACTCCAAGGATCTGGAAGCATTTCTTGTTGAAGCCCGAATCGTCGCTAAACTGGACCATCCCAACATCGTTCCGGTCTTCGATGTGGGTCGCACGGAAAACGGATTCTACTTCGTCGTGTCGAAGCTCGTCGAAGGCAACGATCTGGCGGTCAGGATTGGACAGGCTCGACTGGCCTTCCGGGATTCGGCGGAACTGGTTGCTACAATCGCCGACGCCTTGCATTACGCCCACAGCCGAGGACTGGTCCACCGGGACATCAAGCCCGCCAACATCCTGATCGACGCCGCAGGCAAACCCTGCATCGCCGACTTCGGTCTTGCGCTCAGGGATGAGGACTTCGGTAAGGGGAGTGGGCTGGCTGGCACACCCGCCTACATGAGTCCCGAGCAAGCCCGGGGCGAAGGTCACCGGGTTGATGCTCGATCCGACATCTTCAGCCTGGGCGTGGTCTTCTACGAGCTCCTGATCGGAAAGCGACCCTTCCGAGGTGATTCAGTCCGGGATCTCATGGAGCAGATCGTCAGCACCGAGCCGCGTCCTCTCCGCCAGATTGACGAGACGATCGCCAAGGAACTGGAACGGATCTGCCAGAAGGCCCTCTCGAAGCGGGCGTCGGAGCGGTACAACACCGCCAAGGACATGGCGGAAGACCTCCTCTTGTTCCTTCAATCCCTGAAGAGCTCGGGCTCGCCCCTGGCCCCTGTGGATGCCACAAGCACCCCGCCCGGATCGACTCTGGAATCAGCATCCCCGATCACCTCAAGGCAATCCGACTCGTACCAGAGTCCGCTCAAGATCATCCCGAAGGGACTGCGATCGTTCGACGAGCATGATGCCGACTTCTTCCTGGATCTGCTTCCCGGACCTCGGGACCGGAATGGTCTGCCTGAGAGTATTCGATTCTGGAAGCGGAAGATCGAGGAGATCGACCCCGAACTCACCTTCAAGGTTGGGCTGATTTACGGACCAAGCGGGTGTGGAAAGTCGTCGCTCATGAAGGCGGGGCTATTGCCCCGCCTGGGCAAGCAAGTCATTCCGATCTACATCGAGGCGACCGCGGAGGAGACAGAAGCCCGATTACTCAAGGGGGTACGTAAGGCGTGTCCTGAATTGGCCCCAGATTGGGGTCTGGTCGATTCGCTGGCGAACCTGAGACGGGGTCGCGTCTTGCCACTCGAGCGGAAGGTGCTGCTGGTCGTAGACCAGTTCGAGCAGTGGCTCCATGCCAGGAGGAGTGAAGAGAACACAGAACTGGTTGACGGTCTTCGGCACTGCGATGGCGAGCATGTTCAAACGATTGTGCTTGTGCGCGATGATTTCTGGATGGCGGCGACCCGGTTCATGAGGGAATTGGAGATCCGCCTTGTCGAAGGTGAGAACTCGGCAGCCGTTGATCTCTTCAACCTCGACCACGCCCGTAAGGTCCTGGTGGCATTTGGTCGGGCATTCGGCAGGCTCCCCGAGAATGCGTCGGATACCTCGAGAGACCAGAAGGATTTTCTCAAGGAATGCGTGAATGGACTGTCGGAAGAAGGCAAGGTCATTTCCGTCCGCTTGGCATTGTTTGCAGAGATGATGAAAGGGAAGCCCTGGACCCCTGCTACGCTCAAGAAAGTGGGCGGCACGAAGGGTGTGGGTGTCACATTTCTGGAAGAGACCTTCAGTGCCTCGACCGCCCCTCCCGAGCATCGGCTCCACCAGAAAGCAGCCCAGGTGGTTCTGAAAGCCCTGCTTCCCGAGAGCGGCACCGACATCAAGGGGCAGATGAGATCACGTCAGGAATTGCTCGAAGCGTCCGGCTATGCGAACCGTCCCCGGGAATTCGATGACTTGATCCGCATCCTCGATCCCGAACTTCGTCTGATCACACCCACCGACCCGGAAGGTTCCTCGAGTGCAGGTCAGCAGGCGACGCCGAGCGGACAATACTACCAACTCGCACACGATTACCTGGTCCACTCACTGCGAGACTGGTTGACCCGCAAGCAGCGTGAGACCGGTCGAGGACGGGCGGAACTGCGGCTGGTGGAAAGGTCGGCGTCGTGGAATGCCAAACCCGAGAACCGCCACCTGCCCTCGGTCCCGGAGTGGGCAACCATCCGGTTACGCACGCAGAAGAAGAACTGGACCGAGTCGCAACAGCGGATGATGCGGAGGGCGGGGCGGGTGCATGTCCTGCGGGCCCTGGGTCTGGCGTCCCTGATCGCACTCCTCACCTGGGGCGGGATCGAAGTCTATGGGAGCGTGCGTGCCTCGGCGCTGGTCGAGTCGTTGAAGACTGCCAACACGGACGACGTACCCCCGGTCATCGAGCAACTCTCGAGCTACCGACGATGGGCCAATCCCTTGCTGGTCCGCCTGCTCGGGGAATCCGAGAAATCGAGCCGGAGCCACCTCCATGCCAGCCTCGCCTTGTTCCCGGACGACCGCAGTCAAGCCGACTATCTCCACAACCGTCTCCTGGTGGCCTCGCCGGCCGAATTGCCGGTGATCTGGGACATCTTGCGGGAGCACGATCCGGGGATCGAAAATCGGCTTCGGCCGATGCTGGACGATCCGAGGTTAGAACCGGAGCAACGCTTTCGCGTGGCTTGCGCCCTGGCAAGCACCGGTTCCGCTCAGGTCGAGAAAATCTGGGACACCGTATCTCCGATCGTCGCCGACCGCTTTCTGACGGCCGTGATCAAGAATCCCGCTGATTACGCGACGCTGATCGAGACCCTGCGACCTCTGCGTAGACAGCTCCTTAGTCCCTTGGCGTCGATCTTCCGGGACGCCGGGCGATCCGACAGTGAACGTAACTTTACCACGACCATCCTCGTCGACTACGCGGCCGACGATCCCCAACGTCTGGCAGAGCTGCTCATGGTTGCCGACCCGAACGCGTACCTGACCCTCTTCCCGGTCGCCGAACGGCAGGCGGAGAAGGCCCTTCCCGTCTTCCAGGCCGAGCTGGCCAAGACGGCATCGTTCGACTGGGGCGACAAACCGCTCGATCAAACCTGGACCGAGCCGGACTCCGCGCTCTTCGAGCCGGATCGAATCGGCGCAAGGACTGCTCGCCGAGCGGTTCGCGTTCTGTCAGACGATGCCGGTCGAGGAGTTCGTCAGGACCGCCGAGGGCCTGCGGACCTCGGGCTACCGCCCCGTGCGATTTCGACCATTCGCCGATGGGCAAGCCCTGAAGGTCGCGGCGGTCTGGACGAGGGACGGCCGGAACTGGCGGATGGGTTCGGGTCTCTCCCCCGAACAGGTCCGCCAGGACGATGAAAAGAACCGCTCAGCGAACTTCCTTCCCGTCGATGTCGCCGGGTATGTGGAAACTCCTGCCGAGGGCAAGTCCGCCGCTCGATATGCGGTGCTTTGGGCCCAGAAAGTCGGCTCCGACGACGCCCGGCTCTACGTCGGGGCGACCTCCCATGAGGAGAGCAAGATCCACAAACGACTGAAAGACGAGAAGCTGACCCCCCGCACAATCCACGGCTTGCGTGGGTCCGACGGCCGCAAGAGTTATTCAGGCGTCTGGGGGGTGCCCCCATCGACCGGTATCACGGGTCAAGTCAACCGAGATCAGTTCGAGGGGAACTTCGAGCAAAACCTGGCGAGGCTGAGCGACCAGACACTTCTCGACGTGGCGGTGAGCGCAGCCGGGCGCTCCGCAAACGGTCCGGGAGGGTGCCCGGAAGGCGATCGACGATGCGGACCAGACGCTCAAGGCCAAGCCCGACGACCCCGACGCGCGGCTCAGCCGGGCCAGGGCCAACCTCCGCCTTGGCGAGGACCAGAAAGCCCTCGACGACCTCATTGCCGTGCTCGGGAAGGACAAGGAAAACGTCAACGCCCTCCGCTACCGGGCCATCGCCTTGGCCCGCCTGGGCAAGAAAGATGACGCCCTCGCCGACCTGGCGAGATTCCAGAAAGAGGAGGCCCCGGAGGAGCTCTCCAAGCTATCTCTCGCCACCGTCGTGGCGGTGGAACTCGGCGAGGGGGCCGACAAGGCGATCGAGAGCCTGGATGCGGCGCTCCGAGAAACAGCCCCAGGAGGCCGAATTGCGGTACGACGCGGCCGGGGCCTTTGCCCTCGCCTCGAAAGCGATCTCCCGCACGGACAAGGAGAAGGGTCGCAACCTGGCTGTCCGAGCCCTCGGACTACTCCGGGAAGCGGTCAACCACCACGAGGCCGACTTTGACCGGATGGACGACGACCCCGACCTGGACCCGGTCCGGGACGACCCGTCGTTCGCCGAGGTAATGAAGGCCGGTCACCCGAACCGCCGCTACGCCGCCGTCTGGACGAGCGACTTTGGCTTCGAGGCGACCCCGAACTACGGCCTCGACCCCGAGGCGCACCTGGCGAGGGCCAGGGAACTGATCGCTCAGGGTTATCGCCCCGTGTCCTGCTCGGTGAGCCGGACCACGCCAGAGGGGACGCTGCGGACCGCCTCGGTATGGCAACGTCCGGTGGTCAAGGAGGAGGTCAAGGACCAACTGGCTGGGCGTCAGGCCAGGGCGGCGGTGGCCCTGGTCCGGCTGGGCAAGGCCGACCAGGTCTGGCCCCTCTTGAAGCACAGTGCCGACCCCCGACTCCGTAGCTTCATCCTGAACTGGCTCAGCCCGCTGGAGGCCGACCCCAGGCTCATTGTCGCAGAACTCGAACGCATCGATCCCAAGCTCAAGGCGACGCCCGCCGAAGGCCAGCAGACCATGGATGCGGTCCTGTTCCACCCGGAGACCTCGATGCGCCGAGCCTTGATTCTGGCTCTGGGAAGGTATGGCATTGAGGGGCTGTGGCTCAGGGAGAGGGAGCCGATGGTCGGAAAGCTGCTCGACCTCTACCGCAACGACCCCGATGCGGGGGTCCACGGGGCGGCGGAGTGGACGCTCCGGCAGTGGAAGAACGAGGAGAAACTGAAGGAGATCGATGCCGAGTTATCGAAACTCAAGGACCGTGGCGAGCGCCGCTGGTTCGTGAGCAGTTTGGGGCAAACGTTCACCGTGATCGACGGCCCGGTCGAGTTCTGATGGGCTCGCCGCCGACCGAGCCGGATCGTGAAAGCGACGAAACCCCACACCGGGTGGTCATCCCCCGCCGGTTCGCCATCGCCGCCAAGGAAACCTCGGTCGAACAGTATCAGAGGTTCATGAAAGACAGTCCCACAGCGCAAGATCATCAGTTCTCGACGGACCGGTACAGTCTCGATCCCAAGGGGCCGATGAACAGGTCCACCTGGTATGATGCCGCTGCTTTCTGCAACTGGCTCAGCGATCAGGAGGGGTTACCGAGGGACCAATGGTGCTACCTTCCCGCCGAGAACGGGAAATACACGGCCGGGATGACGATCCCCGCCGACATGCTCCGGCGCAAGGGCTATCGTCTTCCGACCGAGGCGGAGTGGGAATACGCTTGCCGGTCGGGTACCGATCACAAGTCGCTACCACGGTCTCTCCGTCGACCTTCTCGATCGGTATGCTCGGTACCAGGCAAACAGCCGGGAGCACGCCTGGTCGTGCGGGAGCCTGTTACCGAACGAATTGGGTTTGTTCGACACGCTGGGGAACGTGTACGAATGGGTGCAAGATGAGTATCAACCTTACAACCCTGGCCGGGCTCAGGTAATGTATGACGAAATAAGAGCATCTTCGCATGCAAACGAAATCCCTCGTCTACTTCGGGGCGTGTCGTACTCCGATCGGCCGGCGATCGTCCGCGCGGCGGACCGGTACTGGGACGCGCCGGCGTACCGGATGGCGAGCTACGGGTTTCGCCTCGCCAGGACGTATCCCTGAGCGACTCGACCCCTTCGCCATTCTCACATCTATGAACTCAAGTCTATTTTATTCAATCTCACCCGGTGAAGCCCGATCGGACCCCCAGACCGCGTGCCAATTTATCACATGATCATGTTATTATTCCATTGATATTGCCAGGTTGCGGGCATTGTCTTCATGGAGCCACACACCGGGCTCGAGGTTGAACACCCTCACCAGGCTCCGGGAGCACCGGCATCGTCGAGGGCCCGCTGGCCGCCGGCGCGATCCTCGTCGCTGAGGCGTTCTGCGATCGCGCCCGGCGCGGCGGTGGCTTGTACCTGCGGTTGCTGCGCCTGACGCACTCCAGTTCGGTGATACTTTCGATAAGCCCGAAACTCCAGCTCGATCAGGCGAACAAGAGCCCCAACCCCGCCGCGGAGCCGCTTCTTGAGTAATGGACGCAATGCCTTATGAACTAACGAATTAAGGCGTTGCATCACTCCTGATGGCTCTTCGGATCGTCTGTGGCCGGACGTCATTGCGTTTCGATTTTTGGGATCGATCAGGTCCTATCCGGCCCGAGATTTGCCGCGATAAGCTCAGATCGGAAATCCAATGGACCCAGGAGGGATCGACGGCGTCGGGATCGCTCCCGCGCCGGCGTCTCTTTCTTGGGTCCGCGTCATTGACGACCGGCGGAGGCCGTGAACGATGATCTGGTTACGAAGCAGTTTCGGAACAAGTCGGCTATCGATTGGGACAGCGATCATCATCTTGATGCTGGCGCAAGGGGCATGGGCGCAGATCCCAGGCATGCCCACGGTCCCCGCGCCGGCCAAGGGGGCGGCAAATGGCAAAGCGCCTGGCGCCGTGCCTGAGAAAACCAAGGCGGAGGTGGCCACATCCGAGGGGCCGATCACGGTCCACTCCCACGTCTCGGATCGCGAGATCGAACGGTTCCTGGCAAAGTTCTTGCCCAAGTATCCCGGCATCCACAACATCAACGTCGCAGTCGATGATGGCGTGGTAACGCTCCATGGTCGGGTCGACGATGATGACTCGCGCGACGAGATCACCAATGTCGTCAAACGGGTTGAGGGGGTGCGACTGGTCCTGAACCAGATGGATACGGATGAGGAGGTGATGACAGGCGTGGAGTTCGCGGAACAGGAACTGGGCAACTTCCGGGACTACGTCGCGCGCAAATGGATCTTGATCCTGATGGCCCTGACAATCGTGGCGGCCTCGTGGCTGTTGGCCCAATTCTTCGCCTCCCGGTCCGAGACCCTGCTCGCCCCGGTCGTGCACAACATCCTATTGCGGTCGGTGGTCGGCTCGATCATCAGCGCGTTGCTGGTCATCGGCGGGTTAATGCTGGCGCTGGCACTTTGCGCCTGACCCATGCGGTCCTGTCGGTCGTGGGCGTGTCGGGCCTGGTCGTCCTGGCCGTTGGCTTCGCGTTCCGGGACATCACCGAGAATTTCATTGCCTCGGTGCTACTGGGCATCCGCCGCCCGTTCCAGATTGGCGACTATGTGACGATCGCCGGCCAGTCCGGTCTGGTCAAGTCGCTGAACACACGGGCGACCGTGCTGGTCACGCTGGAGGGGAGGCACGTCCGAATCCCCAACGCGACGATCTTCAAGGAGATCATGGTCAACGCGACGGCCTCACCGAACATCCGCAACAGCTTTGACGTGGTGATTCCCAACGAGGCATCGATGGCCGACGCGCTCGACGCCCTCAACCGCGCCTTGCGGGAGACCAGCGGAATCCTCGCCGACCCCCCGCCGCGTGCGCTGGTCGAAGCCCTGGAACCTGGCGGGGTCCGGCTCCGCGCCGACTTCTGGTCGCCGACCCAGAACATCGACTGGTTCCAGCTCATGAGCGATGTCAAGCTCCGGGCGAAGGTCGCCCTCCAGCAGGCGGGCGTCATCGCACCAGCCGCCAACGCGCTCGCCGGCAAGGACAGCGGTCATGGCGAGGCTGCCAACGGCTCACCAAATACCCCCGCCGCCACCATCACGGCTCGACAGGCCGCGGCCAACCTCAAACGCGATGTCAAGGCCGCTGACTCGGCAACGCCAACCGTCGGCGAAGGCCGCGAGACCCCGGTCGAGCGCGTCCTGCAAGAGCCCGAGACCCGGGTCAGCGATGAGGGGGCGAACCTCCTCAAGGGCACTCGGGCGGAGTAGCATGAAGAGGAGGCAGCTGGCCGGTTGGCCAACCACGCTTCGGTTTCCGCTCGCGAGCGGTAACTTCCACGACATCGAGGGCGTCGATCTTCATCGACGAATGGCGAATATGTCGCGCAACAAACGTCCCCCGATCCACCCCGGCGAGATCCTCCTGGAGGAATTCCTGGGTCCGCTCGCCATCAGCCAATACCGGCTTGAGAAGGACACGAGCGTTCCGCCCCGCCGCATCAACGAAATCGTCCGAGGTTCGCGATCGATCACCGCCGACACGGCCCTGCGGCTGGCCCGTTACTTCGGGACAACAGAGCACTTCTGGCTGAACCTTCAAGTCCACTGTGACCTCGAGGTCGAGAGGGACCGGCTCGGCGATCGGCTGATTCGTGAAGTCAAGCTCCTGCGATCGACATGAAGCGGACCGGGGAAACGGTGCTGGCCCCTGATTCATCAACCTGGGAGACGGGTGGATCCGCCGAGCCATTCCGATTCGCGGTACCGAATGGACTTTCGCGAGATTGTGGTTAGAATGGGCGATCTTGCGAGCGAGGCCACCGCGAACCGGTGCTATCGCGGAGTCCACGGAATTCCTCCCTGGAGTGAGAATCGGCCAGGTGTTCATCCCTCGACCGGCTGCGCCGCGTTCCGCAAACCTGACCTCCCCGCGGAGGTCTGAGCGGATGACGCACCCGACTGGCGTCCGTCCGGCAACGCCATCGGCGGAGGTCGGCCGGCTCCGCCCGCCGCCGGAATTCTCCCGATCGGAGCCAGCTTCATGATCGTCGGAGTCCCTCGAGAGAGTTTCCCGGGCGAACGGCGCGTGGCCCTCGCTCCCGTCGTGATCCCGAACCTCGTGAAGGCCGGTCTCGAGATCGTCGTGGAATCGAGTGCCGGCGCGGAAGCCGGCTACCCGGACGCCGAATACACCGCGAAAGGCGCGAAGATCCTCCCGACTCGCGCCGAGATCTTCAGCACCGCCGACATCGTCATCCAGGTACTGGGCTTTGGCTCGAACGACCGGACCGGCAGGGAGGATCTCCCCCTCATGCGACGGGACCAGGTGCTCATCGGTTTCCAGCGACCGCTGGGATCGATCGAGACCCTCCGAGAGCTCGCCGACAAGGGAGTCACCTCATTCTCCATCGAGCTGATGCCCAGGACGACCCGCGCGCAGAGCATGGACGCGCTCTCCTCGATGGGGACGGTTGCCGGTTACAAGGCGGTGATCGTCGCCGCCGATAAGCTGCCGCGGATGTTCCCCATGCTGACCACGGCGGCGGGTACGATCACGCCCGCCCGGGTCCTGGTCATCGGGGCCGGAGTGGCCGGGCTCCAGGCGATCGCCACGGCGAAACGCCTCGGTGCCGTCATCTCCGCCTACGACATGCGGCCTGCCGCCAAGGAGCAGGTCCAGAGCCTCGGAGGCCGATTCGTCGAGCTTCCCATCGAAGCCAAGGACGCTCAGGACGCACGCGGATACGGCACCGCGCAGGATGAATCGTTCTACCTGCGCCAGCGCGAGCTGCTTGGGCGGGTCGTCGCGGAGAGCGATATCGTCATCACGGCCGCGGTCATCCCGGGCAAGAAGTCGCCGGTGCTGGTGACCGGCGATATGGTCGCGCGCATGGCCCCGGGCTCCGTGATCGTTGACCTTGCCGCGGAGCGCGGCGGGAACTGCGAGCTCACCCAGCCCGAGGAGATCATTGTCGTGCACGGCGTGACCATCGTCGGTTGGATCAACCTGGCCAGCACGGTGCCCTATCACGCCAGCCAGATGTATGCCAAGAACGTCACGGCGTTCCTCCTGCACCTGGTGAAGGACGGCAAGATCCAATTGAACCTGAACGACGAGATCATCCGCGAGACTTTGCTGACGCGGGACGGCGAGGTCGTCAACGCCCGGGTGCGCGAGTTCTTCGCGCTGCCGGCGCTGGCATCGGCATCCCAGGGAGCTGAGAAATGAAGCTCGACCTGATCACGAGCCTCTATGTCTTCATGCTGGCGGCATTCATCGGGTTCGAAGTGATCCGGCGGGTCTCCCCGCTGCTTCACACGCCGCTGATGTCGTTGACCAACGCGCTGGATGCGATTGCCGTGGTCGGGGCGATCATCCTGGCCGGCGCGGGCGAGAGTACGCTGGCGACCGCGGTCGGCACCCTCGCGATCATCGCCGCCACGACCAACATCGTCGGGCGGATTTATTATCACAGACCGCATGCTCGGAATGTTCAAGGCGAGCGGCCCGAAGAGGCGATGACCCCATGCGCGAATATGCCATCGAGATCGTGTACCTGATCGCCACCGGCTTGTTCATCCTCTCGTTGAAATGGATGAGCTCGCCGAGCACGGCGCGGAACGGCGTCCGGGCCGGGGAGCTCGGTATGCTGCTGGCGATCGTCGGGACCTTGTTCCATCTCGAGATCATCGAATACAAGTGGATCGCCGTCGGGCTGGTGCTGGGCACGATCATCGGGGTACCGCTTGGCCGGGTGCAAATGACGGCCGTGCCGCAACGGACGGCGTTGAGCCACGCGTTCGGCGCCTTTTGCGTCACGCTGGTCGGCATTGCGGAGTACCACCTGCAATGGTGCCCGACGTCCGCCGTTCATGATGGCGGTGCTCGCGATTGAAGTCATCCTCGGTTCGCTCACGCTCTCGGGCAGCCTGATGGCCGCCGGGAAGCTCCAGGAGATCCTGCCGCAGCGGCCGATCATTTTCAAGAACCAGAACTTCGTCAATCTCTCCCTCCTCGCCGTGGCCGTCGCCGCCGGGGCCTACATGGTCTACGACCCTTCGCAGGCCCTGCTCTTCCCGTTGATCGTGGCGATCTCGCTCCTCTTCGGCGTGATGATGATCATCCCCATTGGCGGCGCCGACATGCCGACGGTGATCTCCCTGCTGAATTCCTACGCCGGGCTCTCGGCCGCGGCGATGGGGTTCGCGCTGGAGAACAAGCTCCTGATCGTCGCCGGGGCGCTCGACGGCGCCTCGGGGTTCATCCTCTCGGTGAACATGTCGAAGGCGATGAACCGGTCGTTCACGAACGTCCTGTTCGGGGCGTTCGGGCAGGAGCAGGTCGCGGCGGCCGGCTACCCAGGCCGAGCGATCGGTCCGCAGCGCGACGGCCGAGGAGGCCGCGGCCATCCTCTCCGCGGCCAGCAAGGTCGTCATCGTGCCGGGCTACGGAATGGCCGTCGCGCAGGCCCAGCACAAGGTCCGCGAGCTCTACGACGCGCTGACCAAGCGCGGGGTCGACGTCAAGTTCGGCATCCACCCGGTCGCCGGCCGGATGCCCGGCCACATGAACGTCCTGCTCGCCGAGGCCGACATCCCCTACGACCACCTGCTCGACATGGACGAGATCAACGGCGACTTCCCCCAGACCGACGTCGCGCTGGTGATCGGAGCCAACGACGTGACGAATCCCGCGGCACGCGAGGACGCCTCCAGCCCGATCTACGGGATGCCGATCCTCGACGTGGACAAGGCGCGCACCGTGATGGTCATCAAGCGCGGCATGAGCCCGGGCTTCGCCGGGATCGACAACCCGCTCTACTATCTCGACCGGACGCTCATGCTCTTCGGCGACGCCAGCTCGTTCGTCGGCTCGATCGTGCGCGAGTTTTCGGGTGGCGAGGGCGGCTGATACATCGGCCTGGTTCGGCGGCCGGGACGCTCAGGAGGACTTGCCATGCCGTACTCCTCTGACATCGCGAGGATCCTCACGGACCAGTTGGCGAAGTTCGTCACATTGAACCGCCACCAACTCGCCGGACAGGTCGCGAATCTCGATTTCTGGCTGGATGAGGTTCGCCACGCGATCCATGTCATCGACGACTACGGTCCGAGGTTCGAGCCCTCAAGGACGCTCAGCTCAAGTACGCCACGGAGCACGGGACTACGGAATTCGATCTCCGAGACCCGCGCCACACGAAACAGTCAGCCGCACCGCCGAGGCGGATTCTGCACTCCGACCTCAACGAGACGCGACGTTCCCTCTGCGACAGACGCGTATCGTTTTCTGGTGCGGTGCTTCAATGAGGGCTTCATCACCGAGTCCGTGTTGCGTGAGGCGTGCGGCAGCCTTGAGATCGGCATTGAGGCCCGCGACTTGAGATCGCGCATCTGACCATGTTCTTCCACGGCCCCGACCCTCTGGGACGATCCGGAAGCGAATCGAGCCAATGCTTCAGGGAGTTCCAACATGGCAGACGACCAGTTGAAACGGAAGATTCGTGATGTGTTGAAAAACGCCTATTTCCAGGCATCTCGACGACTTGGTGGATGTGTCTGACGGTCCGGACGATGACGTATCCATCTGGTCATTGTCAGTCGCAAATTCGACGGTCAACGCATGAAAGAAAAGAACGACCTGATCTGGTCAGTTCTGGTTCAGAAGCTTCCCCCGAGGAGTGGGGGAAGGTCTCTTTGTCAGTTGGCACCAGTCCGGAGGAAATCAAGGCCACCTAGCCTCTGCCGGCTCGCTCAAAAGTTTATGCCGGGATGAGGATCGTTGTACGAAAGCTTTGCGATCGGCGGTCCGTTCTTCCGAACTTCGACGCCGATCGCTCAGGATCTGGGGCGAGGACCATGAAGCGACCCAAACGACTGTTTCGACAGGGGGGTATTCAGCGGAGGATCGTTCGAGGGAGGACGCATCTCGATTACCCGGGAAGTCGATGACATCGTCGCAAGCGCGATTGAGAAGCAGGGCCGGGTCGTCTCCCTCGGGCCATTGGTTTTGTTCTCCACGTCGACCGGCGACGCTTGGATGCTCGACATGGAGGACAGACTTTGCTCTCTGTCTCATGCTGGAGGGGAAACGGCGGACAGTCACGATCGATGAGACGCCCGAGCACTTCTCCATTCAGTGGGAAGGGGCATTCCGGATTGATGGTGAGGTGATGATCTATAACGACAATGCGGGTGGATCGCGGAGGATACCTCGGATACCCAACGAGGGAGATCGTCACGCTCCAGGCCCTGGCTCGATCCTGAAACGCGCCAGGAGGTCGGAGGGCGGCTGCGAGACGCATCGAAGCGTCGGCGAGATCGACCGTATCAGGTCCTCGCGGAGGTCCCTACTCTGAATCGCGCGGGGACTACCGCACTCGGAATGGGAGGGCCCCCATGCTGATCATCGACAGCCATGCCCATATCTACAGCGACGACGACCGGGCTCTATCCTCCCATCGCCAAGCCGCTCCGCCCGCCCAAGGGGACCGGGACGGTCGCACACCTCAACCGGGAGCGGAAAGGCGCGGGCGTCAATCAAGTCCTCGCGGTCCAGACGACCACGTATTATGGCTGGGACAACCGCTTTCTCCTCGATGCGGTGCGGGCCAACCCCGATTGGATGGCCGGCATCTGTCACCCTGGACCCGGACGACTCCCACAGCCCCGCCTTGCTGGAACAGTACGGTCGCGGCCACAACATTCGCGGCGCTCCGGAGCTATCAGTCCGCCGAGGGGCCGGCTGGATTGCCCCCGTGTCCACCGGCTCTGGGAGGCGGCACGTCGGCTGGGCCTCGTGGTCAACGTCCGGGTGAACCGCGATAAGGCCGCGGAACTGGCCGCCCTCCTCGACCGGTTTCCGGGACCTGATGGTCGTGCTCGACCATTGCCTGTACCTGGCCGCGGGGCCCGAATATGAAAAGACCTTGAGAGATGTGCTCGACCTGGCGCGGCACGCCAACCTGCACGCCAAGCTCTCGTTCCTACCGACCGGTAGCTCGCAGGCGTATCCCTTCGAGGACATGCACGACGCCTGTCATCGGATCATCGATGCCTACGGCCCGGACCGCTGCCTCTGGGGCAGCGCCTTCCCGTGTGAGCTATGGTGCCCGCAAGACGACCTACGCCCAGCAGATCCGGCTCTTCAGCTCAAGGGCTGGGCCTTGACGCCCGCGCCCGCGACGCCATCCTGGGCAAGACGGCCCACCGCCTTTACTTCGAGCGAAAGACGGACCCACCCACCACGACGAAAGGCATCCGATGAGACGGCGCCACTTCCTCATGACGACCGGCATGGCGGTCGGTGCCGCGTCGGGCACCGCGGCCGGATCGCAGCCGGCCGGGCCAGCCGGGGGCCGCCCGGAAATCCGGATCACGGACATCAAGACATTCCTCGTCGGCCTGGGCAGGAACCATGTGTTCGTCAAGGTCGAGACCGATCAGGGGATTCACGGCATCGGCGAGGCCTATTCGTGCGGGCCGGACCAGGCGACGGTCGCGGCCATCGTCGACTTCAAGGAATGGCTGGTCGGCCAGGATCCGCGCAACATCGAACACCTCTGGGCGATGATGTACAACTTCAGCCGGTTCCCCGGCGGGTCGGTGATCAACGCGGCGATCAGCGGGATCGAGCAGGCCCTCTGGGACATCTCCGGCAAGGCGGCGGGACTGCCCGTCTACCGCCTCCTGGGCGGCAAGTGCCGGGAGAAGGTCCGGGTCTACAGGGGTGTCGGCGGGGCCGAGCCCAGCCAACTGGCGGAGAGTGCCAGGGCGGCGGTCGAGAAGTATGGATACACCGCCGTGAAGATGGCGCCGCACCCGCCCGGCATGCATGCCGCTCCCTACAACGCCGTGACCCGCGCCGCCGGGCAGCGAATCCGCGCCGTCCGGGAGGCGCTGGGCCAGGACGCCGACATCGCCGTGGACATCCACGCCCAGTTCTTCGAGCCCAGCCGAGCCGTGCGCGTGGCGAAGGCCATCGAGCCTTACAATCCGTTCTGGCTCGAGGAGCCGATCCGGCCCGAGAACGTCGATGCCCTGGCCAAGCTGGCCGCGCATGTCACGGTGCCCCTGGCCAGCGGCGAATGCAACTACACCAAGTTCGAGTTCCAGCCGATCCTCCAGGCCCAGGCGCTGGACATCATCCAGCCCGACATCTGCCTGTGCGGCGGCGTCCTGGAGATGAAGAAGATCGCCGCCATGGCCGAGGCGCATTACGTCGTCGTGGCCCCCCACAATCCGATGGGACCGGTGGCCAACGTCGTCAACACTCACTTCGCCGCGTCCACGCCGAACTTCCTGATCCTCGAGTACACCCCCGACGACGCCCCGCCCCGCAGGGACCTGGTCCGCGAGCCCCCGGTCGTCCGCGGCGGCTACCTGCCGATCCCCGAGAAGCCCGGCTGGGGCATCGAGCTGAACGAGGAGGCCTTCCGCCATTACCCGCCCAAGCCCTGGCGCCGCGGGTTCGGCTTCCGGGCGGATGGATCGGTGGACTTCATCTGATGGACCGCTTTTCCTTGGACATAGATCGAGGGGCCGACTACGCACCGGACGATTTCAACGCGGGGGCGGCTGTAGCGTCGGTCCTGGAATGTCCTCGGTCAGCGGTGGATCAGGATCGAGAGAGCGATCCAGGCTGGGAAGAGGCTCGCTTCGTACTTCTTCCTCAGGCGGGAGAGCCGCCCATGGAGCCGTCGGTGGAAGGCGGCCATCTCGCGTGCTCAGACAACCATTTTCCGGGGCTCGTCACCGGACTGGGGTCGGATCGATGCAGTCCGGACTGGGCCCCGTACTTGGCATCCATGTTCTCGTAATTGACCGGCATTTCCGAGTGCGATCGCCTCATGGAGGCCGTAGGTCGTTGCCATGGATCGGTATCGCGAGCCGAGTCGCCAGAGCCGATACCAACCCATACTGGAGATGATGCCCACCGCGACGATGAGGATCACGATCATCCACCGTCTCGTGGTCATCGGGGAAAGTCGCAGAGTCTGTATCCCCACGAGTCGCTCGCACACCTCTTCCGGAAAGGCCAGGAGCTGCCCTGGTTCGATGACGCGAGGCACACTCTCTCGCCACCATTGAGCGGCATCGCGATCCCGCCGCGCGGCGCGGCGACCGCGTCGGGCGGTTCGGACCAGATAGCGGTCACGGGCCTCGGCAGGTCTCCTCGTGAGGACTCCGCGGCATACCGCACGCGATCGCGGGTCACCGGGGACCGCGATGACCGGCAATACGCACCCGATCCATGCTTCTCGTATGTGCTGGGGTGCCTCGCCCGGTGGAGCGGCGATGATGCGAATACGTCGAGTCATGCTCATAAAGGCCCGATTCGGGACACCCCTCCATCACATGATCCGTGACCGCACGCCTTCGACTCCAAGCCCCGGGATCCCGCCGATTACCGGCGGACACAGCATCCTATCAAGATCTTGATGATTTCACGACACCCCTCGAGCCGCTCGTGCCATCGTCTTCAAGACGCCTATACCACGATGAGCGGCGGCAGATCCTTCATCGGTTGCTAGCCCACGTCCGACTCGCCAACTCGCTTGCCTCCGCCACCACTGCCGCCGGATCGCATTGGGTAAAGCCACGAACAACTGAAGCTATTCAGCTCGACCAGCCAGAATCGGCCCTCCGACTCGCAGACATCCAACATGAAGATGGGATCGGGTCGCCATCGGACTTCCGCGAGCATGGTCGTGGCGAACTCGCGGACATCGTCGGGCGAACCGGGTTGGATGGCTCTCGTCCCGCCCTCGGCATATTGACTGGCCGCGATGACGCGGTCCTCCACCACGACAAGTCGCCACTCGATCGCGATCGGCCGCGGGGCCGCGACCACGACGAGAGTCATCGGGTCGTACCGGGTCGGGCCAGCGCATTGACGAACGACTCTCGGGTGATGCAACGGCCCACGAAGAGCTTATGGCAGCTCGTAGGTCGAGCGAAGACTTCGTCGCCCCGCCCGAAGGTCGAGAACAACCAGTCGCGCTGACGGATCGCCTCGACACCAGGCATGACCGCGTAATTCTGATTGAGGAGAAACTTGCCGAAGTGGGCATAATAGGCTGTACAATCGAGGTTCTCCGGCGTGCACCAGGCCCCGGGGACCCATCGATGGTGCAACTGGATCTGTCGCGCGAAGGGATATGTCCCGTAGCCGATGACGCAATCCGAGGCGCCGAGAGCCCGCCCATCGACGATCACCTCCGCACCCTTCTTCAAAGCCGAGTACGGGATTAGGTCGCCCGACATGCCCTGGCGTCGGATCTCGGCGCAGGGGCTCGGCCTCGGCTCCATACACACCGGCCTCGATCAGCCAAACCGGCTTCATCCCGAGTACTCCACGAGGTTGACCTCCACGTCCCAGGAATCCGTGCCGCGGCTCGTGCAGCCTATCACCCGGGATGATCGCTGGAAAGGCCCACGTCAACCTCATCGTCGTGGGCCTGGGACCGGCCCGACTCGCAGCTCATTACTCCTCATGCCGCTGCTCGGCGGGCCCACCCTTGTCCTGGGCGAGGTTCCGCGCCGTGTTGACCAGGCAGACGTGGGAGAACGCCTGGGGGAAGTTGCCGAGCAGCCGCTGCGCGGCAGGGTCATATTCTTCGGCGAGTAGTCCGACATCGTTTCGGACGGAGAGGAGGCGGTCGTAGATCTCCCGGGCCTCGTCGCGACGCCCCTGGAGCGCCAGGTTGTCGGCCAGCCAGAACGTGCAAGGGAGAAAAGCCCCCTCGCCGGTGGGGAGGCCGTCGACGTCCGAATCGGAGTTGTACCGGCGGACGAACCCATCGTGCGTGAGCCGCTTCTGGATCGCGTCGACCGTACTCTTCATGCGAGGGTCGTCGGCGGGCAGGAAGCCGACCAGGGGGATCATCAGGAGGCTGGCATCCAGGTGCGAAGATCCGTACGACTGGACGAACGCATTGAGCTTCAGGTCGAAGCCTTGCTCGCAGACTTCCTGGTGGATCGCGTGTCGGGCTGCCTTCCAGCGATCGAGGTATTCCGCGGAGAATCCGAATTGCTCGATGGCACGGGTGGCACGGTCGAAGGCGACCCAGGCCATGACCTTGGAGTGAGTGAAGTGTCGTCGGTCGCCGCGCACCTCCCAGATGCCCTCATCGGGCTCCTTCCAGGCGGTCTCCAGGAAATGGAGCAGGACCGTGCTCAGCCGCCAGGCGTCGTCCATTGAACTCAGCCCGTGGCGATGGGCCTGGTAAAGTGCGTCGGCGACCTCGCCGTAGACGTCGAGCTGGAACTGCCCGGAGGCCGCGTTGCCAACCCGCACCGGTTTCGACCCTTCGTAGCCGTCCAGCCAATCCAGCTCCAGCTCGGTCAGGCGACGCTCGCCGGCAAGGCCATACATGATCTGGAGGTGTTCGGGCTGACCCGCCGCGGCACGCGAGCAGCCACTCGCGCCATTCGCGCGCTTCGTCGAGGTAGCCGGCGTTCATCAGCGCCAGCAGGGAAAACGTCGCGTCGCGCAGCCAGCAGAAGCGATAGTCCCAGTTGCGCACTCCACCGATCCTCTCGGGCAACGAGGTCGTCGCCGCAGCGACGATCCCGCCGGTCGGCGCGTAGGTCAGCGCCTTGAGCGCGATCAGCGAGCGCACGACGGCCTCATCCTCGCAAGACTGGCCGTCGCAACGGTCCGACCAGGCGCGCCACCAGGCGTCGGCATCGCGCACGACCCCTACGGCATCGAGCCCGGCCGGAGGCGGTTCGGTTGACGGATGCCAGGCCAGCGTGAAGGGAATCTGCTGTCCTTCCTTCACCGTGAACTCGCCGACCGTGGTCAGTCGCTCACCGCGGTGCTCGACCCACGATCGGAGTCGAAGCATGTCGGGCCCTGCGATCGCCGAGACGCCCCACTCGTGATGGGTCACCCAGGGGACGATCCAACCATAGTCGAACCGGATGATCAGCTCCGACCGCATCGGGACTTCGCCGCGCAACCCCTCGACGACTCGCGCCACGGTGGGGGTGGGACTATCGATCGCCATCGCATCGGTGATCCGCACAGTCCCCGACCTGGTGATGAACTCGGTTTCCAGTACGAGCGAGCCCGGCCGGTATCGGCGTCGCACCCGCTCGATCTCGACGCCGTCGCTCGGCGCGAGCTTCCAGCGGCCGTTCTCCAGAGAGCCCAGGAGTGCGGCGAAGCACGCCCCCGAGTCGAACCGGGGCATGCATAACCAATCGATCGAGCCGTCACGGCCCACCAGGGCGGCCGTCCGGCAATCGCCGATCATCGCGTAATCTTCGATCCGTAATGCCATGGTGTGAGCGCCCCGTCCGGGCGGCATCGGGAGTTCGTTTCGTTCCGCAACCGGACGACTCAGGGCCCCGAGCGGACACGCCCGTTTCGCACGGGGGCCTGTCTTAGTCACCAGATTGTAGCAAACGGCGTTCCATCGATCCTTGGCCCCGATTCCCATCACTGGCGGAGGTGGTGCTCATCCGCTAGTTTAGAGTCGCGCGCTGGCCGTCTTGCCGGATATCGACAGAACGAAGGACGTCCTCATGACATTCGACCACGAGAGGCTCGCAATTCTTGGCGAGATGCTCTGCTCGCTCGAACAAGGATTCTGTGGCCTGCCCGTCGGTTGAGCCGCGGATCGAATCGAGCGCGCTCCGCGAGGTCCTGCTAGAAGCCTCGGAGCGGATGAAGGACAACTACCCGTATCATCACCCGCTTTATATCGGCCAGATGCTCAAGCCACCGCACCCGGCGGCCCGGCTGGCCTATGCGATGGCGATGTTCCTCAACCCGAACAACCACGCTCTCGACGGCGGCCGAGCCAGCTCGCTCATGGAAAAGCAGTCGGTGTCCGGGATCGCGCGGATGTTCGGCTGGGAGGACCACCTCGGCCACCTCTGCGGCGGCGGGACGATGGCCAACTTCGAGGCCCTCTGGGTCGGGCGGGAGCTGCGTCCCGGCCGCGCGGTGGCGGCCTCGGCGCAGGCCCATTATACGCACTCGCGACTCTCCGCGGTCCTCGGCGTCCCCTTCCGAAAGATTCCCGTCGATGCCCGCGGACGGATGGATGTCCCCGCCCTGGAAGAAGCGATCGCCGAGGATGAAATTGGTACAGTGGTGGTCACGCTCGGGACGACCGCCGCCGGAACGGTGGATCCGCTCCCCGAAGTGCTCGCTCTGCGAGAGCGACATGACTTCCGCGTCCATGTCGACACGGCGTATGGCGGATACTTCACGCTCGCGGGGAATCTCGGTCCCGAAACTCAGGCCGCATTCGCCTGCATTGGTGAGGCGGATTCGATCGTCATCGACCCGCACAAGCACGGACTACAGCCGTATGGTTGTGGCTGCGTGCTTTTCCGCGACCCGGCCGTCGGCCGGTTCTACCGGCATGACTCACCCTATACCTACTTCAGCTCAGCCGAGCTGCACCTGGGCGAGATCTCGCTGGAATGCTCGCGGGCAGGGGCCTCGGCCGTGGCACTCTGGACGACGATGCGATTGCTCCCGCTTGAAGTCGGCGGTGCCTTTGCCCGAGGGCTCGAGTCTTGCCGAGAGGCGGCCCTGATTCTCCACCGAGCCCTGGAACAGGACCAGCGATTCACTCCGCCGTTCCCACCCGAGCTGGATATCGTTGTGTGGGCCGTCCGGGCCGAAACGGCGAGTGAGTCGTCGGCGCGAGCCCGGCGGACCTTCGACGCCGCGGCCAACCGGGACCTGCACCTGGCCCTCGCCACCTTCCCACGGGTCATGCTCGAACCGTCGGCCCCTGTGTCCCACTGGGACATCGACGAGATCGTCTGCCTCCGCGCCTGCGCCATGAAGCCCGAGCATCGGGAATGGATGCCCGAGATCCTGGAGAGGCTCCGGGCCGCCGACAGCCCTTGAGCGGACACTCCTCACAAGAATCGTTCTTCTCGGGAAAGAGCTTCGCTCGGAGTCCGCCCCAGAGCGATTCTTTCCGCGGAGAACGCTTTCGCGATCGTTGCCGATCGAGCATGATAGAGCGCTTCACGATTGAATTGCGCACAAGAACCATACTAGCCCGACGCGCAGCGAGAGTCGACGCCGTTCCCCTCGCTCGCGCGTCGGGCTAGTATGAGCGGCAGGCGCCTTGAGCTGTCCGCAAATCATGCGTGAAGCACTCTAGATTGTCGATTCTGACGCCAGAACACCCCGCCCCGGAGGAATCATGCCTGCGCTCTTGCTCTGGATCGGTACCGCCCTGATCGCGGCCGGCTCGCCGCTCGAATCCGCATGGTGGGATCAGCAGGTCGAGGCGTCGCTCGACCGCGCCCCGGCTCACAAGAAGGAGTGGGTTCGCCTGCTCGAATCGTGCCCGATGGAGCACCGGGCCGGCCTGGCTTACTTGCTGAAGTACCTGCCGCCTCGCGACCTCGAGAAACTTTCCCCCGAGACGCTGGCCGCGAATATGGCGCTGGCCTACCGGGCGCGCGGTGAAGTCCCCTGGGGTGCCCGACTGCCAGAGGAGGTCTTCCTGGACGCCGTCCTGCCGCACGCGAGCCTGACCGAGCCCCGGCAATCGATGCGAACCGAGTTCCACGACCGGTACTTGCCGCTGGTCAAGGACTGCAAGACGCCCGGCCAGGCCGCGATGCAAGTGAACAAGGCGCTCTTCCGCGATTACAAAGTCACTTACAACACCCGCCGGCTCCGCACCGACCAGTGCTCGAAGGAGTCGATCGCGCAGGGGATGGCGACCTGCACGGGCCTCTCGATCATGCTGGTCGAGGCCTGCCGCGCCGTGGGTGTACCGGCGCGGGTGGCCGGGATCGCGTCGTGGCCGGTCCGGGGCGGCAATCACACCTGGGTCGAGGTCTGGGACGATGGCTGGCACTTCGTCGGGGCCGCCGAACCCGACGAGAAGGGCCTTGACCACGCCTGGTTCGTCGGCGATGCCGCCAAGGCGATCAAGGGCTCACCCCGCAGCGCCATCTATGCGGTCACCTATCGGAACACCGGTGTGTTCTTCCCGATGGTCTGGAATCGATCCGAGCATGTCCCCGCCGAGGACGTGACCGACCGGTACGCGAAAGGCACTCCCACGGCCCCGGCTCGCCCCAAGCTGATGGTCGAGGTCCGCCGCGGTGGCGAGCGCGTCGAGGCGGAGGTAATGACGATCGACCGCGCGACTGGGACCGCACGCAAGCACGGGTCGAGTTTCGGCCCGCAGGTGGACCTGAATCGCTGCTTGACGTGTGAGGCACCGCTCAGCGGGTCCGTCCTGGTCGTTGCCCGTCTCGGAGACGGCACCGCAGTTCGCGCCGCGACCGTCGCGGCGGACACGGTCGTCCGCATCGACCTCGACCGCCCGGCCCCGGAACAGACCCGGGCCGAGTTGGCCAGGATCTTTGCCGACCGCTTCGGGACCGATGAGGCCAAGCAAGCCGCGGCCCGGAAGCTCCTGACCGAGCTGCCCTGGGACGAGTCGATGCGCGAGATGGCCTGGTCGGCCTACAAGGCATCGCCGGCGCACGAGCCGCTCCGCAAAGAGTTCGAGGCGAAGACCGTCGCGACCAAGGACCGGAAGAGTCCTTATTTGTGGCGGCACATTGGCGAGAAACCGGCTGAGGGCTGGGCGCTGGTCATCGCGATGCACGGCGGCGGCGGTACGGCGGCGAGAGTCAACGACCAGCAGTGGCGGAGCATGTTCGAGCGATACTACAAGCCGCACCCCGAGGCAGGCGGCTACGTCTACCTGGCGCTCCGCGCGCCCAACGACGTGTGGAACGGCTTCTACGACGATGCGATCTGCCCGCTGGTCGAGCGGCTGATCCGGCAATTCATCTTGTTCGGCGAGGTGAACCCGGACCGGGTCTACATCCTCGGTGCCTCGCACGGCGGCTACGGCGCGTTCGTGATCGGCCCGAAGATGCCCGACCGGTTCGCCGCCGTCCACGCCTCGGCCGCGGCCGCGACCCCCGGAGAAACACACGGCGAAAACCTCCGCGATGTCCGGTTCTCGGTCATGGTCGGCGAGAAGGACACCGCCTACGGCCGTGCCGATCGCACCCGCGATTTCGTGAAGGAGCTCGCGGGATGGAAAGCCCGATACGGCGGTTACCCCGGCGAAGTCGCATTGCTCAAAGACGTCGGACACTCGGTCCCGGATCGCGACAAAGTCGGTGAGATGCTCAAATCGGGCTCGCGGTCGGCTCACCCGGACCGGATCGTCTGGTCCCAGTCGGACGACGTCCTGAAGCACTTCTACTGGATTGAAGCCCCGCGGCCCGATCCCTCGGGACATATCGAGGCGTCGGTGCGCGACAACACGATCACCTTGAAGGCCGACCATCAAGAGGAAATCGCCCTCTGGCTCGACGCCCCGCTCGTGGACCTCGCGCGCCCGGTCATCGTCGAGGTTGAGGGAGGCCATCGTGAGGTGATCAAGGCCCGGCTCAATCCGGAGACGTTTTGTATCGGCCTCGAGCAACGGGGCGATCCCAAACTCTCGGCACCTGCTCGGGTCTCGATCTCTTTGAAACGATGAGCCTGGACTGCGGGGACTCCAAAGGTCGCTGGCAGAAGAGCCATCGATCGGGTAAATTACCCTTGCCGAGAGGGCATCTCCGCGGCGTGCTCTCCGATTGGGAGGAGAGCGGGCGGAAGTGGTGTCTCTCTCCGAGCGCGGTGGACCGTGTGTCCATCCTGTGAATGACCATCGATCTGGAGTCCCTGGAGCGAACGTTCGAGACCGACTATTACGAGAAACACAAAACCCGCGCGAGAGCTCTCGCCCGGGATCGCCCGCCGCGACCATACGCCCGGGATCGCCCGAATTCCTTTCGCTGGGTGCGGCCGAATGAACGTGACCCGGCCTGGCGGAAACAGCCGTGCCCGCATCTGCTCACCCCGAATGCCCGGGCACATCGGACGCTGACGGCCTGCTGCGAACAGCGAACGCAGCTCCTCGGCTGGAAGCAATCCCCTCGGTACAAACCGCTCCTGCTCGCCCTGTCCGCACACTGGAGAGACTGGCTCCGTCCGCTCGACTCCTGGCTCCCGCCGGGGGATGACCCCGCGCAGCAGTTCCGGAGCCTGCTCCGCCATCTCTTCGCCCACTACGAGGTACCCGAATTCCTCGACGCCGCCTGGCGGGATGGCCTGACGCCCGACGCCGTCCGGTGGCAGGATTGGTACAAGCACATCGGGCGGGGACAGAGCATCCGGACCGCGAAGGGCCTGCCGCTGGAACTCACCAAGCGGATGGCTCACCACTTCGTTCGAGCGCCCACCGAGTGCCCCATCCCGGAGGCGTTCCGATACGCCCAGGTCCTTGGCCTGGGTGGCGATGAGCGGCTCACCCGATCCCTTCTGGCGACCCGGCTCGGGAGCAATTTCCAAAACAACGACTTCTGGGAGACAGTCATCCGCTGGTTCATCGAGCAGCCGATGCTGGACCCGGTCCATCACGGGCCAATCTGCGACTACCTGCATGCCCAGAAGTTCATCCCGTCGGTCGCCAACTCGCGGAGCCGCCAGCGTGGAAAGCCTCGCCAAGGCCTCTTGGTGCCGCCCAAGCCGAATCTCTCCATGAAGGGCCGGACGGCCGTGGCTTTGCTCAAGGCAGTCGAACGCTGGCACAAGACGCTGCGCCTCGGTACTGCTCTCGGCGCCTATCGAGTGGAAGCCGATCGGGATTCCTCCGCTGGCCCTCCAGGTTGGAGACGGGCCGCGAAAATTAATCTACGAAACCACCGAGCTGATCTCCACCGAGGCGCTCCAGGCCGAAGGGACGGCGATGTTGCATTGCGTCGCCTCCTATTATCCACAGTGTGTTTCGGGTGCGACGTCGATCTGGTCGATGACGGTTGAGGATGCCTCGGGGCGAATTTCGCGGATGTTGACGTTGCAGGTGCATAACGGGTTGAGGTCAATCGTCCAGGCGCGAGGGTGGTGTAATCGTCTCGTGACCGAGGAAGAGTTGTCCCTCCTCGCGCTGGGAAGTTACCGGCGGCCCGTCGATCAGCCGATGGTGGATCGATCAACCGCCGATCGGGTAGTAGAATGGATGAGCTGCCCCAGGGCGGACTCCTCATGCCCTGGGGCCGTTTCACTTCCATTTGCGTATATTCATCGCCGGATACCGCCCCTGGCGCAGTCCGGACCAAGGTTCGATACGAGTGGCCCATGCAGGAATCCGCCGACGAGCTCGCGGTCCAGGCCGGTTACGCCGCGTGGGCTCCGCTCTACGACGACGATGGCAATCCGTTGACGGCTCTGGAGGAGCCGGCGGTCCGAGCATGGTTCGGCCCGCTCGCCGGCCGCCGAGCCCTCGACGTCGGCTGCGGTACTGGTCGGCACACCCTGGCATTGATCGAGGCCGGTGCGGCCGAGATCGCCGCGCTCGACCTGACGCCCGAGATGATGGCCCGGGCTCGGAGGAAGATCGAAGGCGTTCGTGCCCGGGTGCACTGGATCCGCCACGCTCTTCCGGGCCCTCTTCCGTTCCGCGACGCCACCTTTGACCTGGCGGTGCTCGGCCTGGTCGCCGAGCACGTCGCCGACCTCGCCGGGGCCTTGAGCGAGGTGGCCCGGGTGCTGAGGCCCGGCGGCCGTTGCATCCTCTCGGCGTTGCATCCCGATCGCACGGCCGAGGGTCAGCGGGCCCGGTTCATCGACCCGCAGACCGGCTTGCGTCACCCGATCGCGACGGTCCATCGCACGATCGACGAGTACCTTGCTGCGGGCCAGATTGCCGGCCTTCGACTGGAGAGCGAACAAACGCTGGTTGTACCTTCCGTGCTCGCCGAGCGGCTACCCCGTGCGGCGCGTTATGTCGGCCGGAACCTCGGCTGGGTTGCCTGTTGGTCACGACCTGAGTGCGGCTGAGTCGGGAGGTGGCCAAATCACGCCGCAGGAGCCTCATCACCAGGTTTACTGACGGATGCCGTCGGAAGGCAAAAGAGATTGCTCGCTGCAATGGAAGTCCTGATCGAGTAGAATAAGATGGATAGAGGAGGAAATCATGGGGAAGAGAAAGACAAAGCGCCCCCGCCGTAGAGGCAAGCCTGGTCAAACCCACCCTAGGGAGTTGTTAAGTCCCACTTTGTGGGAAACTCGATCCATCAGCACGTGCGCGATCTCTCCCCCGAGCCAGCCTGAACCTATAAGCACGACCTATGGTTTCGTGCGAAGTAGGCAACTGGAGGGCACCTTTCCTGGTGATCCGGGAACCGGGACATGGCCGATCACAATTAATCGGATTTCATACGGTTGGGGACGGGTTCGCGTCAGAGATTGGCCCGATGCGGTGACCTACGTGGGATGGCCGCCAACCGAACCGGAAGGCCTTGATCGTATCGCAAAGAGAATGCGACATGGACCTTATCAGCGGATTCGTAGCCTGGAGGAGTGCAAACGAGCGATCGCGACCCGCCAGATACCTGGCGTTTCCTTCAGAATTACCAAGGACTGGTTCCACGCCGAGAAGGGTCTGATCCCCGATCCGAGCCCCGATGAGGAGGTCATCGGCTCCCACGCGATATCCCTCTTCGGCTATGACGATCACGACAGGAGGATCAAATTCGCGAACGCCGCCTGGGGTCCCGACTGGGGCGATGAGGGCTTCGGCATGCTGTCCTACGATCACTATGAGGAGCGTTCGGTCGAGGCTTGGATCCGATGGCCTGAATCACCGACATGGACCTTGGTCAAACAGGCGGTTCGATCCTCAAGTGCTAACCGGCAAGTTCCTCTCGATCCGTATGAGTTTGTGTGGGAAGTCCCGGACATTCTAAGCGGTGACGTGATCCATGGCGTTGAGCTCTACGACCTCGCCAACGATGAACGAATAGGCTGGACTTTCGCCGTACCGAGGGACGGATTCCTCGATATTGAGGAACTCTTCGTGCGCCCGCAGTACCGCCGTCGCGGCTATGCAAATAGACTCGCGAGGCTTGTGCTCAAGAGGTCGGAGGCGCTGAGTCTCCCGATCAGGCTCTGGGTTTCTTACGCGGACTGCGGCGAGGAGAATCGAGCCGCACTCGAGAGCGTGCTCCAGAAACTGGACCTGTCACTGAGAAATTCACCGTGCCGGTGGGCGGCCTACGTCGCCCTCAGTGGCTCGCGGTCTGAACAGTCGCTCAATCCTATAATTATCCCACACCGCCCCGCGGTGAATCGAGGGGCATGGAAGGCCGCTCTCCTGGCCTCGTCGCTCGCTGTCGGGTCGGCGGGGCGGGATGTTGCGCAGGACGATCGAAAACAGCTCTCTCTCGAGGAGCCCACTTCCAGTCACTTGGCCAATTCGTCGAAGCACCAGGACACGGATGTGGAGCAAGACGAGGATGAGTTGCTGCCGGGCGTCGAGTATGACATCGTCCTGACAGCCCCGCCGCGTGAGAGTATGTCGTGTATGGGAATCATCGTATCGATCTCGGAAGGGCGGACCGATTTGCCGCTCTCCGATTCCGATTGGGCCGGGATGATGATTGATGAAGACGAGGATTGAGAATGCCAGATGAGATGGCTTGGTATCCCGAGGAAGAATGGAGCGTCGATCCGGAGTGGTACGAAGTAACGAGCGGCGGAACACTCAGGCAATGCGACATTCTATTCGGCTGTCCGGTTCTCCGACTCACTGGGAAACTACCCTGGCCACTCACTCCATCCGCCACGCTTCCCATCAAGATCGAAACCTACGACTCGATTGTTCTCACTCAGAGTTGTGACCTGGAGAACAGCAAGATCGAAGACATCTTGCTGGCACAAGTCATCGCGTGGCCCGTCCTGGTCCGCCAAGAGGTCGAGCGGAATAACCAGATTGTCAGGAAGAGAGACTTTCGGAAAAAACTCGTCGAGGGAAACATTCCAGGGATCCGCACTCTTGCACAAACATGATGGGGAACCCCGACTCGACTGGTCAATTGTCAGTTTCCAGAAGCTACACACAATCCAGAGGGATTTCCTCGTGGAGTTCGCATCGGGCATCGGCACACGCCTTCGGCTTCGCCCCCCATATCGGGAGCACTTGCGCAAGCATTCGCACGGTTCATCATGAGGGTCGGTCTCCCTCACAATGCTCAGGCTTTCGAGTCGGAAGGAGACGTGAAAACATAGAGAATCATGCCGGCACGATCCGGCGTCAGGAGAGCGTCCCGATCCCTGAACGGATTTACGGCTGTCGCTCATCCACATCAACCAGCCCGACGTCCACGCCCTGCCCTCCGCCGGTCTGATGACAATGTACGGCCAAGACGACCTTCGCGCCGGGCTTGAAACGCTCGCGAGCCGAGGTGCGGATCTCCATCGGCTGGAAGCTCGTGAGGTAGCCCGACTCCTTGGCTGCAAGTATGCCGTCCACGTAGACCTCGATCCCCTCGTCATGATAGGTGAGGAGCTGGAGGCGGGAGGCGTCGATCGACGCGGGGAGTGTAACGTCGCGACGTATCCAGATGTCGGGCGTGTCCCATTTCGTGTTCACGTGGATGCCGGGAGTGCCGGTGGTGCCGAAGGCTCCCGGCGCTTGCTTCCACGGACTGTCATCGAAGCCGGGCTGGGTCCAGTCGCCCGCCGGTCTCTGCTCGGTGTATCGCCATGCGACCGGCCGCCTTTGAGACGTCGGCACCACCTCAGTCACTCGTCGGCAGGGTTGGCGCGGGAGCGTAGTCGTCGAGTTTGGCGCGATCGTGGCCGGCCCACTTCTTCCACATCGAGGGGTCCTCGAGCATCTTGATGAAGACGCCACCGATCACCGGTCGGGCGCGCATGCCGTCGCTCTTGGGGTTGTCGGTGTAGTACGAGTCAACGAACGGCACCCGCGCGGTCGTCTCGTTCAGGTAGTCGTAGATTGGCGATACGATCGCCTCGAAATCGGCCTGATCTCCGGCCAGGGTCGCGCTCCAGAGGCACCAGTCCGTCTTCGTGAGCCGGGTGCGCGAGTCGAGGGGCACGCCATAGCGCTGGCTCATCTTCTTGTAATAGGCAACCTCCTGCCGCGCAACTTCCGGCGGGAAGACGTCGAGGCCGAGGAGTTTGTCCCAGACGAGGTTGTATTTCTGGCTCCAGGTGTTCGGCTTGTCGAATGCGATGCGGTAGTGGTCGCCGTCCGCGGCCATTTTCATCCAGTGCCGGGCGTTCTCGCGGGCCAGAGCGTGGAACTTCGCGCCCGACGGCGCATCGCCGTGCATCCGGCAGAGCTCGCCGTAAGCGGCGATGGCCAGGATCGCCTTGACCGAGAGGTTGGCGTTATGGGCCAGGTGCCCCATGAAGTCGTCGGTGCAGAGCTGGTTCTCGGGGTCCTCGCCGTACTTCTCCAGGTAGGCTTCCCATCGCGTCAGTTGCGGCCACCACTTCGAGGCAAAGCTGGCGTTTCCCTCCATCCTGGCGATCGCGGCGCAGAGCAGGATCAGGTTGGCGCTCTCCTCGACGGGCATCATGTCGGCTTCATTCTTCGACTCCTCGCCACCGCCATAGACCTGTCCGTTGGCCTGCGGGTAGGTGCCGACGTCGTGGGGGGCGAAGGGAAACTTCCAGCGCGGGGACGTGCTGTAGACCATCGCGGGGGCAACCAGCGCCTTGATGTATGTCGGCCCCATCAGGAGGAACTGCGGTGCGGCCGGGTAGATCACGTCGACCGTGGCGATGCAGCCGTTGCTGCTGTTCTCCTTGGTGAAGAGCATCGGCTGCTTGTTGGCATCGGCCGCCAGTCCGCACCCGGCCAGCGCCTGCCGGTAGGCCAGGGCGGCGATCTGTGCGTATTTCTCCCCGCCCGCCCGCGTCAGGTCGACCATCCGCAGATCGTCGAACAACTTGCAGCGATCGACCAGATCGGCATAGTCCCGCTCGGCGGACCGACCAGGTCGACGAGGGTCGCCCCGTTACGGCGCCAGTAGGGCCGCAGCTTCTGCCCGAGGAACTTGATGGCGTAAAGCTCATCGTAGGCGACCATCAGGTGGCGTGAGACGGTCCCTGTGCCGATGCGCCCCAGGTCGAACACGAACGCCAGGCAGGGTTGCCGTTCGCTGGCGGCGCGGGGCATCTGCGTGTCGTCCTTCTCGGGAAGCGTTCCGTGCTCGACGAAGCTCTTGAGCAGCTCCGCGCTCGCTCCGATCGTCGCCCTGGACTGGCCGGATGGAGCGGCGGCGTATGCGTACCCCCAATCGATGCGCGTCTCGTCGCCGGCCGGCTGGAGGAGCGTCTGATCGACCGTCCCAACCCCAAGCACCGTCATGTCGCGCACCGGCACGCGGGTCCAGTCCACCTGCTGATCGGGCGTGTTAACGGCCAGGAGCGCACTGGTGCTCTCGTAGATCGAGACGGTATGACCGGCGCGGTCGAGCGAGCGAACCTCCCATGTCAGGTAGGTCAGCGGGCGCGCCAGCACGTCCAGGTCATCGGGCAAGGCCGGCGTCATGAAGGTGAGCGTGACGTGGACATGGCCATCATCGAAGTCGTAGACACTGCGGGTCGGGAAGACCCGCACGCCGACCTGCTTCATGGCCGGCACGTCCTTGGGCTCCGTACCCATGAGGCGGAAGGACTTGCCATCGATGCGGATCAGGCTGACCAGCGGATGCTCCCGGCGCGTCCAGTGCTGGGTATTGGCGTCGGTGAGGCGGTCGGCCGGAGACCAGATACTTAGATACGGGTCGTGGACGATCAGCGGCACGGCCGGCGGACGGAGAGCGGTCTCCTTCCGGGGCGGTTGGGCCCACGCTGTTGAGGCGGTGAGCAAGAATAAGAGCGCCGCGGCGAAGCCCGCGACCCTGACGGCGACAGCCAACCCATCTCTGCGACCGATTCATCCCGAGTCCCCTCATGACTGGTCGGACCGAGTGGGCGAGCCGATCTCGCGCCGCCATGTCCCGCGGCAATACTCCCGATCCTCGGTTGAGTATGGATCGGGGGCTTCGTCGTCGCAAGTGGTTGATTTCCTGTTGATGTCGAAGAATCGCGTCCCGGGCGGCCACGTCATGGTCGGGTTCGCCAGAGCCGGACGGCGCCGTCGTGGCTGCACGACGCGAGCACGGTGCCGTCAGGTGAGAAGGCGAGGCCGTTGACCTGGGCCTTGTGGCCTTCGAGTGTCAATAATTCCTGGCCGGTGACCGGGTCCCAGAGGCGGATCGTTCGAGTCTTGCCCGCCACCGCCAGACTGCGGCCGTCGGGGCTGAAGGCCATGCTGAGGAAGTAGTCTTGCTCGAAAGCCATGCTCCGGACCCGGTCGCCGGTGCGGACGTCCCAGACGGAGACCATCCCCTTCTCATCGGCGGCGGCCAGCGACTGGCCATCGGGCGCGAACGCGACGGTCGCGATGGGTGCGATCGCCCTCAGCGTCCGGATGAGGGTACCCGAGGCGGGATCCCAGAGCCGCACGGTGAAGTCGTTGGACGCCGATGCCAGGAGCGTGCCCTGCGGGCTGAAAACCACCCGGCGCACGGCGTCGTCATGGCCGGTCAAGACCCGACATCGGCGAGTGGCCATGTCCCAGAGCCGGATCGCCCCATCGGAGCCGGCACTCGCCAGCATGTCCCCGCCCGGGCTGAAGCCGACGGTGCGCACGTAATCCGTGTGGCCGGATAGGGTCCCCACGCACCGACCGTTCGACGGCTCCCAGAGCCGGACCTCGCCCGGGGTGCTCAGGTGCGCCGAGGCGAGAAGCTGGCCCCGGCGGTTGAATGCCAGCTCGCTCACGGTCCCCCGCCCGGCGTTCCAGCCCCGGACGCACTTACCCGTGTGGATGTCCCAGAGCCGGATCGTCTGGCGCTCATTGTCGTCGTCGCTCCCGGAAGCGAGGATCGAGCCGTCGAGCGAGAATGCCAGCGACCAGGCCTCGTCGGTGTGCCCGTCGGGCTGGGCGAGTTCGGGTGGTGCTGCATAGTTCCATCGGACGGCCGATGTCCCGATACAGAGGATCAGGGATCGGCCGTCCGCCGTGAATTGCATCGATTTCGTCAGAGCGAGCGTCCCGTGATACTTGGCGACGAGACGCCACGGGGCGAGCTGCCAGATCGTGGTGGGCTGAGGGCTCCCTTGCCTGGAAACATTCCTGGCGAGGAACCGGCCGTCCGGAGAGAACGCGAAATCAGTCGCCGGGGTCGGTTCGGAGACTCCCGCCGGTATTGGCCGGATCGCGCCCGTCATCAGGTCTGCTAACTCGAAATCCCCGTTCCGGAAATCGAGTGCGAGATAGCGGCTATCGGGGCTGAACCTCAGCGCGTGCAGGTCGCCATGGGGGAGCTCATGACGAATCATTTCTCGTCCGTTCGCCACGTTCCGGACGGAGACCGACCGGGATACACGAATCACGGCCAGGAGTCGGCCGTCAGGCGAAGGCACCGCAAACTCGTCTTCCTGCTCGATCGGTACGCTCATTCCCAGCTCTTTGCCGGTCGCGATGTCGTGCACCACAAACCGTCGCCCCGCCTCTTCGAGGACCACGATCCTCCCGTCACCCGAAACGGGAAGGATCAAGGCGCGGGTGGGGTTGCTCCATTTCAAGCGGGGGAGGTCGGGCGCGGCCTCGACGTCCCAGAGGTTCATTCGTCTTCCGTCTCGCTGACCCAGCGAGATGTCCCAGAGGTGCTGCCCTCGAAGATCGAACCGTACGTCCTCGACGGCGCGGTCCGAGAAGCCCTCCAGGCTGGCCAGGCGCCGCCTCGAGAGCAGGTCCCAAAGGAAGACCTCGCTGCTCCAAGACTTTGACGTGTCCGAACCCCCCGAGACCAGCCGGTGGCCATCAGAGGCGAACGCGAGCTGACTGACGGGAACCCGGTGGCCGAGCAGCGTCATCCGCACTCGGCCCGTCTCCGGATCGCGCAGCCGGATCGTCCCATCGAGGTCGCCGGTGGCCAGGGTCCGGGCGTCGCGCGACAAGGCCAGGCCCTCAATTCGTTCTGCCTGGCGATCGGAGAGCACGACCAGGTCCCGCGCGCCAGCCTCATGAGATAATGCCAGGTGAAACCCGGGTCGCCAGGGTCCTGGATGACATCGGAGGCGGCCCGATCGGCCTGGATCGCCGAGAGGATGTCCTGGGCCCGCTCGACATGGTGGGCGTCCAGGGCTTCCCCGGCCTGGCGGAGCTGGAACGCCTGAAGATGTCGAACGAGCCAGCCGCGCATTGGCGTCGGCCCGGTTGACCTCACGCTCCATCTGCCGTGTGTGGTCCTGGAGGAGCACGTCGCGATACACGATTCCGCCGACCAGGACCGAGGCGATCGATGCGGAAAGGACCAGGGCGGCAGCGTGCATCGGCCGGCGACGGACCCACTTTGCCACGCGCATTCGCACCGAGATCGGTCGGGCCGGTATCGGCTCACCGCGCAAGTAGCGATCCAGGTCCCGCGCAGGGCCAAGGCGGATTCATACCGCCGCGCCGGGTCCTTCTCCAGGCATCTCAAACAGATCGTCTCCAGATCGCGGGGCAGTCCCGGGCGCAGGACACGCGGGGGGATCGGATCATCGGCGAGGACATGGCCCAGGGTCTCGAGATACGACTCTCCCTGGAATGGCGGGCGGCCCGTCACGATCTCGTAGAGGGTCGCACCCAGGGCATAGACGTCGGCCGCCGGGCCGATGTCGTGCCTCTTGCCGGCGGCCTGCTCCGGGGCCATGTAGGGCGGTGAGCCGAGCGGGACCCCGCTGCGCAGTCTCCTCAGCATCGCTCGTCTCCTGCACAATACGGGCCAGGCCGAAGTCGGTGATCCGGGGACTTGGGATGCCCGAGCCCGGCGAGTCGCCTCCGAGTTGGAGCAGGATATTCGACGGCTTCAGGTCGCGATGGAGGACGCCGCGCTCGTGTGCGTGCTGGACAGCGTCGGCCAGGTCGGCGAGCAGGCGGGCGGCCATCCGAGCCGAGACCGGCTGAGCTCGCTGGCGAAGCCATGCCGAGAGCGTGGGCCCCTCGCAGAAGGCCGAGACGATATAGGCGAACGGCGCAATCTCCCCGGCCTCGAACACCGGCACGATATGGGGATGGTCGAGGCCGGCCGCGGCCCTCCCCTCGCGCAGGAATCGACGGCGAGACTCGGGCGAGACGAGCACTTCGGGCCGGGGCACCTTCAGCGCGACGTCTCGACCCAGCACCGGATCGCGGGCCAGGTAGACGACGCCGAACCCCCCCTGCCCGATCTCACGGATCACCTGGAACCGACCGAGGCTCACCGGCGACCTCGCACAACGCGGAGATGGCCGACTCCGGGCTCGCCGTCGTCTCCGGCTCGTACGACTCCAGCCGCTGGATCAAATCGAGGAAGCCTGAGAGATCCGGCGGAATCGCGGTCGATGGAACGGGCGCGGTTCGGAAATCGGAGACACGACTCTCCACCCGCGCCGCGTCGAAGGCCAGCAGGGCCGTGAGCAGGCCCTCGTCGATCGGGGTGCTTTCATCTGGGGTCATGCTCGGGTCCCAAGAGCTCCCTTAGCCGGATCGCACCGGCCCCAAACCTTCTGCGCCGCATCGGCGGAGATCCCCAGCCGCGCGGCGATTTCGCCGAAGGTCAAGCGGTCGTGATGGTGCCAGCAGACGACCTGGCGATACCGCTCGGGGAGCTGCCCGAGTGCATCATCCAAGGCCCGGTCCCGTTCACGCCTCATGAGCCGGCGGCTCGGCGGCGTGACCGCCCCAGCCTCGGGCGGGGCAAGTCGCTCCGCTCCGGTTCCCAGGCCGTTCCGCGGGAGCTGTCTCTTGACGGCACCATAGTCAGCGCCGCTGATTCGCCAGGCAGTTGAGCAAGACGGCCTTGAGCCAGGCGCGCCATTCGTGCTCGGTATTCCCACGAAACGTCCGAGCATACTGCTGTGCCGCGAGGAACGTGTCCTGGACGAGGTCGGAGGCATCGAGTTTCGGCGCCAGCTCCGGCCCGACCGACCGCCGCGCCACCAGCATCAGGAAATCGCGGTACGGTTCGAGCGCACCGCGCCACCTCCGAGGATCCCCGGAAAATGCCGAACCGCTCCAGGGTACGTCGGCGGAGACCGCCATCAGGGACGGCGTGCCTTCCAAGGTCTCATCTCCGCTCATCGATTGAGTGTTTATTGGGGTCATCGGCGACTCCAGGGCTAACCGATGTTGACCCGCCGGATTTCAGTTCTGCCCGAGCTGAATTCGCGACGATCCTCGCGCTCGACTGGTTTCTATCATCATCGGATCCGGTCGGGGGACGCAATGCCAAGAAAAAAATCCAGTCGCGCAGTCGGATTCCGGCCGGGATGGTTTCTTCAACATAAAGAGGATCGGATCAGGCCCGAAATCAGGTCCCGATCGGGTCGCAGGGTCGGGGTGCCACTGGTCGTTCTCGACCAGTGCATGGCGACGTATCCGTGCCGCACCGGCCGTAACGCCCGGCCAGACATCATCGCAACCTGTCCGCGCCGTTTCGGGTCCGTTCTCTAGCCGTGTCCCCTTCGAGTCTAGCCGCGGCCCCGTTTCACGTTCGGGTTAGACAGCAAAGAGGAGCTCCCATGGAATCGAGGACCGCGTCGGAAACGATTGACAGGATCGGCGCGTTGGA
Source organism: uncultured Isosphaeraceae bacterium (assembly GCA_963842405.1). Classification (GTDB taxonomy): domain Bacteria; phylum Planctomycetota; class Planctomycetia; order Isosphaerales; family Isosphaeraceae; genus CAVZRC01. The sequence continues at coordinate 325,953 of CAWJGW010000004.1, read as the reverse complement.
ACGTGAGGACCCCCGGCGCGGAAAAGTATGTCAATGGGGAAAAGACGCACCGGCTTCACACTCATCGAGCTCCTGGTGGTGATCGCGATCATTGCGATCCTGATCGGCTTGCTGCTCCCCACAGTCCAGGCCGCCCGAGAAGCCGCTCGCCGGGCCTCGTGCACCAACAATCTCAACAGCTCGGTCTGGGCTTTCACAACTACCACAACACCATGAACACGTTCCCGTCGGCCTTGACCTACATCGCCGACACGCCCGACGTGCCCACCGGCATTGGATCACCGCTGGCGGCCATACTCCCCTATCTGGAACAGAAGAATCTCCAGGGCACCTGCTGAATCCAGATCAGGCCTGGATCATGGTGAGTCCGACCGTGGCCCAGATGACGCTCAGCCTCTTCTTGTGCCCCTCTGATACAGGGCCGAGTACGCACAGGGCATGAGAATCGTGCCGCACGCCCTCCGGCAGCACCGGTTACCGACTTCCCACTGAGGTGGAATGGGAATTCGCCTGCCGGGCGGGCTCCATCACCAGTCGATACTACGGCCAGGACCCGGACCTGGACAATCACTATGCCTGGACCGTACAGAACTCACTCGGACGCCGGACAGCACTGGTAGGGAGTTTCAAGCCGAACGACCTGGGCCTGTTTGACATGCTGGGCAATACCCTGGATTGGTGTCACAACGCGTTCCGCGACTCTTCCCCGGACGGTCGAGATCGAGCCGAGTGATGGCCACGCCACGGCGGAGGTCGTGAGCGACAACCGATGGCGAGCGCTGCGGAGCCCGACACTGGCGCATTGCCCCGAGACCGTGCGGGCCGCCTTTTTCGATGCTTATCCACCGAACGTGCAGGTGTACGGCGTAGGACTCAGGTTGAGCAGGACTCACCAGCCCGACGAGGGGCCCGATGGGGGAAAAGAGGTGAGAAATTCCCAGCGTCAGGAATTGAGGGGTTCCACTCCCATCGAACCGTCGGAAGGAATACGATCGAGCGTCCGGTTGAGATTCAGCCCGAACCTTGGGCTGTTTGCCTTCGGCTTCAGACCTGCTCGGACCATGGACTGATCGGAGGCCCTCAACATGGTCGCGTCATCAGAGAGGCATCCCGAGTCCCCTCATGCCTGCTCGGACCTGGAGGGCGAGCCAATTGCTCGCCGCCATGTCCCGCGGTAACTCCCCTGATCCTCGTTTCGAGTATCGGGCGAGCCCCCTGCGCCGCAAGGGGGGCCGCTCGCTCTGGCTCGGCAAGAGAGGTCAATCGACGAACGGTGCTGATGGGTTACGCGCGTGGTTCGCGGCCTACTTCTCGGGCTTGGCCGCGGGTACGATCACGTCGGAGACCTGGATTGGATCCAGGTCGCGGACCTCGAACGACACGACGGTGCGAGGCCCGTTTACGAACAAACCCTCTCTTTGATGCGCGACAACAATCTCCCCCGTCGATCCCGCCGGAGCATCCCTGTAAGTGAACCGGCCCTGGTCGTCGGTCATGACGGCGGAAACCGGGAAATTCGAAACGGCTGGCCGATCCGCTGGCCAGCCGAACTCCCACCCGCTGGTTGGCTCGGGGCTTGCCATTCGAGTCGATGACCCGACCGGTCACCGTGGCCGTCGGGGAGAGAACGACCTTCACGTTGTCCGCATTCGCGGGGAGAAGGCGGCTGAAGCCGGCAAGCGCCTTGTCGGGGCAGTAAGCATAGACGATGGTCTCGCCGGACTCTCGCTCCACCAGGAACTTCCCTTCCTCGTCGGTCCTGTGCGACCCACGGACGGGCCACCGGAAGGCCAATGCCCCGGCGACGGGCCGCTCGCCGGTCGCGGTCTTTTCCACCACGACACCCTTGATGAATGTCTTACTTACGGCAGCAGGGGCCCTCCTCGTCAAGTCGCGGACGATCTCTACCTCATCTTTGACCTCGATCCTCAGCGGTTCGCGCGTCTGTCTAGGCGCGACGCTCGCAGCACGTATCGACCTGGTCCGACCCGGATCTGATACCGACCCTGGGCATCGGTTTGGGTGGTTCGATTCAGTTTGAACGTGCTGTCGGATACCGTGCGGAGCTCCTTCGGCAGGAGACCTCCGTCCTCCACGAGCGCCACACCCACAGCCGGGCGAGGGCCGGTGCTCGGGCCCCTCGGTGACTCGGCCATGAACCAGCGTCCCCTTGCTGAGCGTGAAGTCGAGCCCGCCTTGCTCCTGACCTTCCGTCAAGACGGCGCTGGTGAGACTCGGTGCGGCCCACTTCTCGTCGTTGACGGCGATCATCCTGGCAGTACCCGGGGACGATACGGTCAAAGACATATCTCCCCTCATCGTCGGTTCGCGCTCCGATCGGAAGCCAGCCTCCCGAGCTCAAGGCGGCGATGACCAGGACCTGCCGGGCGGGCCGGCCGTCGGGAAAGCGGACTGTACCGGAGAGCCGCCCCATGCGACCCAGCCGGACCGTCAGCTCAGTCGGTCCACCCGGCACGTAGCGGAGAGGCCTCTCGAGGGGGTAGAAGCCACCGGAAGATGTCGATGAAGAACCGGACACCGCTCAACGGATTATCGCGATGCCTTATTCGGGAGCCAGTCGAACACGGCAATGCCCTGCGCGTCGGTCATGGCACGCGTCGTCGTGCCGCGAGCTGATATCGAGGGTTGCGATCTTCCCGGGCTTCGAGGGCCGCAACGGCGTAATCACGACCCCCGGTACCGGCTGGCCTTCCGGGTCAACCACCTTGATTCTTACGGTTTGACGCTCCGTCCAGAGTGAGGGTGATCTCGGCGGGCAACGGTGGGAATGTCGAACTCGGGGATCCGGAGGAGTCGAGCGGTAGTTTTCGAAGTAATCGAAGCCGGTGCCCGACTTGAGGCCGATCACGCCCCGGATCCGAGCGTCGGCCGGCACGCGGAGGGCGGCGACACCACTGGCGCAGTCGTCGCGTGGAACTGGTAGCCGTAATCGAACGCCTCGACGGACGCCCCGGGGACGGGCGCTCCGGCCGCGTCGTTGACGCGCACCGTCACGGTCCGGGCCGGCTTCACGACGAGCCGCACCGGATCCTTCGCCCAAATGGATCGCGCTGGGTCGAACCGGGCCAGGCCGATTCGTGCGCCGCCATCGGCTTCGGCGACCAGCAGCCGGGTATAAAGCGGTCCGTCGCTCATCCAGAGCGTGAACGTACCATTAGCGGCCGTCTTGCTGCCCGTACGATCGGCCTCCTCTTCCGCGTGGACAACGGCACCGGGAACGGGTCGGCCCTGTTCATCGACGACGATGCCCTCGATAGCTCCAGACCCCGTTCTTCGGTGCCGCCGGAGCGGCGGCTTTCGGCTCAGCCTGATTGCCGCTCGGTTGTTCGGCCCGTGCCGGACGGTCGAGCCGGATGGTCGAGCCGGCTAACCCCGTCACGGCGATCGCGATGGCCACGGCGATCTTCATGCGAATGGTGGTGCGAGTCATGGGAATTCTCCTGGGGTCGAGGAGCCCGGCGACGCGGTCCGCCAGCGTCCACCGGTCTCCGAGTAAACCGAGCCCCGGACGGGCCACGCCGAAGGGCCGGCACTGTTCGGTCAAGGCCAAGAGGGTGCGAGCGTAACCGTAGCGGTCGCCGCACCGGAGCACGTGGTTATCGCAAACCTCCTCGCGAGCCCGCGTGAGCTGGCCGTTGAGGTAGTGAACCAGCAGGTGCGGCCAGAAGAACACGGCCGCCAGGCGTTGCAACTGGCCGACCCACGGATCGAGGCGGAAGACGTGGGCACACTCGTGGACGAGGACGTCGCGGAGCGCGTCGCTCGATATCGACTCGGCCAGACCCTCGGGCAGCACGACGCGTGGCCTCAACAAGCCGACCGCGACTGGCCCGCGGGCTTTGGATGAAGTGACCACGGGAGGCAGCAAGGTGATGCCCAGCACATCGCGGACCCGTTCGAGGGTCGGGCCGTAACGCACCGGATCGAGCGGCTGTGTTGCCCGAGAGAACGCCGCGAGCCGCCGCCAACCCGCGACGATGCGAACGAGTCCGGCCAGCGCACCCGCCGCCCAGACCAGAATGATGCCTCCGACGAGGGCATTGCCCCGGCGGCCCACTTCCGGCAGTCGCCGCGCGAAGCCTCGGTATCAACCCGCTCGGCGCGCGGCCTTGCCACGGAGTCGTTCGAGGGCTCGGCTCCAACCGGAGCGGAAGCCCGGGCTTGGTCCCCTGCGAGTCCGATTGAATCGGATTGCGAACTCCGGTGACTCAGTCCGCGGTCCTCAACGACCGCGGCGTCGGGGATGATCTCGATGACGGCCGACGTTGCCCCCGGACCAGGGAACGGGAGTTTCACGACCCAGAAATCAAGGCCCGAGCCGTCCGCGACGGCGGCCACAGCCGGACTGATCAAGACCCAGACCAGCACGCCCAGCCAGAGGACGTGACGTACGTCGGCACGCCGGCGCAGCGCGACCCGGCTCAAGAGTGCGGCCAGCAGGATGACAACGGAGATCTGCACCGAGGCGACGAGGAGTGCACGGAGCACGGCATCGCCGGAGTCGAGGCGTGCGAGGAGGTTCATGACGTCTTGCCCTCCGCGCGATCGATCATCTTCTTGATCCGTCGGGCTTCCTCCTTCGAGACCCCTCGGCCGTGCAACAGGGCCATCACCAGCCCTTCGGCCGAGCCGCCGAACGTCGTGTCGATCAGTCGGCTGACCACCTGGCCCAGGGTCGCCTCGCGCGGAACCGTCGCGCGGTAACGGAAGGCGTGGCCTTCCTCGTCACAGCGAAGCCAGCCTTTTTCTTGCAGGCGAGCCAGCATTGTCAGGACCGTGCTCCGCGCCACTTTCCGCCGCGCGGCGAGCGACTTCCAAACGTCCGCGACCGTGGCCTCGCCCCGATCCCAGACGGCATTCATGATTTCCATCTGAGCATCGGACAGAGGCGGTAGGGGCTCAAGCTCAGACATCGCGTAATCTCCGGTGGAGAATCTGACTACGAACGTCAACAAAATAACGACGACCGTAGTCAAAATCAAGAGGCCTCTTCCGGGAGGGAAAGAATCCCGGTCAGCCATGAGTGATGGCGGGGATCGCGGTCAGAGATTTCGAAACCCATCCAAGAATCTGCGTTCTCGCTCGAATTCGAAAACCGATTTTCGTTGACCGATCGAACCGCCAATTGCTACGATTCCTGCTGTCCACCAATGGGGCATTCCCTGATCCGAGGTTCCAATGCTCAGCCACCAAAACACCAACTCTCGCTCTGAGCACGACCTCTTCATCCGCCTCTTCTTGACCGGCGGCGGCGGCTGGTGATTTCCCATCCCCACCCCGATCCGCTCACGGCGATGGCGTAGCCGGGCGCACACGCACGCCCATGATCTCGCGGTCAGAAGTGCGCCGGCGCCGGTTCGTCCGAGGCAGTCCGCGAGCCGGTTTGAGCAAGGGAACGTCGAGTCTTCGCGGTTGGTCGTGAGATTGAGCGATTGCGATTTGCAACGACCTTCGGGCGTTCCGCACGGTCCTCGTAGTGTGGACGCAAATTCGCCCGGCGACCTGATTCCACACAAAGTGTTCTTGCACGATCACATCCGGAATTCGCCGGGCTTTGGCATGGCGGATGCAATTCGACGAGGCCCGGTTCCCGAGGGACGAAGGCCAGCTCGACGCAGCCGCCGAAGCGAGTTCCGGGTCGGGGACCTGGATAGGAGCGATCACGCATGATCAAGCAACTGGTTTTTGTCATGGCCGTGGCGAGTTGGTCCCTGGCCATGCTCGGGATGCGGCAACTCCGCGGGATTCTTCCCGGTTTCGGGGAAGGTGCTGTACCGGGCGAGCCGGCAACGGGGGCGGTCGTCTACTTCCATCGGCAGGCGAGCCCGGGCGCCGCGAACGCAGCCGATCCCCTACGGCATCGTCGAGGACGACGGCAGCTTCGCGCTGACTCGCGACGACATGGGAGACGGTGCCCGTCCCGGGTCATATACCGTCCTCGTCGAGTGGCGGGACGGCTCCGGCGACCGTGTGGTCGCGACGACGAACAAGGGCAAGGTCAAGCAGGTCAAACGCAGTCCGCGTCCGATCGGGCACCGACCGGCTCAAGGGCCGCTATTTCGACATCAGCAAGCCCCTGCTCCACGCCGAGGTCAAGGCGGAGTCGAACCAGCTCGCCCCTTCGAACTGACCGACTGAATCCCGAAGAGAATGTCTGTCTTGTTGCCACGCAACCGTTGTTGAATTGACCCATACCTTGTTTTTCTACACTTGGAGATTCTCCGATGAAACGAGTTCGCACCCTGACAGGCCGTTCGTCCGGCTTCACCCTGATCGAGCTCCTGGTGGTCATCGCGATCATCTCGGTGCTGATCGCGCTGCTCTTGCCCGCCGTGCAGGCGGCGCGCGAGGCGGCCCGGCGAGCGCAGTGCATCAACAACCTCAAGCAGATCGGGCTGGCGACGTTGAACTTCGAGAGCACCTACGGGACTCTCCCGCCGAAGGTCTGCAGGTTCATTCCATCGCCCGACCCCAACGCCGACGCCCAGGCCGCCATCCCTAAATCTCGGCGTCGTATCTCACCCTGATCCTGCCCTACATGGAGCAGTCGGTCATCTACAACCAGATCAACCTGAGTCAAGCGTCGGCCGACACGGCCAACATCCCGCCGACATCGGCCCGGGGCATCCACTCGGGCACGAACTCGGTGTACTCGGTCGCGATCAACACCTTCATCTGCCCGTCGTCGCCGGGCCCCGCTACGATCAACTACTTCAACGCCTTCTGGGGCCCGTACGGCGACGGCGGCGGCGACGTCTGCACGCCCGGGTGCTCCCGCGCCCAGCGGGCAGCGTGACAAACCTCAACCCGCCCCCGACCCAGATCTGGGGCCGGACCGATTACTTCCCGATCCCCGGCCTGCACAACACGGCCCTCCAGGCCGCGGGGATGAGCCCGGCCTACATCGCCGCGGTCGGCGAGGGCAAGGACTCCGGCACCATCACCGGTCCGCTGATCACGGGCACGATCCGGATGGCCTCGATCACCGACGGCACCTCCAACACCCTGTGGTCTCGGAATGCGGCGTCGAAGCCGATCGGCTACAACGGATTCCGGCAGATCTATCTATCGGAGGTCGATGGCCTGCCCGTCGACGGCGTCATCGAGCCTGTCAGCAGCGCCGGCGGTGCCTGGGCCGACAACTTCACCTACTCCAGCCTGGCCGGCGCCCAGGGCCGTCAGAACGGCATCGCGGCGGCACCTGCATGGTGAACTGCACCAGCAACAATGAGATCTACTCGTTCCACCCGGGCGGGGCCAACGCCCTGTTCGTGGATGGCTCCGTCCATTTCATCAAGGACGTCGCGTCGGTCCCGTTGATCGCCGCCCTGGTCACTCGGGCCGGCGGCGAGATCATCAGCTCCGACCAGTATTGATGCCCTGATTTTCAGGAGCCGGCTCCGCCCGGCGACACGGGGGGATGCCCTCGCCGCAGCCGGGCTTGCTTCGGAGCCGGCTCCGGCGATCCCTCGTCTGCCTCGCCATGAAAGTCACTTCTGAAACCCTCGGTACGACCTTCGCCCTGGCGTGCTGCCATCGGCTGCGATCGACGGCGGTTATCCCGATGTCGCCGCGATGCTGCGAAGGTCCCCTGTCGAACGGGCCGATGCTCGCCTGATTGCGATCGGCACGTCCATCGACGATCGTGCCGCCCGCGGCCCACGCCGGTGTATTCCCGGGACGTCGCACCGCTGTTCGAGCAGTATCTGCCTGAGCTGTCACGACAGCGCCGGCGCCGAAGGCGGCGTCGTCCTCGATGGCTTCGAAGACGGGGTTCCCGACAGGCCGCACAGGCCGCTCTTGCTGCGCGTGGCCGACGCCCTGCGATCGGAAAGCATGCCGCCGGAGGGCGAGCCGCGTCCCGGTCCGGAGGATCGGGAAACGCTCGACACCTGGCTCGACGCCGCGCTCGGGCCGGATGACCACGCCCGCGGGCGGGTCCGCGCTCCGCCGGCTCAACCGCGCCGAGTACAACAACACGATCCGCGACCTGATCGGCCTTGACCTGCACCCGGCCGACGAGTTCCCGGCCGATGATATCGGGTACGGGTTCGACAACATCGGCGACGTGCTCGCGACGCTCGCCGATCCTGGTCGAGATGCACCTGGCCGCCGCCGAGACGGTGATCGGTGCGGCATTCCGGCACGCCCGAGGTCCGGGATCGGATCATGAACCCGACCGCCAGTACGGTCCCGCTCGCGTTCCGGAAGTACAGGCCGCCGGTCCGCACGCCCCGCGGGGATAAGAGCCTCCGGACTCGCCAAGGCCGGCGAAGACCCGGAGCTGAAGCGACAGCAGCGCATCTACGACATCCTGCGCGGATTCGCCGACCGGGCGTTTCGCCGGCCCGCCACCCACGACGAGCTGATGCGATTGCTCGAGATCGTGCTCTCGGCCGAGACGGATGGCGAGAGCGCGGAAGCGGCGATCCAACGGGGGCTCCAGGCCGTGCTCGCCTCGCCGCATTTCCTGTTCCGGGTCGAGCAGGATTACGAGCCGCGACGCGTCGAGCGCTCCGTTGCCGGACAACGATTTCGGCCTCGCCGCGCGGCTCTCCTATTTCTTGTGGAGCAGCATGCCCGACGAGGAGCTGTTTCGACTGGCGGCCGAGGGATCGCTCCGTCGCCGGGACAACCTTCGGGCCCAGGTTGCGCGGATGCTCCGCGATCCCCGAGGTCGCCGCCCTCACCGAGAACTTTCGCCGCCCAGTGGCTCCAGACGCGCAAGCTCGAGGAGTTCGTACCCGACCCGGTCCTCTTCCCCGATTTCGATGAATCGCTGAGATCGGCGATGCTCGAGGAGACGCGGCTCTTCTGCGCAGTCGATTCGGACGAGGACCGCAGCGTGCTGGATTTCCTCGACGCGGATTACACGTTCGTCAACGAGCGACTGGCCCGACACTACGGCATCCCCGGCGTCGTCGGCGAGGCGTTTCGCCGGGTCTCGCTCGCCGGTACGCCGCGGGGTGGTGTCCTGACCCAGGCGAGCATCCTGGCGGCGACGTCCAACCCGACGCGCACCTCGCCGGTGAAGCGGGGCAAGTGGATCCTGGAGAACCATCCTGGGCACACCGCCGTCGCCGCCGCCGTCGGGCGTGGAAGCCCTCAAGGAGACGACGAGCGTCGGGTCCTCGGGCACGCTCCGCCAGCGGATGGAGCGGCACCGGACCGATCCGTCCTGCGCCTCGTGCCACCGGCGCATGGACCCGCTCGGGTTCGGCCTCGAGAACTTCGACGCCATCGGCGGCTGGCGGACGCACGACGGCGAGCATCCGATCGATCCGTCCGGCAAGCCTGCCCGGCGGCGCGAGATTCCAGGGGCCGGCCGAGTTGCGGGCCGCGCTCCGGTCGCGGCAGGATGCGTTCGCCCGATGCCTCGCCGAGAAAATGCTCACCTATGCCCTGGGCCGCGGCCTGGAACGGGCCGACCGGCGACGTCGTCGACCGGATCGTCGCCCGAGCTGGCCCGGGACGGATACCGGTTCTCGGCCCTGGTGCTGGCCATCGTCGAGAGCGAGCCGTTCCAGTCGATCGAGAAGCCAGGAGGAAGACCATGAGGATCCGGGAGAGATCTCGCGACGGACGGTCCTCAGGGGCCTTGGGGTGTCCCTGGCCTTGCCGCTCCTGGAAGCCATGGGTCGCCGATCCTCGCGAGCCGGATCGGCCAATGGGGGAGGGCCGCCGTTACGCATGGCGTTCGTCTACGTCCCCAACGGCGTCCACATGCCCGACTGGACGCCGCGATCGCTCGGCGCGGGCTTCGAGCTTCGCGCGATCCTCGAACCGCTGCGCGCGGTCAAGGACGAGGTCCTCGTCCTGAGCGGGTTGACCCTGAACCCGGCGCGGGCCCTCGGCGACGGCGGGGGCGACCACGCCCGGGCCATGGCCAGCTTCCTGACGGGCCGCCATCCCCGAAAGACCGACGGTGCCGACCTCCGCGCCGGGGTCTCCGTCGACCAGTTGGCCGCCCGGTGCGATCGGGCGGGCCACCCGCTTCCCCTCGCTGGAGATCGGCTGCGAAGGGGGCCGGAACGCCGGGGAATGCGACCACGGGTATAGCTGTGCCTACCAGTCCAACCTCTCGTGGCAGGGCGAGTCGACGCCCGTCGCCAAGCAGATCAATCCCCGGCTGGTCTTCGACCGGCTCTTCGGCACGCCAGCCGGCAGTCGGGCGGAGTCGACGCGGCACGGGGCGATCGCCGTCGCAAGAGCATCCTCGATTTCGTCGGCGAGGACGCCCGGCGGCTCCACGACAGCCTCGGTGCCTCGGACCGTCGCAAGCTGGATGAGTACCTCAACGGCGTGCGGGAGATCGAGCAGCGGATCGGCAGACGCCCGGCCCGCGATCGATCGTGGGCGGGATGAAGTATTCCGCGTCCGCTCGGCATCCCGGCCGACTACCAGGAACACCTGCGGCTCATGGCCGACCTGCTGGTACTGGCGTTCCAGGCCGACCTCACGCGGATCGCAACCTTCGTCTTCGCCAACGACGGCAGCAACCGCAGTTATCGGGCCATCGGCGTCCCCGACGGCCACCACGACCTCTCGCACCACGGCGGCGACACGGCCAAGCAGCAGCGAATCCGCAAGATCAATCGATTCCACATCGCCCAGTTGGCTTACTTGCTCGCGAAGCTGAAGTCGATCCCCGAGGGGTCCGGCACCCTGCTGGACCATTGCCTGATCGTCTACGGCAGCGGCATCAGCGACGGCAACTCGCACGCGCACGACGACCTGCCGATCCTCCTGGCGGGCCGGGGCAACGGGACCGTCAAGACCGGCCGGCACATCCGCTACCCGAAGGAAACGCCCTTGACCAACCTCTACGTCTCGATGCTCGACCGGCTGGGGGTCGAACGTCCACCGCTTCGGCGACAGCACCGGCCGGCTCGACGGGCTCGACGGATGAACGCGACGGCCATCCCCGGAGCCCGAGGTCGCATTCAAAGTCATTCTCACCCCGCCCGAGGAGCGGGTTGAGGTCCACGATCTGTTCTTTCCCAGGGGACCCACTGACCATGAGAAGCATCCACACCGATTGTGTCGCGGGCCGCGGCACCGTCGTCGACGACACGAGCTTCCGAGAGGCGCCGCCGAGGCACGATCCACCTAACCTGGTCCTGGCCGTGCAGGCCCTGGACCGCCGCCAGTTCGAGGATGCAGAGCGGCATCTCATCCGGGCACTCGACAAGGCCCCCGAATCGGCCGAGGTCCGAGCCCTGATGGGCGTCCTCCACGAGCGGCTGGGCGAGCACCACGCCGCTTACCAATGCTACAGGATGGCCCTCCAGCTCGACCGGAACGACCCGACCGCGCACGACGGCCTGCGGAGATACTGCGAGCGGTTCGGATTCGATCCGCACAGCAAAGCCATCAATCCGGCCCTCGACACGCGCGAGGCTCGGCCGCGTTAGGCGGACCCATGCTCAGGGCAGGTTCCCGGCGAGGTTCCGTTCGAACCAGCGGATCAGCTTCGGGAGCGTGACATCGAGCGCATCGCGCTCATGGACCATCGATGTACTCCGCTCGCCCAGGTGGCGGTACGCCGCCGGATCTTTCAGAACCGCCACGGCCTTTTCGGCCAGGCTCTCGACATCGAAGAAGTCGGCGAGCAGACCGGTCTTGCCGTCGGCGATGACCTCGCGCACCGGCGCGGTGTCGGAGGCCAGCACCGTGCAGCCGCAGGCCAAGGCGTCGAGGAGCGACCATGACAGGACGAATGGTACCGTCAAGTAGATATGCAGCTCGCTCAGGCTGAAGAGGTCCACCAGCGTGTGAGTGGGAACCATGCCGGTGAAGATGAACTTGGAGAGATCATAATTGTCTTGCGCCAGGACGTGTTCGCGGAACGTCTGGTGCCGGATGTGCTTCTCGTCGCCGCCGTAGCAGATCCGATCGCTGCCGATGACGACGAAGACAACATCCGGGTATCGCTCGTAGATGCGTTTGGCCGTCTTCATGAAGATGTCGAAGCCGCGCATCGACTCGAAGCCACGACTCACGTAAGTAACGACCCGGGTCGAGGGGGCGATGATCCGGTCGCCCACCCGGCGGAGGCACCTCGGCGCGGCGATGGAAGACTTCGGTCTCGATACCGTCAAAGATGACGGCGATCTTGTGCCGCAGTTCAGTCGGGAAGAGATCGCGCTGAAAATGCGTCGGGCTATAGCCCGATCGGCAGTTGACCAGGTCGAGCAAAACCATCGCGTTGCGTGCCCGGCGCGCAGGAAGTCGATCTCCGCCGGAGGGAACTCGGGCCGGAAATCCATGTCGGAGCCGTGGGGGTGATAGTAATACTCGAAATAGTTGACCACGGGCACATCGGGAAACAGCTCGGGGAGGAAGAGCGTCGAGCCGAACCCGCTGTGGCCGACGATCAAGTCGGGGCGAATCTCGGGATGGGCCTTGCATGCCTCGAAGACGCCGTGCGAGTGCGCGATGCTGTTCTCGAAGGTCCGGCTGCAGTAGTGAGTCGAACGCGCGGGCGCCGCCAACGGCTTTGTATTCAATCTTCCGGATTCCGGCGACTTCTCCCGGGGGTGTCTGGGAGACAAAGCTGCACGCCCAGCCGCGCTGCTTCACCAGGTGACGCGCGATGTGGCCGAACTGAGCGGGGAAGTTCTGGTGGACGAAGAGGACGTGCATCTCAGGTTCCGCAACATGATGGCCCCATTCAGGCAACGATCGCCCTTGAATAACTTTGCACGAATCCCTCAGCGAGGGAAGAGGCCACCGGGGAGACACCGGCAGTTCATCGGGCAGGCGTCATCGCATCCCGACGCCTGCCTTGGTGCAGACGGACGAGAAAACGAGGAAGCGACTTCCGCGATCCGATTGTGGTATCCTGGTAAAGCCTCCGCGAGCAAACCATAAAATGGAGGGAGGCCGACCCGCAACGTCGAGCAGGGGACGGATCGTACGGAGGCGTGAAAGGGACTAGCATCCTGCGGAAATCGCCGGTTGCTGATAGGATTCTCAGAGCAGGTCGAGGAATTTCGCCCGGCTCTCATGGACTTTCGCACTTGGAAAAGGAATCATCGATGGCTTCGCAACACGTGGGGGAATTAACAGCTTCGCACTCGCACGCGATTCCCGGCGCCGAGGCACACGGGGGAGCACATGGAGGAAGCCTGGCGGCGTTGGCTCTCTGTGCACTCGGGGTGGTCTTCGGCGATATTGGTACCAGTCCTCTCTATACCTTGAAGGAGTGTCTGCTCGCGACCGGCGCTCACAAGACCGGCGTCGTCCGGGCCGATCTGTTCGGCATCCTCTCGCTGATGTTCTGGGCACTCATCATGGTGGTCACGGTCAAGTATCTGAACTTCGTCATGCGTGCGGACCACAACGGTGAAGGAGGGATTTTCTCCTTGCTGGCGATCGTACCCGATCGGTTCCGGACGCATGCGAGGCGGAGCGGTAAGGTCACCGGCATGGCGCTCCTGGCGGTGATCGGCGCCGCCCTGCTGTACGGCGATGGCGTGATCACGCCGGCGATTTCCGTCCTCAGTGCCGTCGAGGGGCTCGCAAACGTCAGTCCTCGCCTCTCGAACCTCGTGGTACCGCTCACCTGCGCCATCCTCATCGCGCTGTTCGCGATCCAGCGGCGCGGGACCGGGGACATTGGCAAGCTCTTCGGCCCGGTGATGGTGGCCTGGTTCACCACGATGGCGGTGCTCGGCGCCTATCATCTCGCCCAGAATCCGGAGATCCTCTCGTCCCTGTCACCGCATCATGGCGCGGCGTTCTTCCTTCGCCATGGATTCCCCGGCATGCTCATCCTCGGCTCGGTCGTTCTGGTCGTGACCGGCGGCGAGGCCCTGTACGCGGACATGGGGCATTTCGGAGTTCGTCCCATCCGCCTGGCGTGGAGCTTTTTCGTCCTGCCGTCGCTCGTGCTGGGCTACCTGGGGCAAGGCGCGTTGATCTTGCGCAACCCCACGGCGATCCAGAGCGAGTTCTGGAACCCCTTCTACGAGCAGGTGCCGGCCGGCCGGGCCACCTTCTTGCTGGTCTTGCTCTCCAGCGCCGCCACCGTGATCGCGTCGCAGGCCCTCATCTCCGGAGCCTTCTCGCTGACCCGGCAGGCGATGCTGCTCGGCTACCTCCCGCGCGTGACGATCAAACACACCGCGTATCACACCGAGGGGCAGATCTATATCCCGGAGGTCAACACCCTGCTCGCGGTCGGCTGCATCGCACTGGTGCTGACGTTCCGCGAGTCGGTGAAGCTCGCCGCGGCCTATGGCATCGCGGTCACGGGGACCATGGCGATCACCTCGATCCTCTACTACATCGTGGTTCGCCACTCCTGGGGATGGAGCAAGTGGAAAGCGGGAGCCCTGCTCGCGCTGTTCCTGTCTTTCGATATCCCGTTCCTGATCGCCAATCTCTTCAAGTTTTTCGAGGGCGGTTATGTGCCGATGCTGATCGGCGCGGCCTTGATCGCAGCCATGCTGATCTGGAGCCGCGGTCGGACCGCGCTGATGGAGCAATACTCCACCAGATATCCGACCTTCGAATGTGCCAAGCCCTTGATCCGTCGCGCGCTCTCCTCGCGAGTTCCCGGCTCTGCGGTGTTCCTGGCTCCCAGTGCCGACCACGTTCCACCGATCCTCGTGCATCACGTCGAGCGTACCCGCTCCCTGCACGAAACGGTCGTCTTGCTGACCGTCCAGGAGGTGCCCATCCCGGAGGTACCGGCCGAATCCCGGTATCGGGTTGATGACCTCGAGGAGGGTTTCTACAAGCTCGTCGTCTCCTTCGGCTACATGGAGTCCCCGCTCCTGCTCCCCGTGATGCAGGCGGTGTCCAGTTCCGGAGAGATCCCCTTCGACCCTGACAACGCCACCTACTACATCGGGCATGAGACCATCGTGGCGACCGATGGAGGAACCATCAGCCGGATCCCCGAGGCGATATTCGCTTACCTCAGCCGTAACGCGGTCCATGAAGACAGACGCTACGGCATGCCAACCGATCAAATTGTCGAGATCGGAACTCAGATTGATTTGTAACCAGATCGGTGATTGCCGATTAAAGGGCTCGAGAGGGAAGTGATTCGATGACAAGTCGTCCGCGTGGCGGTCGTGCAGGCGGCCCCGGTCGCGTTCGACCGGGAGGCGACGCTGGCCAAGGTCCAGGTCCTGGCCGCCGAGGCGGCGGACCGTGGGGCGCGGCTGATCGTCTTCCCGGAGGCGTTCGTCTCGGGCTACCCGCGCGGGCTCGATTTCGGCGCCCGGGTCGGCTCGCGCACGCCCGAGGGCCGCGAGCTCTTCCGCCGCTACTGGGACAGTGCCGTCGACATTCCCGGTCCGGCCGTCGCGGCCCTCGGCGCCTCGGCCCGGGATGCCGGAGCACACCTGGTCATCGGGGTCATCGAGCGTGACGGCGGCACGCTCTACTGCACGGTCCTGTTCTTCGACCCCGACGGCGCCCTGATGGGAAAGCATCGCAAGCTGATGCCAACGGCCGCCGAGCGGCTGATCTGGGGGCAAGGGGACGGCTCGACCATGCCCGTCTTCGAAACCCCGATTGGCAGGCTGGGCGCGGTCATCTGCTGGGAAAACTACATGCCGATGCTCCGGATGCACATGTACGCCCGGGGCATCCAGATTTACTGCGCCCCCACGGCCGACGACCGCGAGACCTGGCTATCGACCATGCGGCACATCGCCCTCGAAGGGCGGTGCTTCGTCCTGGGCTGCAACCAGTTCGCAAATCGCTCCGATTACCCGGCGGACTATCCAGCCATCCAGGGAGACGACCCTGCGACCGTCATGTCGCGCGGGGGGAGTTGCATCATCGACCCGCTGGGCCGGATCCTGGCCGGCCCAGCCTTCGACGGACCGGTCATCCTCTCGGCCGACCTCGATCTCGACGAGATTCCGCGGGCCAAGTTCGACTTCGACGTCGTCGGTCACTACGCCCGACCCGACGTCTTCCGGCTGGTCGTCAATGAGTCGCCAACGACGCCCGTCGTGAGAGAAACCGGAGGACATCCCATCTCCTCCGCGGGAGCCGTCACACCCAACGGATCGGGCAACCCGAGCGTTGTCGCTCGGCATTGACGGATTCCCCATACATCCTGTCCCGGGTTTCATTGTCCGTCCGGGGGAGCCCCCAGCCACTCGAGGGCCGATCGGACGCGGTCCCTCGCCTTCTGTTCGGCGGTGAGCTGGGCCTTCGAAACGTAACCCTTCTGGTTCATCCTACCGGCCCACTCGAAGCGATCCTGAGCCCGCTGGAACTCGACCCTCAGGGCCTCGATCCGCTTCCTCCTCTCCATGACGACCCAGGCGAGTAGAATCGCGACGACGGCCACGATCACCATCGACCACAGCAAGGTGAGGCGGGGTCGGAAGACGAACTTCATCGGGATCGTCCTTCATTCGGGCCGCAAAGCGGCGGGGAGGATTCTCGGTCATTGCCCGGAACGGTCCGACACGATGATTGTCGTTGATTTCGGGCCTGCCCGCCATCGGTGTGCGTAACGGATCCCTCTCGGAAACGCCCGGCCTGCGCGACCTTCGATCTGCGAGTGACCATCGACGTCAATCTTTCCGACTCCGACACGAATACCCTCCGCTGATTCCCATGAACCTCCCGAATACGACCCGGTTCCACTCACACCATGAGCGATCCAGAGATACGGACCACGTCCCCGGATGCAAAGACGCCATCAGGATGGAGCCGATCGGCGCCCGTCGCCGCGCTGCTCCTCTTATCGCCGATCATCGCCGAGGTCCTCTTCGGCGTGACCCGCATCTCGATTATCTTTCTCCTGATCATCCAGGTTGGCACCTGGGGCTGTGCGGCGCTGATCATACGGGAGATGGTCCGACGCCGACATCGTGGTTGGGGTGCCATGCTGTTACTGGGTCTCGCCCTCGCCGTCGCCGAGGAGTGCGTGATCCAGCAGACGTCACTGGCACCGCTTGTGGGTATCGAGCCCGATCATGCGTACGGTCGCGCATTCGGCGTGAACTGGCCCTACTTCCTCTGGGCCCTGGGCTACGAGAGCATCTGGGTTGTCCTCCTGCCCGTCCAGCTTGTGGAGTTGCTCTTTCCCGCCCGCCGCGACGAACCGTGGTTGGGGAAGACGGGCCTCATCATCTCCGCAACAGTCTTCGTGCTCGCCTCGTTCGTCGCCTGGTATTCCTGGACCCAGTTGTACCTGCCGAGTCTTCCCAGCCATTCGGCTTACAAGGTTCCGTTGTCCTCGGTCCTCATTGCATTGACCGCGATCGTGCTGCTGACGGCGGCCGCCCTCGGCCCGAAACGATCCTCACGAACGGACACAGCCAAGACGGGAACGGTACCGCCGCCCATCCTTGTCGGTCTAGCGGCGTTCGGGCTGGCGGTGCCGTGGTTTGCCTTGATTTTCCTGGCATACGGCTCGATGCCAACCCTGCCGGTCGCGGTCCCGATGATCGGCGGCCTCGCCCTGGCCGGCTTCGCGTTCGTCCTGATCGCACGATGGTCCCGCAGCCCGGCGTGGAGAGATTCCTCGCGGCTCGCGCTGATCTTCGGTGCGACCCTCGCGAGCATGCTCGCGGGGTTCCGGATCTACGCGGTCGGCGGCGGCGCTCCCTATCGACGTCATCGGCAAACTCGTTTTGAACGTGATCGCGGTCGTGTGGCTGATCCGCCTTGCCTGGAGAGTCTAGAGCGCTTTACGATTGAATTGCGCACAAGAATCATACTAGCCCGACTGCGCCAGCGAGGGTCCGACGCCTTTTCCCTCGCTGGCGCGTCGGGCTAGTATGAGCGGCAGGCGTTACGAGCTGTGCGCAAATCATGCGCGAAGTGAAGCGCTCTAGCCGTGGCCCGGGCCGGTCTCTCGACCACGGAAAACGTGGAAGGCATCGAGGTGTGGCGTTGAGATCAATCCCACCGCGCCCGGGGCTTTTGCTTCCACAGCCAGATGATCCAATCCACGTTCTTCGGCTCGCCCCCAAAATCTTTGAGGCGCGTCATGCACTGGCCGCGATGGTGCTGGCTGTGCATGGCAACCTGCACCAGGGCCTCGGCGACCGTGATCACGCAGGGCGGGTCCGGAAACCATGGGACCCGAACCGTACGCTCCATCGACTCGGAATCCAGACCCGCCGCAAACTGGCGAAGCCCGGCATGACAGGTCTCCGCCTGCTCCTTCAACACTTCGAACGAATCGGGCGGCCCGCTCGGCGGACTCCCGGGGGCTTCCCCGCGCAGGATCGCCAGGAAACCTTGCTGGACCCCGACGATGTGGCCGACGCGTTGACGCATCTCCTCATGGTCGCGGGCCGGGGACTTGTTCCAGGCGTTGAAGAACACGGCATTGGCCCACTCCACGTAGTCCATGAGCTCGCGCAGATAACTGAGCATGGTTGGCCTCCCAAGGTCGATCAAATCGTCTTGACGAACTCCTCCATCTTGGCCCTGGAGTCGGGCAACCCAAACTGACGGAATGCCCAGAAGACATTCGCCCAACTCCACGTCGGATCGCAACGGGCCAGGCGACGAAGGACCGTCCGCTGAAACTCGGAGAGCTCATCCGGCTCACGAGGCTCCTTCCGCGCATCGAAGACGAGCGACAGGATGGCACCCACCATCGTGATGCTGGCCGTATCCCCCCTGCGCAGGCGATCCAGAGCATCGAGCATCAGAGGGACTGTGGTCTCGGTTGCCGCGGTCCCGAGCTGGCTGAGTGCGGCGCTCACCGCCGAGACAACGCTCTGTCCACCGTCCCAGGGAAGCTGACGATACTTCTGATCGATCGCTTCCGGGTCCGCGATCGCTTCCAGCAACTGCGTAACCGCCGCTTGCGGGACCCGCTCTCCGGCGATCTGCGCCAGCGACAATGCCGCGGCAACGCGGACCAGACGCCCGTGGACGGGATCGAGGTACCGCTCGATCAGCGGGCCGCAATCGCTCCCACCAATACAGGGCAGGCTCAGGAGGATGCTCGCCTTGACACCCTCGTCTGGTTCGACCTTCAGGCGATCCTCGAGGCGGGGGACGATCTCCTCCGCACGCATTTTCCCCACTGCGAGCGTATAGGCAGCGCAGGAACGAATCTCGGGATCCGGATCATCGAGCAGCGTCAAGTAAACGGGCGTGCCGGCGACGACCGCCAGTCGGGCCGCTTCCACCCACCCCACCTCTCGCTGGATCCGCTCGTGCCATTCGGGTTGCTTCATCTCCTCCTGAAAGACGCCCGTCTCCTGGAATAGATGTTGATGGACATCATGGTAGGAATTCCCACAGCCCAGCGCCGCGACGTAAACCAGGAGCTCGGCCTTGCCCTTCACCGGCGGTGATTCGAGTAATTCGAGAAGAAACGGGACGGCATACGATGTGACCGAGTAGACCGTGCCCTGGTGAATGACGTTGGACCACAACGTGGAGAGCGCCTGCTCGCGGGTCGTTTCCTGTTCCGAGGCCAGGCCACGGATCAGATCGGGCACATCGTTCGCAGGACCATACGCGTGTTCCAGGCTTCCCCAATCGATGAGGTCGAGTCTCTCCAACATGTCAACCTCCGTAAGAAGGCTGTCTGTTCCCGAATCCCCACCGCGATGCGGCACAGTATCGCGACGGGGGAAGGATAATGTCAACGCGTACAGGTATTGTGCCGACGCTCACGGCGCTTTGCAATAGGATTCCTCCCAAAGCTCGTCGCTTGCTCGATCCAGCGCCTGCGACAACCTGTCAATCCACGCGAGCCGTTCATGCGCCGCCTCATAAAGTGTCATTCCGCCGAAGTCGCCAATCGTCTCACCCCACTTCTATGTCTCGGCTCAGGATGAGACAATGGCACCGCCTGGTCGCCCTGAAGGAGAGCGATCGTCTTGAGGGTTCGAGACGATGGACGATGCCGAAGAACCTATCTTCAACCGAGAGCCTACAAGCCGGGGGTGAGCACTCGTCCGGCTCCTTCTCGCTTCTGAATCCCCCGAAGCTCGGGCGCTATAGCCTTCTCCGACGCCTGGGCAGGGGCGGGTTCGGCGAGGTCTTTCTCGCCATGGATGAGGAGCTGGACCGCCCCGTAGCGATCAAGGTGCCTCATCGTGAGCGGATCGCCCAACCCCAAGATATCGAGGCGTACCTCACAGAAGCCCGAATCGTCGCCAGCCTCGATCATCCCCATATCGTCCCGGTCTACGACGTGGGACGTACCGACGACGGTCGATGCTTCGTCGTCTCCAAGCTCATCGAGGGGAGTAATCTGGCCACGAAGATCGAGGAAGCACGCCCCGGCTTTCACGAGTCGGCCGCACTGGTGGTCACGATCGCCGAAGCCCTGCACTACGCTCATACTCGTGGCTTGGTCCATCGGGATATCAAGCCCGCTAACATCTTGATCGACACTTCAGGTAAGCCGTTCGTGGCCGACTTTGGACTGGCGCTCAAGGAAGAGGATTTCGGCAGCGGTGCGAGGATCGCGGGAACGCCTGCGTACATGAGTCCCGAGCAAGCTCGGGGTGAGGGGCATCGAGTCGATGGACGATCCGACATCTTCAGCCTGGGCGTCGTGTTCTATGAACTGCTGACCGGCAGGCGACCTTTCTCAGCCAAAGCGGAAGACAAGGACGAAGCCCGCAACAAGCTGCTGGACCTGATCGCCACGACGGAAGCTCGCCCTCCACGCCAGGTTGACGACACGATCCCCAAGGAACTGGAACGGATCTGCCTCAAGGCGATGTCGAAGCGGGCATCGGATCGCTACACCACCGCGAAGGACATGGCGGAAGACCTTCGGCTTGTTCCTCCAAACCGCAGGGGGCACGGTCTCGCCTCTCGCCCCCACGGCTCCCATCAGCCCCCCACCCGGATCAACCCTGGAATGTGCTCCACCCGCGCCCACTTCCAGGCAACCCGACTCCGACCAGCGACCGATCAAGATCGTCCCGAAAGGGCTGCGATCCTTCGACGAGCAGGATGCCGACTTCTTCCTGGAACTGCTTCCCGGACCTCGGGACCGGGATGGACTGCCGGACAGCATCCGATTCTGGAAGCGCAAGATCGAGCAGATCGACCCCGACCTGACCTTCAAGGTCGGGCTGATCTACGGTCCCTCGGGCTGTGGCAAGTCGTCGCTGGTCAAGGCGGGACTCCTGCCCCGGCTGGCAAGCATGTCCTTCCGGTTTACATCGAGGCGACCCCGGATGAGACGGAAGCTCGGCTGCTCAAGGGCTTGCGCAAGGTTTGTCCTGAACTGCCCCGAGGATCGGGGCTGGTCGATTCGCTGGCGAAACTTGCGAAAAGGTCGCGTCTTGCCACCCGAGCGCAAGGTGCTGCTGGTCCTGGACCAGTTCGAGCAATGGCTGTTTGCCAGGCGGGGTGAGCAGAACACGGAACTGGTCGCCGCCCTTCGTCAGTGCGATGGCGAACATGTTCAGGCGGTCGTGATGGTGCGGGATGATTTCTGGATGGCGGCGACCCGGTTCATGAGGGACCTGGAGATCCGCCTCCTCGAAGGGGAGAACTCGGCGGCCGTTGATCTCTTCGACCTGGACCACGCCCGGAAGGTCCTGGTGGCATTCGGCCGGGCATTCGGCAAGCTCCCCGAGAAGGCGTCGGATACCTCGAGCGACCAGAACGACGTTTCTCGAAGGAATCCGTGAAGGGACTGGCCGAAGAAGGCAAGGTGATTTCCGTCCGCCTGGCGTTGTATGCCGAGATGATGAAAGGCAAGCCGTGGGCCCCTTCCACGCTCAAAGACGTCGGCGGCACGAAGGGCGTGGGCGTCACGTTCCTGGAAGAGACCTTCAGCGCCTCGACCGCCCCTCCCGAGCATCGCCTCCACCAGAAAGCCGCCCAGGCGGTGCTGAAAGCCCTGCTTCCCGAGACCGGCACCGACATCAAGGGGCAAATGAGATCCCGCCAGGAGTTGCTCGAAGCGTCCGGTTATGCGAACCGCCCGAGGGACTTCGATGACCTGATCCACATCCTCGACCCTGAGCTTCGGCTGATCACGCCCACCGACCCGGAAGGTTCCTCGAGCGAGGATCAGCGACCGATCCTGCCGAGCGGGCAATACTACCAACTCACCCACGACTACCTGGTCCACTCCCTGCGAGACTGGCTGACCCGCAAGCAAAGAGAAACCCGCCGAGGGCGTGCGGAACTGCGGCTGGCGGAACGCGTCGGCGCTCGTGGAATGCCAAGCCCGAGAACCGCCATCTGCCATCCGCCCTGGAATGGGCGAACATCCGGCTGCTGACCAGGAAGAAGGACTGGACCGATCCACAACGCAAGATGATGAAACGGGCGGGGCGGGTGCATGGGGTTCGAGGGCTTACCCTTTGTACGGTGCTGATACTCCTGGGTTGGGGAGGCTATGAGGTTAATGGACAGTTGAAAGCCCAGATGTTGCGGGACAAACTCCTCGGTTCCCCTCTGTGCGGATGTTCCAGGCATCATTGCCGAACTCAAACCCTACCGGAGATGGGTCGATCCGCTGTTGAGACAGGCTTTTGCCGAAGCCAAGGAGGCTGGAAACTCCCAGAAGCAGTTGCATGCCAGTCTGGCCTTGCTCGAAGTGGACGATACGCAGTTGCCCTATCTGAAAGACCGGTTGCTCCGTGCCGAGGCCCACGATATCTCGGTCATTCGCCAGTCCCTGGCCGGTCATAAGAACGCCATCGTCGCCGAATGCTGGCGGGTGCTGGAGAAACCGACACGGGAAGACCAGGGTAAAGCACTCCAGGCGGCCAGTCGCCCTGGCACTCTACGATCCTGAGAATCCTCTCTGGGAGAAGACCCGTGTCGACGTCGCGAATCGGCTCGTAGCCGAGAATGCCTACGTGGTCGCACGCTGGATCGACGCCCTTCGCCCCGCTGCCAGGCAACTCACTGATCCGCTGACCGCCGTGTTCCATGACGAGAAGCGAGGGGAATCCGAGCGAACCCTGGCGGCGAGTGCGCTTGCCGAGTATCTGAGCGATCAACCCGGGGATCTGGCGGGACTGCTCATCGCTGCCACCGAGAAGCAATTCGCCGCACTTTATCCCAGTGTCGAAAGACGATCGGAGCCGACCGCTCCGCTTCTCGAGGAGGAACTGAGCCGAAAGCCGCCTTCCGTAACAGGGAGAGAACCCAACGACGTGGATTCCAAAGCATGGGACAAGTTCTACAAGCGGCAAGCCAACGCAGCGGTGGCGTTGATCCGGATGGGACGAACCGAGAAGTCATGGTCCCTCCTGAAGCACAGTCCTGATCCCAGTCTGCGAAGTTATCTGGTCAATCGTCTTGGACCTCTGGGAGTTGAACCCGGTTTACTGATTGCCAAACTGGACCAGGAGAGCGATGTTTCCATCCGGCGGGCCTTGATCCTCAGCCTGGGTGAATATGAGGTAGGTCGGCTTTCACACAGCCGAGCGAATCGACTGGACGAAGAAACTCATCGACCTCTACCGCAATGATCCTGATCCCGGCATCCATGGGGCGTCGGAATGGCTGCTGCGTCAATGGCGGAATGAGAATCAAATCCAATTGATCGACAAGGAACTGGGAAAACTCCCTCTCCCCACGTTGAGGGCGGACCGGGGTGAGGCGTCCTCGAAGGGGAACATCCGTGGATGGTACGTCAACAGCCAGGGTCAGACGATGGTCATCGTTCGAGGTCCGGTTGAGTTCGAGATGGGAGAAGGTCGATGACCCAACATCGAGAACGGATCGGTCACAGCTTCGCCATCGCCTCCAAGGAAGTCACCGTGGAGCAGTTTGAGACGTTTCTGAAAGAGAACCCCCGTGTCCAGGTCAGAGAACAATAAGAACTATAGTCCCGTCCCAACCTGCCCGATGAACTCGGTATCCTGGTACGATGCCACGGCTTATTGCAACTGGCTGAGCAAGAGGGAAGGAATTCCCGAAGACGAGTGGTGCTATGGTCCCAATGAAAAGGGAGATTACGCCGAGGGCATGAAGCTGATGTCGAATGCCGAGAACCGAAAGGGCTACCGCCTACCGACTGATGCGGAATGGGAGTTCTCGTGCCGTGCGGGAGCGAGCACGGGGTATTCCTTCGGCGAGCCCTGGGAGTTACTGGAGAAATACGGGTGGTATGTGAAAAACTCACCCAGCAGAACACAGCCTGCCGGCAGCCTCAAGCCCAACGATCTCGGTCTGTTCGATCTCCATGGCAACCTCTGGGAGTGGTGTCAGGACAGTTGAATGGTTCCAAACCAGGAAAGAAGAAATATATATGGTAAAATAGCTTATATCTTTATCAGATATGACCGCGTCCTTCGGGGCGGCGGCTTCAGCAACGACCCGGCCTACCTCCGCGCGGCGAGCGCCGCGTCGTCAGGCTCGGCCCGGGCGTACCGCGCAGGTTCATCGGTTTTCGCCTCGCCAGGACTTACCACTGATCTACTTTATATCTTTACTACTTCCGCCTTTCCGATTTTAGTATTCATATATGAAATATGTAATAGTTTTTCGAGCATGCCTACCCGGCGAAGCCGGGTCGGACCCAAAAATTGCTTGCGACTGCCAATTTGGCAGTAGATCATGCGTTGAATCACTGATAGGAATGGGGTTTTGGGCATGGTGAATCGGGTCGCCGACGATAAATCGCATTGAAAATCATCTGTCACGTTGAATTATACCACCACCCTTGAAAAAGTCAACGAAAAAAGACCAGGAATTGATCGTGATCACCAAGACATACGACCTGATTCTCTGGTCGTGCAACCACACGAGTCAGTTCCCCCGCAACCACCGTTTCGTGCTGGGCGAGCGGGTCGAGCGAAACCTCTATCGGCTGCGCAAAACGTTGATCGCCGCCAAGTACACCAAGAACTGCCAGCGGCTCCTCGAAGACGCCAACCTGGCGCTGGAAGTCCTCCGGTTCCGATGCGGCTGGCGAACGACCTGGAATGCCTGAAAGGTCGCACAGAGCTACCCCCTTCGCTCGCCAGGTCCATCGACGAGATCGGTCGGATGGTCGGCAGGTTGGCTGGCTTGGCAGCAACGCTCCTTGTGCCGGATGTGGGCCATGTTGCGAATATCTTGTGACGGGTCGACGACGTGGCGGGAAGAGCGAGCCCTGCAACATGGGAGTTGCCCCGCCGTCCTCCGGGCGCCGGTAAAATGCCTGTGAATTACGGAGGTTCATCATGCCAATCCACGACTGGACCCGACTCGAACCGGGTGACTTTCACGACTTCCACCAATGCTGGGTGGTGAATCCTGACAACGCCTTGAACAGCGGGCTGCTTGCCGCCCGAGTACATGGCGATGACGGAGCAAGTCACCGGTCGCCCGATCCCGGATGTCGTTACCCTCCACACACGCAGCCCGAAGGACGACCCGGGCGGGATCGCCGTCGCCACGGCCCCGCCGACCGCCCGGGTGATCGCCAAGTTCGAGAAGATCAACTACGCCAAGCGGGCCGACCGGGTCGTCATTCGGCACGGACGTGGGAAGGTCGTCGCCATCATCGAGATCGTGTCGCCGGGAAACAAGGACAGTCGGAACGCAATCCGGACGTTCGTCGAGAAGGCGGCCGACATCCTGAACCAGGGGGTGAATCTGCTCGTCGTGGACCTTTTCCCGCCGACGCCGCGCGACCCCCAGGGGATTCACAAGGCGATCTGGGACGAGTTCGGTGACGAGCCGTTCGAGGCCCCGCCGGGCAAGCCTCTGACCGTCGCGTCGTACATCGGCGGCGACCTTCCGACGGCCTACGTGGAGTCGGTCGGCGTCGGCGACCCGCTCCCGTCGTCGCCGATCTTCCTCTCGGAGACCCGATACATCCCGGCTCCGTTGGAGGCGACCTACATGCGGGCCTGGGCGGTGTTCCCGGCCCTGCTCAAAGAACTCATCGACCCGACGGCTGGCTGACCGGTAGCACGAACTCGATGCTCGGCTGGAATGCTTAGAGAGCCAAGAACAACCCCGACCCGTCACGGCCCTCGACCGCTCCCCCTGTGAAGAGTTCAACAGCTCAAGCGAAGACACACGAAACTTCCATTCCCGCCCCCTGGAACCAGCCAGAGGATGAAAGAAACGGTGTTTAAAGTCGATTCTAGCCTCCGAACTTTTTACCGGCCATATCTCGTGTCTTGAGAACCAAAGGATGACCTGGGTGTTCTCAACCAATCGTGAACCGCTCTCGATCTCAGCGGAGTTCTTACGGCCAGGGCGGCGGCTCGAACGAAATCGTCAACCGGCGAACGTCCGCTCGGCGAACCGTAACCGGAACGCACCGGCAACCGTAGCAACAACGGTTTTCGCCCCTCCCGCACTTGTAAACCGAAGCTTCTTTCTTTGGGCGCACCTCGAATAATCGGTTCCGTCCCATCGCCAGGAGCTGGCGGCCGTGGAGATACCATGACGAAGCCGATGCTTGGCCTCTGCGAGACGCTCGGTGACCTGACGCTTCTCCAGGACGAACTCGAAGCGAACGAAGACTGCTGGCTGCGCGACACGAGCCGTCAGGACAAGATCGCCTGTCAACGAGACACTCAAACGATTTTCTTGAGGGTCGCGGCGACGGCACAGGCCCCGGGAATTCCCAACGCTTCGATCCACCCGTGCCGCGATTCGAAAGTCTCCAGCAGGTTCCCTCGGACGATGGCCTGGCTCGCCAAGGTCTCCACCGATCTGGAAGGCGAACTGGGGCGCGCCATGTTGGTCCGCCTGCGGCCTCGCGGCCAGATCCACCGCCACATTGATCGGGGAGACTACTACCTCGTCCGCCACCGGTTCCACATCATGCTCAACTCTCCGGAAGGGTGCTGGTTGGAGTGCGGCGGCGAACGCCTGGCGACCCGCACCGGGCAAGTCATCTGGTTCGACAACAAGTGCCCATACGAAGAAGGGAACCCGAGCGACGAGTGGTCGGTCCGGATGATCGTCAACATCCTCCCACCCGTCCGACCACCGATCCCGTCCCGGTTCAAGAACTTCGCCCTGATGAAGGCGGGGGTGGATGTCGGCCCGATGTTGCAAGAAGTTGACGGCCAACCTCAACTCTGGGACGCCGACACGCGCCGGCAGA
Organism: uncultured Isosphaeraceae bacterium; assembly: GCA_963842405.1. Lineage (GTDB taxonomy): Bacteria > Planctomycetota > Planctomycetia > Isosphaerales > Isosphaeraceae > CAVZRC01. Next base: position 298,940 of record CAWJGW010000004.1, on the reverse strand, counting down.
CCAACGTCCACGTGCAGCGTGAGACCAGCAGCATCCCGCTGCGGGGAGCTTTGAAGCCGATTCCCGATGGTGTCAACCAGAACAACTGGCACCCGAGCCGCCGTACCCCATACGCCGATCGTTGCCCCCAGATCTACTCGTGGGTCGAGCAATTCGTAAATGAGCTGGGGGGCGATCCGTCCCGGATCAGCGTCGTCCGACTCAACCCACACGGCCGGGTTTACCCGCACATCGACGAGGGTGATTACTATAAGGTCCGCGACCGCTACCACCTCGTCCTCCGCAGTCCCGGAGGGAGCGAGATGAATTCCGGCGGCGAGCAGGTCGTCTTCCGCGACGGAGAGCTCTGGTGGTTCAACAACAAAGCCGTTCACGACGCCTTCAACCCGTCCGCCGAGGGGCGGATTCACGTTATTTTCGACGTGCTTGCCTCGAGGCCGGCGGCGAGGTTCTGGCTCGGCCTCGAAGCGGTCGCCGATGACCCGATGACACCATTGCCGTCCTCGCAGACCTTGCTGTCCAACGTATCTGACCAGGCATTTGCGGGCGACGCCGGCGGTACCGACAGGCCAGCCCAGGTCAACACACCCGGCGACTTGTCGGCCGCCGTCCGTGCGATCCTCGCCGGTGGAGCGCCAGCGGACGGAGGGCCATCGCTTCTCGAGCGCCTCACGAATGGTTTGCGCACAGCTCGACGCGAACGCCAGTCATACCAGCCCGAAGCGCCAGCGAGTGAGTGGCTGGTCCCCGCCGGAATCCACTCGCTGGCGCTTCGGGCTTGTAGGGTGGCCGATGCCGATGCTGTGTGTTCGCCGCATTCGTTAAGCGCTCTAGGGCCTGGTACCGGCGTCGTCCAGGTGGAGCTCCGTGCCTCGGGGAGTCTGGTGGGGTCCGGCTGGTCGAAAGGTTCGGACTACTGGGAGGGACTATGCCAGGCCCTGCGGCACTCTGCGTCAGCAACCGAGCACGACCAAGGCCAACGAGCTCATGCTCTCTCTGGGTGGCCGGTCCCGCGAGCTGCCCCTCGCAGAGGAGGCAACGTGGCAGCGACTGGAATCCAATCGCGGGCGCGGGCTCTTCGGCTACGAGGTACGCCACGTTCGCGACCCCGCCCTCATCGTCCTCATCTCCCCGTTCGAGTTCGTGGCCAGCAACCGTTCGTTCATCAAGATACTGGGCAATGCGATCGGGCCTTGGGGCTTGACCGTGGAGGAAGCCCGAGCGGGGGGCGTCACACTCAGCGAGTTTGAAACCCGGCGCTTCCGGATCGACCTCGGGCGAGACGACGCCCCCGTGGTGCCGCTCGTCCGCGGAACCCGGCTGGTTCCACTCGAGGAGATCACGCTCGATTCCGTGGCGAAACTCCAAGAACTTCTCAGCGATTATCTCGTCCGCTCGGTCCAGGCCGACGGGCGGATGGTCTACCTGTACTACCCCAGCCGTGGCTCCGAAGACCGGACCCGTAACAACGCCATCCGGCAATGGATGGCCACTCGCTCCCTCATCCGAGTCTGGCAGCGGCGCGGATCGAACGAACTGCTCCAGACAGTCCGCAGGAACATCGACTACAACCTGAAGACGATGTATGCCGAAGAGGGCGAGGTCGGACTGATTCTCGAGAAGGACAAGGTCAAGCTGGGCGCCGTCGCCCTGGCCGCACTGGCGCTCACCGAGTCGCCGTTCGCGGGCGAGCTCGCGACGGTCCGCGACCGCCTCGCGACGACCATCGATTTGCTCTGGAGGCGGGACGGCGCGTTCCGCACCTTTTACCGACCCTCAGAGCGCAATGACTGCCAGAATTTCTATCCCGGCGAGGCGTTATTGTTCTGGGCGAAGCGAATCGTCGCCACGCCTGATCCCGCGCTGCTCGCGCGATTCCACCAGTCGTTTACGTACTATCGCGCCTGGCACCTGGAGAACAGGAACCCGGCGTACATCCCCTGGCACACTCAGGCGTATTGCATCGTCTGGGAAATGACCCGGGAAGGCGAGCTGGCCGACGCCGTGTTCGCGATGAACGATTGGCTGCTGGGCGTTCAACAGTGGGAAGCGGCACCCCACCCCGATTGTCAGGGCCGATTCTACGACCCGAGCCGACCCTTCGGCCCCCCGCACGCGTCGTCCACCGCCGTTTACCTGGAAGGCCTTGCCGATGCGGTCGCGCTTGGCCGTACGTTGGGCAAGCTCGACCGCGCCGACAGCTATCGCACCGCCATCCTTCGCGGCCTACGGAGTCTCTCCCAACTGACCTTCAAGGACGACGTGGATATGTTCTACGTCGCGAAGCGGGACGCCGTCCGCGGCGGCGTCCAGACGGCGGAGTACGACAATGCCGTCCGAGTCGACAACGTCCAGCACGCGCTCACCGCGATCGACAAGGTCCTCAAGGTTCTATCCGCGGAGGATTACTCCTTGTGAGAAGATTGGCGATGAGCGAGAAGCGGGGGTAGGGCTTCGACATCACCGTAGCGGCGTGGTCGCTCTGTGCCGGTCGCCGACGCCAGATTCCGGAGGGATCGAGGAGAACATCAACGGCCCTGTGTTCGAGCTCGCCGACAGCCGAACGGCCTCGCGACGCTGCGGCATCGATCGACTCCCGCCGGAGCGCAGCCGACCGTTCGTTGTCGGAGACGTTGATGCTCTGAGGTCCGATCTCCGACCCATCTGGATTGTCCTGGCCGGTCGAAACCACGGTGAAACTCGTGGTGCTTGCCGTGGCAGGAAGTGCGCTCGAGTCCGACTCGGGGTTGGCGGCGTCGGTTGTCGCCAAGGCCTCCTTGGCGGGATCAATCCCTTGACCAGGGTCCTGGTCGTTGACCCGACTGGTGGCAACCGATCCGGGCGAGATCTGAGAACTGACAGGCGCTTCTCCTGGCCCTGTACCATTCCCGAACGGCGAGACGCCAGTTTGCCCTTCGATAGACGGCGACGTCTGGGGATTCATCGACGGGGACATCACGAACACTGGCTTCGTCTGGACTTCGAGGCCGGCGTGGACGGCCACCTCGGGGCCCTCCGCGCCGTCAGGTGTCATCGGAACGGTGGTCTCGAAATCCTGACTCCCCGGACGCATATTCAGATCAACGTCGCCGGGCGGATTCTCGCTCGACTGGAAGTCGCCCAGATCGTGGTCTGAATCGGAGGTGGCGGCGACCACCTGCCTGGCAGGAGCTGTAACCATGGTCGAGTTTTCGAGGTCCGTCTGGTAAAGAGGAACCGCCGAGCCTGAGACATCGCGATAAAGAGTGACGGCATCATCCCCGTCACCATCGCCATCCCCGTCGCCACCGCCATCACCATCCCCGTCGCCGCCGCCATCACCATCCCCGTCGCCGCCGCCATCACCATCCCCGTCGCCATCACCATCCCCGTCGCCGTCACCATCCCCGTCCCCGTCGCCATCGCCGTCGCCATCACCGTCGCCATCCCCGTCGCCGTCCCCATCACCATCGCCGTCGCCGTCCCCATCACCATCGCCGTCGCCGTCGCCATCACCGTCGCCCCCGCCATCACCATCCCCGTCGCCGTCTCCATCGCCACTGCCGTCGTCGACCGTGATAGCGTCGGAGGAGTCACAGATGGTGTAGTCGGCGCTGTCGGTAGGATAGAAGAAGACTTGTAGCTGCTGGTTGGTACCGACTGGGAGGATCGTACCCGGTTGCGGCACGTAGATGAACATGCCAGGAATGATCACAATTCGCCCACCCACTCTGTAAGAGGCAGTGGCATCCAACTGGGTGCTGCCCAGCTCTGTTCCTGGTGTGATAGGCTTCGGCTTGGGCCAGGTGATCGTAGGCGTCGCCTGTTGCACATAGATCGTCGTGGAGCTTGTGACGGTGGCATAGTCGGTCGCATCGCTGGGCGTGAAGGTGACATACAGATTCTGACTGCCCGCATCGAGCACCGTGCCCGAGGGGAGCGAGTAGGTGAACGTGCCGGACACGCCGCCGGCGGTGGCATCCAATTGGTTGGATCCCAGCGCGGTGCCGTAGGTGATGGCCGCCGGGCTGGTCCAGGTGATCGTCGGAGGCGGAAGAAGGCCGCCCGACGCCTGGAACATCTGTTTTACCTGCGTGGGGCTCTCGCCCGACGCAAGTAACCCCTGCCAGTATGACGGGCCCACGGGGCCCGGCGCATGACCGGCGAGCGTGGCGTACAGGGCACTCACGAAGTTCTGAGCGCCGATCTTCTTGTCCGATTTCGATACGATGTCCGTGAAATCGCGTTTGAAGGCGGCCTGACTCACACCGCTTCCCAACAACTCGAGTGCGTAACTCAACTCGGCCGAATCCGGAGCCTGGTGCAAGTACTTTTCGTAGAGGCGGTCCACGAACTTGGTCTGCTTATTGATCTTGGAGGCCTCAGGCGTGTCGATCTCGCGGTCGGCAACCGAGGGTCGCACCGATTCGACCAGTGCTTTCTCAGTTCCCTGACCGGAAAGCAGCCGTCGGCTTTCGAGTCCGACAATAAGCGGGGCTGTTCGCCGGGAAGGACGGCGCAGGCCTTGAAACATCGCCAGGAGGGATTGCTTGAGTAAGCGGATCATGGTGAAGACTTCACTAAGGTGAGCGGCGGTCGCAGATCGACCCAAGGTCGAGTGATTGTAGGACGAATTGGCAATCCCTGCCGCAGTGAATTTGCTCGGAAATTGGTGTCATCGCGTCAGGCGAACTGAGAAAGGAGAACCGTATCGACCTTCGGAAATCTTTCCTTGCAAACCTGCGGACTCTTACCTCGGCAAGGATGAAGCTCACGTAGGTCAGGCTTTCGAGCCGGACATTTCAGACAGTCAGGCCGGAAAGCTCGAGTTTTTCGGTTTGGTCCGCGGGCGGCACGGATTATCGTGTCCTGATTCAGGAAATCAAATGTTGGGGTTCCTCAAAAAAAACTGGACGGGCAGGCTATGCACTCGACGCGTCTTTCGACCCAAGCACGACGAACCGAATCTTGTTCCCCCTAACCACTTATTGCCGCTCCACGCCAGGTGGGACGCGGTTGACGCAAAAAAATGCTGGAAGATTCGATCATGCACGCGCCGTCCGCCATCTCAATGGGGTCGTGTGCGACCAAGGCTGCACGACGATTCATGGATGCGATCAATATCATGCGACCGATAGCGGTATGACCGACGTATCGATCACCATTCCACTGTCGAGCCGATCGACCACTTCGGAATATTAGAACGCGCTACTGTTAATTATAACAAGATTATTAGCCTCCGAAATCTGTCTGGCTTTTTTCATCCTGTGTCAGCAGTTTTGAAGTTGCATTTGGGATTTTGCCCCGAAGGGGCCGAACAATCAGCCCAGGGCAACGCCCTCAGGATCGACCCACGATCCCAATCCATCAAGCCCTGAAAGGGCGCAACACGGTAAGTTTCCTGACTTTCTGTCTGAATCGCTTGCGAAGGACGATCGCCGGAATTGAGCGTCCGGTTTTGCCCTTTCAGGGCAAGGCTTGTTCACGTGTTCCGATTCCCAGGGCGTTGCCCTGGGCTGATTTGTGGCTGCCCCTTCGGGGCGGCGGAGGAGCAAGACTTCAAAAGTCAGCAGCGAAGGGCACGAGAGGGACAGGCCGGGAGGGTTCGAGGCATGGAAGGTTCGGTGAACCCTCGATGCTGCCGAAACGACTCCCGAGCCTTTTGACCCCTACGAGCCTTTTGAGCCCCCACGGTGAGTTCTTCGTCGGGATGTCCTGCGAGCCTCGAGCCAGGGTCGAACCGAGCGATTTGTCGGGGTTTCTCGAAGCGACCACGACCTGGCCTCTGGTCACAGTTGCTGCATGGTCCCCACGATCCTGGACGCACGTAGTCTTCACGATTCCCAACGATTTCCTTATTCTAGTTCTTGTGGTGGTCCCACCAAAAATGCGCGTGACGGATGTCGCCAGAACCGGAACCCGCCCAACTGTGCCCACCGACCAGGGGCGATCCGCGCCGGGACAAGAATCCACAGAATTTTATGCAACTGGATTGACTCGCCCGCAGATCATTTTAGGTAGCCGCTCATAGCGACATTGCCCGATGCCCCAACAAACGATCCATCAATCAATGACTCCAAAGTATCAGATTCTCGAAGGAACCCGAGCCGTCATTTCGCGCGAACGAACCCAAGATGAATCACGCCAGCAATCAGACATTGGTGAGACCTTCGGTCCAAGACCGCAGGTGGGTTAGGAGGTCCGCGCTCCACGCAAATATCCGCGAACAAACCCAGGATTCGGTCGCTCGAACCCCGAATTCGCGCGAACGAACCCCAGAATGGGTCCCACGAACCCCGAATTCGCGCGAACGAACCCCAGAAATCTGTCCGGTTGTACACGAAACCCTCGCGAGGAGCCGCGCTTGATGAGTGAGATCACCCAAACGACGATCCGGGTGGGCCACAGTCCGGATTCGGATGATGCGTTCATGTTCTACGCCCTCACTCACGACAAGCTCGACACCGGCGGGCTGCGGTTCGTCCATCAGCTCGAGGACATCGAAACGCTGAACAAGCGTGCCTTGAAGGGTGAGCTGGAGGTCTCGGCGGTCAGTATTCACGCCTATCGCCTATCTGGCCGAGCACTATGCGCTGCTCGGTTCCGGGTCGAGCATGGGGGATCGGTATGGTCCGACGCTGGTGACCCGCGAGCCGATGACGCTGGATGACCTGCGCGGCAAGACGATCGCCGTGCCGGGACTGCTCACGACGGCCTATCTGACGTTGCAGCTCTGCCTGGGCCGGGATGTGCCGATCGTGGTCATGCCGTTTGACAAGATCTTGCCGGCCGTCGCGGAGGGGCAAGTCGATGCGGGCCTGTTGATCCACGAGGGGCAGCTCTATTACGGAGACAAGGGGCTGCACAAGGTCGCCGACCTGGGCCAGTGGTGGTTCGAGCAGACCGGCCTCCCGCTTGCCGCTGGGGGGCAACGTGGTCCGCAAGGACCTGGGTGAGGCGATGGTGTCGCGGATCGCCCGGCTCTTGAGGGGCAGCATTCTCTACGCGCTCGAGCATCGCCAGGAGGCACTCGACTACGCACTCAAGTACGCGCGCGACCTCGACCCCGCGCTGGCGGATCGGTTCGTGGGGATGTATGTCAACGACTGGACCGTCGATTACGGCCCTCGGGGCCGCGAGGCGGTTCGCACGCTCCTGGGCCGCGCGGCGGAAGCGGGTTTAGTCCCGGCCTCACTTGAAGTACAATTTGCGGAATGATCTTCCGTCGCCCGAACTGCATCAAGGGCTGAATCATGCCGAATTCATTCAAAGCTCTCTCGACCCTCCAGGTCGGACGGCCAGACCGTTCAGTACTACCGGCTCGACGCCTTGCGCGAGCACGGGCTGGATGTGTCGAAGCTGCCATTCTCGCTCAAGGTCTTGCTGGAAAACCTGCTCCGTCACGAAGACGGGGTCACGGTGACGGCCGACGACATCAAGGGGCTGGCCGCCTGGAACCCCAAGGCGAGCCCGACCGCGAGATCGCGTTTCGACCCAGCCGGGTCTTGCTGCAAGACTTCACGGGCGTGCCGGCGATCGTCGACCTGGCCGCCATGCGCGACGCGATGAAGCGGCTGGGCGGAGACCCCAGGAAGATCAATCCGCTCCAGCCGGTCGAGCTGGTGATCGACCACTCGGTGCAGGTCGACGAGGCCGGAACGGCGCACGCGTTCGCGGCCAACGCCGAGCTGGAATTTCAGCGCAATCGCGAGCGCTACGCGTTTCTCCGCTGGGGGCAAAACGCGCTTCGATAATTTCCGCGTCGTTCCTCCCGACACGGGGATCGTCCATCAGGTCAACCTCGAATACCTGGCCCGGGTCGTCTTCGGCGCCGAGGCGGATGGCAAGCCCCCGCTGGCGTATCCCGACACGCTGGTCGGCACCGACTCGCACACGACGATGATCAACGGCCTGGGCGTGCTGGGCTGGGGCGTGGGCGGCATCGAGGCCGAGGCGGCCATGCTGGGCCAGCCGGTCTCGATGCTGGTTCCCGCAGGTCGTCGGCTTCAAGCTGACCGGCTCGCTGCCGGAAGGGGCGACGGCCACCGATCTGGTGCTGACGGTCACCCAGATGCTGAGGAAGAAGGGGGTCGTGGGCAAGTTCGTCGAGTATTACGGCAGACGGACTGGCCGGTTTGCCGCTGGCCGACCGGGCCACGATCGCCAACATGGCCCCCGAATATGGGGCGACCTGCGGCTTGTTCCCGATCGACGCCGAGACGATCCGCTACCTCGAGCTATCGGGCCGGCCGGCCGGCGCTGATCAAGCTGGTCGAGGCTTACGCCAAGGCCCAGGGGATGTATCACTCGGCCGAGTCGCCGGAGGCCGAGTATTCCGACACGCTGGAGCTGGACCTCTCGACCGTCGAGCCGAGCCTGGCCGGCCCGCGGCGCCCGCAGGACCGCGTGCCGCTGCACGATGCCGAAGAAGGCGTTTCAGCCGCCCTCAAAGAGCTGCAATCGGCGCGGCCCGCCAAGAAGCCGACGTCGGTCGCCTCGTTGCCGGTCATCGAGCGATTCGCCTCCGAGGGAGGCGGGACGGCGATCGGCGTTGCCGAGCACGCCGCCGCACGACGCCCGGACATCCCCGCGCCGATCACGAACGGCTCGGTCGTGATCGCGGCGATCACGAGCTGCACCAACACCTCGAACCCCTCGGTGATGGTCGCGGCGGGCCTGCTGGCCAAGAAGGCCGTCGAGAAAGGGCTGAAGACCAAGCCCTGGGTGAAGGCCAGCCTGGCGCCCGGCTCGAAGGTGGTCACCGACTACCTCCACGACGCCGGGCTCGACACGTACCTCGACCAGCTTCGCTTCAACCTGGTCGGCTACGGCTGCACGACCTGCATCGGCAACTCGGGCCCCTTGCCCTCGGCCGTCAGCGAGGCGATCCAGGAACACGACCTGGTCGCGGTCGCCGTCCTCTCCGGCAATCGCAACTTCGAGGGGCGGATCAACCCCGACGTGCGGGCCAATTACCTGGCTTCGCCGCCGCTCGTGGTCGCCTACGCCCTGGCCGGCACGATGGACATCGACCTGCAGAACGAGCCGCTCGGCACCGATCGCCAGGGCCGGCCCGTCTTCTTGAAAGACATCTGGCCCAGCCAGCGCGAGATCCAGGACACGATCTTGAAGTCGGTTCGCTCGGAGATGTTTCAGACCAAGTATGCCGAGGTCTTCGAGGGCGACGAGACGCTGGAGCACGCTGCCGGTGCCGAGGGGCGACCTTTACGAATGGGACCGAAGTCGACGTACGTCAAGAACCCGCCGTACTTCCTCGACATGAAGGTCGAGCCGGCCCCGGTCGCGCCGATCGTGAAGGCGCGGGTGCTGGCGGTGCTGGGCGACAGCATCACGACCGACCACATCTCGCCGGCGGGCTCGATCAAGCCGGACAGTCCGGCCGGGCGTTACCTGATCGAGCACGGCGTGAGCGTCGCCGATTTTAACTCTTATGGAGCGCGGCGGGGCAATGACGAGGTGATGGTGCGGGGCACGTTCGCCAACATCCGCCTGCGCAACCGGCTGGCCCCGGGGACGGAAGGGGGCTGGACGCGGCATCTTCCCGACGGCGAGCAAATGACGATTTTCGACGCCTCGCGGCGGTACATCGCCGAGGGAATTCCCCTGATCGTGATCGCGGGCAAGGAATATGGCTCGGGCTCGTCGCGCGACTGGGCGGCCAAGGGGCCGTTGCTTCTGGGCATCAGGGCGGTCATCGCCGAAAGCTACGAGCGGATCCACCGGTCGAACCTGGTCGGCATGGGGATCTTGCCGCTCCAGTTCAAGCCCGGCGAGACCGCCGAATCGCTCGGGCTGACGGGGGAAGAGGTCTACTCGATCGAGGGCCTGCCGGCGGCGATCGCCGGCCGGTTCGCCGGCGGCCGCGAGCTGCAACGTGACCGCGGAACGGCCCGGGGCCGCCGCCGGTCCGTTTCTCGGTGTCCGTCCGGATCGACACTCCTCAGGAGATCCGGTACTATGAACACGGCGGTATCCTCCCTTATGTACTCCGGCAGTTGCTCCACGCGGGAGCGTGATCCGACCAATTACACGGGTGCCTGGCTCCAGGCCGATCGATCACCGACGTGATGCCGCGACTCGATTTCATGCCCGTCGGCCCAGTCCCTCATCCGGTCAGGAGTTGGATGATTATGGTGCAAGTTCAAACCGAAGCCAAACCGATCGTCAACCGCACGCAGGCCCTGGTATGGCTCCGCCAGATGATGTTGATCCGCCGCTTCGAGGAACGGGCGGAGATGCTCTACCAGAAAGGGAACAAGATCGGTGGCTTTTTTCACCAGTACAGCGGCCAGGAGCCGGTGGCGGTCGGCTCGATCGGCGTGCTGCGTGAAAACGACTACGTCATCACGGCATACCGCGACCACGGTCATGCCCTGGCGCGGGGGATGAGCGCGAAGGAGGCAATGGCCGAGCTCCTGGGCAAGGTGACCGGCTGTTCCAAGGGGAAGGGGGGGTCGATGCATTTCTTCGACGTCGAGAAGGGATTTCTCGGCGGGCATGCGATCGTCGGCAGCCATATCCCCCTGGCCGCGGGCGTGGCCTTCGCCAGCAAGTACCGCGGCGAAGACCGGGTGTGCGTCTGCTACTTCGGCGACGGCGCGGTCAATCAAGGGGGCGTCCATGAAGCCCTCAACATGGCGGCGCTCTGGAAGCTGCCGGTGATCTACATCGTCGAAAACAACCAGTACGCCATGGGGACGTCGGTGGCGCGATCGTCGGCGGTGCTCGACCTGACCTTGCGGTGCGCGGTCCCCTACGGCATCCCGGGCTATTCGATCAACGGCAACGACATCGAGCTGATGGCCAAGACGACGCGCGAGGCGGCCAACCGCGCCCGGGCCGGCGAAGGCCCGACCTTCATCGACGCCCAGACCTACCGCTACAAGGGCCACTCGATCAGCGACCCGGCCAAGTATCGCCACAAGGAAGAGCTCGAGTCGGCCATCCGGAACGACCCGATCCTCGTCTACGAAAACATCCTGAAAGAGCGCGGCTGGATCGATCAAGAGGCGATCGATCGCATGTACGAAAGCGTCAAGGAAGAAATCGAAGAGAGCATCGCGTTTGCCGAGCAGAGCGATCCGCCGGCCATGGACGCCCTTTATCGAAGATATCACGGTGGCCCCCTTCATCCCGCAGGAGTGATCATGGCGGTTCTGATCGTTTCGTGAAGCCTTGAACCAGGCGATGACCGAGGAAATGGAACGCGACGACAACGTCTTCCTGATGGGAGAGGAAGTCGCCGAGTACGACGGGGCCTACAAGGTCAGCCAGGGCATGCTCAAGAAGTTCGGCCCGCGGCGGATCGTCGACACGCCGATCTCCGAGGAAGGGTTTGCCGGCATCGGCATCGGCGCGGCCATGGTGGGCCTGCGGCCGATCATCGAGTTCATGACCTTCAGCTTCAGCCTGGTGGCGATCGACCAGATCGTCAACAACGCGGCCAACATGCGCTACATGAGCGGCGGCCAGTTCGCCGTGCCGATCGTTTTCCGCGGCAGCTCGGGCATGGCCGGCTGCCTGGCGGCCACCCACTCGCATCGGCTGGAAGCCTGGTACGCCCAGGTCCCCGGCCTGACCGTGATCTTGCCCGCCACGCCGGCCGACGCCAAGGGCCTGCTCAAAAGCGCCATCCGCTCCGACGACCCCGTCGTCTTCATCGAGCATGAAGTGCTCTACCACGAAAAAGGCGAAGTGCCCGAGGGCGAGCACCTGGTGCCGATCGGCAAGGCCGACATCAAGCGCGCCGGCTCCGACGTCACGCTGATCACCTACTCGCGCTCGCTCAAGGCGACGCTCGCCGCCGCCGACAAGCTCGCGGCGGAAGAACATCAGCGCCGAGGTGATCGACCTGCGGACCATCCGGCCGCTCGACCTCGACACGCTCTTGACGTCGGTCACCAAGACGCATCGCGCGGTGATCGTCGAGGAAGACTGGCCGTATTGCGGGCTCGGGGCCGGCATCGCCGACCGGATCACCCAGCGCATTTTCGACGAGCTCGACGCGCCGATCCGCCGCGTCGCCTCCAAGGACGCGCCGATCCCCTATAACCGGGCACTCGAAGCGTCGATGCTGCCGTCGGTCGAGCGGGTCGTCGCGGCGGTTCACGATGTCTTGTACATTTAGATTAGCGGTGAAGACCCTTGCCGAGCCGCTCCGGAGGGAGAAGAGACGTGCCGATTGAAGTCACCATGCCCAAGCTGAGTCCCACGATGGAGACCGGCGTGATCGCGCAGTGGCTGGTCAAGGTCGGCGACCAGGTCAAGGAAGGCGATTCCCTGGCCGACATCGAGACCGACAAGGCCACGATGCCGATGAAGTCGTACGATGACGGCACGATCGTGCACATCGACCATGCCGCCGGCGATGAAGTCTCGCTGGGCCAGCGGGTGATGGTTCTGGCCAAGAAGGGCGAAGACCCCAAGAAGGTCGTCGAATCGCTCGGGCTGCGGTCAGGCGCAAGGCCGGCGGCCGGCGGCAAGGCCGGCGGCAGCCCGCGCGTGCCGCACGGCGGCGGCCGGCCGAGCCGCTCGCAGCCGGCAATGGCCAGCAGGCCGTCGACGCCCGGAAGAGCCAGCAGACCCGGCGGAGGCCGGCTCAAGGCCAGTCCGCTGGCGCGGAAGGTGGCCGCGTCGTCGCAGGTCGAGCTCGGCCAGGTGCGCGGCTCGGGCCCCGGCGGGCGGATCATCCGCCGCGACGTCGAGGCATTTCTCCAGGGCGAGCCCAAGGCCGCGGCGCGCCGCGGCCGCCGCCCCCAAGCCGGGCGGCGCCCCGGCTCTCCCGCGGCGAAACCGGCCGGCGCAGCCCCGCCGGCCGTCCCCGCGCCGGCCCCCCAGCGCATCCCCCACACGCGGATGCGCAAGACGATCGCCCAGCGCATGCTCCAGGCCAAGCAGGCCGCTCCCGAGATCCACCTGACCATCGATGCCCGCGTCGACCGGCTGGTGGCCGCCCGCGAAGAGATCAACAAGCGGCTTGCCCGCGATGGGATCAAGATCTCGCTCGGCGACTTCGTCACCAAGGCCGTCGCCCTGGCCCTGCGGCTCCATCCCGGCGTTGAACGCCAGCTTCGAGCCCGATGCGATCGTCCGCCACGGCGAGGTCAATATCGGGATCGCCGTCGCGCTCGACGAGGGCTTGATCGTCCCGGTCTTGCACAACGCCGATACCCTGGGCCTGATCGAGATCCGCGTCCAGAGCGAAGCGCTGGCCGACCGCGGCCCGGGCCGGCACTCTGACCGGCGAGCAACTGACCGGCGGCACGTTCACGATCTCGAACCTGGGGATGTACGGCACGCGCCAGTTCGACGCCATCCTCAACCTGCCCGAGGTCGGCATCCTGGCCGTCGGTGCCGCCGAGAAGCGCCCGGTCGTCGAAGGAAATCAATTGACCGTCGGCACCGTGATGACCCTCACCCTGACCGCCGACCACCGCGCCGTCGACGGAGCCGTGGCCGCCGCAGTTCCTCCAGACCTTGAAAGGGCTGCTGGAAGAGCCGGTGTCCATGCTCCTCTAAAGAGCCCGATGCGGCTCATCGACTGCAAGCTAAGAATTCCAGATTCCAGATGATCCTCACTTGATTGGCATGTGCTCTCCGCAATCCGTAATCCTGGAATCTGATCGCTCAGGATTGGAAAAGGAAACCATGGCCTACGACTATGACATTGTGGTGATCGGCGGCGGGCCCGCCGGTTACGCCGCCGCGATCCGCGCCGCTCAGCTCAAGAAGCGCGCGCTCTGCATCGAGAAAGACAAGCTGGGCGGGATCTGTCTCAACTGGGGCTGCATCCCGACCAAGGCCCTCTTGACCAACGCCCACTTGGTCGAGCTGATCAAGAACCACGGGCCGCAGTTCGGCTACAGCGGCGCAGCCGAGCTGGAACTTCGCGCAGATGATCAAGCGCAGCCGGAGCGTGGCGGGGCAGTTGAACAAGGGCATCGAGGGGCTCTTCAAGAAGTACAAGGTGGCCTCGAAGTTCGGCGTCGCCAAGGTGATCGCGCCGCATATCGTTCAGGTCAACGGCGAGGCCATCTCGGCCGAGTCGATCGTGCTCGCCACGGGCGTCCGGCCGCGTCCGCTGCCCGGCGCCGAGTACGACGGCAAGACGATCATCTCCTATAAAGAAGCGATGTCATTGCCGACCCAGCCGCAATCGATGCTCATCATCGGCGGCGGGCCGATCGGCCTGGAATTCGGCTACTTCTACAACGCGATCGGCACCAAGGTCACCGTCGTCGAGCTGCTGGACCGGATCTTGCCCGGTGAAGACGACGATGTTTCCGCGTCGCCTGCAGAAAAGCCTCACCAAGCGCGGGCTGACGATCTGACCGGCACCAAGACGACCAAGCTCGACAAGACCGCGACGGGGATCAAGGCCGAGCTCGAAACGCCCAAGGGAAAGGTCACCGTCGAGGCCGACGTGATGCTCGTGGCCATCGGCGTTCTCGGCAACGTCGAGGGGCTCGTCGCCGACGACCTCAAGCTGGAGATCGTCAAGAACCACATCAAGGCCGACCCCAAGAACGGCTATGTCGACCAGCGTGCCGGGAATCTACGCGGTCGGCGACGTGATCGGCCCCCCATGGCTGGCCCACGTGGCGCATCACGAGGCGGTCTCGTGCATCGAGCGGCTCTGACCGGCTTCGCCGATCGGCCGGTCGACTACACGAATATCCCCGGCTGCACATATACCGATCCGGGCGTCGCCAGTGTGGGCCTGACCGAGAAGGCCGCCCGCGCGGCCGGCCACGAGGTCCGCATCGGCAAGTTCCCGTTCATCTTCAGCGGCCGGGCCCTGGCGTCGGACGAGACCGAGGGGTTCGTCAAGCTCGTCTTCGACGCCAAGTACGGCGAGCTCCTGGGCGCCCACCTGATCGGCTCGCAGGCGACCGAGCTGATCGCCGAGCTGGTGATGGCCAAGAAGCTCGAGGCCACCGAGGAAGAGATCCTCCACGCCATGCACCCGCACCCAACCTATTCCGAGGCCGTCATGGAAGCCGCCGGCCAGGGGCTGGGTGAGTCGGTGCATATCTAGCGGGTCAGGTATTTCGTTGGGTGCTCTGCGAGCACCGATCAAGAGCCTGAACATCGATTGAGGCAATACCTTTGTCGAGCCTACGCCTCTGGATCATCCCGACCCTGATTATGCCCCTTGTCCTCCTCGCCACCTGGGCGGGGGCCGTTTTTGTGTTCCAACCCTTCGGTCACCGTGGGTGGGCGTCCGCGACGATCGCCGCGCTCCTCATGGGTCTCGTGTTGACAATTCGTCCCCGGCCGCGGGTCTTGACTGCCTCCTCGGGCGACCTTGATCGAGGCCGCGGACGGTCTCTCCGCATCGGGAGGATCGTGCTCATCGGCGCCCTGATTTGCTGGCTTGGACTCATCGGCTGGTCGAGCATGAGCCCGGGTGGAGTCATGCCTCCCATGAAGGCCGATGCCGATACCGTTCGTGTCCTGACCTGGAACATCCTGTGCGGCACCGAGCGGGGAACTCCCTGGAGTCGTCACGGATGGGCCGTGCGGAAAAGCGCGCTTCGATCCTGCGCTCGAAGCGGCAAGGCCGGAGATCCTGTGCGTGCAGGAGGCCCTCCCCGAACAGGTCGAGTCGGTTGCCGGCATGCTTCCGGATCATCGCCGCGTTGCTGTCGGCCGAGATGACGGCCGTTCGTCCGGCGAGCACTGCGCGATCTACTTCGACACCAGTCGCTTCCAGGAGCTGGGCGGCGGCACGTTCTGGCTGGAGGAACCGGCCGACTCGCCGCCGACATCGACCCTGCTGGGACCCAAGCGGATCTGCACCTGGGTCCGGCTCCGCGACAGTCGGAGCGGCCGTCGTGTTCGGGTCTACAACCTACATAACTACCTGACGGAGTCGGCTCGCGTCAGGGCTGTCCGGCTGATCCTGGACCGCATCGCCTCTGGTGATCCGACGGATGCGGTCCTGGTTGCAGGCGATTTCAACGCCACGCCGAGTGCCCCGGATCGCCGCTTGTTCGATGAGTCTGGCTTCATCTTGAGCGGCAGGCTGGCCAGCGAGTCGCCCAACACTCCGACTTACCAGTTCTATGGGATTCGCACGCGCAGCCTCGATGAGATCCTGATCAACCATGGATGGCGCGTCGTCCAGCACCGCGTCCTCGACGTGAAGCCGGGGAACACGTTCCCTTCCGACCATTTCGGTGTGATGGCCGATCTGGTGTTGAGTGATGAGGCGAATTCGGCCGGATCGGAACTCGCAGAGGAAAAATGATGATATCAGAAAGATGCCATGGATCTGAAAAACTAGGGAACGCCATCACCTAACCAGTTGACCCCAGCGGGCGACTTCTCGCCTCCGGCGATCGTCGATAATGCCTCGAAGATCCTGGGATCGACCGACCCGTAGATGCAGCGGATTGAGCCGTCGGCGAACGCGACGTTCATACCGCGATCGTGCAAGCCGCCGAACTGGCGTCCGGTGCCGATGTACGGCTGTTCGGCCGGATCGAGGCCGCGGACCGTTGCCGGCCCGCCGGCCATCCATGACCCTACGACTCGCCCCGATTCGGCGAGGACCATCGTCTGAGAAGCGCCGTCCTTGATATCCGCCAGCGTGATCCGACGGTCGTAACCGAAGACGCCGGCCCTGGGGTGGCCCTTCGGCAAGAAAGGCGCATCGGGCCCCACGCCCGCGATTCCGATGTAGGGTGTCGCCACCAGTCCGCCCGAGGTGGCCCTGCTGGCATTGGGACAGTTGACGACCCCGATTCGAGTGCATGCGACCTGGACATTCGGGGCGCCGTACCAGGATTGGCCTTTATCGATGGCATCGAAGAGCTCTTGATTGTCCAGGTACGGGAGAACAGCCGCGTACCAGCTCAGGCGGCGTTCGGGGGACAAGCTCGGATTGGCCCAGGTTCCGCTCGGGAGAACGTTCTTGTCGTTGGCATATCCCAGCACGGCGAGAACAACATTTCTCATGTTGCTGGCGCATTGAGTTCTGAAACCGCAACCCGGTCTTTCGTTCATCCGCTCCAACTCGATGTATCCGCCGAGCAAGACAGCGAGAACGGCGATCGCGAGCATCAGCTTACGGATCGAAAACTGTCTCATGGCCCAGGTCCCCACGGCATCCGCTGTTCTCGATTGATTCATTGGCCCGCGACGTTTAGATCATCGAAATACGACTGGGCATCCGCCTTCGACCAAAGCCCGATCTTGCCTGCGTCGGGGAACGTCGAGTCGTCCGCCTCCAGTAACTTCTTGCCGTCGAGGTAGCAGGTGATCTTGGTGCCGGACATCGTCACCCGGAGTGTGTGCCACTTCGTGTCGCCGGGGACCTTGGCCGACTGGAACTGCGTCCGCTTGCCCGCCTCGACCTTGTAGACTCGGAAGTTGTCTTCGAGCGGGTTGTAGCGGGCGATGTAATAGTTGTCTTTATCCTTGGCCCGCCAGACCAGTCCGCCGCCGCGGTCGAGCTCGCCGGCAACGGCCTTCAGCCGGACGCTGAGGTCCAGGTCCTTGTAACGTGTACCGTCGACAAGCACCACGTTGAATGTGTCGTCATCGTTCTTGGCCTTCTGCGCCAGCACGTGGTTATCGCCGTCCGGCACGACTTCCCAGGTGCCGACCTGACCCGAGAACCCCCTGGCAATCTTTCCGGGTTGATCCGATTCGAAGTCCCAGCACCGTCTTGGGCCCGTCCGCTGACAAGCCGCCACTGCTCTGGAGCATCCCGATCCCGAAGCACACGCGATACCGAGTAAGAAGACCCCGAAATTACGAGTAGGCACGCGGTTCGTGAGCGTCTCTCGCTGGCTCATCGTCATCCCTCACAATCGCGAGTAAGGATTTGATCCCAGAGGCAGAGGTGCGGAACGATCAGAGTCAAAGCCCGCCTCAATCGCCGCCAAATACGGAGTCGAGGAACGCGGCGACCCGGTCCCAGAGCTTCGCCGCCGCCTCGAAGTCGACCGCCATCGCGTGCACGGTCTTCGGGGTCTCGACCCGGGCCGAGACCTCGGTGCTCTTCAAGAGCGGGATCTGCGCCTCGGCCCGTTGGCCAGCGCCGCCTCGACCTCGGGGCTGAGCAGGTGATCGGCCAGGGCCCGCGCCTGCTTTCGATGCGGCGCCCCCTTGATGATGGCCAGCGTGTTCGGGATGAACAGCGTGCCGAGTCCGTCGGGCTTCGCGGTCGGGGTAGATGATCGTGACCGGGCTGCCGGCGTCGATCTCGCCCATTGCGTCATCGGTGTCGGTCAAGCCGAAGGCGATCTGGCCCGACCCGACGGCCGTGGCGACCTGCTTGTTGCCCGAGAGCACCTGCACGCCGTTGGCCTTCAGGCCGCGGAAGAATGCTTGGCCTTCTCATCGCCCCAGGCGGCGAAGAGGCAGGCGGCGTGAGTGGCGGTCGTGCCGAAGAGCGGCTTGGCAATCCCGATCTTGCCCTTCCACCGCGGATCGAGCAGATCTTCGATTCCCTTGGGCCGGTCGGACTCGGCAACGAGCTTGGTGTTGACGATCAGGATGCGGGCGCGGGCGGCGAACCCGTACCAGGTGCCGTCCTTGGCCTTGAATGTCTCGGGCAGATCGCCGGCGTGGGAGGGCTGGAAGGGAGCCAGCAGCCCCTTTTCCTTGAGCCGCAGCGTATTGAGGATCTCGTTGTTCCAGAATAGATCGCAACGCGGCCGTGCTTTCTCGGCGATGATCAAGTTCGCCAGTCCGACCGTCTTGGTACTCTCCACGTCGAACTTGGGGAGAACCTCGACGCCCGTCTGCTGCCCATAGGCGCGGAGCACCGGCTCGGCGAACTCACCATCCTGCGAGGAATAAACGACGACCCGCCGCGGCCCGACTTCGACCGCCGCATCACGCACATGCACATCACCACAACCGGCCAATAAGCCGAGCAAAACAGCGAAGCATAATTCCGGCCTGTGTCGAGATCTCATCCCTCTGCCCCCACGGTATGAGCGTCCGGCCAATCGGCCAATCATTACTCATCATTAACAAATTAGGTGTCTGTGCGCAAGCGGACGGCGGTAATCCCGTGGATCGCGTGGGTACGCCAGAGGGTGGCTCGGTGCCGACCGGGTTGACTCCACCACAACCATGTCGATTCGCGGCGGAAGGTTTTCGGATTCTTGACATCGGGATCGCGACAGGCTATACTAAACCTTTGAACACTAAAACTGCTTACGACTCTGGAAACCCTGCCCGATCCCTCTACCGGACGGATGATGACCTCGTCAAGCTGCCGGAGCAAGCCCCATGGCCGCGCCCGCTGCCGTTCGACCCACTGCCACGCCGAGCACCTGCTTGGCCTCCGCCTTGTACCGGCTGACAGTCTGTCAGTACGACAGGATGATCGCTGACGGCACGATCAAGTGCGATGATCGAGTGGAGTTGATCGAGGGCTTGCTGGTGGCCCAGAGGGTCCGGAACCGCGCCTCGATTGTGGCTGGCAATAAAGGCCTGCGGATCCTCTGGCGAATCATGCCGCCCGGCTGGCACGTGGCGAAGCGGGTCCCGATCGTCGCCTCGGATTGGAGCAAGCCCGAGCCCGACCTTGCGGTGGTTCGCGGAGCGGTCGAGGACTACGACGAGCGCGAAGTGACGTCCGAGGACGTGGCCCTTGTCGTGGCGATCGCGGATTCCAACTTGCCGGCCGACCGAACGGACATGACTCGAGTGTATGCCGCAGCCGGCATCCCGGTTTACTGGATCGTCAACCTGGTCGAGGACCAGGTCGAAACGTGGTTCGACCCGCGACTGGATGGATATCATTCCTACCAGGTGCTCGGTGCGCGGCCAGGATGTGCCGGTCGTCGTTGCGGGGGTTGAGGCCGGTTGGATCGCCGTGGCCGACATCCTCCCCTAAACCAGCAATCCTATCCCCTTATCCAACAATCTGTTACTCCGAGAAACCCATGATGACCGACAATTCTTAACAATTGAGCTTGATCAAGAAGCGGATTCGCAACATCATACTCGATCGGCATGAGACAATACGACCCTCTAGAGCGAAACCATGTTCAAGGAAGGACACGCTGAATGAGGCGATTCACCTCGCGCTTCTCCCCTGTCTGGTGATACCTCTCGTTGCCCTGGGCCTCGAACGAACGGGCAGGGCAGACCCGATCGAGTATACCTCCTCGGGGGACATCGGCGCCCCGACAGGTACGCCGATCGGCAACTTCGCGATCAATCCCACGAGCGGCTGGCTCCTGGGCCCGGGTTCGATTTCGCTGGCGACTTTCCAAGCGGAGGCTCTTCCCAGCGGTGCCGGCCTGACGTACACGAACATGCCCTTCTACATCAATGTGAACTTCTATCCCCAGTCGACAAACTGGTCCGTTGACCCGTCCGAGTTGACGATCCAAGGGGTCTTGAACGGCAATGTTACCGGCACGAGTTCCTCCAACGTCGTGGCCACCATCACGTCGGTCGAATCGACCGGCCCGAATCCCCTGCCCTTCTCGCTGAGCTCATTCAATGTCCTGACGCCGCAGACGCTCGCTCCCAGCGGGATCGGCGGCGGGACGACGAGCCTGATCGGACAGGTTTCCTCCCTGTCGATCCCAGAGCCGACGCCACTGGCGATGATGGGGATCCTGGCCGGATGGGTGGCCTATCGCCGGTTCCTCCGGCGCGGCCGAGTGCGCCGAGCCCACGCCATCGGTTTGAACCAGGCCCGGTACGATGGGTCGCGGCACCATTGCGATCACCCCAGGCTCGACAGAACGGCATGGACCAGGATCCGGGCGACCTCGGCCATGAAGGCATAGTCGAGCGTATCGGGCGTGTCGCTCTCGCGGTGATAGTGGGGATTGCGGAATTCGGCCGTGTCGGTCCACATCAGGGCGGGGATACCTGCCTTCCAGAACGGCGCGTGGTCGCTGCGGAGGACGTTCGGTACGGCTTGCCGAATCACCTCCGTCGGCACGTCAGGCAGGTAGAGCCCGTAAACCGGGATGGCCGAATGCCCAGCCGCGGCGAGGACGCGATCCAGTAAGTTCCGGGAGTCGTGGGTACCGACCAGGCCGAGGAAGTCGCCGACCGTTGGCCCCTCGACCATCGGGAAGGGGTTGCGTTGCGAGCCTGGCCGCCGGTCGGTGAAGCCGACCATCTCCAGTACGTGGACTGCTTCCAGCCGGTTTGGCCCGAGTCGTTCGACGAATGAGCGGCTACCGGCCAGTCCGCATTCCTCGCCGTCGAAGGCGACGTAGGAGACCTCCGCGCGGGGTCCAATCGCACGGGCGGCGGTGAGTAACACGGCCACCGCGCGCTGGCGTTGTCGTCGGCCCCCGGTGTACCGGGGACCGCATCAGTAATGCGCGCCGATCAGGACCCGAGCCCTGCGTGGGTCACCGGCCAGACATTCCCCGCGGGGTCGACACGGGGAGCGATCCGATCGGGTCGGGCACCCGAGAACGAGTCCGCGAGGAGATCGGCGACGATCTCGCGGACGGCTGCGTTCTCGGGCGTCCCATAGACGCGCGGATTGCGATCTGCTCGACAGCCCCCCGCAAGGACGCCTGCGACACACTCTCGAGGGCAGCCCGGATCGAATCTGGTATCGGCCTGGAATCGGGCTTGGCTGCGACAAGTCTCATCGCTCAGCTCCAATCCTCGGGATCTCCGCCTGGCCCGGCGGTATACGACCTGGTTATTCATTTCGCGTTCACGAGCGTTTCATCGAGTCAGCGGGTACAGGTTCAGGTGCTCCATCGCATCCAGTATCCAGGGATGGCTCCAGGGGTTCCGCATGGCATAGCCGACCGAGATGGCCGAGATCGCCAGCGCGAGCAGTGCAAGCCGCCGTACGATGAGACGGGTCTGGCCCCCTTCGATACCCTTCGGGAGCAGGAGCAGCCAGAACGGGATCAGCCAGAACAGCCAGCGTAGTCCCTGCGCCGAACCGCCGTAGTTCCGCGCCTTGGGGGTCCATGTGTAGAAGGCCAGCAGCACCACGGTGAGTACGGCCGTCATCCAGGCGACCGCCGTCATCGGCTCGCCCCCCTGGCGCAGCAGGAGGATGGCACTCAGAAGAGCGAGGAGCGCCAGCAGGCCGGGGATGGCCAGGAAGATCCACACATAGGGATGCATTGCCCCCCCGGCCTTCCACGGGGCCGGGTCGTAGAGGTAATATCCCGCCAGACCGGCGACCATCAGGAAGGTCAGCCAAGTCCAAACCGTCAGGAATCGTCCCCCGCCCCGAAACAGCCGTATTGCACCCCAGGCCGAGAACAAAAACAATGGCGTCAGCGAGAAGACCCCATGGTGGCCGAACGTGATGTGGAACAGGTATACGCCATACGGCTCGGGGTACTTGTTGAACGCGTCCAGCTCCAGGGGCGTCTGCCAGATGCTGCCTTCGTAACTGTATTCTGCGGACCCGAACGACTCATAAGGGAAATACAGCTCGCCAAATTCCACGTACTGCGCGCCCACGAAGGCAGCAAGCGGGACGATTGCCGCCGGAAGGAAGTAGAGGAGCGTTTGTTTGGGGTAACGGACCAGCAGCAGCGGACCAAGTAACGCCGGGAAGGCCAGCGCGGGCAGCTCGCTCGACGCCGTGAATCCCGCGAAGAATCCGGCCGCCGCGAACCGCCAACCGGAGAGCTCACCTTCGTCCCAGATCCGAAGGAACTGGTAGAGCGAGAAGAAGGCGCTGAAGGCACCGATCGTGTGATTGTTGAGCGTCTGGGTGTACGGCAGGAGATACGTGCCGAACGCGGCGGCGATCAGGCAGAAGATCCAGGCCCATTCGTTGCCCGCATACCGGTCGAGCACCCGCGCGAAGAGGATCAAGAAGATACCGAACGGGATCGCGTTCAGGAGAATGAGGACCGGCTTGAAGTAGAAGATGTAGGCCGGCCATTTCACCGGTTCCTTGGGCGTCTCGAGCACGCCTTTGAGCTTGCCGGGATTGTCGGGGTCGGGCTTCTGGGTCCAACGCTCGGCTCGCTCCTGGAGGAAAACCCGCTCGAGCGGTACGCCGCTGATCCGACGCGCCGGGTAGAGTATCCCCGCGATCAACGTCGAGAGGAGCGCGGGCTTGCTCGAATAGAAGTGTTTTGGGGCCTCTTGCCCTTCGGCGGCCGGAGCGGCACCCTTAAGCGATCGCTCGACCTTGTCCTGGGTGTCAACCTGCCAGGGGCACTCGTCGATGACGTAGGTGCCGCGCTCGAGCAGGCTCCAGACGGTGCACCATCGCGAGATGTCGTTGGCCGTCATGAACGCCGGCTGGCGGAGTGTATGGCCTGTCGCGACCGCGGTCGCCACCGTGATGATGACCAACGCCACGAATTGCCGTGCGTCCGCACGCGGGGTCATCAGCTCGTCTTCGTTCTTCATGCCTGGTCCTCGCGAATTCGCTGGGAAGGCGAGACTCCGTCCGGGCCGCGGTCCGGATGCAACGCACTGGTTTGTCCCGGCTTGGACAGAGCCTCGCCCTCCCGGCTCGGTATCTTCTCGACGACGCTGTACGTATCCTCGGGCCGGATGTTGTAGGCCGTGACCAGCTCGGCAAGGATTCCCAGGCTCAGGAGCTGGACGCCGATACTGACCAGGGCTCCCGAGTAGAAGAGAAGGGGACGATCGCCGATCGGCCGGTTGCTCGGGTTCAGCCAGAGGACCGCCAGGTAGAGCATCCCCAGTCCTCCCAACCCCAGGAGTGCCAGGCCGAAGCCGCCCAGGACATGGAGCGGGCGCTGGCTGAAGCGAGTCAGGAAGCGGACGGTGAGCAGGTCGAGGAACCCCTTGACCAGGCGCGAGACGCCGTATTTCGACGTCCCATGCCGCCGAGGCCGGTGACGGACCACGACCTCGCCGACCCGGAAGCCGCGGGCGTGCGCCAGGACGGGGATGAACCGGTGCAGCTCGCCGTAGATGCCGATCTCGTCCAGCACGGCTTTGCGGTAGAGCTTGAACCCGCAGTTGTGATCGTGTAGGTAGCAGCCGGTCAGGCGACTGACCATCCAGTTGAACACCCGGCTGGGATAAACCTTGTGCCAGGGATCGTGCCGCGTCTTCTTCCAGCCACTGATCACGTCGTAGCCGCGTTCAAACTCGGCCAGGAAGCGCGGGATCTCGGCCGGGTCGTCCTGGAGGTCGCCGTCGAGCGTGAAGATCACGACGCCCCGAGCGGCCTCGAAACCGGCCATCAGGGCGGCGGCCTTGCCGAAGTTGCGGCGGAATCGGATCGCACCGACCCTCGGGTCGAGCCGGGCCAGCTCGGTCAGCACCCGCCAGGTGCCGTCGCGACTGCCGTCGTCCACGAAGATGAACTCGGCCGGACCACGTGAATCGTCCGCGAACACCACCGCCAGCTCGCCGTGGAGCGCGGCCAGGTTCTCCTCCTCGTTGTGAATCGGTACAACAACACTGATCATGACGGGTTCGGACCTGCTTCCAGGGAAGGTTTCACGGAATCACCCGGACGCCGGAACAGGGGGACCAGAACGACGGCGGCGGCTAGCTCGGCCGCTACCCAGACCAGCCGAAGCATCAGTGCCGCGACGACCGCCCGATCCGAGCCCAGCGCGGGGGCCAGGGCCGACATCAGCACCCCCTCGCGCACCCCCAGTCCGCCGGGAAGGACGGCCACCACGAACCCGGCGATGGTTGCCAGCGCCACGCTGGCGATGACCACGGGTACCAGTCCCAGCGCGGTCAGGGCCTTCGCACCCTCGGGATCGAACGCTCGGACCACCGCGAGCTGGCTCAGGCCCAGCAACACCCAGCCGGCCGATGACCAGAGGAGTCCCTGGACCAACAATCGCCCCGTGAGGTGTGGCAACGCCTCAGGCCCCACTCCGGGGATTGGCGAACTCACCAGCCCGGCCAGCCGGCGGAAGACCGGGGGCAGGACTACTGTCAGGAACGCCAGGCCCAGCCCCAGACCCGAGAGCGCCGCCAGCCCATAGACGGGCAGCAACACCGGTCCCAGGACTGGCAAATCGAGATTCACCCGATCTGACCCGGCCGCCGTCGCAAAACCAGCCGCTGCGATGAGTCCGCCCGCCGCCATCATCACGAGTGTCTCGTAGAACGTCGCAATCGCCGCCGTCGATGCCCGCGCGCCGAACGGGACCACCATGCCCGTCCGTACAACTACCACCATCGCCTTGCCCGGAACATACTTCCCCAGGTGGCTGACCAGGTAGGCTCGCAGCGCGGGGACCAAACCGACCGGCGTGGGACCGGCATGGAGGATTCGCTCGTAGAACCGCCCATAAGCCGAAAGGCCGGCCACGTACAGGAGCCCCGATCCCACCAGCCAGACCGGCTCGAACTGGAGCGCCACCCGACGATCGCCCAGGTCGTTCCAGGTGCGCAGCACGTGACGCCCGACGGCCCACAGCACCACGACCGCCACCATCCCCTTCACGGTCGCGATCGTCAGGCGTTTCCAGCGGGGCCGAGCCA
Organism: uncultured Isosphaeraceae bacterium; assembly: GCA_963842405.1. GTDB lineage: Bacteria > Planctomycetota > Planctomycetia > Isosphaerales > Isosphaeraceae > CAVZRC01. The sequence goes on along the minus strand of CAWJGW010000004.1, from coordinate 273,527 downwards.
TGCAGCAATCTCCGGTTCGATCTCGCGGCAATCAGGCGGGAGCGTCAGCCGAGGGACGGGGCGGCGTCGGACGCAAAGCCGAGCGGTCTCGCTAACCTTCATAATCTCAGCAGGATGCGTCCCAAGGTAACGCCCGGTGTTGGGGGGAGCAAGAGAGGAGCTCATCACCAGGACATCTGATTTGCCTCTATTGCGACTTCTTCGACAAACGTCGTTGACCTGCTCGAGGTCGGCCATTACGCTGAAGACGTCGGTCGTGATACAGGGCTGAGGGGGAATAACGGCCATGACGCGACTTGCGGGCTTGAAACGCAGTTTTCCGACATTCCGCTTGATGACTACGCCGATTCGATGGATCGGGAGGAGCCGGCGACGGATCTGGACTGCGGCACTGGTGCTGCTGGCGATGGCCGCGAGCCCTCCGATCTGGTGGGCGGCGCAACTCATGGGTCTGCCCGACATCGGCGACCCGTTCGACGTCGCGGCCTTCGAGGCAATGAGAATCCCCGACGACCGCAACGCCTTCGTACTCTACCACCAGGCCGCCGACAAGCTGAAGCCTTGGGATTATGTACGGAAGCCGAGGGTCAACATGTCCGCTCGTTGGTCGAAGGCTCACCCGGATCTTCACCGCTGGGCCGGGGAAAACGGCGAGGCATTGGCGCTGTATCGCCAGGGCACCGAGCGGCCCGATGCGCTCGACCTGGTCTCGCCTTCCACTCCAGAATACTGGAATACCAGACAGACCCTCAACTACTGCTACCTGCTGGCTCTGCTCGAGGCTTCGCACCTGGAAGAGCAAGGTGATATGGCCGGTGCCTGGGGCTGGTATCGCGCCGATCTCCGCGCGGCTCATCACTTCATGAGGCACGGAACGATCTCCCGGTGGATAATTGCTCAGGTATGGCACAAGATGCTCCAGGATCGGTTGACCTCGTGGGCCGCCGACCCGAGGACGACTCCGGCGATGCTCCGCCAGGCGCTCGACGATGTCATCGGGTGCGAATCGCTCGCTCCCTCGGAATCGTACATGGTCAAGGCCGAATACCTCGAATTGAAGCGGTTTCTCGACAACCCCGAAGGCCCAGGCCGTGAGGTACCGGTCATGACCTTTCGGCGCCTCTGGTGGGATCGGGATTACGAATTGACCCCGGAACAAATGCAGGCGATCTGGGATGCATGGCGATTCTGGCGCCGCGAACCGGAGCGGAGCCGGCGGGTGATCCGGCTGATGATCGCCAACTGGCTTGCGTATTATGACATGCCTCCCGGGGCTCGTCCAAAGCCTGACCTGAACACAAACTCGGCCTTCGACTTCTATCCGATCGGGCCCGGCGGTCCGGCCAAAGCCCGGATTCTATCCCCCCAGTCACTCGACCGCTGGCTCGAGTCGACCTGCGACGCGAACTCCTTGCTGACCTACTCGCAAAGGAACCGGGTCCGCAGCCGAGTACTGACCGACCACCGGGACCTCCTGATCCTCCTGGGGACGCAGCTCTACCGCCGCGACCACGGGACCGATCCGCCAACGCCCGAAGCGCTCGTCGGTCCTTACCTCAAGAGCCTGCCATCGGAAATCCCGGACTTCCAAAAGGACGAGTCGCTCCCGAAGGTCGGAGAGGTCGTGAAATGACAAGTTTTGCGACCTTTCGCCGCAGTTTTCCGACATTCCGATTGATCGTTGCACCGTTCCGATGGGTCGGGAGGAGCCGACTGCGGATCTTGATTGCAATCTTGGTGCTGCTGTCAATGATCGCCGTTCCTCCACTGTGGTGGGCGACGCAATTGCTGGGCCTGCCCGATATCGGCGAGCCGTTCGACGTCAAGGCGTTCCAGGCGTTCACGATTCCCGACGACCGGAACGCTTTTGTGCTCTACCGCCAGGCGACGGCGGTCCTGAAACCGTTGAGACGGCCTGGCGTGCCCAGGGCATACGACCCGCTCGCCCGCTGGTCAAAGTCGATCTCGATCGTCCAGGACTGGGCTGAGGAGAACCTTGGAGCATTGGCCTTGTACCGCCAGGGAACCGAGAGGCCCGATGCCCTCGATTCGGAGATTGGCTTGAATCGTGAGAACTGGACGACATTTGATGCCCTCTGGTCCTTTCGCCTGCTGGTCTTACTTGAAGCCTCTCGCCTCGAGGAGCAGGGCGACATGGCCGGGGCCTGGGGCTGGTACCGCGCGATCCTGCGCAACTTCCACCACATCGGCATGCACGGTCCGGCCATCAGGCGGCTGGTCGCCCAGGGGTGGCATAAGGAGGTGCTTGATCGGTTGACCACCTGGGCCGCCGACCCGAGGACGACCCCCGCGATGCTCCGTCAGGCCCTGGAGGATGTGGTCGCATGTGAGTCGCTCGCACCCTCGGAAACCGATACCCTCAAAGTCGAATACCTGGCCATGGAACGGATGCTCGACGATCCCAACGGTCCGGGCGTTCAGAGACCTCCCGCCTGGTTCATGTCCATCGCCGCTCGGCCGTCCACCCGATTTCTTCTGTATCTTCTCCGGGGTTATCGGACCCCGGAACAGATTCAGTCGCTCTTCGAGGCATGGCGCGTCTGGCGCCGAGAACCCGAGCGGAGCCGTCGCGTGCTCCGACTGGCCATGGCCAACTGGCTGGCATATTACGACATGGCTCCCGAGGATCGTCCGAACCCCGACCTCAACACCTTCTCGGACTTTGACTTCTACGCATTCGGATCCCAGGCGCCGGCCAAGGCCCGCGTCTTGACCCCTGACGACCTGAGCCGATGGTTGGCGTCCACTCACGACGCGCTGGCGATGCTAGGCCCGCTCAGGTTGAATACCGTCCGGATCACCGAGTGGGCCAACCACCGGGACCTCCTGATCCTCATCGGTACGCAACTCTACCGACGCGACCACGGGACCGATCCGCCGACCCCCGAGGCGCTCGTCGGCCCTTACCTCAAAAGGCTGCCGTCCGAGCTACCGGACGACGAAAGAGACCAGGCGATCCCGAACGCCGGAAAGACGGTACAATGAGAGGACGCCTTGAAACCATACCGTGTGAACATGACCGCCGGTACCAGTGAATCACCCCGTCATCCCGCCGCGCTCGATCCCGAGCTACTGGCGTCGGAGTGCGAGTTCCGCGCCACGAAGCGTTCGGGGCCCGGAGGTCAGAACCGCAACAAGGTCGAGACGGCGGTGATCTTGACCCACCGGCCGACGGGGATCCGTGCCGAGGCGTCCGAACGGCGGACGCAAGGCGAGAACCGGCGTGTGGCCTTGACCCGACTCCGAATCGAGCTGGCTCTGGCCATCCGACTACCCATTCTGGACCAGGTATTCCGTCCCAGCTTGCTCTGGCAATCGCGTTGTCGGGGCGGACGGATCGTCGTGAATCCCGAGCACGAAGACTTCCCCGCGCTCCTGGCCGAGGCGCTGGACGTCTTGCATGCCCACCGCGCCGAGCCCAAGGACGCGGCGGTCTCGCTCGGCTGCTCCCCGTCGCAGTTGATCAAGCTGTTGAAAGCGGAGCCACGCCGCCCTGGCCCAGGTCAATGACCGACGCCGACAGGCCGGGCTGCACACCCTTCAATGACCGGATGAAAGGAATGCCGCCAGGGCCATCGGCGCCGAGGTCGCGGGCGGTCCGAGTCGGAAGACCCGCGCCCGGCGCGTACGAACCGACGCTGAGCTACTGTGACGGCTCGTTCTCGCCCGGAGCCGACAGTGCGGTCAGCTCCTCAGCCGTCATGTCCTCGAAGGCGCGTCCTTCACGCTCCAGACCGGCCTTGAGCCGCAGGGCGATCTCGTGCAGCTCGGGGGAGTCGATAATGGTCGCCAGCTCAACGAGTTCCGCCGGGTCGAGGTCACCCAGTTGCCTCCCTAACTGATCGAGATGGTGCTCCATGCGTAAGGCGGTCTCCTTCATCTCGGCGTGGGTCTCTGCGGATCCGCCGAAGATCAAGCTCTGGTCTCCGCGAGTCAAGCGGTTGTGGTCGTCGGCGTTGTCGAAGCCAAAACCGATCAGGGCGGCTCGGAGTCGGCGCGGCCGCGGGCTAGATTGCTGGATCAGCGTCATCGCGCAGTGGGCCTTTCTCTTGGGGTGGTGCCGGAATCGACTGGCGAGCGAGCCGACCCGGTTCCCGGACCACCGGCTCGGCCGGCTCGCCACGCGATTGTCTTATCGGATTCTCCCCGGCCCTCGAACAGCACCGATCGCGTAAATACGCCACCTGCAGCGGAAGCGACCGGCACCGGTCTTACGATCACCCCAGGCATTCCTTCGCGATCGTGCGGGCCACGCGATAGGCGGCCTTGATTGTGATCCCCCTGGCCTCGATCTGCTCCTCACCGAAGAGCCGGCCCTCGCTATGGGGCAGCCCCGCCAGAGTGATGGTCAGCGGAAGCAAGTCGAGAAATTGCTTATACTTAGCTTGCAGCAGGTCAGCGGCGGCTGGTTGATCGGCCACGGGCTTGGCTCCTCATTCCGTCGGGTCCATGGAACGGTTCCGCTCAGGGAGGATTTCGGTCCGGATCGGTTATCGGGTTGACAGTGGGCACCCGGATGAGTTGGGATACCGCCGAGTCGCCCGACCAGCCGTCTCCTCCAAACGACTCCTCCATCTAGACACTAGCGCACCGACCGGCCTCGGAGCAAGAGTCTGGGGCTTTTTCCGGGCCCCACGGTCCCGATCGCAGCCCCATCCCTCCGACAATCGTTCCCGAGGAGCGAGGGCCGAAAAGTGAACCAACCCCGAGAACCGGCTATATTAGCTTTGACGAGCCGGGGTTAAAGGGATATGATGGGTTGAGTCAATACGTTGCTGCCAAGTCAGGATGGGCCGTCGCGACAAATGCTGGCTCGAAACAGGTGCTACCTGGAGCCCCGGCCCCTCGATGATCCCGGTCAGGAGGATCGAATCGCACTCACGCGGTTCTCCCCAGGAGCCCGATTGGCTCCAACCGGAAGGCGGGATGACAACCCGGCCTCGCTCCATCGAGCTTGCGGCCTGACCCACGCTCATCACTCAGTCAGACAGATTCTTAGACAAAGTCCTTGGAGGGTTGATTGATTCGTCGAGTTGAAGTGGAGCCCCCGACGGGGTTCCAGTCCATGGACCTGAGCCCGGCCACGCTCCGGGCTCTCCAGCAGGCCCGATACCTGACCCCTACCCCTATTCAAGCGGCCCTGATCCCCAAAGCACTCGATGGCCTCGATGTCATCGGCCAGGCCAAGACGGGTACGGGCAAGACGGCCGCATTCGGGATCCCGATCCTCGAGATGCTCGAGACCCGAGGGCGTGGGCCCCAGGCTATTATCCTGGCGCCGACGCGTGAGCTGACGCAGCAGATCGTCGGCGAGCTCCAGAAGCTCGCAGTTGGCCGGCCGATCGCCGTCTGCGGGACCTTCGGCGGTGAGCCGATCGATCGGCAGATCCGGGCCCTTCACCAGGGCGTCGACCTGGTCGTCGGCACCCCCGGCCGTGTCCTCGATCACATCCAGCGGCGGACGCTCTACCTGGGAGACATCGTCCACGTCGTGCTCGACGAGGCCGATCGGATGCTCGATATCGGGTTCCGGCCCGACATCGAGCGAATCCTCCGCCAGCTCCCCACCCCTCGCCAGACCATGCTCCTGTCGGCGACCATCAATGCCGACGTGCTCAAGCTGGCCCAGCGTTACATGTACGATCCGCTCGAGATTAACCTCTCTCGCGACGAACCATCGGTCGAGACGATCAAGCAATTCTACGTCTCGGTGAACGCGGATCGGAAGTTCGAGCTGCTGGTGCAGCTCCTCAAGCGCGACCGGCCGCGGCAGTGCATCGTTTTCACCCGCACCAAGCGCGGGGCGGACCGGCTCGCCGAGCGGCTGCGCCGTTCGGTTTCCGGCGTCGCCGCCATCCACGGCGATCTCCCGCAGAGTACCCGTGACCGTGTGATGCGCGGATTTCGCGGCGGTCAGATCACCCTGCTGGTGGCGACCGATGTCGTCGGCCGGGGCATCGATGTCGAGGGGATCAGCCATGTGATCAACTACGATATCCCCGACGATGCCGAGAATTACGTCCATCGCATCGGCCGGACCGGGCGCATGGGGAAGGACGGTGTCGCCTACTTGTTCGTCTGCCCCGACCAGGGAGAGCCGCTCACGGCGATCGAGAACCTGACCAACAAGATGATCCCGCCCTTGCAGGTCGATGGCTTCGAGACGGCTCGGCCGAGGACGCAGCCCACGGCACGTGAGCTGTTCAATACCGCCGAGACGCGGGCGCCCGCCCTGGCGATGCGTAAGTTCTGTCTCGGAAACATGCACATTCACCTCTCAAGATGACGGATTCCAGATTCCATAACCAAGAACGACTCGAGGGGAGTTCGGTTCTGGAATCTGGATTCTGGTATTCCTGACCGCGTTCCCTATCTTCCGAGCGAAGTGACGTCAGGACAGACGACGCGATGTTCTGACCCGCCCGAGGGCCGCGAACAACCCTCGGGCATCGTCCCGTAATCGGCCTGGATCGTCGTCCAGAGGCGCGGGAGCATCGCGATAGAGCATCCCATCGCATCGAGCCGCGATCTGAGCGGCCCGATTACCGAGGTCGTCGGAGCCCGTGCATTCCGAGACGCCCTGCCGCGCCTCCTCAGGCGTCAGCGCACCGGAGGGACGCCCGATACCGATCTGCAAGTAGCGAATCAGCGCCTCGCTGATTTCCAGGCCGAGCTCCTCTCCGATCTGACGCCGGTCGCCATCGCTGGCCGCCAGGGCCGATCCGAGTCCGCGCGCCACCCGTGCGGCGTACCGTCGGACGGCTGTGGGTCCATGAAGCCGCCGGTCTCGGGTCCGTCGACGCACCCAGACGAGCCCGGCGGTCACCCCGAGCAGCAGGATCGTCGATGTGATCGCGGCCGTCCCGACCAGCCACGCCGACGGAACTGATCCGCCGGTCGACTTGCCCGGGTCGATCGTCGAACGGATCGAAGACGGGGACCGCGACGACGCGGATCGGCACCCCCGGAGTGACCTGGGTGACATATCGCGACGACGACGGATCGAACGCCGCGATCGACACCGGCGGCAGCACCTCCTCCCCGGGGCGAGTGGGCCGGAGCCGGTAGACGAATGTCCGCGACGGCGGCTCGGTGGTCAGATCGGCGGACCTCGGGCTCGATCCGCAAGCCGATCCGGAGTCGGTCGAATCGCTTCAACTCCGGTCGATCGATCATTCCCCACGCCGCCCTCCCCGTGACCGTGATGCGGAAGTCCAGTTCCTGGCCGACCCGGACGACGCCGGGCGCCGCCTCGGCCTTGAGTGCGAATCGCCCGACCCCTCCCAGGAACGCGGCCGGCCGACCCTCCACCGGCACCGGCCGGATCGACACCCGTACCGGCCGGCTCCGCCCCGACCGGTCGCGGAGCCGCGCCCGGATTGACGGGATTTCCAGCGTCCCCGGACGCCGTGGCACGACGCGAAACCGAACCAGGAACAAGTTCGACTCGGCGACCATCCCACCGATCCCGCTGGCGCTGATCGGCTTCACGTCGTTCTCGATCAGCCAGACGTCGGCATCGTTGATCGACGGTCGATCGACCTGGGGCCGCTGCGTGGCCCCGACCACCCCCACTTGCAGCTCGAACCCCTGGCCAACGAAGTGAGTCCCAGACGCCACCTGCACGCGAACGCTCAGCTCATCCGACTCCTGACCATAGGCCCCGACTGCCCAGGAGAATCAAGACCGCCACCAGCCCGATCCGCCGAGGACACTGACGGACTCTCCGCGTCCGCTTCGTCGGTCCGCAAGGTCCCGGCAAGAATGCGCACGCTCGACAATCACCGGTCCGATCTTCGGATAATTCCAATCTTCGTGGCGTGATTGATGACAGGCGCACCTTATACTATGATTTCTCCGCAGAAACCCCAGATTCTGAGACTAGATTCACGGGGTATCGGGCATTGTGGTGGATTTCACAGACGGCTCGACCCAACCGAGACGAGGCACCATGAGGCGATTCAAACCGGTGTTGGAACCATGCGAGACACGACTCTGCCCGACCTTGGTCTTCCTCTTCAACGGCAACGCCCTGGCAGCGGCCGCGCCCGACTGATTCACACCCAGCTCGCCGCGGACCAGCTCGAGCGTCACGGCGATCAGCCGATCCAGGTGAGCACGCCAGCGATGGATGACCCAGGGGCGTTTTACCAGATCGCGGATTATATCCGCACGGTGAGTCATGGACAGCCGATCGGCCTGATGGGTTTCAGTGCTGGCGGGGCCTTGGCCATGCGATTGGCCGGACAGCCCGGTCTGAACGTGACTGCCGTCATGAATTACTATGGCCCTCCAGACCTGGAAGATTGGATCGCTTATCACGACGACGATTTCGACTATCGGTATCTCGTCAGCCACGTCCATCTTACCAGTGGAGTCGTCAACCTTTTCAGCGGGCCCAGTAGCTCAGATGCCTATTTTGTCAATGCGTTTGGACTCCGCGACCGGAACGTCGTGAGCTCGGTGAGCATGGCGAGCTTCCACAATGACTTTCAGCATGGCCAGGTTTACACGTACCCTGGCCCTCATGGCGTGACTCTTTATGCCGACTATCCCGCATTTCAGGACTTCCTGGATCACCTCTGATCGAGGGAACGACCCAGGATAAACAACGACCCGACATAGGGCTAGAACCATCGCCGGTGGGAACCGGGGCTAAGATCTTTGTAGGTCAGGCTTTCCGGCCTGACGCTTCCCCGGTCAGGCCGGAAAGCCTGACCTACGAAGACTCTGGGTTCTAGCCGTGTCACGGGCCGTTGTTTCCCGACAGGGTGGTGTGACGTCGGTGTCGAGGCCACCCCGAACAACGGGAGCGACTTGACCAGGCTCTGATAGACCCCCCATCCCATGGGGATCGTCACCACGGTCCAGGCCAGAGCGACCCACAGGGTCGGTGTCTTGTGCTCGAGGCTCTTCATCTTTCCTCTCCCTTCGAGTTCGGGCTGGTCTTCGATCAGATGTTGACGGAATGGCGATCGGGATGGGGAGGCTCACGCGGAATGATGGTGCCGCTCGTGGACCGGTCTGACCAGCAGGTTGCAGACCAGGCCGGCCAGCAGGAGGCCGGCCATCAGGTACATGGTCGAATTATACGCCTCGGACCGGGGTACGCCGTGCTCGATCTGGTAGGTCGAGACGTAGTTGACCAACTGCGGGCCCACGACCGCCGCCATCGACCACGCCGTGATCAACCGGCCGTGGATGGCGCCGAGGTGCATGTTGCCGAACAGGTCCCGCAAGTAGGCGGGGATCGTCGCGAAGCCCCCGCCGTACATGGAGATGATGGTCGCGGTGACCAGGACGAACAAGGTCACGTTGTGCCATTTCTGGGTGAAGGGGACGAGGATGTACAAGGCCGATCCGAGCAGGAAGTAGACCGCGTAGATGACTTTTCGGCCGGTCAGGTCGGAGAGCGAGGACCAGAAGAAGCGTCCGCCCATGTTGAAGAGACTGAGCAGGCCGGCGAAGCCGCCACCGACGGCCGCCGTGGTCCCGAACATGTCCTGGCACATCAGCGACGCCTGGCCGAGGATGCCGATCCCGGCGGTGACGTTCAGGCAGAGCAGCATCCAGAGGAGCCAGAACTGCGGCGTCTTCCAGGCGGTGTCCACCACGACGTTCGCGTCCGTGACGAGCTTCTTCGGCCGCGTGGGAGGGACATATCCCTCGGGCCGCCAGCCCGGCTCCGGAACCCGGACGAGGAAGGCGCCGAAGATCATGTAGGCGAAGTAGGCACAGGCCATCACCAGGAAGGCTTCCTTCACCCCCACCGACGTGGACGACTTGAACCGGCCCATCAGCTCGACGCCGAGTGGAGCACCGATGAGCGCGCCGCCGCCGAAGCCCATGATGGCCAGGCCGGTGGCCATGCCCGGCCGGTCCGGGAACCATTTGACCAGCGTCGAGACCGGCGAGATGTAGCCGAGGCCCAGCCCGATCCCGCCGAGCACGCCGTAGCCCAGGTAGACGACCCAGATGTTGTGGAGCGAGACCCCCAGGCTGGCCAGCATCAGGCCGCCGCAAAAACAGCAGGCGCTGAGAAAGATCGTCTTCCGCGGCCCCACACGCTCGACCCATCGGCCGAAGAGCGCCGCCGAGAGCCCCAGCATGATCAGGGCGATCGAGTAGATCCATCCGACCTCGGGGATCGTCCAGTCCTTGCCCTCGATCGATTGGCTGATCCCCAGGGCTCGCGTCAGCGGCACATTGAAGACGCTGAATCCATAGACCTCGCCAATGCACAGGTGAACCGCCAGCGCAGCGGGAGGAATCAGCCATCGGTTGAAACCCGCCCGGCCGATCGTCCGTTCGCGATCGAGGAAGCCCAGCATACCCATTGTGATCCATCGGGTTTGCATATGCGGGCGGCACCGGTGTAAATATTGAAGCGATCCTCGCGGACGAAACCGAGCACGGTCATGCCGTGCTCGCGGGCCAGGTTCGACCGCCAGGCTCGACGGTGCACCGACGGCCGCGAGGATCGGAATCCCGGCGACCGCCGCCTTCTGCACCAGCTCGAAGCTCGCCCGGCCGCTGACCAGAAGCACGGCCGTCGACAGGGGCGTGCGACCGTCGAGGAACTGGGCGCCGATGAGCTTGTCCAGGGCGTTGTGCCGGCCCACGTCCTCGCGCAAGGCCAGCAAGTTGCCCGCCGGCATCGAACAACGCCGAGGCGTGCAGGCCACCCGTCCGTTCGAATGCGGGTTGGGCGGCCCGAAGCGCCGCCGGCAACTGGTGGATCACCGACGCCTCGACGATCGGGCCGGTCGTCGGGCAAGTCGGCTCGGGCAGAGAGACCCGCACCGCCGCCATCGAGGTCTTGCCGCAGACGCCGCAACTCGAGGATGTATAGAAATGGCGCTCCAACCGATCCAGGTCCACGCCAACTCCCGGCCTGAAGATCCACCCGGACCGCGTTGGAGCCGCCGCAGGCGCGGATGCCCGCCACCTGCTCCGGGGCGTTGATGATCCCCTCGGTGAACAGGAAACCGGCGGCCAGCTCGCGGTCTTGCCCGGGGGTGCGCATTGTGATCGAGACGCTGCGATGCGTGCGACGACCGTCCAGCTCGTAGCCCAGGCGGATCTCCAGCGGCTCCTCCACGGCCAGCTCATCGGGCTGGAGAGTCGATTCGGAGCCTTGAATCCGGCACACCGAGATGATGGCCACGCCAGGATCGGCAGTCGTTCGAACATGCGGGAAGGCCCCCAGGACCGATGTTACTTGCAACGGGCCAGCCAATCCCGGCCGGTCCACGGCGGATGGTCGTGACACGTTCGACGAGGGTTTAATTCGGTTCCGGATCATCGGGCCGCTCGGCCTCCAGGTCGCCGCCGTGCACGAACTCGAAGCCGAACCGGCCCTTGATGCACAGGTGGCCGTGCGTGACCTCGACATCCAGAGGCGAAGTCACCTTGACGATCCGATTGTCCTGAACGTGGAGCGAGAGCGTACACCCCACGCCACAGTAGGGACAGATCGTGTCGGTCTTCGTCTGCCGCGACTCGTCCCACGTGCCGGCCTTGCGCAGCTCGTACTCGCTGCGGAACATCAGCGCCCCGGTCGGACAGACGCCGATGCAGTTGCCGCAATAGACGCACGCGGAATCGGGCAGCGGTACATTGGCTTCCGTCGAGATGCGGGCGTCGAACCCCCGGCCCGCCACGGCGATCGCGAAGGTGTTCTGGGCGTCGGTACCACAGGCCTCGACGCACTTGTAGCAGAGGATGCATTTCGCGTAGTCGCGAACATACAGGTCATTATCGACCTTGACCGGCTGGGCGACGGTCTCCGCGGCGGTCCCTTCGGAAAGATGATGATGGCCCGGCTCGCGGGAATCGCGATCATCCGCGGGCACCGGTGGCATCGGCGGCCCGTAGCGCTCGGGGCAAGCGCCATACCGCGACGAGTACTCCTCGGGCCTGCGGAGCCGTGGAGAGGTCCACGGACGAGCCGAGGAACTCGAGCACCATCTTCCGCGCCAGGCGGACGCGCGGCGAGTCCGTCCGGATATCCATGCCGGGCTCCACCGGTCGGGAACAGGCCGGGACCAGTGTCCGCGCGCCCGCGAGCTCCACCACGCAGACGCGGCAGACGTTCACCGGCGTGAGGTTCTCGAGGTAGCAGAGCGTGGGCGTGTCGATTCCCTGCGACCGGCACGCCTCCAGGATCGTCCACGATGCCGGCACCTTCGCCGGCTGACCGTCGATGACGACCTCGACGGCCGCGGGCTCCGGACGCCGAGGAGACGTCGGAGGGCTGCTGGGACGAGGCGGTGGTCGGAACCAGAGGGAGTCGTCGATCATGATTGCCTCTCCGGCTCGGGAACGGGATCGAGCGTCGCGAACGCCGACTCGATGGCATTGGAGGCGGTCTGTCCCAGTCCGCAGATCGAGGCGTCCCGCATCACCTGGCCGATCTCCTTGAGCAGGGCCATCTCCTCGATCGCGATCGCCGATCGGCCGGCCCGACCGCAGCCGATGCAAGAGCTCTTCCTGCCGCACGGTCCCCACGCGGCAGGGAACGCACTGGCCGCAGGACTCATCGCGGAAGAAGGCCGCGATCCGGACCAGGATGTCGCCGAGGTCGACCGACTCGTCGAAGACCAGGACCACGCCCGAGCCGAGCGTCGCGCCCGCCGCACGCGTTCCCTCGAAGGTCAAAGGCATTTCCAGCTTGTCCGGCCCGACGAACACACCAGCGGCACCACCGAGCAGCACCGCGCGGATCCCTTTACCGCCCGGAACCCCGCCGGCCATCGCGATCAGCGCTCCGAGGGAGATGCCGAAATCGACTTCGTAGACGCCCGGCCGCGACACATGCCCGGAGACGCAGAAGAGCTTGGGCCCGCTCGACCCCGAGGTCCCGATGCCGGCGTAGGCCGCGCCGCCCTGCAAGAGAATCGGCGGGATGTTCACCAAGGTCTCGACGTTGTTGATGACCGTCGGTTTGGCGAACAGGCCGGATTGCACCGGGAAGGGCGGCTTGTTGCGCGGCTCGCCGCGCTTCCCCTCGATCGAGTTGAACAGGGCCGTCTCCTCGCCGCAGATATAGGCGCCCGCGCCGCGACGTAGCTCCACGTCGAACGAGAAGCCCGCGTTCTGGACGTTCTTGCCGAGCAAGTCCGGCGGCTCGGGCCGCGTCGATCGCCGCGCCCATCCGGCGGGCTGGCCAGGGGATACTCCCCGCGCACGTAGAGATACCCGCTCGCTCCCGGTCGCGAACCCCGCGATGGTCATCCCCTCGAGCACGGCGAACGGATCGCCCTCCATCAGGACGCGGTCCTTGAAGGTACCGGGCTCCGACTCGTCCGCATTGCAGACCACGTAGTGGGGCCGGTCCACCGCTTTCGCCACGGCGTCCCACTTGCGTCCCGTGGGGAACGCCGCGCCGCCGCGGCCCATGAGCTTGGAGGCCAGGACCTCGCGAATGACCCCGGCTGGGCCGAGCTCGATCGCCCGAGCGAGTGCGGCATAGCCTCCCGAGGCGCGGTAGGCATCGAGGCTCTCGGGGTCGACCCGGCCGACTCTCTGGAGTAGGCGGAGCGACGGGCTGCCGAACTGAGGCACGGACCGCCGGAGCGATTCGAGGTCGCCTCCCTTCCGCCGGCACTGTTGAACCCCTCGCCGCCACGATGTCGCTGATGGCTGCCGGGGCGAGCGTGATCGCGGTCGGCGACTCGCCCCCATTCAGAACCAGGGCGGCCGGGGCCTGCTCGCAGAGACCCAGGCACGGGCTGCGTTTCCAGGAGCCGTCGCTCTCCGGCCCGAGTGTCTGCTTCAGTTCGGCGCAAAGGTGCTCCGCCCCCTTGATCCGACAGGCGATGTCGTCGCAGACGTGCGCGACGGCCAGGGGACGCGGCGAGAGCGAGAAGAGGTGATAGAACGTGACGACGCCGTGGGCCTCGGCGGGCGGCACGGTGAGCCGCCGGCAGATGTAGTCCAAAGCACCGGGCGGCACCCATCCAAAACGGGACTGGACGGCGTGGAGGGCGGGAAGGAGCAGGTCACGGCGGGACCGGGCCGCGTGGCCGCCCTCATGGGATGTATGGCCTTCCGCTTCCACGTTCCGCGGTCCCCCCGCCCAGGCGGAGGCAGGTGGTCCCAGGACGGAATCGACGGCGGCTCGCTCGACCGCCGTAGGTTCGGGGCCATGGAAGTGAAGGTCCATCGTTTTATGTGACTCCCAGCCGCTCGACCCGGATCGCGGCGGCCTTGAATTCCGCGGTCCCCGACTTGGGGTCCGTGGCGTCGATCGTCAGGATGTTGGTGGCGACGTCGTCCTGGAAGTGGGGCGTCATGAACGTGAGCCCGGGACGCAGGCCCTCGTCGATGCGCACCGGCACCTCGATCCCCCCCCGCCGCGAGGAGACGCGAACCACTTCGCCATTACGGACCCCGAGTCGATCGGCGTCCTCCGGCGAGATGTCGAGGCTCTCGCCCCGTCGCATCGGCGAGGCGTAGCCCGAGGTCTGGACGCCGGTGTTGTACTCGTCGAGCCGGCGCCCCGTGGTGAGCCTGAGCGGAAACTCGGCGGTCAGCCGCTCGACCGGCGGGTCGTGCTCGACGGCGTGGAACGCAACCCTCGGGCCTTTGAGCGGTCGCTCCCAGAGCCGGCTATGGAGGAAGAGCTCGCCCGGATGGTTCTCGTCATAGCAGGGCCACTGGAGCCCGTGGTTCGGCCTCCAGGCGTGCGTAGCTCATGCCGGCGTAGGCTGGACTGAGTGCGCGCACCTCGTTCCAGATTTCCTCCGCGCTCGGCTCTCCCCAGTCATGACCCATCCGACGCGCGAGATCGAAGAGGATCCGGACGTCGTCCCGGGCCCCGGCGGGCGGTTCCACGGCCTTCCGCACGCGCTGGACCCGACGCTCGCTGTTGGTCACCGTCCCGTCGGACTCGCACCAGCCGGCCGCGGCCGGGAACACCACATCCGCCATCTCGGCGGTCGCGGTGAGGAAGATGTCTTGCACGACCAGGAAGTCGAGGCTTTCGAGCCGATGCCGGGTCTGGGCCTGGTCCGCTTCCGACTGGAGCGGATTCTCACCCAGGACGTAAAGGGCCCGGAACTCGCCCCGTTCCATCGCCTCGAACATCTCCGAGAGGTGCCACCCTCTTTCCGGAGGGACCTGCACGCCCCACCGCCGCTCGAACTTCGTCCGGAACTCGTCGACCTCGACGTGCTGGAAGCCGGGAAGCCGGTCGGGGAGCGCCGCCCATGTCGCCGCCGCCCTGAACATTGTTTTGCCCGCGCAGCGGATTGATGCCGGAGCCGTATCGGCCCACGTGGCCGGTCAGCAGCGCCAGGTTGATCAGTGAGAAGACGTTATCGACCGCGTTATGGTGCTCGGTGATCCCGAGGGTCCAGCAGATCATCGCCCGGGGGGCACGGGCGTAAGCGTGCGCCATCTCCCGGATCGTGGAGGCGGGGACACCCGTTTCCCGCTCGGCGTAGGAGAGCGTGTAGGGCTCCACGGACTGCCTGTACGACTCGAATCCCATGGTGGCGTGCTCGATGAATTCCCGATTCTCGAGTCCGGCGGCGATAATCTCCCGGGCCACCGCATTGGCCAGCGCGATGTCGGAACCCACGTCAAGGCCGAGCCAGGCGTCGGCCCAGCGCGCGGAACTGGTGCGTCGCGGGTCGACCACGTAGAGACGGGCGCCGTTGTGGATGCCCTTGAGCAGGTGGTGGAAGAAAATCGGGTGCGTTTCGCGCGCGTTCGACCCCCAGAGGAGAATGGCGTCCGTTTCCTCGATTTCCCGATAGGAGCTCGTACCCCCACCGGCCCCAAACACCGTCGCCAGACCGGCGACACTCGGCGCGTGTCAGGTACGGTTACAACTGTCGATGTTATTGCTGCCGAGCACGACCCGCGCGAACTTCTGGGCAATGAAGTTCATCTCATTCGTGGTCTTGGAGCAACTAAACATTCCGAAAGCTGCGCGGGCCATGCCGATCGACGGTATCGCGGAATCCCTTGGCGGCATAATCGAGCGCCTCGTCCCATCCCGCCGGGCGCAATCTGCCACCGTCCCGGACCAGCGGCTCCTTGAGCCGGCCATATCGCCCCGCTTTGGTCTTGGTTTTCATGGTTCGCAGCCGGTTGTTCGAGAAGTTGGTAGAATCTGGCAACGCGGGAGCGTGTCGAGGAAGGTCTTGGTGGGGTGTCGCGTGCGTACCGGTCCTGGTTGCTCTGCCGAACCCGGTGCTCGCCACGGGATCGGCCACCTCGGCTTCCTTGACAGGCTACTGGATCCCATTATACGCGAAAGAAAACGCGACTCAAGCTGGCCGATCGCCTGGGGCGATCTTGCCACCGTTTGTTAATCGGTCCACTGCAAACGGGAGTAGGTTCAACGCATTCAACTACGATCACAATATTGTCTTGCATAATTATTCGAGACATCGCGCCGGCGATCACTGCGCAGACTTCCCTAACGCCTTCCTTCTCTTCGCCGGGTAAGAGCTCAAGAGTAGCTAATCAATGGCTTGGGAGCGGCATCTAGAGCGCGTAGCGATTGCGTGGCGCACACCCCAGGGTCAATGCGAATACACCCCCCTGTATCCCCCCTTGGTTAAGGGGGAGCCTTGAGACGGAGAGACCCGTTTCCTTTCCCCGCTTACGAAGGGGGATACAGGGAGGTTCTTCGGGAGCGAGCCTCGAGTGGATGCAACTCAACCGTGAAGCGCTCTAACGTTGCCGGCCGGCTTTCGATGATGAGGACGGGCCACTCGTCCATTCCCTGAGAGCGGAATTGGAGTATGATCGACGGTCGATCCTCGGCGGGATGGTCTTCGGCTCGCCTTCCGGGAGCCGGGTCATATCGACGTGGAGCGGGGACGCGACCGTGGCGTGATTTCACGCCTCATGACTTTACCTCCTCCAGGAAATCGCCATGAGCGGCATCTTGCGGCATCTGGCGTGGCAACTCGCCGTGCTCTTCTCGTTACTGGCGTGTCGGGTCGAGGCCGACGATGTGCAGGAAGGGGTCGCCCAGTACCCGAGCGGCGATGCGCGGGTGACCATCGAGTGGTTCGCGCCGGCGGCCCGCGGGAAATTCCCGGCGGTCCTCTTGCTTCACGGATCGGGCGGCCTGGATCCGGGGACGGCGCAGGTGTTCCGGTCGATAGGGAGGGGTTTCTCGGAGCGAGGCTATGTGGTCTTGATCCCGCATTACTTCGAACGGACGAACCACACCGTTGACAAGCCGTTCCAGACGAAAGACTTCCTGGCGTGGATGGAAGCGGTCGAGGACGCGATCAAGTTCGCGGGTGCGAGCGGGACCGTGGACGCGGATCGGATCGGAATGATCGGCTACTCGATGGGCGCCCACATCGCCTTCTATCGGGGAGCTCGCGACCCGCGGATCAAGGCGATCGTCTCGTGCGCGGGCAGCCTGCCGGTCGAGTCGAAATCGAAGTTCCCGCCGGTCTTGATACTCCAAGGGTCGGCGGACCGTAGCAACCCACTCGCGAACGTGAAGAAGTTCCAGGAAGCCCTCAAGGCCAAGGGGACGCCCTACGCCAACCACATCTACAAGAGGATGGGGCATAACTTCGACGTCGAGCGCTGGGAGGACGCCGCCGAGCGCGCGGGGGCCTTCTTCGACAAGCACTTGAGACGTCCCAGGGAGGCGAAGCCCAAGAAATCGCAGCGCGGCCGGACGCTGCGCAAGGACCCGGATCGCGGTGCCACTCCGCGAAAAGACGAAGGGACGGATCAGCCGTAGAACGGAATTCATTCCGTTAGAGCGCTTTACGGTTATGTTGCATACGCTCGACGCCCTCTCCCGAGGAACCCCTCTGTATCCCCTCTTCGTAAGGGGGGAGGATTGAGGCGGAGCAACCCGTTTCCTTTCCCTCTTAACGAAGGGGGGTTACAGGGGGGTGAGTTCGCACCGACCCCGGAGTGTGCGCAAACCAATCGTGAAGCGCTCAAGGCCAGGCAATACGCACCCAAGCAAGCGTGGTAGCAGGCAAAGAGATTTAACAAGGCTTCGAACCCAGCGGTCGTCGGAGCAATGATAAGGCTGGATAGTTGGTTCGATCTGCTGGACCGGAGAGATGTCGAGGCGCCGCAAGAAGCGGAAGCTGGTATGGTAAGACTGATGAAGAGAAAGGATCTTGAGAATTGTCAGCGACGGTTGGCGAGGGCGCGAATTCCTCGGCGAGGAGGCTGCTATGTGTGACACCCATATGTCACCCTCTCGTCGCCTCAATCGCCTCCCAGCTCAAGGATGCAAGGCGATTGAGGCGACGAGAGTGCTACCTGTGGGGGTGGGTCCGACTGGTCGAGAACGTTGTGCACTTCCTGACCGAAACCGACACAGAACGAATAAATCAGACTCATCGCGTGGACACGGCAGTCCGTTTATTCGTCATGTCCTGGTTTTCCCAGGCATCCAGGTATGATCCCATGTCCCCCACTAACTGATGAAACTCAAGCCCTTCCGCCGCAGCCGGTTGTAGGCGATCATCCCCAGCGCCTCCGACGATCGCCACGAGGGACGTAGAGGGCTCGGGAACCAGACTGGCCGGTGTCGGGTTGAAGGCAACGTTATCGAACTCGAATGCGTATTGGCTACTCGTTGCCACGGCATAGGTGAAAGGCAACGTGGAGTTGATGTTCACATAGAAGGTTCCGTTCGCCCCTGATCTCCGTTGGCAGAGGCGGTCACCTGACTCCCCGTGAGCGTTCCAACCAGAGTGTTTGAGGCATCATATAAACTCAGCGTGTTGTAGGTATCGACGGATCCCCAGAGCAGGCCGATATACTGCTCGAGGCCGGGGAAGGTCAATTTGACCGAGCCAAGGCCGGTAGTGAGGAAAGTCGTCGTGTCCGGTCCGTTATTCGGATCACCAAACGGCACGCCGTTGTTGTTCGACACATACGGCGCGGCATATAGACCCGAGACGGATCCCTGGACCGCCTGGCCGTCCGGTGTGAAGGATACGCCGACCCCACCACTTGTGCCGCCCGCACTCCCCAGCGGCAAGGTAACCGGGTTATCGAAATTCACGTAGTTGACGCCCGTCGGGGCACCACCCACCAAGGCGGTCCAGGACAAATCCGCCTGAGCGACTGGGCTCGCCCAGGTGAGGCAAAAAACCAGCACGACGACTCCCGCTGACAAACGGACGATCCGATCAACCATTGTCTTCTCCCGTGTACTCGAGTTGAGTGCTCTTGAGTTGAGTGCGCGCGTTCGATCTGCGCCATCCAGTGGGAGCCGGGCAGAATCAATCCTGCCAAATCGAACTGAGCAATCCGCCTAAAACTATCGTAAAAGGCTCTTTGTGGAAGCCCTCGTCGCTCCCGATCACACCCTTTCCACCAAAAAGATAATGTTGTAGAACAGGCGTTGTCAAGAGATAAGGGAAACCCCGGATCAAAATTTTTCCTGGATTCGCAGCTTTTTGTTTTGCATTATCCAAGATCCGTTAGATGGGTTGAAGTCTAAAGAAAGGGCGCGGCACGTTATCGACGTCCGAAGGGGACATTCCGAATTCCCGACGCAGGTCTGGGGAATCTGGAGAAGGCAATCCTCTCCAGATATTGGCCAAACCCAGTGTTGCACCCGGCCTCAGAGTTCACGTCATCTGGCGGACCGACTCGGGTTCAGCAGGAGCGCAAGGTCGGCGTTCGGAGAGCTCGTCTCGTAGCCCTGAGCGAGGATCTGGCCGCGGTCGTTGATGCCCGAGGCAGCCGCGATCACGAAGCCCGAATCCGTGGGGATCAAGCTGTTGAGGTCGACCATCCGACCGTGCTGGTCGATGAAACCGTGGGTCGCCGAGGTGCTCGTGCTCGTGAGCGAGTAACCGACCACCGCCCCCTTGTTATTGATGGCCGAGGCCACGGATTCCGGACCGCCGAGCGTCCCCAGGTCGGTCATCCTCCCCTTGCTGTAGAGGAAGGCGTGGTTTAGCGAGTCGTTCGCGGGGTCAGCGGACCCGACCACGGCCCCGTGATCATTGATCGAATTGGCCGCCGAATTCATTCCTCCGAGCGTGCCGAGGTCGCTCATCTTCCCGTGGCGGTAGAGGAAGGCATGAACGATGAGGCTGGGCAGACTCGAGCCGTTCGCGGCCGGCAGGCTGCCGGTTGGCGAGAAGCCGACCACCTGTCCGCTGTCGTTGATGCCGCGCGCCACGGAACCCAGGCCGGCGAGGGCCCCCAGGTCGATAACCTTCCCCTGGCGATCGAGCGCTGCATCATCGCCCGCCGAGAGTCCGGATACGAGTCCGCCGGCATTGACCGAGACCAGTCCATCCCCCTCGAACGCCGGGTCGATCGTACCCAGATCCGTGAGCACGCCGCCCCGATCGAGGAAGGCATCGACCTGCTCATTGCCGGGGGCGACGTTGGACGTTCCGACGACGTCGCCGCGGTCATTGATGCCCATGGCCTCTGAAGTCGTGCCGCCGAGCGTCCCGAGATCGGTCATCCTCCCGTGACTGTAGAGGAAGGCGTGTTGTGCCGCGTTGTTCGCGGTATCAGAGTACCCGACCACCTCGCCGTGATTGTTCAGGTCCACAGGGACGCTGACCGTGCCGCCGAGCGAGCCCAGGTTGGTGATCGTGTAGCTGAGCAATCGGCGATCCTCGAGCGGTTCCATGCCGGGCGAGCTCTCGGGGCGTCTCTTGACCGCGTCACGGCGGCCATGGGACTGGATGCGCCGGCCCTTGAAAGCGGATCCCAAATGTCGGATCAACGTCGATGTGGAAAACACGGCCATACTCCGCCCTTCAAGTTCGTGGCAATGATTCGGTCGTTTGAGTGCAATGTCTACGCTGTGATTAATCAAGATTCGCGGACGGCGGCCGAATCCCAGACGGTTCGATCTCACCACCAGGAAGATACTCGCGTCGCGTGCGATTATGACATCGCCCGGGCGATCTGGGAATTGAAGGGTCCGTGGTTGAAATCCTTTGCCATGAATCTCGTAGCGGATATGCCGCCTGCGCCCCAATCTGCACCAGTCTGAATTCTGGCGTGCACTACAGCGGTGTTGTGGCCGTGCGGTGGTGTCGAATATCATACGAACAACTGGCAGACGCCACCGCTTTCGCCGCGGAGAAACCATGAACGCCGTGTTGCTTTCGCTCCCCCGACGACGCGTCGCGTGCTATTACCGGCCGCTGATCCTGACCGCCGCCGCAGCCACCCTCCTCGGCATGTTCTGGTTCGCGTCCCGCTACCCGAAATTGCTGGCCGAGGCGGACCATGTGGGACAGGAATTGCCCAGCATGGCCTTCAGTCATGAGATCGTCCACGTCGCGGCGGATGCCGCGCTCTGGCAGCGAATCCTGGCCAGTGCCGCGAACTGGCTCGACAGCATGAAGGTGGGCATGAGCTTCGGCGTTCTGCTGGGTGCCCTGCTGCATACCACCCTGCGGTACTATCCCTTGAAGGTCGGCAAGAACCTCTATCTGAACTCGCTGAAAGGGGCGTTGGTGGGAGTGCCGGCGGGGGTGTGTGCCAACTGTTCAGTCCCGACGGCGTGCGGAGTAACACGCGGACACGGGCGAGTCGAGGTGGCGTTGGGCTTCCTGTTCAGCTCACCCAACTTCAACCCGGTGGTTGTGATGATGACGTTCATGGCCCTGCCATTGACGATGAGCCTGACCAAGTATGCCGTCCTGCTCCTGGTGATCCTGGTCGTCGTCCCCGGCCTGATCGCGCGGCTGGAGCGGGACAAGCCCCTGTCCGTCCTGACGGTCGGCGACGAAGAAATGGCCTGTGCCCTGCCGATCGCATCGCTGGACTGCACGGAGACGTTGAGGGCGGTGCTGAAAGATCTGGGCCGCGACTATGCGAAGAACGTGTGGATGTTGCTCAAGCCAACGGTCACGATCATGCTGCTGGCGAGCGTGGCGGCGGCGGTCCTGCTGACGTTAATCCCGTGGCAGACGTTGCTGTCCGAGGTGACGCCCCTGCGGCTCGCGTTCGTCAGTCTGATCTCAGTCTTGATGCCCGTACCCATCGCCCTGGACGTCATGTTCGCCGCCCAGATTCATCAGCAGGGGATAGCGAGCGGGTATGTCATGCTCTTCGCAATGACGCTGGGGACATACAGCATCATTCCGAGCATTTATCTGTGGCGCGAAGTCTCGAAACCCTTGGCCGTGATCCTGTTCGTGTTTTTCATGGCCGCAGGATGGGTCACGGGGCTTCTGCTTTGAATGAGCGGTCCCTTCTGCCCCGGGATCGGGACCTTCGATCGGAGGTTGCTCGGTCGAATCGGCTTTGGCCATGGCCCTGGAAAAGAGGTCGCTGGCCGGCTAACATGCTCTCCTGTCGGATATGCCGGAAGGTAGGACGCGGAAACGGATTGAACCGGGGAGCGATCACGATCAAACTCGATGAACTCCAGCGCGCCGTCGCGGTCGCGGACCCGGCGGCGGTCCTTGTCCCCGCCCGGATCCTTCGCCGGGCGATCAAAGTCGACCGCGGACTCAGGTGGCTGGGTGGCGTCGCATCCGACGTCTTACGTGATCCCGGGTGCACGTGCTCGCGGCCATTGTCGATGGCCCGGAATTGGGCCGGCCGCCGGATGCGGTCTGGCCATCGATGGCGCTCTTGATCGAGCAACCGGATCCGGATGACCTGGCAGAGATGGGCCCCGGGCCCATCCTGACCAAGGTCTGGCGCCGGCTCTTGCGCGCGGGTCGAGTGCGAGCTCAAACGGGCATTCGAAGCCGGGGAAATCAACGCCTCGGAGCTGGACGGCGCGGATCGAGTCGGTAGGCCGGACCGCGTTCGAGGAGGCCCGCGAGGTGCTCGGGCAGGACGGCCTTTTGCTACCCCCAATTTCCGACCGGGCGGCCTACAGCGTGTTTGCGGCCGTGTTCCTCGATTTGACTTTCTTCGAGCCGTCGGCGCGGTCGTCCATGTTCCCCGCGATCGAGTCTCCGGCTTCAATCGAGGCCGTGCTGGCGAAGGACCTCGACACCCTGGCTCTGCTCGCCAGGACGCGGTCCGCCCGGCACGCCGGAACCGGCGTCTCCGGTCGATGTCGACGACGAGTTCGAGGCTGATCGTGGGGAGTCTGAGGTCGGCGTGCGTGCTCGAAGGCAAACCGGAGTAGGGATTCGATTCCAGCGGCTGGCCGTCCAGGCCCGCGCAGCCGACCGGGCAGGGAAACTCCGTCCGGGCGGCGATCCTCTGGACCCGATCGGCACACCGTGCAGGACCGGAGGCGGGCCAGGCCGAGCGGGCCGCGGCTCGGTCCGCCATCAGACGGCTCGCGGTGCGACTTCAGAAGGCACTCTTCGTCCAGAAAGGAGAGTCCAGCCTCTGGGTCGAGGCGCTGACCCCCCTGCTCCGCAACGCCGCTCTCGAATTCTGGTCGCCCGAGAGGCGGCTGCTCCACGACCTGCAAAACGTCTGTCTCGCCCACGAGCGCGAGGTGTTCCGTCTCGAGCCGGTGGGCTGGCTGTTTTCACTGGGCCGGCGCCCGTTGAAACACCCGTTGCCGCACCTCCGCGAGGTGACCATGTCGAAACACCTCCGCACGGCGGCGAAACGACTGCGCCGCGTCCGGCTCGCGCGCGAAGCGCCGGGCGCGACTCGAGGGACTGCTCCGCCCCGCCGTCCACCGGACCGAGGTTGCGCTTCGGGAGCGATTCCGGCCGTGGATTGAGTCCTCTCTCGAATCGGCGGGAGTCCGGCCCGCCAACCTGCCCGAGCGGGTTGCCTACCACAAGCTGGTCGAAGAGATGATCGACCCGATTGTCTCCCGCGGCTTCACGAGTCTGGGCGACCTCCGCGACTCGGTCTCGCGAGGAAACCTGAAATCGCGCGACCTGAGCGGGCCGACCGAGTTTTTCCGGGGCGACCGGCTGCTCCAAACCGACCGTGTGCTGGCAGACGTGCTCGACGGTGTCCACCGCAGAGGAGAGATTTACCTGCGCTGGCTCCAGCGCTTCAGTGCTCTGGCCTTCGGCACGCCTCTCGGGCGGTTCCTCACACGTTACCTCGCGCTTCCGTTCGGCGGGTCGTTCGTACTGCTGAAGGGACTCGAAGAGATCAACGAATTGATAATCACTCGCCTGACCGGCGACTCATGTTCACCTGGTCAACGCCGCAAGCATCCTCCTGCTCGGCACGGTAGCCCTCGGGATCATCAACTACGTGCAATTGCGCCACGCGTTCCTCGCGACTCTGAGTGCGATCGGCCGGTTTCTTCGCATCGTGTTAGTGGACTTGCCCGCACGTCTGCTCAATCATCCACTGTTACGGCGGTTGATCGCGAGTCCGCTGGCAAGAGCGGCCTGGCAGTTCGCGATCAAGCCCGGCCTTGTGACCGCCCCGCTCTGGGCGCTGGCGTGGTTCTCAGGATACACGCCGGTGACCGTGAACGCGGTCGGCTTGACGACGTTTCTGGCCGCGTGCTTGGTGCTCAACACACACGCCGGGCGAACGGTAGAGGAGATCGTCCTCGAGCAGATTTCGCATGCCTGGCGTGGAATAATCTTCGCGGTGATCCCTGGTCTGTTCCGGATCATCATATCGGCGTTCGCTCGCATGCTGGAATGGGTCGAGAAACTCTTCTACGCAGTTGACGAATGGCTCCGGTTCCGCGAAGGACAGTCCCACGTCATGCTGGCGATCAAGGCGGTGCTCGGGCTGACCTGGGGCGTGGTGGCCTATGCGGCTCGGATTTATCTGAACCTCCTGGTCGAGCCACAGATCAACCCCATCAAGCACTTCCCGGTGGTGACCGTCGCGGCCAAAATCATGCTCCCGTTCGCGCTGAGCCTCACCCGGATCGTCGCCGCGCCGCTGACGCCATTTCTTGGGGCCGCTGATCGGCAATTCCATTGCGGCGACCACGGTGTTCTTCATGCCTGGCGTGTTCGGATTCCTCGTCTGGGAGTTGCGATCGAACTGGAGGCTCTACGAGGCGAACCGGCCCGAGTCACTCGGCCCGGTCGCGGTAGGAAGTCACGGCGAGACGGTCGTCCGGTTCCTCCGCCCAGGTTTCCACTCGGGCACGCTGCCGAAGCGATTCGCGCGGCTTCGGCGGGCACGGCGTGCCGGCCGGGAACCGGACGGCGCTGAAGCATCGCGAGGCGCTGCACCATGTCGAGGAATCCGTTCGCAGGCTGGTTGAGCGCGAGTTCGCCCAGCTCGTCCACGAGAGCCGTTCGCTCGGGAATTGGTCGATCGAGCCCGGATCGATTCATCTGGCAACCAACCGCATTCGGATCGAGCTCCTGGCCGCTGAACGCGACCGGCCCAGCCTTTGGATCGACCTGGAGGAGCGATCAGGCATGCTCGCTGCCGGGGTTTCGCAACCGGGGTGGCTGGAGAGCCTGAGCCTTGACCAGCGCCGCACGCTGGCCGACGCAGTCGCCGGGTTCTACAAGATCAGCGGGGTCGAATGGATTCACACGCCCGGCGATCCACTCCCCGGTTTCCGAGCCACACCGGAGAACCTCGATGGAATCCCGGGGGCCCGTGAGCACAGTCAACTTTGCAGACGTCACGATCCCGTGGCGTACCTGGGTTGAGGCCTGGGAGGCGCGAGGACTCGCGCACGCTGGAGGCGGACGTAGCCGGTCTGGCGGGCGGGGGTCCTCCCCGAGGCCGGACCGTCACCCATGCGGCGCGAGCTGGGATGAGTCCTCGCCTCGCTCCGCCGCCGATGGCGGACAGGTTTGTAGCTCCGTCGGGTTACCAATCCCTGCGGTCGTCGTTGGCAGTGGCGGGTGGCTGCTCATCAGGAAGCCGGCGGCTCTGGGCGGCGCGGATGTTCTCGAGGGCGGAATCGAGCCGATCCTCGGGCGATTCGCCCGCCGCTCCGGGGGGTGTCGATCGGCTGCCGCCCGCCCCGCCCAGTCGTCGACGTTTTCGCGGCGGCTGGTCGCGACCGGCCGATTTCTCGGCATCGTCTTCCGGGCTCGCACCGTCGGCGGACGGGCCAGTCTCCGGCTCACCGTCGGTTGACGGGTCATCGCCGCCGTTTCGCCGGTCCGGGGCTTTCTTCCGGTCCGGTCGCCGCGAGGACGACGGGTCGTCGGAGCCCTGCCCCTGCGGCATCGCGGGGGATTGCGCCTGCTTGTTCGCGAAGTCGCGGTTGATCGCGGCATCGTTGCGGACCACGTCCAGGCCGGCGCCGCGGGCCGTCGAGGCGATGCATTCGTTGTAGGAGGCGATCGCTGCCGGGATGTCGCCCATGGCCAACTCCGTGTTGCCCAGAGCGAAGTCGATCTTGGTCTGCAAGGCGCGAATCGGCGAGCGGGCGAGCCTCGAGATAACGCTGGCGGGCCGCGTCGTATTGCTTGAGCTGGAAGAGCACGGCGGCCGCGTCGTAACGCGGCACGGCGGCATCCGGTACGAGCCGCACCGCCGCCTCGAAGGCGGTCAAGGCCTCGTCGAGGTGGCCAGCCTCATAAGCGGCCTGTCCCCGCGCCACGACCTTCGCCACCGACTCCGCAGGCGCACCGGGCTGCGGAGGAGTCGCCACGCTCTCAACGGCCGAGGAGACCGGGGAGTCAACCGGAGTCACCTGGCCTGCCGATTTCGCTGGAGGCCCCGGGGAGCCATCCCCCGCGGGGGACTGCTCGGAAGGCGGCGACTGGCCGGCCCCGATGACCGCCGTGGCCAGAGCGATCGCGAGCGCGGCACGCCCCATCGCCTTGGCCGACCTCCGCCACGACCAGCCCCCGCGCCACGACCAGCCCCCGCGCCACGACCAGCCCCCGCGCCACGACCAGCCGCGTCCTGGAGGCCAGCAGCCCGCCAGAAGGCCGGTCAGCGCGGCGGCGAGGAAGTGGGGGAACTGTTCGGTCAGGTCGCTGATCCGCGTGATCTCCCGGTGCCGGCGCGCCGCCGGCTCGATCCGAGTTCGGTACAACGTGCCGAGGTCCGCCGAGGTCAATCCCAGGCGGACGACCACTCCACCCGTCTCCTGGGCGATGGCCTCCAGTGCGGTATCGGACCGGCGGGAGAGGACCGGCTCGCCGCGATACACGAGCGGCTTATCGTCGTCTCCGGAGGGACCGGGTGGTCGTGCTCGGCGTCACCGATGGTGACGGCGTGGACGATCACCTCCTTCTGGTGGAGTCGATCCAACCGGGAACGCCACTGATCGGCGAGGTCCTCGCCGTCGGAGAAGACCAGGATCGCCTGCCCCTGCGCGTGCTCTTCCGTGCCGATCGCCTCGATGGCCTTGTCCAGGCCGGCGCCGAGGTCGGTCCCGCCGGGCCGGACCGCGCCCGGCCGCAGGCGGTGCAGTGCATCGATCACAGCGCCAAGGTTCTCCGTCAAAGGGCAACGGAGCACCCCGCGACCCGCGAAGGCCACGACCGCCGCGCGGCTGGCCGGCTCCGGCCAGAGTGCCTCGACCAGGCTTCTCGGCCGCCTCGATGGCCACGGCCAGCCGGTTGGGCACCGCATCCTCAGCCCCCATGCTCCGGCTGACGTCGATCAGCAGGACCGCGTCGTGGCCCGGCGGAGGCGGTGAACCCAGACGGCCCCACCTCGGCTGCGCCATCGCGACGATCAGGAAGGCCGACCGAGATCAGCAACCACAGGGTCCCGTCGCGCGGTGCGCGGCCACGCTGGGCCAGCGCCTCCCAGGCGCGGCGGCGCCGCAGCCGGCCCCGGATCGACCACAAGACCAGGACCGGCAGCCCGTCAGCAGCCAGAGTCTCTCGGGATGAACGAAGCTCACGGTTTGTATGAATCCGTCGAGAACTTGCGACAGGCTGGAAAGCCTGACCAACGGGACTCTCCCACTCACGGCATTCGCCGCAGCCGGCCATGGGCCAGGAGCCGGTCGAGAACAAGCAGGGCCAAGGCAAACTCCGGCCCATGGGGCATAGTGTTCATTATAACGCGTCAGGATCCGGCCGCGAACGAGGCTCTTCTCCAACTCGTCGATCCGCTTGAAGACCGCGGCCAAGGCGTCGGCGTCGCTGGCGACGAAGGCGCTGCCGCCGGTGAGCTCGGCCATTTGCTTCAAGAGGGGGAGATTCGGTCCGGCGACTTCGGCCATGGCCGGCTGTTGCGTCTTGGGATCGACGCCGTGAACGATTCCGCCGGCCCGGCCGATCGCAATGGTGTGCAACGTCACGCCCAATTTGCGGGCCAGCATGGCGGCCTGCTCGGGGTCGAGCGGCCGTGGAACGGCCGGCTGGTTGTTGCCATCGGTCAGGAGCACCAGGACTTTCTTCTTGGGGGGGGCGTCGAGCAGGGCATCGAGCCCCCAGGCGATCGCGTCGCCGATATTGGTCCCGTCATCCCCCGGCCAGCGCAGGCCCGAGTGCGTTCACGGCCTCGACCAGAAAGGCGTGGTCGAGTGTTGGTGGGCAGATCGAGTCGGGATAGTTGGCGAAGGCAACCGCACCGATCAGGTCGTCCGGGCGGCCCTCGACGAACTGCGTGAACGTCGTCTTGGCCGCCTTGAGCCGCGAGATCGTTTGGGTGCCACGGTCCGACGGGAAGTCCATCGCCTTCATGCTCGAGCTCTGGTCCAGAATCACGACGATCGCGACGCCCTGGCCCGCGATCCGCGTCGTGCCTCCGACGGTCTGTGGCCGCGCCAGTGCCACGGCCAGCCCCGCGATCGCCAGCCCGCGCAGGCCATGCCGGCACTGCCCGCAGCCAGCCCCAGCCGGGCCGCTTCCTGGTCGAAAAACCCTCGAAGCCCGGCCAGATCATCCTCGGCCGCGAACGCTCCAGGAGCCACGGGATCGGGATCAGCACCATCAGCCAGAGCCAGCCGGGATGGACAAATTGCATGTTGGTCATTGGTCCTTGGTCCTTGGTGGCTCTGCCGAAAGGTGCGGAGGGCGGTGGACGCATCAGCTCATTACAGAATAGAACCATTCTACATAGCCTGAGCATGACATACCAATGACTAAGGACCAAGGACCAAGGAGCGTGCCACCAGAGCACGGTCGAGCGCGGCCTCGGGATCGGGATCGAGCACGGTCAGGTGTCCCATCTTGCGCCCCGGGGCGGCGGTCCGCTTGCCGTAGAGGTGGAGCGACACGCCGGGGTCGGCACGCAGGGCGGCATCCCAGTGCGGCTCGCCTCCGGACTGGACCCAGAGATCGCCGAGCAGGTTGACCATCGCCGCGGGCATGACCAGGTCCGTTGCGCCCAGCGGCAGGCCGCAGAGGACTGCGCACCTGCTGTTCGAACTGGCTGGTGAAGGCCGCCTCGATGGTCAAGTGCCCGGAGTTGTGGGGGCGCGGGGCGATCTCGTTGACGAGCAGCCGGCCGTCGGCGGTCAGGAAGAACTCGACGGTCAGGACGCCGACGGTCC
Source organism: uncultured Isosphaeraceae bacterium (assembly GCA_963842405.1). GTDB lineage: Bacteria > Planctomycetota > Planctomycetia > Isosphaerales > Isosphaeraceae > CAVZRC01. The sequence goes on along the minus strand of CAWJGW010000004.1, from coordinate 244,228 downwards.
CCAGGGCCTGGGCCGTACTCAGGGCCAGGTCGCGAGCCTCCTGGGTGACAATCGGACCGACCCGGGCCGGCATGAGGGTGCTGTCGAGGATGTGCCGCTCGTGGCGGTTCAGGCCAACCGGGTAGCACACGGCGCGGCCGTCGTGGCCACGGGCCACCACGACCGAGACCTCGGCGGCGAAATCGACCCAGGCCTCGGCGACGCAAGGCGGCCGGCCCAGTTGGTCCCAGGCGCCGGGCGCCTGATCCGCACGGTCGACCCGGACCTGCCCCTTGCCGTCGTAGCCCGAGGCGGCGGTCTTGAGAATCATCGGCAGCCCGAGCGACCGGACGGCCTGGTCGAGCTCGGCGTCGGTGCCGGACCGGCCGCCACGGGGCATGGGGGATGCCATGTCGCACCAGGAAGCTTTTCTCGCGCAGCCGGTTCTGCGCGACCCAGAGGGTCCGCCAGCCAGGGCGCACCGGCCGTCGGCGGGCCAACCACCTCAGCGCGGGGGCCGAGACGTTCTCGAACTCGACGGTCACCGCCTCCGCCCGATCGGCAAACGCCCGCAAGGACGGCAGGTCGTCGTCGCGGCCGATGACCGTCCAGTGGGCCACCTGCGCGGCCGGCATGTCCTCCGCCTCGCTCAGTACTCCGGCACGATATCCCATCCGCTGAGCCGCCTGGATGAACATCCGGCCCAGTTGACCGCTGCCGATCACGCCCAGCGATGCCGGGGGAAACAGGGGGCGCTTCCCGCGGACGTCCACTTGATCCAGACGCATGCTCATATCGGCGATTCTCCCACGGCGTCGGTCTGAGCCTGTCGGAGCTGTGCCAGGACCTTCGGATCGCCGGATACTTCCGCGCCAGGATCGCGGCGGCCAGGATTGCCGCGTTGGCCGCGCCGGAAGGACCGATGGCCAGCGTGCCGACCGGCACGCCCCGCGGCATCTGCACGATCGACAAGAGCGAGTCGACCCTGCGCAGCATCTTGCTCTCGACCGGCACGCCCAGCACCGGCAGGATGGAGATCGCCGCCAGCATCCCCGGCAGGTGCGCGGCTCCGCCGGCACCGGCGATCAGCACCTCCAGGCCGCGTTCCTCGGCCTCGCGACCGTATCGGAACAGCCGCTCCGGAGTCCGGTGTGCCGAGACCACTTTCGCCTCGTGGGGGATGCCTAGCTCGGTCAAGACCTCGCAGGCATGACGCATCGTCTCCCAGTCTGACTTGCTGCCCATCACCACGCCAACCAGTGGTGCTTGAGGGATCTCGTTCGTCATGTCGCCCCGGGGGAAAGAATCGCCGGACGGAGCCGGCTACTACCAATCAATCCGACGCGTCAGGGGGATTGGGTTTTCGCCGCTTCGGTCGCTTCTTGGCCCATTGGTCGGCGAAGGCCAGCAGCCGAGCGACGTCGAGCTCGAAGCCGGGCAGCAGGGGCGGGGCGTACTTCTGACCCTCCGGGATGAGGTGCTCCTCGTCCTTTTCGCCGCCAAAGATGTAGACGGTCAAGGATCGCCGGAAGCGATCGACGACCCAGTACGACTTCACACCGATTTCCCGATACTCGGCCCGCTTGGCGACGTAGTCCCGCTCCTGGTTGACCTTACCCTCGGAGACGAACTCGACGATGATCGTTGGGGTTTCCGTTCCTCCTGGCAGCACGCCCCAGGCCCGCCCAGATCGCCCGATCCACCCGCCGGCGGTTTTTCTTGGTCTGGATCTCCTCCTCGGGCAGGGTCGAGTCCAGCGACGAGCCCTGGGGATGCCCTCCTTGTACTGCCGGAGCCAGTAGTCCCAACTGCTCGTTGGGATGTACGCTCCTGACGCGATGGAGTGGGCGACACAACAAGGACTCCATTGATCAGCTCGTAGCGCCAGCCTTCCTGGCCGCGGGCGCGGTCGAATTCCTTCGGTGTGAGTAACATCCCGGCCGATTGGGGACCGAGCCGGAGCCGACGGACCTTCGGTGCGGCGGTGGACATGCGAAACCCTCGTCCCTGGACCATCCGACTTCGTGCGAGGAACGCGATTCCTCCTGATTCTACCCCAATCCCGCCAACGGGACGACCCGACTTGGACAGGCCGAATTGACCGGCCGGGGGCTGGGGGGGACAATGAGGTCGTTGACCTCCGATTCCGATTGGAGCCGATCGATGCCCTCCCCTTTTCCCGGAATGGATCCGTACCTGGAACACCCGCGCTGGTTTCACGGGTTCCATAACATCTTGATTACCTACATCCAGGAACAGCTTCAACCTCTGCTGCCGGAGGCCTATTACGCGCAGGGCGGCCAGCGCGTCTGGTTCGAAGTGACGCGGCACCCGGTCGAACCCGATCTCAAGGTTTTGCGCAAGAGTGAAGTGCCGCGCCGAAGCCAAAGTCAAGGCGGTGTGGCAGTTGCTGAGCCCTTGGTGCGGACCGAGTCCGAAGCCAGCCAGCCGGTGCTCATCACCGTCGAGGACATCGAGGGCGATGAGCACATCGAAACCTTCGTGGAGGTCCACAACGTTTGGGGCGGCACAGGATCGGTTGGTGGCCAGCATCGAAGTCGTCAGCCGGTCCAACAAGACCCCGAGCCACCCGGGCTTCGATAAGTATCGCAAGAAGCAACGGCAAGTCCTCGCAGGCCAGGTCCACCTCATCGAGATCGATCTCTTGCGCGCGGGGACGCATGTCACCGCGGTCCCTCGTGATATCGCGCGCAGAAGGCTGGGCCGTTCGACTACCACGTCTCGGTCCACCGCTTCGACCGGCCCAAGGACTATCTCGTCTATCCGATTCGCCTGGACCAGCGGCTGCCGGTGATCGCCATCCCGCTCCTGCCGGGGGATCCGGAGGTGCTCCTGGACTTGCAGTCGGCGTTCACTCGGACCTACGACACGGGACCCTTTCGTAAGGCGATCCGCTATGGCGAGGACCCGATCAAGCCGCGCCTGCGGCCTGAACAGGCGGAATGGGTCCAGACGACCTTGAAGGCCGCGGAGCGCGGGCGAAGGCCCCGCTCCCAAGCCGGTCAATCCGCACCAGACCGATGAGACAACAGGGAAAAAGGAAGGTTCATGACTCAATCTGAAATCCGAATCGGTGTGATCGGCTGCGGGGGTTTCGGGCTCTATGCACTCCAGCAGTTCGCCCAGGTGCCCGGGGTGAAGCTGACCGGCATGGCCGGCACGAACCGTCAGGCCGCCCATCGCCGCCGCGCGGCGGTTCGGCATCCCCGACATCGAGGAGGTTGACAAGCTCCTGGCCCGCGACGACGTCGACCTGGTCTACATCGCGACTCCGCCGTTCCTCCACCATCCCCAGGCGATCGCGGCCCTCGAAGCCGGGAAGCACGTCATCTGCGAGAAGCCGCTGGCGATGACGGTCGAGCAAGCCGACGCCCTGATCGCGGCAGCCCGGAAACGCGACCGGCTGGTCATCGCCAACCTGATGCAGCGGTATAACCCCGTGTACGACGCGATCGGCCGACTGATCCAATCGAAGGTGCTGGGCGAAGTCCTGCACGGCTACTTCGAAAACTACGCCTCCGATGAAAACCTGCCGCCGGAGCACTGGTTCTGGGACCGTGCCAAGAGTGGCGGGATCTTCGTCGAGCATGGCGTGCACTTCTTCGACATGTTCGACGGCTGGCTTGGTCCCGGCACGGTCGCGGCCGCGCATCGCGGTATCCGGCCCGGGTCCTCGCCGCCGATCGAGGAGCATGTCCATTGCACCGTGCAATACGCCCCGGACATCCTTGTGAGCTTCTACCACGGCTTCCACCAGACCGGCCGGATGGATCGCCAGGAGCTGCGCCTGGTCTTCGAACGCGGCGACGTGACGCTGTATGACTGGGTCCCGACCCGGGTCCGGATCCACGCGATCGCCGACGAGGCCCAGACCCGCACCCTCTGCGACTTTTTCCCCGGCGCACGGCTGGATGTCTCCGCGAGCTACGCACCCAAGGACCGGGCCTGCCAGGGACGCCACAAGACCCTCGACGTCTACCAGATGATCGAGCTCTCCTGGGGGATGGGACGAATAAATCACACCGGTACTGCGAGCTCCTGCGCGGCATGATGGCCGACCAGCTCGCCTGGATCCGCGACCATTCCCACCAGCGAAAGATCACCGAGGCCAACGGCCGCGACTCGCTGGCCCTGGCCATCGCCGCGGACCTTATGAGTCAATAGTCACTGGTCGTTCGCGGCTGTACTCCAGCGATGCGGCACGGTTCCTCAGCCTCTTGCGAAAGGAGGCGACCATGCTGTTGAAGAGGCATTTCGAGCGGTTGTTGCTGCGGCCGGCCGATCTGGAGCCGTCGCACGACGACTTCGAGGTGGTCGGGGTCTTCAACCCGGGGGCGATCGTCGCGGGGAACGAGGTGATCCTCCTGGTCCGGGTGGCGGAGCGTCCGCGCGAGCGACGGCCTGGCTTCACGGCCTCGCCGCGATGGGTGCCCGGCGAAGGTCCGACGATCGACTGGCTGCCCGATGATTCGATCGAGGTGCTCGATCCGCGGGTCGTGAAGGGCAAGGCCGACGGCCTGGTGCGGCTGACGTTCATCTCGCACCTGCGGGTGGTGCGGTGCGGCGATGGCCGGTCGGTCGAGGAGGTGTCGGCCGTCCCGTTCTTGCCCGATTCGGCGATGGAGGAGTTCGGGGTCGAGGACCCGCGGATCACGGCGTTCGGCGATCGGTATTACTTCACCTATGTCGCGGTCTCGCGCCATGGGGCGGCGACGGCACTGGCCTCGACGACCGACTTCCGCCACTTCGACGCGGCACGGGATCATCTTCTGCCCCGAGAACAAGGACGTGGTCCTGTTCCCGGAGAAGATCGGCGGGGAATACGTCGCGCTCCATCGCCCGAACGCGGCGACGCCGTTCTGCCGGCCCGAGATGTGGATCGCGCGATCGCCCGACCTGATCCACTGGGGCCGTCACGAGTGCCTGCACGGCGGAGGTGCCGAATGGGAGACCGGCCGCGTCGGCGCGGGGACGCCGCCGGTACGCGTCGATGACGGCTGGCTGGAGATCTACCACGGCAACCGCAAACCGACCCGGCCCGGCGAAGTGGGGATGTATTCGACCGGGGTGTTATTGCTCGACCGCGACAACCCGGCGAAGATCCTCCGCCGCACGGCTGCATCCGTCTTCGAGCCGACGGCCGACTTCGAGCGCAAGGGGTTCGTGCCGGATGTGGTGTTTCCCACGGGGATCGTTGAGAAGGAGAACTCGTACCTGGTCTACTACGGCGCGGCCGATTCGTGCACGGCGGTGGTGGAGTTTTCGCAGTGACGAAGTGCTCGGGACCCTGGTACAATTATTGTCGTAGAATCTCGATCCAAGCCCGTTCGTCGGTGAGATCGGGCTGATGGAAGACTCAGGTCGGCCTGATTTTCTCGCTCACTTGCGAGAGTCGGGCCAGAAACCAGAAAGCGAGTCAGCCGACGGGAATTGATCCGCGACCATTCCAGGAGATAGAGAAACCTCATGGCAGGCATTCCCACCGAGCATCTCGCCGATCAGATTCGGGAGACGAACCAGCGTCTCACGGAATCGCACGACCGCTTGTCTGATGAGATTCACGATTTGAATCACAAGTTCGACGATTTGAATCACAAGTTCGACGACTTGAATCACAGTCGAGATTTCGGAGTTGAGATTTGAATCACAGGTTCGACGACTGAATCACAACCTCGATACTTTCCGGAGTAAAGTAGCCGAAAAGTTTGGCGATTTCCAACGCGAGATCTGCCGAAAAGCTCGGTGCAATCATCGCCAGTCTGGAGGGATTGCGAGGCCGCACGGAGACATCCTTCAAGGTCGCCATATGGGGCATCAGCGTGGCGTCCACCGTTGCAATCGCGGTGATCGGAGCCGTGATCGCCGCACTGGTATGCCGCACATGGTACGCCGCCAAGCTCGACTCACGAGTCGAGCGCGTCGAGTCGCGCCTGGACCAAGAATTTCCCCCGGTCCCCGCGCTCAAGCGTCGCTAGGATCGCCGCATAAGCTTCCACATCGGTGGCAAGGGATGCCGCTTCCTCAATCCCTCACCATCGCCTCGAGGATCTCGTCGACCGACACGGTGGCGAAGGTGCTGGCGTAGTCCGACATGGCATAGGGGATGATCAGCTCGCGGTTATGGAGGGCGGCGCCGCAACTGTAGACGACGTTGGGCACGTAACCCTCACGCTCGTTGGCATCGGGCTCCAGGAGCGGCGCCTCGAGCCGGCCGATCACGCGCGACGGGTCGTCGAGGTCGAGCAGGAACGCCCCCATGGCGTACTTGCGCATCGGGCCGACGCCGTGCGTCAGGACCAGCCAGCCCGCCTCGGTCTCGATCGGCGAGCCGCAGTTGCCGAGCTGAACATATTCCCACGAATAAGTCGGCTTGGCGATCAACTCCTTGGTGTACCAGAAGTGGAGCAGGTCCGAGTACATCAGGTAGATGTTCTCGTTATCTTGCCGCGAGAGCATCGCGTAGAGCCCGCGGACCTTGCGCGGGAAGAGTGCGAAGCCCTTGTTGCGGACCTCGGGGCCGTTCAAGGTGCTGATCTTGAAGCGGAGGAAATCGTCGGTCTCGAGGATCTGCGGCAGGATCACCTTGCCGTCGAACGCGGTGTAAGTGGCGTAATAACGGATCGAGCCGTCGTCGTCGATGAACTGGACGAACCGGGCATCCTCGATGCCGTTGGCCTCGGTCGGCGACGAGGGGAAGATGATCCGCTCCGAGACGTGCTGATCGGGGGAGAATCCGATCTCATAGTTGGCCTTGGCCAGGGTCAGCATCGCCTGGCTGGCCGGCTCGAGCTCGTGATGCCGCGGCCGACTCTGGTGCAGGCCCCGGCGGATGGCCTGCTGGAGGTCGTCGAGCGTGAACTGGTCGCCGAGCGTGGCCAGCACCTGGCCGCTGAACGGGCCCGTCGACGCCCAGCTCGACCAGCTTGCGGAAGAACAGCGTCTTGTCGTAGAGCGTATTGGGTACCACCTCCGGCGCCGTGACGAACCGGGTCGGCTCGTCCATGCGGATGCGGCACTCCGCGTCGACCGTCCCGCTCCGGAACGTGATCGACGAGATGTGTCCCTCACCCGTGGCGCGGAGGCTCAGCACGAACCGGCGCGAGCCCGACGGCAGCCCCGACTGGTCGGGGTGCCAGACCATCGACGGGTTGAACAAGGCCGCGGATTCCAGCGCATACTCCTGGGTGAAGTACGAGCCGATCAGCATCCGCCGGTTCTCGCTCAGGTGCTGGTCGGTCAGGAGGTGGCGCCTGACCTGCTCGAATCGGTGCAGGAAGAAGTCGCGGGTCTTCTGGTGTCGGTTGTAAAACTCCCGCATCACGTTCTCGATCAGGGATTCGACCTCAGGCTCCGGGAGCGACATGACGCGCAGCGATGATCCGCTCGACCCGGCTGTCGCTGGCCGGTTCAAAAGGCCGGATGACGACCCGGCCGTTGCTCGGCTTGAGCACGATGCCCGTGCGCCGGACGTTCAGCGCCCGGCGGAGCCTCGCCGGCCCGCTGAGGGGGACCGTCCGGGCCTCGACGGCATCGAGTTCGGCGGTCATCGTTGATCCGTTCGCTTCCATGGTTTTTGGCTCCTGACCTCGGTGTCAAGAGAAGGATAGGTCATAAATCAACCGGTTCGGCGGGTCTCTTCAATTCACCTGCGCCTGGCGGAGGGTGGCCGGCGTGCTTTCTAACAGCTTCATCTCGCCGAGTGACAGGAGGAAGGAGAGCGTGGACTCGGCCCCCTGATTCAGGTTGATGCGGTCCTCCTGGAGGCCGTCGCAGCAGCCGCCGGTCTTGGAGTCGTAGAGGTCGAGCCCCAGGTCGTTGCCGCCGAGGAACCATTCGAACGCGAGCCGGGCCTCCTGGAGCCAGGCGAGGTCCTCGGTGGCATGGTAAGCCTCGAGGCAGGCGGAGACGGTCGCATGGGCCTCGAGTGGCTGCTGGTCGAACTGGGCGCGCTCGCCCTCGTGGCGATAGAAGCCGTTGGACCCGATCGGGCGAAGGTAGCCGCTCGGCGACTTCTGCTGGTCCACCAGCCATCGCAGGGCTTGCAGGCCCACGTCGAGGGCTCGCGGATTCCCCGCGGAGCGGGCGCCGGCGATCAGGGCATGGGGCAGCTTGGCGTTGTCGTAAGCCAGCACTTTCTCGAACCAGCACCATTCTTCGGTCGCGGTCTTCTCGAAGAGCTCGATCAGCCGATCGGTCAGCGCATCGCGCATCTGGCTGGCGGGCCGAGCCCCGGAGAACCGCTGGAGATAATGGCAGACCCCGATCACGCCGAAGGCCCAGGACCGGGGCGAGGTCATCTCGGTGATCGCCGGGAGTGCCAGGTCGAAGATCTGGGAGGCCCAGAATTGCAGGTCGCGGCGCTTCGATCGGCCGACGCAGGCCCCGAGGGCCCACAGCGCCCGGCCGTGGCTGTCGTCCGAGCCGACGTCCTCGAGCCATCGGCGGTCGAAGCCCAGGAAGTTGCGGAACCGGCCCCGTGTCCGGTCGAACGCGTGATTCAGGAACGCGGCATAGGTCGTCGCCAGCCGCTGCACTTGGCGCCGAGACCTGGCCGAGTTGCTCCAGGAGCACGGTCAGGAGGAGGGCCCGGGCGTTGTCGTCGGTGCAGTAGCCCTCGCCGAAGTTGGGGATCGCCGAGCTGGCGTGCTGCAAGAGGCCCGCCGAGTCGGTCATCCGGATCAGGTGGTCGAACCGCCAGCCGGGCAGGTCCATCGGCTGCTCGGCCAGCGTGCGGACCGCCAGCGGCTTGTAGGGCACATCCAGCCGGCTCCGCCGCGCCCGGTGGAACGATTCCATGTAGAGGTGGGCGACATGGCTCCAGATCATCTCCCGGCCCAGGAGATAGGCCTTCTTCCGCATGGCGTGCCGCCTCGGCTCGTCCCGCAGCAGCTCGCAGATCTCACGCGCCAGGGCACCCGGGTCGCTGAAGGGGACCAGCACGCCGCGGCCGTCGGCCAGCAACTCCTCGGCGTACCAGTACGGCGTCGAGACCACCGACTTGCCGCAGCCGAACGCATACGCCAGCGTACCCGAGGTGATCTGCGCCGGGTTCAGGTACGGCGTGATGTAGATGTCCGCCATCCCGATGAATTCGATCAGCTCGTTGATGTCGACGAACCGGTTGTAGAAGCTCACGTTCGGCTTGATGCCCAGGTCCTTGGCCAGCCGCTCCAGGCTGATTCGGTAGCGCTCCCCCTGCTCGCGGAGCAGGTTCGGGTGCGTCGCCCCCAGAACGATGTAGAAGAAGTTGGGGAATTCCTTGAGGATCGCCGGCATCGCCTTGAGCATGTGCTCGATCCCCTTGTTCGGCGAGAGCAGCCCGAACGTCAGGGCGACGAACTTCCCCTCGACCCCGAATTGATCCTTGTAGAAGTTCGGGTCGACGAACGGCATGTCGGGGATGCCGTGGGCGATCAGGTCGATCTTGGCCTCCGGGACATCGTAAACGTCACGGAGGAAGCCGCGTGCTCGCTCGGACATGACGATCAGGCGGGCCGACATCTCGGCGACCTGCCCGAGCACGCGGTGCTGATCGGCGTTAGGGTCGCGCAGCACGGTGTGGAGCGTGGTGACGATTGGCGTCCGCAGATCGCGCATCAGCCGGAGGACGTGGCTGCCGGAGGGACCGCCGAAGATGCCGTATTCGTGCTGGAGGCTGACGATGTCGGTATTGGCGAAATTGAGGAAGTCGGCCGCTCGCAGGTACGAGTCGACCTCCTGCTCCTCGATCTCGAACCGCACCTCCGCCGGGTAGTCGTAACCCTGGGGCAGATCGTTGACCGGGACGACGAAACAATCGGACCCCGGATACTGGGTGGCGATCGACGTACACAGATCATACGTGAAGGTCGCGATGCCGCATTTTCTTGGCAGATAATCGCCGACGAACGCGATCTTCTGGATCTCACTGTTTCGTTTCATAGACTCGCACGAGATGCCCGGCCGCCCTGCGCCGGGAATACTCCCGGCGCAGATCTACCCGGCCGATGCGCCGCGTAGAGAAGCGCGCAGCCGGTACAGGCCCAAGTAGGTGGATCAGATAACCCATTGACTCCTTGCAATGGGCGCGCCGACTGACGGAATTCGGCGATCGAGGAGTCTCCAGGATCGGATCGATCCCGCAAGTCCGCGACGCATCAGGTCGGCGTTACGGCCGCTATCATATCAAGAGCCGGCCGACAAAAAAACGTGTGTTTCTCCCCAGTGGCCAGGAGTGGGGACAGGACGCCATCGCGACTAACGGCCGCGGGGCGCACCTGCCATCGCAGAGCCGCGGCTGGGCACGCAGATATGCCCCCCTCCGCCTCCGCCTCCGCCGGTGATACCATTGCGGCGGGTGATCTGCGCCGTGTTGGCATTGGGATATCGTCCGGACCGCAAGCTGGGATAATAGTCATGCGGCGTGGACCGCACCATGACCGGCTGACTCTCGGGCCGTGGCTGCTGTGTCGAGCTCAACGGGACCTCCGAATTCGCCCTTGCGGACTGGGCCAACCGTGCCTGGGCCGAATAAGGGCGGAGCATATCGTTCCGGGAAATCATTCCCGTCCCCCCGGCGGTTGACGTTCCTCCCGGCCGTGAAGTCCGCGTCAATGTCGACACCACTTCCTGCCGCGACGTGGTGACCCGATTAAACGAGCGGTTGGTCGCTCGCTGCTTCTTCGTGGCCTCCACCCTGGCTCTCAAACTATCGGCGGTGCTGTCAGGCTGGTCCGTCTCGGGCGTGTTGACACCCGAACCGATAGGGCTGCTCCCGCCTTGGGCAGCCGCGGGCGTGCTGACACCCGCACCGGTGGGCAAGCTCCCGGCTTGGGCAGCCGCGGGCGTGTTGTCATTCGCGTTGCCGGCGTCTTGAGCATGGAGAGCAACCCCTTGGCCCAGGGTCGCCAGCACGAACAACAGGCCAGTTCGCCAGGAGCGCACGTGCACCGTATATTTTGTCGTGACTTCCACTTCATCGGCTCCTAGAGCTGGCGGCCGAGGGTTTCATCCCTGTACTCCCGCAGGCTCGAATCACCCGCAATCTCTTGATTATCCACTCAAACACTCCAAACACAAGGAGTCAGTGGCGAGGATCCACGAGTTCTTCAGACCGCTCTCCGGGAAAACGAATGCAATCACCCACGATGAGACTCGATATCGAGGGGATAAGCTCGCAATTGCCATAGTGTTGAGCGACAATCAAGTCGAGTGATGGCACCGGCCATGGGGGTCGGGACCCACGACAATGGGAATGGGGCGCGTGGAGCACCACGCCGCGACGCCCTCGAGTCTTTCGGTAACAGGTCCCAGGGAGCTTTCCACCGATGAGCATGACCACGGATCGTCGATCGTTTCTGTTCGGGGCTTCGGTCGCGGGTTTCGGCATCCTGGCTCAGGGCCAGAGGGGCTGGGCGAGGGGTGTCGGACCGAACGAGACGCTGAACATCGCCTGCATTGGCGTAGGCGGTAAGGGGAAGAGCGACACAGAGAACGCGTCCCGCTACGGCCGGATCGTCGCGATCTGCGATATCGACCAGAAGCGGTTGGACGCCGCCGCGGAGAAGTACAAGGACGCGAAGAAGTACAACGACTACCGGGAGTTGCTCCACGAGCTAGGCCCGCGACTCGATGCGGTGACCGTCTCGACCCCCGACCACACGCACGCCCCGGCCGCCGTGACAGCCATGCGCATGGGCAAGCACGTCTACTGCCAGAAGCCGCTGACCCACTCGGTCTGGGAGGCCCGGCTGATGCGGGAGACGGCGCGGAAGATGAAAGTGTGCACCCAGATGGGCAACCAGGGGACAGCCAACCCGGGCTTCCGTCGCGGCGCCGAGATCGTCCGGGCCGGTGACCTTGGGCTGGTGCGGGAAGTCCATGTGTGGACGAACCGCCCCTTCAAGTACTGGAAACAAGCGCCGGACATCGTCGCGCGGCCCAAGGAGACGCCGCCGGTCCCCGCGCACGTCCATTGGGACCTGTTCCTGGGGTCGGCCCCGGAGCGACCCTACCACCCGGTCTATCATCCCCACGACTGGCGCGGCTGGTGGGACTTCGGAACCGGCTCGCTGGGGGACATGGCCTGCCACACGGCGAACTTGACCTTCATGGCCTTGCAACTGGGACTCCCCAGGCGGGTCTCCGCCAAGAGCGGCCCGATCAACTCCGAGACGTATCCCGCCTGGGCGACCATCACCTACGAGTTCGACGGCCGAGGCAGCCTGCCACCGGTCAAGCTCACCTGGTACGAGGGAGCCAAGGACGGTCAGCGCAATCTCCCGCCGGACGAGCTTTTCCCCAAGGGATTCAAGCCCTCTGACAGCGGCTCGCTCCTGATCGGGTCCCGAGGCCAGATGTACTCACTCAGCGACTACGGCGCCGAGCAGACGCTCTGGCCCGAGGAGAAGTTCAAGGGCTACAAGGATCCCCAGCGCGTGCTACCGCGCATCAAGAGCGAGAGCGAGGGCCATCACGACGACGACGACAACCAGAAGCGCGAGTGGGTCGAGGCCATCCGCGCCGGCAAGCCCCAGATCGCGCTCTCGAACTTTGACTACGCCTCGACGCTCACCGAATCGATGCTCCTGGGCAACATCGCCGTCCGCTCGGGCCAGACCTTCAACTACGATCCGAGTACCGGCCTGATCAGTGGCAACTCCAAGGCGGCCCAGTATCTCAAGCCGTATTTCCGCAAGGGATGGGAAATCTGAGCGATGGCCAATGACTTCTCATCGATGTCGAGAGGCGCTGAACTCTTGAGGGGCCTCGAGCACCTCTCGATCGAAGAGGCGTATTTCCAGGCCTGGGGGAAGGTTGGCGGAGCCGGAAGGCTCCGCCGGACCTTTTCACTTTCCGCGGAATTCTGGGGCATGATTGAATTTCAGATCCGAAAGGAGCAGCCTGGAATCAGCGATCGTGAAGCCAGGCGAGAGACAGCGAAGCGGATGTACCTATCGGATGACGCGGCACAGCGACTACTCGATCAACCGGGAGGTCACGGAATGGAGCGGGCTGATTTTCAAGAAACGATGGAGCGCATCTTGGCGATCCTAGGAGAGCTCGGGCTAACCTTCCACTTCACCGGAGGCGTAGCCGCCTCGTTTTACGGCGAGCCCCGGTTCACCCAGGATCTGGACCTGGTCATCCAACTGACCGTCCATCAGCCTGAAACCAAGGCGCTGCTGAGCCGCCTGTCTTCGGGGTATCTCGTCCATGAGCAAGCTGCGATGGATGCCATTAGGGGCCGCGCGCCTCTTCCAAGCAATTGACGAAGTGTCCATGATCAAGATTGATTTCCACGTCGGTGAGAAGATCCCTGGTGAGTTGGGGCGGAGTCAGCGCCGTGAAGTCGTGCCGGGAGTGGTAGCCCCGCTCGTGTCGAAGGAGGACGCGATTCTTTCCAAGCTCCTCTGGATGAAACTGGGGAGCCATAAGGCCCGGCATGATCTCAGGGCGATGTTGAAGCGCGACGAAGAGCTGGACCGGGCGGTCCTCCAGGAACGTGCCGCGATGCTCGGGCTTCAGGAGCTGCTGGTCGAGATCGAAGGAGAAATCTGAAGAAAGCCAGGGCTGTCATGTCCAATCCCGGCGCCCAGGCGACCGTACTGGTCCAATTGCTCGAACGCATGCGAGGCGGCGTTCGCGCGGCCCACGATGAGTTAGTCCGGACCTTTCAAACTCGCCTCGGACAACTTGCTCGAAGGATGCTCCAGCGACACCCGAGTGTCGGCCGCTGGGTCGAGGTCGAGGACATCCTCCAAGTCTCGCTCCTCCGGCTCCTGCGTGTGCTCGAGTCGGTCACGCCGACCTCCACCCGCGCCTTCTTCGGCCTGGCCACCGAGCAGATGCGTCGCGATTACTGGACCTGGGCCGGCATTTCTACGGGCCGCAGGCATCGGCGCAAACCACGCCAGCGTGCAAGACCACCCTGGAAACAGCCAGCCGGGGTTCGACCCACCGGATCGCGGTGACGATGATCGTGACCTGGATCGTTGGTGCCAGTTCCACGAGGAAGTGGAAAAACTTCCGGCGCAAGAGCGTGAGATTGTGGACTTGATCTATTATCATGGATGGACTCAGGCGCAGGTGGCCGAACTGTTCCAGGTCCATGTGCGGACGGTCCGCCGCTGGTGGGAAGCGGCTCTTGTGAGACTGCACCGGGTCTTGAAGGGCGAGGACGAAGTAGACAGTCGAACGTAACCCGAAGCCGTCGAGGTCTCGGGTGTGCTGGAGACGAACCGCGTGGAAAGCCATCCGACCGTCAACGGCCTGTTGCAGCGCTGGCAGACCTCGCGGTCACAGGGGAAGTCCGCGACGGTCGAGGAACTCTGTGGCGACTGCCCGGAGAAGTCCGCAGACGTGAGAGAACGACTCCGGGCCGTTGCCTCTATGATGTCGTTCCTCGGACTCGAAGCCGAGGCGAGCCCGATCGAATCCGCTTCGACCGAAAACCGCGTGACGGACAGCTCGTCCGCGACGGTCGGGGAAGAGCAATCGGGTCCGGGCGTGGACCCAGCCGGCCCCGCGCGATCGGTGCGGATTCCCGGCTACGAGGTGCTTGGAGAGCTGGGACGTGGCGGGATGGGAGTCGTCTATCTCGCCGGCCAGATCAGCCTGAATCGGGTCGTGGCGCTGAAGGAAATCCTGATCGGGGACGATGCGAGCTCGTCCCAAACCGCTCGGTTCCGTCAAGAAGGCCTGACGGTCGCCGGGCTACGGCACCCCAACTTTGTGCAGGTCTACGAGGTTGGCGAGCACGACGGTCTGCCGTTCATCACGTTCGAGTACATCCGCGGAAGTAGCCTCGACCGCAAGTTGACCGGCGCTACCCGATGCCGTCAACCCTGTCCACCGCCCTGATTGCGGCGCTGGCTCGGGGGGTCGGTGTCGCCCATGAGCTCGGGATTGTCCACCGGGACTTGAAGCCGGGCAACGTGTTGCTCGACGACCAGTTACCGGGCGTACCGGGACTGAGAGTTCCCAAGGTGACCGACTTCGGCCTCGCCAAACTGATCAACGACGAGTCGGGCCGGACGCGGACCGACACGGTCCTGGGCTCGCCCAGCTACATGGCCCCGGAACAGGCCGCGGGGAACTCGCGCAACGTCGGCCCGTCGGCCGACATTTACGCGCCTGGGTGCGATCCTTTACGAGCTGCTGACCGGCCGCCCGCTTTTCCCTGGGGCGACGGTGCTCGACACGATCCAGCAGGTCTAAGCACCCTTGCTTTCCAGCTCCTTCAGGATTCCGACGATCAGAGCGGGGTCGCGCTTCTCGAGGAGATGGGCGATTCGGGACTCGGGGAATTCCAGCTTGCGAAGGCTCTCCTCGACCTGCTGCCAGAGGCGATCCCGCTTCTTCCCCTCAGCGAGGTAGAGGTCGGTCGCAAGTTCCGAGAGCCTCTGGACCTTGATCGCGTCGTAGTTCCGATAATAGCGCTTGATGATCTTCTGCTGATAGGGCGTGTAGTCCGCCATGAGTCGCCTCCCTCCCCGTCGCCGATCGCGATACGCGATTCACGTCTCCCTGACAGGTCCGTACGTCCGGATGAGGCAGACCGGCAGGCACCCGGTTCCGTGATCAGAACCGGTCGGCCCCGACCGGTCAAGCCGGTGCGCTGGGGCCGGTTACGGCCTCCCCGGCGCGTCCCTGCCGATCGCCGGATCGCCCCTCGCGGACGGGGATGGCCCGGAGGGCGATCGACAGGCATCGCCGTCGAGCCGTGACTGCGAGGGTTCGCGCTCAGGCGGCTGGCGGAACTGGCCGATTCCAGGCGGTCGAGGTGCTCGCTCAGGCTGTGACGGAGCAACGTCGGGAGCTTCTTCGAGGACGCCTCGGCAGCTTTCTCGGCGCGTTTGATCGAGATCACCTGGCGGGGTGTCTCCACGCGTGCCTTCGCCGCGGATTTCGACGGGCTCGCCGTCAACACGGGGGCATAGCTGACCTTGAGCTTGGCCACACCGCTTGGTGCGGGATTGTTCGACACGCTCACCGCCGTGGCGCTGCTGGACGGTATCGCGACCGTCCCGGGGTGCTTGGCCTCGATCTTGGACAGGGCACGATAGATCGTCCCACCACCCATGTAGCCATGCAACCGCCCGAACACACGGGATGCCGAGTCGGGAATGTTCAGAGACGGCCGTGCGTCGACGAGAACTTCGTCACCCCGTTATCCAAGGTCCCCGAGATCGTCACGTTGTCCAGCCCGGCGGGCAGTTTCAACTGGTCGGCCACGAAGACATAGGTGGCGAAGGGGAACTGGATCCCGCTGGGTCTTTCGGACGATATCCGCGATGGCGGGCACACCGTTCAGCGTCACGGTCGAGGGATTGATCTCCTTGACCTTGAAGCCGGATGTCCCCTCAATGGTGACACGGATGAGGTCACGATGCAACGTAGTCAATGATTCGATGCTCGTGCGGATTGACGAAGATGGTCGGGGATTGCGGTGGGCAGGGCGTCGGCGTCGGGGTTGGGGTCGGGGTCGGGGTCGGCAGGGTCGCTGGCCCGATGGTGAACGACTCGCTCGGGGAAGAACATGTCGCTGATGCGGTCGGGGTCGGGCGAGCCCGCCTGGCCGCCGATGTAGACCACGCTGCTGGAGGTCAACGCCTGGCCGGTCTCCATCTGGTAGAGCTGCGAGAAGTGGGTGATCGAGAACTCCAGGTTGGGAGTGTGGGGCGCGTTCTGCAAGAACACGCTCCCGGTGTACTGCGGGAGGTCCGTGCCGAAGACCGGCAGAGAACCCGGAGTGGTATCAGCGACCGCGACCTGATAGGGCTTGGGAGGGAGGTTGGGCAACGGATTGGTGGACGTCGGCGAGACCGGACTCACTTCGGAATAGCCGGCGACGATCTGCGGTGTCCCCGACCCGGTGAAGTCCAGGAAAGCCCCCATGTACTTCGAGCCCTGCATATCGGGCTCGTCCGTGAAAAAGGGATCAGGAGAGGTCGCGGGGGTCGGGAGCATGTTGATAGCGGGATTGACAGTCCCGGAGTTTCCGTTATCGTCCTGATCTCCGGCGATGACCTCGCCCTGGCCTGGGAGTTGGCTGGCCGGCTGGTCGAGGCCGAGGTACAGGGTATCGTTGGACGAGTCGTACGTGACGCGGATGTCCTGAGATGTAGAAGCCCGACACCGGGATGAACGGCTGCAGATTGGGTGGGATCACCGGCACGAGCGTTTGAGGGTTGCTCAAGTTCAAAGGGAGGACCACAACGCCTGGGGACTGCGTAGCGGGAAAATCGTCCGGAACGTTTCCAGTGAAGTTAACGCTCAGGAGTTGCCGATGA
Organism: uncultured Isosphaeraceae bacterium; assembly: GCA_963842405.1. Classification (GTDB taxonomy): domain Bacteria; phylum Planctomycetota; class Planctomycetia; order Isosphaerales; family Isosphaeraceae; genus CAVZRC01. Next base: position 226,955 of record CAWJGW010000004.1, on the reverse strand, counting down.
TCAAGTTGTTCCACCCTGACGTCTGCGCACGGGTCGGCTGCTGGCCCCGGCGGAGACGCCACGATCGAACAGCTTGGAAGAGCTTGGAGAACAGGGACATCGCGCATCGTCCTTTCTTTCGCGGCCCTTCCGCCTGGAAGGTGTCCGGCCTGATGCTTCGTTCGAACCGATGGAGGAGCCATCCTGGTTCGGGACGATCCGGGGGCGCGACTCAATCCGCGGTCCGGATCACAAACGTGGAGGTGCAAGCGACATCCATCGCTTGCCTGAGCGTTGATTCGAGAGCCAGATCGTCCCCCCTGGCGTCCGGAACACCATCCGCTTGCGGTCCGGTTCGGGACGAGATCAACCATAATGTGGAAGGAGCCTCAACATGGTAAGTATCCGCGGTGTCGCTTGGGTCTTGGCGGCCGCCGTCACACTGGCCGCTTATCGTCCCGCCCTGGCGGATCCGATCACGATGACGGGCAACGTCGCCAGCGACTTCACGACTTCCAACGGCAGCACCATGGTCCCCGTGGACATCGGTCCAGGAGATATCGCCGGGCCCACCGGCAGCACCGCCAACCAATTGGTCTCCGGTGTCGACATCCAGAACATCTGGCTGAACTATAACGCGACCACCGACACCATGTCTGTCGGCATCCAGGGCTACAAGAATGTCGCCGGACAGGAGGAGATCTTCGGCGACGCATCGGGGAACCCCAATCCCGCGGCTCGACCCGAATCCCAATTTCGGCGGGACTCAAGTCGGTCGCCTTCGCCTTCGCCCCCCTCACCGAGAACGCCGCCGGTCAGAACGTGCCAGGCACGCCGACGATCATCGCCGGCATCCCTCAAAACAAGGCGCTGGGGGGCAGCGGCACGATCGACGGCTTCACCGTCTCGCAGTACAGCGCCAATGGCGCGGGGCTCGCGTTCAGCTTCGGCCAGCAGTTGCCCAACTCGGGGAACCTGGCTTTCAATCCCTCGGCGGCGCAACCCGACCTGGAATTCACCATCAACAATTTCAGCAAGATCTCTGGCGTGAATCCCGCGAGCCGGCTTCTACCTGGAGGCGTACTCCGGCACGCCGGGGAATGCCGATGGGAAACTCGAGACCTCTTTTATCTATGTCCCCCCGGTGGAGCCGCAGACGCTCCCCGAGCCGACCACCTGGATGGTCTGGACCATGCTGGCAGGCGGGGCCGCCTTTCGATTCCGCCGCTCCCGGCGGGTGCGCCCCTGATGTTCGGTCCTTCGAATTCATCGACATAACTGGCATCCCTGCGCAAGACGACGGCCATTCCTTGAGGTCGCCGTATTGTTCATCGGCCCGGACCGCAGGCGAAGTCCGGCCGATTTGCCCTCGCCCTCTCCCGCCTCCCCTCCCCGTCCGAACTCCCCAACCATCCCCTGCGAACATTCCGACCCTCATCCCCTTCTGGGTAGACCGGAATGAGTTGCGCAGCGAACCCTGTCGCTCCGCGCCCGCCGGGTCTGCCGAGAGCTCGGGGATCATCGGGATCTCCTGATGATCCCGATCAACGGCGAGCCGGCCGCTTGCGGATTCGGCGACGGTCCGCTAATCTGCACTTAATGTTCCTGGCGGATCGGTACGACCAGGACCCGGCTCGGACACCACATCTTTCCTGGAATTCGCATGGGTACGCGTAAGAGACGGGCCATCGCGAGCGGGGCGTGGCTAGGGCTTGGCCTCCTCCTCGGGCTCCCAGGCAGCCCTTGCGACACGGCCTTCGGTCAGGACAAGCCGCCGTCCCAGATCCGGAAACCCGCCACGAAACCGTTGCTCCGCATGTCCGAGGCGATCGTCTGCGATACCATCAAGGGCTACGAAGACTACGAGCCGTTGCCCGGCGCGGCCCTGACCAGTGACGAGAAACTCCTGGTCTACTACCGCCCTTCCAACTACCACAGTTCGCTGGTCAAGGGATCGTACCAGGCGCATCTCACCCAGGATGCTCAAGTCCGGAAGCGCGGGACCGAAGAAGATCATCTGGCAAAAGCTCAAGATGCTGGATTACACCACGCCCAAGCAGGACCTGCCCCCGACGCATATCTACCTGAGGAACACGATCTCCCTCAAGGGGCTCGAGCCGGGCGATTATGACCTGATCATCATCCTCCACGATGAGGTCAACGAAGGGCGGACGGCGACCCAGGTCGTGAAGTTCCGCGTCATCCCCGCTGACGATCCGCAGAAAGAATGCAGAAGAAGGGCAAGGCGAACGAAACTCCGCCCGAGAAGGACGCTCCGTCGCCCGAATGACGTGCGCCGGAACAGCCGCGGTCTTGAACTCTCCGCGGTCAAGCTGCTGGCTTGATGGTCCCCTTCTCGGCGGCTTTCTCCTCGAAGGGGAGCTGGCTCTCCGTCCCACCGATCTCGAGGTGGCGGCCGGCGCTCGCCTGGGGGGCTTTGAGGTAAACGTCCATCTGCTGGCCGACGTACACGTCCACGGAACGATCCTCGGGCAGCTCGTAGATGACCTGAAGGACCCGCGTGTCCACGCGCTCGGAGTTGTAGCCGGTCAGGCTTTGCTTGGGGATGACGTAGGGCTCGACATAGACGAACTTGAGGGAGAAGCGGACCTGGGGACGCCCCTTGAGCGTGGCGATGGCCTCGGCCCCTCGGGAGAAATAAGGCAGGTCGTTCTCATCGATGTCGACCCGGACGTGCAGCCGGTGGATATCGCCCAGCACGATCATCGGCTCCTTCCAGGTCAAGGCCGCGAATTGCCCGAGCCGGATGTTGAGCTGGAGGATCTCCCCATCCATCGGGGCGCGGATGATCAGCCGCTCGAGGGTGGTCTTGATGGAGTTGACCTGACTCTGGGCGAGCCGGACGGCGGCCCGGGCGACATCGATGTCCTCCTTCCAGGTACCGGCCAGGACCCGCTCGAGGTCGGCCTTGGACCGGGCGTAGGACGCCTTGGCGGCGAGGAATGCGTAGCGATCCTTGTCGTAATCGCTGGCGGCGACCATGCTCCGCTGGAAGAGCCGCTCGGTGCGGGCCATGGCGGCCTCGGCGTCATTCATCTTGGCTTTCGCCTCCTCGGCGGCCGCGCGGGCGGGGGGTATGTCCTCGGGCCGGGGCGCGTTGAGGAGTTTGTGGAGCTGGGCCTCGGACGAGGCCAGCTCGGCCATCCGCACGTCCAGTTGGGCCTTGAAGTCGCGGTCGTCGGTCCGGAAGAGCGGGGCGCCGGCTTTGACCTTCTCCCCCTTCTTGACGAAGATCTCCGTGACCACGCCCGGAATGTTGACGCCGATCGGGATGTTCTCTCGCCGCGCCTCCACCAGCCCGGACCCGGCGATCATCGTGATGCGGTCGGGCCGCGTCGGCGGTTCGACGATCGGCCGGGCCGGCGGCGGCACCTGCTGCGCCTGGATCACCGTGTAGACCGAGAAGACCAACCCGGCCACCGCCAGGATCGGCAAGACGTACTTCGTGACCATGACTGATCGACCTCCGGCCCAGGAATGGGGATTGATCTGGGATGCAGGATCGCCGCCGGATCTGGCTCAGGCGGCCGCGACGGATCGCTCCTCGATGGCGACGATCTGGCCGTCGTCCATGCGTGCGATCCGCTCGCCGAACTCGAAGACGCGGTTGTCGTGGGTCACCACGACGACGGCCCGGTCGGGCCGGACGGCCGCCTCGCGGAGCAACTCCATCACGGTGATGCCCGTCTCGTGGTCGAGCGCGGCCGTCGGCTCGTCGCAGACCAGGAGCCGCGGCTCGTGGACCAGGGCCCTCGCGATGGCGACCCGCTGCATCTGGCCGCCCGAGAGCTGGCCGGGAAGGCTGCCGAGCTTCTTCCCCATGCCGATCGCGGCGAGCACCTCGCCGGCGCGTCGAACGGCGCGCTGCCGCGACCAGCCGGCGATCACCAGGGGGATCGCCGCGTTCTCGGCGGCGGTCAAGGCCGGCAGCAGGTTGTATTGCTGGAACACGAACCCGATATTCCGGGCTCGGAAGCTCGTCCGCGCCCGGTCGGTCATCGCCGTCAGCGAGTGGCCGAAGATGTCGACCTCGCCCTCGTCGCCGTTGAGGATGCCGGCGATGACCGAGAGGAGCGTCGTCTTGCCGCAGCCCGACGGGCCGACGATCAGCGTCATCTGGCCGGTGTAGACGTCCCAGTCCACGCCCCGCAACGCCTGAACCGCGCTGTTCGCCGCTGCCGAAATGCTTGGTCAGCCCGCGAATCCGCACCGCGACCGCCGGACGGACGCGGAAACGGGACCTCGCCCCCGCACTGTCGGATCAACGGTCGCCAACGGAGAAGCGGCCATCATCGCGATACCCCTTGGACCAGAACGGGAAACCCTTCAGCGAACCAGCCCGCCGCTCATCCGGCTCAACGGAAGACGATCGCGGGCTCCAGCCGGATGACCCGCTGCACGCTGAGCAGGCTGGACAGGACGCAGATCAGGACGATCGCGCCGCCGGTGATCGGCAACAACTGCCAGGGTGTGAAGAACGCCAGCTCGCTCCCCGCGACGGCCCAGCCGAACAGGGCCGCCAGGCCGACCCCGATCCCGTAGCCCAGCAGGCCGACGACCAGGGCTTGGAGCAAGATCATGCCGATGATCCGGAGGTTCGTCGCCCCCATCGCCTTCAGGGCGCCGAACTGCTTGATGTTCTCGATCGTGAAGTTGTAGAAGGTCTGACCGGCGATCGCGGTACCGACCAGGAAGCCCAGCAGTGCGGTGATTCCGAAATTGAACGGGATGCCGGTGTAGAGCAGGTAGTAGTTGATCGTCATCCAGGCGAATTCGCTGCTGGTCTTGGCACGCAGGCCGGTCGTCGCGGAGATCCGGCTGGCGACGCTCCCGGGGTCAGTCCCGGCTCGGTCTTCGCCAGGATATAGGAGAGGATCTTCCGCTCCTGGGGAGCGAAGTTCTTGGCCCGCGTGTACGTCGTGTAGACGACCGGATTGGTCTGGAAGGTCCGCGTGGCCTCGCAGACGCCGACGATGATCGCGCGGTGATCGTTCATCTCGAGCTGGCGGCGGAGGAACCTGCGGTAGAAATCCTTGCCGAGCCGCTTGAGATCGCCCCAGTCCTCATCGGGATAGAGCTTCGGCAGGCGGTCGCCGTCGACGATGATCGCGTCGGGGATGCGGAGGTCGCGCAGGTTGCCGGCCAGGATCTTGTAGAGCGGCGGTGCCCCCACCAGCGTCGCGTCATCGAGCCCCAGCAGGATGACCTGTTCGATCACGGTCGCCTGATTCCCCCGGGAAACGCGGGGGTTCACCTTGACCCGCGCCGTGCCCTTGTAGAGCGGGACGGCCCAGAGGACCCCCTCGACGCCCCGGACCCGGTAAAGGCTGTTCTCGAGCATGGGCTTCACGTCGTCGATGTAACGGACGGACGGGTCCATGACCCAGAGATCGGCCCCCGTGATGTCGGTGACCTGTCCGCACGTCCGGAGCATCAGCCCGCAGAAGATCGACCCCTGCTGGGTGATCAACAGCGCCGAGAAGGTCAGGCCCAGGACGATGCCGAAGAACTTCGCCTTGTCACCGACCAGCATCTTCAGAGCGATCCACCCCATTGTGTCCCCCGCTCGCTCAAGGGCGCGGCCGTCGCCCCATCCGATACCGACTCCCCCTCCTCGTTCAGCGGGGGTCGACACCCCAGTGCCGCCAGGCAGAACGACGTGATATGGTCCGTCAGATAATCCAGGTCGAGCGCCCGGAAATCCTCGACCCCGATCAGCCGCTCGGTGATCGCGCGGGCCATCTTGTAATGCAGGCATTGCCCGATCACGCTGAACGCCAGGGCCTGAAGCTTCTTGTCGTCCGCGGCGGGGCAGAAACCCCGGAGAATCCCCGTCAATCGCTCGAACCTCGGCCGGATCATTTCGCGGATCACCACGTCCGAGGCCGAAGTCGGATGGAGCATCTCCCTGAGCAAGAGCCGATGCCGCCAGCCGTCAGGATCATTGATCGCCAGGACCCGGCACAGGAAGTGGTGGATGAAGTCCCGGAGCTGCTCGGCCGGGCTCCCCGATTCGCCATGACCCTCGTCCTGCGCCTCGCACCCGCAACGATGCGCGTCGAGCACGACCTGGACGTAGAGCTGCTCCTTGTCGCCGAAATGATAATTCACCGCCGCGACGTTCGCCCCGGCGCGTAGACAGATCGTCCGGATCCGAGCCGCTTCGAATCCCTTCTCCGCAAACTCCTCGCCCGCCGCCTCTAACAACCGAACCCGCGTCGGATCTTGTACTTCCATTGTTTACCCTGTTCCAAACACCTGTTTCAAACAGATGTTTCAATCAACTTTACGCATCTTCGGCCTCAGGTCAAGCGCGCCTTGAGGATTTCTAGTCGCCGGCGCCCGAAGGGGCGTCGATCGATCGGGTAGCACGTAACGCCAGCCCGCATGCAGAATCCCGCGTTTCTCCGCGAATTTACTGTACGCATGTTGACAAACAGCCGATAGATTGTTTGAATCCCATGGATCCGGCGTCGCTTGCTTTGGAGGCAACCGTGGTACGAATCCCAACGACGCTGGTAACATCCGCAAGTTTCAAGGGAGGAGCCAATGGCGACGGGCACACGCAAGCCAGGCGAATTCTGCTGGATCAACATGTTAACGCCGCAGCCGGCGGAGGCTCGAGCGTTCTTCGGCCGGATACTCGGTTGGTCGTACTTCGAGATGCCGGGACTCGGCCACGGAGTGCGGGTCGGCGGGCGTGACGTCGGCGGCCTTTTCGACCTCGATGGCCCGAACACACCGCCGGGGTTGAAGCCGCACATCGGCGTCATGGTCAAGGTCGACAACGCCGACGCCGTCTGCGAGAAGGTCCAGGCGCTCGGCGGCACCGCCAAACCGGCGTTCGACATCATGGAGCAGGGCCGCATGGCCGTCTGCAACGATCCCAACGGCGCTCGAGTTCGATGTGTGGGAACCGAAAAAGATGCTCGGAACCGACGTTGACAGTGCCCTGCACGGTGCGCCGTGCTGGTTCGAGACGTTGACGACCGACGTCGACCGTGCGACGGGGTTCTACGCCGGCCTCTTCGGCTGGACCCCGGAGGTGATGCCGATGCCGGGCTACGAGTACACGACTTTCAAGCTCGACGACGCGTATGTGGCGGGGCTGATGCAGATCGCGCCGGAAATGGGGACGATGCAGCCGCACTGGGGGACCTATTTCACCGTGAAGGACGTCGACGAGACGGCGCGGGAGGCGGTCGAGCTTGGCGCCCGGCTCTGCGTGCCGGTGCGAGATCTCCCGGGCGTCGGCCGCTTCTGCGGCATCACGTCGCCTCAAGGGGTCACGTTCTACGCCATCAAGTACTTGCACTGAGGCCGCGCTTTCACGCCGCCACGAGCGGATTGGTCTACGGCGTCTGATTATCCCGCTGTCTTCGTTAAACTCGAAGCGTGATCGACCATGGACACGGAATCCAACATGCTCGTTAAAGACCTGAACCCGATCCTGAACGTCTCGGATATCCGGCAGAGCTTCGCCTGGTTTGAAAAACTGGGCTGGAAGAAGCTCTGGGACTGGGGCGATCCTCCCACATTTGGTTCCGTAGGGTCTGGCAAGTTCGCACTCTTCCTTTGCCAGAACGGCCAGGGCGGCCGCGGCAAGAGCGAACTCGCGACCACGAAAGCTAGCGGAGAGCAGGCAGACAAGGGCGTCTGGATGTCGATCTGGGTGGACGACGTTGATACGGTCCATCGCCACTGCCTGGAGCAAGGCCTCGAGGTCACGATGCCACCGACGAACGAGCCGTGGGGCGTCCGTGAGATGCACGTGCGCCACCCCGATGGCCACGTCTTCAGGATCAGTCGAGGGAAGGAGGAAGAAGACTGCCCTCCAACATCATCTTGAAACCGAGACTGCGAATTCGATTGACGGTCCGCCGCCTGATCGCCATGTTTGCGGTTGCAGGGCTGGCAGTGGTCGTAGCGGTCATTTTCAGACGTTCGGAAGTACGGGACTTGGGCTCAAACTTTGTACGGGACTTGGGGTCAAACGGGACTGGCGGTCAAACTTCGGAACTGGCGGTCAAACTTTGTTATTTATTTTCTGACGGCTCGCTTCCGCGACGCCGGGGACACAGCTCAGGGAAAAAACCAAGAACAAAGTTTGACTCCGGGATTACTAAGTTTGACACCGGGATTACTCAAAGTTTGACACCGGGATTACTCCGAATAACAAAGTTTGACCCCGAGTCTTCCCGAGTCTTCAAAGTTTGACCCCGAGTCTTCAAAGTTTGACCCCGAGTCTTCATGACCTCGAGTCTTCCACTGGTCAAATGCTATGTCAACTACTAATTTGCATGCGGCGGAACGGTTGCGGTATCATCCGGCAAAGGAGTCGCCGATGTTCCGCATATCCCTGCTGCTCTGGCTGGTCGCCCTCGCCGCCCTGAACTTCACCCTGTTCAGGTATTCCGAGGCCATCATCGATCTCAGCCCGAAGTTCGCCGGTCTGATCGGGCTGATCCCACTCTTCGACCTTTTTGGGCTGAGCCTCTATCTCGCCGTGACGAGGAGGTTCCGCTTCGCCCTGGTCAGGCGGACGGTGCGGAAGAGCCGTGGATTCGGTCGCGATGGTGAGCGGAGCGATCCTGGTTCTGGGCACGGCGACATGCCTCCTGTTCCACGAGGTTGTCTTGGTACTGATCGAGCTGTTATTTCCGTCATTTGAACAGTGGAGCGGGGCCGCGCAGTCTTCGCCCGAAACGCGCAGGCTTCCTCATCGGGGCGATGCTCGGGCTGCTCATGTCTGGGCTACCGATCTTCCTCACCTTCGTCCTCGGCTACATCCACAGCCGGTTCAGACTCGAGATCACGCGGCGAGGGGCCGCATGACGGCGGCCCGGGGGGTCATAAAGGGGACATTGCTAATTATTGCGGCAAAATACACAGGCTAGTGCAGGCCCTCTTTCTCATATCGCCGAGACTACGGCAATAATTAGCAATGTCCCCTTTATCCATACCTTCCCCTTTATCCATACCTTTGTCCATACAGCAATGTACCCTTTATCCATACGATGAAGATCATTAGGCAAGCCAATGAGAAATTGGAAAAATAATCATCGACCACGGCCATAGGCCGTGGTATGAGGAAGGCCCCCCGAGGGGGCCGTTGGGGTCAAACCAACCGACGACGCCTTGTATCGCTCGAGACCGCCGTCACTTCGGATGCCAGCCCCATGAACTCACGGAGAAATACCGCGGGTCGCTTGAAGCTCTTCGAGACACTCTGAGGAGACCCCCATTATGCCAGGCCGATGTCGTTGTACGGAGGAAGCACGCCGGATCGCTCGAAGCTCTTCGGGTCGCACGGCCAAAGGCCGTGGATTTAGGAACGGGCCGGGATTAACTTCCCGCTTTTCCTGCGATACGATATCCGGCACTTCGCTCGGGGACTCGCATCCAGGAGGGGGATATGGTCGCGTATACACCAGAGATCGAACGGATGATGAAGCGCCTCTTTGACTCCCTGAGAGAGAACGATCGACGGCGTTATGCCGCCATCGAAGCGACCAAGTTGGGCCACGGCGGGGTCGAGTACATCGCCCGCATCCTGGGGTGCGACCCCAAGACCATCCGTCAAGGGCAGGCCGAGCTCCACGAAGAGGACGACTTGGACACCGAACGTGTCCGAAAAAAAGGGGTGGCCGCAAACGGTTGATCGAGTTCTCCCCTGCCCTTGAGGAGAACTTCTTCAAGGTTCTTCAGGACCACACCGCAGGCGACCCGATGCGCCCCGAGGTGAAGTGGACCAACTTGTCGCGCGGGCAGATCGCCATACGGATTACCGCACTGGGAACCCCGGTGAGTCGTCACGTGGTCTCTCAGCTACTCCGCAAACACAAGTACCGCAGGCGTAAGGCGTTGAAGAAGAAGACGATGGGTCCCCGCAATCCCAACCGCAACGCCCAGTTCGAGAACATCGCCCGTCTCAAGAAGAAGTATCTCAAGGCCGGGTTGCCCGTCATCAGCATGGACACGAAGAAGAAGGAGTTACTCGGCAATTTCTACCGCGACGGCGTGATCGATACCCAGGAGACCATCGAGACCAACGATCACGACTTCGGCAGCGCGGGCTCGGGGACGGTGATCCCCCATGGTCTCTACGATGTGGGCCAGAACAAAGGATTCATCCACCTGAACACCAGCCACGACACCAGCGAACTGGCCTGTGACAGCCTGGCGGCGTGGTGGGACCAACACGGCCGGGTCGACTATCCGCAGGCCAAGAAACTGCTGGTGTTGTGCGATGGCGGCGGCAGCAACAGCGCGAGCATGTATCTCTTCAAGGAAGACCTGCAGAAGCTGGCGACCCGACTGGGCATCGAGATCCGGGTGGCCCACTACCCGCCGTACTGCTCGAAGTACAATCCGATTGAGCACCGCATGTTCCCGCACGTGACCCGGGCGTGCCGCGGCGTGATCTTCCTAACGCTGGAGACGGTTCGGTACTACATGGCCAAAGCCGAGACAACCACTGGGCTGGAGGTCAAGGTGAGCATCCTCGAGAAGGTCTATGAGACCGGCCGGAAGTATGCCGCGGGATTCAAGGAGAGCATGAAGATCATCTTCGACAAGTTTCTCCCCAAGTGGAACTATCGAGCCGTTCCTCAACCCGTGTGAAATCGGGAAATCGGGAAGTTATTCCCGGCTCGTTCCTTAGGATTTAATCATCGACCACGGCCATAGGCCGTGGTATGAGGAAGGCCCCCCGAGGGGGCCGTTGGGGTCAAACCAACCGACGACGCCTTGTATCGCTCGAGACCGCCGTCACTTCGGATGCCAGCCCCATGAACTCACGGAGAAATACCGCGGGTCGCTTGAAGCTCTTCGAGACACTCTGAGGAGACCCCCATTATGCCAGGCCGATGTCGTTGTACGGAGGAAGCACGCCGGATCGCTCGAAGCTCTTCGGGTCGCACGGCCAAAGGCCGTGGATTTAGGATTTATTAATATGTCATTACATAAAGATTTTGCTTCGATGTTTTTTGAGTCTTTTGCAGAATTGTTCTGTTCTCGCCAACAGCTAGTCAGCGTGGAGGGTCAGTTCATTGTTTACGATGATCCACCTGGTCCACCACTCCTAGTTGCAATCAAACTATATTTTGAGAATATCAGTATACTTGCAATTGTTCAAAACGACGATTCGATTGAATTGAGAGTGAACGGTTGCTTTGTCGATGCTCCAGACCATGAAGTACGAGTATTGAACGAACTGGCTCCGTGGAACGCTGCCATATCTCGACCGCTACTCTGGGCTTGGATGATGATCAATCAACAAGGCTATTTCGATGGTTTGCAGTTTGACTTTGCAGAGAACGTGTCAGCGCCCGTTTCGAGGATTCAATTGCTTGCTCTAGGATGTGGATTCAAGTATCAATAGAGGCACGGGAAAAGGGGACACTGCAAAAACTCCAGAAGAAATAAGTATTCTGGGAAGAATTCTCATGAGAGTCCTACTCGATGAGCATACGTATGTCCCACGATTTCGATCGAAGTCTTCATCCAAAGGACGAGTGCTTGTTCTCATTTGTCGTCTGCTCGTCCAACGATTCCCAGATCGCGGAAATGTTCTATGCTTATAGTGGAGGGAAGGTGTGCGCCGAGAGAACGACCGAGTTACGTCCGGTGGCCCGTCGATAACGTATGGTCAAGCATGAGGAGGTTCCGGATGACCAAGGGCGAGACCATGGGGCACAGAGAAACCCGCAATACGAAGCCACGATTATTAGGGGATGGGCAAAATATAACGAGGCGGTTGTGAGGAGGTATTGGTGGGACTGGCGAATACTGCGCAAACGAAGCCACGATTAGAGTGTCTGGGCAATCTGTATCAATTATACTGTAAGGCGATCGATTCCACGCTGGTGAAACTCACAAGACGACGAAGTCATTCAATCCAGCGACGATTGGGACCGTTGGCCAAGGACAACCCATGCACGCATTAGACTGGATGAAGGAGTCGAGTGGTCAACCGATCCGACCGGTTTATGCCGTCTTCGGGAGCGATGCGTATCTGATCCGGGAGTCGATCAACGGGGTCGTGCGGGCGGTCTTTCCCGAGTCTGACGGCGAGGCGGCCGTCAGCCGATTTCCCGGGCCGCAGACCGAGCTGGCCGACGTACTGGATGAATTGTTCACGCTCCCCTTCTTTAGCCGGCGGCGATTGGTCATCGTCGAGGACGCCGACACGTTCGTCACCAAGCATCGCAAGGAGCTGGAAGCTTACGTCGAGAAGCCCAGCGCGTCGGGAATCCTGCTCCTCCAAGCGAAGCAATGGACGGCCACGACCAAGCTGGCGAAACTCGTGGACAAGGCGGGCATGACCATCGACTGCGCCGCCTTGCGCGATAAGGACACGGCCAGGATCGTCTCGTGGCTGATCCAGTACGCCCGGACCCGTTGCGACGCTCAGCTCGATTCGGGGGCGGCGAATCTGCTGGTGGAGCTGGCCGGCCTGGAAGTGGGAATCCTCGCGGCCGAGGTGGAAAAACTGGCCGTTTATGCCGGCACGACCCGGCGAATCGAGCGCGGGGATGTCGCCAAGATGGTGGGCGCCGGACGCGTCGAGACGATCTGGAAGGCACTCGACGCGGTCACGACCGGCCAGGCCGGTGAGGCGCTGGTACTCCTCGACAACCTCCTGGCGGCCGGCGAGTATCCGACGCCGCTACTCGCGGCGATGAGCGTCTCGCTGCTCAAGGTCCATCATGCGGGCCGGCTCCGGGCCGCGCGATTGAACCTCGACGAGGCGTGCCGGATCGCGGGCATTCCCCCCTTCGCGTTCGAGAAGACCCGGAAACAGCATGCACACCTCGGCCCCCGACGGGTCGATCGGCTCCCCGCAATGCTCCTGCGAGCCGACCTCGACACCAAGGGCGGCACCACTCTCGACCCACGTGTCGTCCTGGAACTCCTCTTCGTCGCCCTTTCCCAGCCCCGAACCGATTGATTGGCATTAATGTTGCTGCTTGACAATCATGTTCTATCCTTAACGGGAAGGCCGGTGCCTCATCCCATCGGCTCTTTGGCCAAACGTGCGAAATCTTTCGATTGTGTCGGCAACCTGCTTGTATTTTGTCGGAAAAACACTAGGATAGCGGGTATCATAAGACTTATACTCTCTGAAAAGCACCTCGAATCCGCCTAATTACGCACCACTCACGAGTGACACCATGGCTTTAGATGTTGCGTGACAGCGGCCCGACCTTGGTCGAACGGATCGAAGAGAGGGTTCGCCAGTTCACGCACGGACGGATCCGTAATCTGGTGGTCCAGGAGGTTCAGGGACAGGTGATCGTCAGCGGAGAAGCCCCGTCGCGGCATGCGAAGCAACTCGCCCTTCATGGGGCCCTCGAGTTACTGTCGGGCGATCGATTCTCCGAAAAAATCACCATCGGCTGACCGCTCCCCGAAAACCGATCGGTCGATTTTCGCAACGGCCACGGCCCGTCTCACTAATGCGATGGTTTTCCGACCTGCCGGAACGGTCCCCGTCCGCCGCATCTGGCGTCGTCAAGTCATCTTGAACTTGAGAGCCCGGCGTCTTTCGACCATAGTGTGAATGAGACCGCGTCGGCCGACGTCTGCTCTTCGTGAGGGACGGGTCGCCTCGAGGGTCAGCCGGAGAGGGTGGACCACGGTTCAGCATGGAGCCGGCCGCTCAGGTCCGTCGATGATCGCGATGGAAACAACCGGCATTCACCTGGCTTTGTTCGAATAACCGGTCTGGAAAGGGCCTCCCCATGACTTGGAGACATCCCCGGTCGAATCGCGCACGGTCGTTGTCCTCGCTGGCGGTCCTGGTGCTCCTGGGATTCCAGGGCGCGCTGGCTCACGCCCAGGAATCCTGGGACGCTGTTTACCTCGGCGGCTCCAAGATCGGCTACATCCACGTGTTCGTGGAGTCTGTCAAGGATCGGCGGTCGCGATTACCTCAGGGTCCGCATCGACATCGAGCAGCGCTTGAAGCGCCGCAAAGATGTCGCCGTCACCAAGCTGATGTACGGAACCATCGAGACCCTCGACGGCCAGGTCCTCAAACTGGATACACGTACCGAGGCGGGCGGCAATCAGGACATCGGGCCCATGGCAACGTGATCAACGGCGAGATGAAGCTGATCATCGAAGGTGGCGGCCAGTCGCAGTCAAAGATCATCCCTTGGGGCCCCGAAGTCCGCGGTCCCTATGCTCCCGAGCAGAGCATGGCTCGAAAGCCCTTGAAGGAGAACGAGACCCGACACCTTGAGGATGTTCATCCCGCGACCTGAATAAGGTCTGTGACATGCCAGCTCCGGCGCGGACGATCCAGCCGGTCTTGCTGGGGGACGGGTCCCAGCGCCGCCCTGCTCCGCGTTGACCAGATCACCGTCGTCAACGGCAAGCCGCAGTCCGGAGTATGACGCCCGGATCTACGTCGACGCCGAAGGCCAGGTGCTCAAATCGGAGCAGGACGTCATGGGGGGCATCGTGATCTACCGGACGACCAAGGAGAACGCGATGGCCCCCGGCGGCCCGGTCCAGTTCGACTTGATCCTCGACACGGTCGTCAAGGTCCCCCGGAGAATCCCCGATCCCGAGCAGACGCGGCACGTCAAGTACCGGATCACGCTCAAGGCGCCGATCCCGCCGAAGTCATCCCGAACGATCGCCGACAGACCATCGTGCCGGATGCCAGCAAGACGACGGCCACCCTCGAGGTCAAGAGTGCCGGTCTCCTGGACGGCGCACCCCTCACAGGAGGAGGTCGAACCCCAGTATCTGAGGCCCAATGCGCTGGTGACCAGCGAGGACACCCGGGTTCGGAGCCTGGCACAACGAGTAACGCGGGCGTCGTCGGACCCCTGGGAGAAAGCCACGCGCATCAACCACTGGGTCCACGAGAACATCAAGAACAAGAACTTCAAGGTCGCCTTCGCCGCGGCGAACGCCGTCGCCCAGCAACCTCAGCTGGCGACTGCACCGAGCACGCCGTACTCGCCGCGGCCATGGAACGGGCCGTCGGCATCCCCTCTCGCGTCGTGGTCGGCCTGATCTATGTTGACGACCTCGAGGGTTTCGGCTTCCACATGTGGAACGAGGTCTTCGTCAACCACCGATGGGTCGCTCTCGACCCCTCGTGGGACCAGTCCAACGTGGACGCGGTCCACATCAAGTTATCCGAATCCAGCCTGGATGGCGTCGCCCCGTTCGAGGCCTTCCTGCCCTCTGGTCCGGGTGACTGGGCCGGCTGGGTATCGAGCCGGTCGAGTTGCGCTAGGATTCGGTGCCCGGTCACGGCGTTGCCTGCGCGACTCTGGCGACTCTGAACAAATTCGGTCATGGAGTGGTGCGGAGCACTCTTGTCGGCTCGTCGGCCCCTCCGTAGACTGCGCAATAGGGGGCCGGCGTCGAGTGTTTCGCGTTCGGCCCTCGACGCCAGGAGGGGACAACGATGAGCGGGCAGCGATGGGTTTTGCGGTCGTCATTCGGCGCGCTGGCCATCCTGGCCGGCGGAAGTTCCTTCGCCTGGGGCCAGGACGCTCGGGGCCCATCGGTCAGGCCCCGGCAAGCTGTGACCGTCGAACGGCCCGAGGTGATCGTCCAGAATGCGCTGCGGGCCAATCCCTTTGACCGCGCCGTATCCGATCGCGGCGACCTGGCGCAATGGCGTCGTCGTCCTGTCGGGACGAGTGGGGACCAAGGTGATCCACGACGCGGCGGTGCAACTGGCGATCGCCGTCGGATTCCCGTTCCGCGACGACCTGGTCATCGACACGGCCGAGACCTTCCGCGTCGCGATGAGCTCGACCCCGTCGATGACCGGCTACGCGGCACTGACCCCCAACCTGTCCGCGTCCTATTACGTCTACCCTCAGCCCCTCTTCGGCCGCCTGGATGATCCCTTCTTCGGCATGGTGCCGCCCCTGGTCAGTTTCGCCCCCGTGGTGGCGCCGACCGATGGAAGGCCCCATGCCCGGTCCCGAACGGTGTCGGGCCAGCCGGCTCCGAATCCCATGCCCGGTCCCAACGGCGTCGGGCAGCCGGCTCCGAATCCGGGCGTTGCGCCCGGTCCGGCTGCCTGGCTCCCGCGGCGGCGAACTTCGCCCCTGGCGGCATCGGCAATCCGCAGAACGCCCCCGAGGGCGAAGGGAACCCCCTCAACCCGCCTCCCGCCAAGGGTGACGTCGAGATCACGGTCGACTCCGCCGGTCAGGTCTTCCTGCGCGGCGTCGTCGCCAGCGAGGAGATCGCGCGCGAGATCGAGCAAACGGCGTGGAGCGTCCCGGGAGTCACCCGGGTCGTGACCCAGCTTCACGTCAGGCCGCGACCCGCCGACATGGCCGGGCACGACGAACCGCCTCCCCCCTGCCCCAGCCCGCCATGCCGCGGACCGGATGGAGACCCACTCCAGGTCAAGCCGAGACGCGCCGAGATGCCCGCGCAGGATGCGCCTCCCCTCTTCCCCAGCCCGACGCCGCACCCGGCCGGGCCAGCCCGCACCAGACCAGGCTCCGGAACCTCCCCAGCCGGGCGTCGTCACCGGGCCGACCCGCTCCCCCGCAGAATGGCGGCGTGGGCGCCCTGGACGGCCAGCGACTGACGCGACGGGTCGTCGACTCCCTGCGGAAACGACCCGCCGTGGTCGACCTGGCCATCAAGGTCCGCTCCCTCGGCGACGCCGTGATGCTCTCCGGACAGGTCCCTTCCGCATACGAAGACATGATTGCCTATCGATCGGCCCAGCAGACGCCGGGGGTCCGTGACGTCGTCGATCGCCTCGAATTCCTCGTCCCGGATGAGAACCACCCGAACCCCTTGGTGCAGAAGGGTCGTCCCGAGGACCTCGAGCCGTACTTGAATGCCCAGATGGCCCGCCATGTCGGCGACCTCGCCCACATCGACAGCGTCAAGGCCCATGGCGACCATCTCGAGATCCGGGGAACGCTCCTGAACGCCGCCGATCGCGACCGGGTCCTCGCCATCCTTCGGTCGATCCCCGTGCTCCACGGTTTCCGGCTCGATCCGACCCTCACCTCGGATTGAAAGCTTCGCGACACGCTGTTGGGACCTTCGGGAGTCCGCTTCTCCCCACCTCATATTGGCGGCACAAAGACGTCAGCGGGCAGATCGTCGGCTGAACCGGCCAGTACCGCCTCGGCCTCGGCGCGGAACCCGGCCAATTCCCTGGCGTGCGTGTCGGGCAGACCTTTCTGCTTTCCCAGCCAGCGGACGGCTTGGTCGTAGAGGCCGCGGGCCTCCTGGCGGTGTCCCAGTTGGTGGTGGGCCATGGCCAGGAAGAACAGGTCGAAGCCTTCGAGTCCACTGCTGCCGGCGGTCCGGCTCCGATCCAGGGCCTCGATGGCTTCGACGTACCGGCCCGTGCGATACTGGGCGACGCCGAGCGTGTTGAGGTAGAACGCCTCGCCCGGAGCGAGTTCCACCGCGCGACGGGCGAGTGCCCGAGCGCGATGGGTGTCTCGCATCGATGGGGGACCGGTCGCCAGCTCCCAGGCTCGGTTATTGCAGCACAGGGCCAGCCGTTCTCGAATTGCGGGCTGGCCGGTGTCGCGTGCCATTGCGGCGTCCAGGTCGGCGATCGCGGGCTCATATCGTCTCAACGATTCGTAGACTGCTCCTCGAACCAACCGAAGGTGGGCGTCGTCCGGGCGCAGGCCGATGGCGCGCGTCAAATCGTCGATCGCCTCGTCGTGTCGTTTCAGACGGATGAGGGCGTGTGCACGATGGTGATAGGGCTCGGAGTCCCTCGAATTCTCCCGGATCCGCGCCGTGTACTGCTCGATCAACGATTCGGGCGACTGGTCGTACTGCTCGATATGACCGTCCAGCGGGTCGAGCTCGACCTGGATCGGTGGCAAGGGCGGGGCCGAGGGATCGGCCGGGTCGTCATCGGGAAAGGCAGGCGCACCCCAGTCGAAGCCCATCCGGACCAGGTGTCTGCGGATGGCCCGCAGGTCCCAGACGTGCACGGCCGGGCCTTCATTGGTGGTCACGACCAGGCGCGACCCGTCGGGAGCTGAAGGTCGCCCAGTGCACGCCGCACGAGTCGGGGCTTTCGAGCCGCGCGAGCGTGCGGCCGGTCTCGGTCTCGACCAGGCGAAGGACCTTGCTCGCGTCCATGACGACCACCAGACGGCCGTCGGGGGAGAAGCAGAGCCCCACGCCGCCGATCTGCCGCGCCTCGCGCCAGGTGCCGACTGCCCAGAGCCGGCAGGGGGATTCGCTGGTCATCAGCCATTTCCCATCGGGGCTGAAGACGACCTCCGCTAGCATAATCGATGGACAGGTCGGCCACCTTCGTGCCATCGCGTGATGCGCCAGACCTGGGCACCGCGATGAATGGCTGCCGGTCGCCAGCCATTGCCCGTCCGGGCTGACGGCGACGCTAGCGGCAGTCGTCCAGCGGACCCACACGGATCGTCCGCTCGGGAGTCGCGACGAAGGCATAGTTATGATTGGCCAGGGCCACGATCCGGCCCGATCGGTCCTCGGCAATCCCCGCATGCTCGCCGGCAACGGCAAGCGGCGCGGCGGACCGATGCGGAATTCGCCGCGGCCGGCGTCGAGCTGGACCGGCCACCGCTGCACGCCGATCGAGCCGCTGGTGATCAGGTCGCCCGACGGCTCGAACATCAGGTGCCAGGCGTTGCCGATCGGCAGGAAGGCGAGCTCCGTGCCGCGGGCCAGGTCCCAGAGCACCACGCCCTGGTCCGTGCCGACGGCCAGCACCCGGCCGTCATGCCGGACCGACGGGCGTGCAGTAATTCATCGGCTCGCGAGAAGCATGGGCGAACGTCCGGTACTCGAGGGCCGGATCGACCTGGTACGTGGTCAATTGGTCCTCGACCGAGACGACGATTCGTCCGTCTCGGCTGAAGTCAGGCACCTGGGAGCCGCTGGTCACGCTCAGCACGGGCCGGCCCAGGACCGGGTCCCAGAGCCGGAGCCGGCCTTCCCAGCCGTTGCTCGCCAGCAGCGTGCCCGCGGGGTGGAAGGCTGCATGCAAGCCGGCGTTGGTCTGACCTTCGAGGGTCGCCTTCCGGATGCCGGTGGCGACGTCCCAGAGGTAGATCTTGGTATCGTCGCTCGGCGTCGCCAGCGTGGTGCCGTCGGGGCTCCAGGCGACTCGACGTGCGGCGATCGGCAGCGGGATCGACCGGACGAGCCGGCCCGACTCCGCTTCCAGGATCCGGCAAGTGGGCATCTCTCGACTCCGTCATGAACGACCGCGATCTGGGTCCCGTCCGGACTGAAGCCACAGGTCGCCGGGTGCCGGCCCGGGCCAGCGCCGAGCTGGGTCGACCGGTCGCCAGGTCGTAGATGACGATCTCGCCATCGTGATGGGCCAGGGCGATCCGCCGGCTGTCCGGGCTGAATTTGGCCGCTGCCCAAGCTACCGGACCCGGGTCGTTCAGACGGCGACCGTGCGCCGGTCGATGTCCCAGACCGTCAGGCGCGTCGCCGGGAAAATGCGTGGTCGCCAGGTAGCGGCCGTCGGGGCTGAAGCCGAAGACGAAGATGTCGCGATCGCCTCGGGCCTGGAAGCGGGCGATCTCCGCGTCATCGTCGACGCGGCGGACCTGGATCGTCCCGTCTCCGAAACCGGAGCGCATAGCGGGTCATGGTCGAGTCGAAGGCGGTCAAGACGACTCCCGCGGGCCGGTGGATGACCCGGCCGGTCTGCTTCATGTCGGGGAGGGCCAGGCAGGCGATCGCCTCATCGCGGAGCGGGTCGAAGCGGTCGCGCTGGCAGCTTCAGCTCCCGCGCGATCGCGGCCGCCCGGGCCAGGGCGTCCAGGCTCTCGAACCGCTGCCCGACCCGCCGGCTGAACCGCCGGGCCTGCGCCTGGGCGGTCAGCGACTCGAACAGGTTCTCGCGGCTCTTCCGCGATCCGGCGATCTGGATCGCAGGTTGTCGCGACGGAACGTCCAGGCCGCGATGGTCGAGCCGATCGACCAGGATCGTCGTCAGCACGGCGGCCCGGATGCTGGCCGCGGCCAGGCCCGGGTTCCGCTTGCACCACCGCCAGAGCCGCTCGCACGGGCCCGACCGGCCGCGACCGGATCGGCCGGCTCTCCAGGTACCGCCGCAGCTCATCGCGCCAGCTCGCGCCGCCGACGCGAACCGGTCCTTCGGGTCCTTGGCCAGCGCCTTGAGCACCAGCGTCTCCAGGTCGCGAGGGATGCGGCGGTCGTGCTGTCGCAACGGCACCGGCGGCTCGTGCGTGATCTGGTCGATGAGCCGGGCCTGGTCCCGCTCGGCGAAGGCCGGTTTCAGGGTCAGCAGCTCGTAGAGCGTCGCGCCCAGCGAGTAGACGTCGCCCAGCGGGGTCGGTGACGCCCCGGAACCGCTCGGGGGCCATGAACCGCAGCGTCCCGACCAGGTCGTGCGACTGCGAGAGGTCGTCCCCCTCGACCAGCTTGGCCAGGCCGAAATCGGTGACCCAGACGTTCCCTCGGGCGTCGAGCAGGAGGTTGGAGGGCTTGATGTCGCGGTGGATGACCCCCTGGCGGTGGGCGTAGTCCAGCGCGTCGGCGACCTGGGCGCCCAGGCGCGCGACCTCGCGGAAATAGACCGACTCGGGCTGGCCGGCGAACGAACTGCTGACTCGACTCGGCTCCGCCGCCGGATGGGGCGGCGGCCGATCGCGTCGAGCCGCAGCCGGGCGTCGGAGATCGCATACGGAGTTGCGCCGCCGAGTCGCGTTCGCGTCGGACCGTCGACGACGGCAGCCGTCGCGCGAATCCGTGAACCGGCCGGTCAGCAGGCCGCGGGAGATGGCCGTGAGCGGGTCCACGACCCGTGCCGGTCGTTCCCTTCCCCGCTGCGTGCCGTCTCGGGCCGCGGTCTCGCGGCTGGCCGCGGCCCGGAGGCGGCGGACATCCTCCAGCACCCGCTCCAGGCCGACGCCGTCGATGCATTGCATCGCGTAGTAGCAGACGCCGTCCTGCTCGCCGTAGTCGAAGACCGGCACGATGTTGGTGTGGTGCAGCTTCGCCGCCGAGCGGGCCTCGGTCTGGAACCGCCGCACGTAGGCCCGGTCGGCACGGAACCGCGGGTGCATGACCTTCAGCGCCACCCGGTTCTTGAGCGATCGTGCTCGGCCTCGTAGACGATCCCCATGCCGCCGCGGCCCAGCTCGCGGAGCAGCGTGTAGTCGCCCAGCCGCTGAGGCGGACCGCCGCGCGGCCGGCTCGGCGACATCGCCCGGGTCGCCCGACAGGCCGGCATGGTCCTCGGGCGTGGGCTTGAGCCCCTCGATCAGCTCGAGGGCCGGGAAGAGGTCGAGGATCCGCGCGGCGAGCTCGGGATATCGCGCGGCGTACTCGGCGGGGGTGGGGCGCTCGCCGCGGCGGCGGCGCCGCAGGTACTCCTCGGCGAGTCGCTCGACCGGATCCAGGCCCGATGGGCGATGCGTCGCTGTCCATGGTCGCTCCGTTCGCGAGGCGGCTCGCCGGAGGTCACGATCCGGTGGCACGCCTTGACCCTAGTCGTCGAGGAATCCCGGCATGCCCTTGAGCATCTCCTTGAGCCGCTCCAGGGCGCGGATGTATCGGTTGCTCGCCGCCGTCTTCGACAGGCCCAAGACCTGGGCGACCTCGCCGTTGCTCAGCTCCTCGAAGTGGCGCAGCGCCAGCACCTCGCGGTCGAACGGCTCCATGGCGTTGAGCATCTCCTGGAGCTTCAGTTGCATCTCGGCGCGGCGGGCGGCGCGGGTCGGCGAGGTGAGCCGGCCCAGCAGCATCTCGGCCAGCGAGGCCGAGTTCGCCTGGGGCGTGGCACGGTGGCGGAGCGACACTTCCTGGCCGGCGTCCCGCATGTGGACTTTCAGGTGATGGCGGTGCAGGGCCTGGAGCGTCTGGCCGGTCAGGAAGCGGAGCCAGAGGAACGGCGGCATGGTCGGCTGGGCGAGGTATTCCCGCGCCCGCCGAGCGACCTCGAGGTAGGTGTCCTGGAGGACGTCGGAGGAGTCGATCCGCCCTTGCAGCCGCCGGTCGAGGCGGAGCCGGATCATCCGCCGCAGCCGCTCGCGGTGCCGGGTGAACAGCTCGGTCAGGGCCCGCTCGTCCCCGCCTTCGATGCGGACCAGCAAGTCGTCGTCATCCCGTTGGTTCTCGTCGCTCATGATGCCCCCCATTTCAGGATAACTCCGCACCGGCTCCGTTTGTCCACAGGCCCGCTTGCTTTTCCGATTTTTTCTTCCATGCAGCCCCTCTCGCATCGGCGCCTCCCGAGGCGGTTCTGGAAAAAACGCGCCGGCCTGTGGACAATCGGCCCTGGCGATCAATCCTCACAGTAGGGCCGGCGCCCGTGGCACAAGCCCATCACCACTCGAGGTCGGTAGTCGAGCCAGATTGGGCGGACTGTTCCAATACCAAGCTCGGTCTCTTCGCGCCACCAGCCTGACCGGCGCCCGTGCTAGAGCCGCATAACAGTCGCATGGAGCACGCGCCGGGGCCGATGTGAAGAACCCCCCCCCGACGCCTGTCGGCGTCGCCCCCCCTTCGTAAGGGGGGGACGATTGGGGCGAACCGGCCCATTCTTGTCCCCCCCTTACGAAGGGGGGGGCCGGAGCGGAGCGACGGTAGGGGGGGTTCTGTGGGCGAGGACTTCCAGCGCGTGCAACCAAACTGTTAAGCGCTCCAGGTCAGACAAGCGCAGGTCAGCAGATTCGCCTCTGGAGATGAAGATTATGTCGATCAACTCTTGGTTGGAAGCATTGTGCGCTAATGTCCCGACGCGTTTGGGCCGACGGTTGACGCTGGCCAACCGATCGAAAAAAGGCCAGGACGGCCGGCCAGGCGGCAGCCGGCCGCGACAGGTGATGCCCCGCGTGGAGGCCCTCGAGGACCGGATAGTTCTCACCGGGACCGTCACGACGGTGGTCTCATTACCGAATCCCTCGATCTTCGGCCAGACCGTGACATTGGACGCCACGGTGGTAACGTCCCAGGGCAGCCTCGTCACCGTGGGCACGGTGACTTTCTCGATCGGTAACATCACTTCCGGGCCAGTCAGCCTGGCTACCAACGACGGCCTCGCGTCCTTCAGCGACTCGGCCTTGAGCCCCGGCGCGTATACGGTCAGCGCGACTTACAGCGGCGATACCGACGCAAACCTCAGCGGCAGTACGGACACGGAAAGCGGCGGCCAGATCGTCGAACAAGGCACCCTTTATCACCAGCGCGGCCAGTGCCACCTTTACCGTGGGCATCGCGGGCAGCTTCACCGTCACGGCTTCGGGCTTCCCAGCGCCGACCCTGAGCGAGTCGTCCGCCACGTCATTGGCCAGCCTCGGGCTGAGCTTCGACCCGAGTACGGGCGTCCTCAGCGGCACGCCGGCGCCGAACACCGGAGGCACCTACGACCTCGGCTTTACCGCGAGCAACGGGATTGGCTCGAATGCGACTCAGGACTTCTCACTGGACATCGACCAGCCTCCCACGATCACCAGCACGGACAACACCACGTTCGTCGACGGCGTACCTGGCACCTTCACGGTTACGGCCACCGGCGTTCCGACACCGACCCTGAGCGAATCGGGTACCTTGCCCATCGGGGTGACCTTCGACGCCAGCACGGGCGTCCTCAGCGGTACTCCGGATACGACCGACCCGGGCGGCGTCTACACGGTGAGCTTCTCCGCCAGCAATGGTGTCGCCCCCGATGCCACGCAATCCTTCTTTCTCGTCGTCAACCAGCCTCCCGCGATCACCAGCGCGGACAACACCACGTTCGTCCACGGCGTACTTGGCACCTTCACCGTCACGGCCACCGGAACTCCGCCGCCGACCCTGAGCGAATCGGGTACCTTGCCCATCGGGGTGACCTTCGACGCCAGCACGGGCGTCCTCGGCGGTACTCCGGACACGACCGACCCTGGCGGCACCTACACGGTGAGCTTCTCCGCCAGCAATGGTGTCGGTGCCGATGCCACCCAAAGCTTCGTTCTCGTCGTTGACCAGCCTCCCGCGATCACCAGCGCGGACAACACCACGTTCGTCGACGAAGTACCGGGCACCTTCACCGTCACGGCCACCGGGACTCCGCCGCCGACCTTGAGCGAGTCGTCCGCGACGTCATTGTTCAGCCTGGGGCTCAGCTTCGACGCGAGTACGGGCGTCCTCAGCGGCACACCGGGATCGAACGCTGGCGGCACCTATGCCCTGATCTTGACCGCGAGCAACGGGATCGGCTCGAACGCGACTCAGGACTTTTCCCTGACCATCGACCAGCCTCCCGCGATCACCAGCGTCGCCAAGACCACGTTCGTCAACGGCGTATCGGGCAGCTTCACGGTTACGGCCACCGGCGTTCCGACACCGACCCTGAGCGAATCGGGTACCTTGCCCAGCGGGGTGACCTTCGACGCCAGCACGGGCAGTCTCAGTGGTACACCGCCAGCGAACGCCGTTGGCCTCTATTCTCTGGCTTTCACCGCCAGCAATGGCGTCGGTACGGTTGCCACGCAAGACTTCGTCCTGTCGGTCGTCTCGCCCACCATAGCCACCACCACGACCCTCTCCTCCTCGCCAAACCCGTCGGTGTCCGGCCAACCGGTGACCTTCACCGCCACGGTGACGCCGGCCTCCGGCACGTTCGACGATGGTGGCACGGTGACGTTCGAAATCGACGGCGATCCCAGTACCGCCGTTACGCAGGCACTGAACAACGGCACCGCCACCTACATCGACTCGGCCCTGGTCGCGGGCGATCACTCCGCACAGGCCACCTTCAGCGGCGACACGAACTTCAGCGGCAGTTCCGGCAGCCTCAGCGGCATCCAGGTCGTCAACCAGCTATTGACCGCCCCGACCAACCTCGTCGTCACCGGCGTGACCACGACCTCCATCGCCTTTAGCTGGACCGACAACGCCTCGGGCGCCACCGATTACGAGGTGCAGGAAGCCGTCGCTGGTTCGACGAATTTCGCCCCCATGACCGGCTCACCGTTCGGGCCGGGCACCACGAATGCCACGGCGACCGGACTCACGAGCGGCACGGTCTACCAATTCGAGGTCCGAGCGGTCGCCGCGACCGGCCCCAGCGCCTGGCTGTTGAGCGCCGACATCGAGACACTCGTGTCCACGGCGACCAGCTTGTCCGCCGATCCCAATCCTCTCGTACTGGCCCAGACGTCCACGAACACCGTGGACCAATCGAATGACGTGACGTTTACGGCCACGGTGACCAATACCAGCGGCCACGAGTGATGTACCCGTCGGCCAGGTGGATTTTCAGGACATGACGACCGGCACCGACCTGGGTACGGTCCCGCTGACCGGCGGCAGCGCCAGCCTCTATGTTCCGTCATTCAGCCTGGGCGGCCCGACCATCATCGCCACATACACGCCCTATCCGGCAAGCCTCTTCGCGGGCAGTGCGAATCAGATGACGGAATTGGTCGAGGCCGCCACTGCGACGACCGTGACCGCGGCGCCCAATCCCGGCATCAGTGGGCAGCCGATTTCGTTCACGGCCACGGTGGTGAACCAGTTCAACCAAGGCGGCACGCCGAGCGGGCCGCATGCAATTCCAGGTCGACGGCGTGAACTACGGCCAGCCGCTTGACCTGGACAAGAACGGCCAGGCCACGATCAGCGATCCGTCGCTGGCCGCGGGCCATCACGACATCAGCGTCAGGTACACGCCCACGGGCTCTTTCACGCCCAGCCAGGGGAACACGACGGAAGACGTCGATTTCGGCGACGTCTGGACTGGCGATGCCGGCGACAAGGAATGGGACACGCCTGGCAACTGGAGCAACGGCGTACCCCAACCCAGCGATGACGTGTACATCAGCCAACTGCCGGCGGGCGCGGAAATCATCCTGGGATCGGCGGATGTCGCGAACAATGTCAGCATCTCGTCCAACCTCACGTTCCGAGGAGGCCAGCTCACGGTCGCCGGCGTACTTATGGATTCGGCGTCACTGACCCTATCCGGTGATGCGAGGCTCGTTAGCCTCCAAGCCGTTTTGCAGGACGTCACTGTCATGGAGGGCAGCCGTTTGTCGGCACAGGGCAAGGTCTCATCGGCGAGCTCGTCAACGACGGAGAGCTGGACATGGGCGACACCATCGGCGCACTCGTCGTCACGGGCAACTATTCCCAGGGAGCGATCGCCACTCTGTCCGTCAAGATCAACGGGCCATCCGCGAATGAGATCGATCAGCTAACGGTTCTCGGTACTGCCACGTTAAATGGCATCCTGGAGGCCACACTCATGAATGGTTTCACCCCGAACCAGGGTGAGACACTGCCGATCTTGAACCTCGTGCATCCCGCCATCGGCAACTTCGCGACGTTCTTTTCACCGTCGAACAATGGCGTGATGAATCTCCAGCCGTTCAACTCGCCCGGCGGCCTGATGGTGGAGGACCTTCCTGCCGGCCAATCGGTGTCGGTCACGTATCGCGAGCCGGAATGGCAGTCGGAGGGGCCCGACCCGATCTCATCCGCTCAGTCAGCAGCCGCTCCCGACAACGGTGACGTCGGCGCCATCGCCGACGTGGTCGTAGCACCCGATGGGACGGTTTACGTGGGCACGGTCAACGGCGGCGTCTGGCGCTCCGACCTCGTCACGACGTTTGTTCTCGAGTCACTTGAAATCGGGCAGTCCGTCAATCCGACCAACTTCTGGGTGCCCTTGACCGACTCGCAGCCATCTCTGGCCGTCAGCACGATGGCTCTCGACCCCAACGCCCCCAACAACACGCTCTGGGTGGGGACCGGGTCCCTGAGCAGCTATGGCGGCGGCGGCGGTCCGGCGGTTGGCCTGCTCAAGACCACCGATCGCGGCCAGACCTGGGTCGACCTGTCGGGAACACTGAGAACGACGATCACGGCCGTGAGCAGCAACGGACCGATCGTCATTACCACCAATACCAGCACCCTGGTCAACGGCTCGCAAGTGACGATCAGCGGCGTCAACGGAAATATGGCCGCCAATGGGACCTGGACGGTTGCCAACGTCACCGCGACCAGCTTTACCATCGAAGACGAGTCGGGCAATCCGGTGTTGGGCAACGGCAAATTCACCAGCAGCCCGAAAGCGGCGTGGGCCTCATCAATTTTTGGCGATACGATCTTGAGTGTTGTCCCGACCGGAAACACGGATCCCACCACCGGCAAGGAAGTGATCCTGGTGGCCACCAACGCCAACGGCATCTGGCGGAGCGTCGACGGCGGCGCGCGAACTTCGTGCCGGTCAATTTCCCGTTCAGCAATTCCCAGTACACGAACTCCCAGTGTTCCATCGTCGCCGACCCGACCAACCCGGACGACTTCTATGTCGCGGTCAACGGCGTGGGCATCTTTGAAAGCTACAACGACGGGGCCGACTGGTTTGAAATCGATTACGGCATTCCTCAAATCCAAGGGAACTTTTACCAGATGGCCGCGGCCCCCGGCCCCGATGGCAATACCCTTCTGTACGTTGCGGTCGCCCAGCCGGCCACCCCACAGTCGAGCCAGAACGCCATCGCTTGGGGCCTCCAATACACGGGCTTGTTCGTGGCCCAGATCAGCCCCCTGGCCCTCGGGCCGATCACGTGGAGTACCGTCAATGTAGACCTGTCCCAGGCGGGTGCTGCGAACCCCATCGGGTCGGCACTGGGTTATCCGGGACACTTTTTCCTCGATGTCGACCCGACCAACCCCGACTCGGTGTTCCTGGGTGGGCCCCTCCTGACCCTTTTTTCGGGTCTCACCTCCGAGAGCTCATCGGACCCGTCGCAATGGTCGGTTTCCTGGTCCCCCATGTCCGGCGGCAGCAGCCAGCCCCACTATGACCGCGCAGCATGGCGTTCCTGAGTGACAGCTCGCTCCTGGTAACGGATGACGGAGGCATCTATGCCGAGCCTGCTAACACGACTGTCTACAACGGTCAATGGGTCGATCTCAACGAAAACATCGAGGATACCGAATTCTTCTCGGTCGCTTACGACGCGCAGAACGGCGTGATCTTCGGTGGCACCCAGGATAACGGTACCCCGGTTCAAATCCCAGGCGGCTGGGATCCCCTCGTTGCCTGCAACTGCGATGGTGGTGCCGTGGCCGTGGACAACAGCGGCAGCGCAACGACGGACTACTATTTCAGTGACGGGTCATTTCAGTCTCTTTCCAATGGCTCCAGTACCGTTATCGGCTTACAGGGACTCAATTCTACCGATCAACAAACAATCAGCAACGACCGCCTGAATCCGCCGGATGCCAGTTTCTTCGTGGCCGTCAACCCGTTCGGGCCGGCCCCCAATTCGTCCACCGGCCTGGCTCCCATCCTTCTCGGCGGGGGGATCGAAGGACTGACTGGCCTTTACGAGAGCTTCACTGGAGGACAGACGGTGACTCAGGTCTCCGCCCCGACGTCCTCGGGCAACCCCAGCGCGTTCACCTATGCCTCAGCCGCCGGGACGGCGTACTATGGAACAACAAGTGGTCAGCTCTTCCTGCGCGACGTCTACGGCCAGGCGTTCACGACCATGACCGCGCCGAACTGGGGGGGCAACGCCTACGCCACGCAAATTGTGACCGACCCGAAGGACCCCAACGTTCTTTATGTCCTCGACGATTTTGGCAGGATCTGGGGCTCAATCGACCAGGGCGCATTTGGCTGGACAAATCTCACGCCGGCGGGCACGAATCTGGCGACCCTGAATACCGCCACCAGTGTCGTGAACATCGGAGAGGATCATCCCGAGCGCACCACCACGACCGTGCAAACCATCCAGGTGGTCGACCCGTCGCCGTACACCCCATTCAATAACGTCATCCTTGCCGGGCGCTGGGTGGGGTGTATTCGCTCGATGTCGATCTCGACGCGCTTCAACCCAGTCAATATAGCTGGAGCCTGTTTGGCCAGGGCCTGCCCAACGTTCAGGTGTCGGACCTGGATTATGTGGCCAGTCAGAGCCTCTTGATCGCGGGCACCTTCGGCCGGGGCGCCTGGGAGGTCACCAGCGCCAGCGACGACTTCGGGTTGCCGGACCTGACGAATATCCAGGCGACGGGCGGCACGATCCTGCTGCGCAATGACCCCACGCGAACCGGCTACGCGCAGGTGCTTACCGACGGGCCCGGCGCGACGGTGAGCCAGGTCATCCAGGACAACAACGTTCTACTGGATCAACCGTGGGCGGCGCTGGGCGCGATCACCTTCTACGCGGACACCGAGACGGTGGACATCCTCAACGTGCCGCAGGGCGTCTCCGTCACCGTCGAAGGGGAAGACGGCACCAGCGCCGTGAATGTCGGCTCGGCCGCCAATCAGATGAACACGATTGATGGAACCGTGACCGTCAACAAGGACGCCATCAGCTCCCTCACCTCCGTGAAACTCAACGATCAAGGCGATACGGCATCGAGCACCTGGACGATCGGCGGCGGCAATATCACGGATGCGACGGCGTTCCCCGCCACGATCAGTTTCGCGGGCCTCGTCGGCGTGGTCATCAACGCCTCCGCCGTGAATGACAATGGTTTCACCGTCAATGATACCTCCGGAACCAGCCTCCTGACGTTGAACACCGGCTCTGGATCCGGAAACCAGGTCACCGTCAACGATACCAGCAACGCCACCACGCTGAACATCAACAACCAGGGAGCCAGTAGCACCACCAAAGTGCTGACCACTGCCGCGCTCAGCGAGACGTACATTAACGATTCCGCAAGCGATGCCATTACTCTGGGCAACAGTACCGGCGTGAAGGGTATCCAGGGCGACGTTAGCATCACTACCAAGACACCGGACTCGGACACGCTGGACGTGAACGACCAGGGCGACACGGTGGTCCACACGGGTAATCATAGCGTCACGGTCACGGGAACTTCCATCACGGGGCTGGCGCGGGGACGATCAACTATGGCCCCCACACGCTGTCGAGCCTCACCCTCCAGGCCAACAGCGAAGGTACCCTCTGGAATGTGCAGGGCACGCCGATCCCCTATACGTATTTCGAGAATGTCGGCAGCCCGAGATTCCCCCTTTTCCTGCCGGTCACCTTGCCCACTACGACCACGATCGACTGTGACGGCCAGGACACGGTCAACGTCGGCGATCCCAGCAACGGCCTGCAAGACATCTTCGGAACGCTGAACATCTACAGCCCCCAGGCGTCCGCCTCCGTGAACCTGAACGTGGATGACCATGAAACCACCTATGTCACGCCCTGCGCGGTGAGTATCGCGAATACCAGCATTACCGGAACGAGCGTGAGCGATGTCGGTCTGGGGCAGGCCGCCATCAACTATGGAGTCAACAACAACGGGACGGTGGATCCGGGCGGTGTGAGCGAGCTGACCGTCAAGGCCGGCAAGGGGGGCACCACGTTCACGGTCGGCGACATGACAGGCGGTCCGGCTACGGTCAATCTGTCCGCTCTGGGCACGGGCAACAGCATCGTCGGCCCCAATACGAGCGTGACCTGGACGTTCCAGACGCAAAAGAATTCTCCCCTCGACGACTTCAAACAGGGGAGCAATGCCTCGACGGTCTACTTCGCGGGCATCGGCGCGATCACCGGCGGATCGGGCTCCAACTTTTTTATGTTCATCCAGACCGGCTTCAATGGCTCGATCGACGGCGGCCCCAGCGGCGACAGCACCCTCGATTTCGGACCGTACGGAGGCAGCTCCCTTTCCGTGGAAACCACCGAGGACGGTTCCCTGAACGGGGTTCAGGGAACAGCGACGGAAGGCACGAGTTTCAACAACATCGATGCGTTGCTCGGCGACCCTTCCGTCGATTGCGTCATTGGCAACGCCACGTTCCAAAACGAGACCTATCAAGGGAATTTCACGCATACTTTGACCGTGTCCGGCTTTGAACAGATGGTGTTCAATTTCGCAGGGAATTTCAGCGGCGAATTGCTGGCCTCGACGGAAGGGGTGGCTGCGCTGGTAGGGACGCCCAACAACCCCGACTCGACGATCAACGTGACCGGCACGATCGAGGCATGTGCGATGATCAAGGTCGGGTTCCTGCTGTACCTCACCGTCGAAGGGGACATGGACGGCATCATCAAGGGGTTCGGCGATGATTCCTCAGTGCCTACGATTCAGTATGTGACCATCGACGGCACGGTGGGCTCGGGGGCCCAGATCGTGGCCAGGTCACTTCGGGACGATCGACGTGAAGCAGGGCCTGGCGGGCATCCTCAGCGAAAGCGCCCACCAGGGATTTTCAGAGCGTGTCCATCGGCGGCTCGTTCCTCCCCACCGGGTTGATCGACGCCCCGAGTGGCGGGACCTTGAGCGTGACCGGAGACCTCTCGGGCGAAGCGGTCATCGGCGGCGCTCTCGGCACGCTGAGCGTGGGAGGGACCCTCGACGGGACCGTGTCCGCCGCCAGCTACGGCAGTGAGGGCCACATGGGCGGGCCTGTCACGGGCCAGATCGACACTGGCCTCGCGACGGCCCCGCCAGTGAGCATCGCCGCGGGCGACGTCGCGGGGCTGATCCAGGCTCTCGATGAGGCGAACTTCATCGCTCAGCCGAACGTCATCAACCTCGCCCCGGGAGCGACATACCTGCTGACCGCCCCGGACAATGATACCAACGGTCCCAACGGCTTGCCGGCCCTCTTGAGCAACATCACCATCAATGGCAACGGCGCTGTCATCGAGGCAGCCGGCTCGACGCCGTTCCGCCTCTTCTCTATTGCCAGTGGTGCCAACGTCGTCCTGGACAGCCTCACGATCGAGCAGGGTAGCAGCGATTCCGGCGGTGCCATTTACAACGCCGGAACGCTGGCACTCAATAACGACGTCCTCACGGGTAATTCCGCCACCGGCAACGGCGGCGCCGTCTACAACGACGGCACCCTGACGCAATCCGGTACGAGTTTCTCCAATAACAGCGCCGGCGGATCGGGCCCCAACGTTTTCGACGCCGTCATCCCAACGGCGACGACAACCACGCTCACGGACAACGGGCCTACGACCTCGACCTTCGGGCAGACGGTGAACTTCACGGTCCACGTGACGGGTGGAGTTCCCGATGGGGAAGCCGTCACACTGGAAGACGCTGATAACGACAACGCCGTCGTCGGGACCGGCTCGCTCACGAACGGGACGGCGAATATCGCAGTAACAACTCTGAGCGGCGGGACTCACGACATCTTCGCGGTCTATGGCGGCGATTCGACCCTGACCGGCAGCCAGTCGAGCACGGTCACCCTGACGGTCAACCAGGCGCCGAGCTTCACCAGCGCCCCTGATGTCACATTCGCCGTGGGCGACGACGACAGCTTTACCGTGACGGCCATCGGCAACCCGACGCCGACCTTGAGCGAGAACAGCAACTACGTTCTGCCCAGTGGCATCACGTTCGATCCGTCTACCGGCATTCTGAGCGGTACACCGGCTCTGGGTACAGTCGGCATCTACACGCTGAACTTCACGGCCGACAATGGGATCGGGACTGACGCCGCCCAGTCGTTCACGCTGACGATCGGCGAGGCGACGCCCGTCATCACCTGGAACACACCCAGCGCAATCACCTACGGTACGCCGCTCGACAGCACGGAGCTGGATGCGACCGCGAATGTTCCCGGCACGTTCGTCTATGCCCAGGCGGCGGGGACCGTGTTGCCGGCCGTGGACACGCCGCTCCTGGCAGTGACCTTCACGCCGGCCGACACGGCCGACTACGCCACGGTAACGCAGGTGGTTCCCATAGAGGTCGCCCCGGCGCCTTTGACGGTGTCCGCAGACCCCCTGACCGTGCCCTATGGTTCGGCGATTCCCGCCCTAACGTTCACCGCCACTGGCTTCGTCAATGGGGACACGGCGGCCTCGCTGCCGGGCTCGCTCGCAACCGTGGCGACCCCGACCAGTCCCGTCGGTTCCTACGACATCTCGCTGGGAACTCTCGGAAGTTTCGGAGAAAGTGAAAACGATCGTGAGTCGAACTACAACATCACCTACGTTGACGCTGACCTGACCGTCACTCTCGCCGCGCCGACGATTACCTGGACGGCGCCGGCCCCGATCGGCAACCAGACGCCGCTCAGCAGCGCGCAATTGAATGCCACGGCCAACATTCCGGGCACGTTCGTCTACTCCCCGGCGGCCGGCACGATTCTGTCAACGGGAACCCAGACTCTCACTGTTACGTTTACGCCCGACGACACGGTGGACTATGCGACGACGAGCGCATCGGTGCAACTGACGGTTGCCAACGCCGCGGCCCCGATGGTGACCACGCAACCGTCGAGCCTGACGGTCAACGCCAGTGGGACGGCGGAATTCACGGCTTCTGCAAGCGGTGGCCCGAGTCCGAACGTCCAGTGGCAGGTGAACCAGGGTAGCGGCTTCACCGATGTCAACCCGGGCGGTGATTACATTCTTGATGCAACGGGCGATTTGATCATCACCGGCGCGACGACAAAGATGAGCGGCTACCAGTATCAGGCCGTCTTCACCAACAGCTCCGGAAGCGTGACGACCAGCGCCTGCCATGTTGAACGTCACTCTTGCCACGACCACGACCGGCCTGATCGACTATGGGCCGATCCCATCGAACCCCGCGCAATCGATCAGCTTGACTGTCACAGTCAGTGACGGTGTGCCGGACGGCGAGCTTGTGACCATCGAGGATGCCAGCAACGGCAACGCCGTGGTCCCCACCACCGGCAATACGCTCGCTGGCGGCTTGGCGACTCTCACAATAGCAGCCGGTGCGTTGAGCGACGGCACGCACGAACTGTTCGCGGTGTACGGTGGCGACGGCACCTTCGCGGCGAGTCAGTCCCCCATGGTGATTCAGTCGGTGAGCTCAGCCCCAACGATCCCAACGATCACGTCCCAGCCGACGGACCAGAGCGTCAATGCCGGGTCCACGGCCACGTTCACCGCCGCGGCGAGCGGTTACCCAACGCCGACCGTCCACTGGCAGCAGAGCAGCAACGGCGGCAGTACGTGGTCCAATCTCAGTGGCGCCACCTCGTCGACGCTTACGCTCGCGGACGTTAGCGACTCCCAGAATGGCGACGAGTATCAGGCCGTCTTCACCAACAGCGACGGCAGCGTGACGACCAGCGCCGCCATGTTGAACGTCACACTCGTCACGACCACGACCGGTCTGGTCGACAACGGGCCGAACCCATCGTCGCCCGCGCAGTCGATCAGCCTGACGGTCACAGTCAGCGGCGGTGTGCCGGTCGGCGAGCTTGTGACCATCGAGGATGCTAGCGATGGCGACGCGGTGGTGCCCACCACGGGTAATACGCTTGCCGGCGACTCAGCGACTCTCACGATCGCGGCCGGAGCGTTGAGCGTCGGGACGCACGAGCTGTTCGCGGTGTACGGCGGCGACGGCACTTTCGCGGCGAGTCAGTCCCCCATGTTGAGCCAGGCGGTGAACTCCGCCTCAACGATCACTTCACAGCCGACGAATCAGAGCGTCAATGCCGGGTCCACGGCCACGTTCACCGTCTCGGCGAGCGGCAATCCGACGCCGACCGTCCAATGGCAGCAGAGCAGCGACGGCGGCAGCACGTGGGCCAATATCAGCGGAGCAACATCAACGACGCTTACGCTCGCGAATGTCAGCGACTCCCAGAACGGCGACGAGTATCGGGCTGTCTTCACCAACAGCGCCGGCAGCGCCACCACCAACGCCGCGACGCTCACGGTCGAGTCGGCTCCCACGGTCACGTCGCTTTCGCCGACGAGCGGGCCGGTGACAGGCGGTACTACGGTGACGATCTCCGGGTCGAACCTGGGCAATGCCACCGCGGTGAGATTTAGCAATAACGGCGCAACGATCCTCAGTGATTCGGCAACACAGATCGTGGTCAACGACCCGCCGGGCGCGGTGGGCAGCGTGATCGTGACGGTCGTGACAACCGCGGGCACTTCGGCCACGTCGGCAGCCGATCAGTTCACCTACCAGTCGGTGCCAGCAGTCGCGCCCCCGACCCTCGCGACGATCCCTACACAAACGGTGGACGTCGGCCAGACGCTTCAGCTCAACGTGAGCAACTACGCCTCCGATCCGAACTCACCGGCCTTGCCCTTGACGTATAGTCTGGTCGGGAGCACACCATCAGGGGCGAGCATCGATCCGTCCACCGGCATCATGACCTGGGCGCTGGGGGCCAATCAGCAGATCGGGACGTATGCGATCACGGTCCTGGTATCCGACAATGGCTCACCCCCGCGGACTGCCTCGGAAACCTTCAACATCAACGTGGTCGATCCGAGCCCGGTGACGATCTCCTCGGCGAAGGTGACGACAAAGAAGGGCTTCGCGATCGCGCTGACATTCTCCGGGCCCGTGAACCCCGCCACGGCGGCGAATCCCAACAATTACATCCTGACCGAACCGGCCAAGAAGCCCAAGTCCAAGAAGAAGCCGACGCCACCGCCGACCCGGATCAATCTGAGCGTGGCCTACAACCCGGCGACGAACCAGGTGATCCTGAAGGGCCCCAAGACCGTGAAGACGAGTCCCGCGCTCACCTTGACCGTGGTTGGAACCGGTCCGAGCGGCATCGCCAAGCTGGACGGCTTGCAGCTCGCCGGCAGTGGTGGGCTGCCGGGTACTAACTATGTAGCCACCGTGACGAAAAAAGCCATCAGCCCCACCGCCGCGGTCACGGGGAACGTCATCGCAGTGCGTAGCGGGGCGCGATCGGCCGAAGCTCACATGCACATCAATATCGACCGAAGGCCCCGGTCGGTGCTGCACAACGGGAGCTTGGCCCATCGTGTCGAGCTTGCATCGACTCGTCCGGCTGGTCCGATTGCCATGGCCCGAATCCTCGCGAAAGGAAGAGTCGTGCTCGGCGTCATCCCAGCGTCAGCCATTCCTGGACCGCTCGCTCAACGTGTATCCCCCAAGGTCCGTCTTCGACCGGATTGACAAGACTTGTGCAAAGTCCCTGCGGCCCGTAATACCCCCAAATCGAGTATCCTGTCTCCATCTCGCGCAAATTGGCATGGCCTTCCCAGGCATCGCGCGTGGAGCCCAAACAGCCCGATTCGCCTTCGCCAGCGACCTTTCACTCGTCGCCCGTAGAATGGGCAGAATTTGACGGCATCTATTGATGCCATGCCCGCGAATTGCCCCAAGATCCTGGCTAAGTTTGATCTTGATCGAATCCGCAAGACACACGTAGGATGTGCACCGCTCGCGGCATCGCGCGAGACTTTCGACGTCCCATGCCCCGTCTCTGTCGTCGCGGGGTCTGATTTCAGGAAGTCCCGAATGAGGGAGAGGGCCGGGAACCCATGATCGCCAACACGGACGGAGGCGTCTCCCCACAGTCCTGGAATCGGACGGCCACGCGTCGCACATCGCGATGGACGCTCCCCTCCTCGGACAGCCTGGAATCGGCCCTCGAACGGACGCGGGACTGGCTCCTCGCCCGCCAGGACCAGGAAGGCTACTGGGTCGCGGAGCTCGAAGGCGACACGATTCTCGAATCCGAATATATCTTGTTGATGGCATTTCTGGGCCGAGAATCTGATGATGTCTGCATTCGATGTGCTCGATATATCCAGGACCATCAGCTCCCGGATGGAGGATGGGCGATCTATCCCGGCGGTCCGACCGATGTCAGCGCCTCGGTGAAGGCGTACTTTGCGCTCGAAGCTGACGGGCCGGTCGCCAGATGCGCCGACCATGGCCACGGGACGCCATGCCATCCTCGCGGCCGGCGGTGCGCACGAGTGCAACAGCTTCACGCGATTCTACCTGGCGCTGCTGGGCCAGATCGGCTACGAGGAATGCCCCTGCGTGCCACCGGAGCTGGTCTTGATCCCGTCGCGATGGAAGTTCAGCTTGAGCGCGATGTCGGCCTGGACGCGGACGATCGTCGTGCCGCTGTCGATCATGTCGTATTTCAAGCCGGTCCGTGCTTTGAGCCCCGAGCAAGGCATCGCGGAGTTGTTCCGCGAAGGCAGCAAACTTCCGCCGAGGCGGACGACCCGGCTGTTCTCCTGGACGAACTGCTTCCTGGGGCTGGACGCGGTCCTGAAGTGGCTCGACCGCCGCCTGCCCGCCGCCTGGCGTCGGCCGGCGATCCGGGCGGCCCATCGCTGGATGACCGAGCATTGCCAGGAAACCGACGGTCTGGGCGCGATCTTCCCGCCGATGGTCTACTCGATCATCGCGCTGCGATGCCTGGGCTACGAACCGGATTCGCCCGAGGTGCGCTGGGCGATGCAACAACTCGACGACCTCCAGATCGCGGAGGACGATCGAGTCCGGGTGCAGCCGTGCCTCTCGCCGGTCTGGGACACCGCGATCGCCACGATCGCGCTGGCGGACGCGGCGCTGCCCGCCGAGCATCCGGCCTGGGATCGGGCCGTGCAATGGCTGCTCGGCAAGGAGATTCGCGGCCGCGGCGACTGGTCGATCAACGGCCCGCGCGTCGAGCCCACCGGCTGGCACTTCCAGTTCCGCAACCAGTTCTACCCGGACCTGGACGACAGCGCCATGGTGGTCCTCGCCCTGCGACGGTCGCCGATGGCCGATGACCCGGCCGTCGTGGCGGCGACCCGGCGCGGCGTCGACTGGCTGCTTGCGATGCAGAATCGCGACGGCGGTTGGGCCGCCTACGACGTCGACATCGACAACCAGGTCCTGACCAAGCTCCCCTTCGCCGACCACAATGCGATGCTCGACCCGAGCTGCGCCGACATCACGGCCCGCGTCCTGGAGTTGCTCGGCACCCTGGGCTATCGCGACGATCACCCGAGTATCCGCCGTGCGCTGGACTACCTCTGGGGCACCCAGGAGCCGGAGGGCTGCTGGTATGGCCGCTGGGGGGTCAATTACATCTACGGAACCTGGCAGGTCTTGCAGGGATTGGCCGCCCTGGGATTCCCGATGGATCACCCGCGGATCCACCAGGCAGTCGCCTGGCTCGAGTCGACCCAGCAGCCCTCGGGCGCCTGGGGAGAGACCTGCCAGAGTTACGACGACCCCTCGCTGAAGGGCACTGGCGAGCCGACTCCCTCGCAGACCGCCTGGGCCACGCTCGGCCTCATCGCCGCCGGCCAGGCCCGCGGGACGGCCGCACGCCGCGGGATCGATTACCTGCTCCAGGCCCAGCAGCCCGATGGCTCCTGGGACGAAGCGCCGTTCACCGGCACCGGATTCCCACGCGTGTTCTATCTCCGTTACCATTATTACCGGGTCTATTTCCCGATGATGGCCCTCGCACGCTACCAGGCTGCCATCGGCCGCGAGCACGGCCGGACGTCTCCGGCGCTGGCGACCCGGATCCCGGCCGCAGCCGTTGCCGCTGGACTTTCCATGACACCTTCGTCGTGGCCCCGAGGAAGTACCGAAGCGTGCCAAGGAGGTCGAGGCCCATGCTTTTCCCGCTGCCCATGACGACTCGGATCGCCGGCTACGTCGCCCGCAAGCGACTGGCCGGCGCCGAGAAGTTCCCGATGGTCCTGATGCTCGAGCCGCTGCACGCCTGCAACTTGACCTGCACCGGCTGCGGTCGCATCCGGGAATATGAATCGACGATCAAGCAGAAGCTCACCATCGACGAGTGCCTCGCCGCGGTGGACGAGTGCGGTGCGCCGGTCGTCTCGATCTGCGGCGGCGAACCCACGATTTACCCGGGAATCGGCGAGCTCGTCGCCAAGATCCAGGAGCGGAAGAAGGTCGTCATCCTGTGTACGCACGGGATGTTCATCCGCAAGAAGATCGAGGGCTTCAAGCCGAGCCGGACCTTCTTCTTCAACGTCCATCTGGACGGCATGCGGCAGAATCACGACCTTGCCGTCGAGCGGGAGGGGGTCTTCGATGCTGGCGATCGACGGCATCAAGGCGGCCAAGGAGGGCGGTTTCCTCGTCTGCACCAACACCACGATCTACAAGGAAACCGACATGGCGGAGATCGACTCGCTCTTCGCCTACCTGACCACGCTGGATGTCGACGGCTTCATCATCTCACCGGCCTATAGCTACGCGGCGGTCAACTCGAAGGAAATCTTCATGACCCGCGAGGACATCAGGGCCAAGTTCCAGGCCGCCGAGGCGATGTTCAAGAAGTATCGATTCCACTCCTCGCCGATCTACCAGGAATTCCTCCAGGGCAAGCGCGAGATGACAGTGCACCGCCTGGGCCAGCCCGACCCGCAACATCAAGGGATGGAAGGGCCCCTGCTACCTGATCACCGACACCCACCACGACAGCTTCTCGGACCTCTTGAACAAAACCGAGTGGGACGACTATGGTTACGGGAAGGACCCCAGGTGTGAGAACTGCATGGTGCACGTCGGCTACGAGACGGGCGCTGCCGTGGGCGTGAACAGTCGTCTGGGCGACACCTTCAAGATGATCAAGTGGCAACTGGGTTGATCGGCCGGTCGGCAAGATGGCTTCAGGTTCATCCGAACAAGAGAATGCGACGAATCCTGACGCGCGGCTCGTCGCGCCGGCGCCGGTCCCGGCCGATGTCGGGATCGTCGCGGCCTTGTCCATGGAGGTTGGCGTCCTGATCGACGGCTTGAAGCGCATCCGGAAGTACCAGACGGCGTCGTTGCCGATCATCGAGGGCGAGCACAACGGCAAGATCGTCGCGATCGCGATCGCGGGCCCCGGCCGCACGGCCGCTCGGCGTGCTACCGAGCTCCTGATCGCCGGCCATCGACCCTCCTGGATCATCTCCGCCGGCTTCGCCGGCGCCCTGCATCCCGCTTTGAACCGCAACGACCTGGCCCTTCCCGAGGAGATCATCGACCTGGAGGGCGGTCGAATTCCCGGTCGTCCGGCCGGAGTCGCTTGGGGACGGCATCCGACACGTCACGGGCCGTCTCCTCACGGTCGATCGGCTGATCCTCGACTCGGCCGAGAAGGCGCGAGCTCCACCGCACCTCCCAGGCCGACATGGTCGACATGGAGTCCTCGGCCGTCGCGGCGGTCTGCGAGCGAGAAGGCCGTCCGATTCCTCTCGATCCGCGTCATCAGCGACGACGCCCGGACCGATCTTCCCCGCGAGGTCGCCGCGCTGTTGGTCCGCTCGGGGAGCTACCGCGTCGGCGCCGCGGTCCGGGCCATCTGGAACCGGCCCTCAAGCCTCAAGGACTTCTGGACGCTCCACGAACGGGCGCTGGAAGCCGCCGACCGGCTGGCGAAGTTCGTCATGCGATGCCTCGAGGACCTCCCGCGATGAGTGATCGCGATGCGTGGGGCAAGGCGGTAGCTGCGAGCCCTATGGGTTTGCCCGCGGGGAGGCTATGGTCCTGCCGAACGCTTACGAGACAAGAGTGGACATGGTCAAGAGGATTCAGACCAGGTGGTCGTCGTCGGCCTGGGCGGGAACGAGCGAGGCGATCCCGGCGGTTTGACGCATCCAGGCGCTCGTCTGCCAGTTGTCCACGGGGGGGGCGTCGGAGAGGAAGGGGGGAGCGGGAGGACGAAGTATGCGGAGAGCGAGGCGACGAACGGCTCGTACATCGCGCGCATCTCGTTGAGCTTGCGGTCGATGGCCGCCCCATCTCGGGGCATGATTCCGGCGGCACGCAGCAGATCGCGGAGCCGGTCCAGCCGGTCGGGAGGGAGTCGGTCGTGGTCCGGGGGGCGGGGAGGAGACTTGTAGGCCTGGGCCAGGTCGACGACCGCGTGACGGGTCATGGCGAAGGTCAATCCGGCCTGGTAAACATCATCCCGTTCGACCGCCGCGATCAAGAGGGAGCAGGTGTCCAGAATAGCGGTGGCCGCGGCCAGCCACGACTGATTGTCGTGCTGCGACCGGTAGTAGCTCAGCACCGGGAACGAGAGGTGGCTTTCCAGCAGCTCAGCCGACCATCGCTCATACTCCCCGAGCACGCGCGCCAGTTCGCCCCGGTCTCGGGCCGCGGCCGACCTGACCAGGAGCTGCGCGGCGGTCGGGGGTGAGCCGGCCCGGGCGTCGAGCAAAGAGATCATCACTTCCCGCCGGGAGAACGCCTGGTAGAGTACGGGGACGTAACTGATCACCACCGCAAGGAACCCGAACCCGAGCCCCGTCTCGACCACGACCAGGACCCGGCCCAGCTTGTTGACGGGGGTCACGTCGCCGTACCCGAGGGTGAAGAACGTGACCCCGCTCATGTAGAAGGCATCGAACAGGCTCGCTTCCTGTCGAGGCTGGCTCAGGGGTGTGTCGAGCGACCAGTGCAAGAGGGCGAACCCGACGATCAACCCGACCGCCCAGACCGCGAAGAGCACGAGCATCGACAGCGGTCCGAACACGCTGAGAAAGACCTCGCGGCGCTTGCCTCGGGCCAACCGCCGGCCGATGGCGGCCCAGGGCCGCCAGGTCGATCGGTAGAACTGCCTCGCCAGGCGAAAGTTGCGGGAGACGCGCCGGGGGAGCAGCATCGCCTCGAAGGCGTCCACAAGAATGATTGAGATCACTGCCAGGCTCACGGCCAAGGTCAACCAACGCGACATGTCACAGCGGCTCCTGCCCCTCGGAACTTTCTCGCGCCCAGAGTTGGGCCCAGGTTATCACAGTCGGCCCCTCGGAAAAACCAGGCCCCACTCCCGAGCTTTCCAGACCCCCACGGTGGACTTTTCGGGAATCGTCGATCCAATGCACTACTCCTGCAGGAACCCGTGCCAGAGTGTCAGGCCGTCGCGGCTTCGGCGCGGCCGGTGGCCCGCCTCTCAATCCGTCCTGACGAGACTCGGGGACCCGGCCCAGACAGCGGTCGAAGGTCCGCAACGTCGCGAACGCCAGGATCAGGGCGATCGCGGAATAGACGCCGATCCAGATCAGGGGCCAGGTCGGATCGTCGTGGGCCAAGGGCGGGCCGGAGCCCCATGTCGGAGTAGGGATTGGGCGCCAAACGACCACCGGGACGCCCACTCGGTCGTCGCGTAGATGCCGAAGAACGGGCTCGCGAGGCAGAGGCCGTCCCAGTTCTGTTGCCAGTCGAAAGGGGTCGTCCGGAAGGCCGGGAAGGGTCGGCAGCGCTTGCAACGCGAGCGGCCAGCCGACCGCGACCAGGACGTAGGCCATCACGCTCACGGTGATGACGCGGCCCAGCCGCGGGACCCAGGTCGCCACCGCCAGGCCGAGACTGGTGATCGCCGCGGCATACGACAGGATCAGGCCGATCATCAAGACCAGGCCGATCCCGCCGTCGGTGACCATCGACGCCCCGGCGGTGACCCAGATCGGCAGGATCGCCAGCCGAGGGACCATCGCGAAGGTGCCCCACCACTTGCCCCAGACGATCTCCCGGGTCGTCAGCGGCGTGGCCATGATCACGTCGAGGCTGCCCCGGTCCCGCTCCTCGGCCAGGGTCGTGGCCGCCGACACGCTCAGCAGCAGCAGGCCGATCGCCACCTGCCAGGCGTTGACCTGCGCCGCCAGTACGTGAATGCCGCTACCGACCAGGCCATTGCCCCACCAGTCGTAATACCAGCCCAGGACGTACAGACTCGCCAGCGTCGAGATGATGGCATAAGCCGTCCAGAACCGCCCGGTCCAGCGCGAGGGCCGCTTGCGGTGCCACTCGCGCCAGAGCACCGGGTTACTGTCGAGCGGGGGACCGGGCAGGTAATCCAGGAGGCGCGCCGGTGCGCCGGGTCGCTGGCGCTTCTGCGGCCGGTTCGACTGGGTGAGGACCGTCGGCCGCAGCCACCAGCTCGCCAGGCCGATCAGGACCATCGAGATCAGGAGCGTGGCGAGGAAGAACACGACCTGCTCGCGCAGGCCCACCGGCCAGCTCGGCCTGGAAGACCTCGGCGCGAAAGCGGCGAGGATCGGGTTGGACATGTCCAAGACCAGTTCCGCAATCGTCGTGGGAGGTCCAATGCGAAAGATGACGATCAACGCCGGGACAAACCCCACCCAGAGGCCCACCAGCGTGTAGGCCAGCAGCAGGGCCTGGTGCGGCTTGCGGGCCCAGACCGAGGTCATCAGCGCCAGGGTGCAGCACAGGATCGCCACCCCCGCCGTGACCAGTTCGGCCCCGACTGCCGCCGCGAGGTCGATCCCGCCCAGGAAGCTGCCGAGGGCCAGGACCGGCAGTCCGTAGGCCATCAGGGCCAGGACCGGGGCCAGCCGCGCCCCGAGCTTGCCCAGGACGATCTCGCGGTCCGTCAGGTCGGTGACGAAGGCATGGAGCAACGTCCCCCGCGCCTTGTCGACGCAGATGGCGCCGGCGGTCGCCGCTGGGGCGGCCAGCAGCACCATGGCCAACTGGACGGCGATCACCGTCAGGAGGAACAGCCGGCCGATCGCGGCCGCTTCCGCCAGGCTGTTGATCGTCCGGTCCGACGGCCCCCAGGTCAGCGTCAGGCCCACAAGCAGCAGGCCAACATAGATCGACCGCAGCGCGTAGACCTGCCACCGCCGCGCGGCGATCAGGCTCTCGAACGCGAAGACAGGCCCCAGACCCCAGCGCATCCTCATAGCGGACATCACCCTCAACGTGCCGACCGTTCTCCTCTCGGATCGTTCCGGGCTCCGACGGCGGGACGCGTCGGGCGCCCCGGAGAGTCAGACCCATCCTCTTCTCACGGGATAACCCGCCACCAGGGTCCCCGACGTCGACGGCCGACTCCTTCCGGCGATGCGTCTATTCTCCGACGATCAGCATGGCTGGACAAGCCACCTCTACCAGATGCTGGCGTCTTCGCCGGAGCGGGAGCTGACCCGCCGGCGCAGCCTCTTGACATTCGCGACCTGTGGCAATAGATTACCACATGGCAATAGAATGCCATTGGTCCGCCTCGGCGGCCGTCACGCTCCGCGATTCCCATGAGGGGCGAATGCCAAGACAACATCAGCGAGGAGGGCTCGGCGCCCGGGAGCGGCAGATCATGGATGTGATCTATCAGGC
The DNA here is from genome assembly GCA_963842405.1 of uncultured Isosphaeraceae bacterium. GTDB lineage: Bacteria > Planctomycetota > Planctomycetia > Isosphaerales > Isosphaeraceae > CAVZRC01. The sequence continues at coordinate 183,146 of CAWJGW010000004.1, read as the reverse complement.
TCGGCGAGGGTTCGGTCGCCGACGTGCTGGCGAAGCTTCCCGACCCGCCGACGTACTCGGCCGTTCGCACGATGATCCGGCTGCTGGAGAAGAAGGGGCTGCTGCGTCACCGCCAGGTCGGCACGAAGTACGTCTACCGGCCCGCCCAATCGCGGGAGGTGGCGAAACGCTCGGCACTCAGGCATCTCCTGCAGACGTTCTTCGCCGGCTCGGCAACCGACGCCGTGGAGGCGATCTTGCACCCGTCCGTCACGAAGCTGACCGACGACGACATTCAACGGCTGGAAGAACTCATCCACGAAGCCCGCCAGAAGGGGAAGTGACATGACGCACTGGCTCACCGCGGCGATTCGTCTCCGACGGCCTTAGTCGGCATCCTCGCCGATGCGACGGCCAAGGCCACCCTGCTCCTGCTCCTGTCGTGTTCGATCGCGGTGATTGCTGCGCCGCCGGTCGGCGGCCCTGCGTCACCGCTTGTGGGCCCTGTCGCTCTGTGGGTTGATCGCGATGCCATTCGCGTCGTGGCTGGTCCCCGGCTGGCGGCTACCGGTGTTCCTACGCTGCCGCGAACAGCCGCCGCGAACCTACCAGCGACGCTCCCCGCGTCGCCCGTTCCCGCGGCCGATGCCCCGCCCTACTCGACCCCTGGCCCGATCGACCACGGAGTCCGGCCGCCGTCGCCGGGCCGCTGCGATCCCTGATCGCGCGGCCTTCGCGGGAGCGGTTCCGCCATCGATCGCCGCCGATGCGATCGATGCAAGTCCCCTGCCCGCTCGCCGCACTGTCGCGGCCTGGTCGATTCCCGGCGGATTGCTCGCTGTCTGGGGAATCGGTGCGTTCGCGGCCGGGTTGCCGACACTGCTCGGCCTCCTCGGCAACCAATGGCTCCGGCGTCGGTCGCGACGGGTGATCGACGAAGACTGGCTGGTCCTGCTTGAGTCGCTCCGCCGGAAGTTCTCGATCCGCCGGAACGTCGAACTGCTCCAGAGCGAGGCCGTCGCCGATCCCACTGACCTGGGGCGTCGTGCGGCCGGTGATCCTGCTCCCCGAAGACGCCCCGTGCTGGCCGGAGCGGGAAGCGTCGGCTGGTGTTACTGCACGAGCTCGCCCACATCCGGCGATTCGACGCGGGCGTTCCAACTGGCCGGCCGCCTCGCGGCCGTCTTGTACTGGTTCCACCCCCTGGTCTGGTACGCGCTTCATCGACTGCGGCTCGAGTGCGAGCAAGCCTGCGACGACTGCGTCGTCCTCGCGGGAGAACGTCCCACCGATTACGCGAGCCAACTGCTCGAGCTGGCGCGATCCGTGCGCGATGCCGCGGTTCTCGATGAACATCGCGATGGCGCGGACGAACGTCCTGGAGGATCGTCTGAGGTCGCTCTTCGACGAGACGCGGAGCCACCTGCCGGTGGATCGACGTTCGGGACGGTTGCTCGCGGCGAGCACCACCGCTCTGGTGCTCGGCCTGGCGATGGTCCATCCCGGCTCCTCGGCAGCCCAGCCGAACGGGCAGACTCTCGCGGCCAAGTCCAACCCCACGACCGGTCCGGCCGCCGAGTCTCAGGTGAAAGGAACGGGCCGGATCGCCGGCCGCGTCGTGCGCGGCAACGGCGGCGACGCGGTCGAGGCCGCCGAGGTCGTCCTGCTGCCGCCGCCGCCGAAGGGCCAGGATTTCTACATCGGCAAGCGGCCCCTCCGTCGGGACCACGGCCGGATGCCAAGGGAACGTTCTCGTTCGACGGGCTGACGCCCGGGCGGTATCGCGTCTGGGCCAATCTCGGGAAGCTGACCTCGCGTCCCCGGCAGGCCCACGGCGAGGTCGTGATCCTTCCCGAATCCGGCGAGCCGCCCAAGCCCGTCGAGTTGCGGCTCGTCCCCGGGGTGCGGGTGACGGTCCGGGTGAAGGAAAGAGCCAACGGTAAACCGATCCCCAACGCGACCGTGCAACCCGGCTGGAGCGACCTCGTCGACGACTTCACGACCGACCGCGACGGCCAGGTCCAGGCCCAGCCGTTCACTCCCGAGCGCTGGCTGCTGGAAGTCTGGGCCGATGGCTTCGCCAAGGATTCCCGCTGGATGAACCTCGAGAACGGCTCGGATGCCGAGGCGGAGTTCCTGCTCGATCCCGGGCGGCGACCTCGAAGGCGTCGTCCGCGACCCCTCGGGCAAACCCGTCGCCGGCGTCGGCTTGAGCATCTTCCGCGAAGGAAGCAACCGAACAATTTGCTTATGTCGAGACGGATGCCGATGGGCGCTACCGGCTCGCAGCATCTCCCGCTCGAACGTCGCCCTGCGCATCCTGGAGCTGACGACGGGCGACTATTTCCACGAGTCGATCCCGACTCGCATGACCGGCCCCAAGCAGGAGCTCAATCTCACGCTCCGACTCCGTCCGCACGGCGGCTCGATCGTCGGCGTCGTCCTCGATCATCAAGGTCGCCCGATCGCCGGCGCTGAGTTGATCAATCCGGGCAACTCGTCAGCCGAAGTTCCGCGAGACGAAGACCGGGCCGGACGGGCGATTCCGGCTGGAGAATCTCTATCGAAACCATCACCGGCAAGGAGGTGATCGTTCGAGCCAAGGGTTCTGCCCCGCAGCGGGTCAAGGTTGAGCCGGGACCTGCCGGAGAAGCCGGCCGAAGTCACGATCACGATGGAGCCGGGCCACCGCATTGAAGGGGCGGGTCACCGATGACAAGGGACTGCCCGATCGAAGGGGTCCGCGTCTACTTCGCGCATGGGAATAGTTCCGCACTCCGTCGGCGGCAGTGCGACGACCGACTCGCAAGGACGATTCGACTTCGATTCCCTCCCGGCCAACTCTCCGTTCGCGTTCCATAAGGAGGGTTACTCGGAGATCGCAACCGGATTCTGCCGCTCGACACCGACGACCTGATCGCCGTCGAGATGGTCCCCGCCGGGGTGATCCTGGGTAAGGTGGTCGACGCCAGGACGGGCAAGCCGATCCGCGCGTTCAACGTCCAGATCACGTTCTCGCCACAGTCGACAGCCGGGCGATCCCTCGGTCGGCCTCCGGTCGGACCTGGTCAACCCGGGTCAGGTCTTCCAGTCGGACGAGGGCCGATTCAAGATCGGGGACCTGGTCGTTGGCATGCCGCTCCAGGTGATGGTCTCGGCCCAGGATTACGAGCGTCGTGTGACCGAGCGCGTCGTGGTCGCCCTTCCCAACGAGGCCCTGGCCGAGGAATTCCGGCTCGATCCGCTCGACCCGGCCAACCTCCGCACCTATCGCGGCCGGCTCCTCGACGCCATGGGCAAACCGGTCGTGGGAGCACAACTCCGCCTGATCGCCGCCCGGGATCGCGATCCCAACCAGCGAGCCGGCATTCCCCTTCAACTGGTCGATGATCCGCAACGGCCAGTTGGCCCAGCAGCCGAACGTAGCTCGCTTCCTCGAGTCGTCCACCGACGCACAGGGCCGGTTCCAGTTCCCCGGCATACCCAGAGGGACCGAGGTAGAGCTGGCCTGGTGGGGCAAGGGCATCGCCCCCGGGAGAGCCGACCACCTGGAGCGTCAAGGCGAGGACCGAGAGGGTTGGTTCGACATCTCCCTGCCTGCCCCGGCGCGGATCGCCGGCACCGTCGACCGCAAGACTTACCTCTCGGCCGGTCGAATCCAGGCGTCCCCGTGCCGGTGGCTTTTTCGACTCCACCGACCTCGAGCTGAAACCCGATCAAGTCGGAGTTTCGAATTCGACGACCTGGCCCCGGGAGAGTACACCGTAACCCTGACGACCGCCTTCGAACGGGTCCCCGACCGCCCCGGCGGCCTCACGACCCGGACCTTGGCGACCGCCCGGGTGACGGTCGCCGCGGGCGAGACGGGAAGGGTCGACTTCAAGCCATGACTGCCCTCCGGGAAAGGAGAGACGAACCGTCCCGCCGGTGGTCGCGATCGTCGTTACCTTCCTTCGATTGAGAGCCTGGAACGCCGCCACTTCACGACCGACTGGCGGCAGCCTGAAAGAGTGCGGCCAGATGCAGCACGACGAACAACGGCACGAGATACGCCGGGATCAGCACGAGCGGCAACTGCGCCATTGGCGCGGTCGTCACTTCCCCGGCGGTGCCAGAGGCGAGGATTGAACTCAGCCCGCCAACGCTCACGGCCACGACCAGGTCCAGGATCCCGAGCAGATTCCAGACTACGAAGACTCGGCTGATCGCAAAGCCGGGTCGGCGGACGAGGGCAAGGGCGACCCACGGTGCGGTTACCCCGATGGCGATGTCCCCCAGGCCGGCGGGCCAGGCGAATGCCCCCGGTAACACTCCGTGGGCGTACAGGGCCAAAAACCCGAGCCCGCCGGCTCGCCACGCCTGGACCGCCGTCGCCAGGGGAAGGTCGAGGGACAGGACGTAAGCACGGAAGGCGGGCCAAATCCAGTACGCGACCAGAAACACGATCACTGGGGCCGTCGCCCCGATCAGGATGGGAAACGGCGGCGTCCCAGGGGGCCGGACGATCGCCCCGGCGGCGCCGAGCAGGAAAACCACCACGAACCAAAGCGCGAGCACGCCTGCGAGGACCGGTCTCATGGCAACACTCCGATGAGTCATGCACGAGTATTGTGGCCTGACGCCAGGCTCAGCCGAAGAGCCAGTGCCAGGGACGGCCTCACGCAGAAGCGAGAACCGTGACTCCGTCGCCCGCCACTTCACTTGCATTATGCAAGTATTCTATGGCGTCGCTTGCAGAAGGCAAGTAAAATGGACGGTCATGAAGCGCGAGAAGAAAACGAGGCCGGTGCGTCGCTCCGACTGTGCCGTCGCCTGCACCCTGGACCTGATCGGCGATCGCTGGACGTTGCTCGTCGTGCGTGACCTGCTGCGCGGCCGGCAGTACTTCGACGATTTCCTGCGCTCGCCGGAGGGGATAGCCACCAACGTCCTGGCGGCGCGGTCTGCGCGTTGTGCGAGCAGGGCCTGGTCGAAAAAACGCCAGACCCGTCCGATCAGCGGCGGTATACCTACCGGCTCACCGACGACGGTCTGCGCCTCGGCGAACTCGTAGGCGACATCGCCGCCTGGGGCCACAAATACCTTCCGGGCACGAAGATCATGGGCGGAATCAAGCCGGAGTAGAGATGAGCACGCCGGTTCATCCTGCGGGACCAGGCGAGCATGAGAATCCTGGTCACCGGGAGGCCGCTGAGTGGCCAAGGCTGCCAACTGACGCGTGTGACCGCTTTGCAACTGCCTGACCGCAGTGGTCCAACACTTGCACGTGCTCGAGGAGAGCGGCCTGGTGCACACCGAGAAGGTCGGGAGGGTACGCACCTGCCGCATCGAAACGGCAGGGTCTTCGGTCCTGGAGCAATGGATCGTCAGTCATCGTTCACTGATCCGCAGAAACTCGCAGGGAGTGTCAGCGGAGCGCAACCACCAAGAATTGCCGCGCCTCAGCGGGCACCATCCGCCCCGGCAACCTGTTCGACCTGGGGGGCCACAGGGGCGGGATGCGCCATGGCCGAGCGGGCGGCGGCGCGGGCCGTCTCGGCGACAGGCGTCCAGAACAACCCGAATGCGACCGTCAGGCCGGCACAGGCCGCCACCGAGACCGCGACCGGCCATCCCCCGCGCACGACGACGGTTTCCTTGGACGGACTCAGATACATCAGCACCACGATGCGGAGGTAATAGTAGCCACCGATCGCCGCGTTCAGCATCCCGATGATCGCCAGCGCGAGGAACGACCACGACTGGCCGAGATCGTAGACCACCAGCGCCGAGGAGAAGACCTCGAACTTGGCCCAGAAACCGACCAGCGGTGGAATACCGCTGAGGCTGAGCAGGCAAATCGCCAACGCGGCCCCGAACCAGGGCTGAGTCCATCCGACCCCGGCAAGATCGGTCACCGTCTGAACGGGGCGATCCCCGATCCGCAGGGCAATGATTACCCCGAACGTCCCCAGGGTCATCAGGGCGTAGGCCAGCAGGTAGAACAGGATCCCTTCGCTGCCGTAGTACAGCTCCGTGCCGCGCCGGCCGTTGGTGAAAGCGACCGCCACGCCGACCATCAGATAGCCGGCGTGTGCGATCGACGAGTAAGCCAGCAGCCGCTTGAGATTGTCCTGGAGCAGGGCCACGAAGTTGCCGAGCGTCATGGTCGCCGCCGCGATGATCCAGGCGAGGACGGCCGCCTTGTAGAGCAAAGTGGGCGACACCGAGAACACGGCCGTGAGCGCTCGGATCATGGCCAGGAAGCCGACGGCCTTGGGCACCCAGGACAGCAGCGCGGCGATCACGATCGGCGACCCCTGGTAGACGTCGGGCGCGTAGGCGTGCATCGGCACGGCGGCCACGCGGAAGCAGAGGCCCGCCATCACGAAGACGATCGCGATCAAGCCGAGCTGCGGCTGGGGGAAGTTATCCACCTTCTCGATGAGGAAGCTGATCGCTTTCAGATTGCTGATGCCTGTCGAACCATAGAGGAAAGCCAGGCCGTAGAGGAGCAGGCCCGAGGCGAAGATGCTCAGGAAAAAGTACTTGGTCGCCGCCTCCTGGGTGGCCGCATTGCGTCTCGAGAGATAGAGGAGCAGGTAGGTCGGGATGCTCACCAGCTCCAGCCCGACGAAGAGGAACACCAGCTCGTTGGCGGCGGCGACGAGCAGGGAGCCGGCGTTCATGATCAGCAGGGCCCCGAAGAACTCACCCGCACGGTCGTCGGCGGGCTCGTCATGCGCCAGCCCCATCACGATGAGGCCGGTGAGCAGCAGGACGAGCCGAGCCCAGAAGGACAGAGAGTCGTTCAGCGCGACGGCGGAGTACATGTCGGTCTCGTACCGCGGCCACGAACAGCAGGGCCACCAGCGCGGCAAGCAGCGACCAGACGGCGGCTCGGCACCACCGCCGTCGCGGCTGCTGGAGGAAGGCCGATGCCGTCATCATCCCGATGCCGGTCAGGAGCAGGATGATCTCGGGGAGGAGAATCAGCGTCGTCTGCCACGCCGCCTCCAAAGCGTTGGAACCCATCATTGGCCTTTCTTGGATGTCTTGCCATTCGCGGATGTCTTGCCCTTCGCGGATGTCTTGCCGCTCGCGGGTGCCTTGGCCGCCGCCCGGGGTCCTGGGACTCGGCCGCGTGGCGGGGACGCGCGTTCTGGGCCGCCTTCTCCAGCTCACGTGCCCGGTCGCGCTGGGTCTGCACGTTCTGGCTGATGAGCTGCACCGCGGGCTGGATCTGCTCGAAGATCGGCCGCGGGTATACGCCGATGGCGACGATGAGGAACATCATCGGCGCCAGGCCGGCGATCTCATGCCAGCCGATGGGCCGGACGGCCGCATGCGATGCTGTGCTCGGGTCTTCTGACCCCGCCCCATGGGCATGCTCTGCCGGCTCGCGCAGCGGGCCGAAGATCACCCGGCGGAGCATCAAGAGCAGGTAGTACCCGCCCAGGATCATTCCGGTCGCCGCCAGCACGCCGGCGCGCGGGCTCACGCCGAAGGCGCCGACCAGGATCGGAAACTCGCCCACGAACCCATTCAACCCCGGCAAGGCCGCCGAACCCAGGGCCGCCAGGATGAAGAAGAAGGCCAGCAGCGGCAGCCGGTTCCACAGCCCGCCCATCTCGTCCATCGACCGCGTATGGTACCGCTCGTAAATCAACGCCCACGCACGCGAACAGGGCACCGGTCGTCAGCCCATGATTGAGCATCTGGATCACCGAGCCGTCCATCCCCGTCGGGTTGAGTGCGAAGAGGCCCAGCACGATGAAACCCATGTGGCTGACCGAACTGTAGGCGACCAGCCGTTTGATGTCCGTCTGCGCCAGCGCGGTCAGTGCCCCGTAGATGATGCCGATCACGGCCATCGTGGCGAGCATCGGGAAGAGCCAATCGGCGGCCAAGGGCGTCATCCCCAGGTTGAACCGCAGGAGCCCGTAACTCCCGACTTTCAGCAGCACCCCGGCCAGGAGGATCGACCCCGCCGTGGGCGCCTCGACGTGGGCCAGCGGCAGCCAGGTATGGAACGGGAACATCGGCACCTTGATCGCGAACCCCGCCAGTAACAGCAGGAAGATGACGACCTGCGGGCTGCTCCAGGAATTCGCCGTTTGCCACGGTCCCCATTCCAAGGCACTCAGCCCACGGGTCAGCTCGGGGATCGAGAAGGTCAGGACCTTGTCCTTCGAGAACTGATAATGCACCACCACCAGCGCGATGACCCCCAGGAGCGTCAGCAGGCTGCCGGCGAGCGTGTACAGGAAGAACGTGATCGAGGCCCGGCGGCGCTGCGGGCCGCCCCAGAGCCCGATCAGGAAGAACAGCGGAATCAGTGTGAACTCGAAAAAGATATAGAACAGGATGATGTCCAGACTGGCGAACAGCCCGAGTAATCCCGTCTGGAGGGCCAGGAGGAAGGCATAATGGACGGCCACCCGCTCCTTGATCGATTCCCACGACGAGCAGATCGCCGTGATCATCAGCAGCGAGGTGAGCACGAAGAGCCAGAGGCTGATGCCATCGAGTCCGAGGGCGAATCGGATATCGGGCCGGTCGGGAGCCTCGGACGAGTTCCCGCCCCAGGAGAGGCCATATCGCCCGTCCGCCCCGACAAAAGCGAATTGCGGACCCTTCACCTCGGAATGAAAACCCGCCAGCAGGATCAAGCTGAATGCCAGCGTGACCAGGGCAATCCCCAGCGCGATCGTCCGCGCCCGATGGTCGTCCGTCCGCGGCATCAGAACCAGGGCCAAGCTCCCCAGGACCGGGAGGAAGACCGTGATCACCAGGAGTGTCGCCATTCATCGTTCCTCGTCGGATTCCCCGACCCGTTTCCGCATCCGATCATACGAGCCGACAGCAAGAGAATCAACAGGAGTGCCGCAACGCTCACCGCCGACACGACCGCGTAGAACTGGATCAAGCCATTCTGCATAGGGGGCCAGCCGCTTCCGGCCGATCAGCCGAGGGAGTAAGGCCACCCCGATCACCAGGCGATCCACCACGTAATCATCCAGAAACGCGCACACGACGGCCAGCCAGCGGGTCGGTCCGATGACCACCCACTGGTAAACCTCGTCGATGTAGAACTTGTTCAGCGAGGCTTCATACAACGGCCGCAGCCGATCCGTCAACTGGCCCGGGATCGGGCTGGGCTGGGCATACATCACGTAGCTCAGACCGATCCCCAGCACTCCGACCAAGGTGCCGACGATCGCGGTCACCCAGGAGAACGCGTGCTCTTCGTGACCCAGTGACTCGAACGCGAGCGTCTTGTGCAGATGACCGGCGAACCACTCGGTCGCTCCCCCGAAGAAGGGACCGGCGAACAGGCAGATCAAGCCGATCAGCACCGTGCAGGCGGCCAGCGCGATCAACGGGAAAGTCATCACCGGCGGTGATTCGTGGCCGATCTCACCATGGTGCTCGTGAGGCAGGCCGGTCACGCCTTCGCCGTGATGATCTTCGCCGTGCGACGCCAGCCGGCTCGGCGTGCGGTGGTGCTTCCGGGTCCTTGGGGCTGGGCAGCTTCTCCGGGCCGAAGAAGGTCATGAAGAACGCCCGGCCGGTGTAGAACGCCGTCATGAACGCGGTCAGGATCGCCACCCAGTAGATCAACCCGTATAGCCAGCCTCCACCCTCTTCGTGTGCAACATGGCTCGCGCTCGAGAGCGCCAGCAGGACCTCGTCCTTGCTGAAAAAGCCCGAGAGCGGCGGGATCGCGACCAGGGCGAGCCCGCCCACGGCGAACGTCCAGCAGGTGATCGGCATCCGGTGGCGCAGGCCGCTGAACCGTCGCATGTCGATGACGTCGCCCATCGCATGCATCACGCTGCCCGAGGCGAGGAACAGCAGGGCCTTGAAGAAGGCGTGGGTGAAGAGGTGGAACATCGCCGCGACGATCGCAAGCTGGGCGACCCCGCCGACGCCCGCTCCCAGCGCCATGAACATGTAGCCGAGCTGGCTGACCGTCGAATAGGCCATCACGCGCTTGAGGTCGTTCTGGGTCACGGCGATCGCCGCCGCGAGCAGCGCCGTGGCACAGCCGATCGACGCGATCAGGAGCTGGACCCCCGGGGCCATCGCGATCATCGGCGTCGATCGGGCGATCAGGTAGACGCCCGCCGTCACCATCGTCGCGGCGTGGATGAGGGCGGAGACCGGCGTCGGACCTTCCATCGCGTCGGGGAGCCAGACATAGAGCGGGATCTGCGCACTCTTGGCCGTCGCCGCCCAGAACAGGAGGAGCGAGATCCCCACGATCGACTCGTGGGGCATCGCCTTGAGTGTATTCGCGTCGAAGATATGACCGTAGCTGAGATTGTGCCCCGGCACGACCGACCAGAGCCAGAAGATGGCGATCGCGAAGCCGAAGTCGCCGACCCGGTTGACCAGGAACGCCTTCATCGCCGCCGACGGCCGCCGAGGGCCGCGAGTGCCAGAAGCCCACCAGGAGATAGCTGCAAGCCCCCACGCCCTCCCAGAACACATACGTCAGGACGTAATTATTGGAGAGGACCAGTCCCGTCATGGAGAACACGAACAGGCCGATCAGGGCGAAGAACCGCGGGTATCCTTCGTCGCCGTGCATGTAGCCGATCGCGAAGACGGCGACCAAGCCTGAGACGAAGGTCACCATCGAGAGCATCATCGAGCTCAGTCCATCGACGCGGACCTCGATCGGGATCTGGAAATCGGTGACCGTCAGCCAGCTCATCACCTCCCATTTCTGGTAGGACTCCGCCGAGCCCAGGGCGCCGAGCGAGAACAGAAACGCCAGGGCGATCCCCGTCGACGACCGGGATGTGAGCCTGGGATTTCCATCGACGCGCACCGAGCCACGGCCAGCAACGCGCCGAGCAGCGGGAAGGCGGGGATCAACCAGGCGTATCGCACGAAGAAACCGGGGATTTCCGGGTCACTCATGGCTGCTCTTTCCATCGGCTGTTCAAGTCCGGTGCTCGACTCTGCGGTCCACTCGCCGGGCTCGACTCGGCTGACTCAGCTTCGCCGCTCGATCCAGGGTTGCACGGGATGGGCCGGCTCGACACCGGCCGGGGTCAGATGCGGATACGACTCGGGGCCGGGCACAACTTCGATGGCCTCGGCCTCCTCGACGACTTCCGACGCGGGCGTCGCCACCGCGTTCGCGTCGCGGAGGTCTTGCCAGAGCGTGACGTCCAGCGACGATCGCCGATTATAGAGGATCACGATCAGGGCCAGCCCGATCGACGCCTCGCACGCCGCGACCGTGAGGATCAGGATGGTGAAGACCTGGCCGGTCCAGTTGCCGTGGTACCGGCCGAAGCCGATGAGGCTCAGCGCCGTCCCTTGCAGCATCATCTCGGCCGACAGGAACATCACGATCAGGTTGCGGCGGCTCAGGAAGCCGAGCATGCCCAGCACGAACAGCGCGGCCCCGACCAGCAGGTAATCGCGGAGGACATCCAGTGTGAATAGGTCGGGCGGAGGCGGCATGGGTCTCTCTTCTTCAGTGGCTAGTGGCTAGTGGCGTGTGACTAGAAAAGAACGAATTCGTTCACGGCCTGTTGGTTCCGAGCGCGGCGGCCTGGGCCGGGTCGGGGCTGATACCGCCCGGTCGTTTGGGATTGGTGATCGCCACGGCGCCGACCAGGGCGACGAACAGGACGCGCACTGGCCAGGCCGACGGTCACCAGGTGATCGGTGTAGAGCGATGCGCCCAATCCGGCGACGTTCGGCTTCTGCTGGTCGGGTCCATCGAAGATCTGCGTGGTCGGGGGCAAGGCTCGATCGAGGACGGCGACCGACGCTCCGCTGTTCTCCCCTCGGGCGTTGATGATATCGTGAGAGCGGCGGAATAATCGCCTCAGGCTCGATGCCGTGCGTGCTCCGGTGCTCGTGATCCTCGACCGACGCGGGATGAACGGTCGAGAGCGAGACGATCAGACACCAGAACAGCAGGTAGCAGGTGAAGGTGGCGACCTCGGGTGCCCGGGCCGCGCGGTCGTAAACCGCCTTGCCCTCCATCTGGGCCAGCATGATCACGAACAGGAACGTCACGATGATGGCACCGGCATAGACAATGACCGTGCCGCCGCCAGGAACGGGGCCCCCGCCAGGAGGAAGAGCCCGGACGTCGAGAGCACGACGGAGGCGAACCAGAGGGCACTATACACCGGGTTGCGGCTGGTCACCGTCAGCAAGGCGCCGAGGATCGCCATGATGCCGAAGACATAGAGGAATACGGTCGGCAGGAATGCCGCCGGCGGGCTCCAGAATGTCAGGAACACCAGCAGTGCAACGCCCGCGGAGGCCAGGCCCGCTCCGAATACGGTCCGCGGCCGGGTCACTCCGTGCCGGTGCGGCAGCATCAGGTACGTCCCGACCGCGCCGAGCACGACAACAACGGCGGCCAGGATCATGTGCGGTGATCGACATCGTCGAGGAGCTTTCCTTGAGTCAGGGCTGGTCACAGTTGCTGGCAACGGCCGTCCGTCAGTGTTCCAGCGACGGCAAGATCCGCGTCTGGCCCGGGCCGTCGGCTGGCGGTTTCGCGTACCGCATGGGCTCGGTGTCCCGGGTGGCGTCGAAGACCGAGAGGAGCTTCGACTTGTCGAAGATCATTTGCTCGCGCGACAGCCCGGTCAGGTCATACAGCCCGGTCAGCTCGATGGCCTCGACCGGACAGGCTTCCTCGCACATGCCGCAATAGATACAGCGCAGCTCGTCGATGACGAAGCTTTCGGGGTATTTCTCCCGGTCCGGCCAGCTCGCCGGGGCGGTCGTTCCGACGATATCGATGCAATGGGCCGGGCAGGCGGTCGCGCACAGCATGCAGGCCACGCACTTGACCCGACCCTGCTCGTCCTTGTTCAGCCGGTGCACGCCCCGGTAGTTCGGGCTCGGGACGTGCTGCTCCTCGGGATACTGCATCGTGATCGCCTGGTTGCCGAACGCGACGCCAGCCATGTGCCGCGCCGTCACGCCCAGCCCCTGGGCGATCGGCAGCAGGTAGAACTTCTCGTGCCAGTTCAATTTCGGCGGATCGATTCGCTTCAACTTCGGGTCGTCGGCTCTCACCGCTTCAGTCTCCCATCTCATCTCAGCTCTCAGGTGGCCACCGTACCCGCCCTGGTCAACTCGATGGACGCAACCATTGCAAGATCGCCGCCGTGGCCACGAAGTTGACCAGGGCCAGCGGGATCAGCGACTTCCAGGCCAGGTCCATGAGCTGGTCGTAACGGAACCGCGGCAAGGTCCACCGGATCCACATCATGAACAGGATCATCACGAGCCACCTTGACCAGCAGGACCACGAGCTTGGCGATCGCGCTGAAGAATCCCGCATGTTCCGCGTTCAGGAACGGGAGGAACGGGAGGTCCCAGCCGCCGAGGAACAGGATGACGACCAGGAAACTGACCGTGATCACGTGCAGGTATTCGCCGAGGAAGAACATGCCGAACTTCATCGCCGAGTACTCGGTGTGGAAGCCGCCGACGAGCTCCTGCTCCGACTCGGGCAGGTCGAACGGCAGCCGGTTGGTCTCGGCGAAGGCGCTGACGAGGAAGATCAGGAAGCCCAGCGGCGAAGCGATGAACCCCCAGACGTGCCGGTCCTGCCAGAGGATGATCCGATTCAAGTCGAGCGAGCCGGCGAACAGAACGATCCCGAGGATCGACAGCCCCAGCGGGACCTCGTAACTGATCAACTGGGCACTCGAGCGAAGCGCGCCGATGAACGAGTACTTGTTGTTGGACGACCAGCCCGCCAGGATGACGCCGTAGACCGCCAGGCTGCCGACCGCGAAGACGTAGAGGATGCCGATGTCCACGCCGGGCGCGATCTGGAAATCGATGAACGAGCCATTTCCGACCGGTCCGAATGGCACCACGGCGAACCCGATCGTCGCCGCGACGATCGCGATCATCGGAGCGAGGAGGTAGAGCGGCTTCGTCACATAGGCGGGGACGACATCCTCTTTCAGCAGCATCTTGGCCCCGTCGGCCAGGGGCTGGAGCAGGCCGAACGGGATGCCGAACTCACGACCGGCCCGGTTCGGCCCGATCCGATCCTGGGCGTAGGCCGCGACCTTGCGCTCGACGTAGATCAAGTACGCGACGGCACCCTGAGAAATGCCGACCACCAGCAGGATCTTGATCAGGATGCCGATCACCATCAACATGGGCCATCTCTCATATAGTAGTCAGTAGTCAGTAGTCAGTAGTCAGTAGAGCAAGACATTGGCTCGGCTCTCGACGTGTCTGGAAAACTCCGAGTCTTCTCGTAGGAGTCGACCTAGGCCAGGATTTCCGACCTCACGTAAGCCTCGGTCAGGCCGGCAAGCTGACTACGGGACTGCCAGCTCAGTTGAGACAGCTCTAACGCCACCTCGCCTCCCCCTGGGGGACGAACCAACTATCTGTGAAACTGGGCGGGGCGGTTGCCCCGTCGCTGGGCCGTCGGCTGGCCGATGACGGCACCGAAGGGGGGCAGCTTGCCTCCCTTGGCGACGGCGAAGGCGGGCACGGCCTCGGCCAGCTCGGACAGGACCTCGCTGGAGTTGACAGGTCCCCCGGGGCGGTGCAGCAGGATCGCGAACACGTCGAGGTCCGGGAGCGACCCATCGCGTGGGGGCAAGGCCGCCCCGGAGTATTGCAGCCGGCCGTCGGCATTGACATAGCTGCCGGCCTTCTCGGCGAAGGTCGCGCCGGCGAGGACGACGTCGGCCTGATGGGCCAGGGGCGTGACGTTCGTGTCCTGGACGACCAGGAACTTCACTTCTCGACCGCAGGCCCTGGCTTTCCGTCTCGGCGATCCAGGGGTCGATGGAGTCCGACACGGCGTAAAGGCCCTGGAATTCGCCCGCGGCCGCTCGCCGAGCCAGTTCCTCGTAATGGATCACCTTGCCCTCGAAATGATCCAGGATCGCCTCGACTCCGCGGCGGTTCGGGCATTTCTCGGCATGGATGGTGAAGGGTCGAGGGACGACGAAGCTGGTATCGCCGGTCCGGCCCTTGGTCTGGTCGGGCTGGAAGGTCTGATCGCTCCCCCGCGTCGGGATCGGGCCCATCGCCAGCACGTTGGCCGGGCTCAAGCCTTTGAGGTAGCGGGCCAGCAAGTAGGCTTCCTCGACGGTCAGGAACGGCGAGAACAAGCCGGCGACGACCCCACCTTTCTGGGCGATCTCCTGGAACCCGCGCCCCACGGCCTTGAGGGCCTCGTCGGCCGCCACGGCATGATGGTCGCCGTTTCGCAGGACGTACATCGATGCCAGGAGATTGGGATCGTTGGCCGCCTTGTAGCTATAACGTCCTTCGTCGCAGATCCAGTAATCGTTGACATGCGGGTTCTGACGCGGCTTGAACCGCCAGAGGGCGCCCCGATTCTCCTCCGCGGTGATGTTGCAACCGGTCGAGCATCGCGTGCAGACCGAGTCGTGCTTCGAGAGGAACCAGACCCGTTGCTTGTGGAGGAAATCCTTGTCGAGGAGGGCACCGACGGGACACAGGTCGACCACGTTGCCGGCCAGCGGGTTGTTGACCGGCTGGCCCGGGAAGATGGCGATCTCGGCATGGTTGCCGCGATTCGTGACCTGGAGCTCGCCGGTCTGGGAGATCTCCCGGGTGAACCGGACGCATCGGGTGCACATGATGCACCGGTCCTGGTTGAGCTGGATCAGGTCCGAGACATCCTTGCGGGGGTTGACGATCCGCTCCTCGACGAAGCGGTGAGTCGCCTGGCCGTAATGGTAGCTGTAGTCCTGCAAGCCGCACTCGCCGGCCTGGTCGCAGACCGGGCAGTCGAGCGGGTGGTTCAGGAGCAGGTACTCCATCACCATGCGCTGGTGTTCCTTGACCTTGGGGCTGTCGGTCACCAGCACGGTGAGGTCCTTGGCCGGGGTCTGGCAGGCGGGGACCAGCTTCGGCAGCAGCTTGATCTCGCCGGTCTTGGCGTCCTTGGTGCCGACCTCGACCTCGCACATCCGGCAGTTGGCCACCACCGAAAGCGCCGGGTGCCAGCAATAGTACGGGATCTCGATCCCGACGCGCTTGGCCATCTGGATGGCGTTGAGCTTCTCGCCTTCGGGGATCGTGTATTCGCTGCGATTGATGATGATGGTCGCCATCAGCTTGCCATTTCGCGGTCAGTGTCAAAGGATGGCCAGGATTGATGCACGCGCGGCCGCCGGCCTCGCTCGGTCTCAAACGGGGTCCGGCCTCGGCGATCGGAGCGTGACGAGTTGGTCCGGAGCATAGACCGTCGGCCCGCCGACCTGGGGCATGCTCGCGTCCCGTCCGCGGGGAGTCCATGGGCGATCTCCTCCTGAAGCGGCGTGACCTTGTAGGCATCCGACTGGTGTTGTCCGGATGTAGTCCTCGAGCTCGCCGCGGAACTTGGCGACCGCATTCTTGATCGGCCAGGCCGCGCCGTCGGACAGGCCGCAGATGGTCGTGCCCGGGATGATCCCCATGTTGTTGGCCAACTGGAGCATGATGTCGAGGTCTTCGATCCGGCCGCCGCCGGCCTTGATCCGCTTCATCGTCTTGTAGAACCAGCCGGTCCCCTCGCGGCAGGGCGTGCACTGGCCGCAGCTCTCGTGGGCGAAGAAACGGCAGGTGTTGTAGAGGTAATCGACGATGCTCGTCTTGTCGTCGAGGACGGTCACCGCGGCCGTGCCCAGGCCGAGGCAGCCGGGCTTGCGGAGGCTCTCGAAGTCCAGCGGGGTGTCGAGCTCGTCCGCCGAGAGCAGCCCCATGCTGATCCCGCCCGGGACCGCGGCCTTGGCCGTCCGGCCCTTCCAGACGCCGCCGGCATGCTCGTCGATCAGGGCGCGGCAGGTGATGCCCAGCGGCAGCTCGACGCAGACCTGCTTGTTGACGTGCCCCGAGACGCAGTAGAGCTTCGGCCCGTAGCTCTTGGGCACGCCGATCGACTTGAACCACGAGGCCCCGCGCTCGAGGATGTGGGGCACGCAGCAGAGCGTCTCGACGTTGTTGACGACCGTCGGCTTGCGGAAGGCCCCCTCGATCGCCGGGAACGGCGGCTTGATCCGCGGCCAGCCCCGCTTTCCCTCCAGGCTCTCGATCAGGCCGGTCTCCTCGCCGCAGATGTACGCCCCGGCCCCGCGATGGACCCAGACGTCCAGGTTGAAGCCGGTCCCGTAGATGTCCTTCCCCAGGTGACCGGCGGCCCGGGCCTCGGCGATCGCCGTCTCGAGCACATTGTACGCGTGGATGTACTCGAACCGCAGGTAGATATAAGCCGTCGACGCCTTGGTCGCGAAGCACGCGATCAGGATGCCCTCGAGGAACTGGTGGGGATCCTTCTCCATCAGCAGGCGGTTATTGAACGTCGCCGGCTCGCTCTCGTCCGCGTTGACGCACATGAGCGTTTCCTTCCGATCCTTGGGAAGGAAGCTCCATTTCAGCCCGCACGGGAAGCCGGCGCCGCCGCGGCCGCGCAGCTCCGAGTCCTTGACGATGTTGAGCACCGAGTCGGGGTCGGTCGCCAGCGCCTTGCGCGACGCCTGGTAGCCGCCCTGCGACTCATACACCTTGAGCGTATGGCTGTCCGGCACGGTCCAGTTGCGGCTCAGGACGGGTTCAAAGGTGGCCACTTTTTTGTCCTTGGTCATTCGGTCATTAGGTCATTGGCAAGAGACGGCGGTCTTGTCGACTCCCTTCTCAAGGAGTCAAGGAGTCAAGGAGCGAGTCTCGGCGGCCCAGTTTCAATTCCTCGAGCATGGTATCGACCGATTCTTCGCTCAAGGGCCCGTAGACCCGCCCGTCGTCCGCCAGCGCGGCCGGCGCGAAGTCGCAGACGCCCAGGCATTCGGCGAACTCGACCGTCAGCTTGCCGTCGGGGGTCGTCTGGCCCGGCTCGATCGCCAGGCGGCCGCAGGCATGTTCCAGCAGCTCGTCCCCCCCGCGTAGCATGCACGACAACGACCGGCAGATCCAGACCCGCACGTCACCGAGCGGCGCCTGCGGGAAGAACCCGTAGAAGCTCATGGTGTCGTGCACCTCGGCCGGCGTGATCTCCAGCAGTTCGGCGATCTCCGCCATCGCCTGGTAGGGGACGCACCGCAGGTACTCCTGCACCAGATGCAACGCCGGCAAGGTGACCGCCCGCTTGCTCGGATAGCGCGGAAAGAGCGAGCGGATCTTCTCCTTCATGGCTTCACTGAGAATCTTTTGGTCATTAGTCATGGGTTATTAGTCGTTGTATAGGACCGGAGACGGGGAACGCTCATTGACCTCCAACGGCAGATCACTCCTTCCGGTTTTCTTGAGCTTTCATGACGCTACATTCCCCTAACGGTCCCTGCCATCTCTCCCGTCCCTGCCACAATTCCCTGGCCCCCCGTTGTCCAGTCCGAAACGATTTCCTTGGGGAGCGCAATCGAGGCTCCGTCCGCATAGGCAAAGAGTGTCTTCATGAACGCCCTGAATTCATCGCAATTCGTAAGTTCCCACCTTGGAGCCGGTGGTAATCCTTCCAGGTTGAGCCCTCGAATGCCTCACCGTATTGCGAGAACCGAACCGTGAACTCCGAGGACTTCCCATCACGAGTGATATGACAGCGGACTTCATCTGCTGAGAGTCGAGTGAGTTGATCGAGTACCAGCATCAATTCCCTCCCCATCAGACGGTTCGAGGCAGAATCTGTAGCGGCCAATGACGAATCAGCGATCCAATTCCGCCGCGATGATGTTCAGGCTCCCCAGCACGGCGACGACATCGGCCAGGAGATGATCCTTGATCATCAGGGGGAACACCGAAAAATGGATGAACGACGGCGGTCGGGTGCGGACCCGCCAGGCCGACTGGCTGCCGTCGGCAACCAGGTAATAGCCGAGTTCTCCGTTCGGTGCCTCGACGGCCGCGTAGACCTCGTCCTTCGGCGTCTCGAAGCCCCGGTTGGGCATGATCAGCTCGAAGTGCTGGATCAGGCCCTCCATGCTGTTGTAAGCCGTCAGCTTGTCCGGCAGCGGGAATTTCTCGGCGATCGGCACATTGACCGGTCCGGACGGCAGGCGTTTGACGGCCTGCTCGAGCAGCCGGTGGCTCTGTTGCATCTCCTCCATCCGGACGATGAATCGCGCCCAGCAGTCGCCCTCCACGCGAATAGGGCACCTCGAAGTCGAGCTCGGGGTAGACGAGGTAGGGCTCGTCCTTGCGGAGGTCGTATGTGACGCCGCTGGCCCTCGCGATCGGCCCGGAGCAGGAGTAGGCGATCGCGTCCGCCTTGCTCAAGACGCCCACCCCGCGCACCCGGTCGAGGAAGATCCGGTTGCGGAACAACAGCTTCGCCATGTCCGCATAGACCTTGGGGAAGCTGTTCAACACGGCCTGGATCCGGTTGAGCACGCGGTCGTTGAAGTCGTAGAGCACGCCTCCAACCCGGGTATAACCCGGATGGAACCGATAGCCCGACATCTCTTCGTAGACGTCGTAGATCAGCTCCCTCAGGTTGAAGGCGTACAGGAACGCGGTGAACGCACCGAGGTCCAGCGCGGCGGCACCCGTGCAGAGCAGGTGGTCGCTGAGCCGCGCCAGCTCGGAGATGATCACGCGAATGTACTGGCAACGCGGCGTCAGCTCGATGCCCAGCACCTTCTCGACCGCATGATGCCAGGCGACCTCGTTCATCGGCGGGCTGATGTAGTTCTTGCGGTTGACGATCGTCACATACTGGTTATACGTGAGATGTTCGCCGAGCTTCTCGAACCCCGAGTGCAGGTAGCCGATGTCCGGAGTCGCCTTCACGATCCGCTCGCCATCGAGCTCCAGGATCAACCGCAACGTGGTGTGGGTGGCGGGATGCTGAGGCCCGAAGTTGAGGGTCCACGTCGTTTGCTTCGTGTCGGCCTGGAGCTCCGGTTCGTCGAGTAATTGGGAGGCCATCGGGTGATCCTGTCTCGTTCGTTGGTCGGTCTGGCCTGGGCGGGATGCGGCGAGGGTCGGGTCAGGATTCGCCCCGCGTGAGCCGCGGGAAGTTATGACGCTCGCCGCGCCCTCGGAGCGGATAATCCTTGCGGAGCGGGTACGCCGTGAACTCCTCGGGCATGAGGATGCGGCGCAGGTCGGGATGGCCGCTGAACCGGATACCGTACATATCGAAGACTTCGCGCTCCATCCAGTCGGCACCGGGCCAGAGCGGAAACGCCGAGGGGAGCACCGGGTCGGGGTCGTCGACGCCGGCCTTGACGACCAGGCGCTCGGACGTCTCGAGGTTTCGCAGCACGTAATGGACCTCGAACCGCGCCCGCGTCCGGCCGGGATAGCCCAGGTAATCGGTCCCTCCCAGCTCGGCGAGCATGTTGAAGCCGCACTGGTTCTTCAACACGGTCAACAAGTCTCGCAGCCGCGCGGGCGGCACGAAGAGGCGGAGGTTGTCGCGAAACCGCGACTGGCTGAAAACGCCATCGCCCAGGACCTTCGCCAGCGTGGCGAGGGTCGTCGTGTGCGGGTCGGTCGGGGTGGGGCTGCTGTGTTGGTGCTCATTTGGTAGTGGCTAGTCGGGCCGTACACTGCTTAACCCGACTTTCTGTTCCGATGATTGTCGGACCCCTTTCACGCCACTCTTCGCCATCAGTGGACTACCCGTGTGCGTCCAGCGGAACAGATGGGCGAAGACGCGATTCAAGTAGTCTATGAAATCCACCAATTTCTCACGTAAATCTTTCACCGATTTGACAGAACCACGGCGGATCACTTTCCGCATGATCACCCCACAGACCCCCTCGATCTTGTTCAGCCACTAACTGTTCTTCGGCGTGTACACGAACCGGACTCTGTGAGTCTCCTCCGACAAGAACGCCTAACTAGTCTCCACCCATTTCAGGACCCCACTACCCTCTTCTTCCCCAGCATCGTCTTTATCTCACACACCTCAACCACTACCTCCACCAAATATCCGAGCAGTGGCTGTTCAAGTTATCCTCTACAAAAACCAGGACGCGCCCGGATCGGTAAACATCTTCTGATCGATTTGGCTGGCGAAGTCGGCCTCGGTTCGCGTCGGGCCGATCGACGGCGCGATCAGTTCCCCGGTCTTCACCTGAAGTTACCTATCAGCGTCAACGTCCCTTAGCGCTTGTACTCGAACTCGATCCGCGCCGTCTGGCCTGCGATCATCAGCTTAGTCTCAGCGATCCGTTCCAGCGCCTGGATGCCCGTCATCTCGTCCACGCACACGTATGGGTGTTCTGAGTTCGCTCCAACGCCGGCGCCGCCAGGTACGTCTCGCAGACCGTCTCGACCTGCTCCTGAAACCGGACCTGATTCTTCTCTGTGGTGTTGAGCCAGTACCGGCTCTTGTGGGGCTGCAGGTCCGCCTCGCGGAGGTAGCGGCTGACCTGCGAGGTCGAGATCGACACGACGATGCCCCGCTTGACCACCTCGTCGGCCAGCTCGTGGGCCGTCCAGTAGGTGATAGACCGGCCGGATTTCTCGGCGGTCTCGCAGGCGACCGCGAGGATCATCGTGACTTGCTCCGGGGTGAACTTGCCGGGGGCGGGTCCGTCTGGGGAGTGCTGGGGTGGAGGTAGAGCTTTCCCCCACCCGGCCTTCGGCCCCCTTCCCCCACGAGGGGGAAGGGGTTCAACGCGTCTCCTCGGCCCCGAGTTGTGCGGGGCCTCCGGGAATTCGGTAGCCGAATCGATCCTCGTCGCCGCGTTCGGCGGATGTGGCGAAGCCGAGGGGGGCCTGCCGCTTCTCGACGAGGTATTTCTCCCGTTCGAGCAACTCGGGCAGGCCGTTGCTGCCGCTCAATCGTGCCGCCCTTCTGGATCTTGGTCTGGATGTCCATGAGCGCCCGGAGGATCTGCTCGGGGCGAGGCGGGCAGCCGGGGATATACACATCGACCGGGATGAACCGATCGATGCCTTGCACGACGGCATAGGTGTCGAAAATCCCGCCGGTGCTGGCGCAGGCCCCCATGCTGATGCACCACTTCGGCTCGGGCATCTGCAGCCAGATCCGCTGCAAGACCGGCATCATCTTCATGGCCACGCGCCCGGCCACGATCATCAAGTCGCACTGGCGCGGGCTGAACCGCATGACCTCGGCCCCGAAGCGAGCGATGTCGAACCGGCTCGCCCCGACCGCCATCAACTCGATCCCGCAGCACGCCGTGGCGAACGGCATCGGCCAGAGGCTGTACTTGCGGCACCAGTTGACGACGGCATCCAGGGTCGTGACCTGAACGTGTTCTCGGGCATCTCGATCGCGTCAGCCGGCTTGACCGTCAGAGTCGATCCGCCCAGGTGACGCATGCCGCGCCGGCACCGCCATCGGGATCCTTGCCTACCGCCATTCGAAGACCCCTTTCCGCCAGGCATAAACGAAAGCCGCGGCCAGGATAATGACGAACACCACGATCTCACCGAAGACCCAGCCCCGGAATTCCGCGGGAATTCCGGCGACCGGCACGCCGGTCCCGGGGGCGCCAGGCTCGGGTCCATGCTCCACTGCGCCACCGCCCAGGGATACAAGAAAAGCAGCTCGACATCAAACAGCAAGAACACGATGGCGACCAGGTAGTACCGCACGTCGAACCGCTGACGCGCGTCGCCGATCGGGTCCATGCCCGACTCGTACGGCATCTGCTTCACGCGCGGTCTTCTTGCGCGGACCAAACACGGCGCTCATGATCATCATGCTCGCGCCGATCAGGATCGCCATGATCAGGAAAATGAAGACCGGCGTGTATTCCTCGCCCATCGATCAGTGCCCTCGGCCGACGGCGACCATCTTTGTGAATGGTTTCACAAAGTCGGACCAAAAAAAATCCAGGCGTTCGCCGGGATGGATTCAAGAGGATGGCAGAGTGGGCCGGTCGAAATCGAGCAGGGAGGAGCCACGATTCTCGGGAGTCGGGAAGACGTCCGGAGTTCGCGGCGCGCGGAGGACTCGAAAGTGCCGCGCCACGTGAGCCCTATTGTAAGGATCAAAAAACGACCGTCAACGAGTCAGCGATTTCCTGACCGGTCCTTTGAACGGCCCCGGGGCTCGCCGGGCGGGCGAACCCCGGGCACGGCATCATCGTTATTCCGAGGTTCTCGGGGCCGGGGACTGAGCGGGCTGGTCGGTGCGCCGGCTCCGAGGCGTTGCCGATGACGAGCCCGGCGTACGGCCACGCGATCATCCATGCTCCGGGCACGATTCAGGACGCTGCTCGGAGTGCTCCGTGAACGACCGCCGACCTGTGATGGGGTGACGGTCGGGATCGGCGGCGCCGGTCGATCGTCTGCGGCCTTGTCCTCGGGCCGATGCCGGCGGTGCCCGATCGCGTGGCGGAAGTGCCGGCTCGGCTCGTCGTGCCGGGCTCGTGTGGCAGGGACACGGACCCCGACATCTCGTCGCGCGGCGTTCCCGATACCCGCGACGATCCCGATTCGGCACGATCTCGGGAAGCCGCGTCCAGGACGCGGGACGGCGATTGCGCCCGAGGACTCAAGCAGCCGGGACGACTCGCCGCGCACGCTGGTATTCCCTCAGCAGCTCCGCTCGTTTCTTGGGGTCCCTCTCGGAGAAATACTCGAAATACTTCTCCGTGACCTCCCGCTGGGTCTCTTCGAACTCCTTGTTCGGCCGCCCGCGTTTGGCCGGTACTCCCGGTCCCCTCGAGTCATAGGTCGATCCAGACCCGCGGTAGTAGGGCACGCCGACGCCGGACCGGTCGGACACGTTTCGCCCCGGGCTCGACAGTCCCTCGAGGTACTGCTGGAATTGATTCGCCGTGGCATAAGCCCTGGCGACCGATCATCGAGCTGCCCTGACCCCCGTCCGGAGAGGCCGGTCCGATGGCAGCGGTGTACGGCGCGTACTGGCTGTTGTAAGGCCAGAACGGATCGGGACCGAATCCCGGCTGGGCGTGGACGGTCGTCGAGACCGCCGGCGCCACGACGAGGATCGCCCCCAAGACCCAGGAACCGAGCCAGCCCCCGCGATGCGATCTCATTTTCGGCCTCCCGGACGATCCTTGACCAATACGCCAACCGCCCGGAAACGAACCGGTTGCGGTTCGACCTCCGACTACAGTCAGAAATCCTGGATTCCCGATTCCCTCGCGAAGGACTGTCGAGGTCGAGTCGCTCGAGATCCTGGCTCCCCAGACTCGGCTGGATCGATTGGCGCGACTGGAGGAGTGCGAACCCCGAAATCCTCTACTGTCAATCAACTATTATAATCATTGAGATCGGCCGGGACCATTGGTCAATCCCTCGGGATTCGTTGGCGGCGACGGACAGACTGCCACGAGAGCCGGACATGCCGGTTGCGCGGCGAAGCTAATCCTCGACTACCATCCCTTGTCTCACACCTCGAATCTCGCACGCATGCACTCGCCAGTTTCGGGGCTGAGCGGGGATCAGCGCCGTGCCCTGAGGATCTCGACCTCGATGCGTTGACCGAGCTTGAGGGGAGTCGGTTCGAGCAAGGCGATCTTGACGAGGAGGACGCGGGTGTCCACGGGACGGGAGGTATCTTCGGGCCTGAGGTGCCGGCCGGCGACGGCATCGGGGATCTCCTCGACCCGGCCGCGCCAGGTCCGGCCCGGGAATCCTTCCGCGAAGATGATCGCCTCCGCACCCAGGGCGATGGCGCCGATGTCGATCTCGTCGACCTCGGCCTCGACCCGGATGCGTTGCAGGTCGGCGAGGGTGACGAGGCGCGCGGAGGCATCGACGGTCTCGCCGGGGTGCGCGAATCGGGCGATGACGACGCCGTCGATGGGAGCGGTGATCCGCGTCTTGGCGATGAGGGCGTCGAGGCGGCGCCGCGCGGCCAGGGCCGCCCGCCGCCGGGCCTGCGCGACCTCGAGGCCCCGCTGATTGGTCTCGAGCTCGACGTCGCTGGCGGCGTGGCGGGCGATGAGGACCGCGCCGGCGTTCCACCTCGCGCTCATAGAACCGGATATCGGCCTCGGCCTCGTCGATCCGCGCCTCGCGCCTCGTCGCGCGACGCACGCAAGCTCGTCCGACTCGAGCTCCGCGATCAGGTCACCCTTGCGGACGACCGACTTCTCCCGCACCGGCAGGCTCACGATCAGCCCCGATCGCTCCACGGCAACCACGACCTCGGCACCCGGATAGGTCACGAGCCGTCCCTCGGCGATCACCGAATCCGGTCGGTGTCGGGTGATGCCCGGCCCATCGGCGGCCGGTCGCGTGCCGGCCGGCGCCGGCGCCGGCGGCCGGACCCAGCCGGCCTGACTGGCCTGCCAGATCACGACCAGCGTCGCGATCACCCCCACCCCGACGAACAGGAGCTTCGCCATCATGATCCGGACCCTCCCTCGTCCCGGAGACGTCCGTCCTCGATGCGGATGATCCGATCCGCGATCGCGCGCACCTTGGGATCGTGCGAGACGATCAGGACCGCGCGGTCTTCGTCGCGCGCCAGCCGGGCGAACAGGTCGAGGATCTGGCCGCCCAGTCGGGAATCGATGCTGGCCGTCGGCTCGTCGGCCAGGAGGATCGCCGTGCGGCCCGCCAGCGCCCGGGCGATGGCCACGCGCTGCTTCTGCCCGCCGGAGAGATCGCGCGGTCGCGCCCGACGCCGGTCGCGACAGCTCGACCGCCTCGAGCACCCGCTCGGCCTCGCGCCGGGCCGCCGAGCCCGAGACCCCCCTGACGTTCAGTGCGTATTCCACATTCTCCAGCGCCGTCAGCGCGGGGAACAGGTTGAATTGCTGGAATACGAAGCCGATCGATCGCTTCCGCAATTCCGGCAGTCGATCCGGCCGGCGCGGGTCGACCTCCTCTCCCTCGATGATCACCCGTCCCGAGGTCGGCGTCAGCAGGCAGCCCAGGATGAACAGCAGCGTGGTCTTCCCCGATCCGGATGGACCTTCGAGCACGACGACCTCGCCGCGCTCGAGGTCCAGGGAGACCCCCCCGAGGACCGGGACCGTCTCCCGCCCCTCGACAAAGCTCTTGGTCACCTCACGGGCTTCCAGGACGGCCATGGCGTCTACCTCCGGACTGACCTCAGCGTCGTGACGCACATCTCATGGAATTCCAGACAATCCGAATTCCCGATTCCGAATCGATGCTTCCGACATCTGCATAATCCTCAATCCGCAATCCGCAATCTGCAATCTCCAATCCGCAATTCGCAATCCGCAATCCGCTTCTTTATCAATTGCGGCCGATGGCCGCGTCAGGAGTCCACCTCCCCTCAGTTACGGAAGACGACCGCCGGGTCCAGGCCGGCGATCTTGCGGAACGAGATCAACGAGGCACCCAGGCAGAGCGCGACGGCCCCGAGGAAGACGTACCCGATCAAGGCCGTCGGGATGATCAGCTTCAGGTCCACCTCGGCCATGCATCGGCCGCACCGCATAAGCCAGCGCGGTCCCCAGCAGGAAACCCACGACGGCGGCGATGATCGCCTGCTCGGCGATGATCCGATAGATGTCGGCGTTGCATCCCCCGATGGCCTTGACCGTCGCGAACTCCTTGAAATGCTCGATGGTCGCCGTGTACGAAGTCTGGGCGACGACCACAACGCCGACCAGGCAGCCCAGGAACACGGTCATGAACATGCTGAGACCCAGGCCCGTGTTCTCGACCCAGTAATTGCGGGACCGCGCGGCCCACTCCTGCCTTGGTCCGCACGTCGTTATAGGGGAGCCTCCGGCGGATCGCCGCCCGGACCGCCTCCAGGTCGGCACCCGGCTCGAGCTTCACCAGGATATACGTGGTCCGCTGCCGCAGGTCCAGGGGGGCCAGCGCCTGCGCGACGCGATAGTCGAGGAAGGCGAGGGGATTGGTCGTGAAGGAACGAGCCTGGCGAGTCCGGCCGATGATCTTGAGACGGAGCCCCAGGAATTCGCGATAATCGCCCACCGCGAACGGGCCGAACCGACGCTCCGCCGACTCGTCGAGGAACACATACCGGCCGCGTCGGAGGTCCAGGGGATTGCCCGAGACCACGTCCCAGGGGAAATTCCAGCGCGGGAAGTCCTCCAGGGCATAGACGATCGTCGCTTCCTTGGCACCGCTGGGCAGGGCCACCGGCACGAACCAGACGATCAGGTTATCCGCCCGCAAGACGCCCGGGACCGATCGGACGCGATGCACGTAGAGCTCGGGAAACGTGTTCGCGAAGTCGATGTTGGGCGTGTTCTTCGCCGTCACCCACAGGTCGGCCTCCAGCCGCTCGATCGTGATCGAGGCGCTCTCGAGCATCCCCAGGAAGATCCCCACCTGAACGATGACCAGCAACACCGCGAACGCGACCCCCGAGACGGTCGTCAGGAACCGTGTCTTGTCGTCCAGCAGGATCTTGGTCGCCAGGTGAACCATGGATCAGACGCATCCCTGGGGGAAGGTACGATGCCGAGGTCTCCAGAACGATATTCGGTTGGATTGCGTATAACTAAGGAAAAGGAATTGTCCCGTCATGCCGTGACTCGCCGTGCCTTACGGCCCTGCTACACCTCGCCAATGCCCCCAAGCCTCCCAGAACCATGGGATGGGGAGACTTGAGAGGACGTCCGTTCTGTGACCGATCGAAGCGATGTTGTGTATCGGCATCATGATTACGGCTTGGCTAAGTGCTTTTCACTTAAAAAAGCGGGAGACGTCGGTTTTTTCTTGACAGGACTGTACTTGGCTGATCAGATGCCGTGATAAGGGCACCGGAAGGCTTCAAAATCTACAAGAGGGTGTTTCGGTCGTTGCGAGACTGAGCGCGTCCTGTCGATTCGATCGAACTGAAAGCAGTGCGGCGCGGCGATGTCGGACCTCCGTGCGATCATCCCGCACTGCTATCGTTCTGCGCACTCCGTCGTATTGAAAGCTCACGTCGTGGCTAGCCCATCGGTGCCATTGCTGGCATGACTTGATTATATTCTCGGCACTCAAGCATCTCAAAGCAAGGGCGTCGAAGAATTCTGCGACCTCGATGAACCGGCGCGGCGATCCTTCAGCCCCTGACGGACGCGGTTTCGTTCGATCGTGAAGAGTTGGAGCGGATGACCGAAACACGGTCCCAGGGAGACACGAACGGGACCGTGGGGAGTGAGGAGCAGCGATGAGGAATCTCCCGATTCCAGCGAATGCGTGCGTTGAGGAGACCGGCCTCGGAAAGCGTGCCGCAATCCCTGGACATCGGCGAGGAATTCCTCGCCGAAAGTCAGGCTTACCTGGAGTGCCGATCCCGAGGGATTAAACCGCCGACACCGCTAGTGGAGGCATGGAGGCGTTTCTATGAGTTCTACGCGCCACGGATCCGTGCGTTTCTGAGGAACTGCGGTCTACCCGAGGACGGACCTGAACGATTGCTCGCAGGAAGTTTGGCAGGATGTCGTCGCCAGGCTGGCCCACTTTCACCAGGACGCAAACCGAGGCCGGCTCTCGACCTGGATGATGACCCTGGCCCGCAACAAAGCAGTCGATTCGATCCGGCGGCGGAACCGCCACGTCTCCAAGAACCTGGGCGATAACGAGGCGATCGGGCGACCGGATCCCAACCTTGACCCGGCCGCCGAATACGAGCGCCGCCGGACACTGGCCCAGGTCCGAAAAGTCCTGCTCGAACTCTCCAACCAGGTCTCGCAGACCAGCTTCCAGGTGCTGTACCAGCGCTGGATCGAGGGTCGGCCAACGGCCGAGGTCGCCGCCGCTCTCGAGCTGACCCCCGATCAGGTCCGGTTCCGCACCCATCGCATGAAGCGGAAATTCCGCGACCTGCTACAACAGTCGATGGATCGGGATGTCGACGACGACAACCCCCGGTCGCGCGAAATCGGTGGTTGCTCGAATTATCGCGCAACAGACCTCCCGATTCCAACGAGTAAATGATAGTAGGGCAGTGGTGCTCGTACAGGGTGATCCCACCGATCGAAGTGCGAAGGGGCGATATTTGCCTGGATCGGGCATCACTACCCATTTCCTACTCCGCTGAGGAGACAGAAGCGGATCTTCTTCTACATCAAGTAACTGCATCGATCTCGGATTCTACTGCCGGCACCAACTCGGAGACCTCGTACTGGCGAGGACGGGTGGGGTCCGTATGCGCCGAGATACTACTGAGCGTTGCATAGAAAACTCAACTCGGCGTAGCGTCCCCAGCCTCTCCTGGGGGCATCGCCCTTCGGGCTCGACCCCAGCCACCCCCAGATTGGCGGCCGAGAATCAGGGGTGGCTGGGGTCAAGCCGGCTTTGCCGGCGCAGCCCCCAGAAGAGCAGTCGATCCCGAAGCGATCCGCCGAGTTGAGTTTTCTATGCAACGCTCAGTAATCCTCCTCGGCACGAATCTGATCGCAAACGGCTCGGAACCGGATGGGGAGGTCGGTCTTACTCGATCGTCAGGACAAGCTCATCTCTAGCATCAACAGCACGGGAGACCTCAAATGCGGAATCGATCATTCTTCCCTTGTCTGATCTGCGGGCTCGCGGTCGGGCTCGCGGCCCTCGCTCCGCCCGCCGCGAGAGGCGATGTGATGCTCTCCGCGGGATACGACCTCTTCACGACGGATCCCACGGGGACCTTCGTCACGCTCGGCAGTACGACAGTCCCTTTGGAGGGGGTCCCGCTCGGCACGGTCAATGGCGTCAACCTGTATAACACGGATACGATCGTCCAGCGTACGGGACCTACCCAGACGATCGGGACCGGGGGCGTGGCCACGTTCGATCTTCAACTCTACGCGCTCCATCTGATGAGTGTCGCCCCTGTGGACATAGGGGGGAATTTCTACAATGTGGACGTCAAGGGCGGCGCCTACTTCGGCGTTACCGAAGCCACAGCATTGTCTGGGATTACGATCACAAACACCACCGGCACGGGAGGGACATTCACCTCCACGCTGCCAGTCACGGCCGAGCTGATCTTCACGCCGATTGGGAGTGCGCCCGCAATCCCCACCATGTCTGACACATTGTCCTTCACGGGCACTGGCATCTGGCAGGCCACACCCTACGCGTCAGACGCACACGGTGGCTCCTTCACGTCCGGTGGGTTCTACGCGGGACCAACGACTGAGGCGGCCCAGCTTGCGGCCCACCACGTCGATCCCGCGTCCACGCCGGAGCCCAGCACCTGGATCGCGTGGGTCATGGTCGGCTTGGTCGCGCCGGTCTACGCCCGGTGGCGGCGGCGAGCCTGAGTGCCCAGGTCGCCAGGGCTCGCCCGGCCAAGGAACGCGAGCACTGGTCGCACACCCGCTTCCAGGTGCTGCACCTGCGCGGGATTGAACGCATGTTGATCTCCGAGGTCGACCATGCCCTCGGGTTGACGCCCGATCAGGTCCGGTTCCGTTCCCTTCACATGACATGGAAACTCTGAGACCCGTTGCAACGGTCGATGGACCGGGATGTTTCCGATTCGCAACGTCGGCCAGTTCGAACTGACGGCTGGACCCATCGATCGCGCAACAGATCTCCGCGTGTAGCGAGAAATGGATAGGAGAGGATCGGTGCTCCGAACGAGAGATCCTACGGATCGATGTGCGCCTGGAGTGGATGATGTGACTTGAGCCGACACCGATTTCCTCCAACAAGGAGAATCGTTCCGGCGCGGCTGAGTGCCGTGCCTCAACACGTCCGCGGCGACGATTTCGGGTGGAACCGTGAGACGATCCCTGGGCTGGCTCCGCAAGCGCGTTTTCGGGATCTCGGCCGTGGACGCCTCGTTTTCCGCACTCCAAACAATTGAGGATCTTCCATGAGAACGCGACCGATTCTTCGATCGATGTCCCTCGTCATCGCGGCGGCCCTCGCCCTGGCAATCGCCGGCGGCAACAATGCCAAGGCGGATTTCATCACCACGAATCCCGATCTTCCGCCGATCAATGGTGGGCTCGACGGACTCTACCCCGCCTACCTTGCGCAATTCCATGCGCTGTATCCAGGCGTCTCGATCACTCTGGCTCAGCACAGGGTCCTCGCGCTTGAATCACGGCAACCCATTGGGCCCAATGATGTCGAGAACGTCAGTTCCCAACTCAACGGTCAGGTTTCGATCAACGGCGGTACATCAATCCCCTTCACACTCACCGGCCCTGTCCAGATCGAGGTCATGAACTATGCGCCGGGTGATCTCGGGACCTTCAATACGCAGATGCTCTCCATGGACTTGACCGGCACGGTCGCGGGCCACTCGGTGGAGATCATGCTCGATAGCAATCTGGGGGATACGACCGGCCAGACGACGATCACGAATCTCGGTGGCGGCCAGTTCGATATCAAGAGCTTCTTCGACGTTTTCACGGAGATCAGCCTGGACGGCGGGCCATTCCAGGGCCAGATCGGTGGTCCGACGGTGGTGAACTTGCAAGGGGTCCCCGAGCCGAGCACATGGGTCATGCTTCTGACGGCCGGGCTGATCGTGCCGGCCTGCCTCCGATGGGGGCGGCGGCGCGCCTGACCGTCGTCCGCGCCGGGTCGGCCAAGCCATCGAGATGGAGGAACTCTGTGAGATACCAGCCGATGTGCCGGTTGGTGCACCGATACTGAGACATTCCGGTGACGATGTGAGATCTGTATTGGGCCGGCTCCGCAGGCGCCTCTTCGGGATCTCGACCGAGGAGGCATCGTCCTCCCGGCGAGGTTTTCGCGGCGGGGACGAACGCATTCGCCAGCGTCTCGAGCAGATCGGCCGGACCTTCCTCCACGGCTATCATGCCGCCCTGGAGGAGGACCGGCCGGATCGGCTGGCTTCGGAACTGGACCGAATCGAGTCGGACCTGCGCGGCTTCGCCTTCGAAGGAGCGGGAATGGGGCTCTACCTGCTCGACCTGCTCACTCCCTGGAGACGCGACCGACTGCGCCAGTTCCTCGCGGGCCCTGGCGAACCTCATGCCTACATGGTCCACGTGGGAGCCGGTTGGTGCTGGCCCAGCTTCGTCGGCGAGTCGATCGGGCCTTGGCGCAGTTCGACCCCTTGCTCGGCTGGCTGGCGATCGACGGCTATGGGTTCCATCAGGGTTACTTCCACTGGCCCGAGACGGTCGAGCGCCAGCGGGTCCCCGAGAGGCTTTCGGGATACGCTCGACGGCGTCTTCGACCAGGGGCTGGGCCGGAGCCTCTGGTTCGTCGAGGGGGCCGAGGTTCCTCGCATCACGGAGACGATCGCCCGGTTTCCCCGGTCGCGACACGCGGACCTCTGGAGCGGTGTGGGACTGGCCTGTGCCTACGCGGGCGGGTGTCGCTGCCGAGGCCATCGAAACCTTGGTCGCGACCGCCGATGCGAATCAGCCCCAGCTCGCGCAAGGCGTCGCCTTTGCCGCCAAGGCACGCGAGCGGGCCGGCAACCGCTCACCCCACACCCACATGGCGTGCCGGATCGTTTGCGGAATGACGGCCGAGGATGCCGCGCGTTTGACGGATCGACGCCCTGAGCGATCTCCCGGCCGATCCGCACGACTCCCGCATACGAGGTGTGGCGCCAACGCATCCGGGCCAACTGGATCAAGGAGGCCGTGAAATCATGACCACACCCGAGGGTCTCTTCCGACGCCACGCGGCGCGACCTGGTGGCCCTGGCGATCGTTCTGGCGCTCTACGGCCTCTCCTTGCAGCCGCAACTGTCCGGTACCGAACAGGCCCGGCTGGCGGGACGATTCCAGTTCCTTCACCATCCGCTGCCCGAACTCTCCGGCGACCACTCGCGGACGGTCCGTCCGGTCCATCCCAGCTTGAAACGGATCGAGTCCTGGATCTCGTCGGTCGGCGCGGCGGTTGCACTCAACGACCTGGATGGGGACGGCCTGCCCAACGACGTCGTCTACGTGGACCCGCGGGTCGATCGGGTCATCGTTGCTCCGGTGCCCGGCACCGGCGAGCGATACCAGCCCTTCTCGCTGGACCTGGTGGCGTTGCCCTACAACCCCGACACGATGGCCCCCATGGGTTGTCTGCCGGGCGACCTGAACGAAGACGGCCTGATGGACATCCTGGTCTATTACTGGGGCCGGCCGCCGATCGCGTTCCTCAGGCGGGACGGCACGGCAAGGGCCTCGAGCGCGATCAGCTTCGTGGCCCGGGAAGTGGCGCCGGGAGCGGGCCGTTGGTTCACCAATGCCGCGACGCTGGCCGACCTGGACGGCGACGGTCATGCCGACCTCATCGTCGGCAACTATTTTCCGGACGACGCCCGGGTCCTCGACGCCCGGGCCGGCGGGCTGGAGGCGATGCAGCATTCGATGACGCGGGCCGACAACGGCGGACGGAAACACCTGCTGCGCTGGATCGACGCGTCTGGCGGGTCCGAGCCCGAGTGTCCGATTCGTCGACGCCGAGGGCGTGCTGGACGATCTGGGGGGCTACGGTTGGACCCTGGGGATCGGGGCCGCCGACCTGGACGGCGACCTGCTGCCGGAGATCTATTTCGCCAACGACTTCGGCCCCGACCGGCTGCTCCACAACCGTTCCCGGCCGGGCGAGTTCCGCTTCGCCCTGCTGGAGGGTCAGAAGACGCTGACCACGCCCAATTCCAAGGTGGTCGGGCGCGACTCGTTCAAGGGCATGGGGGTCGACTTCGGCGACCTGAACGGCGACGGAATCCTCGACATCTTCGTGAGCAACATCGCCGCCGAATTTGCGCTGGAGGAGAGTCATTTCGCCTTCCTGGGGACGGGTGAGACGATGCGGATGCTCCAGGGGATCGCGCCGTTTCACGACCAGAGCGAACGGCTGGGGCTGTCGCGGAGCAGTTGGGGCTGGGACGCGAAGATCGCCGACTTCGACAATGACGGGGCCCCCGAGGTGCGTCCAGGCCGTCGGCTTCGCCAGGGGGACGACCGACCGTTGGCCCGAGCTGCAAGAGCTGGCCATGGGCAACGACGAGTTCCTGCACGATCCCCGGAACTGGCCCCGGTTCGGGCCGGGCGATGACCTCTCGGGCCACGCGACAAACCTGTTCGCGACGCGGGGCGAAGGCGAGCGCTACTGGGACATCGCCACGGACCTGAACCTGGTCGAACCCGGGCGTGAGCCGGGGGATCGCCGTCGCCGACGTGGACGGCGACGGAGCCCTCGATTTCGCCGTCGCGAACCAGTGGGCGCCTTCGTCGTTCTATCGCAACCAGGGCCGGGCCGACGGGACGTTCCTCGGCCTGCACTTGCTGCTCCCGGTGGGCCGAGGAGGAGACGAGCCGACTCGCTCCCGACCCGGCCATCCCGGCGGCGACCTGACCGGCCGCCCCGCTCTGGGGGCCTCCGCGCTGGTCCGCTTGCCGGACGGCCGCGCGCTGCGAGCCCAGGTCGACGGTGGCAACGGCCACTCGGGAAAGCGCAGCTTCGACCTCCATTTCGGACTCGGCCAGGTCGGATCGAAGTCCCCGCTGGACGTCGAGCTGAGCTGGCGCGATCCGGCGGGCCAGGTCCGCCGGGAAACACTCCATCTGACCCCCGGGTGGCACACCGTGCTCCTGGGACATCCCGACACGACTGGGAACTGAGCCATGCCCGCTTGCGAAGGATCACCGGGACCTCCCGAACCGCCTTCCGGCACTGCGGCGGTTCGCCGTGGCGATCACGATCCTGAACGTCCTGGGCCACTTCGTGCTGGGCTTCGAGCAATCGTGGGCCCAGCCGCTGGTCGCCCTGGCCGCGGCCTACGGCGTCGAGTTGACCCTGGAATCGGTCGGCGCCTGGGCCGAGCGGCGGCCGGTCCAGTTCCGCGGCGGTTGGTGTGCGCTCCTCGACTTCCTGCTCCCGGCCCACATCACGGCGCTGGCGGTCTCGATGCTGCTTTACGCCAACGACCGGCTCTGGCCGATCGCCTTCGCGGCCGCGCTGGGAGTCGCCTCGAAGACGCTCATCCGCGTCCCGGTCGGCCGCGGCGTCCGCCACTGCCTGAATCCCTCGAATACCGGGATCGCGTTCACGCTCCTGCTGTTCCCCTGGATCGGAATCGCCCCGCCTTACCAGTTCACCGAGAACCTGAGCGGAGTCGGAGACTGGTTGCTGCCGACGATCATCGTCGTGTCGGGTACTTTCTTGAACACGCGTTTCACGGGACGGATCCCGCTGATCCTGGGATGGCTGGGAGGCTTCCTGCTCCAGGCGGCCTTGAGGAGTCAGATCCAGGGTACGCCGTTCGTGGCGGCTCTCTTGCCGGTGACGGGGATGGCCTTCTTGCTGTTCACCTTCTACATGGTCACCGACCCGGCGACCACGCCGTCGGCTCCCCTGAGACAGTTCGCGTTCGGGGGCGGCGGTGGCGGCGGTTTACGGCCTGCTGATGCTCATGCACGTGGTCTTCGGCCTGTTCTTCTCGCTCCTCGTGGTCTGCTCGATCCGAGGACTGGGGCTTGCGTTGTTGGCCGTCGTTCGAAGCCCGGTGCGATCGTCAGGCCGAGCGGCCGATGCCGTCTCGCGTGGCGATCGCGCCCTCGGCGGTGCTGGAAGTGGCGGAATGAATGTCGCAACCGATTGCCCTGGTCGGGCTCGCCTGTGTCTATCCCGATGCCCGTTCGCCGGCCGAGCTGTGGGAGAACGTGCTGGCCGGCCGCCGCGCGTTCCGCCGCCTGCCGCCGGAACGGCTCCGCGCCGAGGATTACTGGTCGTCGGACCGAGGGGCCGCCGATCGGACCTATGCGGTCCAGGCGGCGGTGATCGAGGGCTACGAATTCGACCGCGTCGGATTTCGGGTCGCGGGGGACAGCTACCGGTCGGCCGACCTGGCCCACTGGCTGGCGCTCGACGTGGCCGCACGCGCCATGGCCGATGCCGGCTTCGGGCAGGGCACCGGCCTGCCTCGCGAGATCGACCGGCGTGTTCCTCGGCAATACGCTGACCGGCGAGTTCTCGCGGGCCCAGGGCCTCCGGCTCCGCTGGCCCTACGCGCGCCGGGTGGTCGAGGCGGCCTTGCGCGACGAGGGCTGGACGCCGGATCGCCGGAGCGAGTTCCTCGGCCGCCTCGAGGCCCAGTTCAAGGAGCCGTTTCCCCCGGTGGGTGAGGAGACGCTCGCCGGCGGGCTCTCCAACACCATCGCCGGCCGAATCTGCAACCACTTCGACCTCAAGGGGGGCGGATACACCGTCGACGGGGCCTGCGCCTCGTCGCTGCTGGCCGTGGCCCATGCCTGCTCGTCGCTGGCCTCCGGCGACCTGGACGTCGCGCTGGCGGGCGGGGTGGACCTGAGCCTCGACCCGTTCGAGCTGGTCGGATTCGCCAAGGCCGGCGCCCTGGCCCAGGACGCGATGCGGGTCTTCGACGCCCGCTCCGCCGGCTTCTGGCCGGGCGAAGGCTGCGGGGTCGTCGTGCTCATGAGGCTGGCCGATGCCCTGGACCAGGGCCGTCGCGTCGTCGCGGTCATCCGCGGCTGGGGCATCTCGTCGGACGGCCAGGGCGGGATCACGCGACCCGAGGTCGAGGGCCAGCTCCTGGCCCTCCGCCGCGCCTATCGGCGGGCGGGATTCGGGATCGAGACGGTCGCCTACTTCGAAGGCCACGGCACCGGGACCAGCGTCGGCGATGCGACGGAGCTCCGGGCTCTGGGCCGGGCCCTGCGCGAGACCGCGGCCGAAACGAATCGTCCGGGAACGATTCCCCTCGGCCCGTCGATCGGCTCGATCAAGGCCAACATCGGCCACACCAAGGCCGCCGCCGGCGTCGCCGGGCTGATCAAGGCCGCCCTCGCACTCGATGCCCAGATCCTGCCCCCGACCACCGGCTGCGAGCAACCCCACCCCGAGCTGACCGGCGACCAGCCCGCCCTCCGCGTCCTGAAGAAAGGCCGGCCCTGGCCGGCCGACCGCCCGCTCCGGGCCGGCGTCAGCGCCATGGGCTTCGGAGGGATCAACGCGCATCTCGTCCTCGAGTCGCTCGCGCGAGGATCGCCGCGACGGGCATCACTCCGTCGTGAAAGCGCCCTGCTCGCCTCGCCCCAGGACGCCGAGCTGTTCCTGCTCGGAGCGGCGCGACGCCGGCGACTGCGTCGACAAGTCGACGAACTCTTGGCCTTCGCCGGGCGGCTCTCGCTGGCCGAGCTGACGGACCTGGCCACCCACCTGGCCGGCGACTCTCGAGCATCGGGCCGTCCGCGCGGCGATCGTCGCGAGCCGTCCGTCCGAGCTCGAGGCGCGGCTGGAGTTGTTGCGGAACCGGCTCGATCGCGAGGATGCGAGCCGGAACAGCAGCGGGAATGCGACGGTGCGAGAGCGAGGCGTACACATTGATCTCCAGGCTGGCGTCTTCCTCGGGCGAGGCGGAGTCTCGGCCGCGGATCGGGTTTCTCTTCCCCGGCCAGGGATCGCCGGCAACGCTCGACGGAGGGGCCTTGGGCCGCCGGTTCGCGTCGGTGGAGGCCCTCTACCAGCGGGCCGGCCTCCCGGCGGCGGGCGATCTGCGCTCGACCGCCGTGGCTCAGCCGGCCATCGTCGCCGCGTCGCTGGCGGCGATCGGACTGCTCGAGCACTCTGGGCATCGCGGCCGAGGTCGCCGTCGGCCACAGCCTGGGCGAGCTCACCGCGCTGCACTGGGCCGGCGCCTTCGATGCCGAGACCCTGCTCCGCGCGGCCAAGGGGCGTGGCGAGGCGATGGCCGATCTCGGCGAGAGCTGGCGGCGCGATGGCCAGCCTCCACGCCGACCGGGCCGAGGTCGAGGCCCTGCTCAATGGCGAGGCGGTCGCGATCGCCGGCCTGAACGCGCCCCGCCAGACGGTCATCTCGGGGCCGGCCGACGCGGTGGACCTGGTCGTCGGTCGGGCGCGACGGCGCGGGGTCACGAACGACTCGACTGGCGGTCTCCCATGCGTTCCACTCCCCCATGGTGGCCGCGGCCGTCGAGCCGCTGGCCCGTGTCCTGGCCCGCGAGCCCATCGGCCGGCCGCAACGGACGATGATCTCGACGGTGACCGGAGCCCGCCTGTCACCCGACGTCGACGTGCGCGGGCTCCTGCTCCGCCAGGTCACGTCTCCGGTCCGATTCCTCGAAGCGATGTCCAGCGCGGCCGAAGGCATCGACCTCTGGATCGAGGCCGGGCCGGGCCGGGTGCTCAGCGGCCTGGTCGACGGATGGCTCCCGGCGCCGGTGGTCGCGATCGAGGTGGGCGGCGAGTCGCTCGGAGGACTGCTCGGCGCGGTCGGCGCGGCCTTCGCGCTCGGTGCCCCGCTGGAGCCCGCCGCTCTTCATCGACCGGCGCGGCAGCCGTCCCTTCCCGATCCCGTGGCAGCCTCGGTTCTTCGCCAACCCCTGCGAGCAGCGCGCCCTCTGCCCGAGGAGACTCCCCGCCCGCGTCGGAACACCGATCCGGCCGGCGACCGCGCTGATGGAAGCCGTCCCGCCGCCGGACGTCTCGCCGGTCGATCTCGAGCCATCTCGGTGCTCGAACTGTTCCGCGACCAGGTCGCCGCCAAGGTCGAGCTGCCGCCCTGGTCCGTCGAGGATGGGAACCGCCTGCTCAGCGACCTGCATCTCAACTCGATCGCGGTCGGCCAGCTCGTCGTCCGAGATGGCCCGACGCCTCGGTGCCCCGCCTCCGATCGAGCCCCTGGCGTTCGCCGACGTCACGGTCGCGGAGGTCGCGGAGGCCCTCGAGGAGCTGGTCCGCGCGGCTGGTGACGGACACGCGAGAGGACGCCGAGTCGTCGCCCCGAGGGGTCGCCCCCTGGTTCCGGGCGTTCGCCCCGATCCTGGCCGAGCGGCCCCGGCCTCGGCCGACGATCGCGAAGGTGTGTCGGGCCCTGGCGGATCGTCGCCCTGCCCGACAATCCGCTCGCCGGCCGGTTGCGCGAAGCGCTGTCCCACGCGAACCTCGGTCGCGGCGTCCTGGTCTGTCTTCCGCCCGATCCCGACGAGCGCCACATCGGCCTGCTGCTGGAGGCCGCGCGGGCGGTGCTCGAAGACCCGGCAGGCCGACCGGTTCGTGCTGGTCCAGCATGGTGGAGGTGCCTCGTCGTTCGCCGCGCACCCTGGCCCTGGAGGCGCCGCGGATCGCGGCCTGCGTGGTGGATGTGCCGGTCGGTCATCCTCGATCGGTGGAGTGGATCGTCGCCGAGACGGAAGCCGCGTCCGGTTTCACGGAGGTCCATTACGACGAGTCCGGCCGTCGGCGCGTGCCCATCCTCCGTCTGCTGCCCTGGCCCGAGGGTCCTCCCGTCGCGGTCCTCGGACCGGCCGACGTCTTGCTCGTCAGCGGGGGCGGGAAGGGGATCGCCGCGGAGTGCGCCCTGAGCCTGGCGCGGGAGACGGGCGTGTCCCTCGCCCTGATCGGGCGGTCGCGGCCCGAGACCGACCCGGTCCTCGCGGCCAATCTCGAGCGGATGGCCGGCTCGGGGGTGCGGTTCCGCTACATGGCCGCCGACGTCGCCGACGCCGGTGCCGTGCGGGCCGCCGTGTCGCGAGGCGGAGTCGATGCTCGGACCGATCACCGCCGTCCTGCACGGGGCGGGCGTCAACGTCCCGCGCCCGCTCGGATCGCTGGACGAAGCCGCGTTCTCGCAGACCCTCGCCCCCAAGCTCCAGGGTCTCCGCAATCTGCTCGCGGCCGTCTCGGCGGACCGTCTCAAGCTGCTGGTCACCTTCGGCTCGATCATCGCCCGGACGGGCCTGCCCGGCGAGGCGGATTATGGCGTCGCCAACGAATGGCTGACGCGCCTGACCGAGCGGTTCCAACGGCGGCATCCGGCCTGTCGCTGCCTGGCCCTGGAATGGTCGGTCTGGTCGGGCGTCGGCATGGGGGATCGGCTCGGGCGGGTCGATGCGCTGGCGCGCCGAGGAGATCACGCCGATCCCTCCCGATGAGGGCGTCTCGCTGTTCCGCCAGCTCGTCTCCGAGTCCTGCGCCATCGGTCCCCCTCGTGGTCGCCGGACGCTTCGGCATCCCCCCTGCCCTGCCGATCGAGGGGGATGATCTCCCGTTGCTCCGCTTCCTGGAGCGGCCCCTGGTCGATTACCCCGGGGTCGAGCTGGTGGCCGAGGCGACGCTCGCCACCGAGTCGGACCCCTATCTCGACGACCATGTCTTCCGGGGCGAACGCCTTTTCCCGGCGGTGCATGGGCCTGGAGGCCATGGCCCAGGCCGCGATGGCCGTGCTCCGTACGACCGAGGTCCCGCGTCTTCGAAGAGCTGCGGTTCGATCGCCCCATCGTGGTGACCTCCGGCCGGTCCAGCGACGATCCGGGTCGCCGCGCTGGTGACGGCCCCGGGCCGCGTCGATGTGGTCCTCCGTAGCGACGGGACGGCGTTCCAGCTCGATCATTTTCGAGCCGTCTGCCGGTTCGGATGCCGCGAGGCCGGATCGCACGGACGATGCGAAGCCGCGCCTCGAACGGGCGGGCGACTCGCCCGGAATCCTCATCGATCCCCAGGCGGACCTTTATGGTCATCTCCTTTTCCAGGGAGGCCGATTCCGTCGTCTGAAAGGCTATCGACGGCTCCGATCGACGGCGTGCGAGGCCGAGATCGCCGGCGCCGATCCGGCGGAATGGTTCCATCGCTATCTGTCTCCCACGCTTGGTGCTCGGCGATCCTGCCGCGCGGGATGCGGCGATCCACGCGGTCCAGGCTTGCATCCCCCAGGCCACCATCTTGCCGATCGGCGTCGATCGGCTCACCCCGGGCGTGGAGACCGGGACCGGGTCTCATTTCGTGATGGCCCGGGAGCGGTCCGAGCAGGGCGATCTCCTGGTCTACGACCTGGAGATCGTCGACGAGGAGGGGCACGTCCGCGAGCGTTGGGAGGGCCTTCGCCTGCGAGTGGTCGAGCGCCGCGAGCCCGAGCCGGACTGGCCCGAGCCCTTGCTGGGGCCCTACCTGGAGCGCCGGGCACGGTCGCTTCTGCCGGGATGCCGGATGGCCGTGGAGGTCGAGCGGGATGGCCAGGCGGAGCGTCGCGTGCGGAGCGATCGGCTGCTCCGTCGCGCGCTGGGCGAGGGCGTCCCGTTCGCGAGGCGCCCCGACGGCAAGCCCGAGGCCGCCGATCGCCGCGGAATCTCGGCGGCTCACTCGCGGGACTGGACGATCGCCGTGGCGGGACCCGGCACGATCGCGTGCGACCTCGAGCCGGTCACGGCGCAGTCCGGAGTCCCTCTGGCGCGACCTCCTGGGTCGCCGACCGTTGGGAACTGGCCGGGCTCGTCGTCCGTGAGACCGGCGAGCCGATCGACCTGGCGGCGACCCGCGCCTGGGTCGCTCTGCGAGTGTCTGGCCAAGGCCGGTGTCAGCCCGATGGCCCCGATGGTTCTCGAGAGGCCGCGCCGACGGCACCGCCGTTCTCTTCGGGTCCGGTTCGTTCCTGATCGCGACCTTCGTCGTGCCTGATCGGCGGAATCGGGAGCCGCTCGTGCTGGGTCTCCTGGCGAGGACTGACGATGCGAGGTTATGAGTATCGGCATGTGGTCGGCTTTGAAGAGACGAACCTCGTCGGGAACGTCTACTTCGTGAACCATCTCCGCTGGCAAGGGCGATGCCGGGAGCTCTTCCTCGCGCGACCATGCCCCCGCCGTCCTCGCCGAGATGGAGCGCGGGCTCGCCCTGGTCACCACCCGCGTCGCTTGCGAGTACTTCGAGGAGTTGACCGCCCTCGACGAGATCACGATTCGCATGACGCTGGTCTCGCAGGCCCAGAATCGATTGACGATGGCCTTCGAGTATTATCGCGACCGCGGAGGCCGCGACGAGCTGGTCGCCCGCGGCGAACAACAGATCGCCTGCATGCGCCGCGACGGCGCCCGGATGCTGCCGACTCCGATCCCCTCGGAATTACGCGAGGCCCTCCGTCCGTTCCTCTCCGAATGATTGCAGCAGGACGCGCTGCCGGGTCCCCGGTCTTGCGGAGTGGGACGAAACTCCCCGATGACGCCGCACTTCCCACTGGCAAGTGGAATCCGCCCGGGAATCGGCTATGATGAAGGCAAAGTGGTCGGCAGAAAGCTGCGAGTCCGTCGCGTCGGGAACGATCCCGACGAGATGGGTGCCTGGGGAGGGGACTGCGTCATGTTCGTTCTGAAACTTGTGTTGCTGGGGTTGTTGGGGCAGGTGCCAGGTGGACAAGCGGACCCTTCCGCCATTGCGGCCCAGCTCGGCTCGCGCCGATTACGCAGAGCGTGAGGCCGCCTCCGAAGCCCTGGAGCGACTCGGCCGCTCGGCCCTGCCCGTCCTCCGCGCCGCCCGCGACTCGCGCGATCTGGAGATCCGCAACCGTGCTCACGATCTGATCCAGAAGATCGAAGGCGCACTCCTGACCCAGCCCAGCAAGGTCAAGTTGGATTTCGAGAACAAACCGCTCGTCGAGGTCATGCGATCCCTGAGCCAGCAGACCGGCTTCAAGGTCGCCCTCTATCCCGGAGAATCTTCCCAAGTGGAAGTACCAGCGGGTGACCCTCCGGCAGAGCGATCCACTTCCTTTCTGGAAAGCCATCGATCAACTCTGTGATGCCGCCCAACTCCAGTACAACCTATCCGATGCATACCGTCGTCGGACCGCGCGAGCCGACTTTCTTCTTGAACGATGGCTCGATGCGGACGATCACGCCGAACTCGGATCACGGCCCGTTTCCGCGTCAGCCTGCTCAGGCTCCGATTATGAAGCGATACTCGACTTCGCCGGCGTGGGCGTCGGACCTGGACTCGACGAGCCCCAGGTGGGCAATGCCCCGGCACGCCGGCCGCTGGCCGGCCGTTCTTCGCGGCCAACTCCGGTACTGAGCGACCAATTTACCGCTCACCTCCTGGTCGCGGCCGAACCGCGGCTCTCCGTGAGCCAGACTCGGCGCGCTTCACGTGCTCGAGGCGGTGGACAATCGGGACAACCCCCTGACTCTCTCTGCCAACGACGGCCCGGTCTTCAACCGCTCAGCCGGCTACTTCGGCATGATGAATGGATCGGTCATGCAGCTCCAGGCCCAGCTCCATCGGCCCGCGGCGCGCCGGCGAAACGATCAAGAAACTCCGCGGCGTCATTCCCCTGTCCGTCTCTTCCCGGCGACCCCGACCCGCTGGTCGTCCCCCTGGACCAGGCTACCGGCAAGCGGTTCGAGAATCCGGATGTCGAGCTGACAATCCATGACATCCGGACCATGCCGAATACCCGTCAGACGCTCATCGAGCTGTCCGTCAAACCCAAGGATCGCGGCACGATCGCGGAACGGATCGAGTCCGACCCCTTCAGCGACGTTTACCGATCCGACATGCAGCGCCTTCAACTGGAGATCATCGATTCCCGAGGGCAGATCGTCCCCTCTTCCCCCCGGCGTCGATTCCGAGACAGCCCACCTGACCCTCTCGGTGAACAACCTGCCCGCGTCGGCTTCGCTCAAAGAGCTGCGCTATTACACCCTGACGCGCGCCACGGTCAGCGTTCCCTTCGAGTTCAGAGACATCCCCATGCCGTGACTTGGACCGTGGTCAAGCAAGGCGCCCAGGCTCGCGATCGAGCCAGGCAATCAGTCGTCGCCCGGCCGAGCTGAATGTATCTTCGCCCAGCCGAGCGGGCTCGACCCATCGGGCGTCAATCAGGCCCGGCCCTGGCTCGAGTGTGCCGTCGACAGCCTTCGCCCGGTAGACTTGCAGCGTCGCCCGGTGATTGGTGACGCTATATCGGATGTCCGTCAGATGCGGGCCAATGTCGGCCCGGATTCCTGTCAGCCGCCGAACACCCTCGGCCAGCTCGACCGGGGCACCGAACGAACGGCCCGCCGGGTCGGCACCTCCGACGTGAATGGTCGGAAACTCCCAGAATTGCTCCCAGAGCCGTCCCAGGCCCCGTCTGCACAATCAAGACTTTGCCTTGGCGGAGGACGACCGCGCAGGCTTCCGTGACGACCGCGGGCGGTGGTTTCGGGGTCGAGATCGGGACCTCGTCCTGGAGGCCCTGTGCACGCGCCCGGCAGAGCTCGGTCAACGGACAGAACAGGCAGCTCGGCTGGCGCGGCGTGCAAACCAATGCGCCCGAGATCCATCAATGCCTGGTTGAAGTCGCCGGCGCCTCGTTCCGGCACCAGCCGCTGGGCCGCCTGCCAGATCCGCTCGCGAGTCGCCGTAGCCTTCACGTCCTCTCGCAAGGCTAGCAGCCGCGCGAGCACACGCTGGCTGTTCGCTTCGACGATCGGCTCCGGCCGATCAAAGGCGAACGACAGCACTGCCCCGGCGATGTATCGTCCGACTCCCGGCAGGGCCCGGACCGCCACCGGATCGTCCGGAATCGTACCGCCGTGCTCCCGGACCACCTGCCGCGCCGCGGCGTGCAACTGCCTGGCCCGTCGGTAG
Source organism: uncultured Isosphaeraceae bacterium (assembly GCA_963842405.1). GTDB lineage: Bacteria > Planctomycetota > Planctomycetia > Isosphaerales > Isosphaeraceae > CAVZRC01. Next base: position 139,025 of record CAWJGW010000004.1, on the reverse strand, counting down.
TAGCCGAGCCCTTCCCAGGCCTTCAGCACCTCGGCCTCATCGGCCTCCGCCAGCGACCGGATGTCCGGGAACCGGCGCAGAAACCTCTCGAAGTAGGGAATCACCGCCGTCACCGTCGTCTGGACCAGCATCAACTCCGAGACCAAGATTCGATAGGGATCCCGGTCCGCACGCCAAGGCAATGTCCTCTCGCGCACCCGAGTACCAGCCCACGAGCCGTTCCCGTACCCGGGCGATCCACCTCCCATCCAGGTCCGGCTCCGAATCTAAACCCTCCGTCCCTGATCCTTCTCAACAGACTGTCCACCTCGCGTTGCTCGCTCCATCCGGCGTGATTCCCCTTGATCTCCCTTCTCGATCCATATCCCCTATCCGGGATTTTTTTCCTGATTTGGAAAATTGCCTGCTCGACGGCAATAAAATGTACCATAATCAGTTCAACAAAGCTGTTAGTCTTCCTAATTTTTCCTGATTGACCTCTTGGTGCCTTTGCGATTATCGATGAATCAGGAAGAATCGTCAAAAGCCTGCTCGCCTGCAAGATCGCGACTCAGGGATCGAACCTCGAGTGATGGGGGGCGACGTCTGCCACATGGGGACGGGGGTGGATTCCACTCCGATCAGGTCGTGAGTTCAATGATACGGCTGTCGGTACTACGCCGTCGAATCCTCGGATCAGGAGTCTCAGCGAATCGCGAAGACGCGATCGAGCGGATGTGTAACTCTCTAGGGGACTCGGGATGTTCCGGGGACCATGCTTTCATTGTTTTCTCCAATCACGATGAGGTGAACTGTGAGTGGCGAGGCGATGATCGAAAGTCGGCGTGGAGAGGGCGGACGGGGCTTCCCGGAGAAGGCCAACCCGACGAAGCGGCCGGTGCTCCGGCGTGAAACGACGCCGGGAGCGCCGGGCGATGCAACGCCCTATCCCGAGAAATGCGACCCGAGGTCTCGTCGGAGTCCGCTGACGGAGGATCAGCGCAAACTGGCGGCGAGGTACCTGCCACTGGCGCGGGCAATGGTCCGACGGTCGCGCTGATCCTGGATTGGAACGGGACGAATTGAAGTCGGCGGCCTATGTGGCCCTGGTCGAGGCCGCCCAGACGTTCGATCCGGCACAGAAACGTGAATTTCGCCACCTTTGCCCGCCACCGGATTCGCGGTGCGCTGATCGATTTCCGACGGTCCTGGTTGCAAGTATCCAGGAGTCGACCGCCAGCGTTAGCTCACTGGTGTGCCCGCCTGAGCACCCACACTGAAGCTCGAGGATGGCTTCTCTGCGGCATCAACGTCGCCGGAGGTTGGAATCGAACTGGAAGAGACCGATACGCTAGAGTCCTACTTCCGGCGACTCCCTCAGTCCCAGGCTTCGGCTTGCCGGCTGATTTATCTCGATGGCAAGTCCCAGGATGAAGCCGCATCGCTCCTGGGCTACTCCAAAGCCTACCTGTCACGCTGCACCGGGATGCCCTCGAATGGCTGAGCCGGGAGTACGAGGCCGGCCCGGCTCTCCAGATCGAACGCGTGGCGAGACGTGGAATTAGGCGTCCCGCCGCGAGGATGCCGGCAGAATTCATGATCAGTGCGACGGACTCGACTCAGGCGGCCTTGTCCGCCGCCAGGTGGGCGTGCCCGTGCCCATCCAGGAACTGCCGGATCGAGCCGACGACGTACCGCTGCTGCTCGTCGGTCAGTTCGGGATACATCGGCAGGGCCAGGGTCTCCCGCGCGGCGGATTCCGCTTCCGGGAAGTCGCCGGGCTGATGACCGAGGCATCGCGAAACAAGGCTGCAAGTGCAGAGGGATCGGGTAGTAGATCTCGGTCCCGATCTGGCGGCTCGTCAGATACTCGCGCAGCGGATCGCGGACCGGGGCGGGAACACGGACGACATATTGATTGAAGACGTGATAGCAGCCCTGCCGTTCGACCGGGAGGGTCACGAGGTCGGTGAGTCCATGGGCCTGGAAGAGGGTCTGGTATCGTGCGGCGGCTTCGCGGCGCTGGAGGGTCCAGGTGTCGAGATGCCGGAGCTTGACGCGAAGGACGGCCGCCTGGAGCGCATCGAGTCGCGAGTTGATTCCGATCTCGTGATGGTGATACTTCGGCTCCATGCCGTGCACGCGTAACCGGGCCAATTTCCGGCCGAGCACCGGGTCGTCGGTCGTCATCATCCCGCCGTCGCCGAATCCGCCCAGGTTCTTGGACGGGTAAAAGCTGAAGGCCGCGGCCTGACCGAGGGTGCCGGCCTGGCGTCCTTGGTAAGCGGCGCCGATGGCCTGGGCAGCGTCTTCCAGCACGAACAAGCCGTGATTCCGGGCGATCTCGAGGATCGGATTCATATCCGCGGTCTGGCCGTAGAGATGAACCGGGATGATCACGCGCGTCCGGGGCGTGATGGCCGCTTCGATCCGCGAGGGGTCGATGTTATAGGTCTCGGGATCGATATCGACGAAGACCGGCTTTGCCCCGGTACGCCAGATCGAGCTGGCCGTGGCGAAGAACGAATACGGAGTCGTGATCACCTCGTCGCCCGGCCCGACGCCCAGAGCCATGAGGGGGAGCAGGAGGGCATCGGTTCCCGACGCACAACCGATCGCTCGGGCCGCACCGCAGAATTCGGCCACCTCGTTCTCGAGATGCTCGACTTCCGGCCCCTGGATGAACAACTGGTTCTCGATCACGCGACGGATCACAGGCTCGATCTCGTCTCGAATCGTGTGATACTGCGCTTGAGGTCAAGAGCCGGGACAGCCACGGATTTCGGGGGGACGCTCATCGGCGATCACTCCTTTGACGCCTCTGGCGGATGCGAAGGGGTCGTTCACCCACCCTGCGATGTGCGTGATCTCCTTCCCTGGAGATATCGGACGACGCACGCTAGTGCCTCGCACGAATCGTGTCAATGGCGGTTGGGGGTGGGAGGATTGGGAGAGTCGGGAGGATCGGCGCCGTCCGGGCTGATTTCTTCGTCGTAAGCAATTATTTCGCAAGAAGATGTGGTCTTTGCCCTCGGCACCATCACAACGTGTTCGATCGTGCCTGGCACCTGTCGCCGTCCGGAAGATCCAAGGGCATTGGCACGCTCCATCAGCTTTCCTCGATCAGGAACTCCGGTGACTCCGCGATCTCTTTAGCGAGCTGCGGATCAATCTGGATCCGGTGCCCGCGCCGACCACCGGACGGCCTCCACGGCAGCAGGCCCGGGGGAGCGTCCACCGTGAGTCGGACCCGTTCATGGTCCGCCAAGTCGGGCGATTGAACGGGTACAAGAACCCCATTTTCGTAAGTGGCTTCGATCGTTATCGTCATCAGAGACCTCGCTGGCTGACTGAAAGCGAATCGCGATAACCTGGAGACGATTCTATTCCGAGGCGGCAACCGAGTCCACCGTTGCGGGTAAAGGATCGGTTCGAGAGCGGGAAATCGACCCATCGAGCTCCCGGATTCGTGCCGTGACGAGAGAGTCGAGCAAGGGATGCGGCCCGAGTGGTGAGCCCAATCGGAAATCGACGTCATGATATCGCCGCGTTAACTCATCCTGAGCCGCGGTCAGGTCGCGTCGCAGGTGGACGCCCGCCGAAAGGAAATAAGGGACCATCAAAACGCGTGTGGCGCCTCGGGCGACGCAACGGGATCCCCCTGTGGGGATGTCGGGCTCGGCCAGTTCCAGGAAACACGCCTCGACAATCGGGTGCTCAACGGAGGCCGAGAGGCGCACAGCCAGCTCGTGCAGGTCGTCGTTGGCCGACGGCTGCCGGCTGCCGTGGGCAATCAATAAGACCGCGGTTCGTTGGGACGACAACGCCGGAACCGGTTGATTCTCTTGAGGATCCATCTTCTTCTCGATCAGCGGAGAAATCGGGATCTGTCTTCCTAAACATGGTAGACCTTACGGGCCGCCGGTCAATCGACGTCCTGGTGAGCGATGCAGTCGGTGCTGGTCCGGGTCCGGTCAGGAATCCGCACCCGGAGTGGAGCCCAGCTCATGGCGGAGTCGAGCCAAGGCCCGGACCCAGAGCATGCGCACCGCGCCGACGCCTCGTCCCATCCGCCGGGCGACCTCTTCGTGGGGCAAGCCCTCAACGTTGCGCAACAGGATGATCTCGGCGTAATCGGCGGGGAGCCGGGCGAGGGCGTCGGCCAGGCGCAGCTCCAGTTCATGCCGGCTGGCGCGCTCGCTCGGGGACGTGCCCGGGGCAGCCAGCACCGCACCGAGCTGCCGGGAAGATTCGGCCAGGGCCTCCTCAAGCGAGACTTCGCGTCCGACGTCGCGACGCTGAGCCCCGCCGTATCGACGCATCTCGTGGAGCAAGACGTGCGCGAGGATCTGCCTTAGCCAGGCTGCCAACTCGGCCTCCGTGCCGCCTCGGAATTTCGGCCAATCCCGCACTGCTTCGAGCAACGTCTGCTGGACGATGTCCGACGCGTCGAACTTGGCACGGAACCGCGGCTCGACCTGGAGGCGCGCCAAGAGGCCCAGCCAGCTCCGGTAGCGCTCCAGCTCGGCGATGGCGAGCGGATCGAGATCGGCGTCATTTCCCGGATGAATCATGCGTTCTCTCGACACGAGAATTGTGGCGGCGGGCCCGCATCCCGACCGCTTCACGAACCGAACAAGCCCCGCACGGCCCATGCGATCAATCCCAGCACCCCGACTGTGTAGGCTCCCGGCATCACCACCTGGTACCAGTCCGACCAGGTGTAATGCTCGAGGGCGGTCATGGTCCGGGCGTCAATCCACAGCCAGAGCAGCCCAATCCCAACGCCCGCCAGCACCGTCAGACCGGCCAGGCGGGCCAGCCGTTGCCAGCGCCGACTCATCACGATCCGAGCGACGCCGGCCAGGTAAGCCAGGAGCGGGAGGCCCAGGAGCGAGGTCCAGGCGAATCCTTGGAGAGCCACCCAGGTCGCGGAATCGCCGTGCGGCGGCGTCGAGGATCCGATCCGAGAGAGGAACATCGCGACGGGGATCGTCACGACGACCGGCAAGGCCAGCAGCAGCCGCACGCTCCAGAAACGCCCTCGGGTCGCCCGTCGCAGGATTGCCAGCGGCACCACGACATTGATCAGGGCGAGCCAGGCCGCAGACCAGTAGGCCCTGGGCTGAGGTTTGGACGGGATCGCAGGGGACCAAGGGAGTCGCCGCTCCCAGCGGGGGTCGTCCTCGGTGATCGAAGGTTTCGCCGGTTCGCCCCGTGCCGGTTGGATCACTCCTTCGGCCGAAGTGGGCATGGCCACGCGGCAGGAAGTCATCCCCTCGGGGCCCTCGAGCAAGCGAGGCAAGCTCGTGGTGCTCCCCTCATCGAGCAACTCCCGCGCAAAGCCTCCGGACCAGAGCGGGTGCCCGGTCGCGCCGTCGAGACCCACTATGGGATTGAGGACGACGATCTCCGTCCGTCCGGACCGGGACGGGCGGACCTCAGAGTTGCTCCCGAGGCAAGGCCAGGACCACAGCTCCTCGAGGTCACCCCGGCAGGCGCACAGGTGGCCCTCCTCCCGAGTCAGCAGCACCTCGCGGCCATCGTCGTCAACGCGGGCGCTGGCGATGCCCGACATCGACGCGACGTCGCGACCGGTGCTTTCGCCCCGGCGCGTCGAGGATTCTCAGTCGTTGCCGACCTTTCAGGCAGACCGCTCGCCGTCCTTTGCCCGCAAAATCGACCAGGGCGAGCGACACGTTATACCCGTTTTCCGAGGCGTCGCCGCCGCGCCAGGTCCAGCGAATCGACCCATCGCGGCCCGCGAGCGTGGCCACCTCGATGCCGGCTTTGATGCCCTCCGGTGGCGAATCTCCCACCACGACCTCCGACCGACCGTCGCTGTCCAGGTCGCCAACGGCAAAGATGGCACCGCCGTGGGACCGACGGATGGGATGGGCCCACAGAGGCTTGCCGTCGGCGAGCGAGACCGCGCGCAGGCCGAATGCGATTGTTCCATTAGCCCTGGCCTTCATCGGGATGGCCAGGACGACGTCGAGATGGCCGTCACCATTGAGGTCGGCGAACTCGAGAGGCCCCTTCCCGAGCGAGGTGAAGTTGCCCTGGACGCCCAGACGCTCCGACAGGGGGGCGTCCCAGACCACTCGCCCATCGCGCCCGGATAGCCGCACCAGACGGACCTGATAAGCCCGGCTACTGGGCGGCTCGACTTCCCCGGGGTCGGCGAATGGGCTGACGTGCAGCACCAGGACATCCGGAGGGCCCTGCTCGTGGTAACGGCGGACGTCGATTCCTTCGATCTGCGAGAAGCCGTGTGCCTCGAACCCCAGCGGCAAGGGACCCGCCGACCAGAGCCGGCGTCCGGAACGGCCGGAGAAGACCTGCAAGGGCAGGGTTGCGGGCGGCCCCGCCTTGCGTTCGATGGAGAGTCGCTGACTGACGACCACGTCGGGCACACCATCGCCGTCGAGGTCGCCTCCAGGAAGGGGGTAGGTCGCGAGGTCGTGACTCTTCTCCAACGCGTATACTTCCTCTCCCAGTTCTCCGCCCAGGTCTTCAGGGACGTCTTCCAGAGTACCAGTCCGTCGCGTCCCGATCGGGCCACGGCGATGTGGGTCTACACCGGGGAGCTCGCGGTTCCCTCGGGCGGTTTCCGGTCGTCGCTCAAGACATCGGCAACACCGTCGTTGTCGAGGTCACCGGCCGCGTGGAAATTGCCAAGTGCCCGCCAGGCATCGGGCAGCTCCCCACGGTAAGCTCGGAGCTTGCCATCGACGGAACCCCAGAGGTCAGCGAGCCGGTCGCCGTCGAGGTCGGCGAGCTTGGGCCGGGAGAGTCCCTCGAGCGTGTGCATCTCGCGGCCCGTTGACGCCGCCAGGAGGTGTACGACGGACGGCCCGCCCTGACTCGGGCCGGCAAACGCCGATCGTGGGGGCTACCGCCCAGCGGCACCGCCAGGAGCGGCCAGCCGTCTGGTCCACGGCCCCACCAGCGCGGGGGCAAGACCAGGAGCGAGGACCCACCTTGGAACTCGGCCTGCCACCACCAGAGCGGATGGCCGTCCTTGCCCGAGAGGGCATCCACGGAGACGGTGACCGGTGGGTCATAACGGGACACGGCCACCACGTCGCGAGTCCCATCGCCGTCGAGGTCTGGACCGGCGACGATGTGGACCACGCCGCCGCCCGTCCCGCCAGGAGAGAGGGGACGAGTCCATTGCGTCGGACCGGTCGCACCATCGAGCCTTCGCACGCCACCATACTCCCTGCCAGGTCGTAGCGGGCCCCGGTCGGGAACGACCACCTCGGCGCGACGGTCGCCGTCGAGATCAGCCGCCAGAGACCACTCCGGGCGAATGCTCAAGGCCTCCCCCCAAAACCCAAAGATGCTCGGGGACGCCAACCCCGCCGGCCGAATCGAATCGTGCCAGAGCCGCTGGCCTGTTGCGGAGGAAACAGCCACCAACTCCATGCTTCTCAGGAACGCGAGGACCTCCGGCTCCCCATCACCGTCGAGGTCCGCGTATTGGACCGGACGGTCGGGCCGGTCCGGGGCATTGCCGAGCGGCCTGAACGCCAGGTCGATGGGCTGGCCCCGCGGCTTGCCGGTCGCCGGATCGAGCGGGATACACTGCGAGCCGTCGACGACCATCACGAGCGATCCCTTCGGCCGGGTCACGAGCGAGAGACTCACGTCGGCCGAATCCCACGACTCCTGTCTCCGAGGGAGCGGGTAATTCCAGAGCCATCGGCCCGTCCGGCCCGAGACGGCCACGACGACCGGCCGGTTCGCGGGGATTCCGTTTCCACCCAGCCAGCCCAGAACGCCGCGACGCCCACCGACCACAGCCCAGCCGCCGGTTCGCTCCCAGATGCCCGCGGGGTCGTCGAAGAAGGCGAAGGTGGCCATCAGGTCCGCAGTGCCGTCGCTGTCGATGTCGGCCGCGACGGGCTCGCCCCGGACACGGCTCAACAACGGGATGGGGTCACCTCGCCGAGGTTCCGCGGGACCGCCGGGATCTGGACCGCCGGGACCCTCGGGCTTGGCCAAGAAGGTCCAGAGGAGCGAACTGTCCGCGCCGGAGAGCGCCAGGAGTGCGGGCGTGCCTTCAAGGGCCCAGACCAGGTCGCCGGTGCCGTCGCCATTAAGGTCCGGCGCGGGCTGGACCAGCTTGCCGGGCCGTTGCCGATCGCCGAAGAACGACAGCCGGCGCAGCCATGCGACCGGGTCGCGCTGAGGCTCACACGACTGCTTCACCAGCCGGGACCCGTCCCGAATCATCTTGCCGGTCGCGGCGTCCCAGATCGGCTGGCCGGTCGCGCCGTCGCGCCGGATCAAGGTCTGGCCCGTCCATTCGACGAAGTCCGCCTTGCCGCCCCTGAGTCTCACGGCTTCCATCACGGGTGAATACGGGATGGGCTCGGTCCCCAGCAGGCGGTCCTCGTCGAGCGAGACGCGATGGGTCCGCGTCTCGCCCCGGTTGACCGCGAACCGATAGGTTTGACCGAGTAGACCCGTACCCGTGACGCGCAGGCGGTAGTCGCCGGCCGGGAGCGGCAGCAGGGTGCGCGTACCGACGTCGAACGGCTCACCGACCGGGTCGTCGCCCGACTCGGCGAGCACCTGGGCCGTCAGGGGCGGCCCGTCGGTCGAGAGCATGACGCGGCCGAGTCGCCAATCGCTGTAGAATCGCCAGCCCAGGAACGAGCCGACAATCAACAAAGTGGTTGCGGCCACGACCAGCGCACCGCGACTGATCGCCTTCCTCCGCTTTTGGACGTATCGCGTCATGCGCTCGACAAGAGGAACGCGCCGGGCCTTGATCGGTCTTCCCTCCAGGACAGCCAGCAGGTCACTGGCAGGTTCCTGGGCCGTCTGGTATCGCCGCGCCGGCTCCTTGGCCAGGCAGGACAGGATGATCGTCTCCAGGTCGCGCGGCAGCTCAGGGCGGATCTGTCTCGGCCGCGGCGGCTCCTCGGTGAGGATCTGGATGACCACGCCGTGCGGCGTCGCCGAGTCGAAGACCGGCCGTCCGGTGGTCAGCTCGTAGAGCGACGCGCCCAGGCTGTAGATGTCGGTGCGGTGATCGATCGTCCGCTGGAGCGACTCGGCCTGCTCGGGGCTCATGTATCGCGGCGTGCCCATCAAGGCGCCGCTGGCCGTCATGGTCACCTCGTCGGCGCAGCTTGGCCAGGCCGAAGTCGGTCATCCAGACGCCGCCGTCCGTGTCGATCAACAGATTCGAAGGCTTGATGTCGCGATGGATCACCCCGCGCTGGTGGGCATGGGCCAGGGCCTCGGCCGCCTGAAGGCCCCATCGGGCGACGTCCTCAACCGCCAAGGGCCTTTTCGTCCGCTGACTCTCCTCCAGGACGTCGGCCAGGCTGCGGCCCTCGATGAGCTGCATCGCATAGTAATGCACGCCCCGCTCGCAGCCGATGGCGAAGATCGGCACGATGTTGGTGTGGTGCAGCCGCGCCACGGTCTCGGCCTCGCGGCGAAACCGTTGCATCGCTTCCTCGTCGGCCACCACGCCGAACCGCAGGACTTTCGAAGCGACCTGCCGCCGGAGCGAGGTCTGCTCGGCCTCGTAGACCACGCCCATGCCGCCCCGGCCGAGCTCGCGAACGATCCGGAACTCGCCCAGGGTGGCCGGCTCCTCAGCGGCTGGTCCGGTGGCGCGGTGGACGAACTCGATGCCGGCCAGGCAGGCTTCGAGCTGCGCGGCCAACTCGGGATGGTCCGCCAGCAGTTGGTCCCGATCCGGGGCCTCGCCGGCCTGGAGATCGGCCATGTAGCCGTCCAGGATGGCGGCAATCGCCGCGGCCGAGCCGGACGGAGGAACCGTCTCCTGCTCGTGCGGGTTGTGGGGACCGGGCAGGTCGATCGTGGCGTCATTGGGCTCGGTCATCTTCGGCGGTCCTTTGCTGTTCTCCGACCAAAGAGTGGGAGGACGGACATCGGCCTCCCTATCATCAATGGGGCCGCAGACGTCGCTAATGTCACGCGCAATCTTCGGCGCGTTGGTATTATTCCATCGCCTCGACGCGTCTCGCCTGGATGTCCGGCGGATTGGACGCGGCTCGCCCCCCTACCGAAGAGCTCGCCGCGACGACCGGCCGTCGAAACCGCCTCACGAGACGGACCAGACCTCGAACGACCCACTCCAGCATGGTCAGCACGCCAGCCGCATAGGCGCCCTCCAAAGCCAGGCCGTGCCAGCCCGACCAGGCGTAATGCTCGATGGGCGCCATCCGTTTCATGTCCGACCAGAGTCCGAGAGCCCCGATCGCGGCCGATGCCAGGATCGTGAGCAGGACCAAGGTCGTCGAACCGTTTCCAGCGACCCAGGATCAAGCTCCGTCCCAGTTGCGACAGATAAACCAAGACCGGAATGCCGGCTAGCGTCGACACGGTTCCCACGATCCAGGGCGGGTCGTGAGGCACCGGCTCAAGGGAGTCGATCGTCAGGAATACGGCCATCGGGATCGCGACGACCACCGGCAGGGCCAGCAGCAGCAGCACGCCCCGGACTCGCCGCCGGATCGCTACCTTGACGATCGCCAGAGGGAGCATCACGTTGATCAGGGCGAGGCCCCCCAGTGCGATGAGGATCCCGGGGTGCAAATAGAGACTCTGACCGACCGCCCAGGGGACGGGCCGCTCCCATCGCGGGTCGTCTCGAATCGGACGGGGCCGAGCAAGTTCGACGCGAGCCGGTTGATCGGTCCCCTCCGGCGTCCTGGCCGAAGCGATGCGACAGACCGTCTCGTCCTCTGACCCGCCGAGCAGACGAGGCCGATCGGAAGCATCCCCTTCGTCGAGGATTTCGCTCGCCGAGGATGACCCCGACCACCGGATGCGACCGGTCGCGCCATCGAGACCGATCATCGAGTCGAGGACCACGGTCGCCGATCGCCCCGACGGTGCGGGGATGATCCGCCGGATCGTCTCACGTCCCGACGCGGGGCTCGGCCGCGACCACAGCTCTCCGAGATCGCCCCGCGTCGCGAAGATCCGGTTGCCTTCCGCAAAGAGCAACTCGTCGCGGCCGTTGCCGTCGAGGTCCGCGGTCTTCAGGGTCGACGATCCCATAGGCAAGTCGCGCCGGCATCGTTCCCGGCCATTCGCATCGAGGATCAGCGCCTGATACCGGCCGTCGGCCAGGTCGATCGTGACGCAAACCTCCTTTTGCCCGTTCCCTTCGAGACTGGCCAGGCAAAGGTCGCGGAGCCTCGGCTCCGGCTCCTGTCCGCGTCGTCGGGGCCGATAGGCCCAGCGGGTCGAGCCGTCGCGGCCGTCGAGCGCGGTCAACTGGACGCCCGGCGAGGGACCATCGAGCCGCCGATCGATCGCAACGACCTCGGCGCGGCCGTCGCCGTCGAGATCGCCCACCACTGCGGGCGATCGGTCCTCGGGCGCGACGCCCACCGATTGTGACCAGAGCATCCTGCCGTCGCGGAGCGAGATCGCCCGCCGCTCGAACGCATCGGCGCTCACCTGGAAGTTCAGGACGACGTCGGGGCCACCGTCACCGTCGAGATCGCGGAACGGCCGGAGGAAGCCGCCGTAGTCGTCGATCTTGGCGGCGTCAAACTCCGCCAGGGGAATGTCCCAGATCACGCCGGCCGTCCGACCCGGAGAGTCGTGCCAGACGGTTGATCCGCCGGCTACCTCCGAACTGGCTTCCGTGGAGGATGAGGACGTCCGACCTTCCAGGCGTTTCGCTCGGAATGACGCCGTTAACCCAGACGTCCGTATAGCCGAGCCCTTCGTACTCCGGCAGCCTCAGTCCTTCCGACCACAGGATTCGGCCCGACCGCCCCGAGAGGATCCGGATGGGGGCGCTGGAGCTCAGCCCCCAAAGACGGCCGTGATGCTGGGTCTTGAGGACCAACACGTCGGGCGTGCCGTCTCCGTCAAAATCGTCATCGGCTCGCGAACCGGTGGAGAGCGCATAATGGACTCCATGCGGCGACGACCGGAGCCAGTCGTCCATGGGGTCGAGCCTGGTCTTCCACAGCACCCGTCCGTCGCGTCCCGAGCGGGCGACGGCGGTACGACCTCCCGTCTGCACTCGGGCGGTCTCGGACGGGACCTCCAACAGGCCGGTGAAGACATCGGCGATACCATCGCCATCAAAATCCCCGGCCGGTTTGAACGCTCCCAGGACACGCCAGGCATCCGGGGGCTCGGCGCGGAACGCTCGGAGGTGCCCTTGAACGGAGCCCCAGAGGTCGACCAGGCCGTCGCCATCCAGATCGGCCACCTTGGGCCAGGAAACTCCTTCGATCGTGTGGACTTCCCGACCTGTCGCGGCGGCCAGGACGTGGATCACCGGCGGCGGGGGTTCGTTCTCCGAGCTCGTCTGCGGGTCTTCCTCCGGGGCCTTGCCGCCGAGCGAGATTGCCAGCAACGGCCAGCCGTCCGGTCCGCGGCCCCACCAGCACGGCGGCTCGACCCTCGTCGTTGTGAAGGGCGCCAGATCCACATGCCACTCCCAGAGGGGACGTCCGTCCTTGCCCGAGAGGGCATCGACGTAGACCCGCGGCGGCTCCGGCGGCTTCCCTAGGTAGATCCTGGTGCGATCGCGGCCAAGGTAGGTGGAGACCGTCACGACGTCGCGGGTGCCGTCGCCGTCCAGGTCCGGTGCTTCGACAAGATGGACCACACCATCGTCGGTCCTCACGTAGTCGGGCCGCAGGGGACAAATCCATCGGGCCTGGCCGGTCGCACCATCGAGCAACCGCACGCCCCGATACTCGTTGTACTGCGGTAGGATGCCCGAGTCGGGCACCACGACCTCGGCGCGGCCGTCGCCATCGAGGTCGCACACCATCGGCCATTCGGACGATCCGCCCGCGACTCCCGGCATGAAATCGAAGCCCCAGAGCGTCTCGAGCCAGAGTGGCTCGCCCGTCGCGGTCGCGAAGGCGGCCAGGGTCGCCGAGCCTCTCTTCGTCCCCAGCCCCAGGGCCAGGACCTCGGGCGAGCCGTCACCGTCGAGGTCCGCGTACTGGACGGGCCGGAGGGACTTGAAACCGAAGTCGATGGGCCGGCCGCGCGGTTTGCCGGTCGCCGGGTCGAGCGCCGTCCACTTCGAGCCGGTGACTAGCGCGACGATCGGGCCGATGCGACTCGGCACGACCGCGAGGCCGCTATCGAAGGCATCGAACGGCACGGGCGTCTGATACCAACGGTTCATACGATCCCACAGCCAGGGCCGCGACATCGTCGTCGAGTCGAGTGTCCGAGACCACAACCCGCGCCCCGTCCGGCCCGAGATGGCCGCGATCACGCGACGGCCCGGCTGGAGATTGTCGAGGTGAAAGAGACCTCTGTCGGCGCCGGATGAGGCACCGCTTCCGATCGGGCTTTCCAGCACGAAGAAGAGGGCGAGGACGTCGAGCACCCCGTCGCCGTCGATCTGAACCAGGGCCGGTGTACCGATGACCCGACCGCCCTTGACCGCCGGTCGGGTCTTCCCTCCAACGGCACTCACTGTTGAGAACTCGACGGGCCCGAGCGGATCCGGCCCGCCGATGCCGTCGAGAGCGGCTGAGTAAGTCCAGAGAATCGACCCATCCCGGCCGGAGACGGCCAGGAGCGAGGGGGTCCGGGCGAACGCCATGACGACGTCGCCAATGCCGTCGCCATTCACATCGGGCGCGGGTTTGACCAGCGTACCGGGTGGCTCGTTACTGACGTAGAGAGCTAGCCGTGACATCCAGCCCAATGCGTCACCTTCGACGGTACTGCCCGGACTGGCGGCGTCCCAGGTCGGCTGGCCGGTGACACCATCGCGGCGCATCAAGGTCCAGCCATCCCAGTGGATGAAGTCGAGCTTGCCAGGCTTGAGGGTCAGGGCGTCCGTCGCGGGCGCGAATGGGATCGGCGCTTCATCGAACAAGAGGCCCTTGTCACGCGAGAGCCGATAGGAGTGGCTCTCGCCGCGATTGACACCCAGGCGATACGTCCGGCCGAGCAGGCCGGCCCCGGTCAGTCGGAGCCGATAGTCGCCGGCGGGCAACGAGAGGACCGTGCGTGTCCCGAAGTCGAACGGCTCGACGATCGGCTCGTCTTCCGACTCGGCGAGGACCTGGACGGTTAGCGGCGGGCCATTAGTCGTCAGCTCGACCCGGCCGAGCTGCCAATTACTGTAGTACCGCCAGCCCAGCACGGCGACGAGCATCAGCAGGACCGTGGCCGCGATGCCGATCGCCCCCGAACCGATGGCTTTCTTCCGCTTGCGGACGTACCGCACCACGCGTTCGGGTATCGGGACACGCCGGGTCCGGATCGGACGGCCGTCGAGCACGGCCCGCAGGTCCTCGGCGAGCGCCCATGCGGACTGATACCGCCGCGCCGGTTCCTTGGCCATGCAAGTGAGAACGATCGTCTCGAGGTCTCGGGGCAGGTCCGGACGGACCTGCCGGGGCCGCGCCGGCTCCGCGGTCAGGATCTGGGCGATCACGCCGTGAGCCGTGGAGGCTTGAAATACGGGCCGGCCTGTGGCCAGCTCATAGAGTGAGGCGCCCAGGCTATAGAGATCCGTGCGGTGATCGACGGGCCGCTGGAGCGACTCGGCTTGCTCGGGGCTCATGTATCGCGGCGTACCCATGAGGGTACCGGTCACGGTGAGCGTCGCCTCATCGGTGCGCTTGGCCAGGCCGAAATCGGTCAGCCACACGACGCCATCGGTGTCGAGAAGTAAATTCGAGGGCTTGATGTCGCGGTGGATGACCCCGCGCTGGTGGGCGTGCGCCAGCGCCTCGGCCGCCTCGAGCCCCCATCGGGCGACGTCCTCGGCCGCCAGGGGCTTTCCCGTCCGCTGGCTCTGGTCCAGGACGTCGGCCAAGCTGCGGCCCTCGATGAACTGCATGGCGTAGTAATGCACGCCCTGCTCGCAGCCCACGGCGAAGATCGGCACGATATTGGTGTGGTGCAGCCGCGCGACGGTCTCGGCCTCGCGGCGGAAGCGTTGCATCGCCTCCTCGTCGGCCACGGCTCCGTACCGCAGGACCTTGAGCGCCACCCGGCGGCGGAGCGAGGTCTGCTCGGCCTCGTAGACCACACCCATACCGCCCCGGCCGAGCTCGCGGACGATCCGGAATTCGCCCAGCGCGGCCGGCTCCTCGGCCGCCAGGCCGGTCGCCCGGTGCACGAACTCGATGCCGGCCAGGCAGTCCGCGAGCTGCGCGGCCAGTTCCGGATGGACCGCCAGCAGTTGCTCGCGATCCGGGGCGTTCCCGGCCTGGAGGTCGGCCATGTATCGGTCCAGGATGCCGGCGATTTCCACGGCGGAATCGGCCGGAGAGCCGGCCTCTAGCTCGCGTGGCCTCGAGCGATGAGGCGGGTCGACTGTCGAATCAAGCTCGGACATCTTCGGTGGTCCCCGGTTCTGTTCGGACAAGGGGCGGCTCCACGGAGATTGGCCTCCCTATCATGATGGGGCCGGAAGCTACGCGAATGTCACGCTCGATTCCTCAAACAATCCGGTTGATCGTCGCCAGTACGCACGGAATCAAGCTGGCCCCGCCGGCGACGTGCCCCGATGGGCCTGTCCCAGCCGAGTCACGAACCGGAACAACCCGCCAATCGCCCAACCGATCAGCATCAGGACCCCGACGGCATAGACTCCCGGTACGGCCACGAGATACCAGCCCGACCACGAGTAGTGCTCGATGGCGGGCATGTCCCGGCTGTCCAACCACAACCAGACCGCCCCTATGATCAGGGACGTGAGCATTGTGAGTCCGACGAGCAGGCCGAACGTCTTCCAGCGCCGACGGACCAGGGTCCCGCCGATCAACACAGCGCAGGCCACGACGGGAATCCCGGCGAGTGTTCCCAGCGCGAACAGGACCCTGGCCGAGGAAGGAAATGGGCCGGGTAAGATGGGGATCAAGGGTTCCACGGTCAGGAATACGGTTAACGGCACCGCAGCGGCGATCGGCAATGCCATCAGGAGCTGAAGGCCCCAACGCCGTCGGCCGGCCGCCAGGCGGAGAATCGCCAGGGGCATGCCCACGTTGATTACCGCCAGCGCAAGCACTGCGAGTAACCCCGTCCGGAGAGCGTCCGGGGAAACCGCGTTCGTCCAGACAAGTGGACGTGTCCAGCGCGGGTCGTCGGCGGCAAGGCCAGGTTTCACCGGGGAGCCACGCGGTGGTTCATAGGTTTCTCGTGAATTTGTGCTCATAACAGAACGACAGATCGTTGCACCGAGGCCAGTGGAAATCACGCGCGGTAACCGAGAGGAATCGCCCGGGTCGAGCAAACTCGGTTTGAAGAGACTCCACCACCAGGAGTGCGGCGAGTGGCCCACCCACCGCGGCTGCCCATTGGAGCCGTCGAGGCCCAGCGCGGGTGAGATCACGACGGTGCCCGATTGTCCCGCTGACCCCGGGAGGAAGTCCTCGATCCGGACATTCTTCCCCGGACTCGACCACAGTTCCTTGAGGTCGCGATCCCACGCGTGAATTCGCTCCGTGTCCAGGAGCAACAGCTCGTCGTGCCCATCGCCATTGATGTCGGCGAAGTTGAGGACCATGTTGGCGCTCTTCGGGCAGGTCGCGGCTTGCGCTCGGCCGCCCGAAGGCATCGAGCGTGATGAGACGACGGGCGGCGCCTTTCTGATCGCTGAAGACCAGGCAGACGGTTCCCTGGCCCTTGTCGGCAAAATGCGCGATGTGAAGCGACCAGGACGCCTGGTTCGGCAGGTCGTGCGGCGAACCGCCTTTCCAGGTCCAGCGCGTTTCCCCATCGCGGCCATCGAGCGCCTTGAGTACGAACGCGGTTCCTTGCCCGTCGGCCGGATGTTCGGTAATCAGGACCTCGGGCCGCTTGTCGCCATCGAGGTCGGCAACGGCGAGCTGAGGAAAAGACCTGAAGCTGTTTTTGTAGTCCAGTCGATGCGACCAGAGCAGCCTGCCATCACGGAGCGAGACGGCCCTGAGCTCGTGGTCGGGCCGCATGGTTCCCGGAGACCCACGCAGCAACAAGACCGCGTCGAGGGCCCCGTCGTCGTCGAGGTCGCCGAAGCCGGGAGACGGCTCTTGTCCGGCGTTCTGCTGATCGGGATGCTCACTCAGGGGAAGGTCCCAGAGGAACCTGTCCGTCGCGTCCCGAAACGCGGGCCAGCCTGGGCTTCGGAGCGGTGCCGGCCGTCATCGGCGCTGTTCGCGATGGCGCGAATGGGCTCACGTGCCGCACCAGGAGGTCCGGCAAACCCTTCGATTCGACAACGACGGCCTCGACCCAGTACATCGACGAGTAACCGTAAGCCTCGAAGCCCAGGGGCAAGGGCCCCGCCGACCAGAGATGTCGGCCGGTACGGCCGGAAAGGCACCTGGAGGGGAAGTGTCGCAGGCCGCTTGATCTCCGGTGGAGTTTGCGATCCGTTCATCTGGACGATGACGTCGGGCGTCCCATCCCCGTCCAGATCGCCGTTCGGGAGTGGCGATGCCGAGAGGCTATAGAATTCCCCGTGGTCCCGTTCGTACCAGATCCGCCGGGGGTCCAGCTCGGTCTTCCAGATCAGGTGCCCGTCTCGGCCCGAGCGGGCGATTGCCGTGCGGCTGCCGATCGCATCATCGGCCGGAGCGTTCAGCCGCGCGAATCCCTGGGTGCGAAAAGGCCCCAAAGCGCGACCGCCGATCTCATCGTTCGGCAAGGGGTTGGGAGCTCTCAGACCGGCGATCAGCGTGTCAACAATCCTGTCACCATCGAGATCGGAAGACAGGTTGTGAAAGCCGCGGTCCCATCGCGGGACCCCTCGGGCCGCGCAAACCAACCGAGGGCGCGCGAGGCTTCGGGTGCCTCGCCGCGGAATGCCCGGAGCTGTCCGTCGGCCTCGCCCCAGAGGTCGGGAATACCGTCGCCGTCCAGGTCGGCCACGCCGGCACTGTTCAACCCGACGGCCGCATGCACGACCCGGCCCGTCGAGGCCTCCAGATTGGAGACGATCGCTGAGTCGTTCTGGGGAGAAACAAAACCAGCCTGGCGTTGGTTCCCCCCCAGTGCGACGGCCAGGAGCGGCCAACCATCGGGGCCGCGCCCCCACCACCGGAGCGGCCCGACGAACGTGAGACCATCCGTCGGAGTATCGTAGTGCCACCACCACAGCGGACGTCCGTCTTTGCCCGAGAGGGCATCGACGTAGACCCGCTCCGGTACCGGCGGCCTCCCCTCACGGTTGGAGGTCGGGTACCGGCCCAGGAAGAATGAGGTCGTGACCAGGTCGCGGACGCCGTCGTGATCCAGATCGGGCGCATCGAGCACCTCGATGAGTCCATCCCCGCCCTTGGTCTCCGGGCGCATTCGCCGGACCCACCGCATCCGGCCGGAGCGACCATCGATCAGTTGCACGCCGCGGTAGCCATCTCCCGGCGACAGTGGGCTGGAGACAGGGACCACGATCTCGGATCGGCCGTCGCCATCGAGGTCGACCACGAGGGGCCAAGCGGGCTCTGGAGCCAGGCCGAACGGGGCTTCGTACTTGGCCTTGATCGGCGCGACCCAGAGCTGTTTACCCGTGTCGAGCGCGAATGCGACCAGGCTCGCCTGCGGGGCCGTCTGGGACACTGCCAGGATTTCAGGCTCGCCGTCGCCATCCAGGTCCACATGCTGGACCGGGCGGACCGGGACGAACCCCAGGTCGATCGGTTGGCCGCGCAGTTGGCCGGTCGCCGGATCGAGTCGGAGCCATTGCGTGCCGTCGACCATCGTCACCATTGCCGAATTCCGGCCGCGCACCAGGATGGCCGATCGAATCCAGGCCGGGTATATATTCATCTTGAAGGTCCGGTCGACCGGGTAACTCCACAAGGATCGGCCCGATCGGCCCGAGATGGCCTGGATCATCCGCCGGCTAAACGCTGGCGGATTCCAACCGACCCTCCCCTGGACTCCAGGCGGGCGCGGGGATCGCCACTCGGTCTCCATAGGAGTCTCGTTGAAGATCAGCGTGGCGACCAGGTCCGGCGTGCCGTCCCGATCGAGGTCCGCCACGGCCGGTTCATTGATGCGCGAGACCGGTCTCCTCGCAGATTGGATCGGTCCGGGCAATTCCAGGCGATCGAGCTGGGCCTTGTCCGAGCCGTCGAGATCGGGAGTGTGCTCCCAGATCACCGTCCCATCCCGACCCGACAAGGCCAGGAACGAGGTCATGTATGCGGGGGACATGACCAGGTCGCCGGTGCCGTCCCCATCGAGGTCCGGCGCGGGCTGGACGAGAGCGAGTTGTGGGACCAATTCCATCACGCGTCGCAGGCGGGCCGCGGCCTCGTCTTGAACAAGCCGGGGAATTGAAGGCCGCAAGGCGTCCCAGATGGGCTTGCCGGTCAATCCGTCGCGGCGGATGATCGTCTCGCCGGACCACTCGACCAGGTCGGCCTTGCCCGGCGTCAACTCGATGGCAACGGTTGTCGGTGCAAACGGGATCGGCTGCTCCCTGGGTTTTGCCTGTCCGCCCATCGGGGGAGTCGGTTCGCCTCCCAGGAGGCGGCCCTCATCCAGAGAGACTGCGTGGGTTTGCGTCTCACCTCGGTTGACGGCAAAGCGAAAGGTCCGGCCGAGCTTTCCCACTGCGTTGACGCGGAGCCGGTAATCGCCGTCCGGCAAGGTCAGCGTCGATCGCGTCACGATGTCGAACGGCTCGCCCAGAGGTTCGTCACCGGCCTCGGGAAAAACCTGGGCGATCAGCGGGACACCGTCGTTGGTCAGCTCGATCCGTCCGAGCCGCTTTTCGGCATAGGATCGCCAGGCGGCAAACCCGACAAGTATCATCAGCACGATGGCCATGACGGACGGTGCCGCGTACCGAATGGCCTGATTCCCCGCACGAAGGCGAGGCCGGTCGATCGTGAGGTCAGGGTCGGACATCCTGGAAGGGCCCTGATTCGGGAACGGCCGCGGGTCGAAGTTCCGAGACGAAGAGCAACTTGTCCGCGGATGAACGGCGATCAAAGAGATCATCGAATACTCGCACCGGGACGACCAAAGTTCAAGTTCCCGTTCGGGAACTGGCCGAGAGAATGTCATGAACGACGTCACTCGCATCCTTGCAGCGATCGAGCAGGGCGACCCGGGAGCGGCCAGCCAGCTCTTGCCGCTGGTCTACGACGAATTACGCAAGCTGGCCGCACAGAAGCTCGCTCGCGAGCAACCTGGGCAGACGCTTCAAGCCACGGCCCTCGTCCACGAGGCCTACTTGCGGCTGGTCGGCGACGGCGCGGCGCGGTGCTGGGATCGTCGCGGCCATTTCTTCGCGGCGGCCGCCACCGCCATGCGTCGAATCCTGATCGAACGAGCCCGCCGGAAGCGTCGCCAGATCCACGGCGGCGGACGACAGCGGCATGACATCCATCCCGACCTCGCCGCCTCGCCCGAGCCGGATGAGGAATTGCTCGCACTCGACGCCGCGCTGGCCAAGCTCGCCGAGCGCGATCCGGTCAAGGCCCGGCTGGTCGAGCTGCGTTACTTCGCGGGCCTGACCGGCGAAGAGGCGGCCAGGATCCTCGGCATCTCTGCCAGAACGGCTGACCGATACTGGGTTTACGCGCGGGCCTGGCTGCGTCGCGAGATGGAAGGCGCGAGTCCGGACGAGAAAATGGAAAAGCCCCCTGGCGCCGGCGACGCCGTTTCGTCGCATTGAGGATGAGTCGAATTCGTAGGTGACTTGCCCGAGGAGGGGCCATGAACGAAGAAACCCTGTTCGTCGAAGCGTTGTCCCGATCTCCCGAGGAGCGTGCCGCCTTCCTGGAGCAAGCGTGCGCGGGCCGGCCCGAACTCCGGGCGGCCGTCGAGGCGCTCCTGGCGGCTCACGAGAAGTCCGGCAACGTCCTCGACAGGCCCGCGCCAGACCTTGATTTCAGGCTCTGGCCAGGCCCATCCCGATGCCACTCTCGACCGCACTCCAGAGCCGGACAACGCATCGTCCGCAGGCACAACGACCGCCGACTACCGACCGATGTCCGAGGCCGGCATCGTCATCGCGGGCCGCTACACGCTCCAGGAAAAGATCGGCGAGGGCGGCATGGGCGAGGTCTGGGTCGCCAAGCAGACCGAGCCGGTCAAGCGACGGGTCGCCCTCAAGCTGATCAAGACCGGCATGGATTCCAAAGCGGTGCTGGCTCGCTTCGAGCAGGAGCGGCAGGCCCTGGCGATGATGGATCATCCCAACATCGCCAAGGTGCTCGACGGCGGCCTCACGCCCACCGGCCAGCCGTTCTTCGTCATGGAGCTGGTCAATGGCCTGCCGCTGACCAGGTTCTGCGACGAGGCCAGGCTCACCTCCCGAGATCGTCTGGACACTCTTCGTGCCGATCTGCCAGGCGGTGCAGCATGCACACCAGAAGGGCATCGTCCACCGCGACCTCAAGCCGGCCAACATCCTGGTCACGATCATCGACGGCAAGCCGGTGCCCAAGGTCATCGACTTCGGCGTGGCCAAGGCGACCGCCGGCAAGCTCACCGACGAATCGATGTCCACCCAGTTCGGCGCGGTCATCGGCACGCTGGAATACATGTCGCCCGAACAGACGGGATTCTCGGGCGTCGACATCGATACCCGCGCCGACATCTATTCGCTCGGCGTGATCCTCTACGAATTGCTCACCGGGCTGAGGCCCATCGATGCCAGGCGCCTGAAGAAGGCGGCGATCACCGAGATGATCCGGATCATCCGAGAGGAGGAACCGTCCAAGCCCTCGACCAGACTCTCGACCGACGAATCGCTCCCCTCGATGGCGGCGCTGCGGCAGACCGAGCCACGCAAGCTGATGGCCTTATTGCGTGGCGAGCTCGATTGGGTGGTGATGAAGTGCCTGGAGAAGCACCGCGAACGACGTTATGAGACCGCGAATGCGCTGGCCCGGGACATCCAGCGTTACCTGGCCGATGAAGCCGTGGAGGCCCGTCCGCCGTCGGCGCGATATCGCTTGGGCAAGTTCCTGCGTCGGAACCGAGGTCCGGTGCTGGCGGCGAGCCTGGTGCTGCTGGCCCTCGTCGGCGGCATTGTGGGGACGACCTACGGGATGATCCGGGCGGAGCAGCGTCGCGTCGAAGCGGACGAGGCCCGCCGTCGTGAAGCCAAGCGTGCGGAGGGCGAGCGGCTGGCCAGGGAACAGGAGGCCGAGCAACGGGCGAAGGCGGAGAAGGCACGCGACCGGACCCGCCAGGCGCTCGACGCCATGACCTCGTCGGTCACCGGGGATTCGCTCACCACCCAGAAAGAGATCAGCGCCGAGCAGAAGAAGTTCCTGACCGAGGTGCTGACCTACTACCAGGAGTTCGCCGGCGAGAAGGCGGACGACGAAGCAGTCGCGGGCCCGAACGGCGGCGGCGGCGGGTCGGGTCGCTACCATCGAGTACCGCCTGGGTCGAAAGGCGGAAGCGGCGGCCGCCATCCGCCTGGCCCTCGACGGGTACGCGAAGCTGGCCGCCGACTTCCCCGCCGTGCCGGACTACCGCCAGAACCTGGCCGGCAGCCACTCACAACCTGGGGTTACTGCTGGCCGACCTGGGGAAGCGTCCGGAGGCGGAGGAGCAGTATCGGAAAGCCCTGGCAATCCAGGAGAAGCTGGCCGCCGAGTTTCCCGCCGTGCCGCTGTACCGCCAGTACCTGGCCAACGACCACAACAACCTGGGGCGTCTACTGGCCGACCTAGGGAAGCGAGCGGAGGCGGAGGAGCAGTATCGACAAGCCCTGGCAATCCAGGAGAAGCTGGCCGCCGACTTCCCCGCCGTGCCGGAGTACCGCCAGGCCCTGGCCCTCAGCCACAACTACCTGGGGTCTCTGCTGGCCGGCCGGGGAAGCGTCCGGAGGCGGAGGAGCAGTATCGACAAGCCCTGGCGATCCAGGAGAAGCTGGCCGCCGAGTTTCCCGCCGTGCCGCAGTACCGCCAGGACCTGGCCAGCAGCCACTCCAACCTGGGGATTACTGCTGGCCGAGCTGGGGAAGCGTCCGGAGGCGGAGGAGCAGTATCGGAAGGCCCTGGCAATCCAGGAGAAGCTGGCCGCCGACTTCCCCGCCGTGCCGGAGTACCGCCAGAACCTGGCCGGCAGCCACAACAACCTGGGGTTTCTGCTGGCCGAGCCTGGGTAAGCATCCGGAGGCGGAGGAGCAGTATCGGAAAGCCCTGGCGATCCAGGAGAAGCTGG
Source organism: uncultured Isosphaeraceae bacterium (assembly GCA_963842405.1). GTDB lineage: Bacteria > Planctomycetota > Planctomycetia > Isosphaerales > Isosphaeraceae > CAVZRC01. The sequence goes on along the minus strand of CAWJGW010000004.1, from coordinate 115,922 downwards.
CCGCCGACTTCCCCGCCGTGCCGGTGTACCGCCAGGCCCTGGCCAGCAGCCACAACAACCTGGGGAACCTGCTGGCCAGCCTGGGAAGCGTGCCGGAGGCGGAGGAGCAGTATCGGAAAGCCCTGGCGATCCAGGAGAAGCTGGTCGCCGATTCCCCGCCGTGCCGCAATATCGAGTCGACCTGGGTGGTAGTTACTGCAATTTCGGCATGCTGGTCAGGGACGGCGGCCAGCCGGGTGAAAGCCTGGAGTGGTTCGGGAAAGCCATCCGCACCTTGACGGCCGTGTACGAACAGGATCGCCGGTTGGTTCAGGCCAGAGAGTTTCTCCGCAATAGCCACGTGAACCGAGCCCTGGCTTACGATCGCCTGCGGAAGTTCACCGAGGCGATCAAGGACTGGGACAAAGCCATCGAGCTCAGCTCGAAGGAGGAACAACCAGGCTTTCGCGCAGGACGTGCCAGATCGCGGCTCCAGGCGGGTCAGGTGGCCGAGTCCGTGGCGGAGGTTGCCGAGCTGACGAAGTTCTCCAGGTGGGATTCCAATCAATGGTACAACTTCGCTTGCGTCTACGCGCTCGCAAGCGACAAGATCGCCGACAAGAAGCAGGAGTACGCCGACCGGGCATGGGCCTGCTTCAACAGGCCGTGAAGGCCGGCTACAACGACGCCATGTACATGGCGCAGGACACAGATTTCGATTCCATTCGGGGACGCGACGACTTCAACACGCTGATCGAGAAGTTGGAGCAATCACGGCCTTGCGCGGCCCGTGCCTTGTCGCGGCTCCAGGCGGGTCAGGTGGCCGAGGCCGTGGCGGAGGTCGCCGAGCTGACGAAGTCCCCGAAGTGGAACTCCGGTCAATGGTACAACTTCGCCTGCGTCTACTCCATCGCCAGCGGCAAGAGCGCCGACAAGAAGCAGGAGTACGCCGACCGGGCGATGGACCTGCTGCAAAAGGCCGTGAAGGCCGGCTGGAACAACGCCGCCCACATGGCGCAAGGACACGGATCTCGATCCCATCCGGGGACGGGACGACTTCAAGACGCTGATCGAGGCGTTGGCGAAGAAATCGCCGGCCAAGCCGGAGCCGAAACCATGAACGAAGAAACCCTGTTCGCAGGAAGCGTTGTCCCGATCTCCCGAGGAGCGTGCCGCCTTTCTGGAGCAGGCGTGCGCAGGGCGGCCCGAACTCCGGGCGGCCGTCGAGGCACTCCTGGTGGCTCACGAGAAGTCCGGCAACGTCCTCGACAGGCCCCACCAGACCTTGATTTCAGGCTCTGGCCAGGCCCATCCCGACGCCACCCTCGACCGCACTCCAGGGCCGGACAACGCATCGTCCGCTGGCACAACGACCGCCGACTACCAATCGAAGTCCGAGGCCGGCATCGTCATCGCGGGCCGGTACACGCTTCAAGAGAAGATCGGCGAAGGCGGCATGGGCGAGGTCTGGGTCGCCAAGCAGACCGAGCCGGTCAAGCGCAGGGTCGCGCTCAAGCTGATCAAGACCGGCATGGATTCGAAGGCGGTGCTGCTCGCTTCGAGCAGGAACGGCAGGCGCTGGCGATGATGGACCATCCCAACATCGCCAAGGTGCTCGACGGCGGCCTGACGCCCACCGGTCAGCCGTTCTTCGTGATGGAGCTGGTCAACGGCCTGCCGCTGACGAAGTTCTGCGACGAGGCCAGGCTCACCCCTCGAGAGCGCCTCGAACTCTTCGTGCCGATCTGCCAGGCGGTGCAGCACGCGCACCAGAAGGGCATCGTCCACCGCGATCTCAAGCCGGCCAACATCCTGGTCACGATCATCGACGGCAAGCCGGTGCCCAAGGTCATCGACTTCGGCGTGGCCAAGGCGACCGCCGGCAAGCTGACCGACGAATCGATGTCCACCCAGTTCGGCGCGGTCATCGGCACGCTCGAGTACATGTCGCCCGAACAGGCGGGGTTTTCCGGCGTCGACATCGATACGCGCGCCGATATCTATTCGCTCGGCGTGATCCTCTACGAATTGCTCACCGGCCTGAGGCCCATCGATGCCAAACGCCTGAAGAAAGCGGCGATCACCGAGATGATCCGGATCATCCGGGAAGAGGAGCCTTCCAAGCCCTCGACGCGGCTCTCGACCGATGAGTCGCTGCCCTCGCTGGCGGCGCTGCGGCAGACCGAGCCGCGCAAGCTGATGGCCTTGTTGCGTGGCGAGCTCGACTGGGTGGTGATGAAGTGCCTGGAGAAGCACCGCGAACGGCGCTATGAGACCGCCAATGCGCTGGCCCGGACATCCAGCGCTACCTTGCCGATGAAGCCGTGGAGGCCCGTCCGCCGTCGGCCGGGTATCGCTTCAGCAAGTTCCTGCATCGGAACCGGGGTCCGGTGCTGGCGGCGAGCCTGGTGCTGCTGGCCCTCGTCGTCGGCATCGTCGGCACGACCTTCGGGATTGATCCGGGCGGACCGAGCGTGGGCGGACGAGGCGAAGCAACGCGGCATTGCTGAGGCCAATGAAGCGAAGGCGGTCGTCGCGGCCGAGGCGGAGCGGAAGGCCAAGGAACAGGAGGCCGAGCAGCGGGCGAAGGCGGAGACAGCGCGCGACCGGACCCGCCAGGCGCTCGACGCCATGACCTCGTCGGTCACCGGTGATTCGCTCACCACCCAGAAAGAGATCAGCGCCGAGCAGAAGAAGTTCCTGACCGAAGTGCTGACCTACTACCAGGAGTTCGCCGGCGAGAAGGCGGACGACGAACCGTCGCGGGCCCGAACGGCGGCGGCGGCTTTTCGGGTCGGCTACATCGAGTACCGCCTGGGCCGAACGGCGGAAGCGGCGGCCGCCTACCGCCTGGCCCTCGACGGGTACGCGAAGCTGGCCGCCGAGTTCCCCGCCGTGCCGCTGTACCGCAAGGACCTGGCCTGGCAGCCACAACAACCTGGGGCTTCTGCTGGCCGGCCTGGGGAAGCGGCCGGAGGCGGAGGAGCAGTATCGGAAAGCCCTGGCGATCCAGGAGAAGCTGGTCGCCGAGTTCCCCGCCGTGCCGGAGTACCGCAAGCACCTGGCCAGCAGCCACAACAACCTGGGGCTTCTGCTGGCCGGCCTGGGGAAGCGGCCGGAGGCGGAGGAGCAGTATCGCAAAGCCCTGGCGATCCAGGAGAAGCTGGTCGCCGAGTTCCCCGCCGTGCCGGAGTACCGCATGACTGGCGGCCACCAACCTGGGGATCTGACCGGCTGGGGAGCGCCGGAGGCGGAGGAGCAGTATCGGAAAGCCCTGGCGATCATGAGAACTGCCGCCGAGTTCCCGCGTGCCGTGTACCGCATCCTGGCCGCTCACACAACCTGGGGACTCTGGCGGCTGGGAAGCGGCCGGAGGCGGAGGAGCAGTATCGGAAAGCCCTGGCGATCCAGGAGAAGCTGGCCGTCCGACTTCCCCGCCGTGCCGGAGTACCGCCAGGATCTGGCCCTCAGCCACAACAACCTGGGGATTCTGCTGGCCGACCTGGGAAGCGGCCGGAGGCGGAGGAGCAGTATCGGAAAGCCCTGGCGATCCAGGAGAAGCTGGTCGCCGACTTCCCCGCCGTGCCGGAGTATCGAGTCGACCTGGGTGGTAGTTACTGCAATTTCGGCATTCTGGTCAGGGACAGCGGCCAGCCGGGTGAAAGCCTGGAGTGGTTCGAGAAAGCCATCCGCACTTTGACGGCCGTCTACGAACAGGATCGCCGGTTGGTTCAGGCCAGACAGTTTCTCCGCAATAGCCACCAGAACCGAGCCATCGCTTACGATCGCCTGCGGAAGTTCACCGAGGCGATCAAGGACTGGGACAAGGCCATCGAGCTCAGCCCGAGCGAGGAGCAACCAGGTTTCGCGCGGAACGTGCCACATCGCGGCTCCAAGCCGGTCAGGTGGCCGAGGCCGTGGCGGAGGTCGCCGAGCTGACGAAGTCCCCCAGGTGGGATTCCAGTCAGTGGTACGACTTCGCCTGCGTCTACGCCGCTCGCCAGCGGCAAGAACGCCGAGGGTCCGCTGAAGTGGTACAACTTCGCCTGCTTCTACTCCATCGCCAGCGGCAAGAGCGCGACAAGAAGCAGGAGTACGCCGACCGGGCGATGGACCTGCTGCAAAAGGCCGTGAAGGCCGGCTACAACGATGCCGCACACATGGCGAAGGACACGGATCTCGATCCCATCCGGGGACGAGACGACTTCAAGAAGCTGATCGAGGAGTTGGCGAAGAAATCGCCGGCCAAACCGGAGCCGAAACCATGAGCGAAGAAACCCTGTTCCAGGAAGCGTTGTCCCGACCTCCCGACGAGCGCGCCGCCTTTCTGGAGCAGGCGTGCGCAGGGCGGCCCGAACTCCGGGCGGCCGTCGAGGCACTCCTGGCGGCGCACGAGAAATCCGGCAATGTCCTCGACAAGCCCCACCAGACCTTGACTTCCGGCCCTGGCCAGGCCCATCCCGACGCTACCCTCGACCGCACTCCAGGGCCGGACAACGCATCGTCCGCTGGCACCAACGACCGCCGACTACCAACTCGAAGTCCGAGGCCGGCATCGTCATCGCGGGCCGGTACACGCTCCAGGAAAAGATCGGCGAGGGCGGCATGGGCGAGGTCTGGGTCGCCAAGCAGACCGAGCCGATCAAGCGCCGAGGTCGCCCTCAAGCTGATCAAGACCGGCATGGATTCCAAAGCGGTACTCGCTCGCTTCGAGCAGGAACGCCAGGCGCTGGCGATCATGGACCACCCCAACATCGCCCGCGTGCTCGACGGTGGCCTCACGCCAACCGGTCAGCCGTTCTTCGTGATGGAGCTGGTCAACGGCCTGCCCCTGACGAGGTTCTGCGACGAGGCGCGGCTCACGCCTCGAAGACCGCCTCGAACTCTTCGTGCCGATCTGCCAGGCGGTGCAACACGCACACCAGAAGGGCATCGTCCACCGCGACCTCAAGCCGGCCAACATCCTGGTCACGATCATCGATGGCAAGCCCATCCCCAAGGTCATCGACTTCGGCGTGGCCAAGGCGATCGCCGGCAAACTGACCGACGAATCGATGTCCACTCAGTTCGGCGCCGTGATCGGCACACTCGAATACATGGCGCCCGAACAGGCGGGATTCTCCGGCGTCGACATCGATACGCGCGCCGATATCTACTCGCTCGGCGTGATCCTCTACGAATTGCTCACCGGCCTGAGGCCGATCGATGCCAAACGCCTGCGGAAGGCGGCGCTGACCGAAATGATCCGGATCATCCAGGAAGAGGAGCCTACGAAGCCTTCGACGCGACTCTCGACGGATGAGTCGCTCCCCTCACTGGCGGCACTGCGACAGACCGACCCTCGTAAGCTGATGGCGCTGCTGCGCGGTGAACTCGATTGGGTGGTGATGAAATGCCTGGAGAAGCACCGGGAACGACGCTATGAGACCGCGAACGCGCTGGCCCGAGACATCCAGCGTTACCTGGCCGATGAAGCCGTGGAGGCCCGTCCGCCGTCGGCACGGTATCGCTTGGGCAAGTTCCTGCATCGCAATCGGCGTCCGGTGCTGGCGGCGAGCCTGGTGCTGCTGGCGCTCGTCGTCGGCATCGTCGGGACATCGTTCGGGCTGATCCGGGCAGAGGTCCGCAGGTCGGAAGCGGAGCAGGCACGCGACCGGACCCGCCAGGCGCTCGACGCCATGACCTCGTGGGTCACTGAGGATTCGCTCGGTTCGCAGAAAGAGATCGGCGACGCGCAGAAGAAGTTCCTGACCGAAGCGCTGACCTACTACAGGGAGTTCGCAGGGGAGAAGGCGGACGACCAAGCGTCGCGTCCCCGGACAGCGGCGGCGGCTTATCGGGTCGGTCGCATCGAGTTCCGCCTTGGCCGGAATGCGGAGGCAGAGGCCGCCTGGCGGCAAGCCCTCGACGGGTACGCGAAGTTGGTCGCCGAGTTCCCCGCCGTGCCGAAGTACCGCAAGAACCTGGCCATGATCGGTAGCAACCTGGGGAATCTGCTGGACGGACTGGGGAAGCTGCCTGATGCGGAGGCGCACTATCGGGAATCCCAGGCGATCCTGGAGAAGCTGGTCGCCGAGTTCCCCACCGACCCGGATTATCGCCAGCACCTGGCCCGCACCGTCGGCAACCTGGGAATCCTGATGAGGCACATGCGGAGGCTGCCGGAGGCGGAGGCGCAGTATCGGAAATCCGTGGCGATCCTGGAGAAGCTAGTCGCCGAGTTCCCTGCTGACCCGGAGCACCGCGATTACCTGGCCGGATACCGCAACAACCTGGGAAACCTGCTGACTGAGCTGGGTAAGCGTTCGGAGGCGTTGGAGCAGCTTCGAGAAGCCCTGGCGATACAGGAGAAGGTGGTCGCCGAGTTCCCTACCAACGAGAGGTACCGCCTGGGCCTGGCCCATATCGACCACAACCTGGGGAAGCTTCTGATGGTGCTGGGTCAGCGGCCGGAGGCGGAGGCGCACTATCGGAAATCCCTGGCGATCTATGAGAAGCTAGCCGCCGAGTTTCCCGCCGTACCGGAGCACCGCAACGAACTGGCTGGCGGCCATAACAACCTGGCGGTATTGCTGGCCGGTCTGGGTAAGCAGCCGGAGGCGGAGGAACAGTATCGGAAATCCCTGGCGATCCTGGAGAAGCTAGCCGCGGAGTTCCCCGCCATGCCGGAATACCGCGAGGGACTAGCCATCAGATACAACAACCTGGGAAGAATGCTGGCCGGCCTGGGTAAGCGATCGGAGGCCGAGGAGCCGTATCGGAAAGCCCTGGCGATCTATGAGAAGCTGGTCGCCGACTTCCCCGCCGTGCCGCAATATCGAATCGATCGTCGCAATAGCTACCAGATGCGAGCTGTGGCTTACGATCGCCTCCGGAAGTTCAACGAGGCGAACAAGGACTGGGAGAGGGCGATCGAGCTCAGCTCAGCGGTCACACAGCCAAGGATTCGCGCGGCCCGTGCCTCATCGCGGATCGAAGCCGGTCAGGTGGCCGAGGCCGTGGCGGAGGTCGCCGAGCTAACGAAGTCCTCCAGGTGGGATTTCAATCAATGGTACAACTTCGCTTGCGTCTACGCGCTGGCAAGCGACAAGATCGCCGACAAGAAGCAGGAGTACGCCGACCGCGCGATGGGCCTGCTGCAACAGGCCGTGAAGGCCGGCTACAACGACGCCGTACACATGGCGCAGGACAAAGATTTCGATCCCATCCGGGGTCGGGACGACTTCAACACACTGATCGAGAAGTTGGAGCAATCACGGCCTCTCGGGGCTCGTGCCTTATCGCGGCTCCAGGCCGGTCAGGTGGCCGAGGCCGTGGCGGAGGTCGCTGAACTGGCGAAATCCCCCAAGTGGGATTCCGATCAATGGTACAACTTCGCCTGCATCTACTCCATCGCCAGCGCCAAGAGCGCGGACAAGAGGCGGGAGTACGCCGACCAGGCAATGGATCTGCTGAAAAAGGCCGTGAACGCCGGCTACAACAATGCCGCCCACATGGCGCAAGACACGGATCTCGATCCCATCCGGGGACGAGACGACTTCAAGACGCTGATCGAGGAATTGGCGAAGAAATCGCCGGCCAGACCGGAGCCGAAACCGTGATCCTGGAGTCGCTCTACGATTGAGCGGCTCACAAGAATCACACTAGCCCGACGCGCCAGCGAGGGTCCGACGCCTTTTCCCTCGCTGGCGCGTCGGGCTAGTCTGAGTGGCAGTGCTTTGAGCTGTGCGCAACTCAATCGTAAAGCGCTCTAGAAACCCGGTTCGCGGAAGCCCGATCAGCCCGGCCATTCGCCCGAGAAGACTTCGGTCGCCGGACCGGTCATGAAGACGGGTGACCGATCGTCGGGCCATTCCAGCTCGAGGTCGCCCCCCGGAAGGTGGGCCAGGATGGTCCGGCCGGATCGGCCGGTGAGCACCCCGGCGACGCAGACCGCGCAGGCCCCCGTGCCGCAGGCCAAGCGTGATCCCCGAGCCGCGCTCCCAGGTCCGCATCCGAACCTCGCCCGGGCCGATCACTTGCACGATATGGACGTTGACTCGCTTCGGGAACGCCTCGTGGGTCTCGATCCGGGGGCCGATCGCCTCCAGCGGGAACGCGTCCGACGTCCTCGACGTAGATCACGGCGTGCGGGTTGCCCATCGACACGGCGGTCACGGCCAATTCGCGTCCGTCAACCTCGATGACGAGCATTGATGGGCGGCTCGCCGGCCAGGAGGGTGGGGATTCGAGCCGACTCGAAGATCGGGGCGCCCATGTTCACCCGGACTCGTCGGACCTTGGCCCCGTCGACCTCCAAATCGAGCGTCAAGACGCCCTCGGCCCGTCTCGATCGCGACCCGTTCCTTCCGCACCAGGCCGTGATCGTAGAGATACTTGGCGACGCAACGAATTCCGTTGCCGCACATCTCCCCTTCCGAGCCATCGGCGTTGAACATCCGCATCCGCGCGTCGGCCCGTTCCGAGGGCATGATCAGGATCAGGCCGTCGCCGCCGATCCCATAATGGCGGTCGCTCACGGCCACGGCCAGTTTGGCGGGATCGGCCGGCGCATCCTGGTCGAACGTGGAGAGATAGACGTAATCGTTGCCGATCCCATGCATCTTCGTGAATCGCATCTGTCGATCGCTCAGCTCGATGAGTTTCCGTTCTCGGAACGGCTCAGTCCGGTGTCGATACCCGAGGACGGACACCGTAACATGTGACGGTCGGGCGGGCAAGCACGCGGGAATTCGACAGATTCGGGACCGATCGGCTCTCAGCTAGTTGGCGGGAAGGCGACAATCTCCCTAGAATGAGATGGCTGCGTCGCCTTCGTTCTCGATCGAATGCCCTACCGAGGTGGCCGATGTTTGGCGTCTCCGAGACACCCTACGACTTACGATTCCACGCGCTGGGCATTCCGGTCCGCGTCCATCCCCTATTCTGGCTGGGATCCGCCTTGCTGGCGGGGAATAGCAACGACCTGCCTCTGATCGTGACCTGGGTGGCGTGCGTGTTTATCTCGATCCTGGTCCATGAATACGGACATGGGTTGATGGCGAAGGCGGTTGACTCCTCGCCCTCCATACGTCCTCTGGATGGGAGGTGGTCTCTGCTACAGCCAGACGGACCGCGAGTCACCCTTGCAGAGACTCGCTGTCCTGCTCTGCGGCCCGGTGCCGGCTTCTTGCTGGCCGTCGTGGTCATGCTCATCACCTCGGCGATTTTCGGCTTGACGCCCAGCGAACACCTTGGCGTCGTCCTCCATCTCCTCGGCCTCCCAACGCATGGATTCGCCTTTCGGTCGAACACTATGAGCAGATGGGCGAGGGTGGCCGCCGAGTCTATGGTTTCCTGATCTTATATCAATGTCCTCTGGAGCCTGGTAAACCTCCTTCCGATCTTCCCTCTGGACGGCGGCCGCGTCAGCGAGATCGTGCTCACCTACTTCAACCCGTCGCGAGGGCAGACGCTGGAGCCACATCATCTCGCTGGTCCTCGCGGGCTTGCTCGCGGTCTTGCACGTTCTCCCGGATCGGGGACGGCAATTACTTCCTCCCCGTGTTCTTCGCTATTCTTCGCCTTTGTCAACTACCAGATTCTCCAATCCATCCATCAAGCCCAATCGTACGGCCTCTATAACGACGAGGACTGGTGGCGACGATGATCCCTCACCCGGTGGATCGACGCGATCGTCTTCATTCCATCAGTGTCACCAGGCACGCAACCTCTCAGAATGATCGGGTCTCGAGTGCGTTTGGACTGCCGTGTGCGTGCCGATTCTCACCAAATGCCATACCCTTCGCGTCCAACGAGAAGTCGACGTGCGATCATCCATCACGAATTGCGTGGTTTGATTTCAGAGGTCTCAAGATGTATGATCGAGATTGAGGAAGGATGATGTTCGGAGGCAGGAGACGGTTCAGAGGGGTGATTTCCGGGGTGCGGGCGAGGTCCCCTCTTTCTTTCGGGGCGTCGATGCACTAATCATGTACAGTCCCCGGGGTGCGGCCGCGAAACCGTCCTAGGCTAGATTCGTTGGCGGGGTTGATCCTCGAGACATCTCAGAAAAGTCTTCTATGCGTTCACGACGAAGCCGATCGAAAAGTCCGAAGAAGAGCGCGCCAGACGGAGACGGGCCGGGAAGAGGCCGGGACCCTGCGTGGTCCGTCGGTCGAATCCGGGCAGATCATCGTGCTGGGCGACCGTCCCGAGACCCAGGCGATGGGGATCTGCCGCGTCCCGCTCCTGCCGCTGCGGTCCGATGTCGTCTTTCCCCAGACGGTGGTGCCGCTGGTGATCAACCGGCAGAGCGGCATCCGGCTGATCGACGACGCGATGGCCGGCGAACGCATGGTTGCGCTGGTCAGCCAGTTGCATCCGGAAACCGACGCGCCCGGGATGGACGACCTGTTTCCGACGGTCTGCGTCGGGCTGGTCCTCAAGATGCTGAAATTCCCCGACGGCTCGACCCGGATCGTCTGCCAGGGGCAGTATCGGCCGGCGGCTGGTGAGCGTCGTCCAGACCGAGCCGTATCTTGTCGGCGAGGTTGAGCCGTATGAGGAGATCGTCGAGGAGGGGGTCGAGCTCGACGCGCCTGGTGCACCATGTGAACCGGTTCTTCCAGCGGATGGTCGACCAGAGCCAGCAGATCCCGGAGGAGCTTCAGGTCGCCGCGATCAATACGCGGGAGCCGGGCCGGCTGGCCGACCTGCTGGCCTCGAGCCTGCCGTTCACCATCGAGGAGAAACAGGCCCTGCTCGGCGAGATCAACGTCCGCACCGCGGCTGGAGCGGCTGGGCCAGTACCTCTCGCGGCAGCTCGCGGTCCTGGAACTCTCGACCAAGATTCAGGAGCAGGTCGGCAGCGAGCTGTCGAAGGCGCAGCGGGACCATTTCCTCCGGCAGCAGCTCAAGGCGATCCAGGAGGAGCTGGGCGAGAGCGAGGGCGAGAACCCCGAGATCAGCGAGCTGTGGGAGCGGATCAAGAAGGCCAATCCGCCCGTCGAGGTCCAGAATGAGGCGGAGCGCGAGCTCGAGCGGCTGGCCGGGATGCATCCCAGCTCGGCGGAATACTCGATCGTCCGGACCTACCTCGACTGGCTGGCGATCCTGCCCTGGAGCAAGGCCAGCCGCGACCGGCTCGACCTGCGTCGAGCCCGCAAGATCCTCGACCACGACCATTACGACCTGGAGAAGATCAAGGAGCGGATCCTCGAATACCTGGCCGTCCGCAAGCTCAAGAAGGACATGAAGGGACCGATCCTCTGCCTCGCCGGACCGCCGGGCACCGGCAAGACCTCCCTGGGCAAGAGCATCGCCAAGGCGCTGGGCGCGCGAGTTCGTGCGGGTCAGCCTGGGCGGCGTCCACGACGAGGCCGAGATCCGCGGCCACCGCCGCACCTATGTGGCCGCCCTCCCGGGCCGGATCATCCAGGGCATCCGCAAGGCCGGCGACCAACAATCCCGTCTTCATGCTCGACGAGGTCGACAAGCTCGGCGCCGATTTCCGCGGCGACCCCTCCGCCGCACTCCTGGAAGTCCTCGACCCCGAGCAGAACTCCACCTTCCGCGACCATTATCTCGACGTCGACTTCGACCTGTCGAAGGTCATGTTCATCGCCACCGCGAACATGCTCGAGACGATCCCCTCCCCCCTGCTCGACCGCCTGGAGGTCCTCCAGCTTCCCGGTTACAGCGAGGAGGAGAAGACCCTGATCGCCCAGAAGTACATCATCCCCAAGCAGCTCGATCTCCACGGACTGACCCCCGCGGACCTGACGATCTCCGACGGCGCGATCCGCAAGATCATCGCCGACTACACCCGCGAAGCCGGTCTGCGTAACCTCGAGCGGGAGATCGCCGCGATCTGCCGGAAGATGGCCCGACGCCGCGCCGAGGGCCAGCGCGGTCCGAGCACCATCGAGCCCAAGCGGATCTCGGAGCTCCTGGGCCCGTCACGGTTCTTCCGCGAGCTGGCCGATCGGACCGGGGTCCCCGGCGTCGCCACGGGGCTGGCCTGGACGCCCGACCGGCGGCGAGATCCTCTTCATCGAGGTGACCGGGATGCCGGGCAAGGGGATGCTGACTCTGACCGGGCTCCTCGGCGAGTCCATGCGTGAGAGCGCGCAGGCCGCCGTGAGCTATCTCAGGAGCCACTCCAAGGAACTCGAGCTCGACACCTCGAAGTTCCACAAGACCGACCTGCATATCCACGTACCGGCCGGCGCGGTCCCCAAGGACGGTCCTTCGGCCGGCGTGGCGATCGCCGCCGCACTGATCAGCCTGTTCCGGGGCAAGCCCATCCAGAACGGGCCTGGCCATGACCGGCGAGGTCACGCTCACCGGGCGCGTTTTGCCGGTTGGCGGCGTCCGCGAGAAGATCCTCGCCGCGCGCCGGGCCGGCATCAAGAGCGTGCTCATCCCCCGGCACAACGAAAAAGACCTGGTCGAGATCCCGGCGGAAGTCAAGGCCGACCTGACCTTGCAACTGGTCGACACGCTCGACGATGTCGTACCCCGCCTGTTCCCCAAGGAGTCGCGCAAGTCCAACCAGCCAGCCCCAGACCCTCAAGAAACCCGCCCCTCAAGTCGGACCGGCCCAGCAACCCCGTCTGGGAACCGGACCCGACAAGAAGGCCGCCGTCCTCAACCCCAAACCACCCCGTCGGGCAGGGTCGCCTTGATTTGGTCATTAGTCATTGGTCATTGGTCATTGGCGAGCCTGTCCTTCAGATTGATGGACCGCGATGGAACTCGTGACCAAGGCCATGGTAAGATCCAACTCATGACCAATGACTAATGACCACCTGGCACAAAATCGCCGTTTCGCATAAGGTGGGCCGCGTTGCGTAGTAAGGGATGGGCGTTGAGAAACGGATGCCACTTCAGTCCAGGGAAGGGACGCGGAAATCATGAAGATCCAGCATCCCCTGCTGGTCCAGGCTGTCGGCACGGCAGGCGCCGTCCTGGTCCGGCAGCTCGGACGCACGCTCAAGTACCACTTCCGATATCAGGACCCCGAGGTCGCCCCCGAGGTCGCACGCCGGACCGGTCAACGGTATATTTACGCCTTCTTCCATGAGGTCATGCTCTTTCCGGCCCACTACTGGTCGTGGCCGGAGATGCACATCCTCATCAGCGACCACCGCGACGGCGAGCTGATCACCCAGGTTATCCGCCGCCTGGGATTCAGCGTGGTCCGGGGCTCGACGACGCGCGGCGGCACCCGCGCCCTCCGCGAGATGACGCTGCGGATCGATCAGGGCCACCTATGCGTCACCCCCGACGGCCCGCGCGGCCCGCGACGATCCGTCCACCAGGGGATCGCCTACCTCGGCAGCCAGACGGGGCTGCCGATCGTCGGGGCCGGCATGGCCTTTCAGCGACCGTGGAGGGCCAGGAGCTGGGACCGCTTCTGCGTCCCTCGCCCGTTCAGTCACGCCGCTTGCGTCGTCCCCCCGCCGGTCCATGTCCCACCCGACGCCGACCGCGACACGATCGAAGCGTGCCGCCTCGAAGTCGAACGACGCATGCAATCGGCCATGGTCGAAGCCGAAGCGTGGGTTGCGGAAATGTAGCGATCCTGCGCGGCGTATCGATCGGCGGGGAAGGCTTTGGAAGTCCAGGCGGGCTCGACGATGCCGTGTTTTCCGGTTTCTTCTGGTTTCGACTTGCGCCATTGCTCCTCATCCCAGATCGAGATCATCAGCAGCGATGTCCTCGTCCGAGAAGGCAGAGCCGATGCCCGTCCGCTTTACGGGAAACCCTTCCGGCAGAGATACGCCCGGAGGCGACGGCGGGACAGGCTGTTCGGCCTTAAGTCGAAGACCACGTTGATTTCGTCGCCTTGATCGAGCCACCAGTCCCGCCTATTCCGTGATCTTCACGAGGTCATCAACTCTTCGGAGAGCGACCGATGCCGTTCTTGCCCTCGTTTTTCTCCTTGCAGAGCGGTCTTTCGATCGGGAGTGTCCTTGACCGATTTCAGACCTGGTGCTGCGCTTGGGTCGGCGAAGATCTCTCGGCGGCTTCTCGCTTGACGCTTCCCTTCCTCGAGCCAGAGGAGGCGCAGCAACTCGATATCCTCTTCGGTGAAATCAGCCCACATGCCTTTGCGACTCATGGGAAGCCTTTCCAGCGGAGATAAGCCCGGAATCGGCGAATGGCTTTGCTTCGAGCCCTCAGGTCAAAACTCATGACGATCGAATCGCCGTTCTCGATCCACCATTGCTGGCCTTGCTCGGGTCATCATGAGGTCACTAATCGTTCCGCGCCTCGGCGAGTTCCCGTGGGAGCCTGTCATGGATTTCCCGCGGCAGTGTTGCCGTCGAACCCCAACAACGGCCAGACCCGATAGCCCACAATCCTGGTCTCTATCGTCTCTGGCACGCATACCCGCGGATTTCCACCACGCCAATCCGGATTCCATGCTCGACCTGACGAGCGAGAAGTCGGGTGCCGATACCTTGACGTTGGTAACCCTCGAGGACATCAATCCGATCATTCTCAAGGATCGGCTTCCCATCGAACCGACGATAAAGCAATATCCGAAGCTTGACCGACGCGCTTTCGACCCGAATCTCGATGATTCGCGAGCCATGCAACGGGATGACCGCCACCGTGACCAGAGCGTCATCGGGCCGCCCGGCGAGGTTGGCCGCATCCTGGAGTGTCGCTCGGGGACGACCCAGGATCGTCCGGATCAGCGCCACGACCTGATCTCTCAGTTTGCCCCTGGGCCGGCTGGACCGTTGCTTTCGACGGCCCGAACCTTCGCGGCTTCCTGGCATGGTCCGGCCGTTCTTTCTTCACATCGGCACCCCGGAGCGTCGCGGCTCACGCGGCGTTGGCGGCCGAGTTGGCCAGGGCGTCGAGGAGGGCGTCGGCGGTGGTCTCGGCGGCGTGGATGCAGTCGGGGATTCCCACGCCGTCGAAGGCGATCCCGGTCAGGTAGAGCCGGGGATGGCGGGCCAGCTTGCGGCGGATGGCCGCGACGCGGTCGAGGTGGCCGAGGATGTACTGGGGCATCGCCCGGGGATGCCGGCCGATCCGGAGGAAGAGCGGGTCGCCGGAGTGCGCCGATCAGCTCGCCCAGCTCGCGGCGGACCAGCTCGCCGATCGCCGCGTCGTCGAGGTCGCAAATGCTCGGGCTGAGTCGGCGCCGCCGATGAAGACGCGGAGCAGCACGGTCCCCGCCGGGGCACGCTTCGGGAACTTGACGCTCAGGAACGAGACGGCCAGGATGGGCCGACCCTCGATCGCCGGCACCACGCGCGCCGAAGCCGTCCAGCGGATGCTTGATCTGGTCGCGCCGATAGGCAATGTTGACGATGATCGACGACGCATAAGGGATACCCCGGAGCTGGAGGGCCAGCCCGGGATCCTGGGCGTCGATCAGTCGGGCCGCCGCATGCGACTCGGTCGTCAGCACCACGGCGTCGGCTTCCATGGGCGGGCCGTCGAGCAGCTCGACCAGCCAGGGGGAAATCGGTTCGTTGCGAATGATCCTGCGGACGGCGGTGTTGACCTGGACGGTGCCGGCCGGAAGCGCCGCGGCCAGGGCGGCGGGGAGTCCGTCCATGCCATCGTCCAGCGCGACGAACATCCCGTAACGCGCACCCGGACGCCTGACGTTCGAGGTTCCGATGGCCACCCGCTCTCGCCTCGCGCAAGCCGGCCAGGATCAAGCTGCGATGGTCGCGCTCCATGGCCAGGAACTGAGGGAGCGTCGCCTTGAGGCTCAGGTTGGTGGGGTCCGCGGTATAGATGCCCGCGACCAGGGGCTGGACCAGCCGATCCAGGGCCTCGCGGCCCAGGCGACGCCGCACGAACCCCGCCAGGCTCTCCTCCACCTCATCATCCCGACGCGGGATGAACAGGTCCATCAGCATGCGGAGCTTGCCACGCCAGGACAGGATCGGCGTCGTGAGCATTGGACCCAGCCGTCGAGGCGCCATCAGCACGAAGCCCTCGGGGACCGGCACCAGCCGGCTCTTCCGGACCACGAACGACCGCCGGTGGCCCGGATCCGTCTCGATCAGCCGGTCGCCCAGGCCCAGCCGCTCGCACAGATCGAGGCCCCATGGCTTGTTCGTGATAAAGGAATCCGGGCCGCCCTCGAGTGTGAAACCATCGAACCGTTCCGTCGCGATCACGCCCCCCAGCCGGTCCTTGGCTTCCAGTACCTTCAGATCGACCGACCGGCGCAACGCCCGCGATCGCTCGTGAATCCGGTGCGCAGCCGCCAGGCCGGAGAGGCCCCCGCCGATCACGATCACTCGATCCGATTTCGATCGGGTCGCACGTACGCTCGACCAAGGTTGCTCGCTCCTTCATGAGTTGCTCGAATCCCGATGCATGGCTCGCGAGACAGCACCCGAAGGACGGACATGTTCTCGCCCACGCGATCTCGACTTCGTGCCGCTCGCGCTCATCACAGCGCCGCATCCGCGCGTTCATCTTCGGGATCATAATCAATGCGCATACGCATCGCTTGGAAAAAAAGCAAGACTCCCGCCGGTTTTTTGGCCCATGCTACGAGTGGGTCCAATCACCGGATGAATGCACTGCCTTTAGAGTTTCTTCGCGATGATGTATTCTAACGGGCACAACGTCGCGAGGCGAGGTGTGGGCAAGCGTCCATGCCGCGAACTCTTGGGGAATCGTGACACGCGATGCGGCTCTCGGTCATCGTCTCACCGGCCGTCGGACAGGTCCCGCGAACCCTGTGCCAGTGAGTGTTCGTGAACGATCTCGACGAGGGCCCGGACGTGGTCGACGGGTGTCTGAGGCAGGATGCCGTGGCCGAGGTTGAAGATATGGCCGGGGCGTCCGCCGGCCTGTGCCAGGATCCGTCGGGCCTGGCAGGCGATCTCCCGTGGCGGGGCGAGCAGGACGACCGGATCGAGGTTCCCCTGGACGGCGACCCCGTCACCGAGCCGATCCCAGGCCCGGTCCAGGTCGACCCGCCAGTCCAGGCCGATGACCGAGCCGCCCGCGTCTCGCTGAAGCTCCAGCAGGGAGCCCGTGTCCGTCCCGAAATGGATCACCGGGACCGTCGGATCGAGCCGGGTGAAGAGCCTCGGACATGTGCGGCTGGACGAACCGCTGGTAGTCCGTCGGGCTGAGGGTGCCGACCCAACTGTCGAAGACCTGGAGCACCTGCGCGCCGGCCGCCGCCTGGGCATTCAAGTAGATCGCCGTCGCGTTGACCAGGTGACCCATGAGTGTATTCCAGGCCCCCTCGTCCTGATACATGAATGTCTTGGCCTGGTCGTAATGACGCGACGACCCGCCCTCGATGACATAGCAAGCCAGGGTGAACGGGGCACCCGCGAAGCCGATGAGCGGCGTGGCGGGCCGGAGGGCCGCTCGGATGGAGCGGACGGCCTGGATCACGTAATCCAGCGGTGCGACGTCAACCAGCGGCCGGATTCGATCGACGTCGGACGCGGACCGGATGGGGTTGTGAATGACCGGCCCTTCCCCCTTGGCAAATTCCAGATCGAAGCCGAGCGGCTCGAGGATCAGGAGGATGTCCGCGAACAGGATGGCCGCGTCGACCCCCAGCCGCTCGGCCGCCGTGACCGTGACCTCCGTGGCCAGTTCCGGCCTCTTGCACAGCTCGAGGAACGACACCCTGCGACCGCACGGACGCGGTACTCGGCCATGTATCGGCCGGCCTGCCTCATCAGCCAGATGGGCGTGACGTCGGTACGGTTCCCGGCGGCACGCTTTGAGGAAGGGAGAATTCCAGAGAGCTTCGGTGATCCGCGATGGGAGGGGTGTTGGGGCCATTCATCTCGGTAGGGGTCTTCTCCGGAGGGTGTCGTCGGTCGTGCGAGAGCGGCCCAGCAGACCAGACGCCTGCAACACGGGAGACCGGTCACGATCCTCCAACCCCCACTGATCTTCGGGCCAGGAATGGTGCGATTTTACAACAGCCGGAGCCCCTGGGGGGAACCGATTCCGTCAGGAATCCGTCCGGATTGCAGAGATGACCGTGGACCCCGGCCGTATAATTGCCATAGGATTAATGATTGGATGAGCTTGAGACCCGACGAAGAAAGGGAACACGGCCGACGGCGGCCCTCCAGCGACGCGGAAGAGCCTCAAGCCCTGCGTTGGGAATAACGGTTTTGCCGGAGAAGTGAGTGGTAGCGATGGAACGAGAAGACAGTGGCGAGTTGCGGGATGATTCGCGACTCGAGGTGAATGGACAGGCGACCCCGGAAGCGAGTGCGGATCACACGGGAGCACGTCCCCAGAACGGGGCATCGCGGCCCCGTTGGAAAGGGACGGTCGGCGGCATCAGCCGGCCGAACGGGAAGCCGACTTCCGACGAGCAGATGCTCGATCGTTCGATGCCGGCCGACCCGTTCCCGCGCGCGCCGGAACTGGGTGCGTTTACCCATACCGACGCCTGGCGTGTCCTGAGGATCCAGGGGGAGTTCGTCTACGGGATCAATGCGCTGGCCGAGGTCGGGGCCGCGGTGAGCGTGTTCGGCTCGGCGCGGTTCGGCGCGGCCCATCCGATGTACGCGGCGGCACGCCAGCTCGGCGGCCTGCTGGTTCAGGCCGGCTTCGCGGTGATCACCGGCGGTGGGCCCGGATTGATGGAGGCGGCCAACCGCGGCGCTTACGAGGCCGGTGGCCTCTCGATCGGCTGCAACATCGAGCTGCCGTTCGAGCAGGCCGGTAATCCTTACACGAACCTGGCTATCCACTTCCGCTATTTCTTCGTGCGGAAGACCATGTTCGTGAAATACTCCAACGGGTTCGTCATCTTTCCGGGCGGCTTCGGTACGCTCGATGAATTGTTCGAGTCGCTGACCCTGGTTCAGACTCGCAAGGTGAGTCGATTCCCGATTATCCTCTATAATCGAGCCTACTGGCAGGGCCTGCTCGACTGGATGTCCCACACCCAGCTCGCCGAGGGGGCGATCTCTCCTGAGGATCTGAGCCTCCTGGTGATGACCGATTCCGTCGAGGAGGCTCGCGACATGCTGCTCGAGTGTTACCAGATGCCCCGCTCCTCGGTCTGGAAGCATCCGGCGGCTCGCGTGAACGGCGTCCCCCCCAGGGCGACGACGACGACCCCGGATTCGGCCAAGGCCGACGGCCAGTAAGCCCCGGGGCCCGTACGAGCCGTTCCGTCAGGGAATGGGAGGATATGATCCAGCCATGAGTGATGCCACGACCGCGGCCCCAACGGCCGGCGCAGGCGGCCGCGACCGCCGACCCCGCCTTCGACTCCGTGGAAGATGCTCTCCGCGCCGAAGGCCCCCAGGCGGCCCTCGAGAGGCTAGCGGAGCACCTCGACGCCGCCGGCGACTACCGGGCCCTGCTCGACGCCCTCTTGCTCCGCGCCCGACACGAGCTGGGACTCCCCTTGATCCCATCCGGTCCGCTGTCGGAGCTGCCCGAGCCGGAACGGGCGCGATTCGAAGAGCGGTATATCGAGGTCATTCGCCTGGTCGGTTCCAAGTACCTCGACGCGGCCGACATCCCGACGGCCTGGGCCTATTTCCGCGCAATCGGCGAGACCGATCGCGTGTCCCGGGCGATCCTCGACTACCGGCCGGAGGGCGATGAGGAGCGGCTCGGCGCGGTCATCGAGGTCGCATTCAACCACGGGGTCAATCCGCTTCGCGGTTTCGAGCTGATCCTGGACCATTACGGCACCTGTTCGGCGATCACGGCCTTCGAGCAGTTGCCGGCGCACGACGAGTCCGTACGGGCCGCCTGTGCCGAACGGCTGATCCGCCGCCTGCACCGGGACCTGGTGACCAACCTGCGTGCCGAGATCGGCAAGCCGGGGGCAGTTGATCCCGCCCGACGGGGCGACGATCGCGGAGTTGCTCGTCGGCCGCGATTGGCTCTTTGCCGACGAGTCCTATCACGTCGATATCTCCCACCTGGCCTCCGTCGTTCGGATGTCGATCCTGGTCACGGACCCCGCGGTGATCGCCCTGGCGGTCGACCTGACGGAGTACGGCCGGCGTCTCTCGCCGCGGCTCCAGTTCGAGGGGCCTGCCCCCTTTCGAGCGGATCTTCGACGACCACGGGATGTATCTCGCGGCCTTGATCGGCCGGGACATCGAGGCGGCGATCGCCCATTTCCGGTCCAAGCTGGCGCCGAGCGAACGCGAATCCGGCGAGGTCGCGGTCCCGGCCCAGACGCTGGTCAATCTGCTGGTCCGCCTCGGCCGGCTCGACGCGGCGCTCGATGTGGCGTCGGAATACCTCGCCGGCCTGCCCGACTCGGCCTTGTTCTGCCCCGGCGTGGCCCAGCTCTGCCAGCGCACCGGCGACCCCCTACGACTGGCGGCCATCGCCCGCGAACACCACGACCTGGTGAATTACACGGCCGCCCTGCTCATGACCCCACGCCCCTGAACGCTTGGGTTGCTCGACGAGCCCGAAGCGCCGGCGAGTGCATGGATGACTCCCGCCGGAATCCACGTGCGGACGCCGTCGGACTCGTATTAGATCCTTGCGGTCCTTGCGTGCGCAACCCATGAGTTAAGGCGACCGGCAGGAATTATCGTACCCGCGAGAGGATCTGGCCATACCAGCCCGAAGCGCCAGCGAGGGTCACCGTAAATCCTTGCAGCACAATGGGAAAGACCCTCGCTTGGCGCGTCGGGCTGGTATGAGGCTTTACGCCAAGGGTGGTTTTGGGTGAGTTACCACCCACCGGTCGCCTAAGCGCTCTCAGACCCGTCTCCCTCGGAAACGCAAAGCCCCGCCTCGGCGAGGGCCGAGCGGGGCAGTTCGAGGAAGCGGGAAAGGAGATAGTCCCGCCCCCAGTCCTCGTTCTCGATGGACTCCAGGGGCGGCAGATCGGTAACGCCGAAGCGGCCGGTGAGGATCTCATAGGCTTCGGAGACCCCCAGCTCGACAATCGGGATCAGCTCCATTGCGAGTGCCCCGGTTCCGGGATCCGGACGACGATCGGGGCGAGTTGCCAGATCCCGTTCCCCTGGTTGACCCACCGATAGCCCGGCGGGGCGACCCAGATCCCCTGGTCCTCGGCCGAGAACTGGCGTCGACGCTCTTCGTTGAGGACCTGTTTCTCCTCCACGCGAGCGGCGAAGTAGATGAACGCCGCCAGGGCCAACGGGATCGGGTTCATGCTATGGGCAGAAACCATCGTCGATGATGCCGAAGATGCCGAACAGGACGGCCAGACTTCGACCGATGGTCGCGGCGATGGTCGTCGCCTGGGCACGCCCCAGCCACCCGCTCAGCAGGGCCCGCAAGACGCGTCCTCCGTCCATCGGGAAGGCGGGTATCAAGTTAAACAGGCCCAGTACCAGGTTGACAACCATCAATTCGCCGAGCAAGTCACCGACGATCGTCTCCGCGACGAGCGCATTGAGGCCAATCAGGCTCAGGACGCTCAACGCGCCGACGATGGCGAAATTCACGGCGGGACCCGCCAGGGCGATCAAGAGCTCGGCTCCCGGCGCCCGAGGCATCCGGTGCAGCCGCGCCACACCACCGATCGGATAGAGCGTAATATCCTCGGTCTCGATCCCGAACCGACGGGCCATCAAAGCGTGCCCGAACTCGTGGAGCAAGACGCAACCGAAGACGCACAGGATCGTCAGCGGTCCGCCGACGAGACGCCCGGAATCAAGACGAGCAAAAAAGTCGGGTGCAGGTATACGTCGATTCCCGCGACCCGGCCGAGTTTCCAAGAAGCGAACATCGGAATCATTGTCCTTTCTCCGAAGGTTTTGCCCTTCGGTTCCTATCATTATTGTAATTCGACGTCAATTTGAGGAAAGTTCGCTAGAAATCGGCAGCGCCTAGGATGCGTGAGTGCACCATGACGTGGTTGGTGAGGAAAGAATGGCCGAGTGACGCGGATTTTCCGCAACAGGCCGGTCTCGCGTGGTTGGCGAGATTCTCGGTCGAGGACTGACCGGACCGCACGGCGCGGTCTAAGGCGACCGGCAGGAATCGGTTTACCCGCGATCGGACCGGGGCCATACCAGCCCGAAAGCGCCAGCGAGGATCGCCGTAAGTCCTTACAAGACAATGGGGAAGACCCTCGCTGGCGCGTTCGGGCTGGTATGGGGACGATCCGGATGAGTTTCCATCCGCCTGTCGCCTAAGCACAGGTTGACTCATGTCGGCTGGTGGTGCCCCAGCGTCGTGCGCGTGTTCCAGACCCGGCCACAGCGGGACCTAATGTCTCCCGCTCCCTTCAACCACCGGAAAGCCGACATGAGCCGAAACGAATTGCGGCTACGCCGCGCCGGGGATTCTCCGGTAAGGTTCTCACAAGTCGTGCGTACCATTCATATGAAGTGGTGCGAGAGGGCCCTATTCTGCTCAAGGGGACTTCCCCTGCCGAGCATCGCGAGAACCATCGATGGCAAACACCCAACCCGAAGAACTGCATGAAGAAACGAGCGAGGATAGCACCTGGTCCAACGCGGCCAAGCTCAGCCGGAAAGTCCGTGAGCTGGCCCACCGGTCGTACCGTGTGCTGAAACCCGGCAAACAGCCGGAATTCCCGGTCCAGGCGAGTCCGGAAGACATCGCCGAGGACACTCCGCGACCTGCGCGATCAGGTCGCTCGGCTCCAGCAGAAAATCCACGCGCGGCGACTGGGGACCCTGGTCCCCTGGGTTGACGCACTCCGGCAGCAAGTCGAGGACCGGCTGGGTAACGCATGAACGGGAGGAGCACGATGACATCGCGGACCTGTCAGATGGCGGGGCCGAGGAGGGACCGCTCGCGACGCGGTCCACGACCAATCGGATCACATACTGGTTCCGTGCGTCCCTCCCGGCTTATCCTGTTCGAGGAAGGAGTGGCCGAGGACGGTCATCACTCGCACGTCAATGGCGGACATCAGATCATGTCAAATCAGGACACCCGCGCGTCCATCATCATCGGAGTATGCCAGCAGGACCCCAAATCTTGGCGTGAGTTCGACGCCATCTACCGGCCCATGCTGTGTGCCTTCCTGCGCCAGCAGAATCTTCAGGAGTCCGATGTCCAGGACGTCGTCCAGGACATCTTCGTGAAGCTACTCGGCAAGATCCATACCTACGACCGGGAGAAATGCAAGTTCCGGAGTTGGCTCTTCAGCGTGGCACACCACACGCTCATCGACCATGCCCGGCGCCGGGCCAGCCATAAGAAGGCCGTTGACGGATGGGTTGCCCAAGTGCTCCGCGCAACCTACTCGGACAGCCTGAAAATGGCCGAGGAATGGGTCAGGATCCACCGCTCGAAGATCCTGGATCACGCGATGGAAACGGTCCGCGCCCGGAGCTCGACCCGGGTCTGGGCCTGTTTCGAGCAGCGGCTCTTGCGAAATCGCCCCGGCGCCGAGATCGCCCGAGAGCTGGGCCTCGGGCCCAACGCCGTCTTCGTGAACGCCAGCCGTGTCCTGAAACAAGTCCGCGAGGTCTGCCAGGAATTCGACGAGGGCACCTGATCGATGCCCTCGACTCTAACCTGTCCCGACGAGACTGAACTGCTGGCGCTGGCCATGGGAGAGCCCGTCTCGGCCGCGCTCACCGCTCACGTGGCCGGCTGCACAGGCTGCCGGGCGAAGCGCGATCGGCTCCAGGCCGAGGTGGCGCTGCTCCGCGACAATCGACAGAAGGCTCACTTTTCGTCCTCGACCCTGAACGAGCCGATGCCAGGTCCGGCCGACACGAGCGTCCAGGTCGATGACCTCGGCGCGACCGTGACCCGGAATTCGTCCGACCGGACGGGCGATCCGGTCTCGATATCCGACACCGATCCCGTCAACGACGATGGGGGTTCGAGCTCCCGGGATGCGCCGCTGCCGGCCGCGATCGGGAAGTACCTGGTCATCGGCCGGTTTCCCCGCACCGGGCAGGCGGAGGTCTTCCGGGTCGTCCACCCCGGGCTTGCCCTGGAGCTGGTACTCAAGCTCTCGCTCGAGCCGGTCAGGCCGGACGGCCGCTGCGAGATCATCGAGGAGGGGAAGATCCTCGCGCAACTGGCCCATCCCAACCTGGTCCGAGTCTACGATTCCGATTTCCTCGACGACCGGCCCTACCTGGTGATGGAGTACATCCGCGGCCGGACCCTCGATCAGCTCGCCCGCGAGGGGCGCTTGAAGCCCCGCCGGGCCGCGGCCCTGCTGGCGAAGGTCGCCGCGGCGGCCGACCATGCGCACCGCCAGGGGATCGTGCACCGGGACATCAAGCCGAAGAACATCCTGGTCGACGACTCCGGCGAGCCGCGGCTGATCGACTTCGGCATGGCGCGGCTGCGTCATGCCTATTCCGACGACCTGGCCACCCCCGGCGGCACGTTTGCCTACATGGCCCCCGAGCAAGCCCGGGTTGAACTGCCCGAGGAGCAAGAGAAGGTCGGCCCGCGCAGCGACGTCTTCGCCCTGGGGGCCGTGCTCTACAACCTGCTGACCGGCGAGGCCCCGTTCCCGGGCCGAAACTGGCGGCGAATCGATGGACCGCGCCCGTCGATGCGACTTCGACCGCAAGGCCCTCGACGATCCCAAGGTCCCGCGGACCTGCGGGGCATCTGCCTCAAGGCCATGTCCGCCGATCCGGCCGGCCGCTACCCCTCGGCCGAGGCGTTCCAGCAGGCGCTGAATCGCTTCGTCGATCGTCCGAAGATCCGGGCACTCGCCGCCGGCGCGGTGGGATCGGTCCTCCTCGGCGGCCTGGTTTACGCCCTGATCCCGCCAAGGCCGGACCCCATCCCTTCGCAAAGCCCGACCGTGGTGATTCACCACACGTCGCCGGCCCCGGCTCGCTGACGGGCGAGCTGATCGTCCGGGTCAGGCCGAAGACGGGTGATGTCGAGCGGGAGTTGAAGGTTGGCGTGCCCGACACGCGACCGCTTCTTCCCGGCGACCACGTCCACCTCGAAGCCCGGCTGAACAAGCCGGCTCATGTGTATCTGCTCTGGCTCGACGGGCAGGGGCACGTGAGCCAGCTCTACCCGCGCGACGACGGCAAATTCGGCAGCCGGCCGTCGAGAGGTTCGGCGCGGGAGACCGTGCACAGCCCGGAGGCGCTGGACGAGTGGCACCCGATGGAAGGCCCCGGTGGGTTGGAGACGGTGATGCTGCTGGTGCGCCGCACGCCGCTGCCGTCGGGAACGGACCTGGCCGGACTGGTCGGCCCGATGCCCCCTTCGCCGCTCCGCGCCGAGCTGGTCTTCGCCACGCGGGGCCTGGACGAAGACCAACCGATCGAGTCGCTCCGGGTGGATCCCTTACGCGGGATCGCCGAGAAAGCGGACAAGCTCGATGAGCCGCTGCTGCAACTGATGGAGCGGCTGAGGACCCAGGGGCAGTTCGATGTGATCAAGACAGCACAGATCGCCTATCGGGGTGAGTGAGGCTCCGTGAGCTTCATGGTCGAAGATTCCCTCTTTTCCTGGAAAGGCCGGTCGATGATTCATTCTCGTTTGTTCGGGCTCCGGATCTTGAGGGTCCCGCTTGCGACCGCTCTGGTCATCTCGGCCGTCCTCGGCGCGGGGACCACGTTGGCCCAGAGCCAGCCTCCCGGATCGGTGCCCGCATCCGAAGCTCTCCGAGGCCGAGCGGGCCCGACGGCTCCAGGAGCGCGACCGGTACGAGCAGGAGGCCGCCAAGTTATATCGGGCCGGCAAGCTTGAGGAAACGATTGCTGCGTTCGAGAAGAAGCTGGCCATCGAGCGAGAGGTGCTCGGCGAGTTGCACGAGGACGTGGTGGACTCGCTTGAATCCCTCGACTGGTTTCAGGAAGCGCGTGAAGACTGGACTGCGGCTCGGAAAGCCCTCGCGGAAGTGCTTGCCATCCGCCAGCGGCAGCCGGACCGGAAGGACTGGCGGATTGCCGACGCCCGCCGGGCGGTGGCCGATCTCGACCGCCGGGCCGCAATGACCCCGGAGCAACGCCAGCGCCTCCGGGAAGCGGAGCGACAGAACCAGCTCCAGGACGAGCTTCGCAGTCAGGGGAAGTATGCGGAGGGGATCGAGCCGTGCCGTAAGGCGATGGAGATCTTTGCTGAGTTGCTGGGCGTGGACCACCCCGACTACGCCACGAGCCTGAACAACCTGGCCGAGCTGTACCGGGCCATGGGCGACTACGCCCGCGCCGAGCCGCTCTTCCGCCAGGCGCTGGAGATCCGGAAGAAGGCGCTGGGCGAGGACCACCCCGACTACGCCGCGAGCCTGAACAACCTGGCCCTGCTGTACCAGGACATGGGCGACTACGCCCGCGCCGAGCCGCTCCTCCGCCAGGCGCTGGAGATCAACAAGAAGGCGCTGGGCGAGAACCACCCCGACTACGCCACGAGCCTGAACAACCTGGCCGCGCTGTACCAGGCCATGGGCGACTACGCCCGCGCCGAGCCGCTCCTCCGCCAGGCGCTGGAGATCCGCAAGAAGGCGCTGGGCGAGGAGCCACCCCGACTACGCCACGAGCCTGAACAACCTGGCCGACGCTGTACCAGGACATGGGCGACTACGCCCGCGCCGAGCCGCTCCTACCGCCAGGCGCTGGAGATCAAGAAGAAGGCGCTGGGCGAGGACCACCCCGACTACGCCCTCGGCCTCAACAACCTGGCCACGCTGTACCAGGACATGGGCGACTACGCCCGCGCCGAGCCGCTCTTCCGCCAGGCGCTGGAGATCCGCAAGAAGGCACTGGGCGAGGACCACCCCGACTACGCCACGGCCTGAACAACCTGGCCTTGCTGTACCGGGCCATGGGCGACTACGCCCGCGCCGAGCCGCTCCTCCGCCAGGCGCTGGAGATCAGCAAGAAGGCACTGGGCGAGAACCACCGCCGACTACGCCACCAGCCTGAACAACCTGGCCACGCTGTACAAGGACATGGGCGATTACGCCCACGCCGAGCCGCTCCTCCGTCAGGCGCTGGAGATCACGCAGGAAGGCGCTCGGGCGAGCACCACCCCGACTACGCCACGAGCCTGAACAACCTGGCCGCTGCTGTACCAGGCGATGGGCGACTACGCCCGCGCCGAGCCGCTTCTCCGCCAGGCGTTGGAGATCCGAAGAAGGCGCTGGGCGAGGACCACCCCGACTACGCCACAGCCTGAACAACCTGGCCGCGACTTGTACCAGGCGATGGGCGACTACGCCCGCGCCGAGCCGCTCTACCGCCAGGCGCTGGAGATCAAGAAGAAGGCGTTGGGCAAGGACCACCCCGACTACGCCTCCAGCCTGAACAACCTGGCCTGCTGTACAGGGCGACGGGCGACTACGCCCGCGCCGAGCCGCTCCTCCGCCAGGCGCTGGAGATCACCAGGAAGGCGTTGGGGGAGGACCACCGCGACTACGCCACCAGCCTGAACAACCTGGGTACGATGTACCAGGACATGGGCGACTACCCCCGGGCGGAGCCACTCCTCTGCCAATCGATGGAGATCCGCAAGAAGGCGTTGGGCGAGGACCACGCCGACTACGCCGCAAGCCTGAACAACCTGGGTACGCTGTACCAGACCATGGGCGATTATGCCCGCGCCGAGCCGATGCTCCGCGAGACGGTGGCGATCTGGAAGAAGGCGGTGGGCGTGGAGCACACCGACTACGCCAAGGGCCTCGACAACTTGGCCGCGCTGTACCACGCCATGGGCGACTACGCCCGCGCCGAGCCCCTGATCATCGAGGCACTGAAGATCACCTCCAACTTCACGCGAGATACCTCCGCGGTCCTCGGTGACCGCCAACGGCTCCGGATCTACCAAGATCAGCGGGGTGCACTGGATGCCTATTTCAGCGTGAGCCGGAGCACCGACGCCAAGCCCGCGGACCTCTACCGTCACGTCCTGGACTGGAAAGCAGCGGCTGAAGCCCGGCGGGGCGAGGATTGGCTGGCCCGTGACCAGCCCGAGTTGGCGCCATCCCTGGCGAAACTCGCCCAAGTTCGCGGCGAGTTGGCCAACCTGGCATTCGCGCTCCGCCTGCAGGGCAGGGGCAGGCTTGGCGTCAGCAGCTCGACAACCTGCGCGAAGTCAAGGAAGACCTCGAGGCGGATCTGGCCCGCCGGAGCGCCGAATTCCGCGGACAGAAGCAAGCGGAACGGCCGGGACCGGCCGAGGTGGCCGCGGCCATGCCGGCCGAGGTGGCTTTTGTTGACTTCCTCGAATACACCCACCACAGCCCACTCAAGGGGGGCAAGGGGCCGTTTCAGACAGAGCGGCGACTGCTGGCGTTCATCGTGCGCCGCGGCCGGCCGGTAGCCCTCGTGCCCCTGGGGACGGCTCGAACCATCGACGAGTCGGTCCGGTCCTGGCGGCGTGCACTCGGTGCGCGCCAGGCCGGTGACTTGCAGACGGCGGCCGTCGAGCTGGGCCAGCGGGTCTGGGAGCCGTTGCGGCCCCATCTGGGTGACGCCCGTACCGTCCTGATCGCCCCCGACGGCGGCCTCTCGTTCTTCCCCTTCGCGGCCTTGCCCGGGAACCGGCCTGGCTCGTACCTGATCGAGGACCTGGCCATCGGCTACGTCGCCTCGGGTCGCTCGGCCATCGATGCGCTGACCGACCCACAAGGTCCGGCCGGGCGCGGGCTCCTGGCCGTCGGCGCCGTCGACTTCCAGGCCGACCCGGGCCAGCCCGGACCGGCGGCACGTCCCCTGTTGGCCCTTTCCGCAGCCGCGCCGCGGGCCGGGTTCGGGCCGCTGCCGGGGACCGGCCCCGAGGCCCGTCGCGCCCGCGAACTGTTCCACACCGCCTTCGCCGGCCAGCCGGCCGAGCTGCTGACCCGGGCCGAGCCGACCGAGGCCGCGATCAAGCGGCGGCTCGACGGCGGCCATTGGCGGGTGGTGCACCTGGGCACGCACGGCTTCTTCGAGTCCCCCGCCCGGATCGCGGCCCTCCGCGCCGAGGTCCGTCGCGAGGATCCCTTCGCCATGCCCCTCAAAGCCGCCAAGCCCGGGGAGGACGATCTGGACTTCGCCCTGACGCCACTGTTGCGCTCGGGAGTCGTGCTGGCCGGCGGCGGCCGCGGCCCGGCCGCCGCGCTGCCCGATGCGTCCGCCGACGCCCCGCCTAGCGAGGACGGTATCCTGACGGCCGAGGAGGTCCAGGCCCTGGATCTGCGGGGTACGGAGCTGGTCGTCCTCTCCGCCTGCGAGACCGGCCTGGGCGCGGCTGGAGCACGGCCAGGGGGTGATGGGCCTCCAGCGCGCCTTCCAGGCGGCCGGAGCCCGCGCCGTCGTCGCCAGCCTCTGGAGGGTGGACGACGCCGCCACCACCGTGCTGATGGAGCAGTTCTACTCCAACCTGTGGAACAAGAAGCTCCCCAAGCTGGAGGCGCTGCGCCAGGCGCAGCTCGCCGTCCTGAACGACCCAGGGCTTGTGAGGAAGCGCTCGGCGGAGCTGGCCAAGCGCGGGCCCGGCGAGAAGTCGGTCAAGCTGGCGGACGGCGGGCGGATCGAACCACCGAATGCCCATCCCACGCGGAGCGATCCCGCCCTGTGGGCGGCCTTCGTCTTGAGCGGGGATGGACGGTGAGCAAGGACGGCACGAGTCGCCTCGACGACGTTGTACAATGTCTCCTCATCTTGCGTAGAAGTTCAGGAGATAGGAGCTACTGAGCGTTGCAGAGAAATCTTAAGCTCCGGATCGTCACCCAGTTTGGTGTAGCGCGCGGCTACCTCCCGCGGCCTGAAGGGCCGCAGGAACCCAGCCCAGGGAGAATCCCTGGGTTCCGGCCACCGGCCACAACCCGCCGGCCTGTAGGGCCGGAGGCGGTCGGTCCCGCGGCCTGAAGGGCCGCAGGAACCCAGCCCAGGAGAATCCCTGGGTTCCGGCCACCGGCCACAACCCCGGCCTGTAGGGCCGGAGGAGCTCGGTCCCAGTCCTGGGCGAAGTTCCGAACCGTCACCGGCGTCGCGACCGGGGCCAGGGGTTCTTGCGGCCCTTCACGTCGCGAGTGATTGAGATATTCGAGGCCCCCAGGGATTCTCTCCTGCGGCCCTTCAGGCCGCGAGTGATTGGGGCGGTGGACGCCCCCAGGGATTCTCCCTGGGCTGGGTTCCTGCGGCCCTTCAGGCCGCTGGAGAGAGTTACCGGGTCGAGTGAGAATCGCCGCGAAGAACAGGCCGCGTTTCATGTAAGGAAGCGGCCGGTCCGTGCGTACCAATAAGAGAAATGAATATCCTCGATCCGGAATCGAGCTCCTCCTCACTGGTCCAGCTCTCGATCGTTCGCGATCCCCCGGTCAGGTGCCTTCAGTGGGTGAACGTCGGACGAGGTCCAGTGACAACAGCGGCGTTGTGACCGCCGTATCACGACGGCGGCAGACTCTCTTCCCAAGGGACACCTTGTCTACGAAAGCACAGGAACATCATGACGCTCTTCATATCCACTACCGTGCAATGGGTCATTCTCCCCTTGATTATGTTCGCGATCTTCGCATTCGCCTGGATCATCGCGAACTCGGCAAGGACCGCCGAATTGAGGGTCTCGTCGTGGGCAGGTTTTTGGGCCGGTCTCTTGACCTTTGTGATTTACGTCGTGAGTCAGCTCAGCCAGATTCGCGAACCCAACCTCCGCTTCGCCCCCTTGCCGGGCCTCCAGTTTCTCCCATTGGGCTGGGGCCTGACCACCGGCTTCGTGTTCCTCTGGCTCGTCCGACATGCCGTGCCCACGCGCCTGGTTGGGCTCATCACGCTCATGCTCGCCAGCACCAGCACGTCGGCAGTCTTCACTTATGTCTTCATCGACAGCACGCGAGTCTCGGTCCTGTACTGGACGCTCGGCACCGCGCTGGGAATTCTCCTGCACATCGTCCTCTTCCCGTTGTCCATCGCCCACATCTTCCCCCTGGGCGAGAAAAAGGACCACTTCCTGGCCGATGCCGTTCGGAATCAAATGGACGGATTCCTCTCCTCGTCAGGAGCCACAACCTCCGGCGTTGCGGAGCGAAGAGAGCCGTCATTCGATTCTCAGCCTCATGAGCGGGTCCTCGGCTGAATGCCAGCCCCCCTCGCTGACGCCCCCGCCTGCACGGCTAGTCAATCGCTCCGCATCCGAAAATCGGATGGATCAGTGAGGACATACTCGCGCACCTTGGCATCGTGGCGGATGATCCCGGTCACCTCCACGAATCGGTCGTCCCGGAGCGCATCACACGCCAGAGCGAAATCATGGTCGAGCAGATCGATCTTCACTCGTGCCGGAGCGCCACTGACTTCGGTTGCCATGACCATCCAACCGGCGGCCTGTGGCATGAGAGGTCGTAGCGCCTTCTTCACGCTGAGGGCACGTTGCCCTCGATAGCGCTCGGGTCGTGCAGTCACTCGTGTACGAAGTTGCCGGCCCACTTCCTCAATCACAGAGAAATGTTCCTGAGAGAACGAGACAGCCTGGGGCACGTCCGCCGGCAGATGAGGGCGGGTCCTGGCCCAGGTGACCTGAATGTCGAGGCACGACTCGTCGCCTGGCGGCCTCATCATGACCAGAGCGTCGCACAAGTTCGCGCTGATGCCCTGAGGGACCGCGTCCAGGAGCCGATCGGGCTTGCCGGTTTGGATGGCATTCGACACCAAACCCAGGCTCGACATCAGTCGGGTCGTCACCTGGCGGAGGAATGGCTGCTGTTCGAGCTGAAACTGCCCCGCGTCCAGCTTGGCTAACGCTGGTTGGATCTCAGGGGGAACTGGCGCGAGGATCGTGGCCACAAAGCTTCCGCGTTCCGTTTGTCCCAACCGGCAACTCCTCAAGAAGGTTTCGACCTGCTTGATTGTCCGTTGGGGATGCAGCGCTTCCGGCCGAATGATGCTGTAGGCCGATGACCAAAGTAATTGACGCCCCCCTTCAAGGAGTTTGATGGCCTCATCGAGGGGAAGGTTTCCCAGTGCGGCGACCGAGCCAACGACCCGCAAACGGAAGACATCGCCCGATGGCCCCGAAAGATCGTTGAGTATCTCCCAGACAGGTCGCTGGTAGATCGTTGCCAGGGCGACAACCAAGTCGCCCATGCGGGCAGCGAAGTCTCCAAGGTCCCGCTTGAGCGGAAGGAGCAGATCGACCTGGGACATCGAGGGGTGTTGGAAGAGAAGTCCCTTCCCCTCTGATACGTAGGGTTCGGCAACCCAACCACGGCTCGTGAGATAAAGTTGCACGTCGCCCGGGCGAAGTGAGAGCACGGCATCCTTCGGCAGCATGGACCAGGAGTTCATAGCGGTTCCTGGCGGGAAACCCGCCGCATGAGTCCTTGCAGTTGCTCCACGTTGAACTGCTGTGACCGGGGAAGACGGACCGAGAGCGCTTAACGCTTGGATGGCTCATAAGAGCCCGAAGCGCCAGCGAGTGCATGGTCTTCTTCATACGAGCCCGAAGCGCCAGCGAGTGGATTCCGGCGAGGACCAGCCACTCACTCGCTGGCGCGTCGGGCTGGTATGAGAAACGCTCCTACGAGCCCGACGCGTCCGCTCGTGAAGGGATCGTCCCTGCCAGAATCCACTCGCTGGCGCTTCGGGCTCGTATTAGATCCCTGCGGTCATTGCCTGCGCTACCCATGAGTTCAGCGCTCTAGATGTTGCTGGTATTGCTCGTCTCCGCCATTCCGAGAAGCGAGGCCCAGTATGCGCGTCGCCTACTGATCATACATTCCTCACTCGACTCGATCCACTCCTCCGGATTATTCAGGAGTCGGCGGCGCACGGCCCTCCAGACTTACTATAATGCAGGGATGTCGGCTCATCCTGGCGGCGTTCGTGGTGCGCAAAGCCAGCGGAAAAAGTGGGCTGGTGGAATGAAAAACAGTATAAAGCGACTGCGAAATGCGCGATTCGTCCCAAAATGGTCGAATTGGCCCTTTGGCAGCTTGACACTTGGGGCGGAAGCTTGGACACGGCTGACTGTGTGCTCGCTCGTTTCGCAACACTTCGGCGCCGAAATCTCGGCGCCGAAGTGTCAAGTTGGCAAACGGCCGTTTGGGACGATGCCGAAATGCGCAGAACGAACCCAGCCGTCGGGGCGCGGTGATAGCAAAATGCGAAGAACGAACCCAGTCTCGCCATCCAACAGACGCGAATTACACAAAAACGAAGCCACGATTATGACGAATAGGTAAAATATGTCAATTTTATCAGTAAAGCGAGCGCAGAGGCTGTACCGTTAATCGCGCAAACGAAGCCACAATTATGAGAAATAAGCGAATTACTTCAATTGAGTGATGAGAATAGAATGTTCTGAAAGTTGAGTCAACGGAACCGATCACACACAGGCCGCTGAGTGATGCGTCGGGGAATGGGGTCACTTCCAAGCCATGCAATCTTCCACGTACGCCTGCCAATCTCTTGACACAACCACCTCGGTTTTGCGCGAATATTGGAGAGATGTTTGACACGACCTCAAGGAACGGAATCATGCATGCTAGGAATGACTCAGGCGATGGGAAGCCAGACAGGCCCGATCGGTCGGCCGTTTGGTCTGCGCGACCATGACGACGGCCGGCTTCTTCGCGCTGGTCATTCTGACGATGGCGACGGCCTGGGCCGACGATCGGAAGTCCGACCCCGAGGGCGTCGACTTCTTCGAGTCCAAGGTGCGACCCGTCCTGGTCGAGCAGTGTTACAAGTGCCACTCCGCTCAGGCCAAGTCGCTCAAGGGGGGCCTGCGGCTGGACAGCCTGGACGCGATGCGGAAGGGGGGCGACATGGGTCCGGCGGTCGTCCCCGGCGATGTTGACGCGAGCTTGCTCGTTCAGGCGGTTCGATACAAGGATGAAGCTCCTGCGCATGCCTCCGAAGGGGAAGCTACCCGACGCGACGATCGCCTCGATCGAGCACTGGGTGAAAGGAGGGGCCGTCGTACCGCATCCGGCGGACGTCGCGAGTTCGAGCCCCGTCGCCAAGAAACCGGCGAGCATCGATTTTGAAGCGGCCCGCAAGCATTGGGCCTATCACCCCATTCGCAAGCCGGCGATGCCCGAGGTGCGCCATCGCGATTGGCCGATCTCTCCGGTCGACTCGTTCGTCCTGGCGAGGCTCGAAGCGGGCGGGCTCACCCCATCCCCTCCGGCCGATCGCCGCGTGCTCCTCCGTCGGGTGTCCTACGACCTCATCGGCCTGCCGCCCACCGTCGAGGAAGTCAAGGCGTTCGAAGAGGACCGGTCGCCGGATGCCTTCGCCCGGGTCGTCGATCGCCTCCTGGCTTCGCCGCATTACGGCGAGCGGTGGGGTCGTCACTGGCTCGATGTCGCCCGATACGCGGATACCAAGGACGGCGTGCTGATGTTCGGCGACGACCGGGTCCGCCCGTTCGCTTACACCTACCGCGATTACGTCATCCGTGCGTTCAATGAGGACCTGGGATTCGATCGGTTCGTCCACGAGCAGCTCGCGGCCGACACGGTCGCACCCAAGGACCAGCCCTGGCGACTGGCCGCGATGGGGTTCCTGACCCTGGGCAAGGCGTTCGATAACAACATCCACGACCAGATCGACGACCGGATCGACACGGTCACCCGGGGATTCCTGGGCCTGACCGTCGCCTGCGCACGGTGCCACGACCACAAGTACGACGCCATCCCGACGGCCGACTATTATTCGCTCTACGGGGTCTTCGCCAGCAGCGAGCCGCCGCTCGAACTACCGCTGGTTGACCGGCCCGACGCCCACCCCGCGCCGAATGCCTTCGAGAAGCAGGCGGAGGCGAAGCGGCGCGAGCTCCGGCAATTCCTCGATGGACAGTACAAGCTCCTGTCCGAAGCCGCTCGGCAGTGCACGCCGGACTACCTGGTCAGGGCCGCGACCACGGCTCCGGACCCGCTGGAGACGGCCATCTTCTTCCTCTCCCTGGCCCCCGAGGACCTGCGGCCGCAGATCGTCGCGCGATGGCGGCGCTATCTCAAGGATCGATCGCGCGCGGACGATCCCGTCTTCGGCCCGTGGCACGACCTGATGGCCCTTCCGGACGCCACGTTCGCGTCGGAGACCAGGGCCGTTCTGGCCCGATGGTATTCGCGGCCCTCCGGGACGAAGTCGGGGCAGTTGAATCCGATGGTTGCGGAAGCCCTGGCCCACGCCACGCTCAAGACGAAGGCCGACGTCGCCCACGCCTACGGCGAGTTGATCCGGCGGGTCGACGCAGAGGCGAGGAAGTCCGCCCCGAAGATCTCGGCGGCTCCGGTGGATGAGGCGTGTGGGCAGGTCCGCGCGATCCTCGCCGACCATGAGAGTCCGGCGTACTTCCCCGAGAGCCAGACGTATTACTACATGTCTCGCGGCGAGAAGGACGGCTTCGGCGCAAAGGTGACCGAGCTCGATCGGATGACCGTGAAGGCCACAGACGCCTGGCCACGCGCCATGGTGCTGTTCGACTCGGGAGAGCTCTACGAACCGCGGATCTTCGTGAGGGGCAATGCGTCCCAGCCGGGCGATCGCGTGCCCCGCCAGTTCCTCCGGATCGTGGCTGGAGCCGATCGGCGGCCGTTCACCCACGGCAGCGGGCGGGTCGATCTCGCTCGGGCCATCACGGCGCCGGATAACCCGCTGACCAGCCGGGTCATCGTCAACCGGGTCTGGATGCACCACTTCGGCGAGCCCCTGGTCTCGACCCCCAGCGACTTCGGCACCCGAAGCTCGCCGCCGAGCCACCCCGAGCTACTCGACTACCTCGCGGCCCGGCTCCAGGAGGAGGGCTGGTCGCTCAAGGCGCTGCACCGCCTGATCGTGCTCTCGAGCACCTACCAGCAATCGAGCGTCGACCGGCCCGAGTCTCGCCGGGCTGACCCCGAGAACCGCCTGCTCTGGCACTTCCCGCGCCGACGGCTCGACCTCGAGTCGATGCGCGACACACTCCTGTTCGTCTCGGGCCGGCTGGATTCCAAGATGGGAGGTCGGCCGGTGGATGTCGCCGGCGACCCCAAGAACCGCAGGAGGACCGTCTACGGCATGGTCGATCGTCAGAGCCTCCCCGCGATGTTCCGCGCCTTCGACTTCGCCAGCCCCGACCAGTCCGCCGAGCGTCGGCCACGGACCACCGTGCCCCAGCAAGCCCTGTTCAGCATGAACGCTCCCTTCGTCATCGAGCAAGCCAAAGCCCTGGCCGCACGCCCTGATGTCGCGGGGGCCCCGACAACCGAGGGGCGAGTCGCCGCCCTCTTCCGCGCGGTCCTCGCCCGGTCCCCCGCCCCGGCCGAGCTCCAGGCCGCCGCGCGATTCGTGGCTGGGCCCGCCCATCAGCCCGGCGAACCCGGCCATTCCCGCTTGTCCCGATGGGAGCAGCTCGCCCAGGTTCTGCTGATGTCTAATGAATTACTGTTTGTGGATTGAGGTCGCAGTAGTCAGTAGTCGGTAGCCGGTAGTCAGTAGTCGGTAGTCAGAGAAAACTTTGACGCCAGGCCGAATCCGTTCATCTTTGCATGTTGTTGTCTTCACTAGATACCAACTACTGACTACTGACTACTAACTACTGACTACTAACGACTGACTACTAACTACTGACTACTGACTTGAGGCCAACATGAACCACGACCCGCTCGGAAGGACGACACGGCGTGAGGCCCTCTGCCAGGTAGGCACGGGCATGGGGATGCTCGGACTCTTCGGCCTGCTCGGTGATACGGGCTATCTGGGGAAGGTTGCCGAGGGCGCGGATGTCGTGGGTGGCCGTATGCCAGTGAGTAATCCGCTGGCACCGCGGGCGCCGCACTTCCCCGCCAAGGCCAAGCACGTCATCCACATCTATCTCAACGGTGGGCCGTCGCAGGTCGATACGTTTGACCCCAAGCCTCTTTTGCACAAGTATGAAGGCAAGACGCTCCCGCTGGGGAACCTGACGACCGAGCGTAAGACCGGGGCCGCGCTGGCGTCTCCGTTCCGGTTCAAGAAGTATGGTCAGAGCGGGATCGAGGTCAGCGAGATCTTCGCCCGGACCGCCCAGCACATCGACGACCTGTGCGTGATCCGCTCGATGAGGGCCAACACGCCCAATCACGAGCAATCCATGCGGCTGATGAACTGCGGCGACGAGCGTCTATCTCGCCCCAGCCTGGGAGCGTGGCTCACCTACGGTCTCGGCACCGAGAACGAGAACCTCCCCGGTTTCATCGCGATGTGCCCCGGCCTGCCGGTCGCCGACGTCTCCAACTGGAAATCCGCGTTCTTACCCGGCGTCTACCAGGGGACTTACATCGATACCCGGCGCAGCAAGGTCGAGGAGCTGATCGAGAACATCCGCAACACATCGGTGACCCAGCCGGACCAGCGCCGGCAGCTCGACCTGCTGACGGACCTGAACCGGATGCACCAGCGGCCCCGGGCCGAGGACGATGCCCTGGAGGCGCGGATCGCCAGCTTCGAGCTGGCTTACCGGATGCAGATGGTGGCGACCGACGCCTTCGACGTCACCCAGGAGCCCCAGTACGTCCAGGACGCCTATGGCCCGGGCATCCAGGCGCGGCAGCTCTTGATCGCCCGCCGCTTGATCGAGCGAGGCGTCCGGTTCGTCCAGCTCTACCATGGCGACGTCCAGCCCTGGGACGCTCACGACCACATCGCGGATAACCACCGCGCACTCGCCGGACAATGCGATCAGGCGATCGCCGGCGCTCCTGGCCGACCTCAAGCAGCGCGGACTCTTCGAAGAGACGCTGGTGCTCTGCGGCGGCGAGTTCGGACGCACGCCCGCCGTCGAGATGGTCAACGGCAAGCCCGGCATGGGCCGCGACCACAACCATTGGGGATTCTCGGTCTGGCTGGCTGGAGGCGGAGTGAAAGGTGGCACGGTCTACGGCGCCACGGACGAGTTCGGCTACCAGGCTGTCGAGAAGCCGGTGCACGTCCACGACCTGCACGCCACGATCCTCCACCTTCTCGGCTTCGACCACACCAAGTTAACCTACAGATACGCCGGCCGCGACTTCCGCCTTACCGACGTTCATGGCGAGGTTGTGCGCGAAATTCTGACATGAATAACTGATAGAGGCTTCACAACAGCTATGACGTTCGTTCATCAGCTTCCCACCGGGACCGTTGGGGACCCTTCGGCTCGTGTCTCATCGAGCGATCCCCGGCTATTACCTTCAAGGTCTCGGGCTTGAACTCTCACACGAAGGCTATGCTTGGGCCGCAGTGTGACTGACGGCAACAGCTCGAGCGTCTGGCCCGGCTCCACGCTGAGACGGTATCGCCGGGCGATGGTGGCCAGGATCAGGACGGCCTCCATCATCGCGAAGTGGTTGCCGATGCAGATCCGCGGCCCGTCGCCGAACGGGAAATAGGCACAACGAGGCAATCGTTTGACCAGGTCGTTCTCCCAGCGCTCGGGACGAAAGACTTCTGGGT
This sequence comes from uncultured Isosphaeraceae bacterium, assembly GCA_963842405.1. Lineage (GTDB taxonomy): Bacteria > Planctomycetota > Planctomycetia > Isosphaerales > Isosphaeraceae > CAVZRC01. The sequence continues at coordinate 77,682 of CAWJGW010000004.1, read as the reverse complement.
CGTCGAACCAACGTGAGTCATGATGGACCAGCCATTGACTGATGAAGATCTGTGTCCCCTTGGGTACATGGTAGCCCCCGATCTCGCAGTCGGCCAGCGCCTCGCGGGCGATGCCCCAGGCCGGTGGATAGAGCCGCATGGCCTCGCGTACCACCCACTCGGTATACCGCAGGTTCGGGACGTCGGCGGCGGTCGGTGGACGATCCCCGAGCACTGCGCAGCTCGGCGACCAGCCGTTCCTCGGCTTCCGGCGACTGGGACAGCAGGTAGAAGACATAGAACAAGACCAGTGCGGTCGTCTCATGGCCGGCGAGGACCAGGGTCACGACCTCGTCGCGGAGCTGGCGATCGGTCATCCCGCCACCGTCCTCGTCGCGTGCGGCCAGCAGGCGCGAGAGCAGGTCGCCACGGTCTCGGCCTTCGGCTCGATGCGGCCTTGATGATCTTGTAGATGATCTCGTCGAGCCGGCCGATCGCCCGCCAGTACCGACGGCTCGAGGGCAGTGGCAGGTAATCCAGGAACCGGAACCACCGCATCGGGCTCATGAAGTGGTTCATGACGACGTCCAGGGAATGGCCCACCGTCTCGGCGTCGCTCGGACAGTTCGGCATCGAAGAGCGTCCTGGCGACGATCCCGAGCGTCAAACGCATCAGGTCCGTGTGCGGGTCGCGGACCTCGCCGTCTCGCCAGGTCTCGAGCATCCGTTCGGTCTGATCGACCATGATCGCCCCGTACCGCTCGATCTGCTGGTGCTGGAAGGCCGGCTGGGCCAGCCGGCGTTGCCGGCGCAGAATGTCCCCTCACTCGTCAGGAGTCCCTCGCCCACCAGCGGGATCAGCCACCGCGTCATCCGGTCCTTCATGAAGTTGTCCGCGTGGGTGCGCAGGACGTACTCGATCTGCTCGGGGTGGCTGACCAGGTAGGTGCGCAAGTTCCCCAGCCGTCAGCCAGACGACATCGCCGTACTCCTCGCTTCGCCCGCGCGATTGAACCCCATGGGTCGCGGAGATACTCGAAGGTGCTCCCCAGACAGGGCTCCCCTTCGGCCCCGGCGGATACTTCTCTTCGGCTGAAATGGGGACTTGTTGCGATATGGGGGCTCGCATCGCTGCTCTTCCTCCTGGTCTCGAAGCCCGTCACGGCCTCGGCCGGCATCGGCTCGATCATCGGAATCGAGCCCCGTCGCGGACGATATCCGTGGCTTCAATCGGTCAGCGGAACGTAGATCTCGGGGGTGCGGCTTTCGATGATCGGGAACAGGCCCCCCTTGGCATACTGCTCGAAATGGGGCGTGGCGCGATGGGCGTCGAGTGCAGGCCTGGTCGTCGTACTGTTCGTACAGGAAGAACCGCCGCGCGTCGGTCGTCGACCGGTGCGCCAGGTACATCCGGCAGCCCGGCTCGGTCCGGGTGTGTTCGGTCAGCTTGGCGAAGAGTGCGACGGCCTCGTCTTCGTGGCCCGGCTGGATGACGTAGGTGACGGCGACGCAGATCATGATCGATCTCCAATGACCTCGATTCCCACGATTATCGCGGTTACCATGCCAGGGGACCATCCTCGCTCAGATGGCACGACGATGCCAGAGCGAGCCGCGGGAAGTTGGAGAAATCCCCGAGAGACCCGTAGAGCAATCGCCAAGGACTCCCCCATGACGCAGCCCAACAACCGGCCGCCGGGGCCATCGATCGCGCCGACCGCGAGCATCCGCGGGGACTTTCCCGCACTCGAGCGAGTCCATCAGGGCCGTCCCGTCGCCTATCTCGACGGCCCCGGTGGAACCCAGGTCCCCCGCGCCGTGGTGGATGCGGTGACCGACTACCTCATCCATCACAATGCCAATACCCACTGGGCGTTCCCGACGAGCCTCGAGACCGACGCCGCACTAGCGGCGGCGCGTCAAACCTTCGCGGATTTCCTCAACGCCTCTCCCGCGGAGATCGCCTTCGGTCCCAATATGACCACCCTCACGTTCCACCTGGCTCGGGCCCTGGGACGATCGCTCGGGCACGGTGACGCGATCGTGGTCACCGAGCTCGACCATCACGCCAACATCGATCCCTGGCGCGCCCTCGAGCGTGAGCGAGGCGTCACCATCCTTCAAGTCAAGATGGTTCCCGAGACCGGCCAGCTCGATTGGGACGACCTGGACCGTTGTCTGAACGATCATCGATGCCGGCTGCTGGCGATCGGGGCCGCCTCCAACGCACTGGGCACGATCAACGACATCCCTCGGGCCGTGGCCATGGCCCACGAGGCCGAGGCGCTGACGTTCGTCGACGCCGTGCATTTCGCGCCGCATCAACTGGTGGATGTTCAGGCTTGGGGATGCGACTTCCTCGCCTGCTCCGCCTACAAGTTTTATGGACCACACGTCGGCATTCTCTATGGGAAGCGCGAACGGCTCGAGGCGTTGGAAGTCCCCAAGCTCGAGCCGCGCCGGACCATGTGCCCGACCGGCTCGAGACGGGGACGCAGAATCATGAAGGGATCGTCGGCGCCGCGGCGGCGGTGGACTATCTGGCCTCACTCGCCACGGGGCCCGCCGGAGGGGAGCCGCTTTCGCGACGCGCACGTCTCCTGGCGACGCTCGACGCACTCCATGAGCGTGGCTCGGCCCTCCTCGTCCAGCTCTGGGAGGGACTGAGCCGCGTGCGAAGGCGTCCGGCTGTTCGGGCCTCCGCGGGATGCGGCGCGCACGCCGACGCTCTCGTTCACACTTGCGGCCTGCCCGGCTGAAGAGGCGGCCCGACGGCTGGCCGATCGGGGCATCTTCGCCTCACACGGCGATTTCTACGCCTCGACCGTTGCCCAACGGCTGGGAGTCAGTCGGGACGGACTGGTCCGGATCGGTTGCGCCTGCTACTCGACCGAGGAAGAGATCGACCGGGTGATCGACGGAGTCCGTGCGATTGCGTCCGGCCGCTGAAAGCCGAGTGAGGATAGGACGATCTACTTTCCCTGTTCGAACTTCAAGAGTTCCATATTGATGGACTTTCCTTGGATGCCCATCGTTTGTTTGACGATGCCGACCTCCGGCGCGAACCAGTAGGTGGTGCTGATCTTGTTCCCATTCACGGTCGTCTCGATCTTGACCGAGACCGCCTGGTATTTGCCCGCGGGAACCTGGACCTCCTCGGTACCACCCTCGCGGCCGCTCACCGTGAATTGCTGGCCGCCAATCTTGGTCTCGGATCTCCCAGGATGCACCCTCCTTGACCGGGTACTTCAGGAGACACACCGGCGGCGAGACCTCAATCCCGTTGAATCGATACCGGAAGACTCCGCCAGGTTCGACGCCGACATGTTCCGAGGCCTTGACCTCCCCATTGACCGACGTTTCCAGCACAGCCATCGGCTTGCCGTCGATCCTCTCGATCTTGGCGATCTGGTTAACAATCGTGAGCTTCTGCCCTGTGCCGGTGTCGACCTGGTATTGCCATTTCGTGCCGACCTTGAGCGGGTAGTAGTCGGGGGTCTTGCCCTTGGTCCTCGCCTTCTGGGTAGATTCTTGTGCAGACCTGGCAGAGCCGCCAGGAGTATAACGAGGATACCGGTGATTGCTTTCATGTTGTTTCTCCCACGGGCGGCAGCCTCGAGCCGACCGCATGATAGGCCAAGGAATCCGGGCCGAGGCGGCCCGGGCCAAGCGGAGCAGCACCACGGCTTGGCACCCGCAGGCACGCTAGCATCGTACAGAGAACCATCGCCCCGTGCCAGGGGCACTGGCGATGGGGCCCAGCAGCGTCGGGACCTCCGCGTACGTTGAAGAAGCTCAGGTCGAGAGGAAAACGGCTGGTCGACCTTGGAAATGCCCCGCGAGGGCCTCGACGTGCTCCGTCGGAAAGCTCCTCCTGGGCAACATACCCCTTGTGGGACGACCGTGCGATTCATCTCCTGTAGAATGTAAATCGCAAACGTCGAAGCTCGCACTCTCCTGGAGAGGAGGCGATCCGTGATCGCGCGTTATCTCCCGGGACTCAAGACGGCCGTGGCTGCATACAGTCGCGGTGACGATCGGTGTCTTCGTCATGCTCGCCCTGGGGAGCTTCCTCGGGGACCCAGTCGGAGCCGACCCAGGCCGCGCGGCGAGAGGAGATGGTCAAGACCCAGCTCGAAGCCCGCGGGATCAAGGACAAGGCGGTGCTGTCGGCGATGCGGAAAGTGCCGCGGCACCGGTTCGTGCCGGCTCTCTGGCAGGGGCGTGCCTATACGGACAGCCCGCTGCCGATCGGCGAGGCGCAGACGATCTCCCAGCCCTACATCGTGGCGTGGATGACCGAGCTGATCGAGCCCAAGAAAGGCATGCGGGTGCTCGAGATCGGGACGGGATCGGGCTACCAGGCGGCCGTCCTGGCCGAGTGCGTCGCCGAGGTCGACACGATCGAGGTCATCCCCGAGCTGGGCCGGAAGGCCGAAGTCCTTCTCCGCGAGCTGGGCTATCGCAACATCCGGACCCGGATCGGCGACGGATACGCAGGATGGCCCGAGCGCGCCCCTTACGACGCGATCCTCCTGACCGCCGCCCCGCCGGATGACGTCCCGAAGCCGCTGCTCGATCAGCTCAAAGTCGGTGGACGGCTCGTGGCTCCGGTCGGTCGCGACGACCAGAACTCGTGCGGATCACCCGGACCGAGACCGGCCTGAAACGCGAGGTGCTGGCGCCGGTGCGGTTCGTCCCGATGACAGGCAAGGCTCAGGGCCCTCGATGATGATGGTGCGCGACGCCAGTCCGCCAACGGACTCGGCCGGAGTAGGCCCTTGATGCGCACCGCCGGAGGCGGTACAAGGCAGGGTTTCCAGGTTGACGGTGAACAGAGACAGAGTATCGCCGGGAGCGTCGGGTCCTATCATGAAAAAATGGCATTATCTCCTGATTCTTGTCGTAGGGGTCGTAGCCGCGTCGTCATCCCCTTGGGCTGTCGCTCAGCCATCGGAATCGCAGCAACCCCGGCCCGCACGGGGCGACGCCATGATGGACGCCTTTCTGGCGCGAGAGGCCGCCGCCATCGGCCAGCGCTGTTCGAAGGCGCGACCACGCCCGAGGCGTGGCAGGCCATGCGGCCCCGGCTCAAGCGAGAGCTGTTCTCGATGCTGGGACTCTGGCCCGTGCCGGAGAAGACACCTCTCCAGGCCAAGGTGACCGGGACCGTCGAACGCGACGGGGTGGTTGTCATCGAGAAGCTCCATTTCCAGAGCCGGCCTGGCCTGTATGTGACGGGGAACCTCTATCGGCCCAAGGATTCCCAGGGCCGGCTGCCGGCAGTCCTCTACGTCTGCGGCCACGCATCCAAAGGGCGAGACGGTTGCAAGGCGGCCTTTCAAGACCACGGGATGTGGTATGCCCGCAACGGCTACATCTGCCTGATCATCGACACCTTGCAGCTCGGCGAGCTGGCGGGCGTCCACCACGGCACGTATCGATATGGCCGTTGGTGGTGGCAGGCCATCGGGTACACGCCCGCGGGTGTCGAGTGCTGGAACGGCATCCGGGCGATCGACTACCTCACGAGCCGGCCGGACGTCGACCCCGCCCGGATCGGCGTGACCGGGATCTCCGGCGGTGGCGCGGCCACCTTCTGGATCGCGGCGGCCGACGACCGCGTCGCCTGCGCCGTGCCGATCAGCGGGATGAGCGACCTGGAGAGCTATGTCACCCACAAAGTCGTCAACGAACACTGCGATTGCATGTTCCTGGTCAACACCGAACGATGGGAGTGGACGACGATCGCCGCGCTCGTCGCACCCCGGCCGCTCCTGTTCGCCAACTCCGACCAGGACTCGATCTTCCCCATGGACGGCAACCGAGGATCATCGAACGGCTCCGGCGAGTTCTACCAGATGTTGGGCAGTCCCCAGAACGTGGCTGAACACATCAGTCACGGTGGCCACGACTACCGAGCCGACCTGCGTCATGGCGAGCTTTCGCTGGATGAACGCTCATCTGAAGCACGATTCGAGCCCGGTCGCGGATGCCACCGACCCACCCATCGACGGCAAGCAGCTCCGCGTTTTCCCCGAAGATCGCGACTTTCCCGCCGACGCCCGCAACGCGAGGATCGACGAGACCTTCGTCACCCCGGCCCGACCAGCACTGCCGGCACCCTCCGACCTCGTCGAGTGGAAGCGGGCGATGATCGGGCGGTCTGCGCGCGGCCTCATTCCGAGCGATCCCCGAGCCGGTCCCGCCGGCTCGGACGAAATCCGCGGCCGAGGCCGGAGGACGGTTGCAATGGCTGGAGACGGAGCCCGGCATCGAGGTCGCGGTGCTCGACTTGCGCCGGCCGACCAGGCCGGGATCGATGTATGCTCGTGGTCTTGAACGAAAACGAGCGGCTCGACAGGCTGCCGGACTGGGCCACCCCATACGTTGCCGACGATGCGGTCGTCGTCCTGGCGCCGCGAGGAGTCGGGCCGACGGCCTGGACACGAAAGAACCCGCCCAATTACGTCGAGCGGGCTCATGCCCTGCTGGGTCGCACGGTCGACGAGGGTCGAGTCCGGGATATCATGGCGACGGCCGGCTGGATCGCCGGCCCGTCCAGGGGCACCGCTCGAATTCGCCTGGCCGGCAGGAATGACGGCCGGATTCCTCGCTGCCTATGCCGCTCTCCTGGGTAGTCCGGTCGAAGAGGTCGTGGTCGTCGACCCGGTGACACCGGTTCGCGATCGTCCGATCTTCCTGAACGTCCTGCGCGTGCTCGATACCCCGGAGACGATGGGGCTCCTGGCCCCGACTCGACTCCGGTTGGTCCGGGCTCCGACGAGAACCTTCGCTCCGACCCAGGAACTCTATCGGCGCAGCGGGCGCCGAGCCCTCCCTGGTCCTCGAGCGAAAGTAAGTCCCCGCAAATGGTACGGAGTAACTGACCATGTTCGATCTCAATGCGGTCCAGAAGAGCCTGTTCGAGTTCGGTCTCGACGGCTGGCTGCTCTACGATTTCCGGGGCAGCAACGTCCTGGCCCGGCGGGTGCTGGGCCTGGACCTGAGAAGCCTGGCACGCGGCGATTCTTCTACTTCATCCCCGTCAAGGGGGAGCCCCGCAAGCTGGTCCATCGCATCGAGTCGGCGCGCTCGACGAGTTGCCGGGCGCGAAGACGGTGTACCTCCCCTGGCAAGAGCTGGAGGCCGGCGTTGCGGACATGGTGAAGGACCGCCGTCGCGTCGCGATGGAGTATTCGCCCCGGGTCTCCAACCCGTACGTGTCGCGCGTGGATGCCGGGGTAATCGAGCTGGTCCGCGACCTCGGCGTCGAGGTCGTCTCCTCGGGCGACCTGATCCAGCAGTTCGAGGCGACCTGGGATGACGAGCAGTGGCAGATGCACCGCGACGCCGAGAAGATTCACATGCTCGGCGTTCGACCTGGCCTTCGGGCTGATCGCCGAGCGCGTCCGCGCCGGGGGGACGATCCGAGAGACCGAGGTCCAGTCGGCCATCATGGACCATTTCCACCGCAACGGGCTGACGACGTACAGTCCCCCGATCATCGGCGTCGGTCCCCACAGCGGCGACCCGCATTACGAGCCGGTCGCCGGCAAGGACGGTGTCGATCGGCAAGGGCGATTTCGTGCTGATCGACCTCTGGGCCAAGCTCGACCGTCCCCGGTCGGTCTACAGCGACCTGACGCGGGTGGGCTTCGTGGGCGAGACGGTCCCTCAGCGCGTATCGAGGATATCTTCGCGGTGGTGGCCCGGGCCCGCGATGCGGCGATCGCCTGCGTCCGCGACGCATACGCCGCCAACCGGCCCCTCCAGGGCTGGGAGGTCGACGCGGCATGTCGCCGGGTCATCGACGATGCCGGATACGGTCCGTATTTCATCCACCGCACGGGCATAACATCGGCCAGGAAGTCCACGGCAACGGTGCGCCACATGGACAACCTCGAGACCCACGAAGAACGCCTCGTCCTGCGCCGGACCTGCTTCTCGGTCGAGCCGGGGATCTACTTCGAGGAGTTCGGCGTGCGGAGCGAGATCAACGTCTTCGTCGACGGCGGCGGGACGGTCCACGTCACCGGCGGCCTTCAGACCGAGGTCTTGCCGATCCTTCAGTCATGATGAGACGGCGAGACCAGGATTTCGGCAGGATCAGCTCCGAATGATCGATTCGGGAGCAGGAGCTACCCGGCCAGGATTCGAACCTGGAAAAACAGGACCAAAACCTGTTGTGATACCGTTTCACCACCGGGTAGTGGTAAAACTCATTCTATCGATTGCGGTGGACAGGGGGGAAGGCTAGCCGGCGCAGGAAACCTCGCCCTGGACTCTTCTGGACCTTGTAGGCCAGGTTCTCGAGCTGGATACTCAGGTCGACCGCCACGAGGTTGACGGATGGCGGCACGACGAGTGGAACCGGGGCAAAATTCAAGATCCCCCGAATCCCGCCGGCGACGAGCAGGTCGGCCACGCGCTGGGCGACCTCCGCCGGCACGCACAGGATGGCCAGGCTGATCTTTCGCAGGGCGACCACCTTCCGCAACGACTCGATCGGCTCGACGATCAGCCCGTCGTGACTCTGCCCGATCTTCTCCGGGTCGTTGTCGAAGAGTGCGACCACATGAAAACCGCGCGTGCGGAACCCTCGGTATTTCAGGAGGGCCCGGCCCAGGTTACCCAGGCCGACGAGTGCCAGCGGCCAATCATGGTCGATCCCGAGGATATGTCTCAAGGCGTCGATCAGCTCGTCGATCCGGTAGCCGATCCCCGGATGGCCGAACTGGCCGAAGAATGCGAGGTCCTTCCGGACCTGCGCATTCTTGATCGAGAGTGGCTCGCCAAGCTGGCTGCTGGAAATCGTCGTGCAGCCCTGCCGCTGATAGGCCTCGAGTTGCCTCAGGTAGAGACTGACCCGACCGACTACCGCTTTGGGCGCGATCTTCGCTCCCGATGGCTCGCGTTGTCGGTCATGCACCAGCGAGTCTCCGCGGCGGAGAAAGGTGCCCCTGGAGCACCGGATGTGTATCTGATGGCAAAATCCATGCCATCACTCTATTGCGACTGTAACGCTCGACCGCGCGGAGTGGTCAAGACGGGCCGTTCGTCATTCTTCCCGAAAGCCGGCCCGGATGCGCCAGGGCTGGGGCAAACGTCCGCGGACATGAACGTCGTCGCCGACCCGGTTGACCTCGGTATCCCGCAGCCGGAGGGCCTCACTCATCAGGGTGCGGCCCTGGCCGCGTGCGGCGGTACGGGGATGATCTCCCCCTCGAGGATCGGCGCGATGAAGACCTCCACGGCATCGACCTGGCCCTCGTCGAGGAACGAGCCCAGGACCCGGCCGCCTCCCTCGACCAGGACGTTGGTCATTCCCCGCCGGCCCAGTTCCTCCAGCAGAGTCGTGAGACGGGAACCAAGCCGGAGCCGGAACCGCCGAACTGCGACGACTTCGCAGCCAATCCGCGCAAGCTCTTCGCGGCGGCTCGAGACCGCTCGCTCCGTGACGGCGACGATGACCGGGACCTCCCGTGCGGTCCGGGCGAGGTTGCTCGCGGTTGACAGGCGCGCCGTACTGTCGATCACGACCCGTACCGGACGTCGCGGACCCGGAGGGCGGGCCGTCAAGAGCGGGTCGTCGGTCTCCACCGTGCCGATGCCGACGACGATCGCATCCACACGCCCTCGGATCTCATGGACGAGGCGGCGTGAAGACTCCGAAGAGATCCATCGGCTGTCCCCGATGGCCACCGCGGTCTTGCCGTCGAGGGTCATCGCCCACTTGGCGATGACGTAAGGCGAGCCGGTCGTCAGCCGCTTCCAGTAGGGCGCATTGAGTGACCGCGCGGCCTCGGCCTCGCAGCCGAGCTCGATCGACACTCCCGCCCGTTCGAGGATCGCCAGGCCGCCGCCGTTGACCGCCGGGAATGGGTCGCGGACCGCCGCCACCACGCGAACGATGCCCGGCGGCCAGGATGGCGTCCGTGCAGGGCGGGGTCTTGCCGAAGTGGCAGCAGGGTTCCAGGGTGACGTAGAGCGTCGCCCCCCGCGCGGCCTCCCCGGCCTGCCGGAGTGCGATCACCTCGGCGTGCGGCCCTCCAAACCGTTCGTGATGGCCGATGCCGACCAGCCGGCCGTCGCGAACGACGACCGCGCCCACCATCGGGTTCGGCTCGACCGCACCGAGCCCTTTCCGGGCATCGGTCAGGGCCAGACGCATCCAATCGACGTCCTCGCGGGGGACACGCATTGGCTCCCGGAGCTCCCTCGGCTCAGAAGGGGGCATCCGACGCCGAGGTCGAAGCCGGTTTGCGCTTGGCCGGGGTCGTGCCCGTCTTCTTCGAGGTGGAGCGGGGTGCCTCTCTTGGCCGGCGAAGCCGAGGGATGCTGGCGATGCCCCAATCTCCTCGGGGTAAGGGAAAACCAGCCGGTAAGCCCAGGACAGCCGTCGACGCGCTTCGTCCGGCGGATACTGGTCAATCGCGTTCTGGAGCCACGAGGGAAGGCCCGCCACAAACTTTGTCAGCCGCTCCGGGTCAACCGCTTTCAATCTTCGTCTTGGAGGTATAGAGGTTGACCGCCTGCCGACGGTGGATTTCCCGGATGGCGGCCTGCTTCTTCTTCGCGGCCTCGTCCCGCATCGTTCTCTGGCCGCCTCGTCGAGCAACATAACCGGCCTCGTCTTGCGCCAGTACTCCTCCATAAGGCCAATCCACTTCTCTTCGTCGAAGTCCGCCGGTTTGGTCTCCCGCGGGATTCGAGGGCTTCAACTCTGTCTCCCAGCTGGAAGAGCGCCTTGCGGCGACCTCGTCCCGTGGGTCCTTGTTGTTCGATCATGCTCACGCTGTGACGAGTTGGATGCCTGCCAGATCCGGAAGGCGGATGCCAGCTCGAACGGAGAGAGCTCACCGACCTCGGCGATCCGGAGGAACTCGGGCGTCTCGGACGTCGGCACGGCATACTGGACGACCAGCTTGCGGATCAGGGCCATGCGATCGTCCGGCGGTTGGGCCAGCAGTTCGTCCTGCTTGATTTCGGGAAGGCTATTGAGCCAGTCGTGGTATCGGCGAAGGACCCAAAATATCGAGCCCGTTGCTGGGGATCGAGCTGGGCGATCCGACGGTCCAACTCGCGGATCGCCTCCCGTTTCTCCGGCGACAGTTCCAGGTCGAACTTCCGCAAGCTCTGGAGGAGCTTGGAGCGCTGCTCCGGCGGCATGGCCCGGATGCGAGCCCAGTTCGGGTCGGGATCGGCGACGGCTGCCACCAGGACCACGGCGAGGGCCGAAACCCCAACCATCCAGCACCTTCGGATCCATTGGCTCTTCTTGTCGAGAATCATCGTGATGGATCAGGGAGAGTGAGCGAACGGCAGGAGAGACATCACAGAGGGAAACGTCCCGGGCCGGATCCGTGCCGAATACTCATTGAACGTCGGGGCTGAATTCGGGGGAATCGGCCAGTTGGCTCAAGAAGTCGAACGAGCCGACCTCCAGGTATTCGTCCATGTGCTCGACCAGGGAGAGATCACGTGCCAGCCGCGCCGAAGGATCGGGCCAGATCCATCGGGTGCCCATGTAGCCCAGTCCAAGACTCGCGGCCGCCAGCATGAGGTACGCGACGACATGGGCCGTCATCGCCGTCCAGGTCTTGACTCGAGGGTCCCACGAGGGGGATTTCACCTCGAGTCGCTGGATCTCGGTGATCGTCCGCTCGGAGAACTTGGGGTCGAGCTCGGGCACGCGGCAGGTGTCCCAACAACTCCCAAGTCTTCTTCAGCATCTCCACTTCACGACGGCCGGTCGCACTGTGAGTCAACTTCGTCGCGAGTGAGCGGGAGATGCCCTCCGGCAGTTCACCATCGATGTAGGCGACGAGATCGGCTCGTTCGTCGGGTGTCAACCGGAGCTGCTCAGGCCCCCTCGACATGGCTTCGGCCTCCTACGAGTCATCCCTCGGGGGCATTCCAGGATCCAGCATCGGTCCCGATTCCTCGCGTGAAGCCGCTCTTGATCAATCGAGACACAGGAAACTGAGGACCGGGGTCAGTCGGTGCGTTCAAACCCGCAGACAGGAGATGGAATAATCCGCCCCGGTCTCCAGGTTTGCCGCCTAAAACATGCCGCCACCCATGCCGCCACCCATGCCGCCACCCATGCCGCCACCCATGCCGCCACCCATGCCGCCCATGCCACCACCCATGCCACCCAGCCACCACCTCCAGCCCGTCCTACGCGGGGCCCCCCTCCTCGCCGGCCAGCGGTGTTCGCATTAGGCCTTCGGATCTGCCGCGACGCGAGGTCAGGGAAGTACTGGGTGACTCGATTGTAGTAGAGCGAAGGCCCCGTTCCGTTGGATTCGAGGGATCCTGCATGAAACGGGACGCATGGGCAACGCGTTCCTGGCCCTGTTGAGAATACGGGTGGAGCGGATCGTAGTTGTCGGAATAGGGAGAGATGGGGTTATAAAGAGGCCGTCGATCCTGCTGTGCGTAGTATTGCCGAGTGGCCATGGCGTTATTGACGGCATCCAACGGCCCCGGCCGCATCGACTTGTAATTGCTGGTTTGGCAGATAGATCGCGTAATAGAATGTGAAGGGATCATTGATGATCCCGCCTGCGCCCAAGCCTGTGCCAGCTGCAGCCTGTGCCTCCGCCCTTCTGGGGAAAGCCGACAGGCAGACCACGGCCGCGAGGATCGTACTTGCTGCGAGAACGAGATGCCGTCCCATGTTTATCACCCTTCCTCGACTTGAGAGTCGAGCTCAAATGGGCGACCTTGAGGTTCAGGAAAAGAATCCGTGAGAGCGTTTCGATCGGCTCCCGGCCCGGTGGCCGAGGAGAAAGAGTCCGGTGTTGGGAATCAGCCGTTCTTCCGCGGCCGAGCCTGACGGACCATCAGGTCCGGTCTGGTCTGACCCGCTCACGTGAATTCGGACCGCTCGTGTCGGCCGAGGCGAGAGGAATCTCAACGGGATTTCCTCATCAGGTCGCGTCGGCTAAACTCTTTATCATAATCAGGATAAGCCATTCCACAAGTCAAGACCCGAAAAAACGCGGGATTTCATGGAGATCGTCCGGGCGATGGGGACGCCGAGACGCAGACCGGGAGAAACCAGAAGTCGAATGAAAAACGAAGGCGGTTCAGGGCCGCTTTCGGCTCGATCCTTGCCACCACACCGGGACGTCTTCCGCCCTCTATCCAGAATACCACACGGCGGTCCGAACTGGGGATTTTTCAACATGGCCTTCTTGATCCGAGCGGCTTCGAATGGGATCGAGGGATTGACGGCGGCGATCTCGTTCGGTGCCTACTATTACGTGGGGCTGGTGCTGCTGAGCATCATTATGATCGCGCTGTTGGTTCATGCCTACCGAGTCTGGGAAGAGATTCACGACGTGGAGGAGCCCGATTCACCCTCCGATTTGCTGGATTCGTTCGAGCAAGCGCATGCGGAGGGCGAGCTGGACGCTCAGGAGCTCGATCGCGTGCGGACGCTCCTGCTCGACGGGCATGGGACTGGAGGACAGAGAATCGTTGCGCCGGGCTCTCCAACGCCAACGGCGAGAACGATCAAGGATCCACGGATCGTCGGAGACGCCCAGCCAGTAGACCCGGCCAAGGACGACGCGCACGGCGGGGCATCCTGAAACGACCTCGAGGCGGACCGGCCGCCGAAAGCCGGTGGGCAACGGCGCACGATCGCACGTCGGAATCACGACAGCGCGACGACGTCTCCCGTCCGGACGCTTTCGATCTCCGCCAGGCAGAGACGGAGGGCCTGCCTGGCGAGCTCTCCCGAGAGTTGCGGCGCGGGCCGACCTGTGGCCACGGCCTCGATGGCGACGGTGAGCTCCCGGACGAATCCGTCGAACGGGATCGCCTGATCCCAGCTCGGGACGTTCCACGGTCCCGTCAGCCCGTATGACCGAGAGCGGCATCGCCACGTGTCCCTGGCCGCCCAGGTTGGCGAACTCGAAAGCGAGGGTCGCCTCGTCCAGGTAGATCTCGAAGCCGTGTGTGAATGGACGCCCGGCCTGGCTCAGAGGCCCGGAGACGCACGAGACGGCCAGGTTCGGAGTCTCGTAGAGGTACTGGGTCGTCAGGTGCACCACGGCGCCGTTCTCGATGACCCCGCGTGAATGGACGGCGCTGCGGCACGCCGCAAAGCAAGCTGACGAAATGGGTATCGTGGATATGGAGATCGATGGCCGGCCCGCCGCTCCGCGAGGTATCGGCGATCTCGCCCCACCAATCGGGCTTCGACATGACGCGATTGAAGTGGGCCGCCCGCAACCCACCGTAACGCCCCGATTGGACCGCCTCCAGGGCGAACGCGAATTCGGGCACGAACGGCAGCACCTGGCCGACCATCAACAGCTTCCCGGAATCGCGCGCGGCGGACACCATGGCATCGGCTTCCTCAATGGTCAGAGCGATCGGCTTCTCGACCAGAACGGGTTTCCCGGCACGCAGGGCCTCGATGGCCATCCGGCTGTGGAGGTCGCTCGGCACGCAGAGGTCGACCAGGTCGACCTGCGGATCCGTGGAGCATCGCCGCATAGTCGTCATACAGGGCCAATCCCGACAGGTCCATCTGCGTGCCGCGCGGGCCGAAATTGCCCTGAATGCTCGTCCAGTCGCCCGCGAGCTTCTTCGGATCGCGGCTACACAGGGCGACCACCTTCGCACCCTCCAGGCGGCGCGAGGCCAGGTAGTGGATCATGCCCATGAAGCCGATTCCCGACGATGCCGATGCCTACACTTTTCATAAATCCCTCTCTGCCAGCACTTTGTGGCTTTCCATCTTTTCCATGAATTCCGATGGATTCCCTGTTTTTTCATGGTTTTTCAGGAATTCTTGTCGCCAATTCCCATCGTTGCGATGGCCATTTGATTCTGCGCCCGGCGGTGGTGACGAGCAATACCGGAGTGGCGAGTAAGCGGGAAAGCGGGGCGGGTTTGCATGCCTGACTGATTAGCCCATCCCCTCCTCCCCTGCCCTCATCCGCCTCGCCACTCCCTGCTTTTCGTCGATCAGCCAGGTCGGCACCTCGGCTGCGATGACGATCACGCAAGAATTCGGGCCCGCATGCGAGGAATGCCAGGACGATCAGAAGGATGGGCAAGTGTCGGCGTTTGAAGCAAGGTTAGCCCGCAGGCAGCAATTCCGCAACTAAGGGTTTTTGGGAGTTGTTAACGTCCGGTCAGTCTTCTGGTTATCGCTCTCGAGACGCGCCCGAGCCAATTCGCACTCGTCCGGGACCTTGACTTTTGTCTCCTGTGCTGACGTATGATTCCTCGCCGGTTCAGGAGACCCCAATGACTTCACGATCCCATCGTTCACCCAAGGAGCGCCACGCACGCTCCCGTGCCGTCCAGTTCCTCGCCGAGAAACCCCTGCTCCGCGGCGCGCTGGTGCTCCAACACCGCTCCTGCGGCAAGTCCTACTGTCGTTGCCAGACCGGACCAAAGCATCCCGCTCTCTCTCTTCATACCCGCTTTGGCGACCGGCGGGTTCGCATTTATATTCCCCCGGCCCTTCATGAGACGGTCCGCTCCGCGATTGAGAACGGCCATCAGATTGATCACCTGATCGATCAGGTCTCGGATCTCAACCTCCAAGCCTTCTTGGAACAGAAGCAGGAACTCTTTGCCCGCAAGGGCCGCCCCCACTCGGAGGGCCCTTCATCGTGATGGCACGGTTCTGTGCCTATGTCGAAAAGGTCTTTGGGCTGGGCCAACGATTCCCCACCCTGACCGACTCCCGGCTCCGGCCGCGCATCCCCACCGCCGCGGCCTTCGCCAGCGTCTTGACGCTCTTCGCCACCCGCCGCGGCAGCCTCAACGGACTGGAGCCGGACCTGCGGATCCCCCGCGGTTGCGGGGCCTCGTGGGAGCTCGTGTTCCCAGCGCCGACTCCATCGGCCGCATTTATGCCCTGATGGACAGCCAACCCCTGCGCGAGTTGGTCGGCGACCTCGCCCACCAGCTCAAATGCAACAAGGCGTTGACCAGTCACGAGGGCTGGTACGTCGCCGCGGTGGACGGCCACGAGTTCTTCTCCAGGCGGAAGCGGTGTTGCCCGCAATGCCAGACGCGGACCCTCACCGTCAACGGGGAAAAGGTGACCGAATACTATCATCAGGGAGCAGTCTGCCACTTGATCGGCCAAGACCTGGCCTTGGTCTTGGACGTGGAGCTGCTCCGGCCCGGCGAAGGGGAAGAGACCGCCGCCAAGCGGTTGCTCGGGCGCGTGTTCCGGAACGACCCGCGGTTCTTCGACGTCGTCTCCGGAGACGCCTTGTACTTCGATGCCCCCTTTATCAACTTCTGCCTGGACCATCACAAGCACGTGATCGTCACCGCCAAGGGAGAGAAACGGCTCTTGGTGCAGGACGCCGCTGGGTTGTTCGCCGAGCAACCGCCCGGCCGTTGGGTGGATCAGCACGGTCGGCGGACCGTGCAGTTCTGGGATGAGGAAGGCTTCAGCTCGTGCGAGGGGGTGAAGCAACCGCTGCGGTTCTTGCGCACCGAGGAGACGGTGCGGAAGCGGGAACGGATCGCGGGCCAGTGGCAGGAGAAGGAAGAGACGACGACCTGGTCGTGGACGACGACGCTGACGAAGGCCCAACTCTCGTCCCGTGGTCTGTGGCGGTGCGGCCATGCCCGCTGGGATATCGAGAACGACTGCTTCAACACGCTGGCGACGCATTGGGGCTTGAATCACTGCTTCAAGCACGCGGCGACGGCGATCGTCAATTTCCTGCTGACGTCGTTCATCGCCTATGCCTTGCTGCAAAGCTTCTGGCTGAGGAACCTCAAGCCAGCCTTGCGCCGGGGTCTGACGCTGATCGCCTTGGCGCGGGAATTGGATCGGGGCTTGGTCGGCTGCACAGCGCCGTGGTCTGGGCGGTTGGCCCGGGCGCCCTGAGGAATCGGGCGGATCTCAGCCCTAGTCCCCTGGAAAGAGCCGCTCCACGATGCGCGTGGAGGTGGTCCCGGAGAGACTCCGTCGCTGAGCCGGAGAAGTCGCTCGACCACCCCCGGAAAGTGCCTGCCCGACAACCCCTCCAGCCCAGAAAACCGTAAAACCCGCGAGGTCGAGGCCGTGAATCCGCCTCGGCTTCTCAAATCCCGCCGAGTTGCGGAACTGCTGCTGGGCGGATCGGTAGGGGCCTTTGACAGGAGTGCAGAGTTTGGTATCATGCTTAGTTCGACTCTCGCCTAGGAGAAGCTTGCGACCTTCCGGAGACCTCCGGACCGGCCTTGATGCCGTCCGGACTGTCGGCGCGGATCGAATCGGATGAGGCCCGTGGACATTGCGTTCGCGGGCGGGACAGGGGTCTGGGAGAGATGCTGGCATGCCCGAAATGATGACCACCGACGTCCGAGCGATCATGGACCGCTCCCCGTTCGACGTCGCCGCGGTGGCCGACCTCCGCGAAGTGCTCAATCGCGACCCGTCCCGTTATCGAACGCTGCGCGAGGCCGTGGCGAACATCAGGGATCGGGAGAAGAGAGACAAAGAGAACAAGCCCGAGACCCATCTTCGCCTGGGGGTCGGCGAGGTGTTGCTGGGTCGCTACCAATCCGGGCTCGAACACCTCAAGAAAGCCGGCGAGGTGGGGATGGCCTACTTTTTCCGCGGCCTGGCGCGTGGAGAACCGGCAACTTTACGAGCATGCCGCCGAGGCGTTCGCGCAAGCGGTCAAACTGGGCTATGACCCCAGAAGCTCAGAGCTCCACCGCGCCGGTGTTCTGCGACGCGCCGGCCAGATCGAGGAGTCCAGGAAGATTCTCGCCGAGCACGAGAAGCTCAGCGGGTCCTCCGCCGAGTACCACTTCCAGAAGGGCTGCCTGGTCGCCATCGAGGGCGAGCTGGCCGTGGCCGCGGCCGAGTTCGAGAAGGCCCTCAGCCTCGACAGGGAGCATAACGGCGCCCTGTTCGAGCTCGCTTACATCAACGACCTCCATGGCAATGACGACCTTGCCGTCGAGTATTACAAGCGATGCACCGAGCGGCCCCCAGTGCCCCTGGCCGCCTGGGTCAACCTCGGCATCCTCTACGAGGATGAAATGAGGTTCCGCGAGGCCGAGCAGTGCTACCGCCAGGTCCTCTCCCACGAGCCCAACCATCCTCGCGCCCGGCTGTTCGTCAAGGATTGCCAGGCGAGCAAGGGGATGTACTACGACGAAGAGGCCGAGCGGGGCTACACCGTACTCAAGCAGCTCCACGAGATCCCGGTTACCGACTTCGAGCTGTCGGTACGCAGCCGCAACTGCTTGCGAAAGATGAATATCCGCACCCTCGGCGACTTGACGCGGACCACCGAAACGGCGCTGCTCTCCAGCAAGAACTTCGGCGAGACTTCGCTGGCCGAGATCAAGGAAATGATGCAGGCCAAGGGGTTACGGCTGGGAATGGCGCTCGAAGGCAGCGAACGCGGCGCCCAGGACCACCGGATCGAGCCACCCCAGGAAGTGGCCCCCGAGATGCAAGCCATGCTGGCCAAGTCGATCGGCGACCTCAACCTTTCGGTTCGCGCTCGCAAGTGCTTGAATAAGCTCAACATCCAGACTCTGGGCGACCTGCTCAAGCACACAGGCGATGAGCTCCTCGAGTGCAAGAACTTCGGAATCACCTCGTTGAACGAGGTCCGAGACAAGCTCACCTCGATGAATCTCAAGCTCAAGAACGATTGACTTCTTGGTCCTTGGTCCTTGGTCCGTTGTCCTTGGTGGCCATGGCTGAGGAACCAGACCGGATGGCAAGGCGAAGGTCGGCACCAAGCCGAGACATGCGGTGGCCACGACTTTGAACCAAGGACAACGGACCCAGGACCAAGGACCAAAACCCCGTTTCACATGCATGGCCCGCGATCCGAATTCGTCGGCTCGGTCCGGCTTGATGGAGACCGCCCACGGCGCGGTGGAGACACCGGCGTTCATGCCGGTCGGAACACAGGCGACCGTCAAAGGGATAACACCCGATCAGCTTCGCGACACAGGATCCCGCATGATCCTGGCCAATGCGTTTCACCTGGCACTTCGGCCCGGCGAGGACGTTGTGGCCGCAGTGGGGGGGCTGCATCGATTCATGGGCTGGGACGGCCCGATCTTGACGGACTCAGGCGGTTTTCAGGTCTTCAGCCTGGCGGCCCGCAACCAGGTCACCGACTTCGGAGTCACCTTCCGGTCTCACATCGACGGCCGGCTGCTGGAACTGACCCCGGAGCGCGCCACGGCCATTCAGGAGTCGCTCGGGGCCGACGTGGCCATGTGTCTGGATCATTGTCCGCCCCTGCCAGCCCCCAAGTCCACGATCGCCGCGGCGGTCTCCCGGACGATCAACTGGGCCAGGCGATGCAAGGAGGCCCATTCTCGATCCGATCAAGCACTCTTCGGGATCGTCCAGGGAGGTGCACACGCCGATCTTCGCGCCGAGTGCGCCGAGGCGTTGCTCGCCCTGGATTTCGACGGCTACGCGGTCGGCGGTGTGAGCGTCGGCGAAGGACGTGACGAAGTTCGCCAAGCTTTGGCCGCGACGACGCACCTGCTACCGGCCGATCGGTGCGGTACTTGATGGGCATCGGCCGGCCTCAAGATATCCTCGACGCCGTCGCCACCGGGATCGATCTGTTCGATTGCGTCCTGCCGACCCGGAATGGCCGGAATGCAACCTGCTTCACCGATATGGGTTGCGTGAAATTACGCAACGCCGCGCATCGCCGCGATCCCCGGCCGATCGAGGAAAGCTGCGATTGCCTCACCTGCCGCAGATTCAGTCGCTCGTATCTGCGGCACCTCTTTCTGGCCAAGGAGATGCTTGGACCGATCCTGGCATCCATTCATAACTTGAGATACCTCCACCGCCTGACGGGACGAATCCGCGAAGCGATCTCGGCGGGCCGGTTTGTCCAGTTGCGTTTGGAAGTCCTTGAAGCTTTAGGACCCTAGGCGTTAGAGTGCAATCCAGGGCCCAGCGCTTCCCGCGTACGACCGTCCTCGCGACGGCGACCTGCTGGACCTTACCAAATTGACTCACGATGCGCCGATCACACTCGATGGATCTGCAATATGTCCGGACTCCTGCTCGATCTGCCGTTGGTCTTGGCCCAGGAAGGCGGAAGTACCGCCTGGTTTCTCCCGTACGTCATCGTACCGATTCTGATCGTTTATCTCATGATCATTCGCCCTCAGAAGAATCAAGATCAGAAGCGCCGCTCCATGATCGACGCAATGAAGAAGAACGACAAGGTCCTCACCAACGGCGGGATCTACGGCACGGTGATCTCGGTTGACGCGACCCAGGATCGGGTGGTCCTGCGCATTGACGACGAGAAGGGGGTCAAAGCCACCTTCGCGAAGTCGGCTGTGGCCCGCGTGATCGAGGCGAAACCGGACACCCCAGCAGAATCTTAGGCGAAGCCCGCCCCGCCTCGGGAAGCGGGCGTAGGGATCAGACAAGCGTAACGCGTCGAGAATCATTGGTATCTGGCTGCTGTCGGGGGCGACGATCGCCGGCCGCGGGAATCGGGCGGGGCGGACACGCCGGGCAGGAGGAACGAGCATGAAGAATTTCCTGTGGAGGTTCGCACTGATCGGGGGCTTCACGCTGGCCGGCCTGGCTGCCATCTGGCCGCCCGACAAGTGGCCGCCCGAGACGAACCTGAAGCTGGGCATCGACCTCTCGGGCGGGACGATCCTCGTCTACGAGGTGGACACCGCGAACTTGCCACCCGGCTTCAAGATGGACGAGCTGGTCTCGGCGTTGAAGAAACGCGCCGACCCGGACGGGGTCAAGGAGATCCCGATCCGCCAGATCGGTGGAAACCGGATCGAGATCATCCTGCCGAAGGCCAGCGACGCCGAGGTCGAGGAAGTCAAGAACATGCTGATTGACGTCGGTGCGCTGGAGTTCCGCATCCTTGCCAATCGGAAGAAGGACGAGGATGTCATGGCGCGGGCCCTCGGCCCCGCCGGCTTGACGAAGCCCCCCTCACGATACCGGTGGGCTCGCCTCGGCGAGGTGTTGACCGGGACCAACCCCACGATCCAGAACGGGATCCTCACCGACCTCCAGCAGACCTGGAAAAAGGACCAGTACGCCGGTAAAGAGCTCACGCTGACGGGCAAGGACTCGCTCGGGAATGACATGAGTGAACGGATCCGCGTCAAGAGGAACACCACCAATACGTTGGAACTGGACCGGTCGCCCGGGCTGAAGACGGTCGCGTCCTATCGGATCGAGGACAACCCCAGCGGTATTCACGGGGGCGACCCCAACCGTCCCGACCCCACCGACGTGATCGTCCGCGAGGAAAAGGTCGCACCGGGCAGGACCGAGATGTGGATCCTCTACAACCTCGATCGACCCGGGCAGGAAGTGACCGGCAAGTATCTCCGGCAGGTCCGGCCCGACTTCGACGAGCGGCTACAGCCCGCGGTCCGGTTCGAGTTCAACCTGCAAGGGGCCCGACGGTTCAGTACGCTCACCCGCCAGCACCTCCCCGAGGAAGGGGATAAGTTCAAATATCAATTAGCGATTTTGCTCGACAAAGTGGTGCAGTCCGCACCCGTGATCAACTCGGAGATTCGCGACTCGGGGATCATCGAAGGAGGGCGCAAGGCTTCAAGCCCAAGGACGTCGAGCACCTGATCAACGTGCTTCGGGCCGGCAGCCTACCGGCGAGCCTGAACCCGACCCCGCTCCAGGAAGAGAAGGTCGGCCCGACCCTGGGCGAAGACACCATTGCCAAGGGCATCCGCGCGATCTGGGTCTCGATGCTGGTCGTTCCCGTCTTCATGCTGGTCTACTATCGCTTCGCCGGCCTGGTTGCGACCATCGCCCTGGTCGTGAACATGGTCCTCCTCATCGGGTCGATGGCCTTCATGCAGGCCACCTTCTCGTTGCCGGGGCTGGCCGGATTGGCACTCACCATCGGCATGGCCGTGGATGCCAACGTGCTGGTCTTCGAGCGGATGCGCGAGGAGAAGGAGCGCGGGGCCAGCCTTGCCCAGCAAATTCGCAACGGGTTCAACCGGGCGTGGATCACCATCTTCGACTCCCACGTCACCAACTTCCTCGCTGCGGTCGTGCTCTACATGGTCGGGACGGAGGAGGTCAAGGGCTTCGCGCTGACCATGATGATCGGCATGGCCTGGAACCTCTTCACAGCCGTCTTCATGTCGCGCGTCATCTTCGAGTTTTTCTACTCGAAGGGATGGCTCAAGGACGTGAGAATGCTCAAGATGCTGGGTAAGACCAACATCGACTTCATCGGGCCGCGATACTACTGCATGGCCGGCTCGCTGATCCTGATCGTCCTGGGGCTGATTGCCACTTACATCCGCGGACAATCGATGTTCAACATCGACTTCACGGGCGGATCGTTGGTCACCATTCGACTCAACGAGGACGATCCCAGCGTCAAGGCGCTATCCGGCTCCGAGTCCAAGCTCGCGGAGATGGTCCGCGAGAAGGCGAGCGCCCTCCCCGACGTGACGGTCGAAAGCCTGCGAGTCAGAGGGGACAAGAGCCTCGCTCGGTTCAACATCCGCACGACCGATCAGGACCTCGAGCGGGTCAAGCAGGTGATCCTGGATGCTTTCGCATCGAGTCTGGCACGCGTCGAGATGACGGCTCAGGAAGGAAAGCCTATCGCCAGCGTGGCCGCTGACACGGGCAAGACGGCGGCGCGCGCCGAACGCACGATTCGCGGGCGGGCGTGAATACGAGCTCGACTTCAACACAACCGCGTTCAATAGCAAGGATCGGTCCGCCACAGAGATCGTGTCGTCGGAATTCGCCAAGGTCCTCACTCAGGATAAGATCGCCAATCCCGAGACGCGCTTCGAGATCAAGGTTGCGCCGGCAGCCGGCTTGGCGAGCGATTCCACGGTTGCACCGGTGGCCGGGACTCGGCTGGTTCTACGCACGGACCTCGATCCCGATTTGGCCAAGCAGGCGCTCGGCAAGCTCAAGGACTCCCTCGCCAACAATCGCGACCTGCTCTTCGAGCGGATCGTGAACTTCGGCAGTACCGTCGCTGGCGAGACCCGGACTCTGGCCCTGATCGCCACGGTGGCGAGCTGGCTCATTATCATCGCCTATCTCTGGTGGCGATTCCATTCGTTCACCTACGGCTTCGCGGCCGTTCTCGCCGTGGTCCACGACGTCCTGGTCACCCTGGGGGCGATCGCGGTCAGCTACTGGCTGGCCATGATCCCCTGGGTCAGTACGCTGCTCCAGATCGACCAGTTCAAGATCGACCTGCCGATCGTCGCCGCGTTCCTGACACTGATCGGGTTCTCAGTCAACGATACGATCGTGATCTTCGACCGCATCCGGGAAATCAAGGGGAAGACGCCGAACCTGAGCAATAAGATGGTCAACGACGCGATCAACCAGACCCTGAGCCGGACGATCCTGACGTCGTTCACGGCGTGGCTCGTCGTGGTCATCCTCTATTTCGCCGGCGGAGAAGGACTCCACGGGTTCTCCTTCGCGTTGGTCGTCGGCTTCCTGAGCGGAACCTACAGCACGGTCTACATCGCCACGCCGATCCTGATCGACTTCGAGGCGACAAAGCCGGGGCCGCCGGCGAAGGTTGGCAAGAAAATGGCCGCCGTGCGGTAAGCGACTTCCCTGGAAGCTCATGTGCTGCCGGGTGCGGGTCACTCCACCCGGCCCGGCAGCCGATTCCGGCTCGGATGGACGGAAATCGATCGATTGATTTACCCATCATCCGACCCACCGGGTGCGGCCTCATGGGATTCGCGGGCCTGCGCTTCGGTGTTCGCGGCATCGAGCTCCATTGCCTGACGTATCCGACGGTCCATCTCCCGCGTTCGGAAGGTGTAGGCCACGGTCGTGGCGAAGTTGCCTCCGACCCGAACCGCAATCCCGATAATCAAGGTAGTCGTCAGACTGCTGATGAGGAAGGCGAGAGGAATCCCGATCAGTTCGCCAAGAAGGACACCGAGGATTCCCCAATGTATCGCTCCGTACCATGCGGGGGTACAGAAGGCGATCATTATGATCGATATCGGTATAAGATCAATCGTCTTATTCATTAAAACGAAGTGGATCAAATCGCGTGGGACGGGGTCCGGCGGGAACCTCTCCAGGAACGCGAGGGCGATCCACGCCACGATTTGCAAGAGGGTGAAGCAGAGGCCCATCGTCATGATCGCGAACGGAATCGCGAACTGGATTCCTACGAGGAGACCGGGGAACCCCGCATACGAGAACCCGCACTTCGGGATGAAAAACAGCGCGTTCAAGGGCGCCGCAACGCTCAGGAGATGGATCAGGGTCAATTGCCCGGTTCCGGTATACTTCGCGAATCCGATCGCTCTAACCTCTTCGAGGAGCAGGTAACGGACTTTCCCCAGAACGGTCTCGCGCTCTTCAGGACCCACATTCGCAGAGTCGGAATCGGCTTCCATGGTCGAAGCTCACCGGAGGAGCTGCCCCCCGAAAAGGCGTTGTCGTTCCGCTCCATCATCGAGACAGAGCGCACCGTCCGGGTCGATGCCGCATCCGCGCCCGGCCACGATCCGCGTGCCCAGATCGACACGCACCCAACGATCGCGGAGCAGGTCCAGCCCATTCCATTGTGTCACCAGCCCGGGGTCGCCGTCCACCAGGCGCCGAGCACGCGTTCGAAATGGCGGAGGATCGCCGAGAGAATGCGGGAGAGCACTGGCTCCTCCCGCGGCTCGCCCTGACTGACAGTGAGACTCGTGGCCATCGCACGAACGTCGGCCGGGGCCTGGGCGAGGTCCGTCAGCACGTTGAGCCCGACGCCGACAAGGATTCGGTGCCCTCCTTCGGTCTCGATCCGTTCGGGCAGGATGCCGCCGAGCTTCCGGCCGTCGGCTTCGAGATCGTTTGGCCAGCGGATACCGATGGTTCCCGCATTGAAACCCAGTTCATTCAGGGCATCGATCACCGCGACGGCCGTCGCCAGCGCCAGTTTCGGCTCCGACTCGACGGACAAGCCCTGGGCGGTTGGGTCGATCGCGAGCGTGAATGTCAAGCTCCCGACGTCCGACCACCACGAGTGGCTGCCTCGCCCCCGCCCGCGAGTCTGCCGCCTCGCCCAGACCGCCATAGGCAACTCGACCGTTCCCTCACGAATCAGAGCCGCCGCGCAATCGCTGGTTGAGTTGACCTCGTCGTAGGCCAGGAGCGTCCGCACGAACGGCCACTCATCGTTGGGAATTTCCTCGGATCGCGTCACCTTCGAGTCACCCTGGACTACCGAGCGAATTCGAATGCCCTGAGTATGACATCATGAGCCGTCGCTTACGACCATCATAGGTGAAGCGACAGGTTGCCAGCAGGTCCCGACCGATCAGGACCAGAGGCTTCCGTTCCGGTCCCACGATCACGATCCCAGCCCGGCGCACTCATCCCAGAAGAAGAAACCATGTCAACGGAGAGCGGACCCTTCACGCATAGCGGATCTCGATCAAATGCCATTGCGGCTCAACGGGGTAGTCGATCGCCCGAGGCCGCCCGGTATACGCTGGGACGGATGGGTGGCCAACTGGCCCCAATTGGAAGCGCGGTGCTGTCCATTCGATTTCGACCGTGGTATTGGTAACGGCCTGCCGGGGCCTTGCGTCCTCGAACTCCAACCGGAGCTGCCACTGATTCACGAGGGTTGCCCGCTTCGCGTATGGCACCTGAATGCCCGGATCCATCACGAAGAGTGCGAGTTGGAAGGGCTGGAAGTTGTACTTCCTCCGCATCCTGACCGACGGCGCTTTGACACCCTCCGGGCGAGCTCGATTGTCACCCGGCGGCGGAAGGTATGCGCGAATGAGGTCAGCAAGTTCCTGGGTGCCGGTGTAATCCCGGCTCGGCGGCTGACCCGACACCTGTGGGCCGAGCCGAGGGTTCAGGCTCGGATTGTGGATCAGGTGCGGCGGGTACTGAAACGTATGCTGCGCTTGGCTGTGCTCCAGGTCAACCAGCGGAGGGCATGGGTCGAGAGTGAAACACCACAGAATGTGGTCAGAGACCAATGGGTAGGACATCGCGCTGAACCGTCGCATTGAGATCCGAAGCTGCCACTCAAGCGCCTGGTAGAAGGCGGCCTCGGAAATGACGACGAGGGGATCCTCCGAGCAATAGACGGTCGCCTGTCCAACACGGTTGTACCGGCCGCCGTGCGTGTAGTAAGCGCCTCGGCCCAAAAGCGGAGTTGGCCATGCGGTATCCGGCGATGTGACGCGGTAGAGCCTCGTTCCAGCGTCGAGCGAGTAGTACATGAACAGTCCTCGGCTCCCCGCTTCAACTCGTGGCGGCGGACTCATACAGCGTCCGAACGACGGTCTCGTACACCCTGTAGCCTCCCAGTTCGTTCACCTGGTCTACGGACAGGCCGCAGAGGAGACCGATCACTTGATCCCAGACAGGACCGTGGTCACGCTCGTACTCCTGCTTTGACTGATCGGAAAAGAAGACCTCTGTGACCAACCGGGCGTTCGGGAACCTCTTCATGATCCGCTCTAGGCTGGCCGTCGATAGCCTGTAGAGCGTCCCCTCGGCGACGGGCTCGGCGATCACGTCGAGGGGCGCCAGCGGTCCGGACTCTTCCTCCGGAAGATCGCATTCGTGGACCGTCCAGGAGCTGTCCCGGGTCCGCCGACCCAACTCGCGGGCAGATGCCTGTGCCGCTGCCCGATCGCGCCAGACGTAAAGCCATCGCCTCGCCGTGCCAGGCTCTGGAACACGCGGGGCGTTCGACAGATCGATCCCGATCTCTTCCAGAAACGACTTGTACGCCTCGAACTCGTGATTCTTGGTGCCGCCCGGCTTCATCACGACGAATCCGCGCATCGCATGTTCCTCCCTCTTCGCTTTACTCAGAATACCGAGCCGAGTGAAAGAGGGGAAGCCGCTTCGCCGGACTTCACGACGGCATCGGTGGTAAAACAAGGCTCCCTTTGAGTAGGATATGCAGCAGATCGCGCCAGGGCACAGACAACTTCCGCCGATGGACAGGAACCTATGGTATGACCTCGTCAAGGCCAACGTGCTCGATGCGACGCGACGAAACGGCTCGGCACCCAGAGGAGGCAGTGGATGAACAAGACCCAGCTCGCCCTTGAGTTAAAGCGGCGCCAGTACGACCTCGACGAAGTCGAGCGGGAGATGATCGACGCCCTCGCCGACGACGAAATCATCGACTGCTATATTACGTGTTCCTGTTGCGGCGAAAGGCAGGTCGACGAACGCAACCTGGAAAAGGCCATTGCCAGGGCCAGGAATGCCGATGACTTCTTACGCATTTGCAATGATCTGTCGAAACCTCATTCGCATCCGGAACTGCGGCTCTTCCCCGAGGACTCGAGCGGGTCCGGCGAGACATCCGAGTGAACCGGATGGTTGACAGCGTATGCACTGGCATCCGTCAGCGGCTTCTGGTAGATCGCAATTCTTCTCAGTCGCGTTCGATCGATGAGCGTTAATCCCCGCTCAACCTCAGCAGCAACTCCCCCGTCTTGACCTGGTACCCGACGGCGGCGAGGAGCTCGGCGACGCGCCCGGGCGCTCGGCGTAGATCGTAGTTTCCATCTTCATCGCCTCGATGGAGAGCAGTTTCTGGCCTTTGCGAACCCGGTCACCGACCGAGACCCCGACGCCGACGATCAGGCCGGGCAGGGGGGCGCCGATCTGGTTGGGGTCGGCGGGGTCGGCCTTCGGGGTCTCTCGCACCGATGAGGCGAGCGATCGGTCGGCCACCTCAACCTCGCGCGGCTGGCCGTTGAGCTCGAAGAACACGGTACGATTGCCGTCGGCGTGCGGCTCGCCCACGGCCAGGAGCTTGACGATCAACGTCTTGCCCGGCTCGATCTCGACCAGGTGCTCGACGCCCGGGTCCGGTCCGAAGAAGAAGATCGAGGTCGGCAGGATCGAGGTGTCGGAGTACGTCCGCTCGTGTGTGGCGAGGTCGGGAAAGACTCGGGGATAGAGCAGGAAACTCATCGCGTCGCGGTCACTGGCCGGGCGGCCGATCAGCGACGATGCCTTGTCGCGTGCCGCGTTGATGTCGGCGGGGGGCAGGTTGCGCGCCGGACGATCGGTGAGGGGGGGCCGGCCCTTGAGCACCCTGGCCTGCAAGGCCGGCGGGAATCCGCCCGGCGGCTGGCCCAGACGTCCCTCGACAAACTCGACCACGCTCTCCGGGAACGCCAGCTCGCGCTGCGGGTCGAAGACGTCCTCGGGCGTCAGGTTGTTCGCCACCAGGAACAGGGCCATGTCCCCCACGACCTTCGAGCTCGGCGTTACCTTGATGATGTCGCCGAAGAGCAGGTTGACCTCGGAATAGGCCGCGCAGACCTCTTGCCAGCGAGTCGCCAACCCGAGCGCCTTGGCCTGCTGAAACAGGTTCGAGTACTGCCCGCCGGGCATTTCCAGCTCGTAGAGGTCGGCTGCCGGAGACCGCGGGCCCGACTCAAAGGGCGCGTAGAGCTTACGCACCTCTTCCCAGTACCGGCTCATCTCGATCAAGGCTTTGGGGGCGACACCCGTCTCGCGCGGCGTGAATCGGAGCGACTCGACCAGCGCGTTCAAGCTCGGCTGTGACGTCAGGCAGGCCATCGAGGCGACGGCTCCGTCGGCGATGTCCAGGCCCACGTCGGCGCCTCGCAGGACGCTCGCGGCCTGTGCTCCGCCGATGTCGTGCGTGTGGAAGTGAATGGGAGCTCCGACCTCCTCGCGCAACGCCTTGATCAAGCGCTCGGCGGCCGACGGCTTGCACAAGCCCGCCATGTCCTTGATCGCGATCAGGTTGGCGCCGCGCTTCTCCAGTTCCTTGGCGAGCTGGATGTAGTACGCCAGGTCGTACTTGGGCCGGCCCGGGTCGAGGATATCGCCCGTGTAGCAGATCGCGGCCTCGCAGAGCGCGCCGGCCTCGCGCACCGCCTCCAGCGACATTGCCATGTTCGGCACCCAGTTGAGCGAGTCGAAGACGCGGAACAGGTCGATCCCCGCCGCGGCCGACTCCTTCACGAACCCCTTCACCACGTTATCGGGATAGCTCGTGTAGCCGACGGCATTCGAGCCGCGCAGGAGCATCTGGAACAGAATATTGGGAATCCGCTCGCGGAGCTGGGCCAGCCGATCCCAGGGGTCCTCCTTGAGAAACCGCATGGCCGTGTCGAACGTCGCACCGCCCCACATTTCGATCGAAAAGATCGCCGGGCAGAGTCGAGCATAGGCGTCGGCGACCCGGAGCATGTCGCGGGTCCGGACACGCGTGGCCAGCAGCGACTGATGCGCATCGCGGAAGGTGGTGTCGGTGACGAAGAGCGGTTGCTGCTCGCGAACCCACTGCGAGAAGGCTTCCGGGCCCATCGCCAGGAACCGCTGCCGCGAGCCCGGCGGCGGATCGGCCAGCGGGTCGAACCGCGGCGGTGCGGGCTCCGGCGGCGCCGTGTATCCTTCAGAGCGGGTCACGCCGGGGAATCCATTGACCGCGATCTCCGCCGCGAAGGTCAGCAATCGCATCGCACGGTTCTGACGGACCGGGAACCGGAATAACTCGGGGCTCTCGTCGAGGAACCGCGTCGTGCAGTTGCCCGACAGGAAGACGGGGTGCGTCACCACGTTGAGCAGGAACGGGACGTTGGTCTTGACCCCGCGGACCCGGAACTCCTGGAGGGCCCGCTCCTGCCGACGCGCGGCGTCGATGAACCGCCGCCCATAGGCGCTGATCTTCACCAGGAGCGAGTCATAGAACGGCGTGATGATCGCGCCGGTGATCGCCGGGCCGCCATCGGTCCGGATTCCCACGCCGCCCACGGTGCGATAATGTGTGATCCGGCCATAGTCGGGCGTGAACCGGTTCTCGGGGTCCTCGGTCGTGACTCGGCACTGCAAGGCGAAGCCCTGGATCTGCACTGACTTCTGATCCGGCAGGTCGATCTCGGCGTCCGAGAGCGGCTCGCCCCGGGCGATCAGGATCTGGCTCATCACCAGGTCGACGCCCGTGACGATCTCGGTGACGGTGTGCTCGACCTGAATCCGCGGGTTGACCTCGATGAAGTAGAAGTCATTGGTCTCGACGTCGAGGAGGAACTCCACGGTCCCCGCATTCTCGTATCGGACGTGACGGCCGATCCGGACCGCGGCATCGCAAATCGCGTCGCGGATGGATGGATCGAGATTCGGGGCCGGCGCGATTTCGACGATCTTCTGGTGACGCCGCTGGACCGAGCAATCACGTTCGTAGAGATGAACAATATTGCCGTGTCGGTCGCCCAGGAGCTGGACCTCGATGTGCTTGGCTCTGCGGAGGAACTTCTCGATGAAGACATCCGGCACACCGAATGCGGTCTCCGCCTCGCGGCGTGCCTGGTCGAGCGCGGC
This sequence comes from uncultured Isosphaeraceae bacterium, assembly GCA_963842405.1. Lineage (GTDB taxonomy): Bacteria > Planctomycetota > Planctomycetia > Isosphaerales > Isosphaeraceae > CAVZRC01. Next base: position 47,357 of record CAWJGW010000004.1, on the reverse strand, counting down.
GTCGAGGGCATCGGCCGACTCGACAACGCGCATGCCCCGGCCGCCGCCGCCCATCGAGGCCTTGACGATGACCGGGTAACCCAGCGATTCGGCCAGCGCGTGAGCCTCGGCACCGGGGAGGACCGGCGCGTCGCTCCCCGACAGGACCGGGATCCCCGCCTCCCTGGCGAGCTTCCGCGCCGCCACCTTGTCCCCGAGCAGATCCAATAGCTCGGGACGCGGCCCGACGAAAACGATACCGGCCCGTTCGCAGGCACGGGCGAACTCGGCGTTCTCCGACAGGAAGCCATAGCCAGGATGAATCGCGTTGACCGACTTCTCCTTGGCCAGCTCGACGATCCCCTCGACATTCAAATAGCTACGGATCGGCTCGCCGGGCCGCCCCACCTCGTACGCCTCGTCGGCCTTGAGGCGATGGGTCGCGAACCGGTCCTCGTGCGAATAAATCGCGACGGTGCGGATGCCCAGCTCGTGCGCCGAGCGGAAGACTCGGATCGCGATTTCTCCGCGATTGGCTGCCATCAACTTGTGGAATTCGGGCATCGATCCATCCTGATGATCGGGTTCGGCTGATCGGGTTGGGTTCCGCGCAGCGAACGACTCGCCGGGACCGTCGGGTTCGGTCGTTGATCGGAAAACGCCCGACTCGGAATTCATCCTTCATCCTTCATCCTTCATCCTGGGTTCGGTCGGTGTTCGGAAAGTGCCCGACTCGGAGCTCAAAGATCGTCTTCCTCGGCTTCGACCGGGTTCTCCAGCGTGCCGATCGGTCCGATCGAGGCGACGACCAGGTCGCCGGGCTTGAGGTAAGTCCCCGTCGCCGAACCGACCCCCGACGGTGTCCCGGTCGCAATCACGTCACCCGGCTGGAGAGTGAGCAGATCCGACAGGAACGACACGACCGCCGCGACCGGGAAGACCATCTCCGCCGTCGATGCGTTCTGTCTGACCTGGCCGTTCACGCTCAGCTTGATGGGGAGCGCCTGAGGATCGGCGACCATGTCCGCCGACAGGATGCACGGCCCCATCGGGCAGAAGGTGTCATGCCACTTGCCGTGCATCCAGTCAAAGAACTTATCGCGCTCGCGCGGCTTGCGGTTGGGATTGGGCTTGAACGACCGGTCGCTGATATCGTTGACGATCGTGTACCCGGCGATGCAACCCATCGCCTCGTCTTCATCGACGTGCCGGCATCGGCGACCGATCACGACGCCCAGTTCGCACTCCCAATCGATGCGGTCGGGAGAGAGCGCGGTATGACGATCGGGTCGCCGGGACGGGTCAGCGTGGTGCTCGGCGGTTTCATGAAAACATAGGGGAACGTTTCCTCACGCTCGGCGGCCGTGCCGCCACGCTCGGCAACATGCTTCGCGTAGTTCCCCGCCAGAAGGAGCACCTTGGGCGGGTTGGCGATAGGGACCAGGAGACGGACGTCCGCGATCGGGATCATCAGCTCTTCGCGGTCCTCCTCGCCGAGCTGTTCGACCCAGGCGTGCAGGTCCCGAGCGGATTCATAAGAGATTCCGTCCGGCGGCAGCAGGTCGAGCGGGTCCTCGGTGGAGGGGAGCAGCAATTCGACATCGTGATCGCGGCTGTGGGCCTCCGCAGCCTGATCGATGGGGATCACATGAGTGTCCGCGTAGAAGCCCGTCAAGACCATCTCTTCAAAAGCAAAACGACAGACACGCATTGCGGCTTTCCTCACTTTACGTCTGGTCCCTCTGGCCCGTTCATCGGATCGACTCCCCCGCCAATCAAGCGCAACGCGACCGGTTCATCCCGGCCTCGCTGGACCGACCGCGTTGCAAAGCTCCTATCCTGACAAACTCGTCGGATCGCGTCGAGCAAGAACGGCTCCTGATGCTCGGTCACTGTGCGCAGGTCGAAGAGGACGAGTCCCTTCTGGACTCGGGCGACGATCGGCGGATCGCCGCTTCGGAGTGCCTTGGCCCAGGCGGTCTCGGACCCGGAATCACGGGAAATCGGAAACGGCGGAGAAACAGCGACGACCGCGGTCGGAATCGGCAGAATCGGCACGCTGCCTCCTCCCATGAAAGACTCCGAAGGCCGCACGGCCGCGTTCAATCCCAACTCGTCGCGGAAGACGGCAGCGACCCGCTCAGCGCGGGATTCCAGGATTGGGAGGGGGGCGGCGATCATGGTCCAAAGTGGTATTTGTTCAATGGCGCGCTTGGGGTCCATTGCCAGTCGCAACGTGGCCTCGAGCGCGGCGAGCGTCATTTTATCAACGTGTAAGGCGCGCATCAGGGGGTCGGTCTCGATCCGTCCGATCGCCTCGCGCCTCCCCACCATGATCCCGCATTGCGGACCGCCGAGCAACTTGTCGCCGGAGAAAAGCACCAGGTCGGCGCCGGCGGCGAGCCCCTCGGCCGCCGTCGGCTCGTCGTGGATGCCCGGAGGCAAGCCAGCCGCGAGGGCTCCCGAGCCGATATCGTCGATCGCCCAGAGCCCATGGGCATGAGCGAGTTGGACCAGTTCCGAGAGCGGAGGGTCCTCGGTAAACCCCACAATGCGGAAGTTGCTGCGATGGACCCGCAAGATCGCGGCGCGTATCGGGCCCGATGGTGCGCTGGTAGTCGGACAATCGGGTCTTGTTCGTGGTCCCGACCTCGCGGAGCCGGGCGCCCGAGACCTCGAAGATTTCCGGGAGCCGGAAGCTGCCCCCGATCTCCACGAGCTGGCCCCGAGAGACGATGACCTCGCGGCCGGCCGCCATCGCCCTCAGGGCCAGGACCGTCGCGCCGGCGTTATTGTTGACGACTGTTGCGGCTTCGGCACCTGTCAGCTCTCGCAGCAGTCCGGCGATCCCCGAAGTCCGGCGCCTGCGCGTGCCGTCGGCGAGATCGAGCTCCAGGTTGCAGTAGCCCGTCGCGACTTCCGCAACCGCCGCGACCGCCTCCGCGGCCAGCGGCGCCCGGCCCAGGCCGGTATGCAGCAAGACGCCGGTCGCGTTGATCACCGGACGGAGCACGGCCCGGTCCGCCGCCAGGATTTCCGACGACCGCCGCGCCACGTCCGCCAGATCGGCCTGGATCGGCCTCCCTTCCCGGATCCCCTCCGCAACTCCTCCAGCGCCGACGTACCGCCCGGCGCACGGCGGCACGCCCACGCAACCGCATGGGCTCATCGAGAAGCTCATGAGCCAGCACTGCGTTAACCGGCGGCAGCCCCCGTGCGCATCATCCTCCACAAATCGCTCCTCCGCTTCCCAAGGCGGCTGGCCTCGGATCGTTCCGGCCGCTGTATTCCGAGATTCATCCTACCGGCCGCTGGTCCTCTCTACAAGTTCATGGATTGTCAAGACTTGTGTAGAACAATCGCGCACCCCCTCGGAGTGACCAATCCTCCCGAAATCGATGAGACGCGCAGGGCAAACATCGGGTAGTATCAAGGCTGGCCTGGTGATCGTTCGATGTCTCTTCGAGGGTCCTCTCCATGCCCAACCGTCTGGCAATACCACTCGTCGCGGCCATCTGCTGGACATCTTCGGCCTGTGCGGAGACTCCGGCAGCGTTGACCGAGAGATTCCTGGTCGAGGGAAAGCTCGCCGAGGGCGAGAAAGCCCTGACCGAACTGGTTGCGGCTCATCCCGATGATGCGGAGGCGTGCTTTGGGCTTGGCACGATCCAGTTCGTCCGGGCGACCGAGCACCTTGTCCAGTCATTCCATCGCTATGGCATGCGAGCCTCGTTGTTCGGCAACGCCTTGCCGTTCGAACGGCTGCCGATCCCGGTCAATCACTCGCCCGAGCCGATCGGTTACAGCGAGCGGCGGGCCATCATGAGAACCTTCAACGACGACCTGGCGAAGGCCGAGCTCACACTCGCCCGAATGCCGGACAAGGACGTCAAGCTTCCCCTCCACTTCGGCCAGATCCGACTCGACCTCAACAACGACGGCAAGGCGGACGTTGACGAGACACTCTGGAAGATCTATGCCCAGCTCAATTTCGCGGCGCGTGACCAGGTTACGGCCGAAGCTTCGAAAGAGTTCCTCATCACCTTCGATCGGGCGGATGTCGCCTGGCTGCGCGGCTATTGCCACCTCCTGATGGCCATGTGCGAAGCCGTCCTCGCTTATGATTTTCACGACCTCTTCGACTACTCGGGATGCTTGTTCTATCCCAAGGCCGAAACGTCGTTTCCATTCCTACGCAGAGAAGGCGATCAACCTCCTCTGGGATTGAATTTTGATGACACTGATCGATGCCGTCGCGATGATCCACATGATTCGCGTTCCGTTGTCGGAGCCGGAACGAATGAAGGCAGCCCTGGCGCACCTCGAATCGGTGATCGCACTGAGCCGGGAGTCGTGGAAGTTCATCCTGGCCGAAACTGACGATGACCACGAGTGGGTGCCCAGCCCGAAGCAACACACGGTCATGCCCGGGGGTGCGGTTACGGTCGCCATGGTCAAGGGCTGGATGGATTTCCTCGACGAGGCACAGGCAATACTCAAAGGAGAGAAACTGATCCCCTTCTGGCGTCGGCGCGACGACCGGGGGGTCAATCTTCGGCGCGTGTTCACCGAGCCGAGGATGTTCGACCTTGTGCTCTGGGTCCATGGCACCGCCGCCGCGCCCTATCTCGAAAAGGGCCCGAAGACCCAGCCCGAGACCTGGCGACGCCTCCAGACCATCTTCCAGGGACAGTTCATCGGGTTCGCCTTCTGGTTCAACTGATGCACAACGACTCCGAGGAGGGTGCAACGATGGCCGAATCGACCGAACAAGTGGGGACGCGTCTCCTGTTCGAGAACGACCGCGTCAAAGTCTGGGACCTGTCACTCGAGCCCGGTGAGTCGCTCGAGAAACACATCCACCGGCTTGACTACGTGATCCTGGTCGAGTCGGGCGGACTGTTGCTCAGCACCGACCCGGACAACCCGGCAAACAATCGTGAAATCCCATTCCGTGACGGCCAGGTGGAATTCCGCGTGGTCGGCGACGGTAAAGTTGACAACCTGCTGACGAACATCGGGTCAAAGCGGCATCACAATTACGTGATCGAGCTGAAGCGGGGCTGAGAGACCGTCGGTCATGCCCGATTCGTACTTCGCTTCAAAGAGCGCGTGCCGATAAACAGTAGTTCCGTGAGGTATTGAATGAATCCTCGCAATGGGGAAAGTGAACGTGTGGTTCGGGTGCCGTGGTGCTGCGGATCCTTGCCCCGAAGGGGCCAAACAGATCAGCCCGGGGCAACGCCCCGGGACTGCGGTGACCACCCCAAGCCGAGCCCTGAAGGGGCGACACAAACCGCGTCCGGAAATCGATTTGTGACGCCCTTTCAGGGCTGATTCGGAGGGGGGATTCGGTCCCCGGGGCGTTGCCCCGGGCTGGATTGTTGCGGCCCCTTCGGGGCGAACCGAAGCGTCCCCTGATCCCCGTCTCTCAACGATCGATTTCCCGATTACGTGGACCTATTTGACTATGCAGCTCACGACCGTGGAAGATCGCCCGACCCAAGGCCGCAACCTCTTGGAGCATGCAGCCGGCCTTTGGCGCAAGGCCAACGTCCTCTACGAGACGGCTTCTTGGGAGGGGCAACCCGAGGCCAGGGCCATCGCTGAGCAGATTGCCGCATCGCACCCGGAGTGTGAGCCACTGCTTGTCTCACTGTTGCTCGACAGCAGTCAGTTAGTCGCTGCTTATGCGTTGCTGACGCTGGAACTCATGCGGAGCCCGAGCTTGCAGGATCTCCCACCCGCACTACTCGAACGGCGCTCAAATGTCACATTGATCTATAGTGGCATCAAGACATCGATGGACTTGGGGGCCTTCGCTCGACAGATTCAGAAACGGGCAAGACATCGGTCGAGCGACCGACCGAAGTTAGTTGGATCGTAGGCGGAGCTCCAAGCTTCGCGGTATCCACTCGGTAGCTCTCGTGGGAGATGTCTTCGCACTCCGTCCCCCTTTTCGCCCCCCATTCAAAGTACCGCCAGCGGCCCGCGGGTGACGCCGTACTGGTTGGATGCCTTCAGATCACGCCAGAGCATCTTGCCATCACGTTGGCCGGATAGCGCCTCTCGATAGAGGCGTATCGTGCGTTCGACGGCATCAGAGGAATCGTCGAGGAACTCGACGCGCAGGAACCGTGCGCCGTGTTTCAGGATTCGAGGCAGGAACTCGGCCGCCGTCTGAGGCACGGCGTTGAAGAGCGTGTTCCGGCAGCCCACGTCGGCCTTGAGCGGATGATCCATGCCGACGCGATCCCGAAGCTTGACGTTGTGCGTGTCGCAGGGACGCCCGCAGTTGGTCGCGTCCGTACCCGGCGACAGGAACGCGCAATAGACGCAGTGCTCCATGTGGAACATCGGGATCTGCTGATGAATCACGACCTCGAGCCAGGACGAAGGCGTCGCGTCCAGCAGATCCAGGAGCTGGTCGACATTCAGGTCGTACGAGGCTGTCACGCGTAACGCGCCCCGGCCCTTGAGCAATTCGACCGACAGCGGGTTGGCCGCGTTCATCGAGAAATCCGCCACGAACGAGATTCCTCGCTCCGAGCAATACCGCATCCCGCCGGCATTGCGGACCAGGATGCCATCGGCTCCTTGCTTGGCCAGGTAGCCGAAGAGGTTCCCTTCACCCGGTTTCTCGATGCGCGGAGTCGCCAGGTAGATCGAGGCATTCCCACCCCGGGCCGCCGTGACAGCCTCCCGATATGCCTTGATGTCCTGGTAATCCGCGTAAATCGTCTTGATCCCGAGCGAGACGGCCGCATCGATCTGGTCGGTCCGTCGACACAACACCGCCAGCTCGACCGGGAGCCGATCCTTCTCCTCGAGTGGCTTCCCTGGCACGCACGTCCGAGATCGTGGCGCAGAGCAAAGGCAAAATGGGTTCGACGGGGATCGTGCGAGTCGGCGGGGCCGTCGCCATCGCATCCAGCTTTGCAACGAGTTCACGGCGCAGATGGTTGAGCACGCTCATCGGCACCATTGGCCGCCCCTCGATCTTCAGATCCAGCCGGCCAAGCTGGTAGATTGTCCCACCGAGCCGGCCGAGCTGAGCCGTGAAGAGCGTCTCATCCGCAGGGCGAGACTCGGCCTGAGCCAGGCGATCGCTCGATTCCACCATCGCCGTACGACCGATCGCGGTCCGTCCGGTGAGACGGAGCGGCTCGCCTGTGATGGCGACGACCTCGATATCCAGATCCACCTTCCGGTTGGGCGGCCCTTCGAACGAGCGGCGCAGTCGGCGCGTCAACTCGGGATCGTCGGTCTTCCAGACCGGCTGGCCGACCGAAAGCCGGCGCAGATCGATCGCCTCTCTTCCGAACCGAAGTTCGACGCGGCCCGAGAATTCCGTCTCCCCATCGACCTTCGCGCCGTTCTTCGTTCTCCCGTCGAGAGGGATGACCTCGTAGAGCCGGCCACCCTGCTCGTCGCGACCGGTTGACTCGTCTCCATCGAAGACCAGGCCATCGCCGGGCTTGACCGGCACCTCCACGCTGATCCGCACGCCGCCCGCGGTGATCGATTCGACGATGCCCAGACGGATCCCTCGCTTCTTGGCATAGTCGCCCCGGACCAGGACCTTGTGGTTATTCCCGTCGAGAAACCCGTGGGAGAATCCGCGCGAGAAAGAAAGCTGCATCTCCTGGACATCGCGTGGCGTGAATGCGTTCGGCTGGCCAGCGAAGGCGGCGTCGATGGCCGTGCGGTAATGTCGCGTGATGTTCGCGACGTACTCGGCCGTCTTGAGCCGTCCCTCGATCTTCAGACTGGCGACTCCCAGGTCGATCAGCCGGGGAATCAAGTCGTAGGCGGCCAGGTCCTGCGGGCTCAAGAGGTACTGGACGTTTTCCAGATCGACGAGGCGTCCGTCGCAGACGATTTCATAGGGCATGCGGCAGGCCTGGCGCACTCGCCCCGGTTCGCCGATCGGCCCCCGAGCGCCTCGCTGGTGAGGCACTGGCCCGAGTACGCGACGCAGAGCGCTCCATGGACGAAGACTTCGACGGGCAGATCGGACGCGTCGCGGATCCGGCCGATCTCCGCGAGCGATAGTTCCCGGGCCAGGATCACGCGCGAGCAGCCCAGCTCCCGGGCCAGCTCGACGCCCTCCTCGCTCGTGATCGACATTTGGGTCGAGGCGTGGATCTCGATGTCGGGCGAGATCGCCCGGATCAGCCGCACCAGGCCCATGTCCTGGACGATCACGGCGTCGACTCCGGCCACGACCAGCTCGCGGACCGTGGACTCGAGACCCGGTAGCTCGCCGGTGAACGCGAGCGTGTTCAGCGTCACATAACCCCGGACACCCCGACGATGGAGCAAACCCATGACCTCCGGCAGATCGGAGCCGTCGAAGTTGTGGGCGCGGATCCGGGCGTTATGACGCTGAAGCCCGAAGTAAACCGCGTCGGCCCCATTCTCGACCGCGGCGACCAGGCAGGTCCGATCGCCGGCGGGCGCCAGCAACTCGGGCTTGATGCGCGGCGTGGACGTTCCCGAGGGTCCCTCGGTTCCACCCGCCACCTTCGTGGTTGTCCGTTCCACCCGAACCGTCGCCTGCATGCCGAGCCTCGCGATCCGCTACCTGAGTCTGGCCGTCCGTATTTCGGAACTCCCATTGTAACCAACAGGCGAACCCTCTCCATCAGGACTTCGGGCCGGGAGGTCGTCGTCGCCCTCGATCGAGCGAGGCGAGTAAAGGCTGCTGCCGAGTCACGGCGCGACCGGATACTCGTACCTCACTCAAGACGTTGACTTCTATCATCACGCCGACTCGTCGTGTTGACTCCACGCAACACGCGGTTGAGCCGAACTATCCCATCCAATCACAGGAGCGTGGAAGGACGGAGGAAATCGAGTCGTCAGTAGGTGGACGGTCTTTCCAGGCAAGGAATCGCTCGCGAGGGGTATCCACATCAATGGAAATCGGCTGCTCTGATCCACTTCCAGGCATCAGTCATCAGCCGCGAATTGCCGGGAATTCACATCCGGCGAGACTGAACGACTTGCACACCTCCAACGTAAAGAGAAGACCACGCTATCAACTGTGGACAGACTTACCCTCCTGCCTGTTCCAGACGGAGTTTTCACGGATCGGACTCACGAGTCCATCGCGTCCGCTTGCATTGCCCCCTTTAATTTGAACAAGAGAACGATTATCATTCTTTCTCCAAGGTTCTTCCGAAACTCCGAGGTTGTGCACCGATTCTCACGCCTTCCCTGCGCTTGAGCGTGAACGAGTGTTGTATCACTGGCTAAAGCTCTTCCTCCCGCTTTGCCCTTCCCAAAGGGCGGTTCGCGCCTTTTTCGACTTAATTTTGCTATACAAGGCTCTGTACGGAACAGGGAACGACACCAAGTTTGGACCAGACAGGGGTAGGGGTTCGTTCAGGTCTGCCCACGCGATGGCGCCACCCATCTATCTTGCGGTCAAAATTGAATCTCCATAAGGGAGTTGCACCGAGATGTCGCATCAAGGCCATGCCTCGGCCCGGATTCTCCGTTTCCTTGGTTCGGCAAGGATGTTGGAGCGAGATCACCGAGCCGGACTGGCGGGACGGCGGCATCGACCGCAGCCGGGGAATAATCGGGCCGGGCATCGATCAGTTGGAGACCCGGACGATGCTGTCGGGGTTGACCATCGTGGGTCCGATGCCGTCGCCTCAGGAGACGTTGAACGTGCAGCTCCAGCCGGGCTCGGTCGGGGCCTTGTCGCAGTTGACGCCGCTTGATCGCGGCCGCCGATGCCACGGTCCAGGCGACGACGATCTCCGGCCTTTACGAGTTGCAGGGGCCCGCCGCGAACCTGGCCCAGCTTGCCGAGGAGCTGGCGGCCAACCCGGCGGTCCAGTACGCCGACCCGGCCCAGACGGTTCAGGACCCACGGTTGCCCAACGACCCGAGACTATCTCAACGGCACTGATTGGCAGCTCAACGGCCCCTGGGGCATCAATGTCCCCGGGGCCTGGACCGTCACCACCGGCTCGGACGAGGTGATCGTCGCCGACACCGATACGGGCATCGACTACGACCACCCCGACCTGATCGACAACGTCTGGATCAACCAGGCCGAGATCCCCGCGACCGTGCTCCCCAACCTGACGGATGTCTACGACGACGGTGTCATCACGTTCACCGACCTGAACAACCCGATCAACCAGGGCCCCGGCAAGATCACCGCCACCAACGGCGTGGTCGACGGGACCACCGTCCTGGCGCCGACCAGCTCCGGCGGCTGGGCCGATGGCTCGACCCAGGACGGCGACACCGCGCACCCCGACGACCTGATCGGCTGGAACTTCTCCGCCATCAGCACCAGCACCCCCAACGGCACCAACAACCCGTTGGATGGGAACGGCCATGGCACGTTCACCGCGGGGGAGATCGCTGAGGTCGGGAACAACGGGATCGGGGGCACCGGCGTCGACTGGAACACGCAGCTCATGGCGGTGCAGTTCCTCGACTCCTCGGGCAATGGCACCGACACCGCGGCCGCCGAGGCGATCGATTACGCGGTCGACCATGGCGCCAAGGTCATCAACGCCAGTTGGGGCGGGACCGGGACGGACCCCACCATCGCCGCCGCGCTCCAGTACGCCGACCAGAACGGGGTGATCGTCGTCTGCGCCGCCGGCAACAACGGGACCGACGACGACAACAGCAGCACCTGGTTCTCACCGGCCTCGTACTCCTCGGAATACCCCAACGTGATCAGCGTGGCCGCCACCAGCAGCACGGCGCGCTGGCGTCCTGGTCCAACTACGGCACCGGCACGGTCCAGCTCGCCGCCCCCGGGGTGAGCGTCGTCGGCCTCGGCTATCGACCGGCACCTACACCACCGACAGCGGCACCTCGATGGCCGCGCCCCTGGTGACCGGCACGATCGCGCTGGTGGAGGCCGCCCACCCGACCTGGTCGATGAGTCAGGTCATCGACGCCGTTCTCGACACCACCACCCCCGACCCCGCGCTGGTGGGCAAGGTCACCACCGGCGGCATCGTGAACGCGGCCGCCGCCGTCGCCAATACCGACGGTCCCTACGTCGTCTCCGCGACTCCCGACGGCTCGATCAACAGCTCCTCGGGCCTCAGCTCCGTGCAGCTGAACTTCAACGAGGAGATCAACCCCGCGACCTTCACCGCCGTCGGAGGTCACCGTCACCGGGCCCGGGGCACGATCACCGGGGTGACCGTCGCAGCGGTCTCCGGCTCGAACGACCACGAGTTCACCATCTCGTTCCCCACCCAGACGGCTGCCGGTTCCTACACCCTGAAAGTCGGCCCCGACATCCAGGACTGGTACGGCAATGACATGAACCAGAACCGCAACGGTGTCAATGGCGAGACCTCTGACGCGTTCGTCGAGACCATCCGGCAGACCGCCCCTGGCTCGACCGACCTTCTGAGCATCACCGGCATCCCCTCGTCCGTCACCGCCGGGAACCTCCGAGACCTTCACCGTCACGGCGCTGAGCCCCAATGGGGGCACGGACACCAGTTTCGTCGGCACGATCGAGTTCTCCAGTACGGATTCGCAGGCCGTCCTGCCGGCCAACTATACCTTCACCGCCTCCAACGACGGCACCGCACACGTTCACCGTGAAGTTCAAGACCGCCGGCAGCCAGTCGATCACAGCGACCGATCACCGCGAATTCCGCCATCATCGGCACCGAGGAGAACATCCTCGTCCAGGCCGCTCCTGTCCAGTCGCTGAAAGTCACCGGCTTCCCGACCCCGGACATCGCCGGCACGACCGCAGACATTCACCGTCACCGCCTACGACACCTACGGTAATGTGGCCACCGGCTACTCGGGCACGTTGATATTCACCAGCAGCGACAATCAGGCCAGCCTCCCGGCCAATTACACCATGACCCCCGAGGACCAGGGGACGTTCGCCTTCACCGCCACGCTCAAGACGGCGGGCACGCCAGTCGATCATCGCGACCGACACGGCGACCCCGAGCCTCGACGGAACGGAGTTGAACATCCTCGTCCAGCCTGCCGCGCTCAATTCGCTGGTCGTCACCGGCTTCCCTACCACCGACACGGCCGGTGCGGCCGGTAGCATCACGGTCACTGCCTACGACATCTATGGCAACCTGATCGACCAATTACACCGGCACGGTGTCGTTGACCAGCACCGACCCCCAGGCCGTCCTGCCGGCCAGCTACATCTTCACCACCGCCGATGACGGCAAGCACACCTTCCCGGTCACGCTCAAGACGGTAGGGACCCAGTCGATCACGGCTACCGACACGTGATCGGGCATCAAGAGCACCGAGTCGAACATCGCCGTCCAGGCCGCCGCGGCCAAGACGCTGGCGATCACCGGGCTGCCCTCCACCGTCACCGCGGGCACGGCCTATAACATCACGGTCACCGCCCACGACCCGTATGGCAACGTGGCGACCGGTTACACCGGCACGGTCTCCTTCTCCAGCACGGACGCAAAGGCCGTCCTGCCCGCCAACTATCCATTCGGCACAACCAATGCGGGGACGCAGAATTTCTTCGTCACGTTCGAGACGTCGGGAACGCAATCCATCACCGCCACGGACACGTCGACGGCGAGCATTACGGGGAGCGCCAGCACCACAGTGAATGCGAGCACATCGGCTGTGTGGATCGCTCGTAACACGACAACTGAGGGGAACTGGATCGGGGTGTATGGAAGCGACGGTTACGATGTCATTAACAACCCCAGCACCACCCACCCCAACGCGCTCCCCGCGGGCGTGACCGTCACGCCGGCTGGTGCGACCGCGTATACCTGGGCCAACCCCTCGACCGCGACGCCGGCGCTGGACGTCCCGGGCGGAGCCAGCCGGATCGCCGCCTGCTGGTATGCGTCCACCAGCTTCACGGTGGACGTGGACGTGACCAACGGCCAGTCGTACGACCTCGAGCTGTACCTCCTGGACTACAATGGCGGTAACGGCCGAAGCGAGCAGATCCAGTTGAGCAACGCCGGTACGGGGGCCGTGCTGAGCACCGAGACCGTGTCCGATTTCACGAACGGGGCCTACCTGAACTGGACGATCTCGGGGAACGTGCTGATCACGATCACGAAAGCGGCCGGTGCCAACGCTGTGCTCAGCGGGCTGTTCTTCGATCCGGCGCCAACGTCGAAGTCCACGCCGACGATCGCCTGGGCCAACCCCGCGAATATCGTCTACGGCACGACCCTGAGTAGCACCCAGCTCGACGCGATGGCCAGTGTGCCGGGCACCTTCACCTACACGCCGGCCGCGGGTACGGTCCTCAAGGCGGGCAACGCTCAGACGCTGTCGGTCACCTTCACGCCCACGGACACCACCGATTACACCACCGCCACCGCCACCGCAGTCATCAACGTCCTTCGGGCGACACCGACGATCACCTGGGCCAATCCCGCCCCCATTACCGCCGGCACGGCCCTGTCCGGCACCCAGCTCGATGCCACGGCCTCCTGGACGGTGGGCGGCGTCAATGGGAGCGTGGCAGGGACCTTCACCTACACGCCGGCCGCGGGCACCGTCCTGGCCGTCGGCAACAACCAGACCCTCTCGGTGAGTTTCACGCCTACGGATACGACCGACTTCACGTCCGCCACCGCCACCGTGACGATCAACGTCCTTGCGGCCCCGCCCTCGGCAACGTTCCTCGAGGAGGACACGAAGACGCAGGGCAACTGGATCGGCGTCTATGGGACCGACGGCTACGAGGTCATCAACAACCCCAGCACCTCCAACCCCAACTCCCTCCCCTCGGGCGTGACCATCACTCCGACCGGTGCGACCGCGTATACCTGGGCCAACCCCTCGACCGCGACGCCGGCGCTGGAGGTCCCGGGCGGAGCCAGCCGGATCGCCGCCACCTGGTATGCGTCCACCAGCTTCACGGTGGACGTGGACGTGACCAACGGCCAGTCGTACAACCTGGAGTTGTACGTCCTGGACTACAATGGGGGTAACGCCCGAAGCGAGCAGATCCAGTTGAGCAACGCCGGTACGGGGGCCGTGCTCAGCACCGAGACCGTGTCCGATTTCACGAACGGGGCCTACCTGAACTGGACGATCTCGGGGAACGTGCTGATCACGATCACGAAGACGGCCGGTGCCAACGCCGTGCTCAGCGGGCTGTTCTTCGACCCGGCGACAACATCGAAGTCCACGCCGACGATCACCTGGGCCAACCCCGCGAATATCGTCTACGGCACGGCCCTGAGCAGCACCCAGCTCGACGCGACGGCGAGCGTGCCCGGCACTTTCACCTACACGCCGGCCGCGGGTACGGTCCTCAAGGCGGGCAATGGCCAGACGTTGTCGGTCATCTTCACGCCCACGGATACGACCGACTACTCCACCGTCACCGACACTGCGACGATCAACGTCTCGCAGGCGACGCCGACGATCACCTGGGCCAACCCCGCCCCCATTACCGCCGGCACGGCCCTGTCCGGCACCCAGCTCGACGCCACGTCCTCCTGGACGGTAGGTGGCGTCAATGGGAGCGTGGCAGGGACCTTCACCTACACGCCGGCCGCGGGCACCGTCCTGGCCGTCGGCAACAATCAGCCCCTCTCGGTCATCTTCACGCCCACGGATACGACCGACTACACGTCCGCCACCGCCTCGGTGACGATCAACGTCCTTGCGGCCCCCCCCTCGGCAACGTTCCTCGAGGAGGACACGAAGACGCAGGGCAACTGGATCGGCGTCTATGGGAGCGACGGTTACGAGGTCATCAACAACCCCAGCACCTCCAACCCCAACTCCCTCCCCTCGGGCGTGACCATCACGCCGGCCGGTGCGACCACGTATACCTGGGCCAACCCCTCGACCGCGACCCCGGCGCTGGAGGTCCCGGGCGGAGCCAGCCGGATCGCCGCCTGCTGGTATGCGTCTACCAGCTTCACGGTGGACGTGGACGTGACCATCAACCAGTCGTACAACCTCGAGCTGTACTTCCTGGACTACAACGGGGGTAACGCCCGAAGCGAGCAGATCCAGTTGAGCAACGCCGGCACGGGGGCCGTGCTCAGCACCGAGACCGTGTCCGATTTCACGAGCGGTGCCTACCTGAACTGGACGATCTCGGGGAACGTGCTGATCACGATCACGAAGACGGCCGGTGCCAACGCCGTGCTCAGCGGGCTGTTCTTCGATTCGGCGACAACATCTGAGTCCACTCCGACGATCACCTGGGCCAAGCCGGCGAACGTCGTCTACGGCACGGCCCTGAGCGGCACCCAGCTCGACGCGACCGCCAGCGTTCCGGGCACCTTCACCTACACGCCGGCCGCGGGTACGGTCCTCAAGGCGGGCAACGCTCAGACGCTGTCGGTCAAATTCACACCAACGAATACGACCGATTACTCCACCGCCACGGCCACCGCAGTCATCAACGTCCTCCAGGCGAGGCCGACGATCACCTGGGCCAACCCCGCCCCCATTACCTCCGGCACGGCCCTGTCCGGCACCCAGCTCGATGCCACGGCCTCCTGGACGGTGGGCGGCGTCAATCGGAGCGTTCCGGGCACCTTCACCTACACGCCGGCCGCGGGCACCGTCCTGGCCGTCGGCAACAACCAGACCCTCTCGGTGAGTTTCACGCCTACGGATACGACCGACTTCACGTCCGCCACCGCCACCGTGACGATCAACGTCCTTGCGGCCCCGCCCTCGGCAACGTTCCTCGAGGAGGACACGAAGAGGCAGGGCAACTGGATCGGCGTCTATGGGACCGACGGCTACGAGGTCATCAACAACCCCAGCACCTCCAACCCCAACTCCCTCCCCTCGGGCGTGACCATCACTCCGACCGGTGCGACCGCGTATACCTGGGCCAACCCCTCGACCGCGACGCCGGCGCTGGAGGTCCCGGGCGGAGCCAGCCGGATCGCCGCCACCTGGTATGCGTCCACCAGCTTCACGGTGGACGTGGACGTGACCAACAGCCAGTCGTACAACCTGGAGTTGTACGTCCTGGACTACAATGGGGGTAACGCCCGAAGCGAGCAGATCCAGTTGAGCAACGCCGGTACGGGGGCCGTGCTCAGCACCGAGACCGTGTCCGATTTCACGAACGGGGCCTACCTGAACTGGACGATCTCGGGGAACGTGCTGATCACGATCACGAAAACGGCTGGTGCCAACGCCGTGCTCAGCGGCCTGTTCTTCGACCCGGTGTCAATCACGCAGTCCACCACGGCCTGGTCCGTGGCCCGGCAGGCCGTCGCGATGCAGACCGAAGGGATCGGGAGCTATGGCAGTCCGGCGGCCACCGCGATCGACACGTTGGAGTTCGACAGCAACGACAGTCAGCCGATCCTGCTCGACCGTTTCATCTCTGCCGTCGTCGATCCGGCCTCACCCGCCCCGAGGATCAAGAGAATCCCGTCGATCATCATCGGCGACTGAGCGTTATATGGAAAAGAAAGAAAGCCCGCGCGTTGTGGCAAGGTCTCCCGACCTTCCCACCCGGACGACCGAAGGTCTCCAGTCGCTGCGCCGGGTTGATTCTTCCGTGCAACGCTCAGAATTGAGCGGGCTGAGGGACGCAGGTCGATGGTATTCGGCACCGCGACCTTCACCGGTGATCTGGATGCCGCGAGCAGCCTCGATGCCCTTGGTTCGCGGCCAGGTCGAGGGGCAGGCCACGTCTCTCGTCTGACACCGTCCTCTCTTTTCGTCCGCGAACGACCTGACTTGACCCCTACCGTTATGCTACTCTTTTAAGGTGATAAAGTCGTTATACTTCGAGACACTGCGGAATTTGCTGGCCAGGTGGTCGAGTGGGGCATCCAATAGCTGGTGTAATCTTTCTTTTTTTCGAGCAGTGCTCAGTCCGATGGAAAAAGTCTGGGTTTCTCAACGCATCGAGGGGAGTATTTATGGCGTCAGGCAATCCGAAAACTGCGCGAGCACTACGATCACGTTGGCTGGAAGCGTGATCCCGATACGGGTCAGTTGAGAGATGCCAGTGTATTTGGGGTAAGAGAGGACGGACCAATCCGCAAGCAAATGTGGGGACGCCTCCTCGAGCGAATCCAGGCGAAGTTCCGAAGCATCGGTGGTCCCTTGAACCTTCTGGAATGCGGCTGCGGCGGAAATCCCTCAATCCGGTTGCTTCGCGATGGCGATCGATACACCGGGGTGGATTTCTCGTTCACGGGTCTTGTGGAGGCCGATAAGAGCCTCCAGTCCTGGGGCGGACCTTATCACCTCCTGGAGGCGGACATCTGCCGACTGCCGTTCGCGGACGGCCAGTTCGACGCCGTCTATTCCGCCCATGTCCTCTATCACATTGATGACCCGGAGGCTCAGGCGAATGCCCTCGACCAGATCGCGCCGTCTTGCGCCTGGCGGCGTAGCGGTCTTACATCTGGCCAACCCTTATCCACTTTTCTTCCCGATCCGATTAGGGATGCGCCTCGTTACCGGTGCCGGGGCTGGGCCGCGTCGTCGAACGTCTTCGCAAGAAGGGGCCCTTGCCATATCGGCCGATGCGTATCGGTTGGTATCAGCGACGACTACGGCCGCACGGGACCGTCGAGGTTGTGACGGGTGGCATGCCCTCGACCTGGTTCAATCGGACGGTGACGGAGTATCGATACCCGAGCAAAGTGCTCTGGCAAGCAATCGGCACCTTGGACGCCGCCACCCCTCGTCTGGCGGCCAACTTTGGCAATTACTTCCTGCTGTTCTTCACAAAGTCCTGACCGCAGTTTCAACGTCCCCTTTACTCTTTGGGGATTCTAACGACACGACTTACATGCGACGCGGGACGGCCGGCTCGCGGGGCCCGTATTGCGGTAGCCGCTCGCCCACCTCGTAGGCGCCGAGGTCCGGCGCTCGCCCGCGGAAGCCGTCGTTGAAGCCCGGTAGCGGCTGGCCGGCATCAATGGCCTTTGAGCGGGCCGAGGGCCGGAGGTCGATGGTATTCGCAGCCGCGACGGCGACCTGTTCCGGCGGCCGGGCACCTGATGCGAACGCCGTCGCCGCATCGATCAAGATCGCGTGCTTGAAGACCGGCGCCCGTTTCCGGACATCGTCGAGTGTTGCGTAGCGGACGCCGTTCCAGCGGAGGAAGAGGCGGAACGGCCCGCCGCTGAAGCCATCGTAGTCGAAGTCGCAGTCAACCATCGGGGCCGTGCAATCGAACGCATAATCGGCCGCCGAACCGACGAACAGGTTGTTCCGCGTCCAGCAGTTCCGAACTTTCTCCGAGGTCCAGAGCAGGGTCGGCGGTCCCTGCTTCAGCGTCGTGTTGTGGAAGATCAGGCAGCCGGACGGGCTGTTGTGCAACTTGAACGGCTCGACCGCCACGTTGTTCATCACGTTCCGGAAGACGTAGACCGGTCCCCCGTGGACCGGCTGCATCGAAATGCCCTGGAAGACGTTCGTCAAGCGATTGAAGAAACAGCGCGTGTTTCTCTCGGAGTAATCCAGCTCGATGCCGTCGTCCGTCAGCTGCGCTCAGGTCGTTGTTGTGGATGTCGATCGCGGCGCAACGGGACGAGCCAAACGTGTCGATGGCATCGGCGAAGCCCTGGATGCGGTTGTAGCAAACGACGTGACCTTCACCGGTGATCTGGATGCCGCGAGCATCCTCGATGCCCTTGGTTCGCGGCCAGGTCGAGGGGCCCTCGATCACGTTGTCCGCGATGAAGTGATCCTGGGCCTCGCCTCGCGTGTTGCGCGTCGCGTTGAGGCCGAATTCGACCTGGGAGATATGGCATCGCCGGACGACGATCCGTGCCGCGTCGTGGAAGGTCAGACCGTAAAGGCCGTTGCGGATCGTGAGGCCCTCGAACCAGACGTCGTGGATACCGGATGCCTCGATGGCATGGGCCGGATGCTCGGGAGAGCTGCGCTGGCCGTCGATGACGGCGGGGCCGTCGCCGGCGGCCGACCACACGATCGGTTTCTCGGGAGTTCCACTATGCCGGAGGACCCACGGGCCGGCGTAGGTCCCGGCGTGGAGCAAGTACACCTCGCCCGGCATCGAAGCCGAGTGGGCGGCCGCCAGGCCCCGGTACGGATCCGCCGCGGTGCCGCTGCCGCCTCCCGACCCCGGCACGACGTGCCGGCGCCGCGCGCCGGCGGAGATCCGCGGTTCCGACCGCGTCTCGAGCACTCAACAATCGGCTCACGGCCGGCCTGGCCCGGCTCCGGGTTCCTGCCGGATTCGAGTCGAGCAGCGTAAGCTTGAGCTCGTAAACGGTCGCGGGCTCCAGCAAGAGCGCACTGCCCGCGAACAACCACCCATCGGGCGGTACGTTGATCTGGCTGCCGTATTTCCCAATCAGATGCGCCCCACGCTCCACCCGGAGCAGCGGCGCACCCGATCGCCAGGCCGTAGCCCCGACTTTGCGGTACTCGAGCCCGATCGAGGCGGTCCGGCCTGGATCATCGCGCAAGATCCAGTAGACACCCAGTGAGTGCAAAGTCGGCCGCTCGAGCTGGGGCTCACCCACCGGTGTTGCTGCCTCAATGCCTCGCAACAGTGGCCCTAATGCCATGAAGGCTGCCAGATGCGCCAGAGCGCGCATCGATAACGGCCTCGAAGTGGAGTGCCCATTAGCAACCACGCGTACTGGAAGATTCTCGGGCTTCCCGGCAGACCCGGGTCTCGTCCAAGGATGACGATGAAGCGTTGAAGACTCGCATGACGGAGCGACTCCCGAAGAATCCGGAGAGGCTACTAAACAAAGCAGGGTCATTCTCTTAGAATCGCAGACTCACCGGTAGTGGGATGACACCGGCGCCGAGAGCCGATTCGGAGCGAGAGAAGAACGTAGCCTGCCAACACCGACGCGGCCGAGCGAACCTTCGACCCGCCAGGCCACTGGAATAATGGGCCCGGAGACCTTGTTTCTCTGTTTGTGCGAAGCTGGGGAACACGAGAGATGAGTCAGAATAGTGTGAGTCACGATAGCCTCTCCGCGATCCTGAACAAGCAGGAATCGACGCTGCTATCCGACTGGATCAAGGAGCAATCGTCGGTTCAGGGCCGCCATGGGGCTATGCTGAAGGAGTCGGAGCTCCGCAATCAGTGTTCGGAATTCATCGGGCTTCTCCGGACGAGCCTTGGAGCAAGGAAAGGAGGCCGACATCGAATCCCCTGGCTGGAAGGGGGTGCGCGAGATGCTCGAGCACCTGTCGCAGTCGCGGGTGGCGGCGGGGTTCAGCCCGTCGGAGACGGCGTCCTTCATCTTCTCGCTCAAGAAGCCGCTGTTCGCCTCGCTCCGCCGGGATCTGGGGGCCGATCCCCAGGCCCTTGCCGACGCAACATGGTCGACCTCCGAGTTGCTCGACAAGTTGGGCCTCTACACGACCGAGGTCTACCAGTCCGCGCGAGAGGAGATCATCAACCGCCAGCAGCAAGAGATGATGGAGCTCTCGACGCCGGTCGTGAAGCTTTGGGAAGGGATCCTGGCCCTGCCGATGATCGGCACGCTCGACAGCGCCCGGACCCAGCTCGTCATGGAGAACCTCCTTCAGAGGATCCTGGAGACGGGCGCGGCGATCGCGATCATCGACATCACGGGCGTTCCAACGGTCGACACGCTGACGGCACAACACTTGCTGAAAGCCGTGACCGCGGCCCGACTCATGGGGGCCGACTGCATTATCAGTGGTATCCGGCCGCAGATTGCGCAGACGATCGTCCACCTGGGCGTGGATCTCGGGGATGTCACGACCAAGGCGTCCCTTGCCGACGCATTCGCTCTCGCATTGGACCGGACGGGACGGAGCCGTGACCCGTGTCAAGCCGGGCCATGCATGATGTGAGTGCTCCCCGAGGGCCGAATGTCCGGTATCGGCCCGATCATCGCGACCCGTGCCCGCAGGGGATGAGCCAGTCGACAGGCCCTCGGCCCCTCGGACCGGCGACGTTGTTGGACTCTCTCATCCTCCTCGGTGAACAACCGACATCCCAACTACGATTTCGGTCTCCTCGATCGCAGAACATACCGGAAGGTCTTCCCCCCTCTGACGGTACTCGAGGACCATGTTGTCCGTCCGGGAATCGCTTGACAGCAGGACCGAGCTCACCGTTAGGAGCCATTATGGACCAGATACCAATTCTTCGAATGGGCAACGTACTCCTGGTCACGATCCAGGTCGATATGCACGATCGCCTCGTCATGGCGCTGCAAGAGAACCTCACCAATCAGATCTGTGAGACGGGCGCCCGGGGCGTGTTGATCGACATCTCGGCCCTCGACATGGTGGACTCGTTCATTGGGCGAATGATCGGCAACATCGCGAGCATGTCACGTGTGCTCGATGCCGAGACGGTCGTCGTCGGGATTCGTCCGGCAGTCGCGATCACCCTGGTCGAGCTGGGGCTTTCGCTCGCCGGCGTACGTACCGCACTCGACGTCGAGAAGGGCATGGCGGTGTTGCGCGCCGCGACGGGGCTGCGCCCGGGGAGGACGCCGATGGCGGTGTCGAAGACTGACACCCTGGAGGTCCGATCTTCGACCGACGTCGTGCTCATTCGCCAGGCTGTGAGGAGCTGGACCGCGGAATTGGGGTTCAGCTTGGTCGATCAGACGAAGATGATCACAGCAGCGAGCGAATTGGCCCGGAATTCGCTGGAGTATGGAGGAGGAGGTCGAGTCGTATTCGAATCGCTCCAGGTGGGGACGAAGCGGGGACTTCGGCTGACGTTCGAGGACCAAGGCCCCGGCATCCCTGATATCGGACTGGCGATGAAGGACGGTTTTACGACCGGAAAGGGGATGGGACTGGGACTCGGGGGTGCCAAGCGGCTGGTCAATGAGTTCGAAATCCAATCAACCGTCGGCGAAGGAACTCGTGTGACGATCACCAGGTGGAAATAAATGATCGGGACTCGCGGCCCGTCCATGACCGTGGCCATCAATGGACTCTTCGACCGTCGGCGAGGCTCGCCGTCGGGCTTCGCTCCTCGCTGGCGAGCTCGAGTTCGACGAGACCGGACAGGGTCGAGTGGCCCTCGTGGTATCGGAGGCGGCGACCAATCTGATCAAACACGCCGGAGGCGGCGAGCTGATCCTCCAGGGGCAGGGATCGGATCAGGGCGGCAACTGGCTGGAGATCCTGGCTCTGGACCGCGGGTCGGGGATGATTGACGTGGGACGCTGCATGACCGACGGTTACTCGACGGCTGGCTCGCTCGGCACGGGCCTGGGGGCGATTGGCCGCCTCTCGGACGATTCTGGAATCTATTCCCAGTCAGGGGAAGGAACGGTCGTCTGGGCTCGCCTCGACGCGAGACCTCATCCCAAGGCCGTGAGGGACGAGGGACCGGCAATTGCCGCGGTCTGCGTGCCGTCTCCGGGCGAAACCGAATGCGGTGACGACTGGGCCATCATCCGCAGGCATGGGCAGAGCCTTGTCATGATCGTCGACGGGCTGGGGCACGGGCCCGAGGCGGCGGAGGCGGCCGAGGCCGCGGTGGACGTATTCCGTCGCCGGTCGTCCGATGAACCTGTCGAATTGATCGGAGCCGCCCATCTGGCATTGCGAAGTACCCGGGGTGCGGCCCTGGCTATCGCGCGGATCGACGCGACGCTCGGCCAGCTTCAATACACCGGCGTGGGAAATATCTCGGGTATCATCGTGGACTGCCGCAATGGTCGAACCACCAGCATGATCTCCCATAACGGAACCGTGGGGCATGTGGTGCGAAAGATTCAGGCTTTCGAGTACCCGTGGTCGGAGGACTCGCTGCTCATCATGCATTCCGATGGGCTGGCCACTCGTTGGGATCTGAACCGATACCCCGGACTCTCCCGGAGGCCGCCGGGCCTGCTAGCGGGAATCCTTTATCGGGATCACAAGCGTGGGCGTGACGACGTCACCGTCGTCGTCGGCGCGAGAAGGGAGCGCCGCTCCGTGACCCACCGATCGCTCCTGAGCCTGGAGCTCCAGCTCGAGCCGGATGTTGTCCTGGCCCGGCAACGGGCTCGACAGATCGCCGGGCTGCTGGGGTTCAACCACCTCGACCAGACGCGAATCGCCACCGCCACCTCGGAGATCGCCCGCAACGCATTCCAGTATGCGGGGGGGGGCCGTGTCGAATTCCTCGTCGAGTCGGGGCTGAAGCCGGCTCTGGTGATCCGCATCCGCGAGCGGGGGCCGGGCATCCGGGACCTCCAGGCCATCCTCGACGGCCAGTACATCTCTTCGACCGGTCTGGGCCTGGGGATCGTTGGAGCCAAGCGGCTCGTGGATCGTTTCTCGATCGAGTCCGGACAAGGGGCGGGTGCAACGGTCTCGATGGCCAAGGTGCTCCCGCACCGAATCGCCGCTCCGGGCCCTCAGGAGTTGGCCCGGATCTCGGCCGACCTGGCAAGGCATGCACCCCAAGGTCTCCTGGAGGAGCTACAGCTTCAGAACCAGGAGCTGCTCAACACCCTTCAAGAGCTTCGCGATCGCCAGGCCGAGCTGGCTCAGATGCACAGTCGCGAGCTCGACGAGACCAACCGGGGGGTCGTGGCCCTCTATGCGGAGCTGGACGATCATACCAACGCCCTCAAGCGCCTGTCCGATCTGAAGTCTCGGTTCCTCTCCGAGATGAGCCACGAGTTCCGATCCCCGCTGAATTCGATCCGCAGCCTGACCAGCTTCCTCCTTGGCCGCGAGCGACGGTGACCTGACCGCCGAGCAAGAGAAGCAAGTCCAGCTCATTCGTAAAGCCGCCGAGGGCCTGTTCGACCCTGGTCGACGACCTGCTCGACCTGGCGAAGGTCGAGGCCGGGAAAGGCCGTGATCCGGGTCGCGAAGTTTCCGGTCGCGTCGGTCCTCGACAGCCTCCAGGGGACGATCCGCCCGATGATCGACCCGGATGCCGTCCGACTCGTCTTCGAGGACCCGTCGGGCCTGCCCCCCATGCAGACCGACGAAGGGAAGCTCACGCAGATCCTCCGGAATTTCCTCTCCAACGCCGTGAAGTTCACCGAACGGGGGGAGATCCGGGTCGCCGCGCGGCCTGGGACCGGCAGATACGGTCATCTTCTCGGTGATCGACACCGGCATCGGGATCGCTGCCGAGGACCTCCCCCGGATCTTCGAGGAATTCAGCCAGATCGAGAACCCCTTGCAGGCGTGGAGCAAGGGGACGGGCCTGGGCCTGCCCCTGACCCGGAAGCTTGCCGAGCTGCTGGGCGGCAGTGTCTCGGTCCAGAGTGAGCCCGGAGTCGGATCGACGTTCTCCGTAGCGATACCACGGGTCTACCGCCCGCCGACGGAGGTCGAGTCGGCCACGCCCGACTCTGAGTCCTCCGACGCGCGAGTCCGCGCCGCGTGTGGCCAAGTCCCGAGCTTCTCATTGTGGACGATCAGGAGGAGGATCGTTACCTTATGAAGGGTTTGCTGGCAGCCTTGGGCCAGATCGAACTCCTCGAGGTCGCGAACGGTGACGAGGCGCTGCGGAGGGCGCAGAGGATCGCCCTCACATCATCCTCCTGGACCTGGGCTTGCCGGACATGACCGGTTTCCAGGTTCTGGATCGATTGAAGGCCGACGACCAGACCCAAGATATCCCGGTTATCATCAACACTTCCAAGATCCTCGACGAGGCGGAACAACGGCTCTTCGACGGACGGGTGATCTCCGTCCTCGACAAGTCGATCTGGTCGCGCGAAGACGCGATGGACTTACTGCGGAACACGCTGCGAAAAGCCGGTCTGGATGCATCGGGGTTGGGGGGCAGGGAGCCTTGAGATGATCGATCGACTGGAAACCACGATCCTGCTCGTTGACGACGACGAAACCAAGCGGTACACGATCGCCAAGACGCTCCGCCGCGCGAACTATGCGGTGGAGGAGGCCGGCACGGGGAGCGAGGCTCTACGGATGGCCGCAATGCGACCCGACCTGGTGATCCTCGACGTCAGGCTGCCGGACATGGACGGGTTCGAGGTCTGTCGCCGGCTCAAATCGGACCCGGTGACCCGCAGAATCCCGGTGCTGCACGTCTCCAGTACGTTCGTCGACATCGAGGACAAGGTGCACGGCCTGGAGAGCGGGGCCGATGGCTACCTGACCAACGTCGCCGAGCCGCTGGAGCTGATCGCCACCGTACGAGCCCTCCTCCGCGCCTGCCGCGCCGAGGACGCGGCACAGCTCACCAAGCGCCAATGGCAAACGACCTTTGATGCCATCAGCGATGGTGTCCTGCTCCTCGATGGCGACGGCAAGGTCGTGCAAGTCAATCGGACTCTCGAGCGGATCCTCGACCGTCCTTGGGGAGACGCTCGTCGAGAAAGATCTGCCAGCTCTCCTCGGCGCCCCGAGCCGGGACGAGCCGCCGCTCTTTGCCCGGATGCTCGAATCCGGTAGTCGGGAAACCCGTGAAGTCTTCCTGGGCGATTCCTGGCTGAGAGTCAACGTCGACCCGATCCGGGATGCCGAGAACGTCATCAAGGGTGCTCTCTGCCTGGTCTCCGACATCACAGGTCAGAAGCGGCTGGAAATGCAGCTACTCCGCCAGGCCGAACGGTTGCAGGAGGCGGACCGCCGCAAGGACGAGTTTCTCGCGATGCTGGCACACGAGCTCCGCAACCCTCTGGCCCCTTTGTCCAACGCCCTGGAGATCGTCGGCCGTCCTGACGTCGATGTCGCCGACGTGGCTCAGGCGCTCTCAGATTGCCCGTCGGCAGATCCAACTACATGGCCCGGCTCCTGGAGGACCTGCTCGACGTCTCGCGGATCACGCGCGGTAAGGTCGAGCTCCGCAAGCAGGTCGTGAGCCTCGCCACGATCGTTACTCATGCCATCGAAACGATACGGCCTCTCATCACGTCACACCAGCATGAGTTGACCGCGACGATCCCGTCCGAGCCGGTCCCAGTCCAGGGCGACCCGACGCGCCTCGAGCAGATCGTCGCCAATCTGCTGAACAACGCGGCGAAGTACACCGAGCCGGGGGGCCGGATCGTGGTTAGCCTGGCCCGTGAGGACGACCAGGCCGTGTTTCGGATCCGCGACTCAGGCATCGGGATCGCGCCGGAGATGCAGCAGCACATCTTCGAGCTCTTCGTGCAAGCGGAACAGTCGCTGGATCGGTCGCAGGGCGGCCTGGGGATCGGCCTGACGCTCGCCCATAGCCTGGTCGAGTTGCATGGCGGCACGATCTCCGTCGCGAGCGAGGGGCTGGGGCACGGGACCGAGTTCGTCGTCCGGCTCCCGGTCCTCGCCGAATCCGAGTCCGCGCTGGACGAGAGCTGCGATTCCCCGAGCACCGCACCCACCAGCCGCCTCCGAGTGCTCCTCGTCGACGATCAATTCGATGCCACCCGGACGCTCGGTAGAGATCCTCGAACTCCGCGGCCATGAGATCTCTGCCGTCGGCGACGGACCCACGGCGATCGAACGTGTCGCATCATGGGCACCCGACGTGGTGATGCTCGACATCGGACTCCCCGGCATGGATGGCTTCCAGGTCGGCCAGCGGCTGCGCGAGCGATGGGGACCTGAGCGACTGAAGTTGATCGCGCTGACCGGGTATGGCGGCGATGAGGCCCGCAGCCGTTCGCTTCATGCCGGATTCGACTATCACCTCGTCAAGCCCGTGAACTTCGATGAACTGTATAGGATCCTGGAGGAGGTTGCTCGGCTAACCAAGCCGGCCGATTGAGGACCGTCGCGGGCCCTGTCGGCCGTCGGCGGAGCTTGCCCGCCAGCCAGGTGACGACCAAGGCCAGTAGTCCGCCGGAGACGGCGATCAGCAACTGGGGAAGAACCACGACCACCGCGAAAGCAATGGCTGTCGCAGAATCCTCCCGTCCCAGGATGTCTTCGGCCATCGGCAGGCTTTCGACACAATTCTCAACGAATGTTAAATAGACCACCCATGCAGACCACACTCGATCTGCCGCGGGGAACCCGGGAGTCGTGATCGTGATCTTCTGACCCGTTGTGACGTTGATGCCGATGTTGACCGACGTGCGGAAAAGAAAGCTCCAGGCGAGCGAGCCGACGGCCAGGACTCCGCCCGCGACGAATCCCGCCCAGAACACGCGCGCACGCCCGCGGTTGCGGATCAGGCGGAACACGCCGAACTGCAAGACGAGCACGGTCGGGACGAATCCAGCCAGGAGCCAGGGCCCGAACGAGTAAACTGCACGACCAGCAGCAAGATTCAGGGCGATCAGGACCACGACGACCATCAACTTGCCGATCGATACGCGGGGAATCTCCACGGTATTCCTCCCATCCCTCGACATCATCCCTGACACGATCGCAACGCACCCGTGATCGTATCAAAGCCGGCGGGAAGGTCTACCTCAAGTGAATCGCCGCGCGAGCCTCGGATGTCCCCATGCACGTTCGGCGCGACGTTGGCATCCTCCTCGTGGCTTTCGCGGGGGACCTCAGCGCGGCGGATCCTCTCGACGCCTGGTCGGAGATCGCGCGGCTCGTCGAGGCGGCTGGCGGCACCCAAACGCGGGGGTGAGCCTCTCGCTTCGGGAACCGCCGACGTCCTACCGCTCCACCAGCCTCAAACCGCTCCTGCCACTGGCGACAAAGCGGAACCGATTCCACGGCGAGTCGAGTTGCCGAGGCTCTCCAGCGCCGAATCCACCAACGCACCCGGGAACACCGGTGTTGCCGGCCCATTCGACTCAAACCAATCGGCCAGGATCGCGTCGGTCAACGCCAGGACACCGATCGAGGTATCGGCAGGGCCGCCGTTCACCGTCGTGCGGCCCGACGTCGAGCCGCCCACGCTGGGACCCGTGACCCCGGAGACGGCGGCTCGCCAGTACCGTCGACGTGTTGCCGCTCACGTCGAGCTCGTTGACGATCAGCGGCGCCGTCCCCTTGGCATTGCCTCCCAGGTTCATCAAGGCCGCCGGAGCGTAGATTGTGCCGTTCAACCCAAGTGACCCGTTGCCGCTGATGGTGATGGCCTGAGTATTGTCGCCGGACTGGAAGATCAGGATGCCTGCGTACGGACCGGTGGTCGGTGCTGAGAGCTGAATGCTCGCGTTGCCGCTCACGCTGATCGCGCCATAACCGCCCCCGGTCCCGGGGAACTTGCCGCCGGTGTTGTCGATCAGCACTCCCGAGCCCATGAGGCTCGCATTGCCACTGACGTTGAAGCCGCCGCCCGCGATGATGTAGACGCCTGGGGCCATTGTCAGGCTGGCGTTGCCGGAGACGGTGATCTGGCTATAGATGCCCGGGCTGATCGTCCGTGCCCGCTGGACAGGCTGAGGGAACCTTCAGACGTACCCCCGGCGGGGGCTGATAGACCAAGAAGCGGGTTGGGAAGCGCCACGATCCCCGTGGTCGGTTTCGGGCTGAAGGCGGCGTTTCCCGACTTGGAATAACCGCCGACCACCTCGATGCCGCCAGCCTTCAGTTGCGCGTTGCCGCTGGCCGTGAGGGCGGAGGACGAGCTCGAGCTCCACCACAACGACCCCGGGGATGCTCAGGCTTGCATTGCCCGAGAGGCTCGACGCTCCGCCGGCCGTCGCGTTCAGAACGAAGACCGATGGAACCACCGTGAGCGCGATCGTCGCGCCGCTGGGCAGATCGTTCCCGTCGCCGCTGTAGGAGACCTGGATGGTTTGGGCCCCGACCGGCAGCGCGGTCGTGCTCAAGGCGGCCGAGGTACCCGACAGCGAGGCACTGCCCAGATCGTCGCGGGTCGTCGTATCGAAGAAGTCGACACGGCCGCTCGGCATTCCCGCGCCGGGGGCGTTCGACCGTCACGGCGCGCCGTGAGGGTCAACGCCAGACCGAAGGGCACGGTGCTGTTGGCGGTCGGCGTCACCACGCTCGTGGTCGTGGCGTCCTGAAGGACCGTCTGGGTCAAGGAACCGAGACTGAAGGTGAAGTTGCCGCTGCCTTGGTATGTGGCCACGATCACATTGCCGCCAACGGCCAGCGCCGACGTCCTCAGCGCGGCGACGCCGCCGGAAATGGGGGCCGAACCAAGGTCCGTCCCCGTGGTCGTGTTCGACGAAATCCACGATACCGGCCGGCGTGCCATCGGAGGGGTTGGCCGCGCGGACCGTGGCCGAGACGGTCACCGACTGGCCGAACACTGCGGAGCTCGCGGGGCTACCCAGGGACGTGAAACTCAGGTAAGGAGCCGAGAGGGGAATTCCATTGACCTCCCACGTGTCGCCGAGGTCCGGCACGGGGCTGGTCGTGGCGTTGGAGACCAGCTCGCCGCTGCCGTTGACATTGATCGTGTTTCCGCCGGGGCTGGAACCGGTGCCAAGGTCCACGGTGCCGCCCGTGACCAGGATGGCCGGTTGCGCGTAACCGGTCGACTCCTGGACCGATCTTGCGCAGGACCAGGTTCCCGCCCGTGACCAGGATGGCCGGCGAATTGGTGGCGGTGGTCATGGTGAAGCCGTTGTATACGACCGTACCCGGCGCACCCGAGGCCGGCGCGGCGACCGTCAGGGCTGGGGAGTTGCCGACGATGGTGCTCGAGGCGCCGTTGGCGTTCACGATCACGATGACGTTGGCGGGTGGGCTGGCCGTCTGATCCGAGAAGGTGTCGGCGGCACAGTTCAGGACGATGGTCGTGGGAGAGCTGGGAGAGCTCAAACTGTCGATGGCGTTCAGGTCCGCGCTGACGTCGCTGTTGCTGTTGACCTGGAGAGTCACGGTGCTCGTGCCCGCCGGCAGCGAGCCGATGGTGCTCTGGAGGCTGGCGGCGGTCACAGGATTGACGGTGACCGTCAGGGTGATTTGAGCGGAGTCGCTGTCGGCATCGGTGACCGTGACGGTAATCGTGTCGGGTCCCGACGACAGGAAGGTATGCGTCAACCCCAACGAGCCGGGGCTGGAAGGCGTGATGATCGTGTCGGGCGTTCCATCGCCCCAGTTTACATCGACCGTGTAGGAGCTGACGCCGGCCGCCGCATCGGTGAACGAGCCCAGGTTGAACGAGGTGTTGACCCCGGCCAGGACGCTGCCTGGAGGAGCCGGCGCGTTCAGAGCCAGTTGGTCCTCGAGTGCGCCGATGTTGACGGTGCCGTTGACAGTCCGTTCCAGGCCCCGCTGATCGGTGGTGATCCCCGCGGGGATGACGGCGTTACTCCCGGCGTCGATGGCGGGGCTGCCCGGGAGCAGCGACATCGTCTCGGTCGGTCCCCCGTTATTCTGCAAGGGGCCGAGCAACGGGTCCTGGGAGAGCAGGTCAGACGGGGCGAAGTCGTGTCCGCCGTACTCGTCACTGATGAGGTTGTTTCCCAGGGACTTCACTACCGCATCGATGTCGGGTCCCACGAAGCCGTAGCCCGCTCCGACCCAGTTGTCGGCAATGATCGTGTTGCCGAGGGTCACCTTACCCGAGCTGACGTCGGCGAGTCCGCCGCCGCTCTGGAAGGCCGAGTTGTAGGCCAGTGTGCTGTCGATGACCGCGATCGTTCCGGTGGCGAGGATACCGCCGCCATCGACGCTCGTGTTGCCATAAATCGTGCTGTTGCTCACGGTGAGTGTTCCGTCGGAGAAGAGGCCACCGCCGCCTTTGACGGCGGAGTTGTCGGAAAGGGTGCAGTCGCTCACCATCAACGTCCCGGAGCTGTTGATGCCGCCGCCGTATCCGTCAGCGGAGTTGTCGGAGACCGTGCTGTTGCTCAACGTCATTGTGCCCTCGTTGTAGATGCCGCCACCGAGGAGGCCAATGGAGACGCCGAACGCGCGTAAGGCGAAATTCCCCGAGATGGTGCAGTTACTGACCGTCATCATCCTCGTATTGAAGATGCCGCCGCCGCCTTGCGGAAGCTCAGATTGATGTTTCCGGAGAGGGTGCAGTTGCTCATCGTGAGTATGTCAAAGTTCGTGATGCCGCTGCCGGTGTTTCCGGAGAGGGTACAGTTGCTCATCGTCAACTCGCCGTCGTTGATGATGCCGCCCTGGCCAGCACTGTCGGCGACGGTCAGGCCGCTGAGTGTCGATGAACCGCCAAGCTGGACCATGACCCCGGTCAAAAAGTCCTCGATGGTGAGGCCCGAAATCGTCACTCCGTCGCCAAGGACCGAGATGCCGATTTCCGTCGAGGTGCCTTCAATGATGGAACTCCCCGCCCCGCGCCGACGAGTGTCAGGCCCTGGTTCACACTGATTGGCCCACTGTAGGTCCCGGCCGCGACGTTGACCGTGCCGCCCGCCGGCACCGCGTTAATGCCCGCCTGGATGGTCGCGAATGCGTCGTAGTCGAACTCATGGGTGCTCCCGTCGGTCCAGGTGACCGCCGTGCCCGCGAGGTCGCCGGACCAGCCGGAATTCACGTAGACGCTTGTGGGGACGGGGTCGATCTGGAAGGCGCCGATGTCGATACCGCCGGTTCGCGGAAAACCGCGCTGGTCGGTCTCGGGAACGTTGACGCCAGCAATGTTCGCGCTCCCGTTGTCAACGGCCGGGCTGCCGGCAAGCAGGGCCACGGTCGGAGTCGGGCCGCCATTACTGGCCAGCGGAGCCAGTCCCACCGCACTATCGGCCACATTCACCAGGTTGCCGTTGCTGCCGTTGGCCAGACCGCCCGCGTCTCCCGGGCCGATCAGGTTATACGCGCTGGAAGTTGAACACCGAGCCGGCGATGTTGTCGTCCGATGGGCCTTGTGTTGCCTCAACGACGTTCGCCGCGACGATCGCATTATCCAGGGTAGCCACGCCCGACGAGGTATTCAGCCCGCCGCCGGAACCGCCGGCAGCCACGCTGTTGCCGGTAATGGTGGTGTTGCCGGCGTTCAGCGTCCCGGTGTTGAAGATGCCGCCACCGCCGGACCCGGCGTTGTTATCGGCGAGCGTACTGTTGGTGAGCGTCAGCACACCGACGTTCGTGATGCCGCCGCCGTTGGTCCCCGCGGTGTTGGCGGTGAGCGTGGAGTTGGCGACCGTCACCGTCGCTCCCGCGACGTTCTCGATTCCGCCGCCGACGCCCGACGAGTTGCCGCTGAGGGTGCTGTCAACGACTGTCACGGTCCCCTGGCTGTTGTCGATGGCGCCGCCCGCGAAGGTCGCGTTGTTGCCGGTCATCGTGCTGTTGCTGACCGTCAACGCTCCGGTATTATAAATCCCGCCGCCGAAGGTGAAAGCCTGGTCTCCATCGCCCACGGAGTTGCGGGCGATGGTGCAATTGCTGACAATCAGTGTCCCGGCGTTGATGATGCCGCCACCGATGACGCCGGTAATCGGCGGGTTGAGCGGTCCGAAGACGAAAATGTTAATGAACCCACCGTCGTGGCCATTGGCGATCGTCAGGCCCGAGAGGCTGGCGATGGTGCCGCTATCGACCGTGAAGATCGAGAAGTCGGGAGTCCCCTCGGTCGTGCTCCGCTGGACATTCAGGCTGCCCGCGCCGGGACCCAGGATGTCGATTTCCACGCCGGCGCCACCGCCGTTGGTGTTGTTCAAAACCGGCAAGGCGTGCACCAGGGTGATCGAGCCGCTCAAGCCGGTCATGTCGATCGTGTACTGGGTGTCCAAGCCGGCGTCGGCCTGGTTGATCGCGTCGCGCAGAGTCGTCGAGCCGGCGATCGGCCCATTCGGATCGTCGGCCAGCGTATTGACCGCGATCGTGGTCGCGAGTAGGGTGCGGTGTTCGAGGGACTCCAGGACGATGCGGCGAGCCACGCCGCGGCGCCGTCCGGACGGTCGGGATGAGCCCGGCGATGACCGGCGGCGGGGCTGGGACGGGGCGAGGTTCCGACGGCGGAAGGAATCAAGACTCAACATCGCAGGCTCCTCATTGGTGGGCTCGATCGTCTCACGGCGAGTCAGGATGGCGCGCAGGGGGGGACGCCGACCGGTCGGCCCGGGCTCGTTCCTGGGTGTCTCACCCAGTCGTCGCCCAGGGCCCCTGGACACGGGTGGCCCGCTCGAGTCGCCGTCCCAGATAACGGCAAACTCACCATGAAGATCCGGAACGCCGTATCGACCGGACAAAACGCGGATGGTTTTTTCCCTCTCGCGATCGGAACCGTCACCAGGTAAAACGGATAGGAGAGGGTTTCCTCCGCCGACAGGGGTGCGACGATGCTCGATGAGGAATCGGTTGCGGGGCTGATCCGCCGCATCCGCGGGGGTGATGAGCTGGCAGCTGCGGAGCTGGTGCGGCGCGTACGAGCCGGTGATCCGCCGCCGGGTCCGCGTCTGGCTCCGGATGCAAGACCCGCGACTGGGACGCGTGTTCGAGTCGATGGACATCACCCAATCGGTGATGGCCAGCTTCTTTGTCCGAGCCGGCCATGGCCAGTTCGAGCTGGAGAATCCCGATCAACTGGTGGGCTTGCTGGTCCGGATGGCCCGGCACAAGCTGATCCACCAGTTGGAGAAGCAGCAGGCCCGCCGCCGCGACATCCGGCGCGACCGGTCGGTGGACGGGGCGAGTCCCGTCCTGGATCCGGCGAGTCGCGCCCGAGCCCGAGCCGTTGCGTGGCCGGGCGGGAATTGCTGGACCAGGTCCGGTCGCGGCTCACGGACGAGGAACGGCTCCTGGCGGATCGCCGCGGCGAGGGCCGGCCCTGGGACGGGATCGCCGCCGAGCTGGGCGGCACGGCCGAGAGTCGCCGCAAACAATTGGCCCGGCGCTGGATCGCGTCGCCCGGCAATTGGGACTGGATCATGGTGATTTCGATGACTGAGTTTCGCTCGCGGATCCCCGAGGACCGGCCGACGGAATTCGACCCGACATGAGTGACGCCGCGGACCCGCCACCGTCTGCGATGACCGATGCGTTCTCCAGCCAGGAGCCCGGTGCCCCGCGCGGGACCGGAGCCGAGTGCCACGATCGAGGAACCTCCTGCGCTGGCTGGCGCAATCGGCCGGCCTCGCTCCGGCGGAAGTGACCGGCGTCCTCCAGGCCGAACAGGTTCGGCACTGGCGGAACGGTGAACGCGTTCCGGTCGAGGCTTATTTGCAGCTTGTTCCGGCCTTGCAGCAAGATGGAGAGCTCATCCTGGACCTCATCTGCGGCGAGGCCTGTTGCGCCAGGAGCGCGGCGAATCGCCGACGCTGGCCGAGTACCTGTGGCGGTTCCCTCGGTACAAGGAGCCACTCCGGCTCCAATTCGAGATCGATCAAGGTCTTGGCGAGGAGTTACCGGCTGCCGCCCCGGCTGGGCAGGTGGACCGCTCGACCCTGACGTGGTCGTCGGACCGAACCGGCCGACCGCGGCTGGCGAATTCCTCCTGGCCGCGGGTGCCGGGCTACACGATCCTGGAGGAGCTGGGCCGCGGCGGGATGGGGGTCGTGTACAAGGCCCGGCAGCTCCGGCTCAACCGCATCGTGGCCTTGAAGATGATCCTCGCGGGTGCCCACGCCGGGGCCGAGGCGACCCTCCGGTTCCTGTCCGAGGCGGAGGTGGTCGCCCGGCTCCGCCACCCCCAGATCATTCAGATCCACGCGACCGGCGACCATGAGGGGCTCCCCTTCGTCGAGTTTGAGTATGTGGAAGGCGGTTCGCTTGCCGGGCGGCTCGACGGCACCCCCTGGACGGCCCGCGATGCCGCGACCTTGATCGAGCGGCTGGCGCGTGGAATCGCCGCGGCGCATCAGAAGGAGGTCGTACACCGCGACCTGAAGCCGGCCAACATCCTGTTGACAGGCGACGGGACGCCCAAGATCGCCGACTTCGGACTGGCCAAGCGCTCGACGGCAACCTCGGGCTGACCCGGACCGAATCCCTCCTGGGCTCGCCCGAGTACATGGCTCCCGAGCAGGCCGGTGAGAATGCGCGTCAGGTCGGGCCGGCGGCCGACGTCTACGCCTTGGGGGCGATCTTCTACGAATTGTTGACGGGCCGGCCGCCGTTCAAAGCGGCGTCCGTGATGGAGACGATCGAGCAGGTCAGGCACTCGGAGCCTCTGCCGCCGTCGAGGCTGGTGCCGGGCCTGCCGCGCGACGCCGAGACCATCAGCCTGAAATGCCTGGCCAAGGAGCCGGCCCGGCGCTACGCCTCGGCGTCGGCTCTGGCCGACGACCTGGGCCGATTCCTGGCCCGATTGCCGATCCTGGCACGGCCGGTGCCTCCCTGGGAACGAGCCTGGAAAGCGGTCGTCCGCCGTCCGGCCATCGCGTCGTTGGCCACGACGATCGTGGTCGTTACCACCGTGGGCCTGGGCCTGGTCCTCTGGCAGTGGCGCCGCGCCGAGGCGACGGTGCGCGCCGAGGCCGCGACACGCCACGAAGCCCAGTTGCTCACGGCCCGCATGATCCTCGACCGGGGCCTGGCCCTGTGCGCCAACGGGATGCCGGACGCGGCCTGACCTGGCTCGCCCGCGGCCTGACCATCGTCCCCAGCGATGCCCGGGACCTCCAGGCCGTATTCCGAGCCAACCTGGCCTCCTGGTTGACCCGGATCACCCCGATGCGCGCGGCCTGGTCCCACCCCGAGGGCGTCCAATCCGTGGCCTGGAGTCCCGATGGCCGGATCCTGGCAACCGGCTGTCGCGATCGCGCCGTCCGACTCTGGGACGTCGCCACCGGCCGGCCGATCGGTCCACCGATGCTCCACGACGCCGAGCTGGACCGCGTGGCGTTCAGCCCCGACGGCCGGACCCTCGCTTCGTCCGGATTCGACGCGGCGGCCCGGCTCTGGGACGTCGCCACCGGCCGGCCCCTGGGCCAGCCGCTGGCTCATTTCGAAGCGCGTCCGGGCCCTGGCGTTCAGCCCTGACGGCCGGTCGCTGGCGACCGGCTCGGATGACCAGGCGGCACGCATCTGGAACGTCGACGGCCACGTCCTCGAGCAGATCCTCCGACACCCGGACACGGTCACTGCGGTCGCGTGGAGTCCCGACGGCAAACGGCTGGCGACGGGCTGTATTGACCGGGCCGTCCGACTCTGGGATCCACGGACGGGGCAACTCCTGGGAATCCTGTTTCACCAGGACCGGGCGATCAACGCCGTGGCCTGGAGCCCCGATGGCCGGCTCCTGGCCTCGGCCGGACGGGACAATACGGCCTGGCTCTGGGACCTGACGGCCTCCCGGCCGCTGATACCTCCACTGGTTCATACCGCCGACCTTCGGGCTTTGGCCTTCAGCCCCGACGGCTCCACGCTGATGACCTGCGGCATCGACCACACCGCGCAGCTCTGGGATGTGGCCAGCGGCCAGGCGCTCGGATCGCCCCTGTCGCACCTGGATGAGGTCCACACCCTGGCCATCTCGCCCGACGGGCGCACCCTCGCGACCGGTTGTGATGATGGCGTGGTCCGGCTCTGGGACCTGGCTCCGAATCTGCTGGGACCGCCGTGCCCCGCCACGCTGGCCTTGGCCTCGAATCTACTACCACGCGAGGCGATCGACGCCGACCGTACTCGCGTGCTGGCCAGTCGCGTCGACGGGACCGCCGTGCTCCTTGACGTCCGCACCGGGCAGCCGCTGAGTCATCCGTTCCGCCAGCGGGATGCCATCCGGTGCGTCGCGTTCCGCCCGGACGGAAAAGTCATCGCGACGGGGGGCAAGGATCACCAGGCCCAGGTCTGGGACGTCACGACCGGGCAACCGCTCGGTCCGCCGCTCGACTGCCAGGGCGAGGTGGCTGCGTCTCGCGTTTTCCCCCGATGGGCGGATCATCGCGACGGGCTGCACGAACTCGCTTCGCTTCTGGGACGCATCCACGGGCCGGCCGATCACGCCCGCGATTCCCCAGGGTGGCAGTATCGTCGCCCTGGCCTTCGGCCCGGATGGCCGGATGCTGGCCACCGGCGGCACGGACTGGGTCGCTCGGCTCTGGGATGCGACGTCCGGCCAGCCTCTCGGCGCCCCCACTGCGCCATACCAACTGGGTCCGGCACGTGACCTTCAGCCCCGACGGCGCCACCCTCCTGACCGGGAGCAACGACGCGACCGCGCGGCTCTGGGACGTGGCCAAGGGCCAGCCCGAGTCCCCGCCGTTCGCCATGATATGCTGCTCAACGTGGCGGTCTTCAGCCCGGACGGCAAGACGGTCCTGACCGGGGGCTTCGATAAGACCGCGCGGCTCTGGGACGCGGGCAACGGCCGGCTACTCGTTCCTCCCCTGGAGCACAACAGCCCCGTGCTCCGCGCGGTCTTCTCGCCCAGCGGTCGGGTGGTCGCGACCGGCTGCCAGGACGGGACGTCCTGGCTCTGGGACGGTGTCACCGCCAAGCCACTCGGCGCTCCCTGGCCGCATCGGCAGAGCGTCCTGGCCCTGGCCTTCACGACGGAGGAGACTGTGCTCGTCTTGACCGCCGACGAGAAAATTCACACCTGGAACCGGCCCCCATCCCTCACGCTCGATCCGGCCTCCGCGGTGCTGTGGGTCCAGGTGCTCACCTCGATGGAAATGGATGCCTCCGGAGCGATCACGCCGCTCGAGCCCACCACCTGGGCCCGACGTCGCGACCAACTGGAGAGACTGGGAATCCCGATGGAGACCGATCGTTGATCGGGTCGCGATCAAGCCGAGGCGACATCGAACCCCACCTCCTGGGCCATCGGAGGTCGCCGCCGTGACTCCTGGTGCAGGTCGAGCGGCGCGATCGGCTGGCTCCGCCATGGGATTTCTCCGCCAGAATGGCAGTCACTTTGTCTGTCAGAGCAAATGGCGCAAGTTTTGGTGACTGTAGCCAGGGAACCGGGTTCGAGTGAGCAAGGGTGGCGGAGCACACGCGAAATCCGCGCCTCCCACGCTCTTGCGTGGGAGTGTCGGCTCTCGACGCTCCGCCTCGCCGTGGCACTCGGGCCGCCGGAGCGGCCAGGAACGCCGTTCCCACGCGGGAGCGTGGCAACGCGATCACCCGGTCTCTTGCAATAGACTCAGATTTGAGCCGAGCAGAGGTTGGGATGTCCCCACTCTCGCTGGAGTTGCGCCTCGAAGGCGAAATCCGAATCCCCGCGCGCTGCGCGGAGGCTCACCTTCGAAGTTTGGCTTCGTATGATGCACTGACACCTTTTCTACCCAGGATGTACTGACACTTTTTCTGCCCCCATTTCCCATCTTTCCCCAAGAATGAACTGACACCATTTCCCCATTCGATCAGGAGAACTTCATCACCATCTGCAGGGGGGTGCCGAATTGCTCTCGGAAGAATTCCTCCACGACGGACCCCCAGACATTCTCGAGGTATGTCCCCCCATTCCCGATAAGCATCACGCACTGACGACAGGTGAGCTTCTCTGGACGGGAATGCTCTGGCCACCAATCCTTGGGTGCGAAGCGTTCGGAGTCGTTTTCGAAGACCAATTCCTCCGGGGAGGAGATGAGCAGGACCGAGGCCCGGTAGGCAACGACCTTGCGGCCGCGATCCCGGACCGTCTCGGTGTCCCAGTTGAGTCCCCAGAACGTCACGAAGACGGATTTGCGGAGGAAGTCGCATCCGCCGACCACGGATCGAAGGGCCGGGACCTCGTCCCCCTCGTAGAGGAGCTCGATGCCGTCGGGCGGGGCCTTATCCATCGGCGGATAATACTTCGCGAGCTGGAACGGAGCCTCGAGCCCGAAGGGCTTCGACGGCTTCCTGCGGCGCCGTCGAGCGGGATCGGAGAGGCGCTTGGCCGAGCCCTTCTTGCCCAGGAAGACCCGGTAGGACGGCACGACGAGGTCGCCACGGGTCAGGGCGTCCACGACGCCTAGTCCGAAAAATCGTAGTTGAGAACCGATGAAGTTGACTGTCACGCTAGAATTGCCCGGCCTCACCAGATTCCCACTCAACAGGAGGGCTCTCGCCATGCCAGGCAAGGCGGCCAAGGTGACCATCACCGAACGACAACGCGACATCCTCACCACGCTCCGCGACGCCGTCACGGCCCCGTCGCATCTCCGGCAACGCGCCGCCATCATCCTCCTGGCCTTCGACGGTCTCCGCAATGAAGACATCACCGAAGAGCTGGGCCTGGGCGGACGCCAAGTCGGACGGTGGCGACGGCGCTGGGCCAAAGGTTGGTCCCGCTTGATTGACCTCGAGTGCCGCGAGACCAAAGCCGACCTGCGCCGGGCGATCGAAGCGCTCCTCACCGACGCACCCCGCCCCGGAGCCCCCGGCAAGTTCACCCCGGAGCAAGTCACGATGATCCTCGCGGTCGCCTGCGAGCCCCCCGAGAAGTCCGGCCGGCCTATCACCCACTGGACGGCCCACGAGCTGGCCGACGAGGTGGTCAAGCGGGGCATCGTCGTGTCGATCTCGACCTCGCAGGTCAGCCGCTACCTCCGCGAGGCGGCCCTGCAGCCCCACAAGAGCCGGTACTGGCTCAACACCACCGAGAAGGATCCGGTCCGGTTTCAGGAGCAGGTCGAGGCGGTCTGCGAGACGTACCTGGCGGCGCCGGCGTTGGAGCGAACTCAGAACACCCATACCGTGTGCGTGGACGAGATGACGGGCATCCAGGCGCTGGAACGGATCGCTGCGACCAAGCTGATGATCGCCGGCCAGCCGGCGCGGATCGAGTTCGAGTACAAGCGCCACGGGACGTTGACGCTGATCGGTAACTTCCAGGTGACGACCGGGGAACTGATCGCGCCGTCGATCGGCCCGACGCGAACCGAGGCCGACTTCGCCAGCCACATCGAGCAGACGATGGCGACCGACCCGGGCGCGTCCTGGGTGTTCGTCGCGGATAACTTGAACATCCACTGCTCGGAGACCTTGGTGGAGGTGGTGGCCGAGGCGTGTGAGATCACGACGCCGCTGGGGAAGAAGGGGGTACGTGGGGTCCTGAAATCGGTGGCGACTCGCCAGGCGTTCTTGTCGGAGGAGAGTCACAGCGTCCGGTTCGTGTACACGCCGAAGCACAGTTCGTGGCTGAACCAGATCGAGGGGGTCTTTGGGGTGATCATGCGGAAAGTGATCCGCCGTGGTTCTTTCAAATCGGTGAAAGATTTGCGTGAGAAATTGGTGGATTTCATCGACTACTTCAATCGCGTCTTCGCGCATCCGTTCCGCTGGACGTACACGGGTCGTCCGCTGATGGCGAAGCGCGTGGCGTGAAAGGGGTCCGACAATCATCGGAACAGAAAGTCGGGTTAAGCCGTGTTCGGCCCAGGATTTCAGGTCCGGTTCTTGAGACGCGGTGTCCTGCCTCTTGCCCGAGACGCGGACGTAGATGGCGACGTGCTTATGGGCGATCCGTTGGTCCTGCGACTTCGGGCCATAGGTAGTCTTAGGCATTGCTTGCCCCGATGGATCAGAGAAGGCATCGAGCCTACCTCGGGGGCGGCCGGATTGGCAAGAGAAAGCTATAGGATTCTCGTTACGGTTTTCCCGGCCCAAAAGCCCGCGATTTCCAGCGTCCGACCCCGCGAATTCGACCGGGGACTTTCTCTTTACACTTTTCCCCGACGGGCGTGGGAGGGGCTTAACCCGACTTTCTGTTCCGATGATTGTCGGACCCCTGAAATGGGGCAAAGTAGCGAACGAGAGCAATCTGGCTGCGTCATTGGCGTTCAACTGAGGGTTTTCGGACTAGGAACTCCTCCGGTGTCAGGGACTTCCCCGACCCCGGCGCCAGATACACGTCGATATCGGTTGACACAGAAACCTCTTGCTTCGGTGATGCGGTCCGTCGGAAGTGACCCGAGGGTATCTCTATTCTAACCACCGACCCGAGTGGGGTCCAAACGGGAAACACGCGGTCAGAAACACGGAAAACACGCGGTCAGACGTATCACTATAAACCACTCGGTCTACGCATACGCCGTATCTTCCGTCATCGAGGGACTCGCTGAGGAAGGATGGGGGATTTATAGTTATACGTCGAACCCCCTGCTTTCCTTCCATCTCCTGGTTCGAACCCGTCACCCAGGGCCGAGACCTGGAGGGGCTTGGTTCACGAGAGCCCGGGCCCGGCAGGGCATCGCCCGAACCGTATCGTCACACGGTTGACCTAACCTCGTATTCGGCGAAGGAGTGCGCCGTTGGCTACCAGGCACCTTCTCTCACGTGAGCTGACCATGGCGAATGACATTGAGGAGAGCCCCAGCACGAATCCCAAGGGACCGGCGAGGCTGACTGTCTACCCGGCTTCCATCGTCAAAGACCACGGCGCCAACGACACCGGCATCTTTTTTCCTGAGAAGTATGTCCCGGGCGGCACGTTGGACCTGCTCGTTTACTTTCACGGCCTTCCGACACCCTGTGGCGGCCATGACTCCGATACGATTAGGGACTTCTGGAGAGACCCGACGTTTCAAATGCGTGAGTGGGTGAATAAGAGCGGCAAGAACATGGTCCTGGTTGCCGCGCGTTTGCGCGGGGACAGCAGCGGCCTGCATCTCGACATGGACGCGGATGACTTCCTGAAGAAGGTCGTAGCATTCATTGCGGCACGGGTGAAGACGGCTCCGTTCAATTGGCAAGGGGTCAAATCGTCCACGGAAACGACGGATACCGCCGGGATGTCGATAGGAAAGCTCATCCTGGCGGTGCACTCCGGCGGCGGCTCTCCCATGCTGCTAATGGCCCGGACAGCCAAGGTTGCCAAGGTTCGCGAGTGTTGGGGGTTCGACTCCATGTACGGGTCCCCGAGCCTGTGGGTCGATTGGGCGGCCCAAGGAGGGAAGTACTTCCTGTTCTGGACGGTCGAGGGCGCCAACAACAGCAAGAAGTACGGCAGCAATGTGACCGCGATTCAAGGCATACTGAACAAAGCAAACACTCCCGCCGGCAACAAGGCAACGAAGGACCACGACTCCGCCCGCGCTGCCCTCGCGGCACCGAACATCATCATTGTGTACGCCCCCAAGCCCGACGAGGCCGCCAAGGGATTTGCAGTCCCCCCGGGGCGAAAGTTCGCCAGCTCCACATCGAACCATTGCGATGTGCCGCATACTTACTGGGCAGATATGATGAATAGCTTCTGAGACGCCAGGAGTCGAACAGGGCGGCCTATGTCCGCTCCGATGCAGCATGAGTCCTTCGAAGGAGAAAAGGGGACATTCCTAATGTGCGCCGCACCCAAGGTGTTGGTCTTCAGTGGGTGAAACTCCCACCCGGTAACTGGGTCGCTCCAGCCGGTAGCTATCGGAGCGGCGGTGGAGGTAACGAAACCGTCGGAGCCTTCGAGACAAATGTGTCGCTTTAGGCGATGCAGCGAGCAGGCAGGCCGTAACGCGACTGAACGTTGAGCAGGCCTTGAAAAGTCCAATCTGTGCGCCGACCTTGCGAATGGCACGTCCTGTAGCTCTAACCTGCTTTGCGCATAGCGGCTTGGGCTTGTCGTCGGGGTATGGTCAACAACGGGTACTGCTTGGGCCGACGCTTCCGAGCCCGGGGTTCCACTCGGTCGGGGCGATACCCCACCGCGTCGGCCGCGATCGCACTCAACAGGATCGTCCACAACCACCGCCGTTGCTGGGGCGTCCCCTCTCGCAGCCCCACGGCGAACTCCTGTAACGTCTGCAACGCTCCTTTGAAACTCACCTGCCGCGGATCGCGCCCGTGCTCTTGCGACGCCGCCACCATCAACGCTCGGATCACATTGTATCCCAACAACGTCATCCAGATCTCCTTGCGCACCATCTCCGGGGTCTTGCACCGCAGCATGTCCATCCCCAGCACGATCTTGATCGACCGCAAATCCAGCTCCGCATGCCACCGCTGCCGGTACAATAGACCAAGATCCGATTTCCTGTAAATTTCCGAATCCAACAGGGTTGTGGCCAGATCCAACACGCGGGTGCGGAAGCCCGGCTTCCCCACGTGAATTCGCACCTGCCGAATCTCCATCGTCTCAGGAATAGTATTGTAAATATCTTCGCTCATCCACTCCGGTCGCTCCGGCCGCAACCATTCCACAACCTGATCCTCCTGGCCCAACCGCCGGCCTGCGCCGGAAGTCGCACGGCCGCCGCTGATGCAGCCGGAACACGCTGTCCACACTCCGCTGTTTTAGCATCGCAATATCGAAATAAGAACAATAGTAGCGATCTCCCAGGACCACGTCATCGGGCTCGAACGCATCGTCCCAAAGGCTACGAAACAAGGCGTTTTCCCCGGTCTGCTTCCCTTGGTACTTGCCCAGGGCCAGCTCCAGCGCCGACCCGGTGGCCAGGCAGAAGATCACCACGAAGCGGAGGATCGGGAAACCCAGGCCGGGCTTCTGGGACGCGAGTTGGGGATAGGCCTTCTGGTTGGCCACGGTATCGGCCATGATCGCGGTGCTGCCGTTGACCACCTTGACCGGGCGAGAGCACCACCGCCAGTCCTCGGGGGCCTGCTGGTGCGACTGCAAGCCCACCAGACGCATCAGCCGCTTCAGCGCCGATTCCGGCAGCCGCGCCCGGGCCTTGCAATACGGACTGGTGTCCTCGTCGTCGAGCTTCTCACCGCGGAGTCCCATCCAGGCGGACAACCGCTTGAGTGCGCTGCGGCAGGAGCGATCGGGGCTGAGCACCTGCCAGAAGAAGGCCCAGAAGGTCAGCCACGGGGTGTAGACGATCGATTTCCAGATGCCGCCCTCCTCGCGAAGGACCTGCTGGATGGTGGCCACGGGCAGGACGGCCTCGAGGCCCAAGTCGGGTTGGGCTGGAGGCTGAGTCTGGAGACGATGGAATTGGAAACGGAGCCGCGGTGTGGCACACTGAGCCATGGGAGACCTCCTTGCAGATTAGGGTCGAACGACACCCCATCATCCGACAAGAGAGGTCTCTTTTCATCCCCCCAGCGACCATGCAAGGGGACATGAGGGCCTCTGAGACCTATGGAATTCGTGATTGCGTGGCTCAACAGTCCTGGGATTCTCATCTTGCGTCTACAGGACGTGCCATTCGGGACATTCCTAATGCTGCGCCGCACCCAAGGTGTTGGTCTTCAGTGGGTGAAACTCCCACCCGGTAACTGGGTCGCTCCAGCCGGTAGCTATCGGAGCGGCGGTGGAGGTAACGAAACCGTCGGAGCCTTCGAGACAAATGTGTCGCTTTAGGCGATGCAGCGAGCAGGCAGGCCGTAACGCGACTGAACGTTGAGCAGGCCTCGAAAAGTCCAATCTGTGCCCGCTGACCTTGCATTAGACCCCTTTAAGGGAAAAATCTGGCGCACTTGAGTCAAGTTTTTTCGGTCAAGCTGCTTCGGGTACCTTTGCTTTCTCGATATATCGCTTCACCTCTTGATCAAAACGATCGAGCGCGCGGCGCAGGGTACTGGCTTCGGGGAAGTCTTCGGCAAAGATTTCCCCGAGTGCCGGCCGGAATAGCCGCGTGTGACACCGCGTGAACCACAGCGCTACCCGCAGGCCCTTCTCGGTCACCGTGTAGCGATGCGAACCCGGTGCGCGGTCGATCAACCCGTGCAGCCGCAACCGGCGCAGTTGGTACGTCAGCCGGCCCTGGGTCCATTGGCTGGGATCAACCCCCAGCAGCGAAGCGAGGTGCTCCCGCAGATCAGCACTGCGAAATCCCCGGGGCAACAACCGAAACACCAGCAACACGCTCAACAACGTCTGCACCAGCTCATCGCCGAACCGCAAGGCCGAGGCCCGTTGCTCGCCCACCCGGCACGGACCGGTCACTTCCCGGAACATTTCCTCGGAGAACGCGAAGTCTTGGCTGGTCGTTTGGACGTGCAAGAGACGTCGTGCGGTTTGAAAACCCAGCTCCCGCAGCGCGGGAAGATTGACCAGCTTCCGACCCAAGCCGAACTCCACGGCATCATTCACGGTCAGCTCCGTCCGCAACGCACGGCCTTCCTTGAAATACTGCTTCAGCCGATTGGACTTATAATCGATGTACAGCGACGGGATCACCCCTTCGCGAACCACTCGCGTGCGGAACGGACCCGGCGTCCGCTTGGTCACGTGCCGCGCGAAGATCAATTGCAGGTTGTCGGGGCGCCCCAGGTCGATGTTCTCACGGATCACCTCCTCGAAGAAGATCCGGCCCTG
This sequence comes from uncultured Isosphaeraceae bacterium, assembly GCA_963842405.1. Lineage (GTDB taxonomy): Bacteria > Planctomycetota > Planctomycetia > Isosphaerales > Isosphaeraceae > CAVZRC01. Next base: position 2,581 of record CAWJGW010000004.1, on the reverse strand, counting down.
CACCGGGCGATCAAAGACCTGGGTCAGGGCGAACTCCACCTGGCTGATCGAGGCCTGATAACGATAGCCAGCCTGCTGTTCCGGCAGCGTGAAGGGACAGGGGAGACGATGCTGCCACTTGCTCAAGAACAGGAGGATCCGCGCCGGTGTCAAGCTGTCAGCCAGTTCCTGCATCCGCTTGGGGTTGTCACAACTCAAGATGCCGTTGGCCAATTCCTCGAAGCCGATCCCCTCCTTGGCGAGTTGCCGCTTGAGATATTCATGACCGTTGAAACAAAGCTTGGCCCCGTAAGGGAAGTACGAGCTGTACTTGAGGAAGAACAGCCCGAAGTCGGCGTTGACGGCGTAGAAGTAATACTGGTTGACCATCGCGGTGGAATCGACGATCCAGGGGTAGGTTTCACCGCGCTCGTTGCGTCGCCCCTCGGTGCGAAAGGTCCGGACTTTCTCCTGGGCCTTGCCGATGAAGAGCACGCCCTCGGTCTGTGTGAATTCGGCCAAGTATCCCGCCGCCACGTCTTCTTTGCGTTGAGCCCTCTGGAAGCCGATGATCGGGATGTCCTGGTCCTCTGCGAATTGGTTGATGCCTCGGAGGAATCGCTCGGAGATCTCCTTCATCTGGTGGGAGGAGACTGCCCCCTGTCCGTAGTGGTCGCGGAGGAAGTGGAACACGGCCCGGGGTGTCTGCAACTCCGGCTGGTAGACGTTGAGATAGACCCGGTCGAGGGACTCCAGTTCCAGGGTCACGTGATGCCGGATGACATCAGCGACGGGACGCCGCGGATTCGGGACACACGGTCGGCGTTGGGGAGTCGGGATGACGGGGTCACCAGGGCCTGGTAGGATCATGATCGGCTCCGGGGAGTTGGGTCCCAAGGGACCACCAACCGCTCAGCGGTTTCATCACCAGGGGGAACCCCTCCTGTTTTCGACTCCCCGGAGCCGATTGTCCAGAGGCCGGTCTGACGCGTCGCTCGATCGCGGTCCAGAAACGGTGCCAGGATCGCGGCCAGAATTGAGCCACCAGGGCGGCCCTTGGACGTCGCTGGGGACCAGAGAAGAGGAACCCGTAGCAGGAAGTTGCGACGACCGCCCTCAGCGCCGTTGCTGACATGCGTCAGTTGGTTGGAGGCGAAGCCTCGCTAGAATCTTACTCCGTAGGATCCCTGCGCCGCTGCGCGCATCTTTGGGCCGACTTACGCCGCGGTAGCGATCGCTGCCGGGATTCCATAATGATACAGGCGCACGACGGCCCCAAGCACCTGATGACCTTTCACGCTGACGTGCCACCGATGACTGCGCGGGACCTTCACCATCAAACCGCGCACGTGCAGTCGCTTGAGCATCCGGCCGACCGCGTGGCTCTGGCGACGGCGTTCCACGGCATCCTCGGTCGAGCCGTACAACGCCGTGCGGATCTCGGCGTTGCGGATGCCCCGCAGCACGTGATCGCCATCCAGCACCGCCTGGAACAGTCGCACATCCCCAGAGTTGGCCGGGTTGAAACCGGCATGGCTTCTCCCCGAGACCACCACCGGCTCGGTCAGGTCCCTCGACCTGACGATACGCCGGCGCCGGGTCGTCCACCACCGACAGCGCGTCCAGGTAACGGCGGTTGGCCGCCAACGCCACCTCGCAGTAGCGGTAAAGGTTGATCACCCCTTTGTTCATCGGGCACCACACCATCTCCCGGCGCCCTCTCGGGTCCGCAACCGCCGAACCCGGAACTCCCGCGGATTGTTGATCACCGTCTCGATCCGCAGCACCCAGCCGAACTTGTCGTACATCTTCAGCGCGTTGTTCTTCATCCGGTGTTTGATCCGGGCCCCGGGCCAGCGACCTTTCTGGCAATGCGTCAGCACCTCGCCCTCGAACCGGGGATGGAATTTTCGACCCCAGAAGCCCAGGATGTCCTTCGCCGAGAAGTTGACCGCGGCGTGGTCCAACAGCCGCGGATAGAGACCAGCCAACGCCTCGCGGCTGGTGAAGATCAGGTCGGTGGCATACTCGGCTTGGTTGACGACCCAGGAATAACTGAGGCCGCGAAACCACCGCTCGTTCATCAAGGGGTTGACCTGGCGAACCAGGCCCCTGAGGATCTTGGTCCAGTTCAACTGGGCGAAGGAATCGGCCAACTCCTGAGCGGCTCGGGGATCGTCCAGAACCGTGAACGTGTTGTCTTGCAGGTTGAAGCCCAGCTTTTGCTTGAGCATCTGCTGGGCCAGCCACGAGTGGCCGTTGACGTAGACCTGGACGGTGAACGGGAACCAGGTCGTCAGCCGGATGTAGATCAGGCCCAGATCCGGATCGAGAAAGTAGAAGTACAAGACGCGCTGCACGCGGCGTGCGTTGACCAGGCGGGGGCGGTCCTTGCCGGAGGCCATCTTGAAGCTGGGGCAGCATTCCATGCCACAGAGAACGCAGACCAACCCCTCGAGAATCGGTCGGTTGCGGAGGATTTCATCGACCAGTTTGTCCTTGCGGACCTTGCCTTAGAGGGTGATGGTATTCGGCGCCGGCCTCCTGGGCCATTCGCTGGGCGTGGTTGACCAGGGTCTGGGACCGTTGCTCAGCGAAGGCC